>CAYTPV010000017.1:1991-3292 GCA_964440115.1 uncultured Oscillospiraceae bacterium | reverse complement strand
GAACCAGCTATGAAATTGTCTTTTACAGGAACATC
This sequence comes from uncultured Oscillospiraceae bacterium, assembly GCA_964440115.1. GTDB lineage: Bacteria > Bacillota > Clostridia > Christensenellales > CAG-138 > JAEWWD01. The sequence continues at coordinate 3,257 of CAYTPV010000017.1, read as the reverse complement.
AGCTATGTTCGGCAAATCATAGTTCTTGCCAACATCGTTTACAATGTATAATACCTCTCTAGCTCTGCTGCACCCTACGTACCATACACGAGCCTCGGCCTGAGACCCTTCGCTAGATCCAATGATTTCCCTTCGAATAGCAGGGGTTATAACCGTATGCAGAAATACTGCATCTGCTTCAAGCCCTTTTGACGCATGAATTGTCATAATCCTTCTATCCTTAAGCTCCTGAGACGATATTGGCTCTTTTCTGTCAATAACCCCGGCTATTTTAGCTAAAAAAAGCTTACCATTTCGGATCATCCCTTTTGTTGGATCTGGAGACTGGAGAATTTCAAGAACCTCTTGCCTTAGAATTCCAGATCCATCTTGCAATTGAGGGTGAAAAACGATGTCCTTACCAAGGTTCTCTTTAATGTAGGCATCTTTTATACTCTTCTCAGTCTTTCCATTCCCAGTTATGCCAAGCACCTTTACAGGAAAATGCCTGATTACCGCTATCAATTGCTCTTTAGTTAATGGATTTTTATTCCTGATAGAAATTATCGCATTGGCTAAATTTAACTCACTCTGACTCCAACCGATATTTGAAGGCCCACCAAACACTTTACCGGACTGAGCCAGGCGTAAAGCAACTGCAGGAGCTTGGTAATTACATCTGATTAAGTGAAGCTCTGTAGGATACACAGGATATTCATCATCGTACTCTATCGACACAACCGTTTTACCATAGCCACCTTTTGCCATAATATCTGGTGGCTTCATCCCATCTGCTTTTAAAATAGCCTGACAATAATTTTTAATGTTCTCTGGAAGCCTATGTGTCTCACCGAGGATAATCTGATCTGCATGCCACTGATGATAATACTCAGGACTGCCACCCATGTAACCGTAGATTGACTGAAGTGGATCTCCGGCTATCATTACAAAATCACACAAAGGATACCATAGCAGGAATATCCTGTACATTTGAGCTGTTAAATCCTGAAATTCATCAACCATCAGGACAGGAGTATCAATCGCTATATTCTCGTCTATCACTCTCTGTAGCATGTCCGAAAAATCCACTTTTCCAATTCTTCTTTTGTAGGCATCATAGTTTTTGAAGAAATCTGGAATTTTATCTGGAGGTAGTTCTATAGCGTCTGCTCTGGGATATTGATACCACTTTTCAGGAGGCGTGCAAGTATTAAGACACCAGGTGTAAAGCTCAAACATATCGCCAGTGCATTCAGGTTCGTCATTAACTGCCTCTATATCATGAGG
>CAYTPV010000017.1:0-1891 GCA_964440115.1 uncultured Oscillospiraceae bacterium | reverse complement strand
AAACAAATTGCGTGCATCGTGCCAACATGTCTTCTCAGTTCCTTTTCGTCAGCGTTAACGTACTTTTTTACTTTGTCGATAAGATCATGCGCTGATGATCTTCGATATGTTAATACTGTTATGTCGCTTGGCCTGTATCCTTTCGCCAGCAAACTTTGATACCCGTGGATATTGTCCATGAGCTTGGTCGTCTTTCCGCACCCTGGACTACCCCAAACCTTGATTCTTGTGTTCATGCTATCACCAAACAGGATATAGCACTGAAAAATTTACTTCCTAAACGATAGGGACGCTTTTTCAATGGTGTTTTGAGCTCACTTCTTAAACGCCAGTCGATGGGCTGTGTCCTATGTGTCCTCAAAAACCAGGATTTACATAATATATAGGACACCAGGACACCAAAAAAATGGCTCTCTGTAAGAATTTCACATATATATGGGTGTCCGTGGTGACCTATGCTACTATCGAAACGGGATATATTTATCCTCGAGCCGGGAATAAGTAGGGGTGTCATTGGACACCCTCCCGGGTGTCCTCTCCCTTTTGGGTGTCCTCTACCTCTTCGGATTTGTCTTTCTTCAATACTTCAGGCACAAATTCCCAGCACCTTTGCCTTTCTGGACCTGTTTTTGTAGTCCCAGGCTTTTTCATCCCGAGCTCGGTCATTGTTCCTGATAGCTTGCTCATTACGATTTTATAATTCGAATCGTTTATCATAGCCTCAATTGTTGTAGATCTTAGATAGTACCGACCGTTATGGAAATATATTTGACGCCCTGAAGTAAATGCACCTGCATCCTCAGAGATCGCAAGTTTACGAATCCTTTCAAGTACCTCGCGAGCTATCCTAACTTCTTCAGATTCTTCGGGATTAGCTACTAATTGCATTTTAGTACTGTATAAGGCAGTAAGGACATTGAGCCAATCATTAGGTGTTATTAATGGTGCAGGAACATTAAACTCCCGAAGATATTGAGCTCTAAAAGTCGGTTGATTTTCCAATTTATCTACAGGGATTGTCAGTATCTTATTATCAATATAAATTTTCCAGATTTTAGGGTCAGTAGAGACAATCCCTTCTATAACCTGAACCTTACTGATTCTATCATACATTTTTAATGCGTTACCAGACAACGCCTGCTCTTGTTTGTTCTTCATTGAATCTATGAAGAACCTAGCTTGCTGTTCCGGTGTCATATCCTTAAGTAGCTTGATAAGTGAATTAATATCAAATTCCTCGACCATGATTTCATCTCCTCATGAGACAAAATCAGTGACAGGAGACCTAACGGCACCCAAAAAACTATATATCTTGTACGCCTTTTTATTTTAGGGATTATTTGTCGGTTTTTCGGGTATTCCAGTTCTCCTGAAACCGACTTTTTACTTCTTTTCGGGCTCCTTTATTGCCTGAAGTTCATTCGACCATTCATATGAATGAATTATGTTTTTCGGGATTATCTCGATGGTGGTAAATGTGTGCATAATCATTCCACCGCCATCTTTTGTTTGGATAGAAATGCATTCTGGAGCACGTCATTTACAATGCTGCTTCGACTATTCCCGATCTTTGGATCTATCCTCTTGTCTATCTCATGAATAATGCGAGGATCAAGAGTGAAGGCAAAATTTTGCTTTTTAACTACTTCTGAGACTCTTCTCCTTCCCATTATTTTACCTCCGCAGCTTCGAGAAAAACTTGAGCTATTGCTTTTTCAAATGGGGTTCCAAACCTTACGAAATAATCAATACTCTCACGGCATATCTGTACAAGCTGTTGCGCTTCTTTCTTGAATTTACTGGTCATACTCAATTCTCCTGATAGTTTTGACCAAAAAAGCAGTATATTGAAGTAATTTTACATCACCGAAGCGCCGGAGAACTATATCTG
>CAYTPV010000016.1:0-3562 GCA_964440115.1 uncultured Oscillospiraceae bacterium | reverse complement strand
GGATAATGAAAAGTGTTATATAAAATGCAAATAGTGCAAAATAAAACATTATTGAACAAACATGGTGATTATTACGAGTTCAAAGTCTTTGCTGATAGATCCTTCACGGTGTACAGGCTGCAGGAGCTGTGAGATGGCTTGTTCATTATACCACGAGGGCGAGTGCAGTCCAGTGCTATCACGCATGAGGATAGTAAAATATGAAACTATGGGAAAAAACTTTCCCTCAGTGTGCTCTCAGTGCAATAAACCCCAGTGTTTGGCGGCCTGTAAGCAGGAGGCTATCAGATTGAACGAGAGCAGTGGAGCAGTTTTTGTGGAGGAATCACTTTGCACTGGATGCCGTTCCTGTTTAATGGCCTGTCCTGCTATGGGCTTCCATCCAGTGAAAAAAGTGGCTTTCAAATGCGATCTATGTGGCGGAGATCCTCAGTGTGCCAGATTCTGCCCATCCGGAGCCCTTACTTTCCGGAGTGTGGATGAATTCCTCATGGAAAAGCGTCGTGAAATGGCAGATAAAGTAATTCTAACAGCCCAGGAGATGTAAAGATGGTCGATGGTTGGACGGGCAGAAGACTGCGAGTAGACCTGAGCACATGTATAGTTAAGGTTGAGGAGATCGAGAAATCTTATAGAGAAAAATGGCTTGGAGGTCGCGGTTTCAACTCTGAACTTCTATACCGTGAAGTGGGACCAGACGTAGACCCTCTCAGCCCGGAGAACAAGCTGATCTTCGGCGTTGGACCACTGACTGGAACATTCGCACCTTCGAGCGGTCGGACTACGGTAACCGCCAAATCACCATTAGGTGGTGGCTTTGGGGACTCGAATATGGGCGGCCATTGGGGTCCGGAGCTAAAGTTTGCAGGCTATGACCAGCTGGTAGTAGAAGGAAAAGCAACCAAACCTGTTTACCTTTGGATAGATGACGAGCATGTGGAAATTAGGGACGCTGGGCACCTTTGGGGCAAGACAGTCCCGGAGGCGGATACGATTATAAAAGAAGAGCTGGGATCAAAGGATACCCACATTGCTTTGATTGGTCCGGCTGGAGAAAATCTGGTCAGATATGCTTGCATCCTGAATGACGTGTATAGAGCGGCTGCAAGAACAGGGATTGGCGCAGTAATGGGCTCCAAATATTTGAAGGCCATAGCCGTTCGAGGTACCAGACCTGTGACATTTTCCCGCCCAGAAGAGTTTTACCAGGTCTGTGCTGACATCCGCGAAAGACTGAAGCGAGATTTGATGGTTCAGATGCTCTACGATCAGGGCACCTGGCTTCTAACAATGCCTGCTAACTATGAGCAAGGCTGGTTCTGCTGGCACAACTTTCAGAAAGGCTTCCATCCAGATGCCCATAAGCTCAGTGGTGAGAATCATAGGGACAATTTCCTTTCTCACCGGGAAGGCTGCTTTGCCTGCTCTATATCATGCGGCAGGTTCAGCAAAATAAAGGAAGGCAAGTATGCAGGCGAAATCACCGGAGGACCGGAGTACGAGACTTTAACAGCCATAGGACCGCGTATCGGTCTCCTTGACATGGACAAGGTTGTGTATAATAATAAGCTTGTCAATGAGTTGGGCATGGATTCGTGTTCCTGTGGGGGAGCTATCGCCTGGGCCATGGAATGCTGGGAAAAAGGCTTGTTGACCCAAGAAGACACAAACGGCCTTATCCTTGATTGGGGAGATCAGACTTTAATCGACCGACTCATCAGAATGATCGCGTTCCGAGAGGGCTTTGGTAACATTCTAGCTGAGGGGTCCTGTCGAGCAGCAGAGCTTATGAGCAGGGGTGAAGATTTTTCTATCTCTATAAAGGGCCACGACATGTCCCAGGACGATCCTCGTGGGCTTGGGTTTGCCTTTGGAATAGGGTTTGCCACTGGTCGCAGGGGCGGTGACCATCTCCAGGGCCTGCCCTGCTTGGAGCTGACTGGCGCCTTTTATCCCGGCCTGGTAGAGAAGATCCTGGGAACCAAGGAAGCGGAGGACCGTTTGTCGCCAATGAAAAAGCCGGAAATGGAGAAATACGCCGAGGATCTCAAGGCAATAGGTGATAGCCTTACGCAGTGCAGCTTCAACCACAGCTGGTCTTTTGCCGTGCAGCCCGAAGATATGGTACGGCTACTATCCGCTGCTACGGGTATGGACATCTCTGCAGATGACCTGCTCAGGATTGGCGGAAGGATAGTACATCTGGAGAGGGCCTACTGGAACCGCCTCCTCGTAGGATGTATGGAAGACAGATGTCCAAAGAGGTTCACCCAGGAACCCATGCCTGAAGGTCCGAATAAAGGTATGGTTTTCCCGGAGGCGGATCTGATTCCTCGCTATTATGATGTACGTGGTTGGGATAGAAAAACAGGTTTCCCTCTCACCGAAATCTTGATGGCATATGGTCTGGAGGACGTTGCCAAAGACTTGGAGCCTTGCCGGGAACAATACCAGAAAAAAGTGCAGATAGCGGAACAGTTGTAAAACACTTAGAGGCAACATTAACTCATGAGGCAGGAAAAATGAAGGTGACCGCTCGATACTATGGCTTTTTCTCTACAGTGACCAGGAAGCTATATGAGACCTTCGAAGTAAACGAAGGACAAAAGGTTAAGGATCTAATAGAGATCCTGTCTAGGAGATACGGCTACAAATTCTCACAACTCTGCTTCATTCGGCCTCTTTATAGCGATAAGGAGTATGCAAATATCTGCCTTAATTTCCTGGATCTGAACAATATCCAAAAGTTTCCCCGAGGATTGGAGACTACCCTTAAAGAAGGAGACACGGTCTCCTTTGGTGTGATGGGAGGGGCTGCATGAGCCAAGATAGATGGTCCCGGCAGATCTCAATTCCAGGTTTCGGGGACGAGGGGCAGCGTAGTATTTCAGAAAGCCGGGTGGCTGTTCTGGGCCTCGGTGGTGTGGGCGGCCCTGCTGCCCTCTACCTAGCGGCTGCGGGCGTAGGGAGCTTGATTTTGGTCGACCGAGATGTTGTGGAGATCAGCAACCTTAACCGCCAGATACTCTTCTGCACAAGAGACGTGGGCCGTCTCAAGGCAGAAGCAGCTGGTAAACGCCTACTGTCTCTGAATCCCGACTTGAAGGTTATGATTGTGGCCAAAAACTTGACAGAAAGTGATATGCTTACCCTGCTGAAGGGTTGTCAGTTCGTTCTAGACTGCTTCGATCGGAATGCTGACCGCCTGAGGGTCAACCGAGTTTGCATGAAACTTGGAATTCCTGCAGCCCACGGTTTTGCACAAGACTTCAGCGGCGAAATATTTACTGTGATTCCTGGCAAAAGTGCATGTTTGGCATGTGCACTGGACGAAAACTTTCCCGAGCTCGATATCACGCCTGTTATAGGAGTGACTACTGGCCTGGTTGGAACTGCTATGGCAGCGGCTGCTATCCTGAACCTGACGCAATTGGGAGATCCAGCAATTGGAGAGAGAACCATTTACGACTTGGCGTTCTCCAAGGTTCTAAATATTCCCGTAACGAAAAATATCCACTGTCCTGCCTGCAAGAGCGTCCAGCCTGCTTTTGGCAGGTAACAT
>CAYTPV010000015.1:0-3763 GCA_964440115.1 uncultured Oscillospiraceae bacterium | reverse complement strand
GAATAGAAGCTGCATAATTGGTGTAGGTATCGCTACCATTGACTCCCAGCTCATTGTCTCCATTTTTCAGGGCATCAGTGACATCAAAGTACATGAAGCTTGGATCTGTTCCACCAATTCCTTTATAATTAAATGTCTGACCGTTTAAGGTTACAATTGTCCCATCGCTTCCAGCATCGCAGGACTGGAGAATCGTAATGAGATCAGCAGATAGAAGACCTGTTTTGGATACATTGTCAATCATAGTATAGCTGACATAAGGATCCTTTGTTCCATAAAGGAGACAATCACTTCCCTCATTTATCCAAATCTGACGGTTGGGTTCGCTTTCAGCCTTGTAGACCACAATAAGAACCGTACCATAGCTGGCATAATTTTTACTGGGCAGACTATTCGTTGAGGTAATGACTGCAGTGTTATTTCCAGTTGCATTGAAGTATGAAGTTACATCAAAGACGTCCTGGCCATTGATGGAATCACTATATTTAGTATTGGGTTTCTGGCTCTCACGACCGTTGAACTCCATCTGGAATCCAGGATCACCGTACCAACTCCATCCCTGATAAATTCTTGCCGATTTGATGGTCGCCCCAGACGGTATTTTCAAGTCTTCAGTAGTAAAGTTCCGAGACAGGGTTACACCGGGTACATTGTATTTTGATTCATAGCTGCCGGATATTGTGACCGCAACTCCAATGTTTCCTTCCTCATAAACAGTATTATTTACCAGGTCATTGCCTACAGAAAAACGACCTCCCTGAAAGCGATCTCCACTCGCAGTGATGGTCGTATTTATAGTATATTCATTATTGGTCTCATTTGCCTCGGCAACAGCATTTTCGGGATCGACAGTTGCCGTAACCCTCACATTGTCTCCAACTTTCCGTTTTATATCTGTTACTGTGAAGGACGTGTTGTTACCCGAGGCAAGCTCGGGGATTGGCACAGTTGTACTGATGTCGCCTAACAGCAACGTGACATTGAAAGCTCCGGCGTTAGCTACACCAGAGTTGAGTACATTCACATGCAGAGTATTATTATAGAGAGGGTGAATAGTTTCAAAGGACACAGTGGTTGTGAGATCCACTTTACCGGTCACCGTAATGAAATCAGTTTTCACTTCAGAATCTGACCCGGCAGCATTGGATACCGTGAGGTTAACGGTGTAAGGGCCAGCCCGTTCATATGAGTAGATAGGATTCTTTGTTGTAGCGTCTATCGTGCCATCGTTATTGAAGTCCCATTCCCAGTGGATCGGTGAGTTTGTAGACGTATCAGTGAATGCAACGGTGAGCGGGGCACCGCCAGACGTTGTATTTGTACTGAAATCAGCCTCTGGAACCGGAGGCAGGACCACATTGATATAATTCGTCTTAGTTTCATCATCTGAGCCGGCCCAGTTAGTTGCAATCAGGTTTACAGTGTAGGTACCAGGTGTGAAATATGTATACGAGGGATTCCGTTCGGTGCTGTCCACAATGCCATCATTGTCGAAGTCCCAGGCCCAAGAAGTGACATTTCCGCTAGATTCATCGGTGAAGGAAACTGCGAGAGGAATATTTCCCGAAGTGACATTTGCGCGGAACCCTGCGGTCGGAACTGCTGGAGTTTTAACAGTGATATAATCAGTCAATATTTCACTATCGCTGCCGGCAGAATTCGTAACAGTGAGGTTCACGGTGTAGGTGCCAGGCGTGAAATATGTGTACAAGAGGTTCTGTTCGGTGCTGTCCACTGTGCCATCATTGTTGAAGTCCCAGGTCCAACTGGTCGGATAGTTTATTGACGCATCCGTGAATTGTACTGTTAGGGAAGCTTCACCCGATGTGGGAGAAGCCGTGAAATTGGCAACAGGAATAGTAACATCATGAAAAGCATATATTTTTTTATCGCCGCTTCCTATGTAGAGGGTTCCATCTGACCCGATTACAGGTGACTCATAGATCTCGCCTCCAGTCGTGTATGTCCATTTAAGAGTTCCATCAGCGTTTAACGCATATACATTATAACCATCCCAATTTCCGACATAGATAATTCCATTGGATCCGATTGCGGGAGGACCATATATCATTCCTCCGGTGCCGTATGTCCATTTAAGGGTTCCGTCAGCGTTTAACGCATATAGTTTCTTCTCTTCTAAATTTCCGATATAGATGTCTCCTTCGGACCCAATAGCCGGTGAACTAATTATCTTTCCTCCTGTAGAGTATGTCCATTTGAGAGTCCCATCAGCATTTAACGCATATACTTTCTTGTCACCGAAATTTCCGATATAGATAGTTCCATCTGACCCGATTGCCGGGGAACTGCGTATCTTTCCTCCGGCCGTGTACGTCCATTTGAGGGTCCCGTCAGCGTTTAACGCATATACTTTATTATCACCGTAATTTCCGATATAGATAGTTCCATCTGACCCGATTGCCGGAGAACTCCATAAAGAGCCTCCGGTTGTGTATGTCCATTTGAGGGTTCCGTTAGCATTTAAAGCGTATATTTTTTTATCACCGTAATTTCCGATATAGATAGTTCCGTCTGATCCGATTGCTGGGGAACTCCTAATCGAACCTCCGGTGGTATACGCCCATTTAAGTGTCCCATCAGCATTTAATGCATATACTTTCTTGTCACCGTAATTTGAAATGTAGATGGTTCCATCGGATCCAATTGCTGGGGAACCATACATGATATATCCTCCGGTGGTATATGTCCATTTGAGGGTTCCGTCAGTATTTAACGCATACACTTTATTATCACCGTAGTTTCCGATATAGATAGTTCCATCTGACCCGATTGCGGGTGCACTATATAATGGGCCTCCGGTCGTGTACGTCCAGATTGTGTTGTTAGTCTGTGGTCCGTTATATGGTGATTGTCCAGTATTGTTGAGATCTCTCTGGAATTTAGGCCATGGTGTGTCTGCAAGTCCACCTGCTCTGGCTACAGTTATATCAGCTAGGCAGACTCCGCTACCCAGAGTCAAAATTAAAAATATCAGTATCAGTTTTCTGTTCGTGGATCTTCCTCCTATATCTTCAGTCAGAGAAAGAATTCCGGAGTTCTGTGTACGAGCAGTTCCTATCAGATGTGCAACAGGATTCAAGCTGTCGCAAGCAAAAGTAGGGTCAATAATATATTTGAGAAAAAATATTTGCTAATAATTTTTTATATAGTAACATCAAATGTCTATCTGCTCCTGATAGGATTATCTTTAACGGAGTCTCCCTGAATTATTTCTCTTTAATTTCTTTCAAGTTAGAGAGTGGTTTTAATACAATTTTTCAATTAGTTAAGAATATTTCATCTATATTACTATTTTTAAATGTTTTCAAAAGATAAATAATTTTATTTATTTATGCGATAAGTCATATTTTTATAAAAATTTATTAATCAATAATAATAAACCATATACTCTAATAGCATTTTACTGCGAAAACAGAACGTTTTGCTGAAATCAAATTAATAATACAGATTCATAAGGAGTTAATGGATTATATGAGATAACTAAAGGAAGAGAATAATTATGAAATCTTAAGAGAATAATATTAAATATTCATAAATTAATTGAATGATCACGATAAAAAGGGAAGAAAGAGTATGTGAAAATTCACATACCTTTGTAGGAATTATAAAAAAATTATATTTAGTATGCTTAGCTTGTTATCTTCAACACTGCAAGGAATGGCGAGTAGTAGCCTTCGGTTTCAGGGTTGACACCGGGCCAAGAGGGATCATAGATCTCACCACTATCGCTGTGTCCTCTCCA
>CAYTPV010000014.1:0-7772 GCA_964440115.1 uncultured Oscillospiraceae bacterium | reverse complement strand
TTATTTCCGTAAGGCTTTCTATCGCCGTAGGGCTTGTCGCCGGACGGCCTGTCGCCATAGGGTTTGTTATCACCGTAAGGCTTTTTGCCGTACGGTTTATCGCTGCGGCTGCCGCCGCTATAGGGTTTGCCGCCGGACGGTTTGTTGCCGCGGCCATTGGAGAATGCCATCGTGTTTCCTTTCTATTCAGCCATCGTCGGAATGATGGCAAGAACGCGTACGGGTTTGTCGCTGCGGTTGACTAGCGAATGCTGTTCGCCGTTGCGGCACAGATGCGCGTCGCCTGGGTGCAGGGTAACGTATTCGCCGTCGCTGAGTACTGTCGGTTCGCCTTCAAGAATGTAAAACGCTTCCGATTCATTCTCATGCAGATGCGGGCCTATGGAGCAGCCCGGCTCCAGCGTGATGACGGCGAGTAAGCGGATATGGGGAACATGTTCCGCAAACAACGAAGTAATACTAGTATCCCCGTCGCCTCCGCGTAAATTGCGTTGTATATCGGAGGTCATATCTTTTTGGTATCGTATCATAAAAACGCTCCTTCCGTTGTTGCTGATTTAGAAATACTGCTGATTAGCCCTGCGGCAGCGCAGCCGCCATCAATTCTCTTACCCGCGCGTCATCACCCTTTAGAAAAAGATATCCCAGCACCGCTTCCAGACCCGTTGCCGCGCGGTAATCCGCTATGGAAGCATTACGCGGTATGGAACCCATATGCGTGTTTCGGCCGCGCCGGAAAACCGCGGCTTCCTCTTCGGTGAGCATAGGGAGCACGCGCGCGCTCGCCTGCGCCTGCGCGCTTGCGCGTACCAGCGCGGCAGCCTGCAGATGCAGGCGGTGTACAGTCGCGTCGCACTTATGCAGCAGCAGCGTGCGCACGTACAGGTCGTATACCGTATCTCCGATATACGCGAGCGTCAGCGGCGCCATGCGAGCGGCGTCGCAGGCGGGCAGATCGGGTATCAGGGCGCGAATTTCATCGCAGATGCTCATACGCGGTCTCTAAAGCGCTCGAGCACTTTGCGGTTGTATGGCACATCCAGTCCGTGTTTATCTGCAAGGCGGCACAGTTCGCCCGCCAATAGATCGATCTCTGTGGGCTTGCCCGGTTCGTTGAGATCCCGCATGATGGAAGGCGTGCTGTCATATGGCATGGCGTTTACAGCGGCCAGATGCTTCTCGCGAATATCCGCAGGCAGTTTAACGCCTTCAGCCTTGGCGATCATGAGTATTTCGTCCATGAGCCCTACAAGAAATTCATACATATGCGGGGTTTCACGCACTTTGCCGACAGGTACGTTGAAGTATGCGCAGGCTTGTCCGTTCGTGCTGTTGAACGACCACTTCAGCCACATCTCGCGCGTGATATCCTCAGGTATCTCTGCGTTCAGGCCGCTTTGGAGCATGAGATCCCGGAGCGCATACAGCGCAGCGGGCTGTTCGTTTGCTGATCTGCCGGGGATGCCCATGCACAGGCGGTTGAGCGAGCCGGTTTTGAGTATGACGCCGGGTTCAACGATGCGGCTGAATACATAAATGCATCCATCGAGAGCCAATCCCCGGTTAAGCCGCTGCGCGATACGCGCATATGTATTAATGCCGTTGAGGAAGGGAATGAGCAGCGTATCCGGCCCGACGCAGGGCGCAACCTGATCGACGGCAGCAACAAGCCCATATCCTTTGGTGCACAGCAGTATGACATCCTGTATGCCCGCCTCGGCGGGCTTGTCCGTACACCGCGCAGGATGAACGGTAAAACGTTCTTCATCGGTAATGAGCGTAAGCCCATGCTCCCGTATGGTATCCAGCTGTTTGCCCCGCGCGATAAGTGTAATAGCGTCGCATTTGCGGCAAAGAAGGGCTGCAAGATATCCGCCGATGCCGCCCGCGCCCACGATCATGATTTTCATAGAATGGCAAGTGCCTCCGGTACGCATTCGTACATGCGCGGCGTTCGCCGCGCATAGTTAAGAATATTATACGGCAAAGTGGCGGCATCAGGCAATGAGCAAAGTATTGAAAAGGCTGGTCATTGGCTCGCGTCACCGCTGTTTGCTGCCGCCGGTGTTGCAGAAGGTGCGGCGGATGCGGCAGGGGAAGGGGAAGGCGTCAGGGTTCCCGCTGCAAAATAAGCCGCAATTCCCGCCACAATCCCCTCCGCGAGCTTGCGCTGGTGAAGGGGGTCCTGCAGCAGCGCTTCGTCGGTGGGGTTGGAAAGGAAGCCGCATTCTATAATAACCGCGGGCGCTGTGCTTTCACGCAGCACAAAATAGTCTCCCGGGTTGGCAGGGCGCCTGGGATGGTCGATTTTCGTACAGACAGCGGTGATGACGGATGTTGCGAGCACCTCACCGGCCTGCGATCCCTTCATATAGAAAGCCATTGGCCCGCGAATGGAGCTGTCGCTGAATTTGTTCATGTGAATGCTAACAACCGCCTGCACGCCTTCCGCGCGCATGATATCGCGGCGGGCCTGCATATCCTCGCGCTTGCTGTCGGCTAAAGCTTCGGGGCCGCTGCGTGTCATCTTTACGGCAAACCCCGCTTCACGCAGGCCGCTTTCCACCAGTTTGGCAACAGCAAGGTTAATTCCTGATTCAGGGACGCCGTTCGCGCTGCTTGCGCCGTTATCCTTGCCGCCGTGTCCGGCGTCGATCACGATAAGCGGCACGCCGCCGGAGTCGGTTAACGCCTGCGTCTGCGGCTGTGCGTTTACCATCGTCCACGATGAAGGCGACCATTCGCCGGTCAGCGCCAGAGTAAGCAGACTGATGGCCAGCAATATGCCCATCCAGTCGAAAAACAGCTTTGCGGGTCTGCTGCGTTTTTCCAAAACTACATCCCCCTTACGGCGCACTGGAAAGTATGATTTGATGAAGCGAAAACTGTGTCTGCGACGTTCCAATACTATCGTATTCGCAAAAAACCTATATATTTCTATGCATTTGCCCCACCCATACACAATTTCGCTTATTCTGCAGGCTGCCATACTGTATATGCAGTCGCTTGTATATGCGCTCCGATATATGCATATACGCATATCTATCCACATTACACACAGAGTTATGCACAGGCTAGTGTCCAAACTACCGCAGAATCCCCCCGTTATACACAACCTGGCGCAATCGCATATGCACAGTTTTCTCATAACGCCACATACGGAACCGAAAAACATTTTACATAGATTTCGCGGCACTTCTATGGTATAACCCCTGTCTATACATTCCGTTTATATGCAATCCTCATAGAGCGCATGTATGCAAAATATACACGCCAAATCCATGACAAATGAAGAAAAAGCGGTATAACAACCGCTTTTTGTCAACATGCTTTTGTGCACAGCCCATGTGCAAAATGTCCCCCACTATTTGACCATCATGCGAGTATCCCCGGAAAGACTGCGGCAAACACGTACAAACGGTATGTCTGCAAAGCGATTAGCGGCTTCACGTGCCGCCGTTTCGGATGAAAATAAGCCGAATACCGCCGACCCGGAACCGGTCATGCATGCGCCCAATGCGCCGGCCGTTTTCAGTCGTTCGGTGAGTGAGGCGATTTCAGGCAGGAGCATTTGTGCCGGGCTTTGCAGCGCGTTCATCAGCAGTGGCCCAAGCGCCGTGGCGTCAGCGCCTGAAAGCGCAAGGATCGCTTCTTCCGTGCGGGGATGACAAACGGGGAAACTTAGCGCAGAAAACAGTGAGGCGGTCGAAATACCGGCATCGGGCTTGAGCAATACAAACCAAAGTGCTGTCTTTAGCATTGGAACAGGTTCAATCCGCTCTCCCACGCCGCGTGCGCGGCAGGGCACATCATACAGACAATAGGGAACATCCGCTCCCACTTGAAGCGCGACTTCCTCCAATGCGGAGTGACCGAGCGCCCCAAATATGTTTTCAAGCGCCATCAGCACCGCTGCGCCGTCGGCGCTGCCGCCGCCCAGACCCGCCTCGGACGGAATACGCTTGCGCACATGCACGCGGGCGTTTATTTCCACTCCCGCACGCTGCGCATACAAACGGATGGATTTTTGTATGATGTCGTTTTCAGGCGCGGGCATTCCGTCGTATGTAACGACGGTGTCTTCTGCTAACGTAAATTCCAGTTCATCGCAGAGGTCGATGCGGATATTGAGCATATCCAGTTCATGATATCCGTCCGGTCTGCGAAACAGCACGTCCAGAGTCAGGTTCAGCTTGGCGGGCGCATAAAGCGTCAACGGACGGTTCATTGTTTCAATCGTCATGTAGCCTCGCGGGCGCGCACAAGGCGCAGGTTCTCGCCGGTCAACTGCAGCAACTGCGTATCATCCGCGCTGACAAGGCGCGAGAACACGCGCTCGCCATATCGTTCCTGCAGCTTTTCAACGGAAAGGTTGCTGGCAATCACGGTATGCAGCGCTGCGTTGCGGCGTTCATTGAGTATGGAAAACAAATATTCCAGCGTGATATTCTGCAGCATGGGCTCTGTACCCAAATCATCGATAAGCAGCAGCGGCGTAGATAAAAACGGGCCTGCGCCGTCTGTGTTCTGGCGAATACCTGCAAGCAGGTGATCAAGCAGCGTGTAGGCGGTTACTTTACGCAGCGCTATCCCTCGCGTAAGCGCGCGTGCTGATATGCTGTTGAGCAAAAATGATTTTCCGAGGCCGGATTGACCCAGCAGCAGCAGATTGTGCTTGCCCGTCTGAGGGAAAGTATCCGCAAATTGTTCGGCGATCCGCCGCGCGGCCATCATTTGCCTTCGCTGCGCTTCTGAAGGGTATATGGATTGATCGAATGTTTCGAATGTCTCCCGTTCGTCGACCTGCGAAGTAGCCCTCGCATGAGCGAGCATACGCTTTTGCATGCAAATGCAGGGCGTACGTCTTACATCCCCTACATAGCCGGTGTCCCGGCATAGTTCGCATTGGAAATGCAGAGTCAGGTAGTCTTCCGGCAGCCCGATAACGCGAAGCAAAGCGCGCTCTTCTTCGTCGAGCGCATGGAGCGCAGCCTGTGCGGTCTGTGCGGCTTGCTCTGCGCTGTGCCCCATTTGCACGGCAGAACCGACTGAGAGCGCCGCTTCCCGCCGACGGATGGCAATGGAAAGAAAATCGGGGTGCAGCGCCGCGGCTTCCTCTACGCGCTTGCAAAGCGCCTCGCGCTCCTGCGCGCGGATGCGCTCGTATTCTGCCCGTATTTCAGACAGGGACATGCTACGCCTCCTCGTCCAGATTGACGAATATGTGCTTGAGTTCCTCTTCGGAATACCGTTTCTGCGGGTAGTCCATAGCGGATTGCGCGCGTTTGCCGCCGGTCGGACTCTTAGAGCGTGCTTCCATATGCGCCTGCGCGGCGGCGGCTGTGGTTATGCCGGCTTCTGAAAACTCTTTGAGCAGTGCTTTCGCGTAGCCGAACGGCCGCTCCTTGCCCGCGGATTGTTCCGCGGCAAACAGCAGCACTTCAAGAGGCATACCGCCATCCAGAAAACTCGCAAGCTGCGCGCGCTCAAGCGGGCGTGCGGAACGGCCCATGCCCATGCGTTTGAACGCCTCGCGCGCAAGTTCGGCGCTTTCGTCTTCCGTATGCATCAATCGCGAGACGACATCCTCAGAGGTTGCCCCTTCGCGGTACAGGCGTTCGAGTATGCCATCGAGATATTTAAAGCTGGGATCGCCCGCCTTCGTAACGGCTGGACACGCGGCGAGCATCGCCTCTAAAGTAAAGCCCCAGCCCTTTGTCCATTTTTCAAACAGTTCCTGCTCGTCCCGGGTGGGGCGGCGGCTTTTGTTCCATCGCTTGAGTATCATCGCGGCGCCGCTTGTCAGTTCTTCGTGCGCGGCGGCCTGCGATTTCGCATCCTCCGCCGTGCGAACGCCGGCTTCAGCCCATGCGCGCGCCACAGCGTCCATATACGACATGCTCACGCGCGGCCCTTTGGCGTGCAGGCAATGCGAGATCAGCTCCAGCACGGCGCTTTCCTCAAAATTGTACACTTCTACCCAGTCGTACAGAAGACGAAGCTCCGTCGCGCGCAGTGTGCGCGGGGCGAACAGCTGCTGCGCCGCCTGCACGAGCGGATAATATTTGCCGGGTGTGAGTATGGGCTGTGCGTTTCGCTGTGAGGGGGAAACGTATTCTACTTCGAGCGGTTCGGCGCAGAGTATACGCACAAGGCCTTCCCGCTGCCAATAGGCAAAGGCCTGCAGTACTTCTTCGGAAGACAGGCTGAGCGCTTCGTCGA
Source organism: uncultured Oscillospiraceae bacterium (assembly GCA_964440115.1). GTDB lineage: Bacteria > Bacillota > Clostridia > Christensenellales > CAG-138 > JAEWWD01. Next base: position 1,550 of record CAYTPV010000014.1, on the reverse strand, counting down.
TCGCGGCATCGCTGAATGCGGGGTAACGGCACATCATAAGCCCATACAGGTATACGCGCAGCTGCGTACCGTCTGCCGAAGGCATATATTCAAGCAAAAAAAGATTATCGACAGGCGTTGCCTCCATGGGCAGCGCCTCCCGTGCAAAACGGCAGGGCATGAAACAGCTCTTCCTTTCAGGCCTCATGGCCTGCTTCATTATACCATGCCCCGCATTGACACGCCACGCAAATACAATTACGCATTCGCATCCTATTCTTAAAAAATATCGTCACCTGAGAGCGCGCCGCATATATATAAGGAAAGCAATACGCCGGCGCCGCAGGTGCAGGACGGGACTGGCCCGGCATAGAGGAGGTAGGCTATGGAACAAGGCGTCGTAATGATCTCCATGCATCAGGCGAACGGTACGCATTGCGGTATAGCGCGCGTTCGATACATGGGGGACTACGCGGAGGTCAATGTCCGCTGGAGCGGACAGCCGCGAGACGATCTGGAGCTCTTTTTACTCACGGATAAAGGCATCCGCGCAGTTGTGGACGGACGCACGCCTCACGAAAGCGATGAAATACTCTATGGCGTAGCAGCTATGAACAGCAGCGGGTCCTGTATATGCTGCGGTGCTGTGAAGGGGCAGGAAGCAGCGTTCGAAAACGCCATGCTCCGACTTCGCATGTGCGCTGCTCAGCCGGGGTCCCCGGAATTACAGCAGGCGAGGGCACAGGCAGCAGCACTTACATCCGCAGGCAGAGCTATACCGGTTTTTGAACGTCGCTCCCCATACGTCCAGCAGGGCAATCGCAACATGCCGTCAACAGGGTCGCCCATGCTATCCGGTCAGGGGACAGTTTTACCTCCGCAAACGGGCATGCAGATGCCGGGATCTCAAATGCAGCAAATGCCTACTCAGCAAATGCCTACTCAACAAATGCCGACGCAGCAAACACCGATGCAGCAGACGCCGATGCAGCAAACACCGATGCAGCAAACGCCGGCACAGCATATGCCGATGCAGCATATGCCGATGCAGGAAATGCCGATGCAAGAAATGCCGATGCAAGAAATGCCGATGCAAGAAATGCAGCGAGATATGAGCGGCGCAGAGGATCAATGGATCAAATCTGACATGTATCAGGATGATATGTCGGATACGGAAGAAGACAATGATGGGCAATCTATGGATTGGATGTCGGAGACTGACGAGCAATGGGAAGATCAACCCGATGAGCCGAGAGGGTTCATATTTACAATTCCGCAGGATTCCATGGAGAACCCGCCGATGCCGCAGACGCCGGGTCAACCCATGCGTCCGCCTATGCCGCAAGCCGGACCTTCTATGACGGGACCGCAGATGCCGGGTCAGCCCATGCGCCCGCCGATGCCGCCAATGGGCCAGTCGCCCATGACAGGCACGCAGACGCCTAGTCAGCCGATGCGTCCACCTATGCCTCAGGCTGGACCCTCCATGACTGGACCGCAGACGCCGGGACAGCCCATGCGCCCGCCGATGCCGCCAATGGGCCAGTCGCCCATGGCAGGCACGCAGACGC
>CAYTPV010000013.1:0-24270 GCA_964440115.1 uncultured Oscillospiraceae bacterium | reverse complement strand
TCATGGAAATGGAATTTCGGAGATGGCAACACTTCAACTGAGCAAAACCCAGTACATACATACGCTAAAACAGGACAATATACCGTTACCTTGACGTCAAATAATGTAGCTGGTAGTAGTACAGTAACAAAATACAAGTATATAAGCATTGCAAACTCTTTGAACGCACCGATTACTGCTTTCTCAGCAGAAGTACTGTCATAAAATGTGATGCAGGAATAAGTTAATAGAAAGAAATGAACATCAAATTGGGAAAAATAACAAAATGTTCTGATGAAAACGAATTCCTATAAGGAGTTTATTTTCATCATAAATCAGTTCATTTTTTTGTGAGCTTATCCCAAAACTCAAAAACTGCTCATTTAATTTCGATTTTTAGACAATCAATTGAGCTACAGATCAGGAAAATAGTATGAAATTCCTATAGATATAGAAACAGAAGCGGGCTTTGGGATAGGTTCTCAATAAAAACTACTCTTACCTTTAGATATATGAAAATCACAGTACTGTTGTTTATTTGCATACACCCAACAGCTATATTATTACCTTATAACATAAGACATTTAGAAATGATTACATAGGGATTTATCAAGAAGTATATCCCGAACCTGGGAAATATTATCCGAAACTCAAGAAGAAGCTTAACGACTTTCTGAACAATTGGCATAAAACCATAATTGAAATACAGAAGTATCAATTAGTGGCATAAGGAAAAGAGTAAGTACGTTTTCAGGACTGCTTTATCCATGAACCTGAAGCCCTTATTTTAGATGAGCCCGCAACTAGTCTTTACCTGAAAGCCCATCGTAGCTTTCGTGAAAGCTTCAGGAGGATAGCATATTCAGGAAAAAGTGTTATCTGTGTTACACACGCCCTTGAAGATATTATTCCCGAAATTAACCGTGTGATCCTTATAAAAGATGGAAAAATCCTCAAAGATGGAAAAATCCTCAAAGATGGAAAAAAGGAGAAAATCCTGACAGATGCCAATCTCTCAGAACTTTTCTCTCTTCCAGTAAAACTATAGAAAAGGAGATCACTACCAAGCTTTCATTTGATGGAATTATTCTGCAGGCATAGTTACATTTCCGCGACTCACAACTAAAGTCAGAGAAGTTCTTTGCAAAGTGTAAAAATTAGGCTCAATTCGTTATTTTTGCGGTAACAAACTTACTCTATTTTCCTATTCCTTAACCCAATAGCTCGGGTAACTTTCATCTTATAAGATTAAATTAGGCGGGTTAGTTTCCTTATTTCACTTACATACCCGAGAAGTTTTCTGGAAAACTTACCCCTCTGTTATAAATCTAATAATGTTAATTATATTCAAAAATGCTAATAATGCGCCAATATTTCCTAAATCCTTGATTTATTTTCATGTTAATCAAATTTTTTCCATTACGACTATATAATTCAAGACAAATTTCCTTTTTTTATTTTACTTGTTAATTATCATACTAAAATTATATTATTTATTATTATATTCGAATCTAAAAACATTGATTATTATTTAATAAGAGTAATATACTATAAAGTATTACTATTACCTTTAAAAGTATTTTAAGTTAGCTAAAAAGAAGTATACTATCTATTAATATGAATAACTTTGAAAAATAGTGGGTGTGAACTAAATGGTAAAGAAAGCTCTCTGTATAGGGATCAATGATTATCCTTACGAAGGCAACGATTTGAATGGCTGCGTGAACGATGCTAAGGCTTGGGCAGATTTGCTCATTGACCATTATGACTTCCCTCGAGAGAATGTGAAGTTGCTGCTTGATGCGGACGCTACCAAAGCCAACGTCTTAGAACACATTGAAAGCATGGTAAAAGAGGCAAAGTCTGGAGACACCCTTGTCTTCACCAATTCATCACACGGCACGTATGTTGCAGATACAGACGGTGATGAGGCGAAATATGATGAGGCTATATGTCCCTATGACTGCGACACGAACCTGATCGCCGATGACGAATTACGCACAATATTTGCCAATCTGGCAGATGGGGTCAATCTAACTATCATATCCGATTCCTGCTTTTCTGGAACGGTTACACGAGCGGCTGTTGGAGAGAATATTCCCGGTCTCAAGACACCGGATGACAGACGGGTGAGATTTCTGAGTCCGGCTCTTAGAGGTAATAAAGTCCTGGAGAATCCATGGAAGGCAAGTCCGAAGGGAAAGACAAAGTACCCTGAATCCAAGATGAAGGAGATCTTAATGAGCGGGTGCACTGACAAAGAATACTCCTACGATGCGCTGATCGATGGAAAGTATCACGGGGCAATGACTTACTTCGCCTTAAAGGCTATCCAGGAGGCAAATTACCAGATTACGCTCCAACAGCTGATTAAAAGGATTCTCTTCCTCCTTGATGATGAAGGATACAATCAGCACCCCCAATTAGAGGGAAAGACGGCTAATAAGAAAAAGCAGATGTTTGCATGATGTTCGGAATGTTTGGCAAGGGAAAGGAAAAACTGCCCCGTATTCTGCACATCTCCATTGCTAGATATCGTAGAGATTTGCCAAAAAAGGGCGAGTCTCTGCAGTTTCTGGTTTCCATCCATGAGGAAGGAACAGGAATAACCTGGCAGCAAAACGTGGTTGTAGATTCTAAAAGAGAGAGCCGCTTCCTCGAGATGACCCAGGATTTGTACTGGTGGAGCAAGAATGCTGCACTCACGCTCAAAGGAGCAAGAGAGCGTGTTCGTGAGTTTGGAAGTGAGCTATATGAGACCTTCATAGGCCCTGACGGCAAGAAAGTCTTGGAAAGCATTATCCCCACCGCTGTTCTCCTTGATGTCGACGAGACGATCCTTAATCTGCCTTGGGAGCTTATCAGGGCAGAAGGAGACGCAATCTCGCAGAAAACACCCTTCGGTCGACTTGTTACCTCCCGTGTTATTCCCCGGCCTGGACGCAATCCGCTGAAAGAGGACAACGTAGTGCGCATACTTGTAGTAGCCAATCCAACAATGGATCTGGCTGCGGGGGAGAGCGAAGTTATCGCTCTTAAGGAACTGGAGGGCGAACAAGGAGGGCACAGCATCGAGGTGAGTGTTCTGATGCGTGATAAGGCTACTCGATCTGCTTTTTCTAAGATGCTAGCTGCTGGTGATTACGACATCCTGCACTTCTCGGGACATGGCTCTTTCGACCCTTCCACACCTGAAATGAGCGCTATCCGCTTCGCTGATGGAATACTGTCTGCCGAGGACGTTCTCAACCTGAAGTGGAAAGCACCACCTTACCTGGTTTTCAACAGCGCCTGCGAATCCGGCCGGGCAGCGGGCGGGAAGCGGCTTGTGTCGAATGAGAATCACAGTAACGGCCTTGCAGCAGCCTTTATTGCAGCAGGAGTTTCTGCCTACGCGGGCTATTTCTGGCCGGTTACAGAGTCTGGGGCCTGTCTCTTCACCAAAACGTTCTACAGCAGCCTCTTTGAACGGGAGAACGTAGGATTAGCATTCCTTGAAGCACGAAGGTACGTGGTTGAAGAACTTGGTGAAGTGGGAGACCTAACCGGCTATAGTGCCATTCTTTTCGGTGATTCTGCATCGGGGCATCGGCGCGATCTCGCGATGGCTGTGTGACAGAGCCTTTCAAGGTATAGCCTGGCGCAGCATGACGAAAGTGAACCCACCCAATGTGAGAAGAAGAATAAAGAGACAAATGGTCAAGCCAACATGAGGAAAAAAGTATGACAAAAAATCCTAGATCTTTCATTGACTTCAAACTTTACCTGACATGCCCTCCTGATGGAAATAGCGCTTGCCAGGTGGCCCTTCTGCCTACCCCTGAGGTGGGAGAGACGGTTGTCCCCATCACGGCCCCGCTCGAAGAGAGACCCTCAAATGATGCCCTGCAATTGCTGGTTGCTAAAGATATTACTTTCGGTAACCTTGTCGCGCTTGGACAGAAGCTGGCTAACTGCATGCTGCCTTAGGGAGTCATCCGGGAGCGGTTTCAAGCAGCTTACGACCGAGCCGGAACCGAGGGTGGCGTGAGGCTGCGACTGATTATTGCTGATCATGCCCTCAAAGCGTTGCCCTGGGAATATGCTTTCTTCGACTTCCTGGGCGGATCCGAATCCAGGTCCATGCTCGGATTTCTTGCCCTGAACCCACGCATCTCTCTGGTGCGTCACGAGCCTCTCCCATACCCGCATCCCAAGTGGGAAAAGACGACAGAGGACATGACTGACATCCACATGACATTTGCATCGGCCTTGCCGAAGAAACAGCCGAAGCTCCAGTTGGAAAAGGACCTTGAAATGATCAAGGAAGCCCTGAAGGACTTCAACGTGGAAGGTGTCCACTTTACCCTTGATCCGGTGCTTATGGATGCGACCCCAGACGACTTGGAACAGAAGCTGACCAGGGGTACTCACATCTTCCACTTTGCAGGACACGGCATTCCAGAGATGGAGGGTTCTGCCGTCGGCCCGCATGGAGAGGCCGCACTACTGCTGGTGACCGATAGTAAGACAAAAAAGGAAAAAAGGATGCACGCAAGTGACCTGGCGGCGATTATACAGGATAAAGGGGTGCGGTTGGTTGTCCTGGGAGCGTGCTACTCCGGCAAGCGCCCTGAAGGGGATGAGTCCCCAAAGAAGCGGTATCCTTGGGATGGTGTGGCTAGCGCGCTGGCGGCGAGAGAAATCCCAGCGATAGTTGCCATGCAGTACGAAGTGATCGATGTCAGTGCCAAGGCATTCAGCCGAGCCTTTTACAGTGCTCTGGCCAGCGGCCTGTCGCTGGATGAGGCGATGTCCATAGGCCGGCGTACTATGCTGCGGGAAACCAGCACCGAGCCAGACCTCAAGTACATGGTCGATGTCGAATGGGGAGTGCCTGTCCTTTACAGCCGCCTGCCCGACGGCCAACTGTTCCCCGAACGGATGGAACGCACAGGAGAAGCAGCCGAGAAGTTCCGGACGATCATCAGACAGGAAGTAACAGATTCCCTCGACGGCAAGTTGACAGGTGTGAAGGCTTTGCTTATCAAGAGTGGCGTCTTAGTTGAACAGGACATGGGTGTTGTTGAGAAAAACGCCAGTGCTTTAGGCGTTAAAGCGAATGAATTTGGAGACAATGCCAGAGTTAACGTCAAACAGAATGCTAAGATCGTAAAGAAAGGGGCAAAAATCACCGGTGTTGAAGTTAAAGAACTGTAGTTTCTCAAGCCATGAACAGTAAAAAAGGCGATTCCAATGACGGAAACAAAATACACTACATATGAAGAGGCAGCCCGGGACTACCTCACAAAATTCCGTGCCCTGAGAGATGCCCCTGCTACCAAATCAAAGTCGGTAACACGTGGTGCGGCTGATATCTCCATTGACACGCTGGTCGCGAAAGCCGACGAGATCGCGGAAATATCGGCAAACATGGTGTCGCTGGCCAAAAACTACCTTGAAGCGCCGGACCCGGCCCTGCGCGAAGGTATCAGCGGGCAACTACTTGCGCAGGTTGCAGCTGAAATGCAGGTGGCTACCGAATTGATGCACATCGCTGAGAGTGAAGCAGCTACCTCTCTCTCAACAGACAAGCTAGGAACACCTCGTGCAATCACTCGAGCAGCACGCGGAGCCAATTTACGTGAGGCCATCGATGGCATGGAAAAGGTAATGGCAATGCCCGTGTCCGCCGGGCTGTTAACCTCTCGCAAGGTACGACGCGCAGTGTCCATAGCAGGCACACCGGAGGAGGCAAAAAAAGCGTTGCAGCAGAAGGCAAAAATAACCACAGGTGCCATCTCTCAGCGCGTGGTTGAGGTCGGCGCGAATCTCGCATTCGACCTGGTATTCAAAACCGAGTGGGCGGCCGTTATTAGAAGCTTTGGATACCATAACAAAGATGTTGTCAATCTGCTGGAAAGCCTGAAGACAGGAGCAAATGCACTGATGCAAAGAGTAATTTCAACGGCTTCTAAGACCATCCTCAACGTTTACGGCAAGATCCTAGCCCTGCTGGGCAAAGAAGCCGAAGATGAGGCTCGCAGCAAAGTCAAAGATTTGCTGGAGCAGATACAAAAGGCCGCCAAGATAGAGTTGTTCGGGCAACTGGTTGGCAAGCTCTACCGGGTGAATGCATTTGAGGACGTGCTTCCGGAATGGCTGGAGGCGACCAGTGCTGACCCGGACAAGATCAACGCCACAACAAAGGATGTCGAGGCTCTGTCCGATAAATTCACAGTCCTTGTGGGACGCATTAATACGGTCGGGGACATCATCGGCTTAGCCAAATTTGCTCAGGTGCAGCTTCCCCAGTTGCTGGCAGTCTTCACCACAATCAGGATACTGCTATTGGAAATGCTGGTATACTCTGGTTACGACTACATTGGCTATGAACAGGCTAGATTTCCGAATTTTACAAAAGGAGTTGCTGAGATCATCAAGGAGAACTTAGTCCCGGTACTTGAAGCCTAATGTAGAGGAACCCGGTAAAATGATTCTTAAGGAGATTGTTGTATGGAATTTCACGATTTCCAGATACGCGCCTGGACCGTCGATCGGGAGCATGCCGAGGTCCTTGTTCACAGTTCGCCAGCCGGTTCGATGCTGCATCCGGAGACAGTTATCCTGCACTGGGAAATGCTAAATTCATTTGAGACGATCTTTCAAGGGTTGAATATAGACAGATCCACTAAGTTGGCCACATACGGTCGGGAATTGGCTACCATTGTCTTTCCAGATCATGCTCTAGGATTGCTAATCCGGAGTTTGGAACGTATCGACCCTGAAGACGGTTTACGCGTTAGATTGTGCCTGGATGGTACACTCTCAGATCTGCCCTGGGAATATATTATTCCGCCTGATATAGCTTCGCTGAAATCCCCGAATGGTTTTCTAGCACTGGATGCCCGGATTTCCCTGGTCAGGGAGCCACCACAACCTGTACGTCAGCGACCGAGACTTCAAAAGAAACAACGGTTATTGTTTTTTGGCACCAGAAAATGTAATATTGAGGGGAAAGACGAATGGGGGGTTGCCGTAGAGAGAGACAAACTTTTTAAAGCACTTGAGCCGGTGAACTCTTTTCTTGAGAAGCAAGCATTTCTTTCTAACGAAACCGATTGCCAAATGGCCCTGATGAAATCAAAGGCGCCGATTAGCATCTTTCACTACGTTGGTCATATCGCTATTGAGAACGGCACAGGGTACCTGGTCGCTAGTGATTTGAATTCAGAAGAAGACCAGAGTTTCGAACGACTGTATGCCAATGTTTTGGGACCCTTGCTTCGTCGTGCAGGAACCACCCTAGCTGTGTTTAGTGCCTGTAATAGCGGATGCTGGGCGTTCATAGAACCGTTACTTCAAGCAGTTCCTGTTGTCATTGGTGTGCGGGGATATGTAGATGTCAACGTTGCGATTAACTTTTCTCATAAACTCTATTCTGCCCTGGCAATAGGTCTCTCCCTGGATGAAGCGGTCACCTGGGCGCGACTATATTTATTGGAGCCTGAAGTGCAGGACAATTATTGGAGCTGGCAGTGGGGTTCCTTTATAGTGTACATGCAGACGTCAGAGGCAGTACTGTTTCCCAGACCGAGAAAACCGCAAATGATAGAGAAACAGAAGGTTGCTCGTCAAGCCCGACAAGTTACCATTATCAAAGTCACCAATAACATTAACAGCAATCAAGGGGCTGTGTACGGCGTTTCCGCAGGAAGTATCGGCGCTCAGGTGCATACTGAAAAAGCATCTAGCATTGACCAGGAAACCTAAGGCTGATCCTACTTAATAAAGTGAATGATGAACTCAAGAAATCACACATTCACCATTGTAGCTTACGAGGAGAAGTAGTTATCATGGCCCTGGATTTCAATTCGTACATTACAGAAAAAACCAAGCATTTCACAGGCAGGAAGTGGGTCTTCGAAAAGATCAATAGCTGGATATCCGACCCCGATGGCTCACGTGTCTTTTTGCTGACCGGCGGGCCGGGAACCGGAAAGAGTGCTGTAGCGGCGCGCTTAGCACAAATGAGCTTAGGCCAGATAGACGTAGAACGATTTCCACATCTTGGCAAGGGTAGCTTGGTCTACTGTCACTTCTGCCAGGCCCAAAGCGATTCTACGCTCAACCCCTTGCGTTTCGTCGAGGCGCTGTCAGGCGCTCTGGCTAACTGCTTTTCGCCTTTTACGGAGGCGCTACTTCAAGTGCCTCATAGGAATATCACGATCATCCAGAACGTGGACACTGCAGAGACCGGGTGCCAGGTCACAGGTATGGAGATCCAGTCGGTGCAAATCAGCAATTTATCGGCTCGCGCTGCATTCGATTGGGCTGTACGTCGGCCTCTCGAATCGCTTTGTTCACCGGACTTCAAGCAGACGATTGTAATTCTGGTGGACTCACTGGACGAAGCACGAACCTATGGATTGGATGAAACCGTTGTCACATTGCTTGCTGACGTTACGCACAGTAAACAGGATTTCCCGCATCAGGTCCGCTTTTTGTTCACCAGCCGTCCAGATCCACGTGTGCTGGAATTGATCGGTAAGCCATCGCTTGACCTGGTTGACGATGCGCCAAATGATGTTGATGATGTGCGTACCTATTCCATTCGCCGTCTGAACATGATGCTTGAGCCTGCGAGGACCGACCTTGCCGACCGTATCGCTACTGCTGGCAATGACACTGAAAAAGGCAACTTCCTCTATGCCCGCTATGTACTGGACGATCTGACCGCCCGATCGGAGGTGTTGGCCAATCCTTCAATTCTGGCGCTGCCTAAAGGCCTGGACGACGTCTATAAGCAGTTCATCAGCCGTGAACTGGCACGTAACGAAGAGCGGTGGAGTGAGCGTTACCGTCCTCTATTAGGATTGTTGGCAGTTGCTAGGAGCCCAGGACTAACACGTAATCACCTTTCAGCCATTTCGGGACTACCTGAATCCAAGACAGATGACACAATAGCAGCTTGCATCCAATACTTGACTGGTTCCTTGCCTAATGGTCCGTTCATGCTATATCACCAGTCTTTTCGTGAATTCCTGCTTAAGGATGATAAGTATAGTGTTTATCCGATCGAAGCTGAGCAGGCGATAGGCGAGCTCTTCCTGCAAGCTTATGGAGAAGATTGGAAAACATGCGAGGACGTTTATGCGCTGCGAAACACGCCAGGCCATCTGGCGCGAGCTGCAAAAGCGTTGACCAATCCCCTAAAACGAGCAGCACGGCGCAAGTTGGAAGACGCCCTGAGCGGCTTATTGTTGGACTTCATTTGGCTCCTGGCGAAGCTGAAGGCAACGGATATTGCCTCCGTTATTGCTGACTATGAGCTGCTGTCGACGGAGCCTAAGGTAGGATTAGTGAGGGATACCCTGCATCTGTCTGCTCATGTGCTAGCGCGCGACAAGACACAATTGGCTGGGCAATTCATAGGCCGTCTGCAAGGCCGCTCCGAGGATTTCGTCCTTGCCATGTTAGAACAAGCGGCTCACTATCATGACACTTCGTGGCTATACCCATTGACATGCAGCCTGGAGGGTCCAGGTGGTTCGCTACAGCGGACTATGATTGATCATCGTTCCGATATAAATGGCCTAGCGTTAACTCCTGATGGCCAACACGTTGTTTCGGCATCATCTGATAGAACATTGAAAGTCTGGAATCTAGAATCCGGCGTTTGCAAATGTACGCTCACCGACCATAGCAGATGGGTTAGCGCGGTAACGATCACACCTGATGGAGACCGTGCTATATCAGGGTCATGGGACCGGACGCTCAAGATATGGAACTTGCGGACAGGTGCCCTAGAGCGAACGCTCTCGGGCCATGAAGGCGCAGTCCTATCAGTGGCGGTGACGTCGGATGGTTGCTGGGCTGTCTCAGGCTCATACGACAAGACTGTAAAAATATGGGATATCAGGCCAGAATTTAAGTCAGGAATGAAAATAGACACACCACTATTCACATTGACAGGTCATACTGAAGCGGTAAATGCGGTCGCCGTGACACCTGATGGAAAGCGGATACTTTCAGCGTCGCGCGATCAAACACTAAAATTGTGGCGTATCTCGACCGATCCTGATACGGGTCAGTGCCAAGTTATTCTGGAGTTTACCCTGTTAGGTCATGGTCAGGCAGTCGAAGCCGTTGCAATACTACCAGATGGACAGAAGGCTATATCCGCCTCTAAGGATTGCAAATTGATGGTTTGGGACCTGCATCAGGCAGGTCCGCCTATGCTTATCCTCAATGGTCATAGCAAGTCGGTGCGTTCGGTTGTTATCTCGACAGACGGTCGACGCGCTGTCTCAGGTTCTTCGGACATGACAATCAGGATCTGGAACCTGTCGACCGGTTTGTTGGAACAAATTCTGACAGGTCATACCGAGTCTGTCAAGGCTGTGGCTATGACTCGCGATGGTTCGCGCATCTTTTCTGGTTCAGCAGACAGGACGTTGAGAGTCTGGAATGTATCGTTGGACAAGGATGTTCACGACAAAGTCCATGAAGAAGCCGGTCTCGTCGGGAAACATGCGGGCATGGTCACGTGTCTCGCAGTGACGCCTGATCGAACCCATGCGATTTCGTCATCAGTTGATGGTACATTAAAGGTGTGGGATCTGCGCACCTGTACCGAGGAGCGCATTATAATTTGCTCTGACAAGACAGTACGTTCCGTGACCGCGCTGAGCGATAGCATCCACGCTGTCTCTGCATCTTGGGACAAATCGCTCAAATTATGGAACTTACATACAGGCGAAGAGTTAAAGAAGCTCGATGCCGGCAATAGTTTCATTTTTGCAATCGCGGCGGTAGGTTGTGGAATTCATGTCGCAACCGTTTCGGAAGATAGAATACTTCGAATCTGGGACATAGAGACTGGGAATTTGGATCGAGAATTTTCGACGTCACACATCGAACAAGTGAATGCTTTAGCAATCACATCTGATGGGAAACTGGCTGTCACTGGATCAATGGACACGACATTGAAGGTTTGGGATTTATGGAAAAGCAAAAAGCTGCATACCTTGAATGGACATCAGGCTGCAGTCGTAGCTGTCTCCTTGACAGATGACGGGTCAAAGGTATTGTCCGCGTCGCGTGACTATACGGCTAGAATTTGGAATTTGGGAAAACAAGGTCTGGATACCGTTCACTTGCAAGACGATCTTCTTACACCAGGGCACAGCCTTCAGGAGCTCATCCTGACTGGGCACACCAACTGGGTCTTTGGTGCAGCCATAACTGGAGATGGCAAACTGGCGATTACTGGATCGGAAGATCAAATTGCCAGGGTATGGAACTTGGAAGATGGCCGTCTCATCGCTGCCTTTACCGTCGACTATCCGATTAATACCTGTGCCATTGCCGGCCAGAAGACTTTTCTATTGGGTGATCGGATGGGCCGGATACACTTTCTTCGACTAGAAGTTTACAATAATTCGTGACCTGAAAAACCTTCCAATGAAGGATAGTTATGAGAAAGAAAGCGTTGGTATTATGATCACCCCTTTTACAAGTCCGATCTTAATGGCTGCGTTAATGACGCCAGAGCGTGGGCCAACCTTCTTATCGGTCATTGTGACTTTCAATCCCAAGATGTAAAGCAATTAACTGACATTCAGGCTCCAAATCGCAGATAATTAGGCACTGAAATCCTTGGCAACGGGAACCCAATTGGTGACTTGCTTATTTTTGCATCTCATCACAGGGCACTTACCTGTCCGCCGGCAGTGACGAGGAAATTTATGCTGAGGCACTCTGCCCTAACGATTGCGCTAACAACCCATTACGATAGAAGAAGTAATGACATCTTCAAAGATCTCGTGAAAGGTGTTACATCATCATTTTAACACCAGCCTCTCAGGCACATTCACACGTGTCTGTGTATTCGAATTTATCCCGGGTCTTAGAACGCCTGACGACCGACGGATGAGATTCCTGAATCCAGCAAGGATGGGATGAAAATCTTGGAGAATCCATGGAAGGCAAAACCGAAGAGAAAAATAACATACCCGGAGTCAAAAATGAAGGAGGTCTTACTGAGCGGATGCATGGATAGAGAATACTCCTATAATGCATTGATAAATGGAGTATATCATGGTGCGATAACCTACTTTTTACTTAAGGCAATCCGTGAGGCGAATTACAAAATAACTTACGACCAGCTGATTAACAGGCTTCACTTCATCCTTGATGATGAGAGGTACAATCAGCATCTCCAATTGGAGAGAAAGACAGTCAATAAGAAAATGCAGATATTTGCATGATGTTAGGATTTTTGCAGCTCGTGACTACAAGAGAATCATGATATCGCCCATAATCCAGCAGCTTGACATCAATAAATGCTAATTTCTTTACGAGGATTGAGGAATTGATTATGTCGAACCTGTCTAGAAAATACGGACTCTTTGATTTCACTGACTATATAGGTAAACGCATAGAAAATTTTACTGGTCGCACCTGGGTCTTTCAGGAAATCGATAATTGGCTTGGGCTACAGAACAATGCGCGCTATTTCCTGCTGACCGGCGAGCCTGGTAGCGGTAAGAGCGCAATAGCAGCAAGATTGGCTTATTTATCCACTGGGGAGACTATTCAACCATCAGGTTGCCGACACCTCTCACCAGGATTTCTGCAGGTCGTTCACTTTTGCAGCGCGACCGACAGTATTTCTCTGGATCCTCTAATTTTTGCCAGATCCGTTGCTCTGCAATTATCCGGGATTAAAGAATTTAAGAAAGCACTTTTGCATGTAGGAGAAAGGGACATCAACATTGCTGTGCAGATCCAAGCTGGCACTGTCGAAGCCGGTGGCAGTGTAGCTGGTGTTATTATACAAAATCTCGAAATCAAAGGGCTGAATGGCCAGGAGGCTTTCAACCGCGTCGTTCTTGATCCGCTGCAAGCCATCTACGATAAAGGATATAGTCAGCCAATCGTCATTCTGATCGACTCTCTTGATGAAGCGTTAGCGGCCTTAATTGATGTTAAGATTACTGATTTGCTAGTAGGCGTGCAGGGACATGAACTGGATAGCCGCGTGCGTTTTATCCTTACCAGCCGGTCGGAACCACGTGTTGAAAACAGATTTCTATCCGCGAGTGGACTATCGCTGTCGGATCCAATGCACAAAGACAACAGCGACCACGACATAGCTGCGTTTGTGGCAAAACGCCTTGATGAGGATACAGCATTGGCTGAAAAGATTGCCTCCCTTCCACTTGTGCAGAGAGATACTTTGCCAACTGACATTAATACAAAGGCTGACGGTAATTTCCAGTACGTTGCCTTTCTATTGAATGCAGCCGCAAAAGGTCAGCAATCATTATCCAACCCGGAGGGCCTGCCGCCAGGGTTGGACAGTTTATATCACGACTCGCTATATCGGGTGATTAGATTGGGCAGGAAGGATCCGGACTCAGTCTACAAACCGTTCCTTGGTATTCTTTCAGTCGCCTTTGAGCCAATGACCCTAGAACTGCTACAGACTTATATTGCATCGGAGAACAGCTTATGGGATGTCTACAAGGACCTTTTCCAATTTGTCGAGACTGTCCCGGTTAGCACACTAACCGGTGAACAAGCGGATAACGAAGATCGCTATCAACTCTATCATCAATCTGTTATTGACTTCCTGCACAAGAGAAAGTTGGTAATGGTGACAGACAACGGCCAGATGAAGGTTCAGCCCAACGAATACTACTTGGAACCGGGTGATTGGCATGCTCGGATAGTGAATTCGTATGCAAGGCCAAGAGGAGATTGGTCGCAAGTAGATTGGAGCATAGTCGAGCAATATGCTCTACAGCACCTCGTTGCACATCTGTACCAGCTGTGCAAAGTCAAAGACTACCGGAAAATGTTCCATACCTTGCTTGAGACCCAATCATTCATCGACCGGTACCTCGTTATTCTGGGACAGCCACACCTGTTGTTGGATGATCTCCGCCTAGCGCTGAACCTAGCCCTCGATAATGATGATCTGGCTCAGGCTTGGCGTCATATCCGTGAATACCGTCGCATCACACGTCAACAGCTTGACTTCGACCAATTGTTGCAAACGGTCGAAATAGTGAACAAGAACGGGGACTATGGCTCTGCAATCGAACGAACGACCCTGTATGGCTACATGCCTAATTCCCAAGCTTTAGCTAGATTGTGGATCGCATGGAACGCAGCTGTGAGTGGTCATACGACTGTGGCAGAGTCGATCGTGAAAGATGCCCTAGAGAAACTTCCTCCACGCGGCACTGCTCATCTTGGCATACGGCAAGCAGGAAGCTTACCAATACAAGCGGTGGAGGATGCAATCAGTGAGACAATGCAAAGGCTGCTCATCCGTATCTCCCAAGCAGCACAAAATGTAGTGGTATCACGCCGTGACTGGTTGCAACATGCTATGAGTCCCTGGCCTGCGTCGAATGTTGATGTAACGGTTGGACGCCTATCAGAGCCATTAACCTCTTGGGGAAAGTTCTTCCATGCTGAACAGATGAACGATACAATAGAAAGCCTATTCCAAGAACTGCAGACCAGAGGCAGTAGATTGGACAATCCGTCTGTCATCGATTATGACCCAATGTATTTTTTCAAAGAGAAACTTGCTGCAGGTCTATTCAACAGCCTGCATGATCCAGCTTGGCTTGAGCATGTGAAAAGGACCGTGGCAATCATTGCGCAGGACGACTATCCAAGCTACCGTGAGATGGCCTTATTCTATATAGCAGCTGCAACCTTGGCTCAAGAGGATTCAGCATTGGTGAGCAAGGCATTGGCTGCCGTGCTTGAAGGGATGTTCAAGCCATCTCCAGGGTTCTGGGGAGACACGGTAGCCGCTGCCATGGACGGCATGGAACGTGAAAACAACCAGGGATCGGACTCCCAATACCTACTAAATATATTAAAGTACGTAGAGGAAACAGGCGAGCGAGGAGTCGATCCGAGCGTCTATCGCAAGACGGACGGAATCATGCTCTGGCGTCGCAGTGTTGGCCTGCCTGAAGATCCTTGGTCGTTTATCATGCGCCGGCGCAGTGCTGTCGCGGCGGTTCTGCACCGACAAGGCGATAATCTGGGTGCTGAAGCTCTTCTTCATGAGGCAATTAATGAAACATATGAGGGAAGCTATGCCGGTTTTCGTGCTCTTGCACGCCTTTCCCTCGCGTGCCGGCTTCTCGAATGGCACCGCATACCCGAAGCTATAGACCAGACCGTCCTTGCTCAAAAGGACGCTTCTCATGTGCTTGACCCTGTCCTGAAGAAGGAACGCATCGATCTGGTGAACAAGATGCGCCAGTGGATTACGGATTATGGGCAAGATTCAATTTCTCTCAGCGAGGACGAAGCGCTTGCACAACTCCAGCGAAAAAACGGACTGGAACGAGGATTATTCATCGAGTTTCTGTCCGCACTGTGGTCTGACAGTGCTGCTAGTCTGAAGCGACTACTCCCTCTTTCTCTAGATGATGCCACTACGGTCGACGCAGTGCTAGGGCGGCTATTGGCAGTAGAGGCACTTCAAGCTAAGCCAGGAAGGCCCTTTCTTGAGTTGGTAAAAGCGTTGCAGATAGACATCGGAATCGAAAATGTGTAAACTGTCTCTTATTGTATGGAGTTAAGTATGGATATGTGACGGGCAGTTTTATTGGTCCGATATGAAACAAGTGACGTTATATAGACGCTATCATATCTCAGTAGATCAGCTGGAATGCATCCAAATCAGAAAGAAAGCGTTTCTATTACTTTTTTTATGTAATCCATGTTATGCTCAAATTTTGGCGATATATTATCCAAAAGCCCTAAATACCGACTGATAGTCTTGAATATTCGTGTCAAAATATCTAGCTAGCCTACACTTTTGTGCATAAATTTTCTGTTAGCAATTCCATATCGGAGTTATAATGCTCGAATTTCCTTATAATGTTAGAATAGAGTTAAGATAAAAGCTTTTTATTGGCACTTGCAGTACTGTCATTTTTCAGCATACACCCAAAAGCTATATTATTACCTTATATCATAAAATATCGTGAATGTTTCGATCCTTTGCTTTTTGTCTTTTTCTTTTTTGGGCTGTAGTCACCACCTGACATCATCTCAAGCATATCCTCAACTTCAGCCTTTTCCTCTTCCGTTACCAGACAGGGATTAGAAAAAGTAGCTCCTTCAGAAGTCATTATAAACCGCCTCCGGGGATCGGCTGGGTGCAGGTATATCCCTTCTTCATCGCTCTGACATCCTGGGATACTTCTTATCAAGGTATGCTGTTAAAGCTTCTGAATCCCCGCTTCTCATGATCCTCATTTCTTCCTCATCCATCCCTTCCACGTCCATATAAATTCCTCCAGCTGTTCTTTATGAAGCCTGTCTATTTGCAATCTACTTTTTTTCATAATTTCGTTATTTTTCGGCTTATTCTAAGCCGCTACAAGACTTTTTTAGAACCCCTCTGGATTCATAAGTATTACTGCACAATGAAAACTCAACAGTGAGGCTTAGAATAAGCCATATTCACACCTTGCTCTGTCCCGTTCTACATTTAAGCATGTTTAATGAATGAAAAAACTTGATCAAGCACATGCAGACTACCTTTTTTGTTATGCTTTGACCTGCCATTAAATCTATATGTGTATTAAAAACTTGGATATTTAAGGCACCCAATTTTGGTTTCTTAGGAGTTCAAATCAGGGTTTCCGATATTCTTTATTTCAACACTCCAAGATGGTAAAAATGCTACACTTATTTTATAATTAGATATCATAAATAAATATAAAATATTAGAATCTTTTTTCGGTATCCTTTGTTAATTTACTTTATTATTTATTAAATGGAATATTTTCCAATGGTAGAAATGCTTACATTTTGTCATCAAAGCACGTCTACTATAACCTCACTGAATCACCTTACCGAATTGCAAAAAAGATATGATGCGACACTAAGAGTGTTTTGGAAATAACATCAACCAACTAATAGTGTACGACCTATTTTTAAAATTAATTATATTATGGATATAATCTCTCTAAATAAATTAATATGTTAGAAAAAAAAGAAAGCTTTATAAATTATTTAGAATTCTTAACTATTAATTAGTACAATTATATTGTAAAATGCATATAAATACTGGCAAAAAATTAACTTGTCTAAATTTTCAAATTGCGGTTAAAAATATTTGAAGTTTCCACTTTAAGTAGCTCTGCGTTTCCACTTTCCAAAATTAGTAGAGAGAATATCCGTATGCACATACTTGAAGTTAAATTTTAAACTTTTATAAAAATTAAAATAGTTAAATTGAGTGATCATATTTGAAAATAAATAATAGAATAATCTTAAAAAAGTTAATACCTAAATTAATAGGCATTAGCTTTGCGCTAATGTTGTTATTATCATTGTTCGTATTAACTGGGGCTGCTGAGAACACACAACCACTTGATAAAATTAACACAAACGAAAAGATATCATTGCCCTTGGCTTCAAAAATTGCTGAAGCTTCAGCGACTGACAAAATTAATATAATTATCATTTTGACAAACCAGCATAAAGATTTTAATACTCCTACTGGGAGATCTAAAATCGATGTTGAACAAAAAAAGATCTTAGACAAACTTCTGAGTACAAAATCTAATGACAAAGTATTAGGAATTAAACCTCTCAAAATTGTTAATGCCATTGCTGCTGAAGTAACACCGGATTTAATAGTTTCTCTTTCTAATAGATCCGATGTCTCAAAAATTGAGCTTGATGATATTGTTCACATAGTAGATAATAACACAGAACTCAATACTGAGACAATATCGTCTCCTATGTCAGATAGCACTTCATCGACTATTGCATGGGGAGTCGATAAAATTGGAGCGCCATTGGTATGGCAAAGAGGTATAACTGGAAAAGGAGTAATTGTTGCTGTTGTGGATTCAGGGGTTGATGCAACACATCCTGATCTTGCTCATCTTCCGGATTCAACCAATACTAAAGTTATCGATTGGATTGATTATGTAAATGGAAGAAGCTCTCCATATGATGATAATGGACATGGTACTCATGTATCTGGAACAATTTCGGGAATTGGTACTAACGGTTACCAAACAGGAGTTGCGCCAGGATCAAATCTGATTGAAGCAAAAGTATTTAATGCATTTGGAGCTGGGTCCATGTCCGATGTTATTCTTGGCTTTGAGTGGGCAGTCAATAATGGCGCACGTGTTATAAGTTACAGCGGTGGGGGAAGACATAATGCGGCGTACACAATTGCTTTAGATAATGCTGTGGCAGCAGGTGTAATTCCTGTTGTAGCGGCTGGCAATAGTGGATCGGGAGATTCGACGATAAGCTGTCCAGGAGATGAAATCAATTCTACAGCTGTCGGTGCAACTAATTCTTCTGACATTATAGCATCATTTAGCAGCCGCGGCCCAATCAATTTTAACGAGATGACATACATTAAACCAAACGTTTCTGCTCCAGGTGTATCTATAACTTCAACGCTTCCAGGAGGTAAATATGCTTCATGGAACGGAACTTCTATGGCTACACCTCATGTTTCTGGTACCGTGGCGTTAATGCTGGAAAAGACTCCCTCTCTGAGACCTGCTCAAATAAATCAAATTTTGGAAAGTACTGCTGTGGATCTTGGGCAGGTAGGAAAGGATAACACTTATGGTGCAGGTCGAACAGATGCATACAAAGCGGTTTTTACAGATCTAGTACTTCCCAAAGCCAATTTCACTAGCAATGTTACCAACGGTCCTGTTCCACTTTTAGTACAGTTTACTGATCAGTCTAGCAACGCAACATACTGGAACTGGGACTTTGGAGATAGAACTAATTCAATGGAGCAAAATCCAATTCATACTTACATTGCAGAAGGAACCTATACTGTTACTCTAACAGTAAACAATGAAAATGGTTCTGACTTAAAATCTATGACTATAAGTGTCACAAATCCCAACAAGGTCGTTTATTATAGTGGTGAATTATCAGGGAATTCAGTTATAGATCTCAGTGGAAATAATAACAACGGCATTGCCACGAACGCAATTCAAATGACAAATCAAACCTCTGGCGCAAATTACGTAAGTCTTAACGGTGTGAATAGTAAAATAGACATTAATAATAATCCGCTAACTAACGTTTCCAGTCCTCTATCGATTGAATTTATTGGATCAATTAACACATTCTCTAAATATGGGGCACTTGTAAGCAAGTATGATGGAGGTAATAATGGTTGGTATTTAAGTTGTTCAGCGACCTCTTCTTACAATAAGGTCCGTTTTGGTGCAGGATTGAATAGTGGATCTCCAAAATTCATAGAATCAAATCTCAATCTTGTAGCTGGGCAGGTATATGATATCGTAGTAACTTATGATAATAATAATACACACATTTATATTAATGGTATAGACTCAGGCTCAGATACATGGGATTCACCGATAGCAAGGAGTACTAATAATATCACCATAGGTCATGGTTCTGGATTAAACTACTCTAATTGCAACATGTACACTTTCAGGCTCTACAATAGGTCACTGTCATCTGCGGAAGTCTTGCAGAATTATTATAATGATCGTTGGAGATATGTAACACAACCAATACTCCCTAAGGCTAATTTCAGCAGCAATGTCACTCAAGGATCTGTTCCACTTGATGTGAAATTTACAGATATATCAAAGAATGCAACTCATTTAGAATGGAACTTTGGAGATGGAAGCAGCAGTGTATCTGTTGCAAATCCAGAACACATATTCACATCAATAGGGCTTTTTAATGTTGTACTTACTGCGAGTAACGTTAATGGTTCCGATTCAAAGTCTATGACCATAAATGTCACTTCAATTCCCGCACCTGCTGAGAAATATACTTTTGTTGATAAATGGCATGGAAACAGTTATGGACTATTTAATTCACCACAGGGTATTGCAGTTGATTTCTCAGGCAATGTTTATGTTGCCGATATGGGTAACAATCGTATTAAAAAGTTTAACAGCAGCGGATTCTTCCTTTCAAGTTTTGGCTCTGCTGGCAGCGGTGACGGACAATTTAGCAGCCCATATAGTGTTACTGTAGATTCTTTGGGCAATTTTTATGTTGCCGATATGGGTAATAATCGTATTCAAAAATTTAATAGCAACGGCACATTCCTTACCAAATGGGGTTCTTATGGAAATAATGATGGACAATTTAATAGTCCACATAGCCTTGTTGTAGATTCTTCGGGCAATGTTTATGTTGTCGACTTTAACAATAATCGAATTCAGAAGTTCGATAGCAATGGTACATTCCTTACCAAATGGGGTTCTGGAGGCAGCGGAGACGGACAATTTTATTATCCATCTTATATCGCAGTAGATTCTCAGGGCAACATTTATGTTGATGATTTTGGCAATTATCGCATTCAGAAGTATGATAGCAATGGCAAATTTATTACTCAATGGGGCTCTCAAGGAACAGACAATGGTCAGTTTGGTGATCTGAACGGTGTCGCTGTAGATTCCTCGGGCAATATTTATGTTGCCGATGGTGTCAATTCATGCATTCAAAAATTTTCCAGTGACGGTACGTTTATTGCCAAATGGGGTTCTATGGGAGGTGGCGATGGACAAGTAAGTGCTCCCCAAGGTGTAGCTGTAGATTCAATGGGCTTTGTTTATGTTGCTGATTCGGGGAATAATCGCATTCAGAAGTTCAATAACAATGGCACATTCCTCACCAAGTGGGGTCATCATAGCGACAGCGATGATGAAGATTTTCTTGGTCTATATGACGTTGCTACAGATTCATTGGACAATCTTTATGTTGCCGATACGGGGAATAATCGCATTCTAAAGTTTTCCAGTGATGGCGCATATTATACCCAATGGGGCTCTTATGGTAGCGCTGAAGGACAGTTTTATTATCCGAATAGTATTGATGTAGATCCTTCGGGCAATGTTTATGTTGCTGATACAGGTAATGCGCGGATTCAGAAGTTTTCCGGTGACGGCACATTCCTTGCCAAATGGAATTCTAGGGGCAGCGGAGACGGACAATTTTATTGGCCGTGTGGTATTGCTATAGATCCTTTAGGTAATGTTTATATAGTCGATAGAGATAATGCTCGGATTCAGAAGTTTGACAGCAACGGCAACTTCATTACCAAATGGGGTTCTCAAGGCAGTGGTGACGGACAATTTTTTAAGCCAAGGGGTGTTGCTGTAGATTCTTCGGGCAATGTTTATGTTGCCGATTTTTTCAATTTTCGCATTCAGAAATTTGACCGCGACGGTAAATTCCTTACCAAATGGGGTTTAGTGGGCAGTGGTGATGGACAATTTAATGGTCCGTCTGGTGTTGCTATAGATTCCTACGATAATGTTTATGTTACCGATAGTAACGATAATCGTATTCAAAAATTTAATAGCAACGGCACATTCATTACTCAATGGGGCTCTTATGGAAGCGAAGACGGACAATTTAAGAATCCAATGGGCATCGATGTAAATTCTATGGGCAATGTTTATGTCGCCGATACGGGTAATAATCGCATTCAGATTTTTGCTAAAAACCCAAATATACTTCCAATCGCAAATTTTAGTAGCAATGCTACTCAGGGATATGTTCCCCTGTCTGTGCAATTTACTTACCTTTCTACAAACGCGACAAGATGGAATTGGGATTTTGGAGATGGAAACACTTCAATCGAGCAGAGCCCAATGCATACCTACTATACAGTAGGAAACTATACTGTTAACCTAATAGTAAGCAATGCAAATGGAACGTCCCTAAAAAAGGATTCAATAAATGTTTATTCGTCATTACAGCCATTATTTCCAATTGCAAACTTTAGTAGCAACGTTACTCAGGGATATGCCCCCTTTTTCGTTCAGTTTAACGATAGCTCATTAAACGCAACTTCGTTGTACTGGAATTTTGGAGATGGCACAAACTCAACTCAGCAGAACCCAACACATACTTTCTTTGTGGCTGGAAACTATACGGTAAACTTGACAGCAGCTAACACTAATGGTACATCTTCAAAGTTAGCTATAATCTACGTCTCATCACAACCCATATTTTCTGTCGTCAATTTTACTAGCAATGTTACATTCGGATATGCACCGCTTTCTGTGCAATTTATCGATCAGTCCGCAAATGTATCGTCTTGGAATTGGAACTTTGGGGATGGAACTGCATCAACTGAACAGAATCCAATACATACTTACACAGCGGCTGGAAACTATACTGTTAACCTCACAGCAAGCAATGGAAATCGTACGGATTCAAAACTTGCTAATATAAGTGTTTCTGAAAAAACTTCTCCAATAATACCGGTTGCCAATTTCACAACAAACGTAACCAGTGGTTATGCTCCCCTTTCTGTTCAGTTTACCGATCAGTCCGCAAATGCATCATCCTGGAACTGGGATTTCGGGGATGGAAGCACTTCAACTCTACAAAGCCCAGTGCATACCTATGCTACAGCAGGAAACTTTACAGTTAATCTGACAGTAAGCAACGCAAAAGGTACAGCTTCAAGGATAGCTACAATAAACGTTTCAAACAGTTCAAATGTCCTTGCCGCAGTTTTTTCAGCATCCGTAAATTCAGGATCTGCACCGCTTAATGTCAATTTTACTGACCTGAGCACAGGAGCGCCAACTTCATGGAAGTGGACTTTTGGAGATGGAGGTACTTCAACAGACAAGAATCCTGCACATACATACAATAAGACAGGGCTATATTCAGTTACCTTGACAGTAAGTAAAACGGGAAGTAGTAATTCGGTGACAAAATCCAGCCACATTGCTGTCTCAAGCGGTTTTGAAGCTCCTAATGCTGCTTTTTCTGCATCTCCGACTTTAGGACCCGTGCCGTCTACCGTCAGTTTTACTGACCAGAGCATAGGGTCTCCCACTTCATGGAAATGGACTTTTGGAGATGGAAGTACTTCAACAGTTAAGAACCCTGTCCATATATACAATAAAACAGGACAATTTTCTGTTACCTTGACAGCAAGTAATGCAAATGGAAGTAACACGGTAACAAAAACTAACTATATTATCATATCAAGCGGTTTAGATGCTCCTGTTACTAACTTCTCTGCGTCCCCAACATCAGGAAATATTCCACTTACTGTCAATTTTACTGACAATAGTTCAGGCTCTCTTACTGCATGGAAGTGGACTTTTGGAGACGGGAATACTTCAACCCAGCAAAACCCTGCGTACACATACAGTAAAGCAGGAAAATTCAATGTTGCTTTGACGACAAGTAATGCGGCAGGCAGTAATACGGTGACAAAATATAGCTTTATAAATGTGACTGGAAGCGGTAGCGTAGTGCCAAATTCTGCCCGCATGGTCCCTAGCACCTCCTTTTCGGCATCTTCAACTTCAGGAAATGTACCTCTTACTATCAATTTTACAGACAGTAGCCCAGGCTCTCCAACATCATGGAAATGGACTTTTGGAGACGGAGGCACTTCAACAGACAAGAATCCTGTACATATTTATAATAAAACGGGACAATTTTCTGTTACCTTGACAGCAAATAATGCAAACGGGAGTAATGCATTGACGAAAACAAGCTATATTGTTGTCTTAAGCGGTTTAAACGCGCCTGTTACTAACTTCTCCGCATCCCCAACTTCAGGAAGTGTACCTCTTAGCATCGGTTTCACTGATCAGAGCATCGGATCTCCCACTTCATGGAAATGGACTTTTGGAGATGGAGGTACTTCAATAGACAAGAATCCTGTACATACATACAACAAAACAGGACAATATTCTGTTTCCTTGACAACAAGTAACTCAGGTGGCAGTAATGCGTTGACAAAATCAAGCTATATTGGAGTTGTAAACGCTTTGGATGCTCCGAACGCTGCCTTTTCCGCATCCCCAACTTCAGGAAACGTGCCGCTAAATATCATCTTTGCTGACCAGAGCACAGGATCTCCCACTACGTGGAAATGGCTTTTCGGAGATGGAAACACATCAACAGTTCGGAATCCTGCATTCACTTACAACAAAATTGGAAAATATACAGTTACTTTAACGGCGAGCAATGCGGCGGGTAGTAGTACGATGTCGATAAACAGCTGTATAAATGTCAAAAGTTAAGTGAGCAAACATTTTAAATTAAAAAAAGATCTCAAGAATCATTAAATAAAAAGCAAGCTTGGGAGTGGGGAATTTATTTTAAAAAAAGATTTTACAGCTTATTACAGTACTGCTTTTTTTTGGCATACACCCAAAACTTATATTATTACCTTATATCATAAATCACCGTGAAAAGTTTGGGAGACTGCATTTGAGAGAATTATCACGGCTATATAAAAAG
>CAYTPV010000012.1:0-103369 GCA_964440115.1 uncultured Oscillospiraceae bacterium | reverse complement strand
CCGCCGATGCCGCAGACGGGGCCGTCCATGACGGGACCGCAGATGCCCGGTCAGCCCGTGCGTTCTCCAATGCCGCAAGCCGGGCCGTCCATGACTGGACCGCAGATGCCCGGTCAGCCCGTGCGTCCTCCAATGCCGCAAATGGGGCCGTCCATGACGGGACCGCAGATGCCGGGCCAGCCAATGCGTCCGCCTACAGTTCGCGTTCCCATGCCGGGCGGTACACCTGGTCAGCCTTCCATGACGCAGCCCGCAGCGCCGGCCATGGCATATAGGGAAAGAACAACGCCTGTATTGCCCAAGATGGCTGCGCAAGTGCGGCCAACAGAACATTACATCTCTCCGGAATGCCTGATTGCAGCACAGGAAGCCGCCAGACGCCGCTTGGAGGAAATCGACAGTGCTTCCAGAGTGCAGCCGATACCGGAGCCAGTTCCGATGCCGATGCCAGAGCCAGTTCCGATGCCGATACCAGAGCCAGTTCCGATGCCGATGCCGGAGCCGATACCGATGCCGATGCCGGAGCCAGTTCCGATGCCGATGCCGGAGCCGATACCAGAGCCGATGCCGATGCCGGAACCGGCTCCGCGGCCGATACCGCAGCCAGTGCCGCAGCCAGTGAAGCCGGTTGTACCCATAATGCCCAGCTTACCCGTAATACCGGCGCGCCCCGCCCCACAGCCAAAGCCTGCACCGCAGCCGGCTCCCGCCCCGAAGCCTGTGCCGCAACCGGCACCCGCCCCGAAGCCTGTGCCCAAACCGGCGCCCGCCCCGACGCCCGCGCCGCAGCCTGCTCCCGCTCCGAAGCCCGCGCCATGTCAGCAGAGACCTGCGTGCCCCGGTGGGGCACCTCAGACAAGACGTGCGAGAAGCACGTGTCCGCAGGGGCAAAGCGATGCCACACAGAAGGCACTGGAGAATCTTGGCGTTGACCGCCAGCGGGGGAATACGCGGAACGCACCGGCAAACAGATGTCGGCAATGTGCAGCAAACGAGGAACAGACACAGCCCGCAAACAGCGCCGCGCTTGAGCAAATCCTGCAGCGCGCGCAGGACATTTTCCCGGACAGAAGCGTTTCTCCTGATAATGCCGTTTCTGTATCCGCACGGCCTGCAGGCGACGGCGCTCCCGCCGTTGCAAGAACATTGGCCGATTGGGATAACGAAGTGAAGGCGCTGCTCGAAGATGACGCTGGTATGGAAATCTGGCGCAGAGGCGTTGACAGTACTTGCCCCTGCAACGATCCATTCCCCGGTCAGTTTCCCGGCTCTTCCTGGGTGCGTGTCGAAAGGCCGAATGATCAGGGATACTACTTCGTAGGGCGCATGCAGCGCGGGGACGACTGGTTCCGCATTACGGCGGTTCCGGGCGAATACCGCCCCATGCCTCCCGGACACATGCAGAGCGTCGGCAGATATATCCCCTGTGAAGGCGGCGGATGCTGGGTTAGGATGGAACGGGACTAAACAGACGGATATGCAAAACTGAAAAACATGCTACAATGTATGCGGGGGTTTTCGCCCCCGCATTCTTGTTTTGTCAGACCGCGCGCACGGAATGGCGGCCTTTAATACATCAAAAAGGGCATTTCTGCATTCTTTTATGTCCGCCATACACGCATCCGGGCGTTTTGTGCAAAAATAGTGAAATTTCCTATTGCAATCACTCTTAGGATAGGATAGAATACCAATGTTGCGCAGTGAAGCGTAGTATTTATGCGCGCAATCGGGATGAAGCGAGAGGTTGCCGGTCAGCCATCCGGGTAATTTTCGCAGACCAATCCTATACGGGTGATGGCGTCCTGCTGTGCAGTCCTTTGGGGGAAACCCCATGTTGCCGGAAGAAATTCCGGCGCGAAATTAAGAGAAGGAAACACACGGCAGAGTGTACAGCCCAACATGAAAAGGAGGATCCAAATAATATGGCAAACCAGAAAATTCGCATCAAACTCAAGGCCTACGAACACAATCTGATCGACCAGAGCGCCGAAAAGATCGTTGAAACGGCCAAGAGAACGGGCGCGCGTGTCAGCGGTCCCGTCCCCCTGCCCACGGAGAAAGAAATCGTCACCATACTCCGTGCGCCGCACAAGTACAAGGATTCCCGCGAGCAATTTGAGATGCGCACCCATAAGCGCCTGATCGATATTCTTCAGCCCTCGGCCAAAACCGTGGACGCGCTTATGAAGCTCGATCTCCCCGCCGGCGTGGACATCGAGATCAAGCTTTGAGCATCGGAGGTGTGAAATAGATGAAGAAAGCCATAGTAGGCAAAAAGGTCGGTATGACGCAGATGTTCCTCGCTGACGGTACCATGATCCCGGTAACCGTGGTGGAGGCAGGTCCCTGCCCCGTAGTCCAGAAGAAGACCGTGGAACACGATGGTTACAGCGCCGTACAGGTTGGCTTCAGTGAGATCCGCGAACGCTTGGCCATCAAGCCCATCAAGGGCCACTTCGCCAAAGCGGGCGTGAAGGTAACCAGGTATTTGAAAGAGCTCAAGCTCGACGACGCCGCTTCTTATGAAGTGGGTTCGGTCATCAAGGCCGATATGTTCGAGGTAGGCGACCGCGTCGATGTCGCGGGCAAGTCCAAGGGCAAAGGGTTTGCGGGCTGTATCAAGCGCCACAACCAGTCCCGCGGCCGCAAGACCCACGGCTCCCATTCCTACCGCGTACCGGGCTCCATGAGCGCAAACTCGGATCCCTCCCGCGTGTTCAAGACCAAGAAACTGCCCGGCCATATGGGCGCGGAACTGGTCACCGTACAGAACCTTGAGGTCGTGCGCGTGGATAAGGATCGCAACCTGTTGATGGTAAAGGGCGCCATTCCCGGCGCTAAAGGCGGCATGGTCGTGGTCCGCAGCACCGTCAAGTAAGAAGTAGAGGAGGAAGCCACACATGCCTAAAGTTGCATTGTACGATATAAAGGGCGCGCAGATCGGCGAAGTTGATCTTAGCGAAGAAATCTTCGCGGCGCCCATCAACACGGCGGTGATGCACGAAGTCGTACGCGCGTATCTCGCCAACCAGCGCCAGGGCACGCAGAGCGCCCTCACCCGCTCCGAAGTGAGCGGCGGCGGCATCAAGCCCTGGAAACAGAAGGGTACCGGCCGCGCCCGTCAGGGCAGCACGCGTTCGCCCCAGTGGCGGCACGGCGGCGTGGTGTTCGCGCCCAAGCCCCGCGACTATCGCGTGGCCGTCAACAAGAAGGTGAAGCGCCTGGCCATGAAATCTGCGCTCTCTTCCAAGGTCAATGAGAACGAACTGATCGTGTTCAACGCACTCGATATCGCCGCCCCCAAGACCAAGGAAATGATTAAGGTTTTGAAGGCCGTCGATGTGGACAAAGCGCTCATCGTGCTCGCCGATAAGGACGAAATCGTAGAACGCGCCGCCAGCAACATTCCCAACGTCAAGACCACGCTGGTCAGCACGCTCAACGTATACGAAATACTCAAGTATGAAAAGCTCATCCTCACGCAGGACGCGCTTGCAAAGGTCGAGGAGGTGTACAACTGATGAAGAACCCGCATGATATTCTCATCAAGCCGGTGCTCACTGAAAAGAGCTACGACTATCTGCCCTCCAAGATGTATACGTTCATCGTCGATAAGCACGCAAACAAGACGGAAATCCGTCAGGCCGTGGAAGCCGTGTTCGGCGTAAAGGTTGACAGCGTGCATACCGTCAACAAAATGGGCAAAATCAAGCGTCAGGGCACGACATCGGGCCGTCGCCCCGCTACCAAGAAGGCGTACGTCAAGCTTACGAAGGACTCCAAGGGTATTGAGTTCTTCGACAGCATGGCGCAGTAAGGAGGCAAACCATGGCGATCAGGAAGATTAATCCCATTACCCCCGGCCAGCGGTTTATGACGGTCTCCGAATACGAAGAGATCACGACGAGCACGCCGGAGAAATCGCTGCTGACCGATCTGCGTCATTCCGGCGGCCGTAACAACCATGGCCGCATCACGGTGCGTCACCGCGGCGGCGGCGCAAAGCGCAAGTACCGCATCATCGATTTCAAGCGCAACAAGGACGGCATTCCCGCCAAGGTTGCCACCATCGAGTACGATCCCAACCGCTCGGCCAACATCGCTCTGCTGCATTATGCAGACGGCGAAAAGCGCTACATCATCGCTCCGCTCGGCCTTACCGTAGGCGATACGCTCGTTTCGGGCGACGGCGCGGATATCAAGGTTGGAAACTCCCTCGAACTGCGCAACATCCCGGTCGGCACCATGATCCACTGCATCGAGCTCAAACCCGGCAAGGGCGCACAGCTCGTCCGCTCCGCTGGCAACGCGGCGCAGCTCATGGCTAAGGAAAGCAAGTACGCGCAGGTGCGTCTGCCTTCCGGCGAAGTTCGTTACATCCCCATGAATGCCAAGGCCACCATTGGCCAGGTCGGCAATGTGGATCACGAGAACATCAAGCTGGGCAAAGCCGGACGTACCCGGCACAAGGGCTTCAGACCCACCGTCCGCGGTTCCGTCATGAACCCGTGTGACCATCCGCACGGCGGCGGCGAAGGCAAGAGCCCCATCGGCCGCCCCGGCCCCGTCACCCCGTGGGGCAAGCCTGCTCTTGGGTATAAGACCCGCAGCAAGAAGAACCCCAGCAATAAGTTCATCGTTCGCCGCCGCAACGGCAAGTGATCGGGAGGAAGGAGTACTAAATGTCTAGGTCAATCAAAAAGGGCCCGTATGTGTGTGAGCGCCTGTATAAGCGCATAACCGATATGAACGAGACCGGCAGGAAGACCGTAGTCAAAACCTGGTCGCGTGCGTCCACGATATTCCCTGAATTCGTCGGCCACACCGTCGCCGTGCACGATGGACGCAAGCATGTGCCCGTTTACGTCACCGAGGAAATGGTCGGCCACAAGTTTGGCGAGTTCGCGCCCACCCGCACGTTCCGCGGCCACAAGGGTTCCGAGCGCTCCTCGGGCGCAAGGTAAGGAGGATACAATGGCAACTAGGTCTAGAGAAAAAACGGCCGCCCGCCGTGAAAACAGGGATAAGCGCCCCCGGGCAATTGCCCGCTACGTGCGTATTTCCTCCCGTAAGGTCAAGGTCGTCATCGACCTGATCCGCGGAAAATCCGTCGTGGAAGCGCAGGCTATCCTGATGTATACGCCCAAGGCTGCGTCCCCCGTCGTGGAAAAGCTGCTCAACTCCGCAGTGGCAAACGCTGAGAACAATCTGGATTTGAGCCGCGATACCCTCTATGTCGCAGAGGTGTTCGCAAACCAGGGCCCCACGCTTAAGCGTTTCAGGCCCAGGGCGCAGGGCAGGGCCTCCCGTATTCGGAAGCGCACCAGCCATATCACCATCATTCTGGATCAGGCGAAGTAGGAGGAGGGTTACGATGGGTCAGAAAGTTAATCCGAACGGCTTCCGCGTAGGCGTCATCCGGGATTGGAATACCCGCTGGTATGCATCCAAAAAGGACTTCGCTGATTACCTGGTTGAGGACAGAAAGATCCGCGACCATGTAAAGAAGAAGTATTTTGCAGCCGGCGTATCCCGCATTGAAATCGAGCGCGCCGCGAACAAAATCACAGTCAATATCCACACTTCCCGCCCCGGTATGCTGATCGGCAAGGGCGGCGCAGGCGTGGAAATCATCAAGACGGATGTGTCCACGCTGGTGAGCAAGCCCGTCAACGTCAACATCATCGAGGTCCGCAATCCGGATACCGATGCGCAGCTTGTGGCGGAGAACATCGCCGCGCAGCTCGAGAAGCGCATTTCCTTCCGCCGCGCCATGAAGCAGGCCATGGGCCGCTCCATGAAAGCGGGCGCAAAGGGCATCAAGCTTCTGTGCGCAGGCCGTCTCGGCGGCGCGGAAATCGCCCGCAGCGAAGGCTATCACGAAGGTTCCATCCCCCTGCAGACCATGCGCGCCGATATCGAATACGGCTTTGCCGAGGCGCACACCACCTATGGCCGTATCGGCATTAAGGTGTGGATCTACAAGGGCGAGGTGCTCGGAAGGGCACGCCGTCAAGAAGGAGGCAGATAACCATGTTGATGCCAAAAAGAGTCAAGAGAAGGAGAGTATTCCGCGGCCGCATGAAGGGCAAAGCTCAGCGCGGCAACGTGATCTCTTACGGCGAATATGGCCTCGTCGCGCTGGAACCCGCATGGATCACCAGCAACCAGATTGAGGCAGCCCGTGTCGCCCTGACGCGTTACATCAAGCGTGGCGGCCAGGTGTGGATCAAGATTTTCCCCGATAAGCCGGTCACCGAAAAGCCCGCCGAAACCCGCATGGGCAGCGGCAAAGGCTCGCCGGAATACTGGGTAGCTGTCGTAAAGCCCGGCCGCATACTGTTTGAAATCGGCGGCGTGGATGAAGCGACTGCGCGCGAGGCACTGCGTCTTGCCATGCATAAGCTGCCCATAAAATGCAAGTTCGTCAAGAAAGAAACCGCTGAGGAAGGTGGTGCTAGCAATGAAAGCGAATAAAATGCGCGATATGTCTACCCAGGAGCTTACGGAAAAAGAGCGCGAGCTCAAAACCGAGCTTTTCAATCTCCGCTTCCAGCTGGCCACCGGGCAACTCAATAACCCTCTGCGGATTAACGAGTGCAAGAAGGATATTGCCCGCGTGAAAACGCTCATCCGCGAGCGCGAGCTCAAAGCGGCCGCCAAATGAGGAAGGAGGAGCAAACCATGGAAGAAAACCTGAGAGGTTACCGCAAGACCCGCACTGGCGTGGTCGTCAGCGATAAAATGGATAAAACCATCGTCGTCGCTATCAAAACCAAGGTGCGCCACCCCCTCTATGGCAAGATGGTCAACCGCACCCACAAGTTTAAGGCTCACGATGAAGAGAATGCCTGCGGCATCGGAGATACCGTAAGGATTATGGAGACCCGCCCCCTGTCCAAGGACAAACGCTGGCGTCTGGTCGAAATCATCGAGAAGGCCAAGTAAGGAGGAACCGAGCATGATTCAACCACAGACCAGGTTAAAGGTCGCGGATAACAGCGGCGCGAAGGAAATCATGTGTATCCGCGTGATGGGCGGCTCGTTCCGTAAAACCGCCAACATTGGCGACGTCATTGTGGCGTCCGTCAAATCCGCTTCACCCGGCGGCGCGGTCAAGAAAAAGGACGTTGTCAAAGCCGTTATCGTCCGCTCCGTCACCGGCGTACATCGCGCGGACGGCAGCCACATCCGCTTTGACGACAACGCTGCCGTCATCATCAACGATGCGAAGCAGCCCCGTGGCACGCGTATTTTCGGGCCTGTCGCACGCGAGCTGCGTGAGCGCGATTATATGAAGATCGTGTCTCTCGCGCCCGAAGTGCTCTAAGGAGGATACGATGAATAAGCTGAACGTCAAGAAAGACGATACCGTAGTCGTCATCGCCGGCAAGGATAAGGGCGTAAAGGGCAAAGTGCTCGTGTCACTCCCGCAGGAAGAGCGCGTCATCGTTCAGAATGCGAACATGGTGACCCGCCACAAGAAGCCCCGCAAGCAGGGTGATCCCGGCGGCCGCATCAAGCAGGAAGGCACCATTCACGCTTCCAACGTGATGCTCATCTGCCCCAAGTGCAACAAGGCCACCCGCGTCGGCCATGCCTTTAATGGCGATAACAAAGTCCGCGTCTGCAAAAAGTGCGGCAAGAACATCGACTAACCGGAAAGGAGGAATTTCAAATGGCGAAACAGGATGCAAAGGCCGCCAAGAATGAGGCGCCCAAGAAAAAGAAAGCTGCACAGGAAGAGCTGAAATCCTTCTCCGGTGCACCCCGGCTCAAGGAAAAGTATGCCGCTGAAGTAGCCCCCGCTCTCAAGGAAAAATTCAGCTACGCGAACGTCATGCAAATCCCCAGGCTGGAGAAGATCGTACTCAACATGGGTCTCGGTTCCGAGAAGGATAACCCCAAGGGCATCGAACATGCCTGCGAAGAGCTTTCCCTCATCACCGGACAGAAGGCCATCGTTACCAAAGCCAAGAAATCCGTCGCGAACTTCAAAGTCCGCGAAGGCATGAACGTAGGCGCAAAGGTCACTCTGCGCGGCGACCGTATGTACTACTTTGCCGATAAGCTCATGAACATCGTTCTCCCCCGCGTCCGCGACTTCCGCGGCGTTTCCGCCAAGTCGTTTGACGGCCGCGGCAACTACGCGATGGGCGTTCGCGAGCAGTTGATTTTCCCGGAAATCAACTATGACGATATGGACAAAGTACGCGGTATGGATATCGTGTTTGTGACCACCGCGAAGAGCGATGAAGAAGCCAAAGAGCTTCTCACCCTCATGGGCATGCCCTTCATCCAGGGCTAACGAAGGAGGAAACGACGTGGCAAAGAAAAGCATGATCAACAAGCAGCAGGCCACCCCCAAGTTCAGCACCCGCGCGTACACACGCTGCCGCATCTGCGGCCGCCCGCACGCAGTGCTGCGCAAGTATGGCATCTGCCGCATTTGCTTCCGCAACCTCGCGTACAAGGGTGAAATCCCCGGCGTACGCAAGGCGAGCTGGTAAGAAGGAGGGAATGAACATGACCGATCCCATCGCAGATATGCTTACACGTATCCGCAACGCCCTCGTTGCCCGGCACGAGAATGTGGATGTTCCTGCATCCACCATTAAAAAGGCGATTGCCCAGATACTGCTCAGCGAAGGTTATATCAAAGGCTATGAGCTTTTAGAGAGCGGCGTTCAGAAGACCATCCGCATCCAGCTCAAGTACGGCCCCAACAAGCAGCGCGTTATCGTGGGCCTCAAGCGCATCAGCCGTCCCGGTCTGCGCGTGTATGCCCGCAAGGATGAAATGCCCAAGGTACTGGGCGGCCTCGGTATCGCCATCGTCTCTACGCCCCGCGGCGTGATGACCGATAAAGAAGCCCGCAAGCAGGCAGTCGGCGGC
This sequence comes from uncultured Oscillospiraceae bacterium, assembly GCA_964440115.1. GTDB lineage: Bacteria > Bacillota > Clostridia > Christensenellales > CAG-138 > JAEWWD01. Next base: position 94,474 of record CAYTPV010000012.1, on the reverse strand, counting down.
GAAGTGCTCGCCTATGTCTGGTAAGACCGCATAACACAGGAGGTGTGAACAAATGTCGCGTATCGGAAAACTTCCGGTCACTATTCTGAACGGAGTGACAATCACGGTCGGTGGGGATAACACCGTGACTGTGAATGGCCCGAAAGGGCAGCTCTCTGAGCGTATTTCCAAGGAAATGCTCATCGAGCAGGAGAACGGCGTGCTGACAGTCAAGCGTCCCAGCGACGAAAAGCGTCACAGGGCGCTGCACGGACTTTCCCGCTCGCTGATCAACAATATGGTAGTCGGCGTAACCAAGGGCTTTTCGAAGAACCTTGATATCGTCGGCGTCGGATACAGGGCGCAGAAGCAGGGCAATAAGCTCGTGCTCAACGTCGGGTATTCTCATCCTGTCGAGTTTGTTGAGCCCACCGGTATTACTTTTGAGGTTCCCGCGCCCAACAAAATCGTGGTGAACGGCATCGACAAGCAGTTGGTTGGCCAAATTGCCGCCAACATCCGCGCGGTGCGTGAGCCCGAACCGTACAAGGGCAAAGGCATCAAGTATGATAACGAAGTTGTCCTCCGCAAGGAAGGCAAGACGGGCAAGAAGTAAAGCGCAGGAAGGAGTGACGAGGCATGATTTCAAAAATCGATAAAAACACAATTCGTAAGGCACGCCACGACCGTATGCGCCGCAATATTATCGGCACTGAAGAGCGTCCCAGGCTGAATGTATACCGCAGCCTGAACCACATTTATGCGCAGGTCATCAACGATGAAATCGGCAACACACTGGTCGCCGCTTCCACGCTGGATGAGTCCATCAAGTCGCAGCTCGAAGGCAAGAGCAAGGCCGACGCTGCGAAACTCGTGGGCGAGCTCATCGGACAGCGCGCACTCGAAAAGGGCGTGAAAAAGGTCGTGTTCGACCGCGGCGGCTACCTGTATACCGGCCGTGTGGCGGCAGTAGCCGAAGGCGCCCGCAAGTCCGGGTTGGACTTCTAAGGAGGAAATGAACGATGCAGAATAAACGTTTCGAGCAGGAAGCGCCGGAGTTCAAGGAGCGTCTGGTTTCCATCAACCGTGTAGCCAAGGTCGTTAAGGGCGGCCGTAACTTCCGGTTCTCCGCCCTCATGGTGGTCGGCAATGAAAACGGCCGCGTGGGCGTTGGCATGGGCAAGGCCGCCGAAATTCCGGAAGCCGTGCGCAAGGGCATTGAAGACGCCAAGCGGCATATGATCGACGTGCCTCTCGTGGGCACCTCCATTCCGCATCAGGTCGAAGGCCGCTTCAGCAAAGGCCATGTCCGCATGCTCCCCGCTGAAGAAGGTACCGGCGTTATCGCGGGCGGTCCCGCCCGTGCGGTGCTGGAAATGGCCGGCGTCAAGGATATCCGTACCAAGAGCTACGGTTCCAGTAACCCCGCCAACTGCGTGAAGGCAACAATGGACGGCCTGAAGCAGCTTCGTACGGTTGAGCAGGTCGCAAGGCTGCGCGGCAAGACCGTATCCGAAATACTCGACTGATCCAGAAAGGAGCCCTACAATGGCACAGTTAAAAATCACGCTCGTAAAGAGCACCATAGGCGCCCTCAAGGATCAGAAGGCTACCGCAGAATCGCTGGGGCTGCGCAAGATTAACAGTCACACCGTGCAGCCGGACAACGCCTGCACCAGGGGTAAGATTTTCAAAATCAGGCACCTGGTCAAAGTGGAAGAAGCATAAGGAGAGAAAACCATGAAACTGCATGAGCTACAGCCCGTCGCCGGCTCTACGAAGGCGAAAAAGCGCGTAGGTCGCGGCACCGGTTCCGGCATGGGCAAGACCTCCGCAAAAGGCCATAAAGGCCAGAAAGCTCGCAGCGGCAGCAAGAAAAACGGCTTTGAGGGCGGTCAGATGCCTCTGACCCGCCGTTTGCCCAAGCGCGGCTTTACCAATATCTATGCAAAAGTGTATACAGTCATCAACATATCCGACCTTGAAAGGTTGGAGAATGACACCGTGGTCACAGCTGCCGTGCTCAAGGAAATGGGCATGATCAGCAAGATCGAAAAGGACGGCCTGAAAGTTCTCGGGCGTGGCGAGCTTACCAAAAAGCTTACAGTCAAGGCGGCGAAATTCTCCGAAACGGCCAAATCGGCCATTGAAGCCAAGGGCGGAAGTGTTGAGGTGATTGACTGATGTTTAAGACTCTGGTCAATGCGTTTAAGATTGAGGAGATTCGTAAGAAACTCTTCATGACGCTGTTGCTGATACTCATTTATCGGTTGGGTTGCTTTATTCCTATACCGGGCGTGAACGCGAGCTTTATCGCGCAGCAGGTTAACAACTACGACGCACTGAGCTTTTTGAACCTGCTTTCGGGCGGAAGCTTCGGCAACTTCACGATATTCGCCATGGGTATTTCACCCTATATTACGGGCTCCATTATCGTGCAGTTGCTGCAGATCGCTATTCCTGCACTTGAGCGTATGTCTAAGGAAGAGGATGGCCGCAAGAAACTGCAGCAGGCCACCCGTTATACCGGCGTCGGTCTGGCGCTGGTACAGTCCGTCGGTATCGTGATGAGCCTTGGCGCAAACGCGGTGTATGAAGTTAACTTCCTCACCTATGCGACCATCGGTATCGTAGCTACGGCGGGCACCTGCTTCCTGATGTGGCTAGGCGAGCGTATTTCGGAGAACGGCATTGGAAACGGTATTTCTATGCTGATATTTGCCTCCATCGTCTCAAACATCCCGACGACCATCATTACGTTTGTCACCAATCTTCAGAACGGCTCAATGATGCTTTGGGAAATTCCGGCCATACTGGTTCTGGTAGTCGCCATCGTTACGTTGGTTACGTTCATCAACGATGGCGTGCGCCGCATCCCGGTGCAGTACGCTAAGCGCGTCGTGGGCCGCAAGCTTTACGGCGGCCAGAGCACACATATCCCTATGAAGCCCAATGCCAACGGCGTTATGCCGCTGATTTTCGCCCTGACCATTATGCAGTTCCCGATGATGATCATCCAGATCGCGGACCCGAACTACAGGGCAGGACATTATGTGGGCTTCACCGGTTTCTATCTGCAGTATCTGCGCCAGGGCACTTTGGTATATACACTCATTTATGCTCTGTTGATCGTGGCGTTTGCATACTTTTATACTACCATCTCTTTCAATCCGATCGAGATGAGCAAGAACCTGCAGCAGAACGGCGGCTTTATACCGGGCATCCGTCCCGGCAAGCCGACGAGCGATTTCCTTGGCCGCATCAGCAGCCGTCTGACACTTTTCGGCGCGCTGTTCCTTGCGATCATCGCCATCGTTCCGAACTTATTCCTGGGTCTCATGAGTATGAGATCCCCGTTTGGTCCTACCAGCGTTCTCATTATGGTCAGCGTTGCGCTTGAAACCATGGAGTCGCTGCAGAACCAGATGCTGCTGCGTCATTACAAAGGCTTCCTGAGCTAAAGTGGGGATACGAGCATGAAGCTGATACTTCTTGGCCCGCCGGGCGCCGGCAAGGGTACACAGGCTGAACGCCTGTGCGAGCGGTACGGCATCGCGCATATTTCCACCGGCGATATGCTCCGCGCAGAGCGCAGAGCAAAAACGCCCTTGGGTCTTGCCGCACAGAGTTACATCGATAAGGGAGAACTGGTGCCCGATTCCGTCATCATCGACATGGTACGGGCGCGCCTGCAGCAGCCGGACTGTGTTCCGGGGTACCTGCTGGATGGCTTCCCACGCACAATTGCGCAGGCGGATGCGCTGCACGGGTTTGCGCAGGTGGATGCCGTCATTAACCTTGAAGTTCCGGTCGATTGTCTGATACAGCGTATCAGCGGCCGGCGCATGTGCCCGGACTGCGGCGCGGCGTATCATGTAGCTCGGTATCACGACGCGAATTGCTGCAAATGCAACAGCGAGCTGTACCAGCGGGATGACGACAAGGCGGAGACGGTAGAAAACCGCATGCGGGTATACGAAGAGCAGACCGCCCCTCTGATCTCGTATTACGAGAAAAAAGGGATGCTGCGCAACGTGGATGCGAGCCGGACTCCTGAAGAAGTGGACGCGGCAATCACCGCGCTACTCTCGTGAGCGACATGACGATCAAAACCCCCGCCGAAATCGAAAAGATGCGGCAGGCGGGGCGCATCGTGGAGGAAGTCCTGCTGCTGATGCAGCAGATTGCAAAGCCCGGTGTTTCTACAGCCGAGCTGGATGCGGCGGCGGCGGACTTTATCAAAAGCCGCGGCGCCGTCGCTTCCTTCCTGCATTACCGGGGATATCCGGCCAGCATTTGCGCCTCTGTCAACGAGCAGGTCGTGCACGGTATTCCAGGGGGGCGCAGGCTGGTTTCCGGCGATATACTCAGCGTGGATGTAGGCGCGTATCTTGATGGCTGGCATGGGGATGCCGCGCGGACATACTTTATAGGTGATGTCGCGCCGGAAGTGAAGCGTCTGGTACGCGTAACGCGCCAATGTTTCTACGAAGGTCTTCGCTTCGCCCGGCCTGACTGCCGGGTTGGCGATATTTCCGCCGCTATACAGGCCTATGCCGAAAGTTACGGATATGGCGTTGTACGCGAGCTGGTGGGCCACGGTATTGGCCGCAACATGCACGAGCCTCCCGATGTGCCGAATTTCGGCAGCGGAGGCCGGGGTCTGCGTTTGAAAGCGGGTATGACGATCGCGATTGAGCCCATGATCAATCTGGGCACAGCCGCGGTACGCGTGCTTGCGGATGGGTGGACGGTTGTCACAAAAGACGGACTGCCCAGCGCGCATTACGAAAACACTGTGGCGATAACCGACGGCGAACCGCTGCTGCTGACAAAATCGCAGGAGGAACATGGGCCGGAGGTGGAAGAATGAGCCAGAGTGAAGAAGATCTCTTGGGCCGTGTTGTAATCAGCAAGGCCGGCAGGGATAAAGAACGCGCGTTTCTGGTGGTTGGTTCTGCGGATGATGAGCATGTGTTGCTGGTGGATGGCTGCCTGCGCAGGCTGGATCACCCCAAGAAGAAAAAACGCAAGCATATTCGCGTGGAGCCGGCAGCAGCCGAGGGCATTAAAACCAAGCTTCTGGAAGGAAAACAGGTATTTGATGCCGAAATACGCAACTGCCTGTTGAACCTTGGGTATAAACTGGAGTAAGGCGGAGGAGGGATAGCTTGTCTAAACAGGATGTTATCGAAGTGGAAGGCGTCGTCTCCGACTCGTTCCCAAACGCAATGTTTGAGGTCGAGCTGGTGAACGGGCATAAAATACTCGCGCATATATCGGGCAAGCTGCGGATGAACTTTATCCGCATACTGCCCGGAGATAAGGTCACGGTGGAACTTTCTCCCTACGACCTCACACGCGGAAGAATTACCTGGCGCGCAAAGAATTGAAGCGGGCACAGCAGTTAAGGAGGATCAGTTGTTATGAAAGTCAGGCCTTCGGTGAAACCCATTTGTGAGAAGTGCAAGATCATCAAGCGCAAAGGCCGCGTGATGATTATCTGTGAAAACCCCAAGCACAAGCAGAAGCAAGGCTAACTGTCAATCAAATGGCCTTCGGCCGTTTGATCGAGCCTTTGGGGCTTCTCACGGCTGGCTGAAAACGCTTCGCATTTTCGGCCGCCTGCCGTGCAAGGTGTCATTTGTGACGCATATGTCGCCACAAATGACGATTGAGAGCCTCAAGGCCATACTGGTTGTATTTCAACTCGCCAGATTTGACGATTGAGAGCCTTTAAAGGGCTTGCAGCCTGTATGCGAAATGCGCGTTTATGGTATAAATGAACAGTGGGCTTTCGGAGACATCCGAAGACCCAACGGACGAAAAGAACCCGTTCGGTGCGGCTGGCGCGGCGTTTACCGCGCAATCCGGCGGGATTACCACATAGAAGGTCAAGAGCAAATATTACAGGAGGTGTAATACCCATATGGCACGTATTGCTGGTGTGGACCTGCCCAGAGACAAGCGCGTGGAAATCGGTCTGACATACATATTTGGCATCGGTCGCAAGACCGCGTCCGACATCATCGCTGCCTGTGACGTGAATCCCGATACCCGCGTGCGCGACCTTTCCGAAAGCGACGTGAGCAAGCTCAGGGATTATATTGATCACAACGTGAAAGTGGAAGGCGATCTTAGGCGTGAGGTCTCCATGAACATCAAGCGGCTCATCGAGATCGGCTGCTATCGCGGCGTGCGTCATCGTAAGGGCCTGCCCGTTCGTGGTCAGAGCACCAAACAGAACGCCCGTACCCGCAAGGGTCCCAAACGCACGATGGGCGGCAAGAAGAAGTAAGGAGGAAAAGCGAAAATGGCAAAGGCAAAAATCAAAAAGACCGTTTCGCGCAAACGCCGCGAGAGGAAGAACATCGAGCGCGGTGCGGCGCATATTCGTTCCTCCTTCAACAATACCATGGTCACCATTACCGACACTGCAGGCAACGCCATCGCATGGTCGTCCGCAGGTGGTCTGGGCTTCCGCGGTTCGCGCAAATCCACGCCCTTTGCGGCGCAGATGGCAGCAGAAGCCGCCGCGAAGGCAGCCATGGAACACGGTCTGCACACGGTTGAAGTGTACATCAAAGGGCCTGGCTCCGGCCGCGAAGCCGCTATCCGCGCTTTGCAGGCTGCTGGCCTCGAGGTGAACATGATCAAGGACGTCACGCCCATCCCGCATAACGGCTGCCGTCCGCCCAAGCGCAGAAGAGTTTAAGGAGGCAACCTACTATGGCAAGATATACGGATTCCGTTTGCAGGCTTTGCCGCCGCGAAGGTGTTAAACTGTTTCTCAAGGGCGACCGCTGCTATAGCGCCAAGTGTGCTGTGATCAAGCGTCACACCCCTCCGGGACAGCACGGCCAGGCGCGTGCGCGCAAACAGTCCGAGTACGGCACACAGCTTCGTGAAAAGCAAAAATGCCGTCGTGCATACGGTGTATTGGAATCACAGTTCCGGAAATACTTTGAAATGGCTGCGAATATGCGCGGCGTAACAGGTGAAAATATGCTTTGCCTGTTGGAGCGTCGTCTGGATAATGTGGCGTACCGTCTGGGCTTCGGCGAAAGCCGCCCCATGGCGCGCCAGATCGTACTGCATGGCCATATCCGCGTCAACGGCGAAAAGGTGGATATCCCGTCCTACCTCGTCAAGCCCGGCGATGTTCTGACCGTTCGTGAAGGTTCGCGCGAAATGCCGAATCTTAAGGCGCTGCGTGAGCAGGGCGCGGGCAGGACAGTTCCCAAGTGGCTGGAGCTGGATGCGGATACTCTCACCGGCAAGGTCATTGCCATGCCGCAGCGCGATGATATCGATCTGACGATAGAGGAACATCTGATCGTTGAGTTCTACTCCAGGTAAGCGTCCGGGCGGCAGCATTGCGGGCAGTAACCCGCAGGCAGCGCAATACCGACGCTCCTGTTCGGATCGCGCGCCGCGCCCCGTTGTGGGCGCAAGCATCGCCGTCGCATCTACGTGCACATTGGCGTCAGCCCAATAAGGAGGGAAACACATGATTGAGATCGAGAAGCCCAAAATCGAATGCATCGAAAAAACGGACAGTTACGGTAAATTCGTAGTGGAACCGCTGGAGCGCGGCTTTGGTACGACGCTTGGCAACTCGTTGAGGAGAGTTCTGCTTTCCTCGCTGCCCGGCGTGGCGGTTACTTCTGTCAAGATAGAGGGCGTGCTGCACGAGTTTTCCACGGTAGAGGGCGTAAAAGAAGACGTCACGGAGATCATACTCAACCTGAAAGAGCTTTGTGTACGGCTGTTCTCGAACGAACCTAAGAAGATCATCATCGATAAGACCGGCGAGTGCGAAGTAACTGCTGGCGATATTCAGCCGGATTCCGATGTTGAAGTCATCAATCCGGATCTGCACATCGCTACGCTGGATAAGAACGCGCACCTTTACATGGAGATTATGCTGGATCATGGCCGCGGCTATGTTTCGGCAGATAAGAACAAGCGTGCCGGTATGTCGATAGGCGAAATCGCGGTCGACAGCATTTATACGCCCATCGAAAAGGTCAATTTCCGCGTGGAAGATACCCGTGTAGGGTCCTCCACCGATTTTGACAAGCTGTCGCTGGAGATTTGGACCTCCGGCAGCATCAAACCCGATGAGGCAGTCAGCCGTGCCGCCAAAATACTCTCCGAGCATCTGTCCCTGTTCACCAATCTGACAGAGCATGTGCAAGGCGAAGTGATCATGGTGGAAAAGGAAGAGGACAAGAAGGAAAAGATACTCGAGATGACCATCGAAGAGCTGGATCTTTCCGTCCGTTCCTACAACTGCCTCAAACGCGCGGGCATCAACACAGTCGACGAGCTGGTGCAGCGCAACGAAGAAGAAATGATGAAGGTGCGCAACCTCGGGCGCAAATCACTCGAGGAAGTGCAGCAGAAACTATCCGCGCTGGGGCTGACGCTCCGCAATAGCGAAGATTAACATTCAACGTAGGAGGAAAGCATTATGGCCAATCGCAAGCTGAATAAATCCACGGATCAGCGCGTCGCTATGCTGCGCAACCTCACCACGGCGCTTATTTGGAACGGTAAAATCATTACCACCGAAACACGCGCCAAGGAAGTGCGCCCCATCGCAGAAAAGCTGATTACGCTTGCCGTAAACGAATATCAGAATACGGAAATCGTCAAAAAGGAAAGCCGCAACGAGAAGCTGCAGATCGTCATGCGCGACGTGCATAACGACAAGCCGAGTAAGTTGCATGCCCGCCGCCAGATCATGGCGTACCTGTATGACGTGCCTGAATTCAAGTCCAAGAAGGAAAGCAAGAAAGAATACACTGAGCGCACCGAGGATAAGGCTCATCCCGTTGTGGAAAAGCTGTTCCGCGAAATCGCGCCCAAGTATGACAAGCGCGGCCGTGAAGTGGGCCGCGGCGGATATACCCGCATGCTCAAGCTTGGACCTCGCCGCGGTGATGCCGCTGAGATGGTCGTGCTCGAGCTCGTCTAACAGTATTGATGAGAAGCCGCCCCTCTGGGGCGGCTTTTTTGTATATTGAACTGATTTATTCGGACGTATATCAATTTTAGGGTAATCGCAGCTAATCTGCGAGGAAGCGCTGCACCTGCTTCTGTCACCGCTTGCAAAAAAATTATCAATCTGCCGCGGTGAGACTTGCTTTTTTGATGTTGGTGAATAATAGAAAAGAGCGTCTGGCAAGTTTAACAAATATGATATAAGTGAGACTTATTTTATGGTTATGAGCATTAACAGAATATACTGGACACTAAGTTCACCTCCGCCTATCATGAATATGTAAATTCATGATATTTCGGGCGCAAAGACGCGTACCAAATAAGAGAGACATATCTTTTTGCATGGAGGATCGACTTATGAACGCCTATATCCAGGAAGTCATTGAAAAGGTAAAAAAGCGCGACGCAAATGAACCTGAGTTCCTGCAGACAGTGGAAGAGGTGCTTAGTTCCCTTGAAGTCGTGATCGACAATCATCCGGAATATCGGAATATGGCGCTGCTCGAGCGCATGGTTGAGCCGGAGCGCGCCATTGAATTCCGTGTTGCGTGGGAGGACGACGCAGGGCAGACTCAGGTCAATCGCGGCTACCGCGTACAGTTCAACAGCGCTATTGGGCCATATAAGGGCGGGCTGCGCTTTCATCCTTCCGTAAACCTTTCCATTATGAAATTCCTCGGCTTTGAGCAGACGTTCAAAAACAGTCTGACCACTTTGCCCATAGGCGGCGGCAAGGGCGGTTCGGATTTCGATCCCCGTGGGAAATCGGACAGAGAAGTCATGCGTTTCTGCCAGGCGTTCATGACGGAGCTTTACCGCCATATCGGCCCGGATGTAGACGTTCCCGCCGGCGATATTGGCGTAGCTGCAAGAGAAATCGGTTACCTATATGGCCAGTATAAGCGCATTACAGGCGCATATGAACCGGGCGTATTGACCGGCAAGGGTATGGCCTACGGCGGCAGCCTGATACGTCCGGAGGCTACAGGCTTTGGTGCGGTGTACTATGTTGTGGAGGTGTTCCGGCACGAAAGCGACAGCATCACGGGCAAGACATTCGCGCTTTCCGGTTTCGGCAACGTGACATGGGGCGTAGCGCGCAAAGTGACGGAGCTTGGCGGTAAAGTTATCACCATCTCCGGGCCGGATGGATATGTGTTCGATCCTGACGGTGTGAACACACCTGAAAAAATCGACTATCTGGTCACTATGCGCAATTCAGGCCGCGACCGCGTGCAGGATTACGCGGATAAATTCGGCGCGCAGTATTTCCCGGGCCAGAAACCGTGGGGCGTAAAGGCGGATGTCGTGATGCCCTGCGCTACGCAGAACGAAGTAGGTCTTGCAGAAGCGGCGCAGATCGCCGCGAACAGCACCAAGTATTATATTGAAGTATCTAACATGCCCACGACCAATGAAGCGCTTGCTTTCCTTATGAAACAGCCGAACACCATCGTTGCGCCCAGTAAAGCGGTCAACGCCGGCGGCGTAGCAACATCCGCGCTGGAAATGAGCCAGAACTCCATGCGCTATCGCTGGAGTGCGGAGGAAGTGGATGAAAAGCTGCGCGGTATCATGAGGAGTATCCATGATTCGTCCATGCAGGCGGCTGCGGAGTATGGTCTGGGATACAATCTTGTGGCGGGAGCGAATATCGCCGGGTTTAAGAAGGTAGCTGAGGCTATGGTAGCGCAGGGTCTTGTGTAAGCGAATTGGCCAATACGAGGCAATCTGAGGCCGGACTGAATTGTCAGCTTTCTTTGATAGGGCGCGGATCTAAATGGATCTGCGCCTTTTGTGATGTGTGTGGCAATTGGTGTGTTCTCCCATGCAATCCCCATGATATACTTACCTGTATACAGTACATTCCGTAGGAGGGCAATATGCGTCAAACAGAAAACGGACTGAGTCCGGCGGCAACCGCTGTGTTGTTTATACACGGGTTTCTGGGCAGTCCCCGTCAGTTTTCGTATTTGCTTCCAGTCGCGCGGGCTTGCGGCTGCGACGCGTATGCGCTCACACTGCCCGGACACGGAGGAACACTCGGCGAATTTACGCGAACAGGGAAATCACAGTGGGAAGCGTATGTGCGGCAGGAACTAGATACGCTTAGAAACAGATATGACAGCATACTGCTGGTAGGGCACTCCATGGGCTGTTTGCTGGCGGTGCGTGAAGCAATCAGAAACCCTAATCGAATCATAGGCATACTCGCGCTGGCTTTACCGTTGTATATGCGTGTTTCGATAAAAGGCATGAAGATCAACTTTCAATACATGACGCAGCATGTACAGCGTGCGGATGCGCGCATGCAGGCAGCGAGAGAGTTCTGCGGCGTCGGCGGCGTATTTTTATGGAATGCAGTCGCCATACTTCCCAAAACGCTGGATGTGCTCAGTCTATCGGCGAAGACCAGACGCAGTATAACAGGTATGCCAGTACCGCTCGTCATCATGCATTCTCCCGGTGATGAGTGGGTAAGCCGCCGTACGTTGAAATTTGTGAATGCGCGACTGAAGAACGCACATCTGGTGCAACTCTCGGAATCTGGTCATTTTTGGTATGCAGATGTGGACAGGGAGACCATTAAGAACGAACTCGCGCGTATGCTGGGGGAATCAAATCAAGTAAGCAGGTGAGACTTAGCAAGTAAATACCCTTCCATGCCGTCGGCATCGCTTACGCCAAGCTTTTGTATGTCCATGATTCGCATGAGTTCAGTGAGTACGCCGCCGCCGCAAAGTATGACATCGTGCCTGTCCTTAAGCAAAGGATGCAACCGGCGCGCTTCGCCCATATCGTTAAGTCTCGTGAGCAGGTTTCCCAAGCTTTCTACAGAGATTGTTTGTTGCGTTACCATTGCCGGATCATATTCCGTAAGTCCGGCCTTGAGCGCAGCGAGTGTTGTGATTGTGCCGCCTACGCCAGTCCATCGCGTCTGTCGGATAGAAGAAAGTTCCGCGCAGCAGTCACCCAGCCACAGGGAAAGTTCCTGCCGCATTTTCGCGTAGGGAAGCTGCGAGAATTTATCCTTTACGCGTACACATCCGATGGGAAAACTGTAGCTGACTAAATCCGTTATGACTTGTGCGCTTCCGCCGCCGATATCAATAAGTCCGCCTCCCGAAGGGCCGACCGCGCCAGTATACGCAAGTTTGGCTTCCTGATCTCCGGAGAGTACATCGACGTTAACACCCGTTTCCTGTTGAATACGCGAGCAGAATTCTTGGCCGTTGTGTGCATCGCGTACGGCGCTTGTAGCGTATGCAAATAAATTGGGCGTCACTTTTTCCCGGGAAATATCGACGAACGATCGAATAGCGTCCAGCGATCGGCGCATTGCGTCCTCACTGAGCCTGCCGCTGTCGTCCAATCTCTGTGCAAGTCTTGTTGTGATCAGCCGTTTACGTTCAACAGCCGTCACATATTGTGTAGTGACGGCTGCATGCATATATCGTATGGAATTGCTGCCAATGTCGATGACGTCGGCATAGACCAAATCACTCATTGCTCCGGTGTATCCCTGTAAAATTTATAGTCGTTTGGTCCTACATACCCAAGTTTCTCTCGCGCGTACTGTTGCAGGTATTCATCCGTTTGCGAGTATTCAAGCATGCGCGAGAGCCGTTGTTCCTCAAGCTGCAGTTCGTCATACGCGGCGGTTAGCTGCTGCTGCTCGCTGGCGATCTGCTTTAGCTTTTCCGATTGCGATACAACCATGCAAAGCAATACAGTCATGCCGGCAAGACAGCATAACAATATATGCCGCGGCCTGAGCGTGAAAGTCAGTTTTGCTTGTCTCATGGCGTATCTCTCCCCGATTGGCAGATGGAATCACTCATCTATTATATCGGATTACGTTCTGATCAATTTAATAAAATTCAACGCGAAACACCTGAGAAATCTTTCCAACAGTCTGTATTCACTATTGTATCAGTGTGGAAGCAGTGTGTAAAGAAGCGTAAAAAAAAGATTGCTTAAAGACCATTGCTGCAGTGCGAATCCGACAATATAAGCGGCGCATAGATATGGCCTTACATCGCCGCCGGTGGCATAAAGCAGCGCAATAATCGCTGCTGCAGATGCGCATAGTAAGAAAAGCACGTCACAGATCACCTGTGCGACGCGCCAAGGGAGCGCACGTCTAAGCAGGCGGAACACATCGTATGCTATCCCCGCCACTGCGCCGCCATACACAAGCGTCAAAAAAGCGGCAGGCTGAAGAAGCGTGCTGCTCATTTGAACATACGAGAAAACAGACCGCGGCGTTCGGGGATATTCGGTTCATATTCCATGGCGAATACGTCCCCTTCAATCACCACCTGACCGTCGTCCAGATTGAGTTTGGACAGGTGAAGGCCTTCGCCTTCTATACGCAAGCCGCCCGCTTCCGTTTCCAGTATGATTTCCTGTTCGTTGAAACTTTCCACATCGCTGACACCCGTGATGTTCGTTCGGCATCGGTTGTCAATATGCACGCTGTGTGTTCTCGAACGAGATTTTCCGCCGTCAAGTTCCCGATAATCGGGCATATCAGGTCCTCCTTCCCCCGGGGTATGCGCCCCATTGTTGAAAAATATGCACCGGACGAGCCATATATACGGCGAGGGTGTAAAATAATTGTTACGAAGGGCTTATTTTATGAAAAACTGAGTAAAATGCGTAAGGATAGGCACTGGGTGCTATTGACAACATATCAGGCATACTCTATGATATGTACAACTGGAGCTATCCTATCCGGGCTGATCTTTTCCTTGTTTTTCGGGGCAATACGCCGGCTGATTTCACGCCTGCAAATGAGTAGGCTTTGTTTAAGCGGTCGGAATTCGGGTATCCTTTTATTATCAGTATTGTTTGTCCAAGCAAAAAGATCACATGCACTATTTCATAAGGCAAAGGATTGAGTCTGTGCGCGGCTTGCGTTTTAGCTGTGCACGGATGATATAGATTTTCAAATTTACGTCTATTGAAGGGAGAGATCGGGTTGAACAGAGATGCTCTGCAGGAAAAGAGCCTCGCAGATCTGCGCGAGCTTGCAAAGCTCGCCGGGGTTAAATCCATTACAAAATATCGAAAAGGGGAGCTCATTGATATGCTGTTGGGCGATCAGCCAGCTTCGGCTGACGACATGCCCGCACTGGAATCCGAACGGCCGGATGAAGATGAGCCGATGGTAATCGCAGAAGAGGAGCCTGTCACTCGCGCACGCGTGCGCAAGTCTCCGCTTACAACCTCTGCCGCGCCGGAAACTGTAGAAATTCCTGCTGATGAGGAACAATCCCAACCGTTTTCGGAAACGCAGAATTCTGCGCCGTCGCTTGCTGCAGGCGCACCGCGTGAGCAGGAAGAATACCGCAAACCTGCATATGTAGCGCCGGGGTATCAAATGAAACCGCAGGGCGACAATACCTATCAGCCTCGCCGTCAGTATGGCTATCAGCAGCAAGGCGAGGGCACCTACCAGCCTCGCCGTCAGTACGGCGGATTTCAGCAGCAGCAGCCTCCGCAAAACAATTATCAGCCGCGCCGGACTTATAACAACAATTATCAGCAGGGCTCCTATGCGCAGCAGGGGCAGTACCAGCAAAGCAATTATCAGCAGCAAGGCGGCGGTTATCAGCAAAGCGGTTACCAGCAGCAAAGCGGCGGCTATCAGCAGGGCGGTTTTCAGCAGCAGAACGCATATCAGCAAAACTATCAGCCCGGTTATCAGCAGCAAAGCGGCGGTTATCAGCAAAGCGGATTTACGCCGCCGCAGCAGACACCTGCCTTTACCCCTGAAACGGAGGGAACGGAAGAAGAACGCCGCCTCCGTCGTCAGGAAGGATATTATAATAAGGAATACGGCACCAGCAATCCCGCTGTTCCCGAACTTCTGCAGGGCGGCGACTGCGGAGACGCTGAAGGCGTACTCGAAGTTTTGCCGGATGGTTACGGATTCTTACGCTCCGAAAACTATCTGCCCGGCAACCGCGACGTATACGTCTCCATCGCGCAGATACGCCGGTTCTCGCTTAGAACGGGCGATATGGTGACTGGCAAGACGCGGCCTTCCAAGGAAGGCGAAAGGTTCCTCGCACTCCTTTATATTACGGCCATCAATGGCGTGCCGCCTGAGGAAATGGGACCGCGCAAGCCGTTTGAGGAACTCGTGCCGGTATATCCGGATGAACGCCTCACGCTGGAATATCCGGGACAGAATAATCTCGCCATTCGCCTTATCGACCTTATCGCGCCCATCGGCAAAGGCCAGCGCGGCATGATCGTTGCACAGCCCAAAGCCGGTAAAACGACGCTGCTCAAGAATATCGCAAACGGCATAGCCCGCAATCATCCGGACGCGCACCTCATGGTTCTGCTCATCGACGAGCGTCCCGAAGAAGTGACGGATATGCAGCGCAGCATCAAAGGCGAAGTGCTGTTCTCCACATTCGACGAGCTGCCCGAGCACCATACGCGCGTGGCGGAAATGGTGCTTGAACGCGCCATGCGTCTGGTGGAAATGGGCAAGGATGTCATCATACTCATGGATAGTCTGACGCGTCTTTCGCGTGCTTACAACCTTTCCATCCCGCCCACAGGGCGAACGCTCTCCGGCGGTCTTGATCCCGGAGCGCTGCATAAGCCGAAGCGCTTTTTCGGCGCAGCGCGAAATATCGAACACGGCGGCAGCTTGACGGTGATAGCAACAGCGCTCATTGAAACCGGCAGCCGTATGGACGATATTATATTTGAAGAATTCAAGGGCACGGGCAATATGGAAATCCATTTGGACCGCAAGCTCTCTGAAAAGCGCATATTCCCGGCCATCGATATTTACAAATCCGGTACGCGCCGCGAAGAATTGCTGCTTACCAAGGCGGAACTCGAGGGCGTGTACACCATGCGCCGTGTGCTTTCCGGCGGCAATCCCTCGGATGTGACGGAACAGTTTATCAACATGCTCGAAAAGACCAAAACAAATGAGGAATTCCTCAAGCGTCTGGGCGAATGGATCAGCATTTATGAGCGTGAGGGATACACCAGCTCCACTCGGTTCGCAAAATAATCGCGTGAGAAAGGGGCGGCAATGCCGCCCCTTTGATATGTCGGCCGTTAAAAATGTAAACGGGATTTAAGCGGGGTATTGAGCTATTGAAATAATTTGCCATTGATTAACCCGTGTTTTTTGAGGAATTTTAGCCAAAACCCATTGCATTTACGGGCATAATTGTTATATAATATCAAGGCTGACGCGATATGCGCATGCGCGAGCGCGCCTGGATATCTAGGTTTGAACCGGAAAGGGTGAATACAATGAAGAAGGACATCCATCCTGCATACGGCGAGTCCGTGGTTCGCTGCGCTTGCGGCGAGACGTTTACGACCGGCTCCGTCAAGGGTGAGCTTAAGGTGGAAATCTGCTCGAAGTGCCATCCGTTCTTCACCGGCAGGCAGAAGCTGGTGGACAGCGGCGGCCGTGTAGACCGCTTCAAGAAGCGTTACGGCATCTGAAGACAACGCGCAATGGCGACGTGCTAAAGCCTTCCCTGCGGAAGGCTTTTTGGCGTTCTTGGCCATTGTGATGACAGCCGTATCCGCATTGTGATATACTAACACTTGGGCGGCCTGCGGGAAAACCGCAGCCGTTTATAACAAGGAGAATGTGCATGAAAAAAGAAAAACAACCGTCCAGAGTGTGCTCGGTGGGCGGCCAGGCTGTGATGGAAGGGGTCATGATGAAAGCCCCCACAGGCATTGCTTTGGCTGTGCGCCGTTCTGACGGATCGATAACAACGGAATTTACTCCTTATGAAAGCAAAACGAAAAAGGGAACGCCATCGGGTATGCCCGTCGTGCGCGGCGTTGTGACATTTGTGGAAGCCATGTCGTTGGGCATGCGCACCATCACGCGTTCTGCGGAACTCATCGGCGAAGAATTTACCGAAGAGCCGACGAAATTTGAAAAATGGCTTGCGGAGAAGACCGGCAAGTCAGTCGATAAAATCGCCATCGCCATCGCGGTGACATTAGCCATTGCGCTGGCTGTCGGGCTGTTTTTTATGCTGCCGACATTTGTTTCGGGGCTGCTGCTTAGAGGCTTTGAAGGGCACAATATCTGGAAGAGTCTTGTCGAAGGATTCGTTCGTCTGGGCGTATTCCTTGGCTATCTTATCGCAATCGGCTGGATGAAGGATGTCAAGCGGCTGTTTGCGTACCACGGCGCTGAACATAAAGTCATTTCCTGCTATGAGCATGAAGCGGAATTAACGCCGGCGAACGCAAAGCAATATTCCCGTCTGCACGCGCGCTGCGGCACGAACTATCTGTTTCTTGTCATGGCGGTGAGCATACTGTTCTTCGCGGTTGTGGGATTCAATGCGAATTTCTGGCTTCGGCTTGGATCGCGGCTGCTGTTTTTGCCGGTAGTGGCTGGCCTCTCATATGAGGTGCTGCGCTTTGGCGGCAAATCCGACAGCCTGCTTGCGCGCATTGTGCGCGCACCGGGCATGGCGCTGCAGAAGATTACAACGCGCGAACCGGACGACTCCATGCTCGAAGTCGCCATCGCTGCGTTTGAGCTTGCCATGAACCCGCCGCACGCTGACGAAGCAAAGCAGCAACCCGAGGATACGGTATCCGATGCAGAAGAAACAATGCATCAGGATGAAAACCCTGCGCAGCCGGAAGAAGAACCCTCACAGAACGCGCAGGCGGGCATACCCGCGGCGGCTCTTTCCGCGGCGGAAACAATCAAAACAGTATGAGTGATACAGCCGCGCAGACGCTGCGGGCGCTTACCCATGCGCTTTATGAAGCAGCGGGGGAAGAAGCCGGGCAGCAGGCGCGGCTGATGCTATGCCATGCGCTTCACTGTGAGCCGGGCAAGCTTGTATTGCATCTGAACGATGTGCTGACGGATGAGCAGAAAATCGTATTGGATGAACTGCTCCAAAGAAGGCGAAACCGGGAACCGCTGCAATACCTGCTGGGCGAATGGTCCTTTATGGGGCTTCCCTTTCTGGTTCGCCCCGGCGCGCTCATCCCGCGGCAGGATACCGAGGCGCTGTGCGAATATGCGCTCAAAGAAGCGAAAGCGCGCGGGTATAAAAGCGCTTTGGACTTGTGCTGCGGTACGGGCTGCATTGGCGTGAGCCTAGCGAAGCTTGGCGGCATGGATGTAACGATGTCCGATCTTTCGCCGGACTGCGTATCGCTTGCGCGGGAAAACGCGCAAAGAAACGGTGTTGATGCCATTGTGCTGCAGGGAAGTTTCTTTGCACCCGTGCAGGGGCGTTTTGATTTGATTGTATGCAACCCGCCGTACCTCACAGGGCCGGATATGTCTGTACTGCAGCCTGAGGTTCGCTATGAGCCTCCGTTGGCGCTGTATGGCGGTGAGGATGGACTAACAGCCTACCGTGCGATACGCGCAGCATATAAGCCGTACGTCGCGCCTGGGGGCATGCTGTTGCTGGAAGTCGGCGACAAGCAGGCGAGTGACGTATGCGGGTTGTTCGACAGAGCGACTGCGTTGCCGGATTACAATGGTATCATGCGCGTGGTATGCGTGCAGGAATAGTTTGAAATTCTGTATTCGGCATGGAGGATACGCATGACGGATAGAAAGACATCTGCGTCTGTGCGAACGTGCGTCCTGTTAACGGCACTCATAATGCTCGGCGGCTGCGCATCTGTGCCCGCTTTCGCGGACTCTGTGCCTGCGAAAGCGGAAGTAATGGAGATCACGCATACACCTGCGCCATCCATCGTTCCCACACAGAAACCAACGCCCAAAGCGATTCCTTCGCCGTCACCATCGCCTGCGGCTACTCCTGATCCTGCTCCTGTTTATGCAACAATCGGCGTAGTCGGCGATATCATGATGATGCAGAGTCAGGTCGGCGGCGCATGGAACGAACAAAAGCAGGCATACGATTTTACGCCGAGTTTTCGCGGTATGCAGGGGTATTTTCAAAGTGCGGATCTGCTGTGCGGCAATCTGGAAACGCCCATAGCGGGAAAGGAAGCTGGCTATACCGGCCCCGCGCCGAGCTCTCCGCCGCCTGTATTGGAGGGTACGCCTCCCCCGCGGGAGCGGCAGACATTCAACGCGCCGGATGAACTCGCTTCGTCTTTGAAGCCTTCCGGCTTTGATGTAATCACCACCGCCAACAACCACTGTCTTGACCGCGGTGCGGATGGCGCAATGCATACCGCGCAGGTTCTGCGAGCGGCAGGGCTTGTGCAGCTTGGCACTTATACTTCGGAAGAAGACAGGCAGACCGCCCGCGTGGTGGACGTCAAAGGCATGAAAATAGGTCTGCTTGCATGGACGTTCAGCGTCAACGGCAATGAGGGAATGCTTTCTTCAGACGAGCGCGGGTATGCGGTAGGCCGCACAGGGGACAAGCAGCGCATACAGGAGGATATTCGCCTGTGCAAAGATGCGGGCGCGCAATTCTTGGTTGCGTTCGTGCATTGGGATACGGAGTTTGAACAAACGCCGGCATCCTCAACCCGCAAAATGGCGCGCTATCTGCTGGAACAGGGCGTCGATGCTATATTGGGTTCGCACCCGCATGTGGTGCAGTCTGCGGAATATGTAACCGTGCAGCGGGGTGAAGCGGAGTATACGGGGCTTGTGGCGTATTCGTTGGGCAACTTTATTTCCAACATGTCGCCTTCGCCCAAGGATTATGGCCTGTACGTGCAGCTTACGCTCGTCAAACAGTCTGACGGTACAGTCCGGCTATACGATGCGGGGTTGCTGCCCACATACTGCTGCAAACACCGCGTGGAGGGCAGGACGCTGCACGAGGTATTGCCTGCAGAAGAGGATGTATCCGCAATAGCTACGGAGTATGCCGTGGATACAAACGCGCTTGCGCGAGCGAGAGAACATGTGCTTGAAATCTGCGGCGAAGCCGTGCCGCCATTGTCATCGCAAAACCATAAGCCGGATGCCCAGCCATAGCATGGGCAAGATTGAATAAACATAAGACTGTTTCACACGGGTGAAAGGGGAACCGTATGAGGGAAAAGCTGGAGACAATAAAAAAGCGCTATGAGGCGCTTGGGGAAGCGCTGGCCGCGCCTGATGCCATGGCGGATCAGGCCGCGTGGCGGGCTCTTGTAAAAGAGCATGCTGATCTTTCCGATATCGTGCACAAGTACGACGAATATGCCGCGGCACTCGATGCGAAAGAGGAATGCCGCGCCATGCTGGACGAGCATCTGGATTCGGAAATGAAAGAAATGGTGCATGCCGAGCTATCCGAGCTGAATGAACGCGAGGAAAGGCTTGTTGAGGAACTAAAGCTGCTTTTGGTGCCGCGCGACCCAAATGATGATAAGGATGTTATCGTCGAAATCAGGGCGGGTACGGGCGGCGACGAAGCCTCACTTTTCGGCGCGGATCTTTTGCGCATGTATTTGCGATATGCGGAACGTAACGGCTATAAAGTCGAATATCTGACCAACAACATGACAGATATGGGCGGGGTAAAGGAAGTCGTACTGTCCATAGGCGGCAAGCGCGGCGCGTACAGCCGGCTGAAATTCGAAAGCGGCGTGCATCGCGTACAGCGCGTGCCGGAAACCGAATCGCAGGGGCGTATTCATACCAGCGCCGCCACAGTGGCTGTGCTGCCGGAAGCCGAGGACGTCGAGGTGGATATCAAGGATGGCGATCTGAGGATTGATACCTATCGCTCCAGCGGTGCGGGCGGCCAGCACGTCAACAAGACGGACAGCGCCATTCGAATCACGCACCTGCCTACGGGGCTGGTTGTGGCGTGTCAGGATGAGCGCTCACAGTTGAAGAACAAAGAGCAAGCTATGCGCCTTTTGAAGAGCCGCCTGTTGGAACAGTATCAATCGGAGCAGGACGCTGCTCTAGCGCAGTCCCGAAAAAGTCAGGTAGGATCGGGCGACCGCAGCGAGCGCATCCGCACCTACAATTTCCCGCAGGGCCGTGTGACGGATCATCGTATAGGACTCACGCTGTACAAGCTGGAGCAGTTTCTCGACGGAGATATGGACGAAATGATCGACGCGCTCATACTGGCCGACCGTGCCGCACGGCTGAGTGGTCAGGAGTAAGGATATGCTGGGGGCTCTGCCCCTAATCCCCCCACTTGGGGCTGTAACAGCCCTAAGAACCCATTCAAAGGGGGATTATATAGGGGTGTTTGCATTATAGGAATTCATTAATTGAATTTCTGCGATTAATTGTTACGAATATCATGTTCAAACGTATCTCCCGGGGGGGGGGGATGGGGGGCAAAGCCCCCCATTAAAAAGATTCATCGTCGCCGCCCAAGGCGGCGATACAGATTAAACTTCGTAAAGGGCAGGAAAAACACTTCTGCCCAACCTAGGAGGAATAATGCAGACTCAGGTGATCGACGCACGGCGGCAGCCCGAAGCGGGCACGCAGCTGGGCGGGCGTATCATCCGCGAGGGCGGGCTTGTGGCCTTCCCAACGGAAACCGTATACGGATTGGGCGCGAACGGGCTGGATGAACAGGCCGTCTTGCGGATTTTTGAAGCAAAGGGCAGGCCGTCGGATAACCCGCTCATATTGCATATCTCCCGCAAAAACGACGTGCGCAAGCTGTGGGATACGGTGCCGGAAAAAGCGCAGCGGCTGATGGATGCGTTCTGGCCGGGGCCGCTGACACTCGTTTATACCAAGTCCGAACTTGTGCCGGATGCTGTGACGGCGGGATTACCCACCGTAGCCGTGCGCATGCCGGATCATAAAACGGCGCGCGCGCTCATCAAGGCGGCGGATGTGCCCATTGCCGCGCCCAGCGCCAATACTTCCGGCAAACCCAGCCCCACGACCGCGGATCATGTGCTGCAGGACATGGATGGGAAAATTCCGTTGATCATAGACGGCGGACCGTGTGAGTTCGGTGTTGAATCGACTGTCGTGGCGGTCGGCGCACAGCCAATGATACTCAGGCCGGGTGCCGTCACAAAAGGCATGCTCGAAGCGGTGATCGGCCCTGTACGGCTGCACAAAAGCCTGCTCAATCCCATGATCGACGGGGAAGAGGCGGCCTCTCCCGGTATGAAGTACAGGCACTATGCGCCGGACGCCCAGGTGATTGTCATAACGGGCTCACCTGAACATATCGCGCGCCGCGTGATAGAATTGTATGAAACCTATACAAATACAGGCAAAATGTGTATCATTTTGGCGACACAGCAAACCCGCCACTTTTATCGAGGAAAAGAGTGTGTTATAATAGGCGACAGAGAGCGCCCAGAGACGCTTTGCGCAAGCTTGTTCAGCGCCCTGAGGGAAAAGGGTGCGCAGGCCGATGTGCTTCTCTGCGAGGGCCTGGCGCCCGAGGAAGCAGGACTTGCTTTTATGAACCGGCTGCTGCGTGCCGCCGGGTTTCATTGTGAGGATGCTGATCTGATCTACACATAAACAGCATATCGCGCATCTGCGCAAAACCGCGGGACTGCCCGCGTGAATAGGAGGACAGTTTGAAAACGGTTCTATTCGTCTGCACCGGCAACAGCTGCCGAAGTCCTATGGCGGAAGCCATTATGGAAGACATGGTAGACGACCACCCACGATTATCAGGTGAAATTAAAGTGGAATCCGCGGGCACTATGGCGTTTGAGGGCGGTGAAATGTCTGAATCTTCGCAGCAGGCGCTCGAAGATCTGGGCATTCGGCCGGGCAGGCATCGCGCGCGTCAGCTGACGCCGGATATCGCCGAAAATGCGGATCTTATTCTGACCATGGAAGCGCAGCATATCGACGAACTGGAAGCCATCTGCCCCGAGGCGCAGGAAAAGACGCATACGCTCAAAGGGTACGCCGCAGGCGTCGATGGGTATCCGGGAGACGACGAATACGATATACAGGACCCTTTCCGCCAACCGCTCGAGGTATACAAGGAAACGGCTGCCGAAATCCGTGAAGCGGTGGAAAAGGTATTGCTCCGTCTGGAATCGGAAATGGCGGAATAGCCGCAACAGAATACGCTATTTCCGGCTGAAACGGGCTGCATGTGATGCATCCCGTTGTTTGATTGACATACACTATAGAGAAGGGCTTGTCCCAAAGAATAGGAAGATAGTATGAAACTTGCATTTGGTAGCGATCACGCCGGGTTTGAACTCAAAAATCAGCTCATTGGGTATGCAAAGGAACTCGGATATGAAGTCGAGGATTTCGGCTGCATGTCCGCTGAAAAATCCGATTATCCGGATTATGGGTATCTTGCGGCAAAAGCCGTGGCGGATGGACGCTGTGACCGCGGCGTAATCATCTGCTATACAGGCATTGGCATCAGCATTACGGCAAACAAGGTGCCCGGAATTCGCTGCGCGCTTTGTTCGGAGACGTATTCCGCGTTTCTGACCCGTTCGCATAACGACAGCAACATGCTTGCAATGGGCGCGGGGATGACGGGACCGGCGCTTGCAAAAGAGATTATGCGCGTATGGCTGGATACGGATTTTGAGGGCGGACGTCACCAGGCGCGTGTGGATAAGATTATGGCGTATGAGGCCCGTGGGCTTAAGAAGGACTGAGCCAATTGCAGCAAATTATTGAATGGCCTTTTATTAGGCCATTTTTTATTTGAACAAATGCAAACTGTACTGCAGAAGGCAGATATGTTAGAATTTTTGATTGTAGGGCTATTTGTGCGGTAAGTACAACGCCTTAATCAAAGCAGGGGGATGGCGCAATGGATATCAAACTCATCGCAATCGATATGGACGGAACATTGCTCAACAGCCAGAAAAAGCTGACGCAGCGGAGCCTTGATACGCTTAACGAAGCGGCGGCGCGCGGCATTTGGGTCGTTCCTTCCACGGGCCGCATGGTACAGGGCTTGCCGGAATATATCAAAGTGTTGCCCACAAGATATATCATTACCATCAACGGCGGATGCGTATGGGATCTCAAAGAGAATGTGTCCATATATGAAGCTAATATCCCGCATGCGAGGGCAATGGAGGTAATTGAGTTTATTCAGAAATACGACGCCGTCAACGAATGCTACTGCAACAACGAGGCACTTCTGAGCAAGGAATCGTATAGCCTTATCGACTACCATATTCCCGATTCTCTTGCGGCCGTTGTAAAGGGCAATCGAAAAGCGCTGGACGATTATATCGGCACCATGCGTGACAAAAAGGCGGATGTCCAGAAGATACAGCTTTTCTTCCATGACAACGACAAGCGGCTTGCAGCGATACGGGAGATCGAAGAAGCGTACCCGGATCTGCTCTTAACCTGCTCGCAGACATACAACATTGAAATCAACGCGGCCTCCGCAAACAAGGGCAATGCGCTTGAAATACTTGCAAGACATTTGGGCATTGATATGGAACAAACCATGGCGTTTGGAGACGGCGGAAACGACAAATCCATGCTGCTTGCTTCCGGTTACGCGGTCGCGATGGCAAACGGCACCGATGAGATAAAAGCTGTTGCAGACTATATCACGTGCAGCAATGATGAAGACGGCGTAGCCGTCGCTATCGAAAAGCTGATATTCGGCAAGTAAAAGACAAAACTCAAAAACACAGGGCTTTGCGTTCGTGCAAGGCCCTTTTCATTTGCAGGGGGCTTTTGGAGGGTTGACATTTGCTAAAAGCAAAGGTATAGTAAATTTGTCGTTATTCTTTTAAAAAAATAATGGTGTTAGTAAGAGGAACCAGTGACCGAGCGTATTCAGAAAATTGCAGTTGTATGTCATTGCATGTTAAATCCTGCGTCAAAAGTGCTGTGCCGGGATGAGCAGGAAAGCAGACACGAAACCTATATGCGCAATGCTGCACTCCATGATCTGCATGATCGAGAAGTCGGTTTGCTGCAGCTGCCCTGCCCGGAATTTACTCTGTATGGACCTCTTCGCTGGGGGGTTGTGCGCGAGCAGGCTGACAATGTTTTTTTCCGCGCGCATTGCCGCCGTATATTAGAGCCTGTCGTAGAACAACTTTGCGAGTATGCCGCACACCCCGAACTGTTTGAAGTCTTGGGCATTGTTGGCATAGACGGCAGCCCAAGTTGCGGTGTCAGCAAGACATGTTCAGGCGACTGGTTCGGCGAACTATTTGCGGGAAGCAATGAACAGCGCAAGCTTTCCCCCGCCAAAGAAGCAGAGTGCAGCGGCGTTTTTATGGAGGAACTGATCGGGCTGTTGAATCAAAGAGGATTAACATTGCCCGTGTTTTCGCTTCAGGATCTTACTGAGCGTATTTGAACGTATTTGATCCAACGCGGGATAACCGTGCCTGAGCGTTTCAGGCGCGTTTATATCTTATACCCTGAGGTGACCTATGAGAAGTCAAAAAACGCGTTTATTGGTATTCAGCGCGCTTGCCATTGCGGCCAACATTGTGCTCGGCGTACTGACCAGCAACCTGAAGCTGCCGTTGTATCTGGATACAATCGGAACCGTGTTTATTGCCGTGTTTGCTGGACCGTGGTATGGCGCGGCGGTGGGCGGATTAACAAATCTGCTGACTGGCATATTGTTCAATGTCAAAGATATCCCTTTCCTGCTCGTCAATGTAGCCGTGGGTATTATCGTTGGCCTCATTGCAAAGAAGTTTTCCTTCAGTTTTATTGTGGCTCTTCTTACCGGCCTTCTGCTGAGCGTTGTAGCGCCGCTCATCGGCACGCCTATCGGCATCTGGGTGTACGGCGGGCTGACCGGCACCGGTATGGACTTCCTGTTCCTGTGGCTGCGGGAAAGCGGCAACAGCATATTCGCGTCCTCATTTATTCCCAAGGTAATTAATAATATTTTGGATAAAACGGGAACCTGCCTGCTGGTGTATCTGCTCTGGAAGGCGTTCCCCGCGCAATATAAGTTGAAACCGGCGGAAGTACAAAAATAGGCTGATCCATCTGATTGATCAAAAAGCAGGCACAAACCTTGTTGGGTGTGTGTCTGCTTTTATATTTTGGCAGAGCAGATTTGTGGAGACTGTTGGTTGTCATTCAATTACCTTTGCCAATTATAGCAAACAGCTGCAGAGGCTTGCGGCCTTTGCAGCTGTGCGTATGGCATATGGATAACGCACGATAGTTATATCAGAGCTTACCACACATTATTATATGTCAGCGGATTACATTGCGGCATACTTGCCCAGCGGCGTTTCCGCGATGTCTGCATCCGCGGCGCTATCCTGCGTCAGTTGGGTTTGGACATCGGGCACAGACAGCGCTTCCGTACGGTCTTGCGAATTGAGCTGGAACTTTCCGACTTCCTCACGGAGTGTAGCAGCCTGTGCTGCCATCTCCTCGCTTGTTGCGGAGTTCTCTTCTGCGGTTGCGGCGTTGGTTTGCACAACGGCAGAAACCTGTCCCAATCCGACTTTGATCTGTTCGATCGCACTGACCTGTTCATCGGACGCCCGCTCGATTTTGGATACGCTTTCATTGACCTTCATCGCCTTGGCGCTGATATCTTTGAGAATGTGAGCAGTTTCGGATGTCATTTGCGTACCTGCGGCTACGGTATCGGCGGAACGCTGTATCAGTTCCGCAGTCTGTTTTGCGGCTTCTGCCGATTTGCCTGCGAGATTGCGTACTTCGTCGGCGACTACGGCAAATCCTTTTCCGGCGCTTCCGGCGCGGGCTGCCTCAATAGCCGCGTTAAGTGCCAATATATTCGTCTGGAACGCGATGTCTTCTATTACTTTGGTGATGGACGCGATTTTGTTTGATGCTGAGCCGATAGCGCTCATGGCTTCCGTCAGTTCCGTCATATGCTCGTTGGAACTGGATATGCCCTTTATCGCATCAGCTACATACTGGGTTGCAAGCTTCACGTTCTCGGAATTCTCGGATGCCTGCTGCGCGATATTTGCTACGGAAGCGCTCAATTCCTCGATGGAGGAAGCCTGCTCGGCGGAACCTGCCGCAAGCGATTGCGCGCCGCTTGCAACCTGTTCTGCGCCTGTTGTTACCTGCTCTGCAGCGGTGTTGATAGTGGACAATGTCTGTGTTAAGCCTGAAATTGTATTCTCCATTGCTTCACGAAGCGTCCCGAAATCTCCGGGGTATTCCATTTCCAGCTGAATTTTCAAATCCCCTCTGGATATCTGCAACAGCTTTTCTATCACATCCGAAAGGATGGATGACTGGAGCTTATTTGTTTCGTTGATCAGCACGGCCATTTTTCCGAGCTCATCACGGCTCTTATACGTGATTTCCTTACCCATATTGCCTTTGGCGATATCCAGGTAAACCTGCTCGATTTCCTTGACCGGCTTCACAATCGATCTGCGTATGGTTATGCTGATGCCGATTGCCAGCAGGAGGGATACGCCCGTACATCCGCCCAGCAGCGTATACGCAAGGTCTCGCTCGGTTTGTGTCTTGGTATTCTGCTGTGCAATCTCGCTGTCTGAAATCTGGCTTAATTCTTCCAATACACCCGATGCCTGATCAAAGAGGGGCATATACTGATCGCTGTATAGCGCATATGCACTCTGAATATTCTGCTGAGTAGGCAATCTCATCAGTTCCAAAATCTCGTCACGAATGGGCTCGGCTTGTGACAACAATGTGCGAAGCTTTGCAGTCTTTGTTGTATTTTTCAAATCACGCAGATTGGATGTGTAAGCCGTCAGCTGTTTCATGGCCTCGGTCTCTTCTTTTTCAGCGCGTTTCATAAGAGCGTCCATGGAAGCGTTGTCCCGCTCCACAAATATACGGGCAACATAGTTTTGGGCAGTCATAAGCTTCGTCCGGATGATCCAGATCGTTTGGCCGTTTGGTGCGAAATATTGCTGATACAGATCAACCTGTTCATTGATTCTGCTAATTCCCAGCACAGCAATAGCGGCGGAAGACAGCATCAAGATGAGTATGATGCCGAATCCAACAATGAGTTTCATGCCAATTCTTAAGTTTTTCATAGCAATCCCCTTCTGCAGTATCAGTGTGTTTTCTTAAGGAATACGGGCTGTTGCGTGTAGCTAGTTACTTATGTGGTGCGGCCGCCGTTTAACGTGGTCAAGGGCAGCCGATATATCTGTACTGTTCCGGTTCTTGCGTCCATGGATATGGTTCTGCTTTCTTTTCCGCCAAGTTCTTCTTTTCGAATGCTCAGCCCCAGTTCTGAGAGGGCAAATTTGACCGCTTCTATGTTTTTCTTTCCAACGTGGAATACATCTTGTTCCAACATGGAACCGGCTCCTCCATATAGTTGAATAAAGAGGTCTTCTTTCCTGCACCCGGTGCGCCGGCACATAATATGGATGAGCAGCGGTACGCCTGTTTGGGCAAAATAGGCGGGACGTTCTGTAACATCCTTTCTGCTCAAGGGCGTGGGCAGTACGATATGAATCATACCGGCTGCCCGTTTTATCGGGTGATACGCGGTGACTGCAACGCAAGAAGCCAGCGCGAATGTGCGAAGTATATCCTCTTCGCTGCTGGATACGGCGTATTGTCCCATTCCTACAGTCAATTCCATACGGTCCGTTTACCCGACCAGATCGTTAAGCGTCTGCGGTATATTTTCCAATGAGGTCTGTATTTCAACCGCGCCAATATCAAACGCGACTTTTGGCATGCCATATACGACGCTGGAGGCTTCATCCTGCCCTATCGTCCTTGCGCCGGCGCGGCGCATGGAAAGCAGCCCTTTTGCGCCGTCCTGCCCCATACCCGTAAGAATAACGCCGATTGCCTTGTTTCCAGCTTCTTTCGCGACTGAATCAAACAGCACGTCCACTGACGGGCAATGCCCACTGACTTTTTCCGCAGAGAAGCACTCCGCTCTGTAGCGCGTACCTACACGTTTGATTTGCAGATGCATATCGCCGGGGGCAACCAGCACTTTGCCGGGTTCCAGATAATCTCCGGTTTGCGCTTCCTTCACCTGCAGTGAGGTCTGGCTGTCCAGCCTTTGCGCGAACATCCGGGAAAACACGGGAGGTATATGCTGAACGATTACGATACCGGGGACGGTGGGCGCAAGTGCGCGCAATATGCCGTATATCGCCTCCGTACCGCCGGTAGAAGCGCCGATCGCGATAATTCGACCGTCGTTCTGCGTTGTCAGGCTGGCAGTTGGCTTGCTTGTTTTGGGATAAATACTGGAGGCAGCATTTCCGTTGCACAGCGACTGCCGGGGTGACGCCGCCTTGACCTGAGATGCGGTTTTGATTTTCTGCTTGAGTTCAGAAAGGAATACTTCTATGTCTTTTCTGGAATGTATATCGGGTTTTCCCACAAAATCAACCGCGCCGGCTTCCAATGCCTCAAAGACCGCTTTGCTTGCTGCGCTGACCATGATGAATGGAACAAAATGCTGCGGAAGCAGTTTGCGTATAAATTCTATTCCGCTCATTCCGGGCATTTCCACATCGCAGATGACGACATCAGGGCAAAGCTCAAGTATTCTATCCTTTGCTTCAGATGTATTTCCGGCGGTACCCGCGACTTCCATCTGCGGATCGGAGGATATGCCTATAGATAGCATCTGGCGCGATACAGGACTATCGTCTACGATGAGAACCCGGATTTTTTTGTGAATTGCCATGCAATCTATTCCTTCCTATAAACGGCAGGCATGATGTATTTGTAACGGGTCTTTTCTCGGTTTAACCCCTCCGCGTGGCCGATGAAAAGAAAACCTCCGGGCTCGGTTATGTCGTAAAGTCGTTCGGTCAGCCTGTCCTTGGTTTCATTGTCAAAATAGATCATCACGTTTCGGCAGAACACGGCGTGCATGTTCTTTTTAAAAGGAAAAGCGGGTTCCATCAGATTGATTTTGCTGAATATCACTTCATCCCTGATGCGATCCGAGACGATCAGGTTCTCGCTGTCATATGCGTTGAAATAGCGCCTTTTCCAGGCTTCGGGCAGGGGCGCAGTCTTTTCCCTGCTGTAGATACCGGCTTTGGCGGTATTGAGTACAGCCTGAGCAATATCTGTCGCAAGTATTTTGGTATCCCATTTCGATTTTTCAGCGCCAAAGTACTCGTCCATAATCATGGCCAGCGTATACGGCTCTTCACCTGTCGAAGACGCCGCGCACCAGATCCGCAGATCCCTGTTATTGACTGTTTTCTCCAGATAGGGGAGTACGGAATCGCGGAAATACTGGAAATGGTCCGCCTCCCTCATAAAATAGGTGTAATTGGTAGTGATTTTATCCAGCATCGTTGATACCGCCCTGCCGGACTTATCCGCCGCCAGATACTCCATGTATTGCGTCAGGTTGCGCATGTTCATGTCCGCAAGCACATGATTGAGGCGGCCCGCGATCAGGCTTTTCTTTTCGGCCTTAAAATGGATGCCGTAATTCTGCCTGACATAGTCTGCGAACTGCGTGAATTCCTGATCGTTGATCGCAAACATGGCCCCCCCCGTATAAAGGGGAGCGATACCCACAGACACGTCTGCGGGAGCTTGATTTGGTGCGGGAAGCTTGTAGGACGGCATATGCTTACAGTGCGGCGCTGATAGCGTCGATTTCGTCGTCGGTTAACAGCCGCTGGCAGTCAAGCAGCAGTTTTACTCCGCCGCCGGTCTTGCCGATTCCCTTCACATACCTGTGGCCGGTGCGGTTGATTTCAGGGGGAGCCGCGATGTCCTCATCCTTGAGGGAAAGTACTTCCGCTACGCTGTCGACGATAAGACCGACAGAAACTTCCTCCGTATCCAATACAATAATGCAGGTGCGGTCGTCGTATTCCCTAGGTGGCTTTTTAAAGCGCATACGGGCGTCTATGATGGGAATAATTTTGCCCCTGAGATTGGTAATGCCCATGACATAGTCCGGCAGATCAGGGACTTCCGTGATCGGCTGTATGCTTATGATTTCGGTGACATATCTGATTTCTATTCCGTACATGTCTGTGCCCATGGAGAATATGAGGTATTTCCCCTTGAGCGTATCTTCATCCTGTTCCGCGAGGTTGAGCAGATTCATTTGAGACATATGATCGAGCCTCCTACAGTTTTGTTGAAGTTTCTTATTTGACTACGCAGTCATGAGTTCGCCAACGCTGAGTATCAGGCTGATGCTGCCGTCGCCCAGCAGCGTACAGCCGGCAAGCCCCTTGATTTTGCGGGTGAGCTTGATATAAGCCGGCAGGGCTTTGACCACAACTTGATGCTGGCCGAGCAGTTCATCCGCAAACAGGCAAAGACTTTTCCCGTCGCTTTCCACCATGAGCATGATGCCTTTGGTCATATCGGCAGTATCGGCTTCCACCTCATACAGCCGGTGCAGCCGCAGAACCGGGTAGCAGGAACCCCGGACCATGATCATTTCGTTATCCTCGGGATCTGTCACGATATCCTTTTCTTTAGCCCGGAATGTCTCCTGTATGGAAGTCGTGGGGATGGTATAAATTGAAGACCCGACCCGGATATTCATACCGTCGATAATCGCCAGCGTCAGAGGTATTTTCATGGTTGTGATGGTGCCTGCGCCTTCGGCGCTCATCACAGAGACGGCGCCGCCGACTTCCTCAATATTCTTGGTTACGACGTCCATTCCGACGCCGCGGCCGGAGTATTCCGTCACATTGTCATTGGTTGAAAAACCCGGTATGAATATCAGATTGTAGATTTCTTTCTCAGTCAGTTCATGCTCCTGCTTGTTGATAAGGCCGTTCTTCACTGCCTTTTGCAGAATTTTCTGCTTGTTCAGGCCTTTGCCGTCGTCGCGAACGGAAACGAGCACGTCGCTGCCCACGTTGTTGGCCTCGATTATGATACGACCGACCCTGGGTTTGCCGGAAGCTTCGCGGACATCGGGGGGTTCAATGCCATGATCGACAGCGTTGCGCACCAGATGCATGAGAGGATCGGAAATGTGCTCGATAATATTCTTATCAACTTCGGTATCTTCCCCAATGAGCACCAGTTCAATTTCCTTGTTCTGGTTTCTTGCCATATCCCGTATAATTCTGCGCATTTTGTGGAACGTGGCAGATAACGGAACCATGCGGATCGCCATCACCATATCCTGCATTTCGCTGGTGATCTTGCGAAGCTGCCGCGCCGCTTTAAAAAAGCTGTTGAGCTGGAGTGATTTCAGTTCGGGGTTTTGTGTAACCATTGCCTCGGCAATAACCATTTCGCCCATGAGGTCCATCAGCCTGTCCAGCTTATTGACGTCCACGCGGATGACTTGCTGAGGCGCGTTCTTTGATTCCATCTGAGCCTGTTCCAATGCCTGCTGATCCGCGAAGGCAGGTAGCGGGCTGGATTTTGCTGTTTCCTGTGCACTTGCCGGGGCATTCGTGGGAGATGGGGCAGACTTTTTGCGTTCTGTAAGGGAGAGTTTTCTCAGAAAAGCTGTCCCCTCAAGGAAGTCCTGCATTTCCTGCAGGC
The DNA here is from genome assembly GCA_964440115.1 of uncultured Oscillospiraceae bacterium. GTDB lineage: Bacteria > Bacillota > Clostridia > Christensenellales > CAG-138 > JAEWWD01. The sequence goes on along the minus strand of CAYTPV010000012.1, from coordinate 62,154 downwards.
TTTTATCTGACTGTAATATGATTCTAAAGCCCTGTTCGCGGATTTCCTGAACGCACTCGTTATTTTCGATAATATCCTCGGGTTGATAGGAGATCACTTCGGCAATATCTTTTAATTTATGCAGTATCGCATATGCGCGGATATTTTCCATTTCACAGCCGTCTTCAAATAAGATGACGGCTTCGTATTCGTTCCTGCCCTCATCATCGCATTTCAAGTCTGAAGAGAACAATTGTGTAGACTGTACCGTTGCCGCAGCAGGAATATTCTTACCTGATCTAAGTGCGGCGAGTTGATCCTTGATTTTTTGTATCAGCGAGTCAGGGCTATCCTCCGGCTCGGCGCCGCTTTTGATTTTTTCAAGCTCCAGCTTAATAAAATCGACGCACTCCAATACCAGATCAGAAAGTATGGCGCAATTCGGCTGCACCGTTTTATCCTCGCGCAGGAAGTAAAACAGATCTTCCATGTTATGCGCAAGCGAAGTGATATTTTGATACATCATCATGGCGGAAGAGCCTTTGATGGTGTGCATGGCCCGAAATATCTCGTTGATTGCATCGGACGAAAAGCAGCTCGCTTTTTCGCTGGACAATATGGTGTTTTCCAGTTGCTCTATGTTCTGAGCTGTTTCGTACAAATAAATATCCAGCATGGTTTCATTGGAAAATCCGTTATCCAATCTGCTTCCTCCTTTGAATTCCCGCGGGGGTATCTTTATGCCAGATTCAATTTTCGCAGAACAGTAACTACCTGCGCTTCCTGAAACGGCTTAATAATAAAATTCTTCGCGCCAATCGCAATCGCTTCCCTGATCATGTGTTCTTCGCCCAGAGCGGAAATCATGATGACATTTGCATTGGGATCATATTCCATCAGCGATTTTAGCGCGGTGATGCCGTCCATTTCGGGCATTGTGATATCCAGCGTCACAATATCGGGCGTAAGTTCCTTGTAGCGTTCGATACAGACGGCGCCATTGTTTGCTTCGCCAATTACTTCATGGCCTTCCTTTTCGAGTATTCGCCGGATAATCATCCGCATGAAGGAGGCGTCGTCTGCTACTAACACTTTGCTCATATGAATCTCCATTCGTTATTTATTTGAAGAAGTTTAGAGGTGAGCGGATATATTTTGTCAGTATTTTGGTTTTACCCGTCTATACCGGACAACGGCATCAACAATAGGTTTAAATGTCCTTACCGCGGCACGCATAAATAATCAGTTCAAATTAAGCGCAGTTTTTATTTTCACAAATGACGCTCAAAGGCAATTAAGGGCCGGATAATAGATTTCGGCAGGAAATATCCCTAAAGATAATTCCTGCCGCTGATTGGGCTGACTTATTAAAGTAATATTGTAAAAAAATTCTGCGGTATGTATAACGGTTAAAACACTGGCACGGTATAAGCGCCATTTGGTCAGAAAAGGGATTACTGATGTCGTAATTATTGGCCCGGCCGGTGCGCTTAAGCATCATATTACTCCGATTGCAACTTATAACCTGCAGTATCCGAATTCTTCGCAGGTCATCTATAGCACCATATACTATTTCGGCATTTCTTTTACGAAGATTAGCTTATTTTTTATTCATGCAATTCTGCTCTGGGCAATATGGAATTGATAATACTATACTAAGATTATATCTGGGCATTTCTCCGGCAACATTTGAAAATCAATCATTTTTACTGTACAGAGCATCATAAAAATCAACAGATGCCCTTAAGGAAGTGAGTGCCCTTGAAGGACTACGTCGTACAGCCCAGCGATACAATCGAATCCATCGCTCGGTTATTCAGCGTACCTACCGCACGAATTCGGTCGCTGAATCCGGAACTCGCGTATACGGATACGCTTACGGTAGGTGAGTTGTTACAAGTTCCTCAGGACACGCAGGTTCAGCGTCCGATTGAGGTCAACGGATATACGTTTCCCTTTTTTAATCCCGTTGAATGGAGTACTGTTTTTCGTTATTTAACCTACCTGAGCATATTCGGCTATGAAATTCGTCCGGGCGGCAAGCTGACCGTTCCGGACAGTGGACAAATGATTACGGCAGCCCGACAGGCCAATGTCGCGCCGCTTATGGTGGTGACGAATACCATTAACGGCGTGTATTCGGGAGAGCTGCTGCACGGGATACTTGGCGATCTGGCCTCTCAGCATGCGCTCATAGAAAGCTGCGCTATGGTTGCACAAGCGTATGGCTACTATGGAGTAAACTTTGCTTTTGAACAGATATTCCTCGAGGATTATCAGACTTATGCGTCATTTTTGGATCTTGCCGCCAACCATCTGCATGCGCTCGGCTTAATTATAGTTGCATCCATTCGCCTGGTTGTGGTGCTGAATAACCAGACACCGCCGCTTGCCGAGTCGCTTTCGCTGTACAACCGAATACTGGACCGTTTTATCATCACCCCCGGAGACTTTACCTGTGGGGTTGGGCCTGCCATCGACCTCGTTCAAAAGGGGCTGGATTTCGTGTTTCAGTATGTTTCCAATGCAAAGCTGCTCATTGGCGTACCCAACTGCTGCTATATCTGGCCGGAGCCATATGCGCAGACAGGCAGCTATCAGGAAATCTCGCCGGATGAAGTGGATGAGATGGTTCGCATGTCCGGGGCGACGTCTCAGGTGGACCCGAATACGCGGATGACTGTATTCTATATCCCGGCCGACGGAGGCCAGCCAAAGATCATTTCGTGCGACGCGACGAACGGCCTGCAGGTGATTGAACTGGTTAAGATCTATAATCTGGCCGGCATCAGCTTAAGAACACTGAATTTGTTTACCTTTGGCACTTATCAGACAATAGATATGAATGTCGATATCCGAAAGGTGCTGCCATAAGGCTGTTTGCCGAAAATTGTTATTGAACCGGCGTCTGGCCTGATATGGAAGGAAGATTACCAAGGTTATTGTCTTCCGTGTCATCGGGAAGCGACTTCAAATATTCGCTGCCGTTGCGTTCAGCTATTCCCACGCCCGCAATACCGCCCTGCCTTGCAAGTTCGATGCCCTCTTCCTTGCTCAGAATTCTGCCATCTGATAGCTGATAGCCTGTAATGCGGCCGCTTTCCTTTACGAGCGCTGTAATTTGACTTGCGTTCGGGGTTGGCGACGGGATATCTTTCAATGCCATCATGGGCAGACTGGACGCATCGATTTCCTGCATGAACATCATCCTCCGTTATAAACAACATTGTTTTGTAGTAGTTTTCCGGTATGGCTGCTCAGTCATGCAGAGTATTTTCTTAACACGAACAAAGGCGCCTGACAAGGCGCCTTTGTTGTAGTCACTGTCTGGGATCTGTACTTTACAGCCGGTCCAGCTGCGTTTTCAGGTCTGCGATAATGTCGTCCGCGTTTTCCAAGCCAACAGAAAGACGCAGCAGACTTTCGGAAATGTACGCCTGCTCCAGCTCCTGTGCGTTGTATGTGGAATGCGTCATGGAAGCGGGATGCTCAATGAGCGTTTCCGTATCGCCAAGGGATACTGCGAGCAAACACAATTCCAAGCTGTTGATGAAACGCTCGCTTTCTTCGCGTGAAGCGTTGAGTTCAAATGCGATCATCGCGCCGGGCAGTTTCATTTGCCTTTGCGCCACTTCATAATTGGAGTGTTGCTTGAGCCCCGGGTAGTAAACGGTTTTGACTTTTTTGTGGGGACTAAGGAACTCCGCTATGCGCATGGCGCTTTGGCAATGGCGTTCCATGCGCATATCCAGCGTTTTCAGACCGCGCTCAAGCAGATACGCGTCAAACGGGCTCATTACGGAGCCTGTCATGTATTTAAGCCCCGTGACGGTGCATTCGTCCACAAATGCTTTGGTGGAGCACAGCACCCCGCAGATCACATCGCCGTGACCGTTGAGGTATTTCGAGCCCGAATGCACCACGATATCCACGCCCAAATCAAGGGGGCGCTGTAAATACGGCGTGGCGAACGTGTTGTCAACCACGACATAGCAAGTACTGTTGGCAGTGTGTGCAATGGACGCGATAGCTTCGATATCTATGATCTTGAGATTGGGATTGGCGGGAGTTTCAAAATATACAAAGCGCGTGTTGGGCTTGATAGCTGCTTTTACCGCCTGCAAATCCGTGAAATCCACGAACGTAGTTTCTATGCCCAAACGCGGGAATCTGTGGGCCATCAGCGCAAACGAGCAGCCATAGAGCGTATTATTAGCGACAATATGATCGCCGGATTGCAGCACTGTAAAGAACATGCTGCTGATTGCGCCCATGCCGGAAGAAAACACCATGCCTGCTTCTGCATGTTCGAGCAAGGCGATCCGTTGAGCCGCCTGCGCCTGATTGGGGTTGCCTACCCGCGTGTAAATGTAGCCGCCTTCTTCTCCCGCAAAGCGGGCCGCGCCCTGCGCCGCGTTCTCAAATATGAATGTGCTTGTTTGAAAAATCGGCGTGACCAGCGGGTGATACCCGGGAATGGACGGCCTTCCGCCGTGGATTTGCTGTGTGGAAAACCCTGCGTTAGATACATCGAACTGTTTCATATTCGCGCCTCTCCTTACAAGATATCCTATGTTTTCGTTGCTGCCGCCGTGTGCGGCGTTGTGATACGTTCAATTTGTGATACTATAGAAAAGGATGCCGCAGCATACCAAGACTATCCGTCAAGGCAGAACCAACACGGAGGAAAAATGGCAGCACAGAACCACTGCATAGAGGAAGCAAAGGCTATATTAGAGCGAAATCCCATACAGAACGCATATCCGCTGCTCAGGATTGCAAACGGCATGATTGCGGAATGCGAGGTGATAGACGGCGCTGTTCGGCTGCTGGATGCGCAGAACGGGAAATACATGTATGCGGCGGATACCTTTGAGTCGCTGCGTTTCTTATATGAGCACGTAAGCGGCAGAAGCGGGCCGCAGATATCGCTGGTGACGGATTCACGCTTTTTTCATCTGATTCCGTCGTTTGGCGATACCGTCAGGTGCAATGCCTTCCATCAGCTGCTTGCCGCAACGCATCTGCAGGAAGAGGCGATACAAGATATCACATTTACTGGCATTACAACGGAGGCTGCTGACTATATACTCTCGGTATATGAGCATCCGGAACTATCCAGGGATTTCATTGCCCAGCGGGCAAAAGCGCCCAATGTTCTCGCGCTGCATAACGGGGTACCCGTTGGATTTATGATGAGCCATTGCGACGCGGAGCTGGGCCCTGCATATGTTTCCCCGGAGCATCGGGGAAGCGGGCTGGCCACCGGAATGTTTGCACGCGTTATGCAGCAGTTTCAGGCGCTCGGCATTCGCCCCGTCATGTTTGTTTCTCTTCAAAACACCCGCTCGCTGCGTTGGCTCGAGCGTATTGGCTGCGTGCGCGCAGACGAACAGGTGCTTTGGTTTTGGCGTGAGGATTAAGTAGCGCCTCAGGAAATTACAATAGGCTTCCCAATCTGCAGGGCGTGGTGATAAATCTTCGCCGCATCCTCCACATATTCCGCTCGGATGTGCGACTGCGCGAGGCTTGCGCCCACCGCCACAACACCGTGGTTTGCGAGCAGGCAGGCGTTTCTGCCTTTGTTGAGTTCATCAATGGCGGAAAGCCCCAGTTCGCGGCTGCCCGGCTTTTCCATCCTTGCGCAGAAGACTTCGCCGCCGATAAAGGGCATCATTTCGATGAGTATAAGCGGAATGGTCTGTCTGACCACCGCAAACGACGTGGCGTAAGGGGAATGCGTGTGGAACACGGAGTTTACAGTTTCGCATTTCTCGTATATCACGCCGTGCATGGGCCATTCGGAAGAGGGGCGGTACTTGCCTTCGAGCACGGTACCGTCCGTTTTCATGACCACGATATCATCCGCCGTCATGGTTTCATAGCGCACGCTGGTGGGCGTGATGAGCATTATTTCTTCTTCGCGCAGATAAACCGAAAGGTTGCCGCTAGTGCCCGCAAACAGCTTGTTCTCAAAAGCGCGCTGGCAGACATCGACCATCTGCGACTTGATTTGCATCATATCCATTTAAACACTCCTGCAGCGTCTATACGACGACGCTGTATTCTCCTTTATTTCCGCTTGCGTAATACCGTTTGAGGTCATACGGCGCGTATACGCCGCTGTCTGTTACGATTCCGCTCACAAGATGGGGCGGCGTGATATCAAACGAGGGGTAATATCCCTTCACGCCCTGCATGGCCGTGCGTACGCCCATGGCCTGCAGCACGAATTCCGGATCACGCATCTCAATATGTACGGTATCGACGGTGGGGTGGCCGCTGTCCGGCGCGCCGGTCGCGAAGTAGGGGATGCCCATGTACTTGGCCACGATGGCGATCTGGAACGTGCCGATTTTGTTTACAACATACCCATCCTGGCAGATGACATCCGCTGCGGAAGTGAACACGTCGATTTTTTCCTGCTGCATGGCGTAGGCTGCCATGTTGTCCGTAATGACGGTGACGTCGAATCCCATATCCTTGGCTACGCTTGCCGTCAGGCGAGCGCCCTGAAAATACGGGCGGGTTTCCGCACAGTAAATTTTCAGCTCGTTGCCGCGCAGCTTAGCTTCCTTGAGCATCTGCCCGACGATGGTTTCGCCGAAGCACTGCGTGAGTATCCTGCCGCCGTTGGGGAACAGATCCACAAGATATTTGGCCATGACGCCGATTTTATCGTAGCGGGCGTTGTTGGCGCGAACGGTATAGTTCACAATCGCGTCGCTGACGTTTTCACCTGCTTCAAGCGCCACCTGTGCTGCCTGCAGGCATCCTGCCGTAATCAGGGTCATTCTGTCCACTGTGGTGGGCCGGGCATGCGAAATGGTATATGCGGCCTTTTTGAGGTATTCAATCTGGCCGTCCTTGTTTTTATCCCGGCATTCATACGCGGCAAGCGCCATGCCCATCGCGGCGGCCGTGTACGGTCCCGCGCTTTGCGTTACCATATCCGTGATTGCCTGCGTGACTTCCACATGCGTGCGGCAGACCACGAATTCCACTTTGGTGGGGTATATGCGCCTGTCCAGTATCCGGACGCTGCCGTTTTCATACCATGCTACGTTTTCGTACTGCAGCATAAAGGCGAGGCCTTCATCCGCCCTTCTCATCGTGTTTCCTCCATCAATATTTGCTTATTTGAATAAACGGTCCATCGATTTTGCCAAGTCATATTTGACACGTTCAAAATCGATCGTTTTAAATTCGCCGTTCTCATAGAGTATTATGCCGTTGACCATCGTCATTTTTACGTCGCTGGCCTGTGCAGAATAGGTCAGGAGTGCCAGCGGATCGTGTACCGGCATCATATGCGGGGCATTGAGGTCGATGGCGATGATATCCGCTTTATAGCCGACCTTCAGTTCGCCGCTGTCCGAACGGCCCTGCGCCTTTGCGCCGTTCATGGTTGCCATAGTCAGCAGCTCATCCGGGTTGACGATGGTGGGGTCGTTGGTATAGCCGTTGTGCAGCACGGAGGCAAGATGAATTTCCTCAAGCATATTCTGGTTGTTGTTGCTTGCTGCGCCGTCGGTGCCTATCGCCACATTAATTCCGTTGTCCATGAGCGTCTGAATGGGCATAAAACCGCTGCCCAGCTTCATGTTGCTCGAAGGGTTGTGCACGCAGGTAACACCTTTTTCCTTCAATAGGGCAATATCTTCCGGTTCCACCCATACACAGTGCGCTGCGATGGTCGGGCTGTCGAATACGCCAAGGTCATAAAACCATTTCGCGGGCGTTTTGCCATAGCGCTCTTTGCATTCCGTATGCTCTTTGCGCGTTTCCGAAAGATGCAGATGCATGCGCGCGCCATATCGTTTGCAGTCCTCTCCATAAGGCCGTATGAGCGCTTCGTAGCTGGTGTATTCGGCGTGTATGGCAAAATCGGCGATGATCCGTCCCTCGCCCGCGCCGTTGCAATCTTGGAAGAACGCAAGCGATTCCTGCACACGGAAGTTCTTTTCATACGCTTCCGCCGGATCAAACCCGAGTATGGGACGGTTGAGATTGGCCTTCATGCCCGCCTGTACGACCTCGTCTAATGTCACGCGGGATTGATCGTACATATCCGTGAAGCTGACTACGCCGGATGCGAGCATTTCCATCATCGCAAGCCGCGTGCCCACGCTGATATCGGGTGCTGTGAGTTTAGCTTCGATGGGGAACATGGCTTCATGCAGCCAACGGTCCAGCGGCAGTCCGCTGCCCAGCCCGCGCAGCAGCGTCATGGGCGTATGCGTGTGCATGTTGTAGAAACCGGCCATGACCATATGGCCGGATAAATCCTTTTCCTCGCCATAGGAAGCCTGCGGCTTCTGTGCACCGATATAGGCGATGGTATCGCCTTCTATGCCGAGATAACCGTTTTTGAGTACTTCCCACTTGCCGTTTTGGTGAAGCAGAATATCCGCATGTGATAATAGCATCGTTTTCTCCTTCTTACAGCCTGCTGAGTATATCGCGGAAGTACAGCTGGAATGGCTGGGAAACGCGCTTGGCTGTTTCATCCACTTCAGCACCCGAAATAGGCTGGCTGAGTACGCCTGCCGCCATGTTGGTGATGAGCGAAAGCCCCAGCAGCGGCATTTTGCAGTGCCCTGCCGTCAGCGCTTCCGTAATGGTGGACATGCCCACCGCATCCGCGCCGAGTATGCGCGCGGCGCGTATTTCCGCAGGAGTCTCAAACTGAGGGCCGGAGAAATACTGATAGACGCCTTCGTGCACCGTCAAAGATGTACGCTTTGCGCATTCCTTTGCGATTTCGCGCAGGGAAGCTGTATACAGATCGCTTACGTCAAAGAAGCGGCTGCCGAATTCTTCCGCATTGAGCCCGCGCGTCGGGCTTGCGCCCCAGAGGTTGATGTGATCCTTTATGATCATCACATCCCCGGGACGATACGCAACATTGACCGCGCCCGAGGCGTTGGTCAGTATTGTCTTTTTTGCGCCGAGCAGGCGGAACAGCCGCACAGGTGCGGCCAGCTGTTCAAAGCTGTATCCTTCATAATAGTGGAACCGGCCGGACATGCAGACGACTTTCTTGCCTTCAAGAGTTCCCAGCACGAGCCTGCCTGCGTGAGAATGCACGGTAGAAATCAGAAAGTTCGGTATATCCGCGTACGGTATCTCAACCGGATTTTCAATTTGCTGGGCGATGGGGCCTAAGCCGGTGCCCAATACGATTGCGATTTCCGGCTCAAAATCGATCCGGCTTTTTACGTATTGTGCCGAAGTATTGTAGAATTCATAATCAAACGCCATTGTTGATCTCCTTTTATGGAATTAACTCTTTGCTTTTTGCGTGCGGCCCAGCAGTACGGCATTGTACATAGCGAGAGCTACAACGGTGGCCACATAGGGCAGCGCCATTGTCAGCTGGCTGCTGATGGAGGAATTCTGCAGCATATTTGCCATGGACTGCGCAAAGCCGAAGAATGCGCTGGAAATGATGACTCCCAAGGGGTGCGCCGCGCCCAAGGTACCTGCCGCCATCGCGATAAAGCCGCGGCCCGCTGTAATATTTTGGGCAAATAGCGTAACGCCGCCCATCGTCAGCAGGCACCCGCCGAGGCCGGAAAGCAGCCCAGAAAACACGACCGTCAATATCTGCAGCCGGTCTGCCTTGATGCCAAGGCTCTCCGCGGCGGGCTTGTTGATGCCGACCGAGCGCATGCGGAAGCCCGTGACCGTCCGGAACAGGAAGAAGTAGAGTATGACGGCTGTGACGAACGCAAACAGGTCAAGATACGTCAGCGCGCCGAACATGGTGTTCAATATGGGCGCTTTGCTCAAAAAGCTTACGTCGATCTTGGGCAGGCTCACAAGCTCGGTACTCACGTACGCGCCCTTGCCGCCGAATATGATCTGCATCAAAAATGTAGTCAGGCCGCTGATCAGCACGTTGATGGATACGCCGACCACCAGCATGGCACCCTGAAATTTCACCATGAATATGCCAGCAACAAGCGCGACCGCCATGGAAGCAAGCATGGCAGCGATCAGGCACATCACCACGCTGTGCGTATAAAAGTTGGCGACAATCGACGCAAACGCACCGACGAGCATCATGCCCTCCAACCCGATGTTGAATATGAATACGCGGTTGCACAACGCCGAACCAAGCGCGACAAACAATATGGGCGTGGTCATCCGTATTGTGGAATTAAACACAACCGCAAGATAATTCGCGTCTACCGTCATGCCTGTGCGCCCCCTTCCATGTCGCCCTGTGCGGGTGTTCCGTCTGCAGCTGCCTGCACGGCCGTCTTTGCCTTTTTCCTGCGCCTGAACTGAATAACGATCTTCGCCGATATGAACAGCGTAATGCAGCCCTGTATAATGGAGGAAATCTCGAGCGGCACATGTGTGGAGCGCGCGATGGCCGCGCCGCCCGTCTGTATGCCCGCCAGTATGATGGAGGTAAAGAATATGCCTATGGGGTTATAGCTCGAAATCAGTGCGGCGTTCAAGCCGACCCAGGCGTAGCTTGCGGAAACATAGGTATTGTGTACATAGCGGTATTGCACGCCGAACACTTCGCTTACGCCGGCTAAAGCGCAGATCACGCCGCTCAACGTAAGCATGCCGTACATGACCTTTTTGCTGCTGACGCCGCCGTAATTGCAGAAATCCACGTTGAACCCGCTCATTCTTGCTTCGTATCCGAATGAGGTACGGTTCATCAAAAACCAGATCAACACCACCAGTATGATGGCTATGATAAAGCCCCAGTGCAGGTTGTAGCCTTCCACGAGTTTGGGCAGATGCATGCTGTCGTCGAGCATGAGCGTCTGCGTCATTTTCGCGTCCGTTGTGGTATCCAGAAACACATTGGCGGTAAAGTGCATGGTGATAAACTGTGCCGCATAGTTGAACATCAGTGTGGAGATAGCGAGCGACATCTTGAATTTATCCAGCAGCCATGCGGATAAGAGAGAATACAATCCGCCCATTGTCAATGCGCCGACTACGGCGCAGGTAACGCGAAGCCAGACGGGGCCGGGCATATTGAGCGCTATGATGGCGCTGAAAAAACCGCCCACGATCATCTGGCCTTCGCCGCCGATGCCCATGTAATTGGAGCTCCAGGCGATTGCCGCACCCAGACCGCAGATGATGATGGGCGTAGCGCGCGTAAGCGTTGTAAGCAGATAATAGGTGCTGCCATACGCGCCCTTTACCATTGCCGCGTATACGGTCAGCGGATTTTCGCCCGTGACCAGTATGGCAAGCGCGCCTATGAGAAGTGCAAAGAATATTGCCATCACCGGCTGTGCGAGAGGCTGTATCAGGATTGCCCATTTGTTCCGCTTCATTTTTGCTCGCCTCCCACCATCAGCAGGCCAAGCATTTCTTCCTGGACACTGCCGCGTTCAAATTCCCCGTTGATTTTGCCGGCATACATGACATAAATGCGGTCGGCCAGCTTCATGATTTCAGTTAGCTCGCTGGATATGAGCAGCACGGCGTCCCCGTTCGCGCGCTTTTCCACCAGACGGTCGTGGATGAATTCCATTGCGCCGATATCCACGCCGCGCGTGGGTTCGCAGGCGATGAGCAAAGAAGTTTTTTCCATGATCTCGCGTGCCGCAATGAGTTTTTGCGCATTGCCGCCGGAAAGCGATCCTGTTTTCAGATGGATGCTGTCTGTTTTTACTGAGAAATCACGCACCATGCACGATGTAAATGTTCTGATTTTTTTGATCTTGAGCATACCGCGCTTTGAGAATTCGGGCTTTGTGTGATGCGCCATGATGGCCGTTTCCGCAATTGTTGCGCTTGCGGCGGACCCCCAGATATACCGGTCTTCAGGTATCATGGCCGCTCCGCATTTGCGGACTTTGAGCACGCTGCGGTTTTCAATGTGTTCGCCGTTGAGCAGTATGCTGCCGCCGTTCACTTTCTGCAGGCCGAATATGCAGCGCGCGAGTTCGGACTGTCCGTTGCCGGATACGCCGGCGATGCCGACAATTTCGCCCGCCCGAACGTGAAGAGATAGATGATCCAACACCGGTACGGCCCCTACGCCATTGAGGCACAGATCCTCAATGCGCAGCACGTCTTCGCCGGGCGCAACGGGCGGTATGGCTTTTTCAACGAGATGACGGCCGACCATCATGAAGCTCAGCTCTTCAATGCTGGTGTCTTTGATATCGACGTCTGCGATGTGCTTGCCTAAGCGCATGACCACAGCTCTGTCCGCGACTTCCATGACCTCGTTGAGCTTATGCGTAATGATGATAATGCTCTTCCCGGCGGCCGCAAGCTTTTTCATTGTAATCAAAAGCTCGTGGACTTCCTGCGGTGTGAGCACCGCCGTCGGTTCATCGAATATAATAATATCCGCGTTCTGATACAGGACCTTTACGATTTCCACTCTCTGCCTGAGGCCAACCGGCATGCCCTTGATCTTCGCCTGCGGGTTCAAGTGCAGCTCGTATTTTTCCGATAATTCACGCGTGACGCGATTTGCTTCTTTAATATCAAAGAAAAGTCCTTTTTTGGGTTCCTTGCCGTAAACGACATTCTCCGCTACGGTAAACGGATCAAACAGCATGAAATGCTGCTGCACCATGCCAATGCCCCTTGCGATTGCCTGCGCAGGGCTTTTGATGTGAATTTCCTCGCCGTGCAGGTAAACATGCCCGCCCTCAGCCTGCTCCATACCGTAGAGCACTTTCATGAGGGTGGTTTTTCCTGCTCCGTTTTCGCCGATAACGGCCAGTATTTCGCCTTTGTGGAGTGTGAGGCTTACATCATCGTTCGCGATGAGATTTCCATAGCATTTGACAATGTGTTCCATGCGGAGCACAATGGTGTTTTGATTTTCTTGCATTGTTACCGTTCCCCTCAAATTGCTTGTTTGAGATGTTCCGGAAAGACGATTTTGATAGATAGGTGTGTTCTTTATAAAGTTGCCCCCCACATTGGCTATGGGGGGCAACTTATTCATGCCGTTTGGGTTAGAAGGAATAGCTCTCTTCGAGGGGAACTTCGATCTTCAGTTCGCCGCTCTTGATCTTGTCCGCCGCTTCGCGGGCGCGGGCTACGATCGCATCGGTGAGAACTTCGGTGTTGCGGGGGTTCTTGCCATCGTCGGTGATGTAGGTCGCGCCTACAACGCCATCCGCAAGGCCGAGCGCCACGACGCCGGGCTTAATGCCGGTAGTGAAGAACTCGTCGATGATCATGCGGGCGACAACGCCGGTGTACTTCACCTGGGTGGTGATGATGTTCGGGTTATCGGGGTTGGTCATATCAGCATCCTGACCGGAGGTGTAGAAGCCCTTTTCCTTGGCGGCTTCAAATGTGCCGTAATCCGCAACCGCGGACGCGGCGTTGATGAATACGCAGCCCTGCGCAGCCTGCTGCAGCGCCAGTTCCTTGGCGATGGGGGCGTCGGTGTAGGATTTGGTATAGTTGAATATGAAGTCGGTCATTTTGACGCTCGGGTTCACGGACCTTACGCCTTCCATGTAGCCATAGCGCCACTCAAAGCTGCCCTGGCCGGGGTTCGCGTGCACGCCGCCGAAGGGGCCGTTGGGCTTGCCGGCGTCTGCGCTGACACTGGCAGCGATGATGCCGATGAGGTAAGCGGCTTCAGCGGGCTTGAATATGACGGATTTCACGTTTGCCGCGGGGCATTCGGTATCGATGATGGCATACTGCGCTTTATCGGGGAACTGCGTAGCCACTTCGTTGAGAGGATCTGCGCCCTGCCAGCCAACAACCAGCACCAGGTCGTAATTCTCTTCCACAGCTGCGCGGATGTTTTCCGACCAGGCGGTGTCGTCAGCGCACTCGATGACGGTGTAATCCATGGGGTATTTGCCTTCGGCCTTGATCTTGGCGCACTCGTCAACAACCTGCGTGAGGAAGGGGTTAACGCCAACGGGATCGAGGATAATGGCTATTCTTTTCGCTTCCTGAGGAGCGGCTGTCGCTTCAGCCGGAGCGCTGGGGGCTTCGGTTGCACTGGGGGCAGCGGTGGCTGCTGCGGGAGCTTCTGTCTTTGCCGTGCCGGCGCAGCCTGCAAATGCGGATGCCAGCATGAGGACACTGAGCAACAGGGCAAGCTTTGTCTTCATATTCGTTCTCCTTTTTATTTTTTGGCAACACCATAAAAAATGGGGTGTCCAAATCACAGTATTATGTTTTGTTTTGTAGGTTTTTCTGTATTTATGTGTACATTTATACTATCATATCACACTGTTTTGTCAATAGAAATTTGCAGGTATTCCGTTAGATATTGCTTACTTTACTGTCAAAATGCCGAACTCGACAGCTTTATGCGTTTGTGCTATAATGAGGCGGAACAAATCAAATCCAACAAAATCCCACACGGAGGCAATATGCTGGCAGTAGAACGTTTATCCGCAATTACAGAAGCGCTCAATGTGAACGACAGCGTATCCGTCTCCGAATTGAGCAAGAATCTCAATGTTGCGGAAGAAACAATCCGCCGCGACCTAGAAAAGTTGGTCAAAGGCGATCATACGGTGGTCCGCGTCCATGGCGGTGCATATAAAATCAAAACGTTTGACAGGGAGGCGCCCTATCAACTGCGGGAAACCCTGCTCGTCGAGGAAAAGAGCCGCATCGCGCAAACCAGCCTTGGCTTTATCAACGAAGGAGAAACCATCATGCTCGATTCGAGCACGACTGCGCTGCATCTTGCGCGGTTGATCAAAAACTCCACAATGAAAATCTCCATCATCACGAATTCGTTGACCATAGCTTCCACGCTGGCGGATTGCGCCCATACCAACCTCATTGTGGCGGGCGGCCAATATAGGCTTTCCTCCCGCTCCTTCGTCGGGTATTCGGCAACGAACGCGCTTGAGGAATATCATGCCGACAAGGCTTTCATCAGCTGCTCGGGCATACATGAAAAATTCGGTCTTACCGATAACAGCCAGAGCGAAGCGCAGGTCCGCCGTATGATGCTGGATCAATCGGATCACAGGTATCTGTTAATCGATACGGATAAATTCGGCCGCTGCAAAGATTACAGAATTGCACAGCTGAAGTCCATGCATGTGATGATCACGAACGGAGAACCGGATATCGGCCTGCGCAACGCGCTCGAAAAGAACGGCGCGGAACTGATCGTCTGCTGAGTGAGTTTGTCTAAGCACATGGATACATATACAACAAGGTGGTTCGGGTATTTTCCAAACCACCTTGTTTTTTATGCTTTTAGTGCCAGAACGCGGTATGCGAACGATCAGTTTGCTGTTGCGTATTGGCAGGATCCGCCGCAGCCGTAACCCGCGCCTCGGCCACTTGCATTGCGGCCAAATCCGCCGCCCATGCCGCGGCCTTGACCTGCTCCATTGCCCATGCCGCAGCCTAAGCCATAGCCTGCCCCGCTGCCGGTGCCATCGCAGTTAGCCTGGTTGGCTTCCATTGCTGCAAGTATGGCGTCAGCCCGTTCCTGCGTCATGGTGCCTTCGGCTACTCTCTGCTTGAGGTAATCTTTTTTCTGCTCAAGCATCTTTGCCTGAAATGCGTCAAGTACGTCGTATTTGTTTGCAAGAGCACCGTAGGTCTGATGTGCTTGCGCTCTTTCCTCAATAATTACTTCCACCGATTTCCCCGTGAGTCCGGCGAGAATTTCAGAGGGGGTGAGGGTTTTGGTTACCGCCAGAGCGGTAACGGTTGTGAAAGCGATTGCCAGTACGGCAGCAACGAGTATAATGAATTTCTTTTTGCTTATCATAGCTCTTCTCCTTCTATTGACGATATTTTCATTGACATCAGGTCTTTGTTTTTACAACGCATTCTTGATTGCTGCATCACTCCTTCGCGTTTCTGTGATGACTGTAGTATGAAGTCAAGCCATGTCAAAAGTGTGTTTTTTCGGGATTGAAACATTGACTTTTGTTGTTCCTGCGACCCTGCTTTTTCAGTCAGAGGCGTATCTGCCGGATATGGCAAAACTATGTTTTTTTGATATTGAATTCATGGTATTTGGGCGAAAACGATATGCAGACAAGTCATTTTTGCTATAATCTGAGTAATCAGAGAAAAGGGTGAGGTACTATGGCGTCCGTACTGATTGCCGATGATAACAGGCAGATTGTTTCCATTCTGGAGGAATACGCAAAAAAGGAAGGATACACGCCTTATGCCGCGTTTGACGGGCAGCAGGCGCTTGATCTGTTCTACAAATTACAGCCGGATGTGGTGCTGCTGGATGTCATGATGCCTAAGATCGATGGATTTGAAGTATGCCGCGAAATCAGAAAAAACTTCAATACGCCGGTCATTATGGTTACGGCGCGCAGCGAGGATTTTGAAAGAATTATGGGGCTGGATATTGGGGCGGATGATTATGTCGTCAAGCCGTTTTCACCGGGCGAGGTTATGGCAAGGATACGAGCCGTGCTGCGGCGCATCAGTCGCGAAGAAATTAAAAAAGCGCAAACAGCTTCATTTGATAACATAAATATCAATATGGACGAATACGCGGTTTCCATCGATGGCAGGCATGTGGAACTGACAAAAAAAGAGACCGAAATACTCTGGACTCTTGCCGCCAATAAAAACAAAGTGTTCTCCCGCGAAAATCTGCTGAACAGTTTGTGGGGGTATGAGTATTTCGGGGATACGCGTACAGTAGATTCCCATATCAAGCGTTTGCGCGCAAAGCTGGATGAATATCCGCATGAGAACTGGGATATCAAAACCATCTGGGGCGTCGGTTATAAATTCGAGGTAAAAGATGAAGAGTAGAATCGCCCGAAAGCTTGCGCTTTATTTTGCGGCGGCACTGCTGCTGTTTTCCTGTGTGATAGGCGCGATATTCATCACACTTTTTCGCGCACAGACGATTAAAACCCATAAAGAAGAGCTTGAGGAGCGCGCCGTTTCCATTGCGTTCGCACTTTCCGAGTTTATGGGCAATGCGCCTGCGAGCGGAAGAAGAGGGGGCATGCAAGGCATGGGATATGGCGCATATCTTCGTTTTATAGATGATATCGCCATGGCGGATGTCTGGATTGTGGACGAGCAGCTCAATCTCATCAACAGCGGCATGATGTCGGGGCAAACCTATAATTACGCGGATCTTCCCGAAAACGCCGAACAGGTCGTCAAACAGGTGTTTCAAGGCAACACCACATTCAGCGAAGTATTCAGCGGACTGCTCGAAACGCCGACGCTTACTGCAGGCACGCCAATACTGGTGGATGGCCGGATCGTAGGCGTAGTGTTGCTGCATTCCCCGATTGTGGGTATGGAAGACGCGACCATGCAGGGGGTTCAAATACTGGCGATTAGCGTAATCACGGCGCTTGTTCTTTCCGTAATATTGTCGTTGTTCCTTGCTGTTGTGTTCACTAAGCCTCTTAATCGGATGAAAAGTTCCGCATTTTTGCTCGCGGAAGGCAACTACGAGGTGAAAACGGGTATCGAACAGCGGGACGAGATCGGAGAGCTTGCCGGCGCACTCGATATTCTCAGCGATCGGCTGTACGCGGCCAAATCAGAAAGCGACCGGTTGGATAAGCTACGCCGGGATTTCGTGGCCAATGTTTCGCACGAGCTTAAAACGCCCGTAACAGTGCTGCGGGGGTCGCTCGAAGCCATATGCGACGGCGTGGTTACGGATACCGAACAGGTAAAAGAGTATCACAGGCAGATGCTCAAAGAGACAATATCGCTTGAGCGTCTTGTAACGGACCTCCTTGATCTCTCCAGGCTGCAGAACCCGGACTTTGCTATGGAAATGCGCGAGCTTGATATATGCGATGTGCTTCGGGATGCGGTGAGAAGCGCGCTGCATATCGCAAAAACAAAAGTGGTAGATATTCGTCTCTATATGGATACGGAATCCCTCGTAAGGAAGGGCGATTACGGCAGGCTGCGCCAGATGGTTTTGATTGTGCTGACCAACGCCGTCAAGTTTTCAAACGAGGGTGGCATCGTGCAAGTGTCGCTGCATAACGGAGCCGTTGCGATTGCCGATCACGGCTGCGGAATAGCACCAGAAGATATTCCGTATATTTTTGATCGGTTTTATAAAGTGGCGTCTGAAAACAACCGGGATGGTTCCGGGCTCGGACTTGCCATCGCAAAACAAATCGCAGACAGGCATGGGATTGAAGTAAAAGTGTCCAGCATCGTCGGAAAAGGGACGGAGTTTATCTTCTCGGTTTAAAGCAAGTATGCCAGAGCAGATTAGATGTTGCACATGCATCCTTTATGTATTCAAATGCAAAGCGTTCACAGTGCACGGCGCTATGGCCCGGGTGTACAGTGAACGCTTGTTTTGCTGTCTGCATATTTTATAGTAACTCTTAACTATATAAAGGTGATATATATGGCTCAATCCTTTTTAACACTGGGCGCGGAGGGCGACGATGTACTGGAGCTGCAGGAGAAACTAAGCCGACTGATCGACCCCGGCACAGACGAACCCTATTATACAGATGCAAAAAACGGCGTATTTGGCCCGTCCACGCAAAGCGCTGTCGTATCGTTTCAAACTGATCAACTCATAGAAGCCACCGGCTTTGTAAATAGTGAAACGGAAGACGCGATCGCTGACGCTATCGAGCAGATGCAAAGCCAGCGCCTTTTGAAGCTTACTACGCCTTATATGACGGGGTCGGATGTCTTATTGCTGCAGAAACAGCTGAATCTGTTAATCGATCCATCCGTGCAACTGCCATTCTACGCAGGCAAGCTCGACGGCATTTTCGGGACGATGACCAACGACGCGGTCATGAAATTCCAGAAGTATGCCGGTATAAAAGTCGATGGCATTGTGGGCCCGGAAACGAGGGCTGCGATTGACAAGGCCATTGCCGCGCAAAGCAAGGGACCGCTCAATCCGGTGGATTTCCCTTATGTTCCTCCCACCGCCATTTCGGAAATCAACATCGCGCTTGCGGGGGAAACGCAGCTTCGCATCGATCTGGTGGCAGAAACTCTGCGCTGGGTATGGCCTTGCGGTTCCTATATTTACAGCGCCAACTTGTACAAACCGGATCTGACCGTGCAGGTTCCGACAGTAGAATACATCAACGACCGCGCACAGAAGTATCCCGCGTTCTTCAGCGGCGGCCGAAAGGAGTTTTTGATACAGCATTATCTGGAATGCGTGAAAAAGGGCATTCCGCAGGGCTGCGCGGACTGTTCAGGACTGCTGGTGGGCATATGGCGCAAGTATCAGGTGGTATCCCGTACATTTGATGCGACGGCAAATTCGATATATAAAAACTATTGCACCAAAATTGAAAAGGCGGCCCTTCGCCCTGCGGATTGCGTGTTCCGGCAGACAAGCGGCTCTATTCCGCATATGGGCATGTACCTGGGCAGCCAATGGACGGTGGAAGCGGTGGGAGCAGCCTACGGCATACAGGTCAGCAAACTCAATACGCACGAAGTCCGCAACCAGATGACGGGCAAAGTGGAAGTAAAGCCATTGTTCAATCTCTACGGCAAGCCGAAGTTTGTGCCATGATGCCCAGATGTAACCTCTCATATCGCAGAAATGGCCGCTTTCATTGCTAAAGCGGCCATTTTGTTTATATATATACCCGCATGACAGACGTACGCAATGTACGTGTTGATTAAGGAATATGTGTATTTTATAATATTTTCTGATAGACCAAAACCGCAGACACAGGTGACTTTTACTCAATAAAAGGAGTAAGCCATGAAGATATTGATTTACGGCGCCGGTGTGATCGGCAGCATATTTGGCGCGAAGCTTGCAAACGCCGGGCACGAGGTGACGATGCTCGCAAGGGGAACGCGGCTTCAAGAACTTCAGGATACCGGATTGGTGCTGCAAAATCCGGCGAATGGCAAAGAAGAAACCGCCAATATAAATACTATTGAAACGCTTGAACCGGACGTGATATACGATTACATATTGGTTGTGATGCAGCGGACACAGGTGGATCAGGTGCTGTCCGCGCTTTCACAAAACGCTTCCCCCAATATCGTATTTGTCGTAAACAACGCGGGGGGATATGACGATTGGGTCAGGCAGATAGGCGTTGACCGCATGATGATCGGATTCCCATCGGCAGGAGGTGAACGCGCAAACGGCAAGGTTAACTATTTCATAGGCAAAGGGCTGCTGCGCGCGTTTCAAACCACAACTTTCGGAGAGGCGAGCGGATTAAAAACGCCTCGGGTAAGGGAACTCATTAAGCTGTTTCGCGAAGCCGGTATTCCGTCGGTTTACTATAAAAATATGAACGCATGGCAGAAAACCCATGTGGCGATGGTTACAAGCATCGCAAACGCCCTCTACGGCCACGGCTGCGACAATCGATCGCTTGCTCGGTCCTATCCGGATGTAAAAAGAATGGTCTTGGGCATAAAGGAAGGATTTCGGGTGCTGCGGAGTATCGGCGTAACGCCCGCGCCATTCAAGATGCGAATATATGATCTGCCGGCCGGTTTGCTGGCGGGCATCTACAAACTCTTTATGAATACTAAGCTGGCGGAAGTCACCATGGCAAAGCACTGCATAGCGGCAAAAAGTGAAATGCGTTTTTTACAGGCACAGTTTGATGCATTGATTGAGCAAAGCGGCGTGCCGACACCTGCCATTGATCAGCTTCGAACAAATTTGATGAATGCATAAAACGCAAAGCGGCCGGAACGGCCGCTTTGCGCATGGGTTATATTCAATAGCAATACGTTTTGCGGGCTACGCCCAGTTCCTCATTTGCCGGAACGACCCATACCGTTACCGGCGAACCCTCAGCCGAAATGATCTGTGTATCCGCATAAGGCTTTGACTTTTCCTGATCCAAAACGATGCCCATATGAGAAAGCTTTCCGCAGACTGCGTTTCGCACGGCTGCGGAGTTTTCGCCGATGCCGCCGGTGAAAACGAGGTGATCCAATCCCCCAAGTTCAGCGTAGTAAGCGCCGATGTATTTGATGATTCCGTTGCAATAGGTATCGATGGAAAGCTGTGCGCGGACGTTTCCTTCCGCAGCCGCCTGCTGTATATCCCTCAGGTCGTTGCTTACGCCGGAAATACCAAGAAGGCCGCCCGTTTTATCCATACCGCGCGTAATCTCTTCCGCTGTCAATCCCTGTGAGAGCAGGAACGGGAATAAATACGGATCGGCATCGCCCACACGATTGGCGTGGATAAGGCCGGTCTGCAGAGAGAAACCAAAGCTGGTATCCACGCTTTTACCGTTTTCAATGGCGCAGATTGAACCGCTGCCGCCAAGATGGCAGGAAATCAGCCTTCCGGTACAGCCGCGCTGCTCCGTGATAACGTCCGCGATATAGCTGTGCGAAGCGCCATGGTACCCAAAACGCTGTATGCCATACCGCTCATACCATTCGTACGGAATGCCGTACAACTTCCGCTCTAGCGGGATGGTCGTATGAAAAGCCGTTTCAAAAACACCTATCAGTTTCACACCCGGCAATATGCCCTCGAACTCACGGATGGTTTCGATATACGCGCTGTTGTGTACGGGGGCCACCACCAAATACTCTTCCATTGCGGCAAGTACATCCGGTGTCAGCTCATGAATGCCGTAATAGCCTTTTGCAAGTACGGTTTTGAAGCCGATGCGCTCTATTTCGGCAACGTCTTGGATTACGCCGTATTCCCTGCCGGTTAAATGGTTCAGAAACAGCTTGATACCCGCTGAATAATTGGGTATTTCCTGCTCCGAAAGCCGAACGCATTCGCCGCCGAGGCAGTTTGCATAACGAAACAGCGCATTTGTGCTGCTGCCGACACGTTCAACATTGCCGGTTGCCAGCAGTTTGTCGCCGGGCATATCGAAAAGCTTGAATTTCAGGGAAGTACTTCCCGCGTTGCATACCAGTACTTTCATGGTTCTCCCTTTGCTGTTTGGATTTATCCCATTATATCGTTGTACACGATCGCTCATCAAGCCCGGATTAGATTTGTTAATATGTGTCATAGATAGGGATAAACAAAAGTCTCTTATATAAACAAGCCTCTCTAGCGCGTATTTGCGCTTAAGAGGCTGTACTGGGTATGAGGGAGTATTCCGCGTGCTATCTGAGCGCGGTAAACATCCAGTTGATGCCGAATCTGTCGCGCAAAGACCCATGCAGCGCGGCAAAGAACGAAGGCGTAAGCTCCATGTGTACCTGCCCGCCCTGATTGAGCTCATCCCACGCATTCTGCACCATTACGGCATCCTGCGTGGTGATGGAAACATACATGTTATCACCGGGGGTACTCCGGCCGGAACTGTCGGCGCACATCAACTCCGTGTCGTTCCATTTTAGCCGCGCGTGAAGCACAAGCTGCCTGTCGCTTTCCGGTATGGGGAAATTCGGATTGGGCGGCATATCCGCGTATTTCTGCATTTCGCTGATTTGCGCTCCAAATAGCTTTGCATAAACATTGAGCGCCTCAGCGCAGTTCCGGTTGAACATCAGATAATGCGAAAACATGTCAATCTCCTTCTTTTGTTTGCGTTGTAGATAGGCTCTCCGCTTCAAGGAGCCTCCATACAGCAGGAATATCAGAAGCGGTAAGTCCCTGAAATTGCATGCTGTGTCTGCACAAAGAGTAGTTTTCTCCACCTGCAGCAAACCGCAGGGGGCCTTTGCATCTGCCCCCGTCGCTCCTGCACCTTTTTGAGGAAAGCAGTCCGTGCCTTATGGGTTCGCTAAGTTCTTCAAGCATTCCGGCGTATTCGCCGATGTGATACAGTTTGCATCGAAGGCTCCATTTGTCTTTGGCGATTCGCAGTACAAACAAAGTACGTGATGGTTTTCCTTTTTTATATTCAATTTTGTAATCGCCCGGTTCCTTGCCGGCCTTTATAAAAGGGGCAAACCCGGCTGCCGCAGCCCGCGCGTGAATTTCCGCCGTCAGTTTGCGGTCGGCCTCAGGCAAAGAAGAATTCGCATCTTCAAACGAAATACCGTTACTTTGTTTCATCCTTCAGTCTTTCTTCGAAAATTCGCTTGCGCTCCTCATAGCTGACCACTCTGTGCATTTGGTGCAGCATCCACACATATCCGAACGTATCGGAAAACACCGCGTTGCTCACGCCGAAATCCGTCAACTCCGTAACAGGCTGAATGACTGCGCATCCCGCGGAAATGGCCTTGTCAAAGGTCACGTTGATATCCGGCACAAGCACGTTCATCCACATGGATTTCGGATCCCCTTCTTTGGGAGCGTTGAGCTGATAGGCAGGGTTTTCATCCAGCAAATGAAATCTCGTGCCGTACATGGTGAAAATCGCCTCGTTTAATCCCTGTTCAAGATCCGAAACTTCTACCCGTTCCGTATCAAAAATTTTCTCGTACAGCCTGAGCGCCTCGAGACTGTTCACTACGACCATATCGACTTCTACACCGACCATATTCTTATTCACTCCCGCTTATCGGCAAATACCGAATAGTATTTTCATTTTACCCGAAATCACTTCGAATACAAATACAGAAGCCCGGAATTATGGCAGAGTCTGAGCTGATTGCGTGTAAGGAATACATTTTCTTGTATGGAAAATGTTTGGTTTTGCTATAAACCGGGTTGCGTTGTTATTGCCGCTGATGTTCCGATAATAGACGGTTTAAGTCCTGTTCTGTTCCGAAACGCGGTCATATGATACGCGGCCTGTCACATTTTTATATGGCATAAGAACACCATTTCAGAGAAACCTAAAATGTCTGATTAGGAGGTTTTGAGCAACAAGGATGCGACGGATATCATCACACATACGCTTCCTTTGGATAATGGGGGATACGCGTATAAGATATTCGATTTTAAAGAGGACAACTGCATCGAAGCCGTGCTTAAACCATAAGATCATTTATCAAAATACAAAATGTAAGGCGTACTATGTTTGCTGTTTTAAAAGGCGTGGAATGCTTCTGCCCCGATCCGGTCGGAATAAAGGATATATGGATCTGCGGCGATAAAATACTCAAGCTATCTAACCCGGGAGAGTTAGATAGGTTCTTGGATTTTTGCCAAATGATTGACTGTACGGGCCTGATGGCTTTCCCCGGCATCGTCGACCAACACATTCACCTGATCGGCGGGGGCGGAGAGAGCGGTCCTGCCAGCAGAATCGAGGAAATCGGCATCGATGAAATATTGCTTGCTGGCGTTACCACTGTTGTCGGCGTGCTGGGGTTTGACAGCTATACCAAAAGCCTCAAGAGCTTGCTTGCCAAAGCCCACACGCTTGAAGCAAAGGGGCTTACGGCGTATATCTACACGGGCAGTTACGCCATACCGACGGTGACCATCACGGGCACGATAGCGGAAGACCTGATACTGATTGATAAAATCATCGGAACGGGCGAAATTGCCATATCGGATTATCGTTCGTCTCTGCCTACGTTCAATGAGTTTGCGCAGCTTTCTGCCCAGAGCAATACCGCCGGATTGATCAGCGGAAAGGCGGGCGTGGTTCACATTCATGTCGGCGATGGCAAGGAAGGTCTCAAGCCGCTTATCAAGCTGCTTGAAGAAACGGATCTGCCCAAGGAAGTGTTTGTGCCCACGCATGTCAACCGGAATGAACTGCTGTTTGCGCAGGCAATGGAATATTGCCGACAGGGCGGTAATATTGACCTGACGGCGGGGGAAACCAAAGGGATATCTGTACCGGTTGCTATCCGAAGGCTTCGGGAACAGAATATGGATCTCTCGCGTGTAACGATCAGTTCGGACGCAAACGGCAGTTCCGGAACCGATGTGACAAAAATCCGGTCTCTGTTTGACGATATTATCAGCGGAATTCAGCAAGAGCATGTTGCCACAGAGGATATGCTTCGCTTTGTTACGGAAAATGTGGCAAAGGTACTTAAACTGCATCCCACAAAAGGCGCGCTGTGCGAAGCGGCCGATGCGGATATTCTAATGCTTGACCGCGCATATACTATTCAAAAAGTATTCTGCAGGGGGAAACTGACTGTGGATAACGGCAAGGTTGTTAAATAACGCATGAGCAAGAACAGAAACGGCTATTTGTTGATCATTGGCGGCGCTGAGGATAAGCACGGCAAGCGCTCCATACTGACTCAGGCGGCGGAAATGGTAAGAAAAGATGAAGTTCTTACCATTATTACGACTGCTACGAATTATCCCGAAGAAGTCGGGCAGGAGTATAAAGACGTTTTTTATAATCTTGGCGTGGACCATATCAATATTCTCAACATCGATACGCGGGATGATGCCAACAGCGACAAAACCTGCGATGTGATCCGCGAATCCAAGTGCATATTTTTCACGGGCGGAGACCAGCTAAGAATCACCAGTATATTGGGAGGAACCAAGGCCAACAGCGACTTGCAGCGTCTTTACCGCAACGGCGGCTTTATTATGGGGACGAGCGCAGGCGCATCCGTCATGAGTTCTACCATGATTGTACAGGGCAACGACAACGAACCGGCACGAAAATGCACATTGAAAATGGCGCCAGGGCTGGGGTTGATCGATAACTGCATCATCGACCAGCATTTTGACCAACGCGGCAGGTTTGGGCGACTGATGTGTGGTATTGCCGAAAATCCGAACGTAGTCGGTATCGGCATTGACGAGGATACGGCCATCAAAGTCTATCCGGATATTCATTTTGAAGTGATCGGCGAAAATTCCGTCACCGTGATTGACGGCAGCACCATACAGAGTTCCAATGTTGCGGAACTCGAACCGAACGAACTTCTCGCTATCGTGGGCGTATCTGTGCATATTCTTCCAAGCGGATACGGATACGATATGCGTACCAAAGAAGTCATCAGAATGGGAAGATAACAAAACATATGATGAAAATTGTTGATATCTCTACATACAGGGGCAGGAACATATACAGTCATTTTCCTGTCATCAAAATGATCGTTCATACTGGAAAAGAAGGCAGTATTCCAACCACCCAAATTGAAGGATTCAATGAATGGGTGCTGCAGGAGTTTCCGGGCCTGAAAACCAATGTATGCGGTCTTGGATATGAAGGCGGTTTTTTGGAGCGCCTTGCATCGGGCACGCTGCTTGCCCATGTGGTGGAGCATGTCATACTCGAGATGCAGTATATGGCCGGTTACAATGTGACATTCGGCAAAACCCGCGTGATGGACAAGCCGGAATATTCCTGCATTATCTATGAGTACATGAACGAGGCGTGCGGCTTGGAGTGCGGGAAATCGGCAATCTATATCGTCAATAACTATCTCAGGCACAAAAAAGTGAATGTGCAGCAGACGATAGAGAAAATCAAGGCGATATCAAAGGATACGGATCTCGGCCCCAGCACGGCCGCGATATTCAACGAAGCCAAAAGCCGCGGCATACCTGTCAGCCGGTTGGGCAATGAAAGCATCATTCAGTTGGGGTACGGAAAATATCAGCGCAGGCAGCAGGCGACATTGTCCGATGCCACATCCTGCATTGCGGTGGATATCACATCGGATAAACACCTTACAAAAATGCTGCTCAGGCAGCAGGGAATTCCCGTTCCAGAAGGGAAACTTGTCTACAGTGAAATATCCGCACTGGCTGCCGCAAAAGAAATCGGCGTACCGGTGACTATCAAGCCGTTTGACGGAAATCAGGGCAAAGGCGTGCATCTGAACCTGAAAACCGAACGCGAAATAAAAGCCGCGCTCAAGGATGCGTTTACTTTCAGCAACGCCGCTATTGTGGAACGGTTTGTGGTAGGCAAAGACTATCGTGTTCTGGTGGTCGGGAAAAAGGTCTGCGCTGTTTCTGAAAGAATTCCGGCCTGTATTATTGGGGACGGCGAGCATACCGTACAGGAGCTTGTGGAGATGGTCAACCAAAGTGAAAACAGAGGGGATCACCACGAAAAGCCTCTTACCAAAATCAAGCTTGATCTGGGAGCGCGCAGAATTCTCCGGCGGCAGAGGCTGGCTGTAGGCTCTGTACCGGAAGCAGGCCGCAGGGTATTGCTCAGAGAAAACGGCAATTTGAGCACCGGCGGTACGGCGATCGACCGCACGGACGAAATCCACCCCGATAATGAGGAAATTGCCATACGTGCCGCGACCGCGCTGGGCGTAGATATCGCCGGTATCGATTTCGTTACCGAGGATATCGCAAAGCCCGCCGTAAAAGACGGCGGCGTAATCGTGGAAGTCAACGCAGCTCCGGGTATTCGCATGCATCTGTATCCATCCGAGGGTACGCCGCGCAATGTGGCGAAAGATATCGTGGATTTTCTGTACCCGCAGAACGAATCCGCACAGATTCCGATTGTATCCGTGACGGGCACGAACGGCAAAACGACTACGACGCGGCTGATCGCGCATACTTTGCTTCGCGCGGGAAAATCAGTGGGGATGACCAGCACATCCGGAACGTATATCAACGGGAAGTGTATTCATGAAGGCGACGATACGGGAGCCATGAGCGCGGCCATGGTGCTTTCAAGCAAGGCTGTGGATGTAGCGGTGCTTGAAACGGCGCGCGGCGGAATACTGCGTTCAGGGTTGGGGTATGATCTTGCGGATGTTGGTATTGTCACCAATATCGCCGACGATCATCTGGGCCTTGAGGGAATCAATACGCTCGAAGAGCTTGCATACGTGAAATCGCTTGTAGCGGAAGCAGTGAAAGATTCAGGCTGCGCCGTATTGAACGCCGAAAGCGCCATGACGGATTACATCTTAAAAAGGATAAAGACAAAGGCAATACTGTTCGCGCGTTCGCCGGAGATTTTTCATAGCAGGTATGCGGGGCATACAAAAGTGTATGTTTCTGACGGCATGATCACCGTAGAAGATGATGAAGAAGCAAAGACTATTGCAAGTATCCGGGAAATCCCCATAACCAACAACGGCTCCATTCTCTGCAACGTTGAGAATTGTCTGGCCGCCACTGCCGCTCTCTATGCCCTGTCCATTCCCGCCGAGGATATTGCAGCAGGGTTAACGACGTATGTGCAGAATGAAGGGCGTTTTGATCTTCATGTGATGGATGGGTATTCCATTTTGCTCGATTACGGGCACAATCTTCCGGGTTATGAAGCCGTGCTGCAGGCATTGCCGTCGTATGGCGCAAAGCGGATGATCGGCATCATCGGTATGCCCGGAGACAGGCAGAATGCGTCCATGAAAGCCGTGGGTGAGCTGTGCGCGCGGCATTTTCAAAAACTCTATATCAAAGAGGATGAACATCTTCGCGGCAGAAAAAAAGGCGAAGTCAGTTCCATATTGTATAAAGCAGTATTGGGGACTAAGTACCACAAACAGAATATTGTCGTGATCGATTCTGAATTGCAGGCGCTGGTGCACGCAACACAAAACGCCGAGCAGGGTGATCTCATCGTTGTATTCTACGAGCATTTAAAACCGCTGCTGGAATTGATTAATGAAAGGCGGAAGTAAAATCTGCCATTAGAGTGGATGACGGCAGATTCTGCGGGCGGTTGTAAAAACACTTAAAATTCAGAAGCGACAGAAATAGTCTATCGACGATTTCCTGTCGCTTTTGCTTTTTTGATAATCCGCAGCATTAATGATGCGATCGTTTCCCTACTCGTTCAACAATCGCTGCATATTCTCCAGAATCTTACGGCCCAGGGCAATATCAAATGGCGCGTTTTTCGTCGAGTCATACTCGTCCATGGTAAAGGCCACCACCACAAAATAACCCCGGTATGTCATGAAAAGTTGGCCATCCAGCTTCATGAGGAAAGCCGCGTCGCCCATATCCTCTACAGGATTGATTTCATTTTTTAACAGATCTGCCTGAAAATCGAAGGAACTCCGGGCGGTCAATCCTTCCTTCAATTTCTCCGCCGGCTTCAACCCGTCTTGCTCTATCTGCACCAAAGCGCTGACATCGGTCATTTCGCTGAGGGTATAGGCGTACCGCAGGGAACTGATGCCATTTTCCTTGTCCACATCACTGGAGCCTTCTTCGATGGTTACCGGAAGCCCCAGGATTTCCGACGCCTCCTCCGCTGAGAGCACCTGATCGGGATGGATGATCGGAGTGGGAAGAGTCTCAACGGGGGCGTCCGTAGTCTCCGCCGCTGGGGCGTCCGTTTTCACCGAGGTATTCCCGGCGTCGCCAGAGGATACATCCGTCAGGGGCGTGCAGGCCGCCAGAATTAACAGGCACAACAAAAGAACCAGGGGCAATACATACGCTTTTTTCAAAATCAATATTCCTTTCTTGTTCGTATTCATATCGTGCGTTTGCTTTTCACATCATGCGGTTCAGTGTAACGAGCCGTTCACGGCTTTTGCGTGAGCTTCCCCTGGAAGGAGAGAAATTGTCCATCCGGTGCGCTGAAGCCGATGCCTACATTGTCGCCTGTCACGACAACCTCAAAGGGAACCTCAAGAAGTATATCTTTATCCTCCACTTCAATTTCCAAAGCCATAAAACCCACATCGGTCAAAATGAAACGGAAGGTGCCTCTTCCGCGATAATCCACATCGACCAGCGGCGCCAGAGTGAACTCATCGTCGCCCACTTCAACTGTGGGCGGCTCTTCGGAAGCGGCCGGGTCAAGCGTAAACTCCACCTCTGAAACAAGCCCAACCATTCCGACGGCGGGTAAGACGCTTCCGGCATCCTTCACACCGACGGACTGCAGCATCGCTTGGCCCTTGAAAACACCGTTCTCAGTGACCGACTGCATTTCAAAGATCATAACGCACTTGGTACCGTCCTGGGCAATGAAGTCTTCGATTTTGTCGTTGATTTCGATCTTCGCCCCGTTGGCAGCCACCAGCGCTTTTTGTTCCCCGACCGTGATAGGGCAGGTTGCCCGATTACCTGAGGTACCTTTTCGTTCGGCAATGGCGGTCGTTTCGCCTTCTGAGACAGCTGTAACTGTGCCATCCCCCGTAATTGTTGCGATGTTCTCGTTCTCAATAATCCATATAACATCCTTTATGGATTGCCCTGATGTGCTCTGACAAACCAGGGAGGCGGTATCGCCGACCGAAAGCTGGAGTTCTTCCGGCTGGATGCGGATGGGTTCCGCCGTTTTCTTTGGCGAAGGAATGGGGGTGGAAAGCGACGGGGCGGGCTTGAGCGCTTCAATGCCGCCTACGCAGCCGGTGAACAGAAAAATTAACAAGAAGGGCAAGACCAGTTTTCTCATGGAATAAACTCCCCAAAGTAAGTATTTGCGAACTTATCAAGAGCAGATTCAAATTTCCAATACATATTATCATTAAGCCCGATGCTCAATTTTTTTAAAAAGATCATTTATTTTTCAAAAAATATCGAATGCTACAAAAAACTGCTGATCGAGTAAATCAGCAGTCTTTATGTCTAAGCGTCTAATTTTTTGAACTCTGTTGGGGACATATTTACATGACGTTTAAATACAGTAGAAAAATGTCCTGAGTTTACAAAACCGCATAGTCTTGCGGCTTCCTCAATTGAGTGCTCATTTTTCCTTAATATTTCTTTAGATTTTTCAATGCGTATGCCTATCAAATACTGATATGGCGTCTGCCCTGTAAACTCCTTGAACACCCGTTTAAAATGACAGGGGCTTAGATAGATCAGGCTGCAAATATCATTTATACTGATATTTGCACTATAATGTTTCTCCATAAACTCCATAGCCACGTTGATATATTTGTTTTCCCTGCCCATCTTATTTACTGTTTTACAATTTAAATCGCGAATTAGTTGGAAAACAATCTGCGAGCAGATACTTTTTATCATCAAAGGATAGGTCTCCCCGTGATTCATCATTTCACGCTGAAAATTTCCGACTAAGTCCAGCAACTGTGTACTGTATACGCCTTGAATTTGCTTGAACTCAAAAATATCTCCACAAGCTGCTTCTGCGGCTATCTTCATAAAGAATTCTTTCCTTATTGCGATGTGCATATATTTGCCGTACTTCCTGTTTCCGAAGGGGATGCCGTATACCTCTTGCCAAGGCTGGATTACCAATAGGCCGTCTTTTTCTAATTTGTACTCGCAGCCATTCACCCTGGTTACGGGAGATTCCGAAAAAAACAGAAGAAAATGGTAATCATCTACACAGATCACTTCTCCAAGCGTATATTCTTCAGGTTCAAAAATAGCCAAGTGCCTACAAACGTGAGATTTTGTCCTTAAGTACATATCTTTTGGTAAGGTTTCAAGAAAGTAGCTGAAATGCTCCTTCACAATATTCCCCCGTTATTCATAAATATTCATTTATGATATTGTATCATATTCATATCACATCCGCTGCTGTCTGCAAAAGCGCCTTGCGAGCTGGTGAAATTGTCGTATCCCCAAAGACTCTCGGAGCACGAAAAAGCCCGTAATCTGCGGGCCTTTAGGGCTATGCATCATTTCTCAACACATTATGGCGGAGGCGGGGGAGTCGGCACTGCGTTTTCGCTCCTTGCTTGCGCTTTGCGCTGCGCCGTTCGCTTCGCTTAGGGTCCCGGGGCTCAAAAACTGCCAGTCGAATAGTTTTACCACCCTGTTCGACGGTAGATAAATTGGTTCTGCAAAAGCTAGTTTATTCTATCAATAGGTAACTATACATATCAATAATCCTTTGTTTCTCGCTTCCGGTCTTTGCCTTTTCTACTAGTCTGCTACCGCCGATCAGGCTAAACAAATATGATCATTGCACTAATCTGGTTTTTCTGAGTTTTCTCCAGTATAATGTGTTTATTAATCAGGAGGAAATAGTGATGAAAAAGATTGTATGCGCGATACTGTGCATATTGCTTGTATCTATGGCCGGCTGCGCGAAACCGAATGAGCCGGTGCAGCAACCCAGCGAGGCCCCGGCAGCAGCGACTGAGGCTCCGGCAGCAGGGACTGAGGCTCCGGCGGCAGGGACTGTGCATCATATCACCATAGACGTAAAAAACTATGGGACGATTTCTGTAGAGCTTGATGGGATTCATGCGCCGATTACGGTCAATAATTTTGTCAGCCTCGCAAAGGCCGGGTTCTATGACGGACTTACCTTTCACAGAATCATGTCCGGCTTCATGATTCAGGGCGGCGATCCCAAAGGCAATGGAACCGGAGGCTCGGATAAGACGATAAAGGGCGAGTTTTCTTTAAACGGCGTGGAAAATCCACTTTCTCACACAAGGGGCGCCATCTCTATGGCGCGCTCGAGGGACTATGACAGCGCAAGCTCTCAGTTTTTTATTGTTCATGAAGACTGCACGCAGTTGGACGGCCAATATGCGGCGTTCGGCTATGTAACCGAAGGAATGGATATTGTCGATAAAATATGTGCGGATACGCCGGTAGTGGATAACAACGGGACGGTAGAAAAGGAAAATCAACCGGTGATCACATCCATCAAAGTCGTTGACTAACAGCATGTATCCCGCAGTCGGCTGACGACTGGATGATGGGGAGACCGTTTTATTCCCTTGAACCACAATAATTACAGAGAGCGCCCAAAGAATTGGGCGCTCTTTTCTTGTGTCATGTGGAAGCCGAATTCTCTGTATTTAATCAAACAATTCGTTTAGGAGACAAGTTTATTAAAGGCCATTAATACTATGATAACATGAAGTAATTTCGTTTAGGAGAATTGATATGACTGAAAGAATTAGAAATATGCCCATGGAGGTTGTTGATATTACTACTCCGGCTTTCAATTCCATGCTGGGGAGGTACTTCATCGGCCAAACGGAGTTGCTAAACTTTGGAAATGGCTGGGATGCATGGGGCGGTATCTTCAACCCCATTGACTCGGGCATCAATTTATACTTTGACATTTTTACTATTACAAATTTTTCAGCTCAAAGCTTTGTCGGGGAAATTTGGCTCAACGCAAGGCCGCCCCGGAACGCTAAACCTTCTTCAACGGTAACTCCGTCAAATCAGGCCATATCTCCGGCTCCAAAACCGAAAGTCATCATGCTTAATGCGGATAATTTGAGCGAACCGCTTTCAAAAGGTGTTACCATTTTTGGAAGGATTGTCCCACCAAACTCTACCCTTGTTAGTGACTCACATAAGGGGTCCATCATTATTCCTCCGGGCGGCACGTTTTCAATACTCCTGCAATCTCAAGATTTGCAAAGCGTACAAGGTACTATCGTTTTAACTTGGTGGGAAGAAAAGATATGCTGAAACGGCCTTCTTGTGTTGAGGAGAACAGATTATGAACTATATAAAAGAGAACGTGCCCCCAAAGGTAGTCGTTTTATCGGACGCCGTCTATCATTCGTACTTAGGTAGATATTTCCTAGGGCAAACAGATATGATCTATTTTGGGGGAAGCTATAACGCTTGGGGCGCTTTGGTCAACCCTAAGGGATCCAATATCAATATGTTTTTAAATGCTTATACAATTTCCAATTTCTCCGACGAGCCCTTTACCGCTGAAGGTTGGTTAAGCAGCGCACTTCCCGGAGAAACAAGGATATCAAGGCATCTTGCAGCAGGTAATCAAGCCATCTCTCCTCCTTCTCAACCTAGGGTAAACATCATGAGCGCGAGCAATGTTACACAGAAAACCCCCATCGGCGGGATTTATACATTTACGCGTAGGGTTGAACCCAATCAAACGCTTACAAAGCATGACTTTCAGGGGATGTACATCATTCCTCCGGGAAGTTCTTTTGCACTGTTCTTTTTAACTCCGGGAAAAGTACATGTGCAATCCAGACTGGCCTTCGGCTGGTGGGAAGAACAAATCGACCGCGGTTGCAGATGTTGAAACTGGAGTTGCCCGCCTGAAACATATTCCTGTAGTAACAGCTCACTGCCCTCACCGAACAGGATGCAAATCGATCTTTGCATGACATTTCAAAAAGCCTAAACATTGAGACGGAATTAACCCAATACGAAAAGCCAATGACGCATACTGAACATTAAATTATGCAAATACTAGTGATAAATAACAGAATTGAGGATGTTATAACATTGAAAATTCTAGAAAATGCGGAAGGCCGCGTCAGTTATCATGATTCCGTTGAGGAGATGCTCGTTCGCATTCGGCAGGATGGGCTGTCCAGCGTATTTTCCCGGTGGAATGAGCAGGAAAAAATCCGATGCAAATTTTGCCTCGAAGGTATGAGCTGTCAGCTTTGTACGCACGGTCCTTGCCGCATCAGTGAAAAAACCGGGGCAGTGAAAGGAGTCTGCGGTATTGGCCCGGATGCAATGGCGATGCGTACGCTGCTCATGCACAATATCATGGGCGCAGCCACATACGGCCACCACGCCTATGAAGCTTTCCGTACACTCAAAGCGACAGGACAGGGGAAAACCTCCTTTCAAATTACCGATGTTGACAAATTAAAATTCATGTGTGAGAAAGTCGGCATCGATACAAACCAGCAAACCAATCAATTGTGCGTTCAACTGGCGGAAGTCCTCATCAACGAAATGAACATAGACGGGGAACAGGACAGCCTCATGGTCAAAGCATTCGCACCTAAGAAAAGAATTCCGATTTGGCAGAACCTTCATTTATATCCGTCTGGCGTGAAGCATGAAATCGAAAACTGTATTGCGAGCTGTTTGACCAATGTTGACGGCGATTATGTATCCCTTGCAAAAAAGGCGCTGCGGTTAGGGCTGTCCACGATTTATACCGCGCAGATTGGGCTGGAAATGACGCAGGATATCCTGTTTGGCACGCCCATGCCCCACGAAGTCAATGTGGATATGGGCATTATGGACCCGGATTATGTGAATATCGCGTTCAACGGACATCAGCCCTGGATTGGCGTGGCAACTTTGCAAAAGGCGAAACAGGCGAAATATCAGGAGATGGCAAAAAAAGCCGGGGCGAAAGGTCTGCGCATTGTAGGTTCCATTGAAACCGGGCAGGAGCTTCTCCAACGCTTCAAAGTGGATGATGTGTTTATCGGGCTCATGGGAAATTGGCTGGCGATTGAACCGTTCCTCGCCACGGGCACCGTCGACGCGCTAGTCATGGAAGAAAACTGCTCGCCCCCGGCTATCGATCAGTACGCTGAAAAATATCAGATAGCGCTAATCAGCGTCAGCACAATTATCGGCGTACCGGGTTTGGAACACGCCATGCCGTATCATCCGGCGCAGGCCGATGAAATGGCGGAGAAGTGCATCCAAATAGCGATCGAAAACTTTAAGAAGCGGCATGGCAATGTTAAACCGATGGTGCCGAAAAAAATACAAAAGGCAATTGCCGGTTTCTCCACGGAAGCGGTTCTTGGCGCAATCGGCAACGATTTGAATGTACTAGTTGACGTAATCGCAAAAGGGCAGATCAAGGGAATCGTCGCCTTGGCCAATTGTGCTACGCTTAGGAACGGCCCGCATGACTGGAATACCGTCAACCTGACGTATCAGTTGATTAAGCGCGATATTCTGGTTGTGGCTGCAGGCTGCGGAAACCATGGGCTTGAGGTCGCAGGATTATGCAGCCTAGAAGCCATCGAGCTTGCGGGCGAAGGCTTAAAAGCAGTCTGCGGAGCATTGAATATCCCGCCGGTGCTCAGCTTTGGAACATGCACCGATACCGGACGGATTTCCATGCTGGTAACGGCTTTAGCCGATCATTTGAATGCGGATATATCCGATCTTCCCATCGCGGTGACCGCTCCCGAATGGATGGAGCAAAAAGCCACGATTGACGGCATTTTTGCTGTTGCTTACGGTGCGTATACGCACTTGTCGCCGGTGCCATTTATCACAGGTGCGCCCAATCTGGTCAAACTGCTGACGCAGGATGTGGAAGGCTTGGTTGGGGGCAAAGTGATGCTGGGCGATGATCCGGTTCAGGTTGCCAATGATATCGAAGCGATCATCATCACAAAGAGAAAAAAGATGGGATTATAAGGGGCGTTGTGCTTTTGCAATAACGCATCATAACAAAAAAGGCACCCGAAGGGTGCCTTTGCGTTATGGTTGAGGCGGGGGGAGTCGGCCTTGCGCTCTCGCTCCTTGCTTGCGCTTCGCGCTGCGCCGTTCGCTTCGCTTAGGGCCCCGGAGCCTAAAAACTGTCCACCGGACAGTTCTCTTAACGGCCCGTTCGACTCCCTTGAACCACTTTACCATAATAAAAAGAGCGCCCATTCTGTGGGCGCTCTTTTCATTATGGTGGAGGCGGGGGGAGTCGAACCCCCGTCCGAAAACCCGTCCACCAGACTTTCTACGAGCGTATTTGGTGTTTTAGAATTCCCTTGGCGAAGCCCCCGCCAACAGGGTCAGCGCCTCAGTAGCTTCATAAATCCCACCCGCCGCAAAGCTTAGGCGAGCTGGTTCCCCACGATGATGACGCCCGGGTACCGGCCGTGGGCCTCCGGAGCCGAACGGTCACTGCTTACGCAGCGACGGGAACAAAATTATTGTTCTCAGTTATTGTTTAGGTTCCAGTTATTACGCAGTCCGGACCTGCGGCTCGCTTATCCAATTTCCGCGATCCCCGTCGAAACCAGTTTCGCCCCCATGCGCCCGCCAATACAGCGAGCAGTTGCACGGGTACGCTCCGGCCCTTATAGTATACGCTATTTTCCTGTTTCAGTCAAACAGGTGCAGGAAATCCAATGTGGCAAAATAATCCTTGGGCTCTTCCGCGCGGCGGATAAGCTCGGTGCTGCCGTCGCTCTTTAACAGTACTTCTGCTGAACGCAGCTTGCCGTTGTAGTTGTAACCCATAGCAAATCCGTGCGCGCCTGTGTCGTGTATGACGATAAGATCGCCTGTGTCGATCTTAGGCAGCGGTCTGTCGATGGCAAATTTATCGTTGTTTTCGCACAGCGAGCCCGTCACGTCATATACATGGTCCGCTTTCGCGTTCTCTTTGCCCATAACGGTGATGTGATGATACGAGCCGTACATGGCGGGGCGCATCAGGTTAGCCGCGCAGGCATCCACGCCGATATACTGCTTGTGCGTATCCTTGCGGTGGATGGCTGTCGTCACAAGATACCCATAGGGCCCGGTGATATAGCGGCCAAGCTCCGTAAAGAGCGAAACCTTCATGTTGGCAGGTTCTATAATGGCGCGGTATTCCTTTTCGACTTCGCTGCCGATCCATTCGATATCCGCTTCCTGCGCATCCGGCAGATAGGGAATGCCAATACCGCCGGACAGGTTGATGAACGTAATCTCTGCGCCGGTCTCGTTCTTTAACTCGACTGCCGTTTCGAACAGCACGCGCGCAAGCGCGGGATAATAGGTGGAGTCCGTCGTGTTGCTCGCAAGGAATGCATGCAGGCCGAAGCGTTTGACGCCGAGCTTCTGAAGCCTTTTGAAGCCTTCAGAGAGCTGCTCGCGCGTAAAGCCGTATTTGGCTTCGCCCGGATTGCCCATTATAAAGTTGCCTGCACGGAATTCGCCGCCGGGGTTAAACCGGCAGCAAATGGTTTCGGGGATGCCGCCGTGCGCGGCAAGAAAATCAATGTGCGTAATATCGTCGAGGTTGATGTAAGCGTCGAGTTTGCGCGCGAGTTCAAAATCCTCAGCAGGTGTGTTGTTCGAAGAGAACATGATGTGCTCTCCGCGGATATTGAGCGCTTCACAGAGCATGAGTTCCGTCAAAGACGAGGTATCCATGCCGCAGCCCGATTCATAAAGCGTCTTGAGAATAACCGGATTGGGTTCCGCCTTCACAGCAAAATATTCCCGAAAGCCGGGATTCCAGGAAAACGCTTTCTGCAGACGTTTCAGATTTTTCAGTATGCCCGCTTCATCATAAATGTGGAAGGGGGTCGGGTACTTCTGAACGATGCTCTGCAGTTGTGCCTTATCAAAGGGCAGTGTCTTCATGCGTTTCCTCCTGAATAGTTAAATATTAAATTTCCGCCGTGACAGATATATTCTATACAACGGCAGTTGGTATTCCTTTTCATCAATCGCGCGAATCCCGGAAGCCTCTGTCCTTCATGCTGCGTTCCATTTCGCGCTTGCTGTCGCGGTCAGCAATATCATGGCGTTTGTCATAGAGCTTTTTGCCCTTCGCTACGGCAAGTTCCAGTTTTACGCGGCCATCCTTAAGATACAGCTGCAGCGGTATGAGGCTCATTCCCTGTGCCTGCTGCAGGCCTTGCAGGCGATCGATTTCCCTGCGGTGCAGCAAAAGCTTGCGGTCGCGGAAAGGATCTTTATTAAAAATATTCCCCTGTTCGTACGGGCTGATATGCATGCCGTGCACAAACATTTCGCCACTTTTGACCATGCAGTAGCTATCCTTCAGGTTGACCTTGCCGGCGCGAATGGATTTCACCTCCGTGCCAGACAGCACAAGGCCGCACTCGTAGGTATCCTCAATGAAATATTCATGCCGCGCTTTTCGGTTTTGCGCGATACTCTTCACGCCCTTCTGCATGGGGCGCCTCCTGACATTTTAGGGTTACGGCACATACGCATATCAGCGCCTGCCGCGGTAAGCGTACGTAACACGCCTGCTTCTTCTGCGCTTGAGGGTCCTTCTGTTGCGCAGTGCGGCAATGCCCACCACAATCAACAGTATAACCACTGCTACCAGTACAATAAACAGCCACGGTCCGGCGCTGCCGCCCCGTGGGGTGGGCTGCTCGATCTCCGGAACGCCCGGCGTATTCACTACGCCGCCGCCCATTGCCTGCACGTCGCGGCTTGCGTAGGCATCCGCCGTAAAGAGCGTTTTGCCATCGAGTGTATAGCTGACTGTCGCAAGCTTGTCTCCCTTTTTTACGGGAGCGGTCAGTTCTCCCACGGTCGCAACAGAGGTGGTAATGGAAGAAACGTTGTCCTTGATGCGGCTAAGCTCCGAGGAAAGGCTCGCGATCTTTTTATTGGTAAAATCCACGTTGAGCGTTAATAAACCGCCGGTTTCGTCGTCAAAGCTGCTGTTCTTTACAGGCACTTCAACAGTGGAAGGCAGACCAAGCGTGGACGCTTCGACTTCCGTAAAGTTATTGAAACCCCAATCAAACAAGCTGGCTGCCAGCTGAAAACGGTAATTGGAATCCGGATCGTTGAATTGTACGGATACGAGAGTCACACCGTCTTTTTCCGCGGCGGCGACCAGGCAGCGGCCTGCGGCATCGGTGTCGCCCGTTTTGATGCCTATGGCGTAACGGTACTCGTAATTATCCGTAGCGTCCGGTTTGGTATGGATCAGCTTGTTGCTGTTTTCCAGATGATATCCGCTGTGATTCTTATTGGTGGCCGGAATATCATATGAACCGCGGCTGACAATAGCGCGAAAATCCTTGTTCTGCAAGGCATAGGACGCCAGCTTGGCCATATCGCGCGCCGTGGTGTAATGTTCTTCCTTATGAACGCCATGCGGATTGACATAATGCGTGCCGGTCATGCCCAGAGAAGCGGCTTTTTGATTCATAAGGTCCGCAAATCCTTCGATGGAACCGCCGACGTGCACGGCAATCGCAGCGGCAGAATCGTTGCCCGATACCAGCATCAATCCATATATCAGGTCTCGCAGCGTTAGTTTTTCACCGGGCGTCAGCCCCATCATGGAACTTTGCGAGTAAAAACCGCGCTGTACTTCTTCGCCAACCGTCACTTCATCGTCCAGGTTTCCGTTTTCAAGAGCGACCAGGCAAGTCATGATCTTTGTCGTGCTTGCGGGGAAAGCCCGTTCATCCGCGTTCTTTTCATACAATGCGGTTCCGGTATCGGCATCCATCAGCACGATGCATTTCGTACTGGTTTGTGCGTCGGGATCAAATGTGGCAAGCGCGAAGGGCGCTGTATACACGAGCATCAGCAGCGCCAATAGTGCGCAAATATACTTCTTCAATGCGTTCAGTCCTTTTCGTTTTCTTCGTCGAAAACCCTTCGACATTTCAATCGGGCTATATCAGAACCTGCGCGGCTCTGACGGCCTTACGGCGACAAAGGCTGCCGAAAATCACATATAAGTATAACAAACGTTTGGCTTTCTTGTATAGTGAATTCTCTGCTTTTTCACGCAGATGCCCTATTTTTACCGTATTGTGGCGTGCAAAATCATGTAAATGTGGTATACTGGTAATAATCATACACACGCTGCCGCTTGCCGGTGCAGTACTCAGCAGGCGCCGATCAGAAAAGAATATTCCGGGCAAAGCTCCGGACGGAGGTACCACGACATGGCGACACGGATATTATTGGTAGATGACGAGCCTCTCATACTCAAGGGCCTTCGCTTCTCTCTGCAGCAGGAGGGATATGAAATCGATCAGGCAGCCGATGGAGAGGAAGCCGTGAACAAGATTCTCCACGGGACGTACGATCTGATACTGCTCGATGTCATGCTGCCCAAGCTTTCGGGTATAGAGGTATGCCAGCGCGTACGCGAGACTTCGGATGTTCCCATCATCATGCTGACCGCAAAGGGCGAGGATATGGATAAAATCCTTGGCCTGGAATACGGTGCTGATGATTATATGACAAAACCGTTCAACATTCTTGAGGTCAAGGCGCGCATTAAGACAATACTGCGCCGCGCAAGCGGACGTCGTGAACCGCAGAAAACGCAGCTGACCAGCGGCGGGCTGTTCCTTGACGCTACGGCGCGTTCCGTGGAAACGGACGGCAAACCGGTCAACCTGACCGTCAAGGAATTTGATCTGCTGCAGCTGTTTATGTCCAACCCCGGCCGCGTATTCAGCCGCGAGGATCTTTTGGAAACCATATGGGGGTACGATTATATAGGTGATTTCAGAACGGTGGACGTACATATCCGCCGGCTGCGAGAAAAAATCGAGGCAGACCCCGCCAAGCCCCAGTACATACTGACAAAGTGGGGGGTCGGCTATTACTTTGGACATGCGTAGGTTTTTAGGATCCATCCGGTTCCGGATGGTTGCAATCTACCTTGTCGTTATGGTGCTTGCGTTCGTTGCGGTAAGCTCCCTGGTTTCGGATATCGTGGAAGCGTTTCTGGTATCCCAGCGCACACAGGAGCAGCAGATTGAGACGGAACGGCTTGCGCTGGAACTCTCGCCATTATATGCACAGCGGCAGGCGCTTACGTTGTATATGCAGGCTTCCACCTGGGCGAAGGAAACCGGTGGTCGTGTGCTGCTTCTGGATTGTGACGCAGTGGTGCAGATGGATACCGCTTCGCAGTATAACGGATATCGCCTTCCCTACCGCGAAGTCAGAGACATACTGCTCGCCAAGGCGGGAACTTCTTACGGATTTCACAGACTGGCTAATTCAAGCGATATCAACGGCGCGCTGACAGCCTCCGCGGGGTGGGTGGTGTATTATACATCCGCCGTCACCCAGAACGGAGAGCTGCTCGGCGTTATTTTGTATGCCGATTCTATTCAGAATGTGGTGGACAGCGTCAGCACGGTGAACAGCCAGATCGGCATCGTGTTCTTAGCATTCGCGGGCGCAGTCGCCATCATCAGCCTAATGGTTTCCGGCTGGCTGACGCGGCCAATACTGACGCTGACCAACGCCATCCGCCGTGTAGGCGCGCAAGGGTACAGTGAGCGTGTACCTGTGCGTGGTAAGGACGAGCTGGCTGAACTTTCCGACGCGTTCAATATCATGAGCGAAAAGCTGGAAAATCATGACCGGCTGAGAAATGAGTTCGTATCCAACGCGTCGCACGAACTCAAGACGCCGTTGTCTACCATGAAGATACTTGCT
Organism: uncultured Oscillospiraceae bacterium; assembly: GCA_964440115.1. GTDB lineage: Bacteria > Bacillota > Clostridia > Christensenellales > CAG-138 > JAEWWD01. Next base: position 20,684 of record CAYTPV010000012.1, on the reverse strand, counting down.
GAATCCATGCTTTATCAGGAAACGCTGGACCCTGCCATGACGCGCGAATTTTTTGAGGATATCAACCATGAGGTGGACAGGCTGGCGCATATCGTGAGTGATCTGCTGCATCTTGTGCAGGAAGAAAACGCTGCGCAGGCTCTAAATATCGATACGGTTGATCTTGAGGAACTCATTAGCCGCGTAATCAGGCGGCTGATGCCACTTGCCAAGAAAAAAGGCATACGGCTTGAAAGAAAGCTGCTGCCTGTGAAAATCGAGGCCGATGAATCGCGCATCGAACAGGTTATATCAAACCTCGTTGATAACGCACTCAAATATACCGACAAAGGCAGCGTATCCGTTACGCTAAAACCCGACGGCGCATACGCTGTGCTGATCGTTCACGACACCGGCATTGGCATTCCCAAAGAAGCTATTCCCCGTCTTTTCGAGCGCTTCTACCGCGTGGATAAAGCGAGAAGTCGCGATACGGGCGGTACGGGCCTTGGTCTTTCCATTGTAGAGCGCATCGTATCCATGCACGGGGGGTTCATTCATGTGGAAAGCGTGGTTGGCCGCGGCTCAACGTTCACGGTGCGGCTGCCCATGAAGCCGCCGCAGCAGGAAGGGGGCGAACAGAAGGCATGAAACGCAGACTTGTAGCATGCCTGATACTCGCCGCGTTGTTGATGTGCGGCTGCATGCAAAGTGAAATACGTGAAGATACGGAGCGGGCGTCTCTTCCGGAAATTGATCCCGGCGCAGGCGTCGGTCGGGATGTCGATGTGACGCTGTATTTCCGGTTGGCCGACGAACCGGCACTTGTTCCTGTGCAGCGCACTGTTACGGTGCGCGCCAACGAATATGTGGAAGCGGCTGTGATCCGCCAACTCATCGCGGGCCCCGCTGCTTTGTATGGGGATCTTGAAAGCGTGATCCCGCAGAATACACGGCTGGTGGAAACAGGCCGCGAGGGCGGCATACTTTATGTGACGCTGAGCAAGGATATCCTTTCTTCCGCCAATACGAAAGCTCCCCGCGAACAGGCGGAACTGGAAAGCAGGCTGGCTGTATATGCCATCGTCAATTCGCTTTGCGCGCTGGGCGGGGCAAACCGCGTGCAGATTATGGTGGATATGAACGGAACGGGGGAAGGTACGCGCGTTCCGCCTTTCTCACTTGGCTTCGGTCAAACGTCTTCCCAGTGGCTGGAGCCCATGGGTATGGATAAATCCGTGGTATTAACGTCTAAAATGCTGGTGGAACTTGCGCTGGAGCATATCCGGCAGGGGGAATATGCGCAGGCTTACCCCTTGTTTGCGGAAAGCGAAACGGGCGGCCAGCAGAAGCCGGATTATGCTGCGTTTGAAACGCAGATGCTGTCGCTGGGTACTCTGGATTCCTTTTCTGTATACAGCACCAATATTGAAAAGGGGCAGCTCTACGGAGAAGCGGTGGTGGATCTTTCCTGGACAACACGGGAGGACGGCATATCTCACAGCGCCAAGAATGTCACACTGCAGATGATACCCGAAGGCGACCTCTTTAAAATTGGATATTATTCGCTGCTGAACGTTTTGCGTGCGGGAGGCGGATCATGAAAATCCACACATCTAACGTAGTGAAGCGGATTATCGCGGTATGCGTCTGCATACTGATGCTCACTGGCTGCTCGGTGAAAAAAGAATACCCGCCGGAGCTTTCCCCAAGCGCAGCCACACCGCCGCCGGTGCAGACGAACGGTACGGGTGTGTTGTCCGTTACGCTGTATTACCGGAGCGCTGACGGTCAGCTCAGCGCCGAACAGCGGGACGTGAATTGGCCGTCCGGAGTCAGCCGTGCGCAAGTTGCACTGCAGGCGCTCTTCGACGATCCGGACAGCGCCGCTTTAAGCCCCGTCATGCCCAAAGGAGTGTCGTTTGCGGGTGTTGAGCTTTCCGGGAATGTCTGTGATGTATATTTGAAGGGTGCGTTAACCGATGACGGGCAGTCGCTGCTGATCGCCCGCGCGGCGATAGCCGCTACCGTAGAGGCCAACGAAGGCATTGAATATACGGATGTCTTCATCAACGGCATGCAGCCGGGTTTCAACGGCAGACCTCTTGGCGTGCTCAAGCCCATCGATGGTTCGCTCAACGCTTATCTCTCGCAGTATATGGCGGCGGATACCAACGCGGGAGCCGAAGTCGGTACGCTTGAAAGCAGAGACGCGCAATTGTATTTCTCCGATACTTCCGGCAATCTGCTGCTCAGCGACGTAAGCACGATGCGCTATGATTTGCACGCGCAGGCTGATCTAGTGATTTCCGCGTTGCTGAGCGAGCTTATGAAGGGGCCGCTTGAAAGCGAGGGACGCGAGCCGATACTCCCTACAGATATGAAATTGGCCAAATGCTCTTTTGTAGGCAGAGACGCCGCAGGCTCTTCTGCGGATACAGCGGGGTCACCGGGCATAGCTGAGCTTCATTTTACCAAGTCCTCGGAGCAGTTTGATCAGCGGCTGGTGTATGCCGCTATCGTTTGTACGGTGACAAGCTTCTGGCCGGGTGTGGAAGGCGTACGCATATTTTTGGATGAAACGCTTGTTTATCCGGATGAGGCACTGGGACTGCATACGCAGAGATCCGTGTTTGAGCGCGGCGATTTCGATGGCGTGCTTGGCCATACTGCGGTGCTTGCGTTTCCTGATCAGGAAGGTCTGGGGTTATACCCTGTGCTGCGGTGCATGGATCAGGATACCGTGTACGATCCAAAGGAACGCCTGCAGGCATTGTTTACGGGTACCGCGGATCTGGGCGTATCGCTTACCATGTTCTCACCCGACGATTTGCTGTCAGTTACCATTGAAGGCGACATGGCCGTTGTAAACTGGCGCAAGGGCTTTGGCGATACACTCGCTGATTTCGTTAACAACGGCGTTTCGCATCTGCCTAAGAGTGCGAGGGCGCGCATGGTCGTGTATGCCATGATCAATACGCTTTGCAATATGCCCGGTGTGCAGCGCGTTTGGATGCTCGAAGAAGGCCAGCGTATTGATAAGACGATAGACAATATCTATCTTGGCAACGCACTGCTCTACAATCCGGGTCTTATGCTCACATAAGAAAATCCCCCGTCCGGCGGGTGGTTTGCGTATGTGTCACCTTTGCCCATACATAGAATTTAATGTTTGTTCATATATGCATATATGCGCTTACAAAAGGATTGCGCTATAATGAGGCGTCAGGCAATGTGCAACCAAACATGCCTCGGGAGAATAACTATGCAGAACGATCAGAATTCAAGAAAAGTACATCGGGTAGGTGCGAGGCAGAATTCCACAGCCTCGTCGTCTGCGCAAGGTGAACAGCAGACGGTTGTCAGGCAGGCGGGCGGCCGCAGACGGCAAAAGAAGAAAATGAGCAAAACGGCGCGCATCGTGCTGTTTGCTGTGCTGGGTTTGCTATTAATTGGCGGCGGTGTGCTGGCCAAATTCTATATTGATATCAGCAATCCCCAATCCCTGTTTCAGGAAGAGGAAACAACCACCCCCGCACCTACACCAGTGCAAAGCGCAGCTCCGGGCGGCGTAATCACACCGCCGCCTACTCCTACCATCGATCCGCAGCAGCAGCTTATGAGCCAGGCGGATTTGGAAATGATGAATAAGGATCGCGTCAACATATTGGTCATGGGTATTGATGAGAGCACGGAACGCGCCAATTGGGGCTCTTTTCGAACCGATACCATGATACTCGCCACCATTAACTTCAAAACGCACGATGTGGATCTCATTTCCGTGCCGCGCGACAGCTATGTGAAAATCTGCAATGCTGACGCAAAAGTGATCAATGAAAACGGTCTGCCGAAATTCAATAAAGTCAACAGCGCGTTTACCACAGGCGGCGGTGCGCAGAAAAGCGGCTTTGAATATGCCATGGGCACCATTGAATACCTCTTTGGCGGCATCAATATCGATTATTACGTCGGCTTTAATATGAATGTTGTCAAGCAGGTTGTGGACGCGATGGGCGGCGTTGATTATAACGTTGATATTGAAGTAACCATGAACGGACGCGCGCTGCACCCGGGTCAGCAGCATCTGAATGGGCAGTCTGTGCTGGATTATTGCCGGCAGCGTCACGGTTCTTCCGATATCGCGCGCGTGGATCGCCAGCAGCGCATGTTGTTCGCCATATTCAACCAGCTCAAGAGCACCGGCCAGATTGTGAATATTCCGCAGATTTATCAGGCCGTGGAGCAGAATATTCAAACCAATCTTTCCTTTAAACAGATCTCCTCGCTCGCACTGCTTGCGACACAAATGAATCAGGATCAGCTTGGCCGTCATACCGTGGACGGAGAGTTCCTGAATATGGATAATATCAGCTATTGGGGTCTACACGCTTCTAAGCTGAAATCTTTGATCAAAGAAGTGTTCGGCGTAAACGCTAATGTAGACGCGGATGTGGATGCGGCAAATGCCCGCGCGCAATACGAAGCAACACGCGCGCTTGTTGAGCCCGAGCTTTCTGCCGCGCAGAAATCGATCGATACCGCGAACGCGATACTGACCAAATATGGGGCGAATTTGTCCGAAAACGCCAAAGAAAGAATGAACGCTGCGATCAACCTGCTGGATCAGGCAATAGAAGCCGGTGATAAAAACCTGCTCGTACAGTATACGTCAAGTTTGGATGAGCTCAATGCGGCATATTTGGCACAGTTGCAGGCGCACGGATTGGCAAATGAGCAAAGTGGTCCGACGGATACGCCGACCACCGATATTCCGGAAGAAACGCCGGCCGGATAAAAAAGGATATCTTGCCGGAATAATCATGATACGGGGTATGAGTGGCTGCTCATACCCCGTATGTTGTGTTTGTATTCTGTTAGCTCGCTCAATCGCGCTGAATCTCGCAGTTTCTAAGCGGTTTCCTTGCTGTTGAATGTCGAATCTGCTATAATTGGGTGAGATTTTCTGCACTCATATCTTATTTTTATAGCGCTGACGGGGGGACAACATGGTTATCGTTAAGGAGATTTCACAACGCAAAGACATTGAAAAATTTATTAGTTTTCCGAATGAAATGTACAGGGACAATCCTTACTATGTGCCGGATATGTTCGACAGCCAGGTAAAAGACTTTGACAGAGAAAAAAATCCCGCATTTGAATACTGCGATGCAAAATGCTTCCTGGCCTATCGGGATGGCAAAATTGTCGGCAGGATAGCCGGCATATACAATACGCATGCCAACCAGAAATACAACAAGAACCAAATGCGCTTTTCCCATGCAGATTATATCGACGATGCGGAAGTGGTGGATGCGCTGTTTGCAGCAGTGGAAAACTGGGCGCGCGAAAAGGGCTGCACCGCCGTGCACGGCCCTCTGGGCTTTTCGGATATGGACCGTGAAGGTCTGCTCATCAAGGGGTTTGATAAGCTGAGCCAGTTTTTCGTCTATTACAATCATCCGTACTACATGGAGCAGATGGAACGCATGGGGTACGTGAAGGATGTGGATTGGATTGAGTACCGGATTTCGCTGCCGGATCTCAACGACGAACGCCTTAAGAGGCTGGATCAGCTGGCCAATGCTGTCGCGCGCCGCATGAAGGTGATGCCGGTGGAGCTTACCAGCCGTGCTTCCATCAAACCGCATGTGGAGGGCGTGTTTAAACTCTACAATGAGGCGTATCTTGCGTTGTATGGCATGGTAGCGCTTACGCCGCGGCAGGTTGAAAAATATGTGGGAGAATTCCTGCCGCTTGTTGATGAACGTACCACAGCGATACTTAAAAACGAAAAAGGCGAGGTGGTGGCGTTCGGCGTGGCAGCGCCTTCTCTTTCACGCGCACAGCAGAAATGCCAAGGCAGACTGTTCCCGTTTGGCTGGTACCATGTGCTCAAGGCATTGAACGGCAAAAACGATACGTTGGATCTGTTCCTCATCGCCGTACGCCCCGATCTGCAGGGCACCGGCATCAACGCGGTGGTCATGAACCGTCTGCTGAAGTTTGCCATAGAAGACGGCAGAAAATTCGCGGAAACTGGGCCGGAGCTCGAGTACAATTCTCATGTGCAGAGCCAGTGGCGGTATTTCAATACTGAACAGCATAAAACCCGCCGCTGCTATATCAAAGAACTTCAATAGTTTTAAGTGTTAGACAGCTCCATCCTATCGGATGGAGCTGTTGTTAATTCATAAGTATTTCCGGATATCTCCCTGTGCAGCGATGAATGCATTGACTTCCTCAAAACGAGGGATAGAAGTGCTTGCACCTTCGCGCGTTACGGATATGGCGCTTGCCCCCGTTGCATAGCTCATGGCCTTGTGAGCATCCATGCCCCGGGCGATGCACGCAAAGTAATAGCCGCAGAATGTATCGCCCGCAGCGGTGGTGTCTACTGCTTCAACGGGATACGCTCCGAATACAGCCCGTCCGCTGGACCCGTTGTACATTGCGCCGCGGCTGCCCAGCGTGAGCATGATTTCCGCGTTAGGGAAGCGCTGTGCTAATCCATCGAGTATGGCCGCATCCTCCGTTTCCCCTGTAAGCGCCTCGCCTTCTATTTCATTTAATATGAAATGCGTAACGAGCGAAAGGGGGTAACTATGCATCGTATCCGTGATGGGAGATGGGTTGAAAGCTACCGAAAGCCCCGCTTCCCGGGCGCGGCGTATGATATACGGGACATTGTTGATTTCGTTCTGCAGCAGTATAAGATCACCGGGCTGCGCGCTTAAAAGCGCTTCATCCACCCATTCTTCCTGTATGACCGCGTTTGCGCCCTGATCGACGATAATGGCATTTCGTCCCTGGGCATTGACCTGTATCACGGCATGGCCGGTCGCGCAGGGCAGCCGGCGCAGATACGTCAGTGGCACGCCTTCCTGCGAAAGGGTATCCGAGAGCAGTTTTCCGTCATTGCCGATCGCGCCGATATGCAGCACATCGCCGCCTGCGCGCGCGGTCGCTATGGTCTGGTTCAGTCCCTTGCCGCCGGGGAATTCCTGATAAGAAAGCGAATTGATGGTTTCCCCTGCCCGCACGAACTCCTTTACTTTATAGACCTTATCCACATTGAGTGAACCAAATACGAATATGCGCATGGACGCACTCCTTTAAGCTGCCCGCATTGGCGCGGGATTCTTTAGATGAGAAATGTTATCGGCCTATGTCTTTTGAAAAATGCTGATAGTCCTTGTCTCCCGTCCAGTCGCCGCCCCATGTCCAGCCTTTCTTGATAAACAGTTTATAGCAAAGATCGTCATGATCGATTTTGCCGGGGAAATCAAGAGAACGATCCGCATACTTTGCACCGTTTTTAGGGGCGACGCGTTTGCCTACGATATACGGGTTTAATTTTGGGTTAATATCGATTGCAGCGCCATAGCTGTGGCGGGAAAGCGTCTTGGAAGCGTACACGTGCCGGTAATTGAACGCGGACGTATTGTTTGCCGCCATGGATTTTGCGTCATCGCCCGGTTCTTTAAAGTCGTCCACCAGCCGTATGGAGGTAAACGGGTATTCCGCCTCGTACAGCGCGTAGAATATTTCCATGACTTCCTGCGCCAGCTTTTTGTTGACGATCAATTCTCCCTTGTGCACTTCCCCGTCGAAATCATAATACTTCAGCCCGATGTACCGCAAATCGTCGTAACTGATGCCGCTGTTCTTATCATCGGAGGGATAGCTGATGCCGGTGATGCGTTTTTTGAGCGCACTGTCCAGTTTCTGATAATAAAAGCCGTCCGCAAGTGTGACCCGCCCTACATCCGGCGTAGGGGTTAATGAAGGCTTTGGTGTTTTTTCAGCCGCGGGCGATTTAGTTGCCTTGGGGGTAGCGGCAGGCGAACGTGTGGGTGCAGCAGTCAACGCCGCTGTCGGAGACGGAATGGTCGATGCAGCAGCCGATGGCGCTGGCGGGGCAATGTCAAGCGGCTTGTCGGGAGCGGGCGCATCAGAACAGGCCTGCAGAAGCAGGGTGAGCGCGAACAGCGCCGTGCAGATTGCAAAACCGTATCGCCTGAACATGCATTTTCCTTTCCGCCAAGGTCAGCCTGGCACTTTGTTTCTTCACAGGTATCATAGCACGCGGACCGCTAGATGACAAACCCGCATTGGTTCTAGGAATAGCATGTCGCAGCAGCATGCGGGGATGCGCTTGTTGACAGTGCGGTTTGATATGATAGTATGAAAAGGTAAAAATGCCCTGCATGACCGTATGCGGTTTGCGCACGGGAGGACTGGAGGAGAAACATGCTATACGATTATGCGTATTACAATGAAAGCGCTGAGTTTGTGAAGAGCAAAATTGATTTTGTTCCGGAGATTGCCGTTATACTCGGCTCCGCTTTAGGCGCGCTTGCGCAGGAGGTGGAAAACCGTGTGGTGATCCCGTATGCAGATATTCCCAACTTTCTGCTGTCCACCGTAGCATCTCACGCTGGCGAACTGGTGCTGGGGCGGCTTGCGGGCAAAGATGTCGTCTGCATGTCCGGCAGGTTCCATTACTACGAAGGCTACAGCTTCGAACAGCTTACGGCGCCCATCCGGCTGTTCAAACTGCTTGGCGCGAAAAAGGCACTGCTGACCAATGCGGCAGGCGCAGTGAATACTTCGTACAAGCCCGGCGACGTCATGATCGTGCGCGATCATATCAATTTGATGGGCGCGAGCCCCATGCGCGGCAAAAATGACGAGGAATTCGGCGAGCGCTTTTTTGATATGACACAGGTGTATGCTAAATCCCTGCGCGATGTCGCGCTTGCCTGCGCAAAGAATTCGCCTCTTACCGTACATGAGGGCGTATACCAGTATTTCGCGGGTCCGCAGTTTGAAACGCCAGCAGAAATACGGGCGGCGCGCATACTCGGCGCAGACGCCGTGGGCATGTCCACCGTCACAGAGGTATTGACCGCCGCGCATTGCAAAATGCCGGTGCTCGCGCTGTCGCTGATGACGAACATGGCGGCGGGCGTGCTGGATCAGCCGCTTTCTCACGAAGAAGTTGTGGAAATGGGCAACCGAGTGGCGGAACCCTTCCAGCAATACGTCAAGGACATTATTCGGGCACTATAGGAGGGCGCATCATGCTCTTATCTCACGCGGATATCTTGGTACACGACGGGGACTGGTACGTACTGCATGGCGGGTTTATCGGTATTGAGGGCGATACCATCCGCTATATTGGCGCAAAACGCCCCGCGCAGGATTTTGGGCCGGAAAAGGACCTGAGCAACCGCCTTGTAATGGCCGGATTGTACAACACGCATACGCACACGCCCATGACTCTGCTGCGCGGCGTGGGCAGCGGTCTGCCGCTGCACCGCTGGCTGCATGAGGCCATATTCCCGGTGGAAGCGCGGCTCACAGAACCGGATATCCGCGTGGGTACGCAGCTTGCCATGATGGAAATGCTTGCATCCGGCGTTGTAAGCTTTACGGATATGTATGATTTTGCGCATATCACCGCACAGGAAGTCGCAAGCGCCGGCATGAAAGCCAATTTGAACCGACCGTTGCTTGGGTTTAACCAATCCGAACCTTACGAAAAAAACGAACATGCCATTGCGTCATTGCAATTCTTCAAAGAATGCAACGGCATGGGCGGCGGACGTGTGATTGCGGATTTTGCGATTCATGCCGAGTACACTTCGTTCGAAGCCATCGTACGCCCGTATGCGGAGGATTGCCGCCGTGCGAACGCGCGCATGCACCTGCATCTTTCTGAAACACGCAAGGAGCACGAGGAATGCAAGGCACGCCATGGCAAAACGCCTGCACAGTGGTTCTGCGATTTGGGCGTGTTCGATAACCCAACCACCGCCGCGCACTGCGTCATGGTGGAGCCGGAAGATATCGCTATATTAAAGGAAAAAGGCGTAACCTGCGTGCACAACCCGACCAGCAATATGAAGCTGGGCAGCGGATTTATGCCCGCCCGCGCGCTGCTTGACGCCGGGGTGAATGTCGCGCTGGGTACGGACGGCGCTGCAAGCAACAACAACTTAAATATGTTCGAGGAAATGCACCTCGCTGCGCTGCTGAACTGCGGATATGAGCAGGACCCTCTCGCTGTAAGCGTGAGCGACATACTGCTCATGGCGACGAAAAACGGCGCGAAGGCGCAGGGAAGGGCGGACTGCGGGGAGCTAGCCGAAGGGAAAAAAGCGGATATCATCGCTGTGAACCTCCGTGCGCCGCATATGATGCCCGCGCACGATCTTCCCGCGTTGCTCGTGTATTCTGCGCAGGCAGCAGATGTTTGCATGACTATGGTGGACGGAAAAATACTCTACGAAAACGGAGAATTCCTGACAATCGACCGCGAGCGGGTGCAGCATGATCTTAAGCATGCCGTTTCGCGTCTGTTCGCATAACACTGATTTCATATCAGAAAGGATAGTTGGAATGGAACATAGTACACTCAGGCAGCAGATGGTGGATATCTGTAAAAGCGCGTATGCGGAGAAGCTGTTTGCGGGAACCAGCGGCAATCTTTCCGTGTATGTAAGAAATGAAGAGGTTATGCTCATTACGCCGACATGCGTACGGTACGAAACCATGCAACCCGAAGATATCGTGGCCGTCAGGCTCGATGGCACGCAGCTCGCGGGGCATTACGCGCCCTCTTCGGAATGGCGCATGCATGCGGCTATTTATAAGCGAAGCTGCGAGGTGAACGCGGTGTTCCACACCCATTCGCCATATGCGACGGCGTTTGCCGCAGTCCGTCGCGGCATCCCGCTTATTCTGATCGAAATGATCCCCTTCCTGGGCGGGGATGTACCCTGCGCCCGTTTTGAACAGCCCGGTTCGTGGGAATTGGGCGCGTCCGCAGTGGATGCTTTGCAGGGAGGGCGCAATTCCTGCCTGCTCGCCAATCATGGGGTAGTCGCCATCGGCGAGGATCTCGCGCAGGCATATATCAGGGCGGAATACGTGGAAGACGCCGCAGTCATCTGCCACCGGGCCATGCAACTGGGCGAACCCATTACAATTGGCTAATCGGCAAAAAACAACACCACCCATTTCCGGGTGGTGTTTGTTATGGTTCGTTATCTGGCTAATTGATAGATTTCGCGTATGGCAGCTTCATCCAGCACCATGAACTTGCCGACTTTGCGCTTGCCCATGTAAACGCACTTATGTGCAAGCTCGTTTATCTGCGCGTCCGTCAGCTCATAACCCAGCTCGCGGATATTGGTAGGCATGCTGATGGAGCGGAAGAAGTCCTCCGTTGCGGCGATGCCCTTCAGAGCAGCTTCTTCTTCCTGCCCGGATGCATAATCGATGCCGAACACGTTTTTCGCGTACCTTGCAAAACGTTCCGGACGCTGTTTATACACGTAGCGTGCCCAGCTGGCCCAAACGGCCGCCAATCCCGCGCCGTGCGCAACATCGAACATGCCGCCCAGCTCGTGCTCAAGCTGATGCGATGCCCAATCCCCGCCGTCGTTGCCGCAGGTCAGAAGTCCATTATGCGAAAGACTGCTTGCCCACATGAGCTCGGCGCGCGCTTCATAATTGGTGGGGTCTTTAAGAGCAATTCTGGTATACTGCATGACGGTCCTAAGCAGCGCTTCGCTAAAACCATCTGTGATCTCCATGGAATTGGGTGTGCTGAAATACCGTTCCAGCGTGTGCATGAGTATATCCGTGGCACCGCTCGCCGTCTGGTAGGCGGGCAGCGTCATAGTAAGCTCCGGATTGAGCAGCGAGAACTTGCAGAAAGCGAAATCGCTCGCGGCTCCGCGCTTAAGCCAACCATTTTCGTTGGTGATGACCACGCGGCTGCTCATTTCGCTGCCTGCGGCGGCAATGGTCAGCACAGAGCCTACGGGCAGAGCGGCCTTTACGGTGGCTTTCCCTTCGAACACATCCCATACGTCAAAATCGTTCGCGGCGCCGAATGAAATCGCCTTAGCGGAATCGATGACGCTGCCGCCTCCGACCGCGAGTATGAAATCCACATTCTCGCGTTTGCACAGTTTAACGCCTTCGTATACCTTGGAAAGACGGGGATTGGGCACAACGCCGCCAAGCTCAACATATGCAATTGCGTTTTCATTCAGGGAATTCACAATACGGTCGAATAAACCGGTTTTCTTCGCGCTGTTTCCGCCATAGTGCAGCAGCACCTTCTTACAGCCATATTCTTTCAGAAGCGCGCCGGCCTTATTTTCTACTCCTCTTCCGAACAGGACCTTGGTGGGTATCAGATACGTAAAATCCAGCATTGCTTTTCTCCTTAGAAATTGATCTGCGCGCAGTCTGCGCAGTTTATGATCCCTGCTGCAAATACTCCTTACAAGGGAACCTGCGAATTTATGATACCACGATGCAAAAGCGCATTCAACCGCACTGCGACAAAACGGCTTGTTACCGCATGGGCGATAACTGCGGCGGACACACTATTACAGGTAATATTCATATAAGGAAGGAAGTACTTTTGCGTGCATCCCGATCAGGTATTCTATGAACCGGCTTCGCTGAATTATCCGCTGGGTCAGTATTTAAAACAAAAATACAACGATGTGCCATGGGTGGAGATTCAAAACCACAACAACATCGAACAGCTTAGAAGCAACCCCAACAGTGAATTCGCACATATGAAGCGGCATATCATCGTGGGCGTACGCAAATCCCTGCGTTATACGCCCAACCATAAAGTCTCGGACTACCTTGTGCCCTATACGTCTTCGGGCTGCAGCGCCATGTGCCTGTATTGCTACCTTGTCTGCAACTACAACAAATGCTCATACCTGAGGCTTTTTGTCAATCGCGAGCAAATGATGGACAGGCTGAAGAAAACCGCTGCGCAGCATACGGATGAAGAACCGGTTTTCGAAATAGGCAGCAACAGCGATCTCATACTGGAAAATACAATAACGCAAAACCTGGTATGGACGATTTCTGAATTTGCAAAAGGCGAGCGAGGATACCTGACATTTCCCACGAAATTCGATATGGTCGATCCTATTCTTTCCCTCGATCATCGAGACAGAATACTCCCTCGCATGAGCGTGAACCCGCAGGAGGTAATCAGGCGCGTGGAGTTCGGCACTTCAGATCTTGCCGCAAGATTGCAGGCGATTAACCGGCTGTGCGAGGCTGGGTACCGCACAGGAATACTCATTGCCCCCGTCGTACTCATCGAAGGCTGGAAAGAACACTATGCGCGGCTCATTGAACAGATGGCAGATACATTGTCCGCGCAGGCCAAACGCACGCTGTATTTTGAAATCATATTCATGACATACAGCTATGTGCATCGCGCCATCAATGCGGACGCTTTCCCCAATGCCGTGCAGCTCTATGATACGTCCCTGATGACGGGACGAGGCAGGGGGAAATACTGCTATAAGGAGGATGTGCGCGAGGATGGAGAGCAGTACCTGCGCGCATTGCTTTCGGAGAAGTTTAGCGGCGTTCCCATCATATATGTTGTGTAAGATATAAAAAAGCCCGGCTAATCATAGCCGGGCAAAACTTTTCAATAAGGGGATAAGGTTCAGTCGTGCTGCTGGCTCTGATAGAGAAGCCGGTCACGTTCGCGGATCTCCATGCGCTTGATCTTTCCGCTGACGGTCTTGGGCAGCGCGTCGATAAACTCGATGATACGCGGGTATTTGTACGGCGCGGTCGTGTTCTTGACATGCGTCTGCAGCTCTTTCTTGAGTTCGTCGGAAGGCGTGTAACCCTTGGAAAGTACGATCGTCGCCTTCACGATCTGGCCGCGGGTGGGGTCGGGCACAGGCGTAACTGCGCATTCGAGCACGGCGGGGTGCTCCATGAGCGCGCTTTCCACCTCGAATGGCCCGATGCGGTAGCCGGAACTCTTAATAAGATCATCTACACGGCCGACATACCAGTAATACCCCTTGCCGTCCTGCCAGGCGGTATCGCCGGTGTGGTACCAGCCATCGTGCCAGGCCTGCTCGGTGCGTGCCTCGTCCCTGTAGTAGCCGCAGAACATGCCGAGGGGTTTGCCCTTCTCCGTGTTGATACAGATTTCGCCGACCTCGCCGAGCGTGGTGGGGTTGCCTTCGTTATCCAGCAAACCGACGGTATAGCCGGGCGTGGGCAGGCCCATGGAACCAACCTGTATCGGCATACACGGGAAGGTCGCAAGCAGCAGCGTTGTCTCCGTCTGGCCGAAGCCTTCGTGTATTTCCAGCCCGAGCTTTGCCTTGAACTGCTCGAATACCTCGGGGTTCAAAGCTTCGCCTGCCGTTGTGACATGTTTGAGCTTGCTCAGGTCGTATTGATCAAGCTGCTCTTTGATGATGTAACGGTACATGGTCGGCGGCGCGCAGAATGTCGTCACCCCATATTTCTGCAGTTTGTCGAGAATATCCGCGGCGTGGAAACGATCGAAGTCGTATACCATTACCGCGCCCTCGCACATCCATTGCCCGTACATCTTGCCCCACGCGGCCTTGCCCCAGCCGCTGTCCGAAATGGTAAAGTGCAGGCCGTCCGGCTCTACGCAGTGCCAATAGCGAGCGGTGGCGATATGCCCGAACGGATACAGAAAGTCATGCGCAACCATTTTGGGGTAGCCCGTTGTGCCGGAGGTGAAATACAGCAGCATGATATCTCCATCGCATGCTTCTTCAGCGCCGGTGGGGCGCTCGAAAACCGGAGAGGCGGCTTCCACCATGGCATCAAAATCGGTGAAGCCTTCAGGGATGGGCATGCTTTGCGCGCGCGGGGAACGAACCGCAAAACAGAATTCCACAGTGGGGGATTCTGTGAGCGCAGATGTGATCTGCGGCGGTACGTCGTCCTCGATTGTGGAAATGACGGCACGCGCCTGTGCAGCGTTGAAGCGGTATGCGTAATCCTTGGGCGTCAGCTGGTGGGTGACGGGGATTGCGATTGCGCCCAGTTTGTGCAGGCCCATCATGATATACCAATATTGGTAATGCCGCCTGAGCGCAAGCAATACGATATCGCCCTTCTTGATGCCTGCGGATTTCAGCGCGTTTGCCGTACGGTTGCTCAGATCCTTCAAGTCCCCGAAAGTGAACTCCCGAATGGTCTCATCTGCGCCGAGCCAGAGCACAGCGCGTTTATTCGGGCTTTTTTCCGCAAGAACATCAATTACGTCAAAGCCGAAATTGAAGCGCTTTGGCGGCGTGGAAAGATAGTTATCGTAATACTCCTTATAAGTATTAAATGATTGATTGGTACACAATCGGTCCAGTAAGCTCAATCTATTCACATGCCTTTCGTTACTTGATAACGACAGCCAGGAATTTCGCAGGCTTGTCGTTGATCGCCGACAGTGCGTGCGGCGTGGAGGAGTCATAATAAATTGCGTCGCCCGGATGCAGTATGAGGGTATCGTCGCCCATCATAACCTTGGCGTCGCCTTCAAGAAGATATTGGAATTCCTGTCCGTCATGGCTGTGCAGGTCAGGCATGTTGGCAGGTTCAACAGTAACAAGGAAGGGTTCTGCGCGTTTGTTGCGGAACGTATGCGCGAGTGCCATATAGGAATATGCCTTGCGTCGTTCCACCTTGAAGCCCCTGCCTGCGCGTACGAGCGAACAGGTGGAAAGGCGAGGAGTTTCCCCGCTCATCAGGTCGGAAACGTCGATGCCCAGCTTACGGGCGGCATTGTACAGGAAGCTGAAAGAGAAATCCTTCTCTCCGCGTTCGTACATTTCATATTCCTCGGAGCTGATGTGTATGGCTTCCGCCATATCCTGAATAGATATGTCGGAAATCTCGCGTAACGCCCGCAGACGTATGCCGATTTCCATCAATTGCTCGGTCATATCCTTACCTCCTTTATTTTTCTGTGCGGAAACGATATGTGCTGAAACAACCTCTTCGTTCTCCAGTTTTCCGCGGCTCAACGTGATCTTGGCGATGGGATTATCCTTCATGCCCAGCATATCCACGGCCATTTCACGAAGCCTATACTTCTGAATCTTGCCGCTTGCCGTCATGGGGAAATGCTCAAGGAACCGGACATAACGGGGCGATTTATAGCGGGAAAGACCGTTCTTCACGTAATCGCGAAGTTCGTCTTCCGTGGCGGTCATATTTTCCTTTAATATGACAAACGCCAGCACCTCTTCGCCGTACTTGTCATCCGGCACGCCGACCACCTGCACGTCGGAAACCGCCGGGTGCGTGTATAAAAATTCCTCGAGTTCGCGCGGATATATATTTTCGCCGCCTCTTATTATCATATCACGAAGACGGCCTGTAACGGAATAGTAACCTTCCTCGTCAACAGAGCATAAATCGCCCGTATGCAGCCAGCCGTCCTTATCGATTGCCTGACGAGTCGCCTCGGGCATTTTGTAGTAACCCTTCATGACCTGGTAACCGCGCGTGAGGAATTCGCCCTGCGCGCCCACGGGTACTTCAAGGCCGGTTTCCGGGTCCACCAGCTTGATTTCCATATTGGGCTGGCAGCGGCCAACGGTAGCTACGCGCTTCTCAAGCGGATCGTCCACGGCCGTCATGGTGGTGACGGGCGAAGATTCCGTCTGTCCGAAAGCGATAGTGACTTCGGGCATGTGCATTTCGTTGTTCACGCGCTTCATGACCTCCACCGGGCAAGGCGAACCGGCCATAATGCCAGTACGCAGCGATGAAAAATCGATGCGTGAAAAATCCGGGTGGTTGAGTATGGAAATGAACATAGTAGGCACGCCTAAGAGCGACGTGCAGCGTTCTTCCTGTACCGTCTCCATAACAGTCAGGGGATTGAACCGATCCACAATGACCATGGCTGAGGCATGTGTTACGCAGGAGGTAACGCCCAGTACGCACCCAAAGCAGTGGAACAGAGGCACAGGAATGCACTCCCTGTCCTTCTCCGACAGACATTTGCGGTCGCCTATGGCCTTTCCGTCGTTGATGATGCTGTGGTGCGTGAGCATAACGCCCTTGGGGAAGCCTGTCGTGCCGGAAGTGTACTGCATATTCGTTACGTCAAAAGGACCAACGGCTGCCTGCGCGGCGATCAGATCACTTTCCGGCGTTTTGCCGGCCATGGCGATGATATCGTCCCAGTGGTACGCACCGGGTGCACGAAGATCGCCAAGTGTAACGATGTTTTTCAGGAACGGCAGCGCGGGGCAATTGAGCTTGCCGGGCTCGGATGCTGCCATTTCAGTGCAGATTGCCTGTACATGGGGCAAATACGCATTGTCCCTGGTACCTTCTGAAAATACCAAGGTCATGGCGTCGCTTTGGCCGAGCAGATATTCGAGCTCATAACGCTTGTAATTGGTATTGACCGTCACCAGAACAGCGCCGATTTTCGCCGTGGCGAACATGAGCAGCACCCATTCCGCACAGTTTTCCGCCCAGATCGCAACATGGTCGCCTGCCTTGATGCCCATCGCCATCAAGCCGCGGGCTGTTTTGTCGCATTCCGCTTTAAAGCCCGCGTACGTAAGGCGCGTGTTGCTTTTGCGCGCGATCAGGCAGTCGTTATCAGGAAAACGTAGCGCCTGCGCGTCGATCAGGTCGCCGAATGTCATTTCAATGAGAGAGTGAAAGTTCGTGGTTTCGAGCTGTCTGATGCAATCTGCTATTCGGTCCATACTGTCCTCCAATGATCGGTATGATTTGTTTTTGCTGATAAAAAAACGCTTTCGTCTCTCTACAGAGACGAAAGCGTTGCTTTCGCGGTACCACTCCGTTTGCGCATATTTCCATGCGCCAACTCTATCGGGCACAATCATGCCCTGCCCCTAAAATAACGGTGGAGCGTTCCGGCCAGGCCTACTCACGCTAAGCGTATTCGGTTGGCGGCTCAGGGGCCAGATGCGGACATTTCCCTTGCCGCCTCGCACCAACCGGCGGCTCTCTGAAAAGGCTTTTGCCTGCTATTCCCCGTCATCGCGTTAAAAAATGATTTGTGTATGATTATACGACCCGGCAAAATGATTGTCAATCCGTTTTCGAAGAAATAATATATTTTTTTCATTCCAATTGTAAATAATCACTGATCCGCGGTATTCCGCAGCAATGCAGTGATTGGGTTTAGGAGTTCGATCTGTGTCGCTTCATTATAATAATATCTGCAATTTGAAAACTGGATCAACAGTGGCACGGGTTCCACAACACACAGGAAATGAACTTGCTGCAAAATGAGCATAATGATGCTTTTATTCTGCAACCTGAATAGAAAACAAGAGAAAAAAGAATAATATACGCGGAAGCATGGGATATAGTTGGAAAATTCGAGTTATTGCAACTATTCCGCCTGAGACTATGCTTGCAGGGATTGACGGCGTACACTATTATTAAGGATGTTAGCACTCGTCTTTAATGAGTGCTAACAAATTCAAAATAGCAATCAAACTCAAACAATATAAAGGAGGTACTACTCATGAAACTCAAGCCATTGGCGGATCGAGTCGTCATTAAAAGCCTTGAGAGCGAAGAAACCACCAAGAGCGGCATCGTGCTGCCCGGCAGCGCGAAGGAAAAGCCCCAGATGGCGGAAGTTCTCGCTGTTGGACCCGGCGGCACTGTGGACGGCAAAGAAGTCACCATGTACGTGCATGTGGGCGATCGCGTGATTTACTCAAAATATGCCGGAACCGAAGTCAAACTGGACGGCACCGAGTATATCGTCGTACGGCAGAACGATATTCTGGCCGTTGTGGAATAACAGCGGGATAGCGAAAGGAGCAATAGTATATGGCTAAGCAGTTGAAATACGGTGAAGAAGCCCGCCGCGCATTGGAAAAGGGCATGAACCAGCTTGCAGATACCGTTAAGATTACCCTTGGACCCAAGGGCCGCAACGTTGTATTGGATAAGAAATTCGGCGCTCCCCTCATCACGAACGACGGCGTGACCATCGCCAAGGAAATCGAACTCGAAGATCCGTTCGAAAACATGGGCGCTCAGCTCGTGAAGGAAGTCGCCACCAAGACCAACGACGTTGCGGGCGACGGCACCACCACCGCCACGCTGCTCGCGCAGGCTATCGTTCGCGAAGGCCTTAAGAATGTCGCGGCCGGCGCAAACCCCATGGTATTGAAGCGCGGCATCGAAGTCGCTGTGGATGAAGCGGTTGCCGGTTTGAAGGCTCTGTCTAAGCCCGTCAGCGGCAAGCAGGCCATCGCGCAGGTCGCTTCCATTTCCGCCGGCGATGAAAAGGTCGGCGAGCTGATTTCCGACGCTATGGAAAAGGTCGGCAACGACGGCGTTATCACCGTGGAAGAAAGCAAGACCATGAAGACCGAGATGAAACTCGTCGAAGGTATGCAGTTCGACCGCGGCTATGCATCCGCTTACATGGTAACCGATACCGACAAGATGGAAGCCGTTCTGGACAATCCGCTGATCCTCATCACCGAGAAGAAGATTTCCAACATTCAGGAAATCCTGCCCGTACTCGAACAGGTCGTGCAGCAGGGCCGTAAGCTCCTCATTATCGCTGAGGATGTCGAAGGCGAAGCTCTCGCTACGTTGATCGTCAACAAACTGCGCGGCACGTTCACCTGCGTTGCCGTCAAGGCGCCCGGCTTCGGCGACAGGCGTAAGGCCATGCTGCAGGATATCGCAATCCTCACCGGCGGCCAGGTCGTTTCTGAAGAGCTCGGCATGGATCTCAAGGAGACCACCATCGCGCAGCTCGGTACCGCCCGTCAGGTCAAGGTTGACAAAGAGAACACCACCATCGTGGAAGGCGCAGGCGAACCCTCTGAAATCAAAGCCCGCATCAATTCCATCAAGGCTCAGATCGAGGAAACCACCTCTGAGTACGACAAGGAAAAGCTGCAGGAGCGTCTTGCCAAGCTGGCCGGCGGCGTAGCCGTTATCTCCGTAGGCGCTGCAACCGAAGTGGAAATGAAGGAATTCAAGCTGCGCATCGAAGACGCGCTCAACGCGACCCGTGCGGCCGTGGAAGAGGGCATCGTGCCTGGCGGCGGCGTTGCGCTTGTCAACGTCATTGAACGCGTAAAAGCGCTTGAGGCCAAGGAAACCGGCGACAAGAAGACCGGTATCCAGATCGTCGTACGCGCTCTGGAAGAGCCCGTCCGTCAGATCGCTGCGAATGCCGGCCAGGAAGGCTCCGTCATCGTGGAGAACATCAAGCATGCCGGCAAGCCCGGTTATGGCTATGATGCCGCTAAGGACGATTACGGCGTAATGGAAGAGAAGGGCATCATCGACCCGACTAAGGTGACGAGGTCCGCTCTGCAGAACGCTGCTTCTATTGCCGCTATGGTTCTCACCACCGAGAGCCTCGTTACGGATATACCCAAGCCCGAACCCGCGGCTCCTGCCGGCATGGGCGGCGGCCCCGGCATGTATTAATAGCAAGAGAAACAGAGTATTTGTACGCAACGATCCGGAGCGCATATTGCGCTCCGGATCGTTTTTTTATGTTCATCTCAAAAAAATATTTGCCGGTTTACGTAAGATTCAGATAGCATCACAACATAACATTCGGCATAGAACGAATAATAACAGTGACATCATGCATAATATAAATGAAATACGTATGTTTATTCCTGTAAATTCGAAATCATAAAGAGATTAAGAGAAATAGTCAGAATTAAAACAGAATTATGGTATATTTTTAATAGAACAGGGAATATAGATTATATTCAGACAATTTAGCGAAATATGACGAATATGCCGAATTGTATTGGTGCATTCTCTTTGCTATACTAAACAAGCTGTCGCGGGGAACGAGAAACGGAACGGGAAGCGGG
>CAYTPV010000011.1:0-118177 GCA_964440115.1 uncultured Oscillospiraceae bacterium | reverse complement strand
ACTCGATCTTTTGTCTAACTTTTGGGGTTCAGTTCAGGGCCGCAGCCCTCCCGCTATTAAATAAAATAAATCCTCGTCGGCTCAGCATGAGCCGATACCTATTATCCACCCAGCAAAATAAAACATATCAAAAACCACCCATCTGTTCATGATATATTCATACAAATCTGTTATTATATGGATACTACATCTCTCGTGGAGGATTCCTATGCGCACTTTTCACCGGATTTCCATTGTAAGGCGCGCGCTGGCCGCGCTGTTTGCCTTTTCGCTGCTGCTTGCAGCGCTGCCCGCATCTGCACAGAGCGGCGACATCGTCGTGGATGTCATCGAATGGGTCTCGGGCGGTGGCGTTAGCTCAACTCAACCAGTTCTGTACCCTGCGCCTAAAACCGGCGGCGATATGGATGCGCTGATCAAAAAGGCGGATGTGATTATCGAGTGCGTGGTGACATACGCGCCTTCCGTTCCTGCGGGCATGAAAGAGCGGGGAACACATATTCAGGAGCATAGCCTGCAGGTATGCTATTTATATAGAGGAGATATTACCGGGCAGGAATTCTGGCTGGATATCGACCGCACAACTTTTTTACCCGGCCAGACCATCAACATGCAAAAAGGCGACCGCGCGCTGCTGTTTCTGAAAAAGACCGGCGAAAGAGATTACGATCCGCTGTACTTCGCATATCGAAGCGACAGCCTGCCCGGCGGGAAGAACAGCCGCGAGTTTGCGCGCCTAATGGAGCGGGTGGGGCAGAACTGTAAAAAGCTGCCCTTCTTATCGGACCGCATGGACAGGGTATATGGCATGGAATACGCCAAGGAGCGGTTTGCGTTTTCCACCGCGCCCAAGGCGGTAAAGCGGGAGTATATTCTTAGCAAGAAGGGTGAAACCGTGACGGTGTGGAGTTTTGATACGAATTGGGATTTTAAGGCCTGTGAGGCTATGATCAAAGGCAGCCATCTGGAGTACAAAAACGATACCGTTTATCCGCAGTCGAAATTCCCCGCGACATATTACAGCAGTGCAGAGAGAATGGAAATTGTGCTGTATTGCGGTACGGATAAAGCGATGGATGAAAAACTTCGGGAACGCTATACGGTAGCGGGTACAGTATAGGGTAGTAGTTTTATAGGTATCGGTGCCTAAGGCACCGACGAGAATTTTTTTACAGGGGGGCGTCACGGCTGCGGCCGTTCCGCCCCCCTGTACCCCCATGGAGGGAAGATACGTTAATATGTTTAGCAACTTAGCCTTAAATACAAGAAGTAAACCGATATACCATATAGCAGCTTACTTTGACGCAAAAAGCAGGATTTTTGTTTATGCTGCAATTCCGTGCCGAACTTGTCCAGCCATTGTTAGGCGAATGTACAGGTCCGCCGTCAACAGCAAGAACGGTGCGCGCCATCATTTCCCGGGACATGTTTACCAGCATCAAGCGCATATTGTATCCGCTCTTTTCATAACGCACAAAAACCCCTATACTAAAGGCGTACGATCAAACATCAGGAGGACTCGATATGCCTGCAAATCAATCCCCGTCTAAAGTATACTTTACGGATTTTCGCGCCGCGGTTGGCGATAGCATACTCAACAAGCTCAAACGGCTGCTGGTGGCGGCTGGGTTCGATAGCATCGATTTCAACCATAAGTACACCGCCATTAAGCTGCATTTCGGCGAAGAAGGCAACCTCGCGTTTCTGCGGCCCAATTACGCCAAGGTGGTGGCGGATCTCGTCAAGGAGCGCGGCGGCAGGCCGTACCTGACCGATTGCAACACGCTGTATGTCGGTCGCCGCAAGAACGCGCTCGATCATATCGAGCTCGCGTATGAGAACGGCTATACGCCGTTTTCCACCGGCTGTCAGATACTCATAGGCGACGGCCTCAAGGGTACCGATGAAGCGCACGTGCCCGTCCCCGTCGGCGAACTCTGCAAAGAAGCGCTCATAGGCCGCGCCATCATGGACGCGGATGTGTTTATCTCCCTCACGCACTTCAAGGGGCATGAATGCACGGGCTTCGGCGGCGCGCTCAAGAATATCGGCATGGGCTGCGGCTCCCGCGCGGGCAAAATGGATATGCACTCCAACGGCAAAGCCGTCGTCAGGGGAGAAGCCTGCATAGGCTGCAGCGCGTGCGCGGAGATCTGTGCGCACGACGCGCCCATAATAGAAGACGGCGTATGCCATATCGAGCGGGATATATGCGTGGGCTGCGGCCGCTGTCTTGCCCGGTGCCCCGTGGACGCTATCCATCCCGAGCAGGATTGCGCAAACGATCTGCTCGATAAGCGCATTGCGGAATATTCGTGGGCCGTGCTCAACGGCAGGCCGCATTTTCACATCAGCATCGTGCGGGATATTTCCCCCAACTGCGACTGCCACGGCGAAAACGACGCACCCATCGTCCCCGACGTGGGCATGTTCGCGTCCTTCGACCCGGTGGCGCTCGACGTCGCCTGTGCGGACGCGGTCAACGCCATGGAGCCGCTCAAGAACAGTCTGCTGGGCGAAGCCAACCGCATCCATCACGATCATTTCACAGACGTCGCGCCCACGACCGATTGGCGCGTCTGTACGGCGCACGCGGAGAAGATCGGGTTGGGATCGCAGAAGTATGAGCTTGTAAAAATGTGATATCGCAGGGGTTTCACCCCTGCACCCTGACCAAAGGGTCGTCACGACCCTTTGGAAACCCATATGCAAGGGATAAGGTATCGGCTCATATTGAGCCGACGGGATATTTTTGTGTAGGGGGCGACTATTAGTTGCCCCCATCGCCACCCAATCACGGGCAGGCATCCTGCTCTAAGGAAGTCTGGGCAGGAAATCCAGAAATGTACAACCCCCGAGACTTTGACCGAAAGCAACTCGTTCTCTTAGGGGGGATGGGAGTCGGAGCTGCGCACCTCCTGTGGAGGAACAAGCGCAGCGAAAGACCAGTGAGCAAGGAAGCGCAAGGCAGCGGCTCTTGCCGCAACGCAACGCGACTATTGCGAACTGCGAAAGTCCCCCATATTAATAAGTTTTCGTCGCCGCCCAAGGGCGGCGATACCATATGAAAAACATGGGTAGCATTTCGAAAACTATAAAGGCAGGATAATCATGGGCCTCGAAGAAGAATATCTGGAGCTTGCCACGCAGGTCTGCGGCAAGACGGTGAATTATCTCATGGCGGATACGCGGGAGCGCGGCGGGTATGACATCGTATTCACCGATGGCTCCATATTGAAGCAATCTGTCAGCGACGGCCGGTTTTACTGGTCGTTTTTAGGCGACGGCGAAAAGGAAGAGGAATAGAGGTATCGGCTCAAATGAGCCGACGAAATAGTTTGATACTGGAATAAGGCGCTATGAATAGAAGATTAGATTACACTGTGCTTACAAGCTCACCGCTAAATGGGGATTTGCTTACTTAGCACACTTTAGTTGCAAGAATGGTATCCATACAATGCTTATGTAGTACGTCTGAACTATGACAATCGAATATCTTTTCTTCCATGAAGTCGATCTGCCAATCTTTATAGAACCTAAACAATTCTCCCGATTTCCAGAAGCTCTCGGTTAATTCCCAATCTGGAGGCGTAGGAAGAAAAGGTTTCTCTACAAAAACATTGAATATGTTAATTCCGCCGACATTGGTATGTGATTGTATGTTCTCAAAGAACTTATCTCTAAATTCCAAAGGAATATATTGCAGAACGCCGCTGCCATATACGACATCAAAATTATTCCCTAATTGATAGTCCAAAATATTTGCGTTAAAGAAATTCACCGATACATTATTTATCTGAGCAAGTTTTATTCCTTTATCAATGCCATTCTGTGCAATATCAAAGGCGGATACTTGATAGCCATTCTTAGCAAAGAATACGGAAGCCTGACCTTCGCCGCACCCTATATCCAATAATGTTAAGGGTCTTATCGGTGGCATCTTTTTTAAAACTTCATAGCAACCATCCCATACTTGGTTGCCCCAATAATAAGTTTCCGATTGATAATGATCCTCATACTCAGTTATTTTGATTTTCTGAACTCTATATCCTAACAACGTATCGATACTTATTTGAAAAATTGATGCCAATGCAGGCAATAATTCAATATCTGGGTAAGCAAGTCCGGTTTCCCATTTTGATACGGCCTGAAAAGAAACGCCTATTTTTTTTGCTAATTGCTCCTGTGTCAGATTACTGGCTTTTCGGTATTTTAGTAAATTGATTGTAAATTCATTATCCATTTTGACAAACCTCCTTTGTAAATATTTTAATTTCTACGAATCATCTATACAATAACTCATCTTTCGAAATGACTTTTCATTTCAACCATTGGTTGAAAAAATGACTAGGACCTGTTTTTCTCTGATTTCAATCCAATCTTACCCTTTTGAGCATCACCTTCGTCGCAGCCCAAAAGGCGGCGATACCATAAGAATACCCCCGCTCAAACGGAATTTGTCAGGACGAAAACCTTCACGCGTCTTAGGGGGACGCGGGGGGCCGCAGCCCTCCCGCTATTAAATAAAATAAATTCTCGTCGCCGCTCGGAAGCGGCGATACCCTTTTATCTATCTAGGTTTACGATCAATCCCTTTGGCCGTCAGCTCCCCATCCGCAAGAGCCAACTCACCGGATGCAATCTCCGGTCCGTTGTATTCAGACTGCGTTACGATTAACCGCCCGTCTTGTAACGATAAAACATAATCGTACTGCATGCGGTCGGCCAACTCATATGCTTTTCCTGCTGCATAATCATACACGATCACACGATTGTCAACGATACCTGAACCGAAGCTGACCGTCGCACAAAACTCCGGCAGTCCATCGCCATTTAGGTCTGCCAAGTACACATTCCAAACGGGCATTCCCGAAAACAGCACTTTTTCACCGTCTGAATCGATGGCTTTGACCTCGTAAGGCGTCCACCGGAATACCGTATCCGGATATTGGGGCAGCCGCAATTCCAGACTGCCTTCCCACGGCATTTTTTCATCATGGAAATAATCGAGCCATTTGCTCACTTCATACGGAGGCTGATCTGTGCGCACATAGCGCGCGCCGGAATCCGCAAACAGCGGCACAGTCGCAGACTGGAATACCAATGCGTTGTCCACAATTGTAAACCGCGCGATGACGTCGCCATTTTGTTCGCCATTCTCACCGGCAGTGTGAATCAAAAGTTCGCCATCCGCAACGGAATACGTGCACTGCGGCAAAGCGTAACTGCTGATCGGCGGCGTTCTGAGAAGCGCCGCGCCGTTATCATACAGCGTCACGGATAGCAGCCGTTCCAGCTTTTGCTGTTCGGTAGGGTTTTCTAAAGAATACGTACCCGGCACGGCTGCCGGTGATTTTGTGCGCATACAGCCGGGTATCAGAAGCAAAAGCAATAATAGAAAAGCAAGCTTTTTCATACCATACCCCCCGGAAGCCATCGTATACGAATTTGCAATCTTCTTTTATTATATCAAACAGTTTATTTCCAAATGGTAAACAGTATCCAGCTTATTCCTTTTCTGCCATGCGAAACGGGATTTCCAAAGGTATCGCCGCCTTGCTGCGAGGCACGCAGCTACGACTTCCCGCGCCCCCAAAATGTTGCGGGTGTAGTAATGGTGTGTCAACAAAGCTGGAGAGTATCGTCATTAGGGGGAGTGGGGGGCGAAGCCCTCCCACTTTATAATAAAAAAAGAATCCGTCGCCGCCCAAGGCGGCGATACCTTAAGAAAAATACTTCCCGTCGATAAAAGTTTAAACTTTTCCTAAGCGCATTTTGTTCCCCCTCTCGTCATATGCGTGTATAATGGACAGGCTGGATATGGAACCGGCGCGCTTGATCGCGCGTTTAGTAATTCGTAACAAACAAGTGTAAGGCAACTTTGGAGGATCACCATGAAAAAGCGTATCTTAGGGTTGGTGCTGGCCATGGCGGCAGCGTTCTCATTCGCGCTTGGCGTGGCGCAGGCAGCCCCCGCAACGAAGCCGGCAGCGCAGGTCACAATCACACCGCAGGCGGTGATCGGCACAGATTCCATCACCATGAATATCGTCGTTGTGAACAACACCAAAAAAGAAGTCACCATCAAGCATACATCCGGGCAGAAGTATGATTTCCAACTGCTCGACAGCAATAAAAAAACGCTGTATACCTGGTCGGCAGACAAATCGTTTATGGAAATGCTCACGACCACCAAAATAAAGGCGGGGCAGAGCGTCACATTTACCGAGACCCTTTCGGGCAGCGCGTACAAGGCGATCAGGAGCAAAATCGCGTATCTCAAAGCGTTCGTCACCGGCAGCGCGAGTTTTCTCAACACAAAGGGCTATGAACTGCCGCTGGGCGTGAGTACGCAGATACTGGTTACGCCCAAGGCCGCGTTTGTGGGCGGATCAGTCAAAATGATGCTGGAAATCAAAAACACTTCCCGCACCGCCGTGACGATCGACTATCCCTCCGGCCAGCGGTACGATTTCCAGTTGCTCGACTCTAAGCATAATGTGCTGTACACCTGGTCCGCCGATAAAATGTTCCCGCAGATGACAGGGAGCCTGACGATTGCAGGCTCAAAGACGCAGACATTCACGGAAACGCTCTCCGGCGACGCGTACAAGGCCATTCAGGATAAAATCATGTATCTGCGCGCGAGCATTCCCGGCAAAGCAGGGTTTATCAACGCGGGCGGGTATGAAGCCAAGATAAAAGAACCCCAGCAGGTTCTCATCATCCCCCGCGCGTCGTTCAAGTCTAACAGCATCAGCATGGGCGCTACCATTAAGAACGCGTCGACTGGCCCTGCGTCCATCCGGCATGCAACGGAGCAGAAGTATGACTTCCAGCTGCTCGACGCCAACTGGCGGCTGCTGTATCAGTGGTCCAAGGGCAAGACATTCGCCCAGAAGACGGCCACGACGAATATACTTTCCGGCAATTCGGTGACATTCAGCGAAGTGATTACGGGCACAGGGTATCAGGCGATCCGCGATAAGATCGTGTATTTGCGGGTGACCATCACCGGCACCGCGGATTTCCTGGATCAGACGGGATATGTGATTAAGCTCAGATAATGGGTATTTAAAAAAGCCGCCTTCGGGCGGCTTTTTTGTATGAGCAGTATCACTATTTTGCGGGCGGGGGAATGTTGGGTATCGCCATCTTTCGGTCGGGTGGTTTCAAGGTATCGGCTCTCACCCTCGGCGGGAGACGCCTCGTGCACTAGGCCTTGCCGGCCGTCGTATGAGCCGACGATTATTTTTTTACAGGGGGCGGCTAAAGCCGCCCCCCTGCACCCCCGGATTGTGTGCTAAACAGCCAAAGGTAGGGGGCACTATTAAAATCACATGTTAATATATACCTGACATAATTCGCGTCATATCTACATGTAGTTACTTTTATGGTATAATATGGTCTAATACAGCAGTAGGGGGTTTTCGTATGGATTTTATTGATCAGCTTAGACAATTTTCCGCCCGCGTTACCTCGATAAAAGACCTGTTGCTCACTGAAGAGGCTACCAAAAACTCGCTGATACTGCCCTTCTTTCAACTTCTTGGTTATGACGTGTTCAATCCAATTGAATTTTTGCCGGAATTTACAGCGGACGTGGGAATAAAGAAGGGTGAAAAGGTAGATTATGCCATATTTCTTAATGGTAAACCTGCAATACTGATAGAATGCAAATGCTGCAGTGATACACTTGAAAAGCATGACTCACAGTTATTCCGATATTTTGCCACTTCTCCCGCAAAATTCGGTATTCTTACGAATGGTATCGTTTATAAGTTTTATACAGACTTAGACGAACCAAATAAAATGGATCTTACACCATTTCTGGAGTTTAATCTCTTAGATATTAAAGAGACCCTTGTACCAGAATTGAGACGGTTCACAAAAGAAACAATCGATATTGATGCCGCATTTTCCGCCGCATCCGAATTAAAATACACCAATCTTATTAAATTGCTGATTCATAAGCAGCGGACAACCCCAGATGATGCTTTCGTTAGTTTTGTGTTAGGAGAGGTATATCCCGGACGGCGTACTCAAGCCGTAGTAGATCGGTTTTTACCAATCATCAAAAAAGCTTTTAATGCTTATATCGGGGATACAATAAACGATACCCTAAAATCCGCAATGATGAGTCATGAAGAGCCGCCTACAATTACTGAAACGCCGGTGGCTGTGGAATCCTTGCCAGAAGAGCAGTTGAGCCGTATTGATACAACTACGGAAGAGATTGAGGCATACATCATTATCAAGGCTCTTTTACATGGCGTTATGCCCCCAGAAAAGGTTGTTCATAAAGACACGGAAAGCTATTTCGGAATTCTCTACGATGGCAATATCCGAAAGTGGATTTGCCGTTTGAAACTTGAAGCACAGAAAAAAACCTTGTACCTTCCAGATGGTACAAAGTTTTCACTGAATGACGTAAATGACTTATTTCAATATGCACCTCAGATTATGGAATCTGCTAAGCGGTTTATTGCCTAGCTAAATATGAACTATACGATTATGGAGAGTCAGCGAAAACTGGCTCTCATTTTTGTTTTTCCTCCACTGGAGGCGCGCTGCTCCGACTCCCCATTCCCCCTTCCTATAGATTGCACGGCATTTTTATTCCCGACGCGCTAAGTGCTTTTCGGGGGACAGGGGGGCGGAGCGGCCGCAGCCGCGACGCCCCCCTGTATAAAATAATTCGTCGCCGCCGAAGGCGGCGATACCTTCTAGAAAATATATGTCCTAAAAGCATCATACACTTAACCGGGGGTAGCGGTATGGATTGGGAAGCGTATGTTACACAACTATGGACTGAACGCTTGGTTTGGGTCAGGCAGCTCATCATCAGCCAAATGCTGAGTTTGCGTGACTTTCCTTTTGTAGCACAGCGTCTGCAACGCAATGATGCCGAACTTGGGCAAATACTGGGAAGCGTATTTGGGTTTGAGGCCGGTCAGAGATTTGAAGAACTTCTTGGGCAGTATATACGAAATTTGAACGAAGTAGCGTCTACAGTTAAATCCGGGAATGATCCCGCTCTTCTTATACAGCAATGGTATAGTTCTGCAAACGAAATCGGAGAATTCGCATCACAGATAAACCCATATTGGGAAAAATCCGCTGTTGAGTCCTTGATCGATGATGAAATCGGACTGGAATTTGACCTCTTATCGGGACTAAAAAATGATGAGTTTACCCGCGTTGTATCCAATTTTGATCCCGCTCTTGATAAGGCGCTAGAAGCGGCTCGGTTCATGATATCTGGTATCAAAATGTATCTGGGTCTTCAGGGGGCGGATGAACCTACAGAATCCTAGGCAATTTTCAAATCTGGTGCATATGAGAAAAATCAGCGATAACAAAAAGGGATGTATCAAATACTTTGATACATCCCGTATTTCTTTTACTTTCCGGTCTTACAGGCTGCAGATGATATCCACTATCTCCTGCGCGCGCCGGGTGTTCGATTCATACGTATCGTGGCCGATATGCGGGCTTAACGATACGCGGTCGTGTGCAAGCAGCGCCTTATTCGTGGTCGGCTCCTCCCGGAAGGTGTCGAGACCCACGCTAAAGAGATGCATCTCGCCCATGTGCGCGCCCAGTGCCTTTAAGAGAGCAGCTTCATCCACCAGTCTGCCGTCGGAGCAGTTGATCAGGTTTGCGCCCTTTTCCGTGTGCATGAGTTCCTTTTCACCCAGCAGACAGCCCTTTTTCGGGTCGTACTGCACATGCAGCGAAAGGAATGTATTGGAGGCAATAAGATCCATGAAATCGAGGTACTTGTAATCTGCGCATTCCGGGCAGCTGCAGGGCCCCTTTTCATCCCAATAGGAAACCGTCATGCCCAGCGCGGTTGCCTTCTTGGCCAGCATCTGCGCCGTCTTATCGAAACCGATAAGCCCCAGTGTCCTGTTTTCCAGTTCAATGCCGGTATAGGCATTCCATTCGCCCTTTTTCATGGTGCCCAAGCATTGGAAGAAGAACCTGGATGCGGAGATGATGTGCCCCAGTATCAGCTCGCAAACAGCGTTGCGGCTGCATTCCGGTGTGTTCCTGACGCAGATGCCCTTACCTTCGGCATAGGTTACGTCTATGTTTCTCATAGCCGTTCCAGCCTTGATAATCGTCTTGAGTTTGCCCGAACCTGCCGCGTCTATGACTTCCTTGTCAATATGCGTGCTTTCTCCGATTACAACGATGTCGAAGGTACCAATCTGCTTTTTGAGTTCATCCTTTTCGTAGTGCTGTAGAACCACTTCATGACCCAGTTTTGCGAGTTTCTCCGAGAGCATCTTGTCGATCGGCTCCCACATGATGTTCACTTTGAGGTCGGCCCCGTCTGCGATAAGAATCCTGGCCATTACGATACTACTTCCTCAATTTTATAAGATTTGCACAGAAATGAACATCTTTGAGTATAAGGATTTTTTCTATACCGGTCAACGAATGCTTGCTTGTTCCAGAATAGATATTGGCCTGTTATACGGGCGTTATACAAGGCATCTCCCGCAGTCGCTGTTGAACGGTAAAATATCGTGTATTTTCATGTATTCCTTCATACATAAGAGGCGTTTTGCCTACAGTATAAGGAACACATATGGAACCGCAGTGCCCCTTTTTCGTCTACGTGTTAGAAGGCGAAATTCGGGTTCAGGAGGTCTTGATTATGAAGAAAAGGATATTAGGAATAGCGCTCGCAATACTCATGACGGCAGTGACTGCGCTCCCTGCGCTTGCCGCATCCTCAAAAGCACCGGAGCAAGCACCAGTAACGGTAACGCCCGGGGCTGTTGTAAAGCCTGATTCCATCAAAATGAGCGTTACCATCAGAAACCGCACCAGAAACGATGTGACGATAGAGCATACCTCGGGCCAGAAGTTCGATTTCCAGCTGCTCGACGCGAACCGCAACGTGTTGTACACATGGTCTGCCGATAAGCTGTTCATCGCCGCGCTGACCACCACGACCATCAAAGCCGGACGGTCGCTGACATTCAGCGATACGCTTTCGGGCGACGCGTACAAGGCGATCAGGGATAAAATCGTCTACCTGCGCGCAACCATCACCGGCAAAGCCGGCTTTATCGACCCGAAAGGGTATGAGGTGCAGCTCAAAGAGGTGCAGCAAGTGAAAGTCGCGCCCGCTGTGGATGTCAGGCCCAACTCGGTGAAAATGAGCATATCCGTCACCAACATGGGCAAAAGCGACGAATATATCCAGTTTACGTCCGGCCAGAAATACGACTTCCAGCTGCTCGACGCAAACCGGAAAGTGCTGTACACCTGGTCCGCCGACAAATCGTTTATGGCGGCGATGAATTCCGTGCGCGTCAAGGCGGGTAAGACGGTTACGTTCTTTGAAGTGTTTGCGGGTCCCGCGTATAAGGCCATCAAGGACAAAGCCGTATACATGCGGGCAACTATTACGGGAAAGGCCAATTTTATCGATGCGAAAGGGTATGAGATCGTGCTGCCCAAGCTTGTGACCGTTACGCCCGCAGCCGATGTGAAGCTCAATTCGATCAAGATGAGCCTCACCATAGAGAACAATACGAAGAAGAATGCGACGATACGGTTTACGTCCGGCCAGAAATATGATTTTCAGCTGCTCGACGCAAAGAAGAATGTGCTGTATACCTGGTCCGCGGATAAATCGTTTATGGCCGCCATGGACAGCAAGACCATCAAGCCCGGCAAATCGGTTACGTTCAGCGATACGCTTTCGGGCGACGCATACAGGGCAATCCGGGGCAAGATCGTATACCTGCGGGCGTATGTCACGGGGCAGGCCGATTTTATCGATGCGAACGGATATGAGCTTAGAGTAAAATAGTCAATCAGGTGCAAAACAAAAAGCCGCCTTCGGGCGGCTTTTTTCGTATTACTGCATGGGTAGCACCATAACTACAAGCGACAAGACATTCTTAAGGTATCGCCGCCTGCAGCGTCGACGAGGAATTTTTTTATTATAAAGTGGGAGGGCTCCGCCCCCCACTCCCCCTAGGGAACGAGTACTCAAATAAAGCTTGAA
Source organism: uncultured Oscillospiraceae bacterium (assembly GCA_964440115.1). Classification (GTDB taxonomy): domain Bacteria; phylum Bacillota; class Clostridia; order Christensenellales; family CAG-138; genus JAEWWD01. Next base: position 106,143 of record CAYTPV010000011.1, on the reverse strand, counting down.
AACTAAATAAAGGTTCCGAACATTCCATTAGGGGGACGCGGGGAGTCGGAACCGAGCGCCGCCTGTGGCGGGACGAGCGAGGCGGAAGACCAGTGAGCAAGGAAACGCAAGGAGACGGCTATGCCGCGACGCAGCGCGACCATTGCGAACTGCGAACAGCCCGCCCGCTTTTAAATAAAATGAAATGTCGTCGCCGCCCAGAGGGGCGGGCCTTCGGCGGGACACGCCAAAGGCACTAGGCCTGCGGGCCGTCGCGATACTGCTTTTTTCTATAAGTAACAGGAGAAGTTATTCAACTGCAGTTTCCATCTTCACCGGCTTTTTATACTGCGTAATAAACACGCCGATCAGTATGAGCGCCGCGCCGCCCACGCCCATGAGCGAGATCGGCTCCTTCAGGAACAGTCCCGCCGTCAGCATGGTGAGAAACGGGCTAATATAGATGTAGTTGTTCACCACTACAGCCCCCAGCCTTTGCATGGCGAGGTTCCAGAATACAAAGCATAGCCCGCTGCCCAGAAAGCCCAGCATGAGCAGGCTGAACAGGAAGGAAGGTTCCGCAAGCGGCGCGAGCGAAAATGCCGAGCGCTCCAGCAGCGAAAGCGGGAAGGACGTAATGAACCCCCACAGCAGCACGCGGCGGGTTAAAAGCAGGCTGTCGTATTTGGCGGCATGCTGTTTGAGCAGTATGGAATAGATGGCCCAGCTCAGCGCCGCGCCTATGGAAAGAAGATCGCCGACCGGGTTGAGCTTGAGTACGACGGTGCCGTTGAAGCTCACGAGCGCCACGCCGATAAGCGCGATCAGGCAGCCGATGAATACGGTTTTCTTCAGCTTTTCATCCGGCAGGAAAAAATGCGCGAGTACGGCGGTAATCATGGGAGCCGTCGCGACGAGTATGCCCACGTTGGAGGATAGCGTATAGGTCAGTGCGTAGTTCTGGCCCACGAAATACAGCGTGCAGCCGAATATGCCGAGCAGGGCGCAGTTAAGCTCTGCTTTGAAGTCGAGTTTCATGAGCTTGGGGCGCAGCGCCCACATCATGGCGTAGGCGAGCACGAAGCGCATGAGCGCGATTTGCATGGGGGTGTAGGCGGTCAGCAGCACCTTGCTTGCGATATAGGTGGTGCTCCAGATGGTGATGGTAATGAGCGCCAATAGGTGCGCGATGGGGGCGGAAATCGGCTTGTTCATAGGTCCTTTCGTGATCCGGTGGTCAGGCGGATGTATGCGTGTGATTGTTTGGTTCCTATGATATCACAATGACAGTGTATATTTAAGCGAAAATTTTGTATGCATGTTTTTCCTGAAAGGACAGGGGATGCGCTATATTGCTGTCGGGAGGGTAAATCAGTATCGCCGCCTCTGGGGTCCTCGGCGGGAGACGCCTTCGGACACTAGGCCTGTGGGCCGTCGCGTCCGACGAGTAATTCTTTATGCGGGGAGGCTCCGCCTCCCCGCGCCCCTCCATAAGGCGGAGTTAAGTGCCTAAGTTCAGCAAGAAGGCAAGCCTGCTCCAATTTGGAGGGCGCGGAAAGCAGAATGGTCGGCAATTCGCTTTCAGATTTGTTCCCTCCTTAGGGGGACGCGGGGAGTCGAAGCCGCGCGCCGCCAGTGGCGGGAATAGCGAGACGAAAGACCAATGAGCAAGGAAGCGCAAGGAAACAGCATTGCTGTAACGCAGCGCGACCATTGCGAATTGCGAACAGCCCGCCCGCTTTTAAATAAAATAAAAATTCGTCGCCGCCCAGAGGCGGCGATACTGATTTTATTGTATGATGTTTATGGCAAGCAAAACTTCTGGAGGAACCATGCGCTATACAACGCTGTTGTTTGATCTTGACAATACCTTAATGGATTTCAGCGCGAACGAAGCCGATTCGCTCAATAAATTATTCTCCAATCACGGCTATGCGCTTTCGGATGAGCTTCTTTCGGCTTACCATACCGTCAACAGACAGCTCTGGTCCGATTATGAAAACGGCAGCATACTGCTCGACGATGTCGTCTACTCGCGGTTTTCTAAAACCATGTCCGGGATTGGACAAACCGTGGACGGCATCGCGTGGGAAAATATGTACCGCGAGCTGTTGGGCAACGGCTATCAGCTCATGGAGGGCGCATTGGAGTTGTGCGCGCGTTTATCCGCCACGCACAGGATGTTCATCGTCACCAACGGCCTTACGCAGACGCAGATCCGGCGGATGCAGCAATCGGGGCTGTATGAATATTTTGAAGAGATATTTACCTCTCAGAACATTGGGTATCAGAAGCCGTCCAAGGAGTTTTTCGAGCATGTCATGACCCATATCAAAGACTTCGATAAAACGAAGGCGCTGGTGATCGGCGATTCGTTTGCGACGGATATCAAAGGCGGCATACAGGCGGGCATTGATACTTGCTGGATCAATCTGCACGCACAGAAAAACCCGCAGGATATACACAGCACATACACCGTCGCAACCTTAGCCGAAGTATACGATATCTGCGTTTTGTAAAGTACGCCCGGAGGCGGCGATACCCTTTCATAGTGATACCGGGTGGTTGCAAGGTATCGGCTCAAATTGAGCCGACGAATTATTTTTTTATGCAGAGGGGCGGCTTATGCCGCCCCTCTGCCCTCCCCGCAGGATAGCTTGCGGGTTTCACTAGGCCACTAACGGGGTGCGCGAGGGGGGCCAAGCCCCCCTCGCAATAGAAAATATTCGTCGCCGCCCGAAAGGCGGCGATACCTTTTATTTCTGGACGGATTCATGGTATTGGCTCATGCCGCCCGACCAATTTGAGGTACCATTCGCTGCGCTGTCGATACTGTGCATAACTTTCCCCGTAACAAACGTTTCGACAAAGAGCTGAATAAACCGCGTTTCTCGTGGGCCGATATAGAATCCTGTCCTGATATTGTGCATACCCAGAAGTCAATCGCAAGATATGGGGGAGATGCCCTGTGCATAGATTGTTGATAACTTTTCAGAGAGTGCTTGTTTAGGGCATTCTTGTTGTGTATACGCTGTGCATAACTCTGCGCGTAATCCGATGTAAGCGCACAATGGAAACACCCTTGAATCTCCCCCAAATACGCAAAAAAGTGGCAAACGCCACTTTTTTAAACGAATCAATTCCTGTGTGGATACTGTGCATAACTATCCCCGGCAAACGCCGCGGCGTTTGCATTATGGGTTCTTAGGGGCTTCCCGCAGGGAAGCGGGCTCGCTGCACCGAAGGGGCAAAAACCGATCCGGTGAATCGGTTTTAGAGCCCCGAGTTCCGCTGTTTACGGCCCTAAGCGGGGAATGGGGCAGAGCCCCATACAAATCTCTTAGTCCAGCGGCTCTATCGTACCCGCTCCGGCCAATTGCTGGCGCACGTCGGCGGGGCGGCCGTAATACCCGATCTTACCCGCGCCGTTGATGGCGGCGTCGAGGGAGGTGGTGGCGGTGGAAGTGATTTCGCCCGCGCCGTTGATCTGCAGTGTCGCGTCGCGCGCGGTAAGATCCTTGGCATTGATATCGCCGGCGCCGTTGATGCGGCAGGTGAGGCTGTCGGTTGTGCCCGCGAGCGATATATTGGCCGCGCCGGCGACGGCGCAGTTGACGTCGGTCGCCTTGATGTTTTTCACGCCGCCTTCGGCCGCACCGCTGATCTTGAGGCTGAACTCGTCGACACCCGAAGCGTCGATATCCAAATCATATGCGCCTTCGACGAATACACTCTTGCAGGGGGCGTATACGGTGACGTGGAAACTATCCGTGCGCAGGGTGTACAGGGAATCGGCCTCTATGCGGATCTCGCCGTTATCGATGGTGGCGGTGAGACCATACTTGGTGACGAGGGCCTTGGGGCAGTCGACTTCCACGCGGGCGGCGCCGTCGGCGGGTTTGACGGTGAGGGTCACATCGTCCCCGGCGATGAATATGAGCCCGCGCAGGTAGAGATCGTATGCGGCTTCCGGGGTCGTAGCCTCGGCCTTAACGGTGGTGTGCGCGCCGGATACGCGCAGCGCGCCGCGTACGCCGCCGGCGGCACAGCCGTTGAAGGCATATGCAGCGAGCAGCAGAAGCAGCAGGGAAAATAGGCGGATGCGTGCTTTCATATATAAAATCTCCTGTAAAATAAGGTCGTCGTTATGGCCGCGTTACGCAGGACTATATCAGTCGTTATCGCGTGAGCGGCGCGGTCTGCGCATCGAGCGAGTCGATGAGCGTCTGCGGTTCCACCAGCAGCGTGCAGCCTTTTGCGCCGCCGCTGACGGCGATTCCGTCGAACAGCAGCGCGGTTTCATCGAAGTAGGTCGGGTAGAGCTTCTTCATACCGACCGGCGATACGCCGCCGCGCACATATCCCGTGAGGGCAAGAAGTTCCTTTACATGCACCAATTCCACACGCTTGTCCTGCGCGGCAACGGCAGCGGCCTTTAGATCGAGCTCGCCGTCCACGGGGATGACGAAAACCAGTACGCCGCGCTTTTCGCCCTTTGCGCAGAGGGTCTTGAAGCTTTGTTCAGGCGGGATGCCCGTAAGCTGCGATACCGCTTCCCCGCAAAACTCCTCATCCGCTATTTCATAATACACCGGCTTGTAGGGGATGCCGGCGCGTTCGAGCATGCGCATGGCGTTTGTTTTCTGCGGCTGCGGCATGGGGAAGAAAGCCTCCTGCATGTAATGCACAAATAATCTATCACGTTTTTGTTCAGGTTACAACGGGGTTGCGCTGGTATATTGAAATATGTTACAGTAATATGGGTTTTTCTGTGTGGGAATGAGCGGATTCGGAGTAAAATGCCCCACAAAGGCCCCAATTTCGTAGGTTCGAATGGTATCGGCTCATCTTGAGCACATTAGGCCTATCGTATCCCAGGGGGACGCGGGGGGCCGCAGCCCTCCCGCTATTAAATAAAATAATTCTTCGTCGCCGCCTTGAGGCGGCGATACCTTAAGAAAACCGCCGAAAAAGCAATAATATTTTCGACGGCTAAAAGAAAGGCGGTGCTTTCATGCGCATGCACGTCGGGCGCATCTGGTCTTATCTGTTCTAAGGCCATACGTCTCGAAATGAAAACCTCTAACCGCTGTGTCCCGTTTATGCGGGATTGACTTGTGCATGCAATTGAAAGGACGGAACCATATATGGAACAAACTACGCCTAAAAAGGCGCGGCTTGGACGCGCGTTTATCATCGTATCGATTGGTCAGGCCGTCAGCCTGATCGGAAGCTCCGCAGTACAGTTCGCATTGATCTGGTGGCTCGCAAAGGAAAGCGGCTCGGCAATTGTCATGTCGCTGGCCGGACTTGCCGCGTTTTTGCCCATGCTGTTGATCGGCCCGTTTGCGGGCGTGTGGGTGGATCGGCTCAAGCTCAAGCCCGTCATCATCGCGGCGGACGCGTTCATGGGCGTGTGCGCGGCACTGTTCGCGTTTATGCTGTTGATCGGCAAGACTTCCTATGAGCTTGCTTATATTTTGATATTCCTCAGGAGCGTGGGCAGCGCGTTCCATATGCCTGCCCTGCAGAAGGCCGTGCCCATGATGGTGCCGGAAGAGGATCTCATACGCGCCAACGGCATCTCACAGATGATGCAATCCGGCTCGTTCATGCTGGGGCCGGTGCTGGGCGCGTTTTTGTACGCGGTGCTGCCGCTGTGGCTGGTGATGCTCACGGATACGCTGGGCGCGCTTGTCGCGTGCTCCACCGTCGCGGCCGTGCATATTCCCAACCCGGAGCGCAAGGAACAGGAAGCGCCGCATATGTGGCGCGAAATGAAGGAAGGCGCAAGGGTGCTATCCTCCATGAAGCGGCTGTGGGTCATCACGCTGTCGGCCACGCTGTGTATGGTGGCGTATCTGCCGCTCTCCTCGCTGTATCCGCTGATGACGAGCAATCATCTGGGAGGCAACGAGTGGCACGCGGGCATTATCGAGTTCGTGTACGCGGGCGGCATGCTGATCGCATCGCTGTATATGAGCGCGCGCGGCGAAGTGAAGGATAAATTCGGCATGATCCACTTTTCGCTGTTTTTGATGGGTCTGACGACGCTTTTATGCGGCGTGCTGCCGGGAAATCTCAGCTATTTCTGGGCGTTTGCCGTGCTGTGCTTCTTCATGGGCGGCAGCGGCAGCCTGTATAACATTCCGTACACGGCGTACCTGCAGCAGAAAGTGCCGCCGGAGGCCATGGGCAGGGTGTTTTCGCTGATCATGAGCCTGATGTCGCTGGCCATGCCGGTGGGGCTGCTGTTCGCGGGACCCATTGCGCAGAGCATGGGCGTGGCGTTCATGTTCCTTGTTTCGGGCATATTCTCGGTCATTGTGGTGGTTGTGAGCATGGTCGTGACGGGGAGGATGAAGGAGGAGGAACCGCCTGCGGTGGCGGAGCCGGAACCTGCGGCGGAGTAACTTTTTATCGCAAAATGAAATCGGGCTTTGCTTCCTGTAATGGGGAGCAAAGCCTTTTTTATTTAAAGGTATCGCCGCCTTTTGGGGTCCTCGGCGGAAGACGCCTTCGGACACTAGGCCTGCAGGCCGTCGCGACGAGGATTTATTTTATTTAATAGCGGGCGGGCTGCGGCCCCCCGCGTCCCCCTAAAGACATATGTGTTTATACGTTTGTATAAATGGAGCAGAAACATAATGGAGTCTGAGACTAATCAGAAGTAAAAAACTACTCTCAAAAGCGTGAAGCAGCGAAACCGATGAGACGCGCGGGCTTAGGAAGGGGGACTGGGGGAAACGCCAGTTTCCCCCAGTATAAAAAAATCATCGTCGGCTCAGGATGAGCCGATACCTCTTAAAAACGGAGATGGTGTCTAGGTGCTATCTGATATGGCAAAGAAGCAGCCTCAACTAATTACAACCTATAGCAATAAAACTTCTTATCCACTTGCATAACCGGAAACTCGGCGGGCAATTCGTCTTTCTCGATTTCCACAAAGCCGTTCTTTTCATAGAATCGGTGTGCCGCTAAGAACTGCGGCGTTGTGCCTAAGTATATCCTGCTGAAATTCTTTTCCCGCGCCCACTCGATGAGCCGCGAGAGAAGCGCATGCGATACGCCCAGCTCTTTTCCTCGATATTCCTTTTTCACAAACATTTTGCGAAGCACCGCGTTGCCGTGGCCTATGTTTTTGAGCGCGATGCTGCCCACGACCGCGCCATTTTCGACCGCCGTAAAGAAGTTTCCGTTGTCCTGCTGATAGAAGGCGGGGATATTGGCAAGGTCGGGCTGATCTTCCGCCGTGATCGGCAGATGATATTCCTGCTGCTGGATTTCGAGAATCATCTGCAGTATGCCCTGTTGATAGGGTTCTTTGTATTCGCAGATTTGTATCATGAGCAATCCCCCAGTTTATGCGTATCATGGCTTAAAGACAGTATAGGCGGTAATTGTTGGTATTGCAAAGCGGTTTAGCTATTTCTTAAGGTATCGCCGCCTGTGGCGTCGACGAGGATTCATTTTATTTAAAAGCGGGCGGGCTGCGGCCCCCCGCGCCCCCTGGGGAGTTGTTCGTCCATATCATTGCCGTTAGCTATAGATTAGACGCACAGCACCCCTGTACTCCTTATTATAAGGCAATGCCCAAATTATTTCTTGGGCAATAATGTCGCAGGTGCAGTATATGGGGGGGATGGGGGGCTTTGCCCCCCATATTAAAAAATTCTCGTCGCCGCCACATTGGGCGGCGATACCTTGTTCATCCGCAGGCGGCGATACCTTGTTCAGACTTGGAAAAGCTACTGCGTCCAAACAATGACAGAATAACCACTGCATAAAAAAACTATAACATATACAACTATATCCGCATTTTCCGCCTATGCCCTGTTCCCCTCTCCCAGCCGAAAACCCTTGACAGCACGGGCATTTTTCTACTATACTGGTACAGGCAATGGGCGCGTTTGCCCGCTGCGGGGGGCGAATAGCCTGTATATTGTGAGAGATAACCGGGTGGATACTACATCTGGTTTTCCCCCCGGTCTACTTTTGATAGAAAAGAGGTGCAGAGCAACATGTTCATGACGTATCAGCCCAAAAAGAGGCAGCGCAAAAAGGTACACGGTTTCCGTAAGCGCATGAAGACCACCGATGGCCGCGCGGTATTAAAGCGCAGGCGCATGAAGGGCAGAAGAAAGCTCAGCGCGTAACGCTCTGCGCCAAAACAGCAAGGCGTTTACAATCTGGGTTCAATCCGCCTGTGGCGGATACGCAAAGGCGGGCGTTCCTGTCCGCCCTGTTCTTTTTTTAGGCGTGTTTAACCCCTATTCGGGGGCGTGGGGGAGTATATCCCCCACATTTGTTCAAATTCGGCAAGTATTTGCCGAATCGGCGGAAGAACGCCGCCATAAGCGGCATTCTAACCTTCAAAGAACCCACTGATGAACCCGCAGAGGTTTATCGGTGAATAGTGCCGGGCCTCGGCCCGGCTGTTGCCGTATCGGCCGAAAGGGGCCGCATTGAAACGCTGTTATTCGCTCAAAAAAAACCGGGATTTCCAGTTTACCTACCGCATGGGGAAGTCCGTTGGCTCGCGGCTGTGCACGCTCATTTACGTGCGGGACAGGCGCAAGCCCCGCCCATCGCGGCGGCAAGAACCGCTTTCGGCGAACAGTGTGCGCGTGGGATTTTCCGTAAGCAAAAAGCTGGGCAACAGCGTTATGAGAAACCGCGCCAAGCGCAGGCTGCGCGAAGCGTTTTCACCGCTGCTGCCGCTCATTAAGCCCGGACACAACCTGATCGTCATCGCACGCACCGCCGTGCTGGACGAGCCGTTTTTAGATCTTCGGCATGGTCTTAGGTCGCTTCTGAAAAAAGCCGACCTGCTGATGCCCCCGCCTGAAGAAAAAACGGAAGAACAATCGGCACTGCCGGAGCAAACGCCGCCTGCGGCGGATACGCCATGAAACGCGTTCTGCTTGCACTGCTTCGTTTCTACAAGCGGCATATTTCTCCGGGACTTCCGCAGAATCGCTGCAAATACCTGCCTACCTGTTCCGAGTACGCGTATGAAGCCGTGGAACTGCACGGCGCGCTGTTGGGTTCGCTGCTTGCGATATGGCGGGTGCTCAGATGCAATCCGTTTTCGCGCGGCGGCTACGACCCGGTGCCCCGCACATTGCGGCTTGCGTGCAAACGTCCGCCGGATAACGGCGAAGCGTAGCAACCAATCACAGGCAGGCTCGGTCCTTCCCCTGAAATCCGGGCAATACTCCCTTTGTCGCGTCATGCGGCGGCTGATGCAGCCTGTTTTGCTGCCGCATCCTGCATAATCGTATTTCCGTTCCCCCCGCCGGCAGGGCATACCACCCACGGGCGCGCCGCCATAGGGCGCGTAAACGGCAATCGCCGCCTCCCGATCGCCGGCTCCAGAGCCGCATTTAATCGTTTGAAGGAGGAACACACACTTGCAAGGCGACTTCTTTTTAACTAGTTGGACACTGATGGGCATGCGGTGGCTTTTTGAAAACGTCACGGGCAACATCGTCATGACCATCATCATAAGCACGATACTCATCCGTTTGGCGACGGTATTCGGCGATATTCAATCCCGCAGATCCAGCATGAAAATGCAGGCAATACAGCCCGAACTGGACAAGCTCAAGAAAAAATACGCCAACGACCCGCAGAAAATGCAGCAGGCGCAATCCAAGCTCATGCGCGACAGAGGCGTGAGCATGTGGGGCGGCTGTTTGCCCATGCTGCTCATGATGCCTTTGTTCTTCTGCTTTATCGCAGCCTTCCGTTTCTGGGGCTACGAGCAGATGGTCAAGGTGCTGCTGCAGCTGCACGAAACCGGCAAATCCCCGATGTTCGATTCCTTCCGCTTCCTGTGGGTATCCAACATCTGGCAGCCGGACAGCGGCCTTAGCCCCGTGGTCATGCAGGCAAAGACCTTCCTCGCCACGCCCAACCTCGGCAATCTCATATTCTTCAAGGAAAACCCCGCCGCACTGGAAACTTTCCAGAAGCTTGGGCTGCTGGTAGCCGATACGAAGAATATTCCGCAGGCTGCCATCGATACATATAACAATCTGGTCGCGCCGCTGACTGCGCAGTACCAGGGCTATAGCAACGGCTGGTTCATACTGCCCCTGCTCGCGGGCGGAACGACGTTCCTCGCAAGCTGGATTATGCAGAAGGGACAGCCCGCCGGCAGCGAAAACAGTGCGGCAAATACGGGCAAGACGATGCTCTACGTCATGCCCGCCATGTCCGTGTTCTTCTGCTTACAGTCCAACGCGGCTTTCGCCATCTATTGGACGCTGAGCAATCTGTTCTCGCTGTGCATCAATCTGTTGCTCAACAAACGATTTGCAAAGGAACGGGAGGCTGAGCAACCCCAACCGGAGGTAGACACAAAATGAAAAGCGGAGAATTCACAGGCCACTCCCTGGACGAGGCCGTATTTCACGGCTTGCAGGAACTGGGCCTATCCATTGACGAGGTGCGCATTGAGCCGCTGCAGTCCGAAAGCAAAGGGCTGTTCGGCATAGGCGCAAAGCTCGCACGCGTGCGCCTGACGCAGCGCGATCCCGACGAGGCAAGCGCTAAGCGGTTCACGCCGGACGAAGAAGCCGAGTTCGCACCCCGTCCGGAACGCAGAAACGACAAGCCTCAGTTCGAGCGCAAGGATGACCGGTCCAACGAACGCAGTGACAGGCCGGTACGCAGCGACAGACCCGAGCGCAATGATCGACCCGAGCGCAATGAAAGACCGCAAAGCAGCGACAGGCCGCAGTATTCCAAGCCGCAGGGCGGCGGACGCCCGCAAAGCAGTGCACGGCCCCAGAATGACGGACGCAGCGAACGCTTAGAAAGCGCGGAGCAGAGCGAACCTGCAATCCCGCAGGAGCATTACGATTACAGCGAGGAGCTTGCTGCAACGCATCCGGCCGGTGTGTTTCTCAAAGGATTGCTTGCGTGCATGAATATCGACGCGGATCTGCAGGCGGCGGAAGTGGAAGACGGCGTGCGCGTATCCATTCAGAGCAAGACAAAGGGTCTGCTGATCGGCCGCCGCGGCGAAACGCTCGACGCCATGCAGTACCTCACATCGCTGGTGGTGAACAGAAGCCGCAAGCAGGATAAATACCTGCGTGTGACGTTGGATACCGAGGATTATCGCAACAAGCGCGAGGATACGCTCATACGCCTTGCCCGCAGGCAGGCCGCGAGGGTGAAATCCACGGGCCGCCCGGTGGCCATGGAGCCGATGAATCCTTACGAACGCCGCGTGCTGCACGCATCGCTGCAGAACAATCCGTTTGTTACCACACACAGCGAGGGTGAAGAGCCCAACCGGCGCGTGGTCATTACGCCGAAGAAGTAAGTTTCAAATCATGCGCCGGCCTTAGGGCCGGCGTGTGTTATTGTGTTGGCTTTTTGGATATTCATAATGTATCGCCGCCTAAGGGCGTCGACGAGGATTTATTTTATTTAATAGCGGGCGGGCTTTGCGCAGTTCGCAATGGTCGTGCTTCGTCGCGGTAGGTACCGCTTCCTCGCACTCTCTTGCTCACTGGTCTTCCGCCGCGCTTCATCCGCCACCGGCGGCGCGCGGCTCCGACTCCCCACGCCCCCTGAGGAATAGGTTTCATAATTGCTTCATCGGAAGCCGCATGAGATTTAACCAGACCGGATATAAGGAACTTCTTGTTCCCAATAATAAAACATCCCCCAAAGCGACGAAATCGCTTTGATAAGGGATACCCAAGGGACGTGTCCCTTGGGCGGGGGTCTGGGGGCAGAGCCCCCAACCCATCCCCCCTCGAAAGGAGCATATACCATGCCCGACACCATCTATGCCTTGGCCACGCCCGCGGGCGGGGCGATCGCCGTCATCCGCGCAAGCGGGCCGGACTGCGCCCGCGCTTTGAGCGCGCTGTGCGGCAAAAACCTGAGCGGCGCGCCGCGCGAAATGACGCACATCACGCTCTACGGCGATGAAACGGCCATCGACGACGCTATGGCGGTCTATTACGCCGCACCGCGCAGCTATACGGGCGAGGATATGTTTGAGTTAAACACCCACGGCGGCCCCGCCGTGGTTCGCGAGGCTCTCGCGGCGATCGCCGCGCTGGGCTTACGCCCTGCGGAGCCGGGCGAGTTCACGCGCCGCGCGTTTTTGAACGGCAAAGTCGACCTCGCGCAGGCAGAGGCGGTGATGGACCTCATACAGGCGTCGGCGCAGCGTTCCGCGCGCGCGGCGCTCGAGCAGATGCAGGGCCGATTAAGCCGCGAGATCGCCGCCGTGGAAGATGAACTGACCGATGCGCTTTCCGGTGTGAGCGCGGCCATTGACTACCCCGAAGAACTCGAAGAGGACGTATTTTCCGGCCTGCCCAAAACACTCGCCGCCGCGATTACCGATATCGAGTCGCTCATCGCGCAGGGGCGGTCCGGCCGCGTGCTGCGCGAAGGCTTGCGCGTGGTGCTGCTGGGCAGACCCAACGCGGGCAAATCCAGCCTGTTGAACGCCTTGTTGGGCTATGAGCGCGCCATCGTGACCCCGCAGGCCGGTACGACTCGCGATGTGCTCGAAGAACAGCTGTCGCTCGACGGCATCCCTTTGCGGCTGTTCGATACGGCGGGCTTACGCGATGCCGAAGACGAAGCGGAGCGCATAGGCGTGCAGCGCGCGCGCACCGCGCTCGAGGATGCGGATATCGCGGCCGTACTGCTCGATGAATCCGAGCCGCTTTCGCAGGAGGATTTCGATATCCTCGCCGCCACCGCGCACAAGCCGCGCATCCTTCTTTATACCAAGGCAGACCTGCCCGGCGTGTGGGGGCGCGCCGCTTTAGCCGCGCTCGTGCCGCCCGAGGAAGAGCTGATCCCTGTGAGCGCGCGCACCGGCGAAGGATTATCCGTGCTGTGCGACCGCATACGTGCGCTCGCGGGGCCGATAGAGAGCGCATATGTCACCAACGAGCGCCACATCGCCGCGCTCGAGGACGCGCGCAATGCAGTATCGCAGGCGCTGACCGCCGAAGACGCGGACTGCGTCGCTACCGATATCCGCGACGCGCTCTCAGCCTTAGGCCGCATCACCGGCCGCGCGGTGGACGACGCGGTGCTGGATAGGATTTTTGAGCGGTTTTGTGTAGGGAAATGAGATAAGGGTTACGTTCGGGGGTGCTGCCCCCGATCCCCCGCTTAGGGCCGTAACGGCCCTAAGAACCCATAGTAGAACCGCCCAAATATGGGCGGTTGGGGGAATATCGGGAGGCTAAAGTTTTACATCGATGAAATAGGCCTCTGGTGCAGATTATTCGGGGAGGCTTGCAATGTTCATCAGTGGTTTTCCGGATGAATTGAAAAGTGATGTATCAAAAGTCACAAGTCTTATTCCTCAACGGTTTCAAGAGAAAGTAGGGTATACTTCCCAACAATACATTGAGTATAGTCTCAATTGCAATTTGATTAAATTCCCTTATCGCATGTATTTTCCTGATGTTGCTGATGATGTTTATAGCAAATTAGATGATAAGCAGATTATGATTTTACACTGTGTCTATTCAAGAAATCATGATGGCTTTGTCCGGCAAAAACATGTACAGTCATTACTTTCGATGGACTATGAAGGTTGGGCAATTCCGTATATCGTAAAAGTATGTGATGAATATGTCGTTGAGATATTAGAAATGGTTTACGCTATGCTTAAAGAGCGTGATACGCAATCATTTAAGAGTTTCTGTAAGGATAACGCGGAATCGTTCCGTATAAGTTACGCAAGAATGATAAGCTATTGGAATGAGTTTTACAGAGATAGGTGTTATCAATTTCATGAGTATATAGGAAGAAAATTATTTAGAGAGTGCTTTGGTTATACCCGGACTTTTGAAACGAGATGTAAAATGAATAATGAATAATGCTCGGGATAGTTTTTAATTGCGGGGGCGCTGCCCCCACAGTTCACAATTGTCGCGCAGTGTCGCGGCAGAAGCCGCTTCCTCACGCTCCCTTGTTCACTGGTCTTCCGCCGCGCTTTTTCCCCCACAGGCGGCGCGCGGCTTCGACTCCCACCAAAGGGATACGTCCCTTTGGAAACCCCAAAATAACCGCCCAAATATGGGCGGTTGAGGGACGTGTCCCCACATGTATCAATTATTCATGTTGCCAAGTTAAATACGTTTCTCTCGTCATCGCATAAACCGTTGAAACTTCGTTTTTTTCATCAGAATACTGTTTCATGAATTTCATACCCATTTTTTCCGCGGTCTTTTGAGAAGGAACATTGGTATGTTTCTGATAACAGTACACAACAGGAAGTTTAAGAGTGATAAATGCGTAATCGCGGCAGGCACAAGCGGCTTCAGAGGCATAGCCTTTACGAGTATGCATTTTGTTAATATGAAATCCGATCTCAGGTTCGAGACGGCCATCTATCATCTGCATCGTAATACCGCAATCACCGATAAACTTCCCATCTTCTTTTCGTGTAACAGCCCATAATCCAAAGCCGTATTTCTTATAGTTATCCAAGTTCCACTGTATCCAATTCCGGCATTTCTCATAGCTAAACGGAGCGGGGTAATACTTCATGGATTGGGGATCTGAAAGTATTGCGTATAATTCGTCAAGGTCATCCATCGTGAACTCTCTCAAAATAAGTCTTTCTGTTTTCAACATCATATTAATCATTTTCCTAAGCGTAAAATGTTCGGCTCAAAAAGAGCACTTCCGGGATTGGAGATTAAAAGGCTGTCCCATCAATCAGGACAGCCCATTTATAAAATATTACCCGTCAAAGCGACGCAGTCGCTTTGACAATATGGGTTCTTAGGGCCGTTACGGCCCTAAGCGGGAGTCGGAGCCGAGCGCCGCCTGTGGCGGATGAAGCGAGGCGTAAGACCAGTGAGCAAGAAGCACAAGGAAGCAGCACAGCTGCAACGATGTGCGACTATTGCGAACTGTAAGGGGCAGCGCCCCAAACGTCTCCCCCTACAACGAATACAGCAGCGCCACCGCGTTTGCCCTGATGCATTCGCCGCGGCCTTCGGGGCCGGAGCCTTCGGTGGTGGTCGCCTTGAGTCCCACACGATCGGCGGTCAGCCGCAGTGCCGCCGCGATTAGTTCGCGCATGGTGGGAAAATGCGGCACGAGCTTGGGCTTTTCGGCCACTACCGTCACATCCACATTGCGCACGCCATAACCCGCGGCGGCCAGCCTGTCGGCTACGCGGACTAAAAGCGTCAGGCTGGATATGCCCTTATACTGCGGGTCGGTATCCGGGAACTGTACGCCGATATCGCCCAGGCCCGCCGCACCCAAGAGCGCGTCCATGAGCGCGTGTATGAGCACATCCGCGTCGGAATGCCCCAGCAGTCCCTTTTCAAACGGTATTTCCACGCCGCCGAGTATGAGCGGACGGCCAGTCACCAGCAGGTGCACATCCTCGCCGCAGCCTACCCGCAATCCTGCCTGCGCACCTAAGCCCGCAGCAGCGGCGCACAGCCGTTCTTCGAGCCATACAAGGTCTTCGGACGTGGTCAGCTTGCGGTTATCCACAGAACCGGGTACGAACCGCACAGCGTGGCCGGCTGCGGCGTACAGCGTGCTGTCGTCAGTTGCCGCAAGGCCCTGCGCGCGCGCTTTTTCGTATGCGTCGAGTATCGAGGCGCAGTCGAACGCCTGCGGTGTTTGTGTGTGCAGCAGTTCTTCGCGCGGCAATGCGTCGACCCCGCCGCCGTTATCCTGATGCACGTGCAGCACGGTATCGCGTACGGGAATAAACGCCACGCCGCTGCCGTGCAGACGTACGCTGTCTATGCAGGCGTGAATGAGCGCGGGCCGCGCAAGGCAGCGTGCCGCGTCGTGTATGACGGCGATGCCCGGCTTGCAGCACACAAGCCCGTTATAAACCGAATCCTGCCGTGTTTCGCCGCCCTCGCATACCGTTACCGGCACGCCCGCACGGGAAACCAAAGACTCCGCATGCGCGCGTGTCGCTTCGTTTACGACGATGACCAGCCGGTTCACGCCGCCTTTGACCAGCGCTTCCAAGCTCATATCCATGGGCGTTTTGCCGTTGGGCAGGCGGTAGAGCAGTTTGTGGAAGCCCATCCTGCGCGAATCTCCCGCGCAGAGCAGTATGCCTGTGATGTAGCTCATTCGCCGCCCTCCACTACCGTGTACATATCCGAAGCGTCCGCTTTCGCAGCATGCTCCTGTACGGAATTTATGCGGACCGTCAACGTTTTGCCACCCAATCGCATGGAGAGCATGTCCCCAACTTTGACCTCGGCGGAAGGCTTTGCCTCCCGTCCGTTCAATTGCACCCGGCCCAGTGAGGCGGCTTCGTTCGCTACCGTCCGCCGTTTGATCAGCCGGGACACCTTCAAATATTTATCCAGTCGCATGTGGCTGTGTAATCCTTTCTGTATGTAAAGGCCGCTTTTTGAGCGCCCTGATGGGGAGCAGCGTCAGGGGCTCTGCCCCCGACACCCCCGCCAAAGGGCCGCAGGCCCTTTGTAATCCCATCCGTAACCGCCCTAATAAGGGCGGTTGGGAAGGGTATCAGTCAGTTCCAAGTTTGATCCTCGGAACGAAATATCATTCGAAATATTCCCCAGCGCACGCCAATTGGCGTATGCCAATTAGGGATTCCAAAGGGACGTGTCCCTTTGGTAGGAGCTCGGGGGCGAAGCCGCGCGCCGCCTGTGGCGGATGAAGCGAGGCGGAAGCCCAGTGAGCAAGGAAGCGTTAGGAAGCGGCACCCGCCGCGACGCTACGCGACCATTGCAAACTGTGGGCCGTCAGGCTCAATCCCTGCCCCTTACGCCGTACCCGCAAGCTTCGCGTCGAACCAGGCCCCAAGCGACCTGCCGCTGCTTTTTTCAAACGCGGCGACAAGATCGGCCTTGGTGGCGACGCGGTACGCGTTATCCTGCAGGTAGACGCGCACGCCGTCGAAGAACGCGTCGTCGCCTATCTCCTCCCTAAGGGCGTGGTACATGGCCGCGCCGCGCCAATACACGGAATTGACATACGAGTCCTCGGTCGTATAATCGTACAGCTTGCCGTCCACACGCGTGCCCAGCGGCGCGCGCTCCACGATATAGCGGTTGAACAGCGCTTCATAGGCGGGGACATTGCCCGCTTTCTGGAAGTACACAATGCTCAGATAACTGGTGAGCGCCTCATCGAGCCAGGGCGCGTTGATCTGATCGCTGCCGACCACGCCGTAGAAATACTGGTGGATCAGTTCGTGCGCGATGGTCAGCTCCAGCTCCAGCTCGCGGCCGGGCAGGTACAGCTCGCGCTGCACCATGAGCAGGTTGGGGTATTCCATGCCCGCGTAATACATTTCCACTTGCGCCACGGTCAGCGTTTCATAAGGATACGTGCCGATGACGGGCGTAAGCGCCGCGAGCGCCTTCTTGGCGAGCTGTGCGCCGCGTTCGGCGCTCGCCTGACTAAGCGCATAGGAATAGATGCGCACGCCCTCGAACGTCTCCTGCGCGGCCTGCAGGCCAATGCTGAGCGTGCAGGCGAAATCCCGCACGCGGCTGGCGGCCGCGTAAGTGGTGGTCAGGCCGTTGCCCGTTTCCGATTTGACAACGCTGCCCGTGCAGGCAAGCGTATATTCCGAAGGATAGGTCAGCGCGACGGCGTAATCCGCAGTCTCGCTGTAGAAAGGATCGCCCTTGTCGGGGTAAGGATCTGAAACCCACGCGCCGTCCTGATACACGGCGAGCGTGGGCAGAAAATTGCCCAGCTGATAGCCGATCTCCGTTTTGCCGAAGCGCGCGTTGCGCTCGGGGACATCCACGGCGAAATCGACGAACACCTCCGCGTTCTCGCCGGGTAAAAGTTCTTTCACAAGCGGTACATGCAGCTGCATGCCGTCGTCGGATACCTCAAAATACGCAAGCTGGTCGTTGAGGCTGACGGCGGATACAATGATGCGGCCCGCGTCAAACTCGTGGTTTCCTTCACTCGTGCCCGGCGCGTCCTTGCTGGCAAAGGCGTTGGGGTAAAGGTTGAATACCAGTTCGTACAGCGTATCCGGCGTGGTGTTTTGATATTGTACGCGCAGCTTGGCGTAGAGCCTGTCGTAGCTCGGGTGCAGCTCGGCCGCCAGCTCGTAGCGCGTGTGGGGCGCATTGGCCGGCTTGCCCAGCGGCTGGTTCGGGTTGGGCGTACTCGCCGCGGGCGAAGGCGCGGGCGCGGGTGTTGCGGTGACGGCGGGCGTTTTGATGGGCGCAAGCGCCGCCGTAATGGCGGGCGTGAACGCAGGCCCCGGCGTGGCGGTGACGGGTGCGGGTTCGGGCATGGGGAATACTTTGAACGCGAACAGCAATGCTGCCGCCGCGATCAGTACAGCGGGTATGAGCAGCCAGTATGGCCGCTTGCGCGCCGTATGCGAACCCCTGCCAAGTCGCCGCATAAACAATCCTTTCTACACGAATAGATACGTTGAGGGCGCTGCCCTCAACCATGCTGTCGATAAACCCACTTGAGGGATCTAAGGTATCCGCGCTTTAGAACGCCGCGTCCTCGGCGGAAGACGCCTCGGGCACTAGGCCTGCGGGCCGTCGCGATTATTTTTTTACTTTGGGGAAACTGCGTGCCTCCGAATGGTACATTCGGGGATCTCGCAAGGATTGATGTGCAGCTTGCGCCTGCACAACCGATCCCCAACCCCCTTCCTTAAGAGCGTCCGTACTTAGGGGGCGCGGGGGGCGAAGCCCTCCCGCTATTAAATAAAATAATCATTCGTCGCCGCCGCAGGTGGCGATACCTTAATTACTTTTCAGCGGTGTACTGCGTCAGCCCGTATTGGGAAATCAGCGCGTTCAGTTCGCCGTCGCCCTGCATCTGCTGTATCACAAGATCCGCGAGCAGCGCGAACGAGGGAGACTCCGCCATGGAAACCGCCACGTATTCCGCCGGCCCCAGCGAGGTATCGTGCACCGTAATGCCCGATGTCAGCAGGCTTGAGACTACCGCGCCCGGCACTGCCACATAATCGACTTTTCCGGCGCGCAGCGCCGATACAAGATCGGGGTAGGAGGCATAATATTGCGCTTTGAGCATGGCGTCGTTCTTCTGGTCGTATATCTTCCAGGCAGCCGCCGATTCGCTGTTTTCGATCATGCCGATGCTCTTGGCTTTGAGCGCATCATGCTCGGTGCCCGCGCGGCACAAAAGCTGCACAGAATCGGTGAAATACGGCGCGGAATAGGTGTAGAGGTCGCTGCCCGTATTGCGCTGCATGGCGAATACGACATCCACATCCCCTTTTTTCAGGTGCGAAATCGCCGTATAGCGGTTAACGGCGACGAGTTCAGCGGATACCTGCGGGTCCATATCCGGAAATATCTGTTTGGCGAGCGCGTGCGCAAGGCTGACTTCTAAGCCTTCGCCGCTGCCGTTCTTCACAACGGAAAAGCCGGGCATATCCGCAAGCACGCCCACACGCAGTACGCCCAACCGCTTCGCACGCGCGATTTCCGGCGCATTGAGAAGCTGCGACGCGGGGCGCAGCAGCAATATAAGCAGCACCAGCGCGATAATGATGCCGGCCACCGTGAGATACAGGCGCAGCTGGCCGCTGGCCAAGCCGCCCGCGCGGTGAGCCTGCCGCCGGCGGGGACGTCTTTGCATGACGCATTCCTCGTTTAGCTGAGCGTTCGCCCTCGATAATCGTTTCCCGCGGCACGCTTGTGCAAAAGGCCGCAAACCCGCGCGGGGTCAGAGTTTTCAGGGCGTGACGGGGCGTATGCCCGCATCAAACGTATTGTATCCCATTTAGCGCATATTGGCAAATGGGGAAAACGCAATGTTCATCTAACGTTCACAGTTGTTCGCGGGCGCGTTGGGTTGCATTGCAGCTATAAACGTTGTAGAATAAAAAGACTACACACGATGACACATTGCATGCGCGTGTGATAACGCGTGCATGCCGGGAGGTAAACAGTGGCGCTTGCCTTGCAGATGAAGAAGTTCATCAATTCCGAACATACGGGGGATTATGTCTCCGTTACGCTGCCGGGCTTTCCCGATAAAGCCGGCGTTGCGACCCCGGAAGAAACACGCATACATTACCTGGAAGCGGGCGTCGGCGAACCGCTGCTGCTCATCCATTCCGTCGGGCAAAGCCTGTATACCTGGCGCAACGTGTTCAACGCTCTTTCCGAGCATTACCGCGTGATCGCCATTGATCTTCTCGGGCATGGATATTCCGGCCGTCCGGAACAGTTCGATTATACCATCGCGGAACAATCCGAAATCATCCGCCAGTTCATGGACGCAAAGGGCATTGAAAGCACACATTTTGTGGGTTTCTCCATGGGTGCTATCTACGCGTTGGATTTCATTGTCAAGCATCCCGAACGCGTGGGCAAGGCCGTGCTGTGTTCTCCCGGCGGTATTACGCCGGAAATGCCGCTGTCCGTGCGCATGCTGCAAAGCTCTTTGTTCGGCGGCATCGCGAGCAGGCTGTATTCCCGCCGCACCGTCGAGCGCATGCTCAATGAATGCGTATTTGACCTCACCAACATAACCGACGAAGTGGTGGACGGATACTTCGCCACCGTAGCCGATTCCTATTCCCGCAAGGCAATACAGCTGAGCGCACTCAACTTCGACGAGACTGAGGTGGAAAAGGATCTGCGGGCAGTCCGCACCGAAGTGCTCATACTCTGGGGCGCGGAAGACAAGTGGCATCCCACCGCCATGAGCGAGTTGTACCATGCGGCCATCGCTGATGCGAAATTCGGCATGATCCGCAACGCGGGGCATCTGGCGCATGAGGAAAAGGCGCAGCGCTTGATTGAGGCCATTCTTGAATATATCCCGGCGCCAATCGATCTATGATCATTTCCGCTGATAAAGTTCTTTGCTTTATCAGCGGTTTTATAATGTATCGCCGCCTAGGGGCGGCGACGAGAACTTATTTTATTTAATAGCGGGCGGGCTTCGCCCCCCGCGCCCCCTATAGGTACTTGTGGTAATTTGTACTTTGTCCTTGTAATTAAGGTGCATATGTAGGAATTTGACCATCGGGCGTCCCAAGGAGGGGGGATGGGGGAACGCAGTTCCCCCATAATAAAAAAACTATCGTCGGCTCTCCAAAGAGCCGATACCTTACCTCTTGTGCATTCCGCCCTGTTTGCGGGAATACTGTTTGTGGGCGAACGCGCCGCAAATCGTTATTTCCGGAGGATACCATGCAGACATTGTGGAAAAACATACAGACCAACTACGACACTTACCTCTGGACTGCCGCGGGCATCGCACTCATATACATCATCGCGTCATTCGCGGAGCGTGTGATCGCGCGGCTCATCCATGCTTCGTATAAAAAGCGCGCCAAATCGCTGGGGCCGGAACGGCAAAGGCGGCTCGACACAGCCTCCACCATGCTGCAAAGCGCCAGCAAATATGTCATCTGGTTCCTCGCCATCGCAGGCGTGGTGGGTCAGCTCGGGCTGACCTCCACCATGGGCTCCATGCTCACTGCGGCGGGGATCGGCGGCATCGCTCTGGGCATAGGCGCACAGAGCCTCGTGAAGGACATTGTCGCGGGGCTTTTCGTGGTTCTTGAGGATCAGATGGCCGTCGGCGATTATGTGAAAATCGCGGACGTGACGGGTACCGTGGAAGAGGTCACATTGCGCGCGACCGTGCTGCGCGGCTTCCGCGGGGAGCTGAGCGTGATCCCCAACGGCTCCATAGGCGTGCTGACCAATTATTCGCGCGCGGATTATCTTGCGCTCGTGGATGTCAACGTGACCTATGAATCCGACATGCGCCGCGCCATGGCCTGCATGCGCGAAGAAGCGGAAGCTTTCGCAAAAGAAAGCGGCACGGCGGTGGACGCCCCGCAGGTGCTCGGCGTTACAGCGCTGGGCGGCGCGGGTATTACTTTAAGGATGGTGCTGCGCGTACAGCCCATGACGCACTGGGCAGCGGAGCGCGCCATGCTCGCGCGCATACGCGAACGCTTCGCAAAAGAAGGCATCGAGATCCCCCGGCAGACGCTTGTTTCGGTAGGAGGTGCGGCGACTTGATCGAGACCTTCCAGCTGCAGGATCGCGTGGAGATGCGCAAGTCCCACGCCTGCGGCACCAACGATTGGACAATCATCCGCGTGGGCGCGGATATTAAAATCAAATGCAACGCCTGCGGCCGCATCGTCATGATGGACCGCGCTGAATTCATCAAGCGGGGCAAACGGCTGCTTCCGCCGAAAGGACAGGCATGAAGGCCAATACGTTAAGCAATAAAGACATCAGCATATTGCGCCAGGCGGCGGAAGAGCTGCATAATCAGGAAGCGGAATACCGCCGTTTCATGAACTGGGATTTTCTCATATATCTGCTGTCGGTGCTGCTTGTGGCGTTTTCCATCCGCGCGTTTATAGCGGAGCCCATCGTGGTGGATGGCGAATCCATGTTCCCCACGCTGCTCGACCACGAATACATGCTGGTGGAAAAGCTCAGCTATTATGTGGAGCGCCCCGAACGCGGGGATATCGTGGTCTGCTATTACCCCGGCTTCACCATTAGCTGCGTCAAGCGCGTCATCGGCCTGCCGGGCGATGAAATATACGTGTGGGACGGCGAAGTGTATATCAATGGCGAGCCGCTCGATGAAAGCGCGTACTGGAACGATTATGTGCGCGGCAATATGCCGCCGCAGGTAGTGCCGGAAAACACAGTGTTCGTCATGGGCGATAACCGCAATGTCAGCGGCGACAGCCGCGAGCCTTCGGTAGGGCCAATCCCCTATGAAAAGGTGGTCGGCAAGACAATCGCGGTGCTGTGGCCTCTCGATGAAATGCGCGGAATAGAGCACGTCAATTATAGCCACTGACAAAGTCCTTTGGACTTTATGGAGTGAGTCTTCAAGAAAGTGCCTTCGGCACTTTCTTGCGTTTGTCGGTCGAAAATCCTTTATACAAAAGAGCAACCTCGCGATTGCTCATTTACTGCGAAATAAGCTGTCTATACCGGTCAAAATTCTTTTTCGCTTCATCAATTCTCCCGAACTTTGTAAGCAAGTACCCTTGGTTGTATAGATAATCCGGGTCGTTCGGGTCAATTTCCACAGCAGCCGTAAAGCATTCCAACGCTTCGGTCGATCTTCCGAGCGCAAAAAGGCAGTTCCCTTTGTTATAAATGGCTTCTGCCATACGAGGATTCAAGGAGATAGCTTTATCGTAGAATATGATGGCTTCCTCGCGTTTTTTCAGATCTGTTAATGCAAGTGCCTTATTAAAGTAGGCCTCTTCTTTCTGGGGGTCTATTTCCAGAGATTTATCATACATGTCGATTGCTTGCTGGGGCTGCCCCAAAGCTCTTAATTCATTCCCTTTGTTGTAGTAAGCCGAGGCGTATGCAGGATCAATTTTGATGGCCTCGTCATAACACTCGATTGCTTTGTTTCCTAATCCCATCATGCTGTAGGCAGTTCCCATATTGTAATGGGTATCTTCACACTGCGGGTTGATCTTCAGCGCTGCTTTGTAATACTTGATTGCCTCCTCATAATTTCCCAAATCCTGATATGCCATTCCTATGGCGAGGTGCAATACTGCATTATCAGGCACTATTCTTAAAGCTTCAAAAAATAAGTCAAGCCCCTCTGAAAATCTGCCTTCTATGCAAAAATCACGACCTTGCCTGAATAGCAATTCCGTACTGGATTTGGGTTCATCCATATGTTTTCCTCCGGTGATGTGTAGTAAAATATTAGTTGAGCATAAGGACAAAGCAAATTGCTAAATTTGGTTCCATGATTCTCATACGATACATTCGATTGGCTTTGGTTTATCAACGACATCTTAGGTTGTTATCATTACCGCAAGTATAGCATTGGAGTATGGACATGCAAAGAACCAATAATCCCCTTTTATCATACGCCTATGCTCCCCCGACGCCCGTCGTCAAAAT
The DNA here is from genome assembly GCA_964440115.1 of uncultured Oscillospiraceae bacterium. Lineage (GTDB taxonomy): Bacteria > Bacillota > Clostridia > Christensenellales > CAG-138 > JAEWWD01. Next base: position 82,252 of record CAYTPV010000011.1, on the reverse strand, counting down.
GCCAAAAGTACTTGTATTTTCGATATAGTAATGCGATATATCGTATATTGGTTTACAATAAATTGGCAGTTTACATCCAGTTATCCCTTGTCCTGAGCCAAGATTTATTCGATAATAACGATGTACCCTAAATATATCCTCCCAGGCGACAATGTCGCCCGAATGAGAGGTTTCCAAAGGAGTGTTACGCTCCTTTGGTGGGGGTTCGGGGGCAAAGCCCCCGCATATATCAAGAGGTGACATCTATGCCCAACCTGTCCCGAGCGGCGCACAAAGCGCCCGAATATGCGCGGCGGAATTTTTACACGTGGCTGCTGGTGTTTTTCGAAGCCGCCGCGGTGCTCGGCATACTGTTTTTGCTGGCGCTGATCCCCGCGAAAGTGAACGGATCGTCCATGTCGCCCACGCTGTTGGACGGCGAGGTGCTGCTGGTGGATCGGGTATCCATGTACGTGCGCATGCCGCAGCGTGGAGAGATCATAACATTCGCGCACCCGCAGACGGGGGAGGAGCTTATTAAGCGCGTCATCGGCATGCCCGGTGAAACGGTAGAAATAACCGGCGGGCACGTGTATGTGAACGGCAGGCTGCTCGATGAATCCTCCTACATCAACGCCGAAATACCGGCGGATTTCCCCGCCACCGTTGTGCCGTGGGAGAGCGTGTTCGTGCTCGGCGATGATCGCTGCGCAAGCACCGACAGCCGTGACCCGGCGGTAGGCTGTGTGGCGCTTAATCGTATCGACGGCACCGTGCGGCTTAGGGTGTCGCCGCTGACAAGAGCGTCGCTGTTCCTGTAAGAGGGTACGTTGGGGCTCCGCCCCACAGTTCACAATAGTCGCACAGCGTCGCGGCAGGGGCCGCTTCCTCGCGCTCCTTTGTTCACTGGTCTTCCGCCGCGCTTATTCCGCCACAGGCGGCGCGCGGCTCCGACTCCCACCAAAGGGTCGTCACGACCCTTTGGAAACCCCAAATGCACGCCCAAATATGGGCGTGAGAGGGAGTAAAAAAGCAATATCTCTCCGGAATTCAATAATAGGGGACGGACATGATAAGAACGAAATCCTGCCATGCTTGGCTTTTGTTGACGACCTGTATGCTGCTGATGGCAGTGGTTTTCACAGCTGGCACCACGTTGCCTTCCATGTTTGTAAAGCCGGTGGCAGAGGCGCTGCGGGTGGGCCGTACGCAGGTTACGGTCAATATTACGATTTCAACCATCTCTTCCATGCTGACTGCCGCGTTTGCAGGGCGCTATTTGTCCCAGGGTAAAATTCGCAGAACAATGCTCGTATGCATCACCATAAATGCAGCAGCATTCATGGGCTACTCGCTGTTCCAAAGAATCGGGCTCTTCTATATGGCTTCGGCTGTAGTCGGATTTTGTACGACGATGTTATGCTCTTTACCTGTGCCGATGCTCATCAACAATTGGTTTGAAAATCGCATCCGGGGAAGGGTGACAGCGATCGCCATGGCGGGCAGCGGCATTGGCGCGATGTTACTGCACCCCCTTGTCGGGTATATCAACGAATACTGGGGGTGGCAATATTCCTTCCGGTTGCTGAGTTGCGTTATGCTGCTGGTGGTTCTGCCCGCAATCGCGTTCACGGTGTTTGATTCTCCGGCAATAAAGGGGCTTGCAAAAGCGGACACGAACGGCGGAGAAACTGAAACGCAGGCTGAGCATGAAGCCGAGCATGAAGCCGAGCATGGAGCCGAGCGGTCTGGAATGAGCGCGATGCTACGTAACAGAGTGTTCCAAGCGATGATCTTGATCTGCTTGCTGTTTGGGCTGATCACCAGCCTGTACAATGTGAACGCGGTTTCTTATTTTACGGACGCGGGGCTGACTCAGTTACAGGCAGCTGCAATGATATCGGTCTCGTCCGCAATGGGTATTGCGGGCAAGTTGCTCTTAGGTACGGCAAGCGACAAAGCAGGTATTAAAAGAGGCATTGCCACGGGTGCAGTGGTGCTACTGCTGGGGACGGGTTGTATGCTTGCAGTGATGATTTCCCCGGGTTTTGTGTTCCCATCCGCCGTTTTGCTGGGGATGGGCAATGCGTTGCCTACAGTTGGCGCACCGCTGCTCATCGCACATCTATTCGGCGATGAGGCGTTTGGTACGCTCATCGGCGTTGGGCAGATGTTTATCTCTCTGGGTGCGGTGGCGGGTTCACTTATGGGCTCAGCTGTGTTTGATGCGAGCGGCAGCTATGCATTTGCATGGGTGATTAACTTGTTTTTTATAGGGAGCGTATGGGTACTTTCCCGCCTACCTTCCGTGAATAAGGCAATATGATACTGCGTCGTCATAGTAAGCCGTTTCCTTGAGAATCCCAATAGAGCACGCCTAAAATATGCGCGTGGGGGAGATACAGTATCATTTGTTGATTAGCAGTGTGCTTTTCCAGACATTCATAATGTATCGCAGCCTGCGGGAAGGAAATTTCATGAAAGCGCTTAATCAGCTGATCAATGAGTATACCTGTCTGTTGCAGCAGGGGGAAGTACAGATTGCCTATAAAAGCATATTGGAGTTCATAGGCAGACTGCGCGCCGAGTGTATCCGAAAGCATCCCGATTTTGACATAGGCGGCGTATATCAGGGCTATATGGATATGTCCTATTTTTCATTGAGCACCAAGCTGCTCAAAGAGAAAGGGCTTAAGATTGCGATTGTTTACCTTCACGAAAAGGGAGCTTTCGAAGTGTGGCTCTCCGCCCGTAACAGAGAAATAGCGAAGAAATTTGAGTTCCTGCTGACCGAAAGAGGCGCGGGCATGTTCCACGACAGCGCCAATCCGGATGCCATCGTCGAATGTACATTGACATCCGCGCCGGATTTTGAGGATCAGGCGGCATTGATGAATGGTATAGTGGAAGGCGTAGAACAGTTCGTATCTGCAATAGCCGCGCGATTAGCTAACGCAGGATAGCATTTGGGGTTATGAGCCTTTCAATAATATTCACAAGGTATCGCCGCCTACAGGCGGCGACGAAAAGTTATTTTATTTAATAGCGGGCGGGCTGCGGCCCCCCGCGCCCCCTAGGGATAAATCACTTCTTTGAAGTCTTGAAGCAAAAGGTGCTTACTTCACTTGTTGGCATTATCAAGCAAATAAAGTAGGTGAAATAATGAGCATACGATTAAACAAGTATTCCTATCGATTTGCAGAACAAGTTTTCAACGGGAAACTCTCTTTGAAGAATGAACTTGAGGGAATATTATATAGCGCCACAAAAAGACCTGTCTGTTCTTGATAGGCCAAACTTCAATAAAATTCTTAAGGAATTATTTATTAAGCATAATTGGGAACATCAACCCCAAGTTTTTGATAATGAAACTGATGCGTATGCTCGCTTTGATTTTCTTAAAGACAGGTTGGGAGTTGAGGTTCAATTTGGGCATGCGTCTTTTATAGGAATAGACTTATTGAAATTTCAGGTAGCATCATATTCAAATCTGGATAAAATAGCCTTTGGAATCTATATAACAACAACGACAGCGTTTGTCAAGTACTTGCCTCATATACGAAGTGCCATCCAAGTGCCTATATACGTAATCGGAATTGATATTTGATCAAGTGGACGATATTTAGATTTCCTCAACCGCCCATATTTGGGCGGTTGTTTTATGGGTTCTTAGGGCCGTTACGGCCCTAAGCGGGGGTACGGGGGCAGCGCCACCGTACGAAAACAGGATTCCTTTCCGCAGTGCGCGGGCCGTGCGGAACCGCATGAGGTCAAATTTAAAAAAGCAGGCTCGGCCTTCAAACCGAAAGCCGAGCCCCATATGAGTGACGTCGAAAGTCTTATTTGATGATGGAGATGCCGCCGATCAGGGGAAGCGGCTTCACTTTGCCCGTAGCGCCGTTGACGATGCCCATGATGCCAAGGACGCACAGCGCAATATTCACCAGCATAAGCAATGTGGAGATAATGCCCATCATAGCAATACTGCCCGTGCTGAGTGCAATCGCCGTGAAAATTCCGGTGAGAATGCCGCCTACGATGCCTATGGCAATACCCGTAAGCAACAGTACCAATCCCTGATTGGCATGGTAGCGTGCAAATTTGCTCTCTTTAGCCGCCAGCAACGGCAGAAAAAATATAATGTATGCCAGGGCTGCCATAACTTTGTTCTGCTGGATGTCTTCGGGTGTGATTTCGGGTATCGGCTGAGTCTGCATGATGAATTCCCCCTCCTATTGATTGTTTGTGGTTGGATTTTCCTGAATCAATGATAAACAAAAATTAAGACCTGTAAACCTATGTCCTACTATACAGTATTATAACGCACTCGGCAAGCCACCAACAACGTCACATTATTGCTGCGCTTTGTCGCAATATTGCGTCCCCCCGGAATTATCGCACAGGCATCAATCCTTAATTCTCTCGTACATGAAACATGGCAATCGCGCAGAGTATACGAATTATTCGCCTGACTTCCATATTTGCATCCATTATTATATTTCGGTTGTAATGCGCGGGACTTTAGCGAAAGATTCGCCCGCGTGGCTTTTCACGCGGGTGAGCTTACTGACAAACCCGTTTCAGGGGGTGCGGGGGATCCAATTCCCGCAAAGTCATTCAAAGGCGGTGATTACTCGCCAAATATGCGAAAGAATGCCGCGGGCTTTCAATGCTTGCAGTCGATGAAAAACTATCGCCCGGCGATTGCCGGGCGATAGTTTGCTTCGGTTTCCCGATTAGTCAGTGTAGTTTACCCGCGCTTTTTGAGTACAACAGCACCCGCGCAGGACAGCGCGACCATCGCAAAGCCCATTATGCTCGCGGCGTCGCCGGTCTTCGGAGGATCAACCACGATATCCGTGGTGTCGGGAACGGTTACATACGCGGCCCAGGGCTTGATATCCACGGTCGCGGTGATGGTATCCGCGGACTCAAGCTTCTCAAAGAAGGAGTCGCGCACATAGTTGCCGATCAGGAAGTAATCCATGCCGAAATCGTCCACAACGACATCATCATAGATGTCCATGACATCATCATAATTATCGCTGTCGGTATCAATCTTCGCGCCGTCCACAATGCCCAGCTCATTCTTGGTATTCACGCCGAGCTCAAACGTCTTGTTGGTGTGACTGACATAGATTGCCATGCCTTCAGATTCATGATCTTCATTGACATAGATGATGACCTTGTCGCCGTAATGCTTATCTACGATGGTGTAAGTGCCGCCGTCGTCGTCATCGATATGCTTATCTACACGATAGTCGTTTCCGTTGAGCGTTACATCGATGGAGGAACTGGTGCCGTCGCCGAACTCATCACCGGCCGAGCCGGCAACCAGTTTGGCGGTCATGGATGCGTCGTCATCGGTGACCTTGGCAAATACGAGCCACTGGAAGGTATCTTTGCCCTCGAGCTCGTTGTTGTCGCAGTCATCATGTATGTCCAGCACCCAGCCGTCAGACTTGTCGCTCATTCTTTCGAGTTTGGGAGCGTCCGTGCCGGATTCGGCCTTATCGGTCACATTGTAGTTGACATTGTCACCGGTGATCTCAAGCTTGGTGAAGCCGTCGTCATACGGGTCTTCATCCTTGGGAACATACAGTTCCACGATCGCGGATACGATTTCGTTCTTGGCATAGCCGCGGTCGGATTCGGGCAGAGATACAAACCCGAACAGGTCGTTGTCATCATAATCGACGAGATAGATCTTCAATTCATAAGGATAATCGTCGTCGGTGGTGGTGTCGCTTGTGAACGCCATCGCGGGTGCGCTCAGCGCAAACGCGAATACAAACGCAAGCAGGAGAATGAGAAACTTCTTCATAATGTTGTATTACCCCTTTCGTTGGCGGCAAATGGAGTTCAAAATTCATTTGCCTAACCTGATATTACCAATAGTATTGCCGAATACGGAATGTTTATTACAAAATGGTTAATTATTTTTGGTTTCGGGTATTCGGTTTTCTTTGAGTGATGCGCGTCGGATATGCGAAAATGTTAGGTTTTGACGCACTTTCTTCGCCGCACAAACTGAAATTATTGCCACATCCGCAAGCCTTTAAACACGCAAAATGTTACATTTCTATTTTATGCGATTTTTAACTGATTGATCCAGAGACTGCGTCGCCGATATGCAGCTTTAGAACCGTTCTCACAGGGCGCGCGCACAGAGTCTGTGTTACGATGAAAAAAACAAACAAACGTTCTATATCCGAAAAAGGAGGATGCGTATGCCCAAACGAAGCCGCGCCGCGGATGCGGCGCAGGTAGGCACCGCCGCGGATACTGCGCGGGCGGTGGAGATCGCATCGCGCGCGCAGGCATATTTCGAGGCCTGCGATGCTACACGCGAACGCGTGGTGCTCAAAAACGGCGATGTGCGCTATTACCAGATCCCCTACACGCCCGCCGGATTGTGCGCGGCGCTCAATGTGCCCCGCACACAATTGGATCTAGCGCGCGGGTGCTCGCTGGAGGACGCCGTGCCTAAGGCGCTGCGCCTGGCGGCGCTTCGGGTAGAGCAGCACATCATGGAGCGCGCGCTGCTGGGCGAGCTGGACTCGGACATGGCCGCGTTATTATTGGAAGGCTTCGGTTACCGTGCCGACCGCAGGCCCCGCCGCGCCTCGGCGGGCGCATCCGAAGCGGACGGCGACGGCGGGCTGACGGTGACTCTGGAAGACCCGGAAGGATTGAGTAGATAGAGCATTTAGGATAGTAGGATGTCTATTTATTTGCAGGGGTTTCACCCCTGCACCCCACCAAAGGGTCGTAACGACCCTTTGGAAACCCTCCAGCAAACGCCCGAATTCGGGCGTTTGCACTAATGGGATTCCCAAGGGACATGTCCCTTGGGTGGGGGTATGGGGGCGAAGCCACCATGAAAATCCACGGAAAGGAGCCCTGCCATGACCCACACCCTCCCCGGCGCGCCGAGCGCGCGGCAGCGGGCCTTTTTTATGAGCACGGCACGGCATGTGGCGTACGGCGGCGCGCGCGGCGGCGGAAAAAGCTGGGCGATGCGCCGCAAATTCGTGCTGCTCGCGCTGCGATATCCGCGTCTGCAACTGCTGCTGTTGCGGCGCACGCTGCCGGAGCTGATGGAAAACCACGGCCGCCCGCTGCAGCGGGAGCTTGCGGGAATAGCGGAGTATAGTTCCGGCGAGCGCGCGTTCTTGTTCCCCAACGGCTCGCGCATACGGCTGGGGTATTGCGACCGCGAGGCGGACGTGTACCAGTACCAGGGGCAGGAATACGACGTGATAGGTCTTGAGGAGGCGACACACTTCACCGAAGCGCAGATGCAGTTTTTGACCACCTGCAACCGCGCCACGGGCGAGCACCTGCCCGCACGCATGTATTACACCTGCAACCCCGGCGGCGTGGGCCACGCGTGGGTGAAGCGGCTGTTCATAGACAAACAGTACCGCGAAGCGGAGCGAGCCGAGGATTACGCGTTCATCCCCGCGCGTGTGTACGACAACGCGGTGCTGCTTGCGCGCGATCCCAACTATATCCGCACGCTCATGAACCTGCCGGAACACCTGCGCCGCGCGCATCTCGAAGGGGATTGGGACGCACTCGCGGGCCAGTACTTCCGCGAATTCCGGCGTGACCGGCATGTGTGCGATCCGTTCACGCTCCCCGCATGGTGGCGGCGATACCGATCCATGGATTGGGGCTACAACGACCCGTGCTGCGTGCTGTGGTTTGCCTGCGCGCCGGATGGGCGCGTATATGTGTACCGCGAGGAATACGCGCGGCAGGTGCTTTCTTCCTTAATGGCCGCGCGCGTGCGCGCGCTATCCATAGGCGAGCACATCGCCTATACCGTCGCCTCGCCGGATGCGTGGCAGCGCCGCGGATTAATTCAGCAAAGCGACGGCGCACAGGGGCAGAGCATCGCGGACGTATTCGCGCACTGCGGCGTGCCGCTGCTGCGTGCGGATAATTCGCGCGTGCTGGGCTGGCAGCGCGTGCGGGAGTATCTTTCCGACGCGCCGGATGGCAAGCCGCCTTTACAGATATTCTCCGGCTGCGAGAACCTCATCCGTACCCTGCCGCAGCTTACCTTCGACGCGCACGACCCGGAAGACGCTGCGCCCGGCGAAGATCACGCGCCCGAAGCGCTTCGGTATGGGCTGATGTCCCGCCCCGCAAAAAGCGCGCCGCCCAGTAAAGGCAAAGCGCGCGCATTCGACCCGCTGTTATCGGATACGACGGCGAAGGATGGGTTTTTAAACAGGTAGGCAGGGAGTGTTGTATGGGGGCTCTGCCCCCATACCCCCGCATAGGGGCGTAACGCCCCTATGGGCCCCTATGATTTATCTCTAATGTATATAAACGAAGCGCTATATCGGGGAGGGAATAGAAAAAGGCTCGCCTTAAAGGGCAAGCCTAAAAGCCGTATTCATTGGTATTAGTCACTGAAACGACGGCTTGTGTCACTGAAACGGCGGCTTGTATCGCTGGTCCTACGGCGACGGCGACGACGACGGCGGCAGCAGCAACAACAACAGCAGCGATTGAAAAAAAACATAATTGTCCCTCCTTCGTTATTTATTGTCACGCAAAGGGAAACGGTGACAGTATATATTATGTCAATTTAAACTTTAGGTGATAAAGTTGCCTGACAGCACCGGAGCAAGGTACCCAGTAGGGGAGTCGAAACCCAGCTTCTCTATTCCCGCCGCAGACGGCACTCGTCTCCAGCTCCTTACTGAACGCTGCAAGCGACAGAGGCAGGGTGCGCGCATGAGCTAGGCACCTTGCTATTTCTAGCGTTAAACACAAAAGCTTATGTGTGGTGACAAACAAATCAAGTCTTCCCCTAGGGGGACGCGGGGGGCCGCAGCCCGCCCGCTTTTAAATAAAATAAATATTCGTCGGCTCAGTATGAGCCGATACCTAAAGAAAATGTATTCTGGAAACATTGCTTCATTTATGATATCTTAGCCCCATCCACTCCCAAGGAGGCCGCATATGAGAAGAAAAGACCGCGAACAATCCCGCGAATTTGCCCTCAGTGTCATCGATAGCTGCGAATTCGCCAGCCTCGCCTGCATCAACGCAGACGGCACGCCCTATTGCGTTCCGCTTTCCATCGCCCGCGAAGGCGACGCGCTGTATTTCCACTGCGCAGCCGAAGGCTTGAAACTCGATAACATCGCGAAAAACCCGCAGGTCTGCATCAGCTTCGTATCTGAAGCCATCTCCAACGAACAGACTTACAGCGTGAAATACGCTTCCGCCATCGTCACCGGAAAGGCAAGCGTCATCACGGACGATATCCAGCGCCGCGACACGCTGCGGCTTATATGCGCGCGCTTTGCGCCCAGCAACCCCGGCCCCGTGGAAGCGTATATCGATAAATACTTTGCGCGTACTTGTGTTGTGCGGGTGGATATAGAGAGCATTACCGGCAAATCGAACACATAAGGTATCGCCGCCTAATGGCGCCGACCTAGTCCACTGACAAAGACCTTCGGACTTTGTCAGTGGGATTTCTGCATGTTAGAATGCCGCTCATGGCGGCATTCTTTCGCAAATTCGGCGAGTAAATCGCCGAATTTGATTAAAGTTTCAAAAGAACCGGAGAGTTCCGCTCCTAGTGGGGGAGCGGGAGGGGGCGAAGCCCCCTCCCATAAAAAATATATCGTCGCCGCTATGAAGCGGCGATACCTTTTTTCTGCCGCGCAAAAATAAAACGGAGCGCTCCCCCGCCCCGTCATGTTTCTATATACTTTTAACCGCCTGTTAGCGCGCCTACCGCTGCGCTTTACATAGTCTCCTAAATTTATCAAATCTGACGCGAGGATGTGCGGAAAAAACTGCCGCACATCCTTAACAATCCCCATATTCCCCAATTTGCCTCAGCCTTGACAAATTGCACAAACTCCGCTCAAACGAATACAGATCCTGTGAGACGCCCCCGCATGTATCAAACTATGCGACACCACCGGACGAGTTTTCGCGGCCCTGCTCCATAATGAGCTTGTCCGCAACCAGCGCGATAAACTCACCGTTGGTCGGTTTGTCGTTCTTACTGTATATGTTGTAGCCGAACAGTTGGTTGATATTTTCGATCTTCCCGCGCGTCCAGGCCACTTCAATGGCGTGGCGGATTGCGCGTTCCACCTTGCTCGGCGATGTGGAAAACCGTTTGGCGATGCCCGGATACAATTCCTTTGTGATGCGGTTGATGAGCACGGGCGAATAGTACACCATACGGATACCTTCGCGCAGATAATGATAGCCTTTGATATGCGCCGGAATGCCGGCCACAAGAAATACGGATGTGATCTTTTCATCGAGCGTACGCGGCGGCTGTGAAAGCTGCGCGACCGTTCCCCCCGCCGGAGCGGCGCTTAAGGTATCCAGCAGCCGTTTGTAGAGTGTTTCCGGTTCCACCGGCTTGACCATGAAGTACTTTGCGCCTAAAGCGCAGGCGTTGCGGATCATGTTTTCGTTACGGATGGCCGAAACTACTATGACGGCGGGCTGTTCGCCCCCGCCCACGCTCATGCTTTCGAGTACGCCCAGCCCATCCAGCTTGGGCATAATGAGATCCATTACGACCGCGTCATAATGCATGGCGCGAATCCTGTCGAGCGCCTGTCGTCCGTCTGTCGCGACGTCCACTTGCCTGATCTGGTCCTGAACGGAGATATATCCTCTCATCAGGGCAAGATATTGCGGGTCGTCATCCACCAACAAAACACGATACTTTGACATTGCTATCCCCCTCTTCCTATTGCTTCAGCCCACATCCCCCTACATGGACCGAACTATTCAAAATTCGCCTAAATATGCATGAGCCCGATCTTTGTTACAGGCTAAAATTATTCACGAATTATCCCGGAATTGGAAGTATATATAAACGGTGGTAATGTTATACTCGAATTATAGCATGCAAATGTGGCTTGTGTTAGGGGGAAATTTCGAATAAACATGTCGAATATTCATTGATTTCCCACTTTTTTTTGAAAAAAGCATACAATTTCGCGCTCATTGCCGTATCGACGGCATACAACAGGATATTGTGTTGACAAATAAGAAATAGTACAACCCATGGAGTATTTGTAATTTCTATTTTACATCTGGTTTGTGTTTGCTTTTGCAATATGCATTGTGTCTGCCTGTATATGCAGTGAACATTTGAAACGAATTATACAAATATATTCCGTCATATAAGAAAGCGTCCGCCCCGATGGGGCGGACGGCTGATTTATAAACCAATTTCAGAGGCGACGGTTTGCATGCCTAAAATGCAGCGCGCAATCACATCGTCAAGCTCCAGATTGAGCATGGCGCATCCATTTAAAATGACCTCTCGGTTGCAGCCTGCGGCAAACCCTTTATCCTTAAACTTCTTTTTCACACTTTTGACTTCGATATCCATGACGGAGCGCGAAGGCCGCATGAGCGCCGCAGCGCCGATCAACCCCGTCAGCTCGTCTATGGTGTAGAGTACCTTTTCCATATACAGCGTTGGTTCGACATCCGCGCACAGACCGTACCCGTGGCTGACCACGGCGTGAATGAACGCATCATCATAACCGGCGTTTTTCAAAAGCTCCGGCGCGACTTTGCAGTGCTGATCCGGATATTTTTCGTAGTCCACATCGTGCAGCAAGCCGACCGTTCCCCAATATTCCACATCTTCATTTGCGTCGGCGGCAAATTTGCGCATCACAGCTTCCACCGCGAGCGCGTGCCTATAGAGAGCTTCACTTTCATTGTGCTGTCGAAATACAGCAAGGGCCTGTTCCCGCATACTGCCTGTCCTCTTCCATTGCAACAAAAATTTTTTAGCATTACTCATAGTAATCATAGTACGTATGTATCGCAAATACAATAGAAATTTCGTACATTTTCGCAAAAAAACCGAACATATTATCAAGAAAATGACATTATTCTATAGTATCGGCCGAGATGGCCGAACGCTCGCTGCATAATTTTCTTGGTTTGTGCCAATAATCCGAACGTTTGCGCCGTTTGCGCCGCATAACAGGCGCATAAATCTGCGGCGTAAAAAAATTATGAAGTTTTACAAAATCCGTCTGTACGGTGGTATACTATGTTGGTAGCGCAAAAATTGCGCTGAAGGTTTTGAACACAAGGAGGTACCAAAAATGGGCGGGCAGGAAAAGAATACCGGCGTTAAAAAGCGCCGCGTATGGAAGCTGCTGCTGCTTATGCTGGGCATCGCTGCGCTGCTGGTTGCGGCGCGTTACGTATATGTGATGTTTGTTGACCCCATGAGCGCATTTGACAAACCCAACGCTTCCGCGACTCCGCAGGCGGTCGCTACCGAAGAACCGGCCGCCACGCCGCAGACCGACGTGGTTTCCGTAGTGCCGACACCCGAGCCCGAGCCTACGCTTTCGCCTGAAGAACAGCTGCAGGCGCAGGCGGATTTGGAATTCATGAAAAACAAAGTCAACATACTCATGCTCGGCTGGGATCAAAGCCCCGAGCGTGAGGATGAGGACAGTGCGCTTTACCGCGACGATAAAAACAATTTCCGTTCGGACGTCATCATGCTTGCGTCCATCGATTTTGAAAAGAAGACGGTGGATCTCATCTCCGTGCCGCGCGATACATATGCGCCCATTTATAATACGAAGGGGCGCTGGAAGATCAATGCCGCGTTTGCAAAGGGCGGCAGCGCCAAGGGCAATGGCTTTGAGTATGCCATGAAGACGGTGAGCAATCTTCTTGGCGTGCCCATCGATTATTACGTGGGCGTGGACATGGTGGGCCTGAAGGCCGCCGTGGACGCCATGGGCGGCGTGGATTATGACGTGGACGTGCGCATTGCGCTCAACGGCCGCGTGCTTGAAAAGGGCTATCAGCATATGGACGGCCAGCAGGTGCTCGATTACGTGCGTGCGCGCAAGGGCATCAGCACGGACGTGGGCCGTGCCGACAGGCAGCAGCGCATGCTCTTCGCCATATTCAACCAGCTCAAGAGCCGCAATCAGCTTGTGAATATCCCGAAAATGTACGCTTCGGTGCAGGATAAGATCAAGACCAACTTGGATTCCGAGCAGATCGCGGCGCTTTCCGTGTTCGCCATGCATCTGGATCAGAACAACCTTAACCGCCATACGCTTGAAGGCGAATACATCAGCAATGTGTACAACGCGTCCTTCTACGTGCTCTACAACAGCAAGCTGAAGGCGCTGGTAAAGGATATTTTCGGCATCACCATCAAAACCAACCCCCGCTACGACGCGGGCTATGTGCGCGCGGATAAGGCGGCGGACGAAGCGCTTGCCTACGCCGAAGGCGGTGAATACCTCATGAGCGTATTCGTGCACCCCGAGGATATCGAGGAACTTGATGCCCTGAAATCCGATATACTCGCCGTAAAGAACGTATCGGAGCGCGAAATCCCCGTGAACGCCAGCGAGGATGAGGTGCTTGCGCTTACGGAAGATTCACTAGACAAAGACTCCATACTCTCCGCCGAGCAGAAGCTTGCGAACTCCATGTATGCGCTGTGCCTGAAGTACAACATCACGCAGGCGAATTTGGATAAATACTCGCTGCCCAAAGCGTTTTATGAACAGCTTCCCAAGGGACAAACCATAACGGCAACGCCCTCTGCACAGGCGACGCCCAGCCAATCGGCGATGGCGGATGGGGAAACGGAAGACGCAGCGTAAATAAACAAATATCAAGCCGCCTTCGGGCGGCTTTTTTGTGTTCTTTTTATAGTCGCTGACTTTTTTATTCACAAGGTATCGCCGCCTGCGGGGTCCTCGGCGGGAGACGCTTCGGACACTAGGCCTGCGGGCCGCCGCGTCCGACGAGGATTTTTTTTATTATAAAGTGGGCGGGCTTTTTCAGTTCGCAATGTTCGCGCTGCGTCACAGCGAAGTGCTTCCTTGCGCTCCCTTTCTCACTGGCCTTTCGCTGCGCTTCATCCTCCACAGGAGGCGCGCGGCTCCGACTCTACACTCCCCCTGATGTCGCTACCATCCAGCCTTGTTAGCGTTCCATTTTTCAACGTCTTCACTTCTAGGGGGACGCGGGGGGCCGCAGCCCGCCCGCTATTAAATAAAATAAGAATTCGTCGCCGCCTGAGGCGGCGATACCTTGAAGCCACCCGGCTGCGCCTCAAAAAGGCTTCATTGTATATGGTTTTCAGCCCGTCTGCCATTATTTAAGCCGTTTTAGTTGTATATCACAGCTTGACGGACGAATGCTATTGGCGATATACTTATGCGGAAATAACGGTTAATTGGAGTGTTATCATGGAAAACAAATGGAAGTCTCGTGAAGTCGTCATCGTTGCCATCATCGCGGCCGTCATCGGCGTCATTTACACGCTGATGGACTATGCCTATATGCCTCTTGCTGCGCTGCTTGGCCCTGTGCTGATGGAGCTGACATTCGGCATATACCTGCTTAGCGCAGCCCTGCCCGCCTATATCGTGCGCAAGCCCGGCTTCGCTCTGTTCGGCGCGCTGGTCACCGCGGCGGTGAACATACTGCTGGGCAGCGCGTATGGCATTCAGGTGGTTCTCGCCGGCGTGCTGCAGGCGCTCGGAATAGAGCTTGCTTTGGTTATCTGGAAATATAAGCCCAACACGCTTTGCCTCGTGGTCGGCGGCATACTTGCGGGCTGCTTCGTATTTGTTCGTGACTATATCGTGTTCGGATATTCCTCGCTTTCCATCGGCGTTATCGTCGGTATGCTGGCCGTCCGTTTCGTCAGCGCAGCCGTTATTGGCATGCTGCTGGTGAAGGGCATCCGCGCCGGTCTTAAAAAGGCGGGCGTCATGAAAAATTTCAAACCCATCGACGCATAAAGGCTGCCCTTTGCAAAGTAAGAGTTTCAAAAATATGTTTCTAGAACTGCAGGACATCTCCTTTACCTATAACGAGGAAAGCATCCCCGTTTGGCAGGAGCTGTCCTGCAGTTTTCGCGCAAACACAATCAACCTGCTGCTGGGGCCCAGCGGCTGCGGCAAAAGTTCCCTTTTATATTTGATTGACGGACTAATTCCGCATAGTTTGGAAGGAAAGCTGACCGGCGGCATTACGCTGCGGGGCGAATCCATATTCAAAAAAGAGCCGCGCGAACTGGCAAGCAGCATCGGATTGGTGTTTCAGGACCCGGATACGCAGTTCTGCACGTTTTTCGTAGAGGATGAGCTTGCGTTCGGGCTGGAGAACCTGTGCATTCCGCCGGAGGAAATGGATGCGCGCATAGAGAACGCGCTCTCGCTTGTGGGGCTGAGCGGTCTTCGCAAACGAAGCGTAACCTCACTTTCGGGCGGCCAGAAGCAGAAGCTGGCCATCGCCTGCGCCCTCATCATGGACGCCGAACTGCTGCTGCTGGATGAGCCAACTGCCATGCTGGACGCAGTCAGCCGCAGCGAGATCATTTCACTTCTGCAGCGTCTTGTTACGGAGCATCATAAAACCATCATACTCATCGAGCACAATCTCGATGAAGTTATGCCTTATGTCGGGCATATCGTCGTAATGGACCGCGGCGGCAGCATCGCGCTGCAGGGAAGCGCGCACGACGTATTCACCCGCCTGACGTTCGACGAAACATTTGCGCGGCTGCCCGTATTCCTGCCCGCGCCGCTATATATACTGCGCGAATGGCTGCATGCGAAGAAGGACGATCGTAAGCGTGCGTTCTGCGCCGAACAGCTTCAGAAGCAGGGCGAAGGCCCCTATACGCCGCCTTACGCTGAACTTGCGGAATTCATTGGCTCCATTCGCCCGGCATGCATCCCATTCCCGATTCAGGGCATGCAGGATGCGGCAAATGCCCCCCCACGCGCAGCGCTGATTGAGGCGCGGAATGTTTCCTTCCGTTACGCCGCCAAAGAAAAGCGCGCAGTGCAAGCCGCACCCGTACTGCGGAGTGTGGAATTTCAGATTGGCGAAGGGGAATTCGTAGCCATCGCAGGCCCCAACGGCGCAGGAAAAACGACGCTGATGAACCTGCTTTTTCATGTGCTCAAAGGATATGGCGGGCAGATCCTTTTGGCGGGCGCACCGCTTGACGCGATGAAACCGCAGGCGCTTTACCGGCAAATGGGTTTGCTCTTTCAGAACCCGGAATGGCAATTCGTCACAAACGGCGTGGCGGATGAACTCGCTTTCAGCCTGAAAAAATCAACGATGTCCGAACAGGAAAAGCGCGAAGCCGTGGATCGCCTGCTGACACAGTTTCATTTGGAGCATCAGCGCGACAAAAGCCCCTTTCTGCTCAGTCAGGGAGAAAAGCGGCGGCTGAGCGTGGCTTGTATGCTGCTGACAGGCCAGCGTATCCTGTTTTTCGATGAACCCACCTATGGGCAGGACAGTGAAACCGCGCTCGAACTCATGCAGCTTCTTCAAAAACTGCGCGGCGACGGAGTTACCATCGTGGTCGTGACGCACGATATGGGCCTCGTATCCCAATACGCGGACAGAGTACTGCTGCTTTGCGAAGGCACAGCGGCGTTCGACGGAAAGCCCGCCGATTTGTTCGGCACCGAACTCCTGCCGCAGTGGAGATTGGAGCGCCCGCCCGTCTGGTATTTTTCGAATGCCCTGCGCGATTATATTCCGGATTTCCCTTTATTCCTCAACGCGGAGGATTGCGTCGCTTTTTTGAACAGTATGACCCGGACGGAGGGCGAACCGCATGCAGCATCGTAATACCGCTCAGCCTTATCTGCAGACGCTCAACCCCGTCGTGAAGCTGCTCTGTGTTATCGTGGTCACTATACTGGTCAGCGTTACGTCTGCGCCTGCGCTCCCGCTGCTGCTTACCGTGGCCGTGTTTTTGCTAACAGCCGCCGGAGGCGGTATTGCGCCGCTCAATCTACTCAAGCGCATGCTGCCCTTCATTGCCGTCAGCCTGAGCTTTATGGTATTCATGCTGCTGCTCAAAGGGCTGGAACAAGCCGGTACGGAAGTACAATTTTTCGTGTTCAGCTATACGCGCAAATCGCTGAGCAATATTCTATCGCTGGGGCTTAGGATACTGTGCATATCGTTTTCTACGCTTTCCTTTGTATTGACCACCGACCCGAACGATCTGGTGCTCAGTTTAATACTGCAGCTGCGCGTCCCCTATGTGCACGGGTATGCGGCGCTCGCGGCGTATCGTTTTCTTCCCGCTTTGCAGAATGAGGTAAAGGGCATACGGCTGGCGCAGGAAATACGCGGCATTGAGTGGAGCAAGGGCCTGAAAAACCGCATCGCTTCCCCGTTTCGCGTCATGATGCCCATGCTGACTTTGGCAGCCAGAAAAGGCGAGCGCATCGCACTCGCCATGGACAGCCGCGGCCTTGGCGCGCTAAAAACACGCACATTTTATAAACGTACCGCCATCACCCGGCGGGATGTTGTATTTCTCATATTGGTTCTATCATTCTGTGCCGCATCGGTGCTGCTTCTATTGCAGCTGGGCCTTTTTACATACGGTTCGGCGCTGCAGGCCGGTGCGATTTAACACGCAAGGAGGATTGCATATGCCATTTAAAAGCCCCAAACTTGTTTACGGATTGCCGCAGGACGCATACCCCCAAGGGGACGTCAACGCCTATACGGCAGATCTCACCCGGGAGCTTTCGCTCAAGCGCTGCCCCGTGGGCGTTAAACTGTATTTTGATAAAGCGGAATACGACGCGGTGGAAACGCCGGAAGTGCGCGGCAGTCTTCCTTACTGTGTGATGGTCCGCCTCGCTTCCGAAGGCAAGGGCTGCCGTTCCCGCCTGGAGCATCACAAATGCGACGGCGGCACCACCGCGCTGGCGCTCGAAAAGAGCACCGAGCGCATTGAAAACGGCACGGAGTACTTTTCTTACAACCTGTACGCCACCCCTGCCGCCGCCCGCAGGCACCGCAGCAAAATCAACAGCCTGCATGCAGAACTGCCGCTGACCTATGGCCTGCTCGTACAGCCGCTGGACGCGTTTGCGGTTGCGCCGGATGTGATTATACTGATGGTTGACGCGTATCAGGCCATGCGGCTGGTGCAGGGGTACTCCTACGAAACCGGATTGAAACCTGAAATTGATCTTGGCGCCATGCAGGGCATGTGTTCTGAGTGCACCGCATACCCTTATCTTTCGGGCAGCATGAATGTCAGCGTGCTTTGCCCGAGCACACGCATGCTGTGCGGATGGGAACACGGAGACATGGCGGTAGGCATACCGTTTGAGCAATACCGGCGCATCGTTTCAGGCGTGATGGCGACAAGAGGAACATGCAAATAGCGGCTGAGAAATGACAAGGTATCGCCGCCTGTATGGCGGCAACGATAAATATTTTTATTATTAAGTGGGAGGGCTTCGCCCCCCACTCCCCCTATGGTACGAGCACTGCTTATTACTAAAACTCTAAACCTCTGAAAGCGCATCCGTGCATCTCCTTTAGGGGGCGCGGGGGGCCGCAGCCCGCCCGCTATTAAATAACATAATCATCCGTCGCCGCTATAAGCGGCGATACCTTAATTCCCCCCGCTCCAATATAGCCAAGCCCGCTGCAGTAGACATCTACAGACCTGAGTCGTATAATGTAGGAAGCCATCAAAGGGGGTCTTAGAATCCATGCTCGAGGGCAAACAGCGCGTACACCTGATAGGCATCGGCGGATGCAGCATGAACGGCCTGGCGCAGATATTGCGCGCTCGCGGATACACCGTTACAGGTTCAGACAGGGATAGTTCCCCGTTTACGGAACGGCTCATACAAATGGGCGTCCCTGTGTACATCGGCCACAAAGCGGAACAGGTAGGGGACGCGCAGGCGGTCATCTACTCCGCAGCTATTAAAAAAGATAATGTCGAGCGCGCGGCGGCGCGTGAACGCGGCATCCCCGAACTGGAGCGCAGTGTCGCTCTTGGGGAAATCTCTTCGCACTACAGACAGGTGGTCGGCGTAGCGGGCTGCCACGGCAAAACCACCATCACATCCATGCTGGCGCGCATCGCGCAGTATGGCGCGCTGGATGCTACCGTCCATGTGGGCGGGGACGTCGACTTCCTGTCCGGCGGCACGCGCGTGGGCAGCGACGATCTGTTCATTACCGAAGCGTGCGAATACGTGGAAAGCTTCCTCACATTGCGGCCCACGATGGCCATCATCAGCAACATCGACGACGATCATCTCGATTATTTCAGGGATATCAATCACATCACGGACGCGTTCCGCAAATTCCTCAGGCTGCTGCCGGAGGATGGACTGTTCCTGGGCTGTTCGGATGATCCGCGCGTAAAAGACCTCCTTCAGAACCCGCCGCATCCGGTGCGCACGATCTCCTACGGTTTCGCGGACGCGGACTATACCCCTGCGGATATCCGGTTTGACGAAGCGGGCAATTCTTCCTTCGACGTCATGTACAAAGGCAAAAAGCTCGGGCATATCACGCTCATGGTGCCGGGACGGCACAATATCGTCAACGCACTCGCCGCGTGTGCGGTATCGCTGGCGCTTGGCGAATCCTTTGTGGATGTTGCCGAAGGGCTTTCGGGCTATACGCTGACGCGCCGCCGGTTTGAATATTACGGCGAGCGGAACGGCGTGAAGGTTTATCACGATTACGCGCATCATCCGGCGGAAGTTGCAGCAGTGCTGGACAGCGCATCCCGTGTGCCCAAGAATAAGCTGTGGTGCGTGTTCCAGTGCAATTCGTACACGCGCGCGAAGACGCTTTTTACCAAGAATGTGACCTGCTTTGAACTTGCGGACGAAGTGCTGGTACCGGAAATTTACCCCGGCCGCGAAACGGACGACGGCAGCGTGCACGCGCGGGATATGGTGGCAGCAATCAACGCGCACGAGGCGGGAAAGGCGCAGTATATCAAGACATTTGAAGAAATCCGCGCATACCTTGACGAGCACGCCAAGCCGGGCGATCTGGTGCTGACGCTTGGCTCGGGCGATGTATACAAGCAAACGCGAAAGTTTTTATAAGTAAGGCTATTTTCATAAAAAGCGGCGCAAGCCGCTTTTTTGTTTTTCCCCAGTTTAGGGCGCTTGTTGGTCTCTGTCTGTTAGTTTTTATTTCGTTAGGTATCGCCGCCTTTGGGCGGCGACGACTGATTATTTTATTTAAAAGCGGGCGGGCTGTACGCAGTTCGCAATGGTCGTGCTTCGGTCGCGACGGCCCACAGGCCTAGTGTCCGAAGGCGTATCCCGCCGAGGACCGGCGGAGCCGCTTCCTTGCACGTCTTTGCTCACTGGTCTTCCGCCGCGCTTATTCCGCCACTGGCGGCGCTTGGCTCCGACTCCCCGCGTCCCCCTGAGAATAGACAATGGAGCTACAAATGTACCACTCAGAATGGATGAACGCTATCATCAGGGGGGATGGGGGGGCTTTGCCCCCCATAATGAAAATATTCGTCGCCGCCTTTTGGCGGCGATACCTTATAAAATCACAGCAGAATAGGATGTTGATCGTAAACGTAATGCAATTTTGTGCATATAAACAAAACAGGAAAATTAATTGGGTCGTTTTTCCATAAGCACACTTTTGAACAGAGGCGAAGTCCTAAAGTTTTTTTAAAATACAAATCCAAATATAACAGATATTCAGGCGCTTTCATAAATACTGTACAGTTGTAAACATAACAATGCTAAATTTGATCGGTTGTGTAAACGATTACAAACTTGTATAATAGAGTATATACTTCATGATCCAACATATTGCGACCAATTTCGCCCTGTTAGGCAACTGCGACGGGGGGGTGACGCCGACAATGCTGTTTCGGGAGAAGGTCGGTCTATTAATGCACGAGCTGGGCGTATCCAATGCGGCGCTTTCCCGTGCAGGCGAGCTGGATGTATCGCTCATCAGCCGGTTTCGTTCGGGCGAACGCGTGCCCTCACGCTTCAGCCCGCAGCTGGACAGGCTTGCAATGGGTGCGGCCGCGCTGGGCGTGCAGCTTGGTTTGTGCGAGCGGCTGTGCGCAATTTGCGGCTGTCCGTACTGTGAGGATCAAAAAGCGCTTTACGATGCCATCAACGCGTGGATCAACGCCGAGGATTCGGGGCTTAAACCGCAGCGCGCGCACAAAACAGCGCGGCGCGCCGTCGATCAAAGATCGTTCACCAACATGCTGGATACGCTCATGACCGCGGCCCGAGTAACCAATGAGCAGCTTGGACAAGCGTTGCAAACGGATGCGCACATAATTTCACGGTATCGTACAGGAAAACGGCAATCGGATATTGGCAGCCGCCTCATATCAGGTATCTGTACTTACTTTTCAAAGCTTGAACTTGCACCCAAGCCGCGGGCGGCATTATTTGACGCGCTCGGCATTGCGCCTACACAAAATCCGGACGTCGTCTATGTGGCGCTGCGAGAGGCGCT
Organism: uncultured Oscillospiraceae bacterium; assembly: GCA_964440115.1. Taxonomy (GTDB): domain Bacteria; phylum Bacillota; class Clostridia; order Christensenellales; family CAG-138; genus JAEWWD01. Next base: position 60,931 of record CAYTPV010000011.1, on the reverse strand, counting down.
GCTGCCGCGCGTAGAGGAAAACGAACCCCTGCTCGTTGAGAATATGCTCTCGAGGCTGGATGAACACACCGACATGCACAGAAATATCGAGTCACGCGCGTTTGTACATCTGGAAGGTCATTATTCACAGGCCGTCGCCTATTATGCCGGAATCAGCGGTATCCGCTGCGCTGTGAAGAAACTGCTGGAGGCGGCACTCAAAGATACATCCGTAAAGGATCTGGCGTTTTACTCCGATCATCCTGCTGATCTTCTGTTAGGCGATCCGGAGTACGCTGCTGCAATCACTGCCGATCTGATGTGTCTGGTCAACCGCGGCGTCTGCATTCGACTCATACACGACGTCAATCGCAAGTCGATGGATCTGCTTGGCATGTTGGAGGCGTTTCTTCCGTTGTTCTTATCGGGGAATGTTAAAACGTATTTCTGCAAACGGCCGCGCGACGCACGGTTCCAGTTTTTTATGTTGATCGCGGGCCGCGCCGCAGCCGTCCGTTCTTCCAATGTTACCGCGGCAATGCCCATTGCGCATCATGTATATACGGAAGATCCGGCGCTTGTATCCAACGCGCGTTCTCAGTTTGCCGCGCTGCTGCTGGAATGCGCGCATCTTGCGGATATTTCCATCCCCCGCAATATGGATGAATATGTAAGGCAGCTTGCGCAATTCGAGCGCTCGACGGGCGATTTGGAGGTTCTGCTCAATTCGCTTTCTCTCTACACCATGCCGCCTACGCTGCTCAAACGCATACTCAGCCGCGCGGGTTTGGATAATGCACAATCCAGGAAGCTGATGGATTACCATGCGCTGAGCGTGCAGCGCATGCGAAGAAAGCTGGCGCTGTATAACATCACCGATTATATTTTCATTCCCACGCACACACAGCTCAAAGAAGGATTGGTGCGGGTGCCGCTGACCGGCCTTTTCGGAAGCCCGACCGTATTCTATACGCCCGAAGAATATGCGGAGCACTTTAACGCCACGCTGCACCTGATGCGCCAGAATCTGCGCTATAACGTGTACGCGCTGTCCGAGCGTCCGTATTCGGGGTTAACGGTCGGGATCAGGCAGGGCGGCGGCGTATATATCCGCAAGGCGCAGGAACCGCAGGCGACATTCTTTTTTGAGCACGCGGGCATGTATGGAAGTTTTTCCCGCTTTTTTGAAACGCTGCGGCATAAAGCGTTCAATATGCGCACGCAGGGCGCGCAGGCATCGCAGGTGCTCAAACAATTGGGCATATAGCTTTCAAAAAAGTGCCACAGGCACTTTTTTGAGTTTCTCAGGAACCGCCTGCACATTATGTGCGGCCGGCGGTTCCTGCAAGGTAAGCCTTGGCGCGGCAAGGCTTTTCGCTCGCGCCGTACATGCCGCCGCTCGCGTATGAAGCTTTAGGAGGTTACATGAGAAATATTCCTGATGTTGAAGTTGAATTTGAATTTATCGGAGTTAGAAGCTATCCTTCAACTAATGGATATAGACCAGCGCATTTAGTAAGAGATGATTATTTAACAACAGGAGTTCACCAATATTACGATTCTGATAAAGCGCCCTTAATTGGAAAGATAAAGGGTACGATAGAGTTCATAACACCAGAATATCATCCATCTTGTTTGTGGATTGGTAAACGAATTAACATCCAAGAAGGCTCAAGAATTATTGGTTATGCCACTATAATAAAAATCTTTAATACTGTTTTAATTGACCCTTCAAAATAAGCTTAAGACATCTTCAGGGAATGCTGTGCGGCATCCTGCCGCACAACCAACCGCCCGCTCGCGAATAAAGCTTATGGGCTTATTTAACATATTGGCGGTGATTATCTGATGGAGTATTTACAATTCTCTTTTCGGGATGAATTTCGAAACTGGTTGAAAGAGAATTGCATTTCAAGCGGCGGTATTTGTGTTCTATTCGGCAAGGCAGGCGGCCCCAAAACAATAAAGGCAAGCGAGGCGCTTGAAGAAGCGCTTTGTTTTGGCTGGATCGATGGGCAAATGCAAAGCCTTGATGATCAGCGCTACGTAAAATATTTTTCTATGCGAGGGAAAAACAGCAAATGGTCGGAAAAGAACAAGGCGTTAGCCCAAACGCTTGAAAAGCAAGGAACAATGACCGATTACGGCAGAGCAAAAATAAAGGAAGCTAAAAATAACGGCCAATGGGACACGCCGAAACCTCCGGCAATTGCCGACGAACAAATAGAGGCTGTATCGGATTTATTGAAAGAATATGAACCGGCTTACACGAATTTTCTCGCAATGTCTTCATCGGTAAAAAAGGCGTATACACGGGCATATGTTGACGCAAAGACGGATGCGGGACGCAATAAACGTCTCTTGTGGATGATTGAACGGTTGAATCAAAATCTGAAACCAATGTAATGATTTGTCTAGGAAACTATCTAAATGGCTTACCTTAATTCTCAAAGGCTAAACTTGAATAAGTCAAAACTGACGACATGTGCGTCAGTTTTGACACCTTGCACGACCGCCGCCCGGGGAACACCGTAGTGTTCCTAGGCGGTCGTGAGAAACTCAATAATGCGGCGTCTGCCGCATTATTGACATAAAAAAAGCGGCTTGCGCCGCTTTTACTGTTTATTAAAGTTCTTTTACCCACAGACCGTGGAGGTTGCAGTATTCGTATACCGCTACGGGCTTGTCGTCCACTACCTTGAAGCTGGCTGCGGGCTTGTCGCTCGGGGTCAGGCACCTGCGCTGGCCGCCCTTTTCCGTCTTGAGATATATCCACTGGATATAATGGGCGTCGGTCATGGGATGCTCTACGGAACCGATGACGACATGCACGTTGTCGCCATCCACGGTGACTACGGGAACATGCTTTTCGGTGGCGGCGTCGGTGCTGTTGGCTACGAGTTCCTGCATTTCTTCTCCGCAGCATACGATGCGGGCGCCGGAATCATGGATCATGCCTACGAGATTGCCGCAATGCTTGCAGCGGAAGAATTTCTGTGCGCAATACGTCATACGAAAAAACCTCCATCCGTATTTTTCAATTCTGTAATTTGCCTCAAAAAGGAAAAACAATATTTCATCTATTATTACATCAAAAGAGAAGGAATTAAACAAAAAAATTTAAACGTCATAAAATGTTCACTGTGGGTTTACTTGCCAGTTGAATGGAAATACAGTAGAATTTGGTCGAATAGTTGGGGGTATCCCGATATAGAGGAGAATTTTATGCGCTTCATCGGAAATATTTTGTGGTTCCTGCTGGGCGGGCTGATACTGGGCGTATGCTGGACGCTTGCGGGGATTTTCTGGTGCGTGACCATTCTTGGCATTCCATGGGGCATACAGTGCTTCAAGTTTGCCAAATTGGCGTTCTTTCCGTTTGGGAAGGAGATCATATTCGGCGCCGGCGCGGGCTCGATATTGCTCAATATACTGTGGATCGTGTTCAGCGGGGCGGAGCTGGCCATTACGGCGGCGGTCATCGGGCTGGTGTTCTGCGTGACAATCATAGGCATTCCGTTTGGGCTGCAGTGCTTTAAGTTTGCGCAGCTTGCGCTGCTGCCTTTTGGGGCGCAGGTGAGAAGGATATAAGGTATCGCCGCCAAGGCGGCGACGGATTATTTTTTTATTATAAAACGGGAGGGCTGCGGCTCCCCGCTCCCCCTGGGCTTGGCAGTTTATAGTTGCTATCGACAGGTGTAGTCTGCCTCATACAAATGTCGCAAACCAAGAGAGGTCTTATGAATAGTGCACGCCAGATTATAGGAATTGATTGCGCGGTCAATCCACGTAAGACGGGCATTGCATCCGGGCTATACCAAAATGCCCGTTTAAACCTTTTAGATGTACAGGTAGGGGTCAAAGGAAAATCTGTCGCCTCCTGTATAATAGATTTGTGGAAACAAGATTATCCGCTTTTATTGGCAATAGACGCACCACTGGGATGGCCGCAATCTATGTCTGCAAGTCTCAGTATTCACAAGGCGGGAGACATATTGCCGGTTGGAGCGAATTCTTTATTTCGCAGAAGCACTGATGAATTTGTTCATGCCAAACTGAAAAAGCAACCCCTTGATATTGGAGCAGATCGTATTGCCAGAACGGCACATGCTGCATTAGGTATCCTGCAGGAAATGAGAACGATTTTATCCATGGATATTGGGTTATCATGGAACCCGAAGAGTAATGATAGGATATCGGCAATTGAAGTGTACCCGGCAGCTACGTTGATTGCACATGGCATTTCTACAGAGGGCTATAAATCTGAACAACAGGAACGCGTTCGAATAGTAGGAGTAATGAGACATCTTTTTGGTCTCGAGTTATCTTCAGAGCTATTGATTTCGAGTTGTGATGCACTTGATAGCGTTATTTGCTTGATTGCGGGAAAGGATTTTATTGAGCATAATGTATACCCTCCAGAAGATCTAATAACAGCAAAAAAGGAAGGTTGGATCTGGTTTAAAAGTACGCCTTAATTGAAATTCTTCGGCTTCGCTGACAAAGGCGGAGCCGTTTTGTTTGTTCGGTATAGGAACGAGGAGTCAAGCAACGACGTTTTTGCGCATACATAGTAGGAGCGGAATAGATGGGAGGGATTGTCCATGCAGCCCTCGACACAGATCACACGAACACTGCTGCTCAATCAGGCAGAGTTGGCGTTTACGCTCCGGCGGCTGTTTGCGGATCACGCCATGTGGACACGCGAGCTCATGCTGCTGTCGGCGGGCGAAGGCAACGATATCGAGGCCATTGAGCAGCGTCTTGCGCGCAATGCCGCGGATTTTGCCAAGATTGCGCGGCAGTTTTATGGCTCAGATACGGCGACGCAGACGGAAAAGCAGATCAATGAACTCAATACCCTGATTTTGGCCTACATTGAGGCATACAAGACGGGGGACGAGCAAAAAGTCCATCAAACAGCCACGCAGATGTATGCCTTGGCTGATGCCGCAAGCGTCAACCTTTCCAGGCTGAATCGTTTTCTGGACCAGGCATATCTGCAGACGAATTTAAGGTATATCCTCGAAATGATCATGAACGAGGCAGCACAAATTCTCAGCGGAGAATACAGGCAGAGCATCGCGCAGTATGATGCGATAATGGATGGCTATATGCAGCTTGCAGAAGATATCATCGTATCCGGCATCCGCCAGCTGGAAAGCTTCACGCCATTCTAATGCAGGATTTTGAGATATGGATTGCCTAAATGTCAGCCTGATGAATAATAAGAAGAGGCGCGGCCCTAAGCCGCGCTTTTGTGTTTTTGTCCGGTTTTATATCGTCGTTTCCAGTTCCGTGATCACAGCTTTGAGCTCGCTGCTGTCCACCATGCTCTGAATTTTTAAGTTCTGCTCGGATATGTTTTGAAGCGCTGATTTCACCGCTGCCGTAGTGGAAGACATAGACAATTTCCTTCATCATTGAATAGATCGCATATCCGGTTGGATGCTCCTTGGGGCAACTCTTTATATTTCGTGAGAAACGCATAAAAATTCAGCGGGTTAATAAAAATACCGCATTGGTTGGCCGTCATTTACGAAGCAAAAAAAAGCGGCTCTTTCGGGTCGCGCTGGCGTGTAAAAATGTAGTCCACATAGTTTTTATTTCTCAAGGTATCGCCACCTTCGCACGCTATGGGATACGCCTCACCCTTCACGGGAGACGCTTTGGGTACTAGGCCTGTGGGCCGTCGCAGTCACTAGGCCTGCGGGCCGTCGCGGTCGGCGACGATAGAGGGATTCCCAAGGGACGTGTCCCTTGGGTAGGGGCTTGGGGGCGAAGCCCCCGAAAAAAACTTTGTAGACAAACAAAAGCGCGGCCTTTCGGTCACGCTCTGTGATAATGGAAAGTTTAATTGTTGATACTTGATTTCACCTTAATGCGCTTGATGGCCCGTTTGAGCGCCGTGGTGCTGTGCGCCATTGTGGAAGGATCGCTGGCGTGGGAAAGGCGTTCTTCCGCCCTGCGCTGCGCTTCGGCCGCGCGGTTGATGTCGATCTCATCCGGCCATTCGCAGGTTTGGCAGAAAATTTCCGTGCCTTTCGCCGTGACTTCCATGAAACCCTCTGAATGGAAGGCCACGAGAGTCTGATTCTCCTGCCGGATGACGAGCGTTCCCGATGTCAGCGCCGTCACCATGGGCACATGATCCGCAAGCACGCCGATCTGCCCGTCGATGGTTTCGACGGTGATGGATACGGCTTCGCCGTTAAAAAACGTGCGTTCCGGCGTGAGCACGGATAAGGGGAAAAGCTTAGGCATTCTGCATCTCCTTGGCTTTTTCGCGGACTTCTTCAAGCGTGCCGACCAGCATGAACGCGGCTTCGGGCAGATCGTCCGCCTCGCCGTTGACGACGGCCTCGAAATCCGTCACCGTCTGCTCGAGCGTGACATAGCGGCCCGGCGCGCCGGTGAACACCTCTGCCACATGCAGCGGCTGCGAAAGGAAGTTCTGCAGCTTGCGCGCGCGATAGACGGTCAGCCTGTCCTCTTCGGAAAGCTCATCCATACCCAGTATGGCGATGATATCCTTCAGTTCGTGGTAGCGCTGCAGGCTTTCCTGCACCCTGCGCGCCACGGAATAATGCCGTTCGCCTACTATCGAAGGCTCGAGTATACGCGACGTCGAGTCGAGCGGATCGACCGCCGGATAAATGCCGATTTCGGCGATGGCGCGCGAAAGCACCGTCGTTGCGTCCAAATGCGCGAATATCGAAGCGGGGGCCGGGTCAGTCAAATCGTCCGCAGGCACGTAAATGGCCTGCACCGACGTGATGGAACCCTTGCTGGTGCTCGCGATGCGCTCCTGCAGCTCGCCAAGCTCGGTGGCCAGCGTGGGCTGGTAGCCGACGGCGGAGGGCATGCGCCCGAGCATGGCGGAAACCTCGTTGCCTGCCTGTACGTAGCGGAATATGTTGTCGATGAACAGCAGCACGTCCTGCCGCATTTCGTCGCGCAGATACTCGGCCATGGTGAGGCCCGCGAGCGCCACGCGCATACGCGATCCCGGCGGCTCGTTCATCTGCCCGAAGGCTAAGGCCGTACGCGCGATAACGCCCGTCTCGCTCATTTCGTTGATGAGCTCCGCGCCCTCGCGGCTGCGCTCGCCAACGCCGGTGAATACGGAGTAACCGCCGCGGTTGGTCACGATGTTGTGAATGAGTTCCATGATGAGTATGGTCTTGCCCACGCCCGCGCCGCCGAACAGGCCGATTTTGCCGCCGACGGGATAGGGGGCGAGAAGGTCGATGACCTTGATGCCCGTTTCAAAAAGTGTGGTGGAAGGGCGCTGCACGACGAGTGCGGGCGCGCTCTGGTGGATGGGGCGGCGCGGCGCGTCGATGGGGCCTTTGCCGTCGATGGGCCGGCCCAGCACGTCCACGACGCGGCCTAATACGCCGGGGCCTACGGGCACGGTGATGCCGTCGCCGGTATCGGTGACTTCAATGCCGCAATGCAGGCCTTCCGTAGCTTCGAGCGCGACGGCGCGCACAATGCCTGCGGACTGGTGGCGGGCCACCTCCATGTGGACGGCGGGATCGCCTTCTGTCACCAGCAGCGCGTGTATCTGCGGTTCGCGGCCCTCCTCGAATTTGACGTCGAGCACGGGGCCGGATATCTTCACGATGGTTCCGCGGTTAAGAGTTTGTGTCATGGGCTCCGCCTTTCTCCGGGTCTAGGGTAAGGGGGATAAACGAATATCGTATGAAGCGCGAGGCGGCGGCACACAAAAGTGCCTGCGGGGATCTATTGCCCCTGCCCCAGCGCATTTGCGGCGCTGACGATTTCGGAAAGCTCGTTGGTGATGGAAAGCTGGCGCACCGAATGGTATTGCTGGGTCAGCTTTTCAATCATTTCATCGGCGCTGCGCGTGGCGTTTTCCATGGCCGTCATGCAGGCGTAGTTCTCGCTTGCGTAGGAATGCACCAGCGCGCCGTACAGGTAGCCTATGATATACTGCGGCACCAGCGCGTGGAACACTTCGTCCGGCGACGGCTCGTAAAGCATTTCGCCGCGCTCTTCGTGCTGTATTTCATCGGGCCCGCAAAAATCGCACAGCTCGATGGGCAGCAGCTTGACGTCGATGGGCTCATGCGTGAGCGAATTGACGAACCGGGTGTACACGACATGCACCTCATCGATCTCTTTGGAGTCGTAAAGATCCATGATGATGCCGGTGAGCCTGCGCACCGTGTTGATGGACGGCTTTTCGGCAATGTGTACAAAATTCTCGTCGAGCGGCGCTTTAAACTTTCTAAGATGCGCCGCAGCCATCATGCCCACCGCGAAAATGTGCGTGATGTCGTGCGCTTTAAGCCCCGCGTCCGCCACGGCCAGCACGTCGTTGTTGTAGCTTCCCGATAATCCTTTTTCGCCGGCGATGACGATGTACGCGGCCCTGCCCGCGCCTTCGCGGTGCGTGATGTACGGGTGGCAGCAGCCGTTCGGGTGCGAGCGGATATCCTTCATGGCAGCGAAAGCGCGGGTGAAGTACGCGCGATTCTGCTCAATGCCGCGCATCGCCTTGCGCACGCGCGCGGCGGATACGAGGTGCATGGCGTTGGTGATCTGCCGCGTCTGCTTCACGCTTTTGATGTGGAAGCGGATATCGCTCATGCTGGGCATGCTTACACCGCCTTCATCTGCGCGTACGCTTTGATGCACGCGCGCAGCGCGTTCGCCGTATCGTCCGAAAGATCGCCCGTGCGTTCGATTTCGTCGAGCGCGGCCTGTGCCTCTTTGTGGCCGTAGGCCAGCAGGCCTTCGTTGAAGGCGCGTACTTTATCGATGGGGACGGTCTTCAAAGAATCGCCCGTTACGCACAGCAGCAGGAACACCTGCTCGCTCAGGGAAAGCGGGTGATGCTGATTCTGCTTGAGCGTTTCGCTCAGGCGGTCGCCGTCGTCCAGCAGCTTTTTGGTGGAAGGGTCGATATCCGCGCCGAACTGCGCAAATACCAGCAGCTCGCGGTATTGCGCAAGCGTCAGCCTCAGCTTGCCGGATACCTTACGCATGGCCTTTTTCTGCGCCGCGCGGCCTACGCGCGAAACGGAAAGACCCACGTTGACGGCAGGACGCACGCCGGAATGGAACAGCTCCGATTCGAGGTAAATCTGACCGTCCGTAATGGAAATCACGTTGGTGGGGATGTAGGCGGAAATATCGTTCGCCATTGTCTCCACGATGGGCAGCGCCGTCATGGAACCGCCGCCCAGCTCCGCTTTGAGGTGCGCCGCGCGCTCCAACAAACGGCTGTGCAGATAGAATACGTCGCCGGGGTAGGCTTCACGTCCCGGTGGACGCCTCAAAAGCAGCGACATGGCGCGATACGCGACCGCGTGCTTTGATAAATCGTCGTAAATGATGAGCGTATCCTTGCCTTCGAGCATGAAATGCTCCGCTATGGAGCATCCGGCGTAGGGCGCGATGTATTGCATGGCCGCGCCGTCGCTGGCGGTGGCGGATACAATGCAGGTATATTCCATTGCGCCCGCCTGCCTCAATGTTTCGTGTAGCTGCGCAACGGAGGAAACCTTCTGGCCGATGGCGACGTAGACGCAGATAACGCCTTTGCCGCGCTGATTCAATATGGTATCGAGCGCGATTGTCGTTTTGCCCGTCTGACGGTCGCCGATGATGAGCTCGCGCTGGCCGCGGCCAATGGGGATCATGCTGTCGATGGCCAGAAGCCCCGTGGAAAGCGGTTCGTTGACGCCCTGTCGGTCGATGATGCTCGGCGCGGGGGATTCAACGGGGCGGTATTTATTGAGGTTCAACGGCCTGCCGTCCAGCGGCATGCCCAGCGGGTCGACCACACGGCCCAGCATTTCGGGGCCTACGGGCACTTCCACGATACGTCCGGTGCCGCGCGCGATTTCGCCCGTGCGCACGTCGTTAGCGCCGTTTAGAAGAACCACGCCCACGCCGTTGCTGTCAAGATCCATGGCCATGCCGAATATATCGTTGCCGAACGCGATGAGCTCGCCGTAACGGCTGCGGCTTAATCCGTCGATTTTCACCACGCCGTCGCCTGCGGACGCTACCGTACCGTATTCATAAACGACGGGCGCGCTGTTGTAGCTTTCTAGCCGCTGCCTCAGCGCCGCGCCTATTTGTCTTGCGGTATTATCCATACACTCTACTCTCTTTCGAACAGATGGCGCTCGATATCCTTCATGCGCGCCAATACGCTCGAGTCGTATACCTTGCCGTCCACCATGGCTTTGAAGCCGCCGATGAGCTTATCGTCCCGCTTCACATTGAGCGAGACTTCCTGCCCGGTCAGGTTTGTAAGCCGCGCGCCAATATCCTGTATCTGCGCGTCGGAAAACGGCCCGGCGATATACAGATCACCCTTGAGCGCCATAGCTTAGACCACCTTCTGGAAGTACTCTTCGATGATGCGTGCGTTGTCCTTTTCGGATACTTCCCGCGCGAGTATTTTCCCCGCGAGATCCACAGCGAGCGCCGCCGTTTCATCCTTGAGGTCGAGCATGATCTCGTTGCGTTCGTCAATTGCCTGCGCGTGCGCTTTTTCAAGCGCCGCCTGGGCATCCTTCTTCGCCTGGTCCATAACGAGCTGCGCTTCTTCCTCAGCGCGGTGCAGACGTTCCTGCGAGAGCTCTTCCGCCTTCTGCTGCGCACTGGTCAGCTGCGCTTCATACTGCTGCTTGAGAGCAAGCGCCTCGTCCTTGTCGGACTTGATGGCTTCACGCTCGCGCGCGAACTTCTCTTCCCGCTGCTGCATGAATTTGCGCACCGGCTTGAAGAGCAGGGCTCTTAGCAGCAGGAACAGCACAAGTATGTTTGCTATGTGCTGTATAAAATCAATGAGCTTGAATTCCATAGGAACCTCCTGCTCAGGCTTTCATGGTGAATATGATCATGAGCGCTGTAACAAAGCCGTAAATAGCGGTAGATTCCGTAAGCGCAAGGCCCAGCAGCAGCAGAGAGTTGATTTTGCCGGAAGCCTCAGGCTGCCTGGCGACGGCTTCCACCGCCTTGCCGGTTGCGAGGGCCATGCCTATGCCTGCGCCAACACCCGTAAATACTGCAAGGGCCGCGCCAATCGCTATCAAGCCAGTTTCCATTGTATAAGTCCTCCCAATCTGATCTTTGTGTAAAAGGTATGTCGTGGTTTATTCCATCGCCTCGGCCTTATAAGCGTCAGCGTAGTGTAAGGGATTTTGCTTATTCCATAGCCTCCGCCGTGAAGGAAAGCGTTAGAGTAACGAATATGAACGCTTGTATGAGCGGGTGGAACATGTTGAAGTACAGGCCCATCACGGCGGGTACGCCGATACTGAACGCGCCAAGCGCCATATATACAAGATGCATAATGATAAGGCCGCCGAGCATGTTGCCGAAAAGACGGCAGGCCATCGAAATGGGGATTGCGCAATCCACGATGACGCGTATGGGGAACAGTAAGGGTGTAGGTTCCGCCAGGCCCTTGAGCCGGCCCGCAACGCCCTTCTTGCGTATGCTGAACAGGTTGATGATAAAGAATGTGCACAGTGCCATGGAAAATGTCATGGCAAGATCCGCCGTTGGCGGACGCTGGCCAAACAGCTCTACCATGGCGGCCCCGACCATGAGCAGGGCGAGGGAGAAGATATAGGCGGAAAGGCCTTCGCTGGCGTGGTGAAGCGTGCTTTTCGTATAATCCGAAGCGGAGGAAACCATAATCTCCAGCAGCGCCTGCAGGCCGCGCGGATGCTCCTTGAATTTCGGGATGACAAACAGGCGTATGATGACTGCGATCACAAGCAGCACGGCGATGACGATCCACGAATAGAACACAGAGGTGCTGATATCCATACCCAGGAAATTCATGCGCGGCGCCATGATGGTGACGTGCAGGCCTTCGCTTTCCCCGGCAAACGGGCCGAGCAAAAGGCCCGAAAGCACCCAGAACAGCGCGCATGCAAGCCACATAAGCTTGCTGCGGCTTTTCTTTGCCTTTTTAAACCCAGGATCATCTTGTTCCGGCAGGGCAATTTTTCTGCGCGCAAGCAGCGCCGCAATGCCTCCGACGAGACAGACCGCCATTGCGGCTATCCTTCCTACAGTAAAGGTCGGCATCAGGAATTCTTATCTCCTTTCGAATTCGTGCGCTTGTAGAATATGATTCCGCCACCGCACACAAGCGCGACGGTAATTCCGATTGCACACCACAGCAGCTCGCTGCGCAGGAACAATATCACGGGCGCGAACGCGCAGCCAAGCACCACCAGCTTAAGGAAAAGCAGCAGCAGCATGAGACCGGATTTTCCAGCTTGTACAGCACCCACGACTTTGGCGAGCAGATACAGTTGTAGTATGCCGCAGGCAGCGCCTATCAAAAACCCAAACATGCCATACTCCCCCCTTCCGATGTGATGCAGATAGTATACTCCTCCAATATCGATAAAAACAAGTATGTTCATTACCCATTGTTAAAAAAATATCGTGTCATTATTTATTGTTATAGCGGATATCGGCGCACATTTAAACAACGCTGCTCTCCAAGGGCAAAACAGCGGAGAAAAAAATCTGTTACGCACGCCCGTGCTGATGTATACTAGCCCTAATAAAAGTTCAGGAGGTACGTGTTATGGAAGACGCGCGCGCATATTTGCTCAGGCATTTGATCGATCAGGGGGATTACGGCTTTCTGCCCGAAGGCATGCTCGAAACCATGCTCGATAAGCTCATTGCGCTCGATGAGGCGTTTATGAAGAAAACGGGAGTGGAAGACGGCGAGCCCTACGATGATGAAGCCGCGCAGCAGGAACTGTTTGCGGGCATGGCTGCCGCTTTCCCTGATTACCGCATGTACATGATGAGGCTGACGGAAGATTATCTGGATTACAACGAGGAATATCTGGATGAAATAGGCGGGATCGACTGGGAATAATCGCCGGGCAGGCCGGCATAAATTGAATTTACCTACAGAAAGGCTTCGTTTTCCATGCCTGTGGAGGGAAACGGAGTCTTTTTCTATGTATTACTATACACGCGGCGCAACGCCGTGTCACGGGGTGCATATATTACGATTTGTTATAGAAAGTGCCAAAAAAAGAGAATTCAGGCCGTGAAGTGCAAGACATGCTTATACGATACCTTTGTTAATTTTTTAATATTTATGCATTAAAAATAACAAAGCAATTTGCTGCCGGGTACCGAAATTTTACGTCCTGCAAGAACGCATTATTTTATTTGTGCGATTTCCCCGCACAGGTTTTTTGCCATGATTTCGCGCACGCCGTCTATGCTTTGGGTTTGGCCTAGCGCCCACATAAGCTTTGTTACGGCGGCCTCCGTCGTCATATCCTGCGCGCTGAGTATGCCCGCGTTAGCGAGAGGACGGCTGACTTCATATACGGCTGCGGAGCTGTGTTCATACAGGCATTGTGAGGATAGCACCACGGGCATGCCTGCGTGCAGCAAGCGGATGATGGCTTCCGTATGGTCGCGGCGGATGCTGTGCACGCCGCCCATGCCGAACGCCTCCACAACGAGCCCTTTGTAGCCGCAGGCGGGAAGTGCCGCAAACAGCGCCGGCGTAGCGCCGGGCACGAGCTTGATGAGCGCGACATTGGGATCGATGCGGTCGATGAACGAAAATTGATCAGTAAGACGTGGCGGGTCCTGCAGATGCACATACCGGCCGTTGGCGATGGAGCCTATGTAAGGATAATTGATGCTTTCGAATGCGTTGACGGAGGTGGTGCGCACTTTGACGGCGCGGCAGCCGAGCATAATCGCCCCGCCGAAGCACACATATACGCCGCCGGGCAAACTTCTTGCGGCGACTATGGAATCGCGCAAATTAGTACGTCCGTCGGAATTCGGATACACGATGGGGTACTGCGAGCCGGTGAATACCACGGGGATATCGATGCCCTGCAGCATAAAGGAAAGCATGCTCGCGCTGTAGGCCATGGTATCGGTGCCGTGGGTGATGACCACGCCCGCGTATTCCTTCTGCGCCGCGGCGGCCTCATCGGCCATGATGCGCCATTCTTCCGGCTGAATATTGGAGCTATCGAGAGCGAACAGGTCGCGGCAGACGATATCCGCGCCGTCCGCCTGTGCGAACGGCAACAGCTCCGCAGCTTTGAGACCGGGCAATAGCCCGTCCTTTGACGGCATGCTGGCGATGGTTCCCCCTGTACCTAATACCAGAAGCTTACGCATACGCATCCCCTCCAACTACCAGTATAACATCAAACCCCCTGTTTGCATACGTGAGTCGTCGCGGATGGCAAGGTCAATCCTGCATGATTGATAGATAGGCGTTGACATATGCATAGCACAAGCGTATGATTTGCATAATTGAAATGAAATTCCTGCAAAAATTCACTTTCCCCTATTGTACTTTGCAGGTGTTTCGGATACAATGTCTTATGATGGGTGAGAATCGGCTAAACGGATGCAAAATCCGTCGAAGCCCGTAACGACAGCAATGATGCTGTCCTTTTATATAACTCACATTTATATCAGGGCAGACAATATATTCACTATCAGGAAAGAGAGGACATTAAATTTATGAAGGATTACATCGAGTCTCTTGGCATCATCGCCCCCAAAGCGGTTTACCGCAATCTTACTCCCGCTGTGCTCACCGAAAAGGCCATCGCCCGCGGCGAGGGTACGCTTTCCGAGACCGGCGCGCTGGTTATCTATACCGGCAAGTACACCGGCCGTTCCCCTGAGGATAAATTCATAGTGGACGTTCCGTCCATTCATGACGATATCGACTGGGGCAAGGTAAACGTCCCCATTTCCGAGGAAAAATTCAACGCCATTTACGGCAAGATGATGGCTTACCTGCAGGGCCGCGAGATATTCATTTTCGACGGCTTTGCCGGCGCAAACCCGCATTATACCACCAGCATCCGCGTGGTGAACGAGCTGGCCACCCAGAACATGTTCATCCACCAGCTGCTGCTCAGGCCCACCGAAGAACAGCTCAAGAGCTTCGCGCCGGAATACACCATCATCGCTGCACCCGGCTTCAAGTGCGTCCCTGCGCTCGACGGTACGCATTCCGAGGCCGCCATTCTCGTGCATTACGAGAAGAAGATGGTGCTCATCGCCGGTACCGCGTACTCCGGAGAAATCAAGAAGTCCGTGTTCTCCATCATGAACTATCTGATGCCCAAGCAGGGCGTATTCCCCATGCACTGCTCCGCCAACATCGGCCACGACGGCGACAGCGCCCTGTTCTTCGGCCTTTCCGGCACGGGCAAAACCACACTTTCCGCCGACCCGAACCGCAAGCTCATCGGCGACGACGAGCACGGCTGGTGCGACGATGGCGTGTTCAACTTCGAAGGCGGCTGCTATGCGAAGTGCATCAACCTCTCCAAGGAAAACGAGCCCCAGATCTGGGACGCCATCAAGTTCGGCGCGCTGGTTGAGAACGTGGTCATGGACCCCGAAACCCGCAAGTTCGACTTCAACGATGAAAGCATCACCGAAAATACCCGCGTGGGTTACCCCGTGGAATATATCCCTAACTGCGTCATCCCCGGCGTAGGCGGCCAGCCCAAGGCGGTCGTATTCCTCACGGCGGACGCGTTCGGCGTATTGCCTCCTGTTTCCAAGCTGGGCAACGACCAGGCCATGTACCACTTCGTTTCCGGCTACACCGCACGTTTGGCCGGTACGGAGCGCGGCGTGAAAGAGCCCCAGGCGACATTCTCCACCTGCTTCGGCGCGCCCTTCCTGCCGCTGCGTGCTTCCGTATACGCGGAACTGCTCGGTAAGTACATCAACAAGTACCATGCCAATGTTTACCTCGTGAACACCGGCTGGTCCGGCGGCCCGGCTGGCGAAGTGCCCCGCATGAGCATCAAGTTCACGCGCGCCATCATCACCGCCGCGCTCAACGGCGATCTTGAGAAGAGCGAGTTCAAGCTTGACCCGAACTTCAACGTGCTGGTTCCGACCGCCTGCCCCGGCGTTCCCGCCGAGGTGCTCAACCCCCGCGAGGCGTGGAAGGATAAGGCCGCTTACGATGCGAAGGCGAAAGATCTCGCCGGCCGCTTCGAGAAGAACTTCCAGAAGTATAAGGATATGCCCGCGCATATCGTGAATGCGGGACCCAAAGGCTAAAAAGTTATTGCGACGATCGCCCGGAAGGATATTTCCCTCCGGGCGATTTTTTATGCTTCAAAGTCAAGGTATCGCCGCCTTGGGGCGGCGACGGCTATTTTTTTGGGGCGGGAGGGCTGCGGCCCCCCGCGCCCCCTAGAGACAGTCCATGGCATGCTGAGTTCAAATCAATGTTGCATTGAATCCAAATCAACTTACCCCAGGGGGCGTGGGGGGCCGCAGCCCTCCCACTTTATAATAAAAAAGTATTCCGTCGCCGCCGCAGGCGGCGATACCTAAAGAATTAACAAACATAAAACGGGGCGACTTATCGCCCCGCTGTAACGTATTTACTTCTCACGCTCGTATTCGAGTATATCCCCCGGCTGGCAATTGAGCACATCGCAGATGGCTTCCAGCGTCGAAAACCGTATGGCGCTGATCTTGCCTGTTTTCATCTTGGAAAGATTTACATTGCTCACGCCCACATGATCGCTCAGCTCGTTCAAGCTCATTTTCCGGTCGGCCATGACTCTGTCCAGCCTCAGTATAATTGGCATAACGCCGCCTCCTTATAACGTTTCATCGGATTCTCTTTGCAGCTCACAGCCGTATTCAAATATGAGCGATATGCAGTAGAACATCAGCGCGCCCAGCACACCCGCGAAGTTTAAGGAAAAATCGGGCGTGATGCCTTCGAAATTCATAATGGATATGATGAGGTAGAACACCGCGATTTTGCGGATGCGCTTGACCTGCTTCATTTCAAAGGGCGAACCGTCTACGCTGATATCCCGGAACAGATCGCGTGCGTGGCGGAACAATATGGCCAGCAGTATGAAGGACGTGATGCCCGCACTGGCCATGAACACGATTTTCCAAGTATCCATCCCCTGAAGCGCCAGCATTTCAAACGGGCTGTGCACAGTCACGCTGCCGTTGAGCACGATCAGATCCATATTTCCGAACAGCATCAAGAATATGATGCCGCTGGTTAGTACGCCGATGCCCACGAAGCAGAAGATGCGCGCGATCTTGGATAATACCGCGAGCGCTTTGCTGATGGATTTGATTTTTTCAATAGTCGTTTTGGTCGGCTTTGCCGTATCCAGCTTATTCATTTTCTTTTTTCTCCCCTTCACTTTCTGCTGTCAGTATACTGCGCTGTTTTATCATTGTCAACAACAATTTAACGATAAACATAAAATATTTATCGACCGCGCAAAACCATGCGCCCTTAATAATCTCCCCACAAACGTCCTGTACAGGACGTTTGCTATATGGGTTTCCAAAGGGCCGTGACGGCCCTTTGGTAGGGGTGTGGGGGCGACGCCCCCATAGCAAACTTTGTATGGTATAATCTGCTTAAACCGATGACAGGGAGGGCTAAGCCCATGCCGTTTGAAATCGTACGCAGCGATATCACGACCATGCACACGGACGCTATCGTCAACGCGGCGAACACCGCGCTGCAGCAGGGCGGCGGGGTCTGCGGCGCCATATTCAAAGCGGCGGGCGAAAGCGAGCTGCAACGGGCGTGCAATGCGATCGGCCGCATACAGACGGGGCAGGCTGTCATAACGCCGGGGTTTGGGCTCAAAGCCAAATACATCGTCCATACAGCGGGGCCGGTGTGGCGCGGCGGCGGAGAAGGCGAGGAAGAGCAGCTCAAAAGCTGCTACAGAAATTCCCTGCTGTTGGCCAAGGAAAACGGCTGTAATTCTATTGCGTTTCCGCTGATCTCGTCGGGCATCTACGGCTACCCAAAGGAGCAGGCGTTGCGCGTGGCGGCGGATACCATCCGCGAATTCTTGGATGCGCAAAGCCCCGACGATGAGAACGACATGACGGTATATCTGTGCGTGTTTGATAAGGCAGCGTTTTCTTTGAGCGAGGCGCTGTTCCAATCCGTGCGCAGTTATATTGATGACGAATACGCGCAGGCGCATTCGTCGCTTGCGCGGCGGCTGCTGCAGGTGGAAACGGAAGCGCTTTCCGCCGAGAGACAGGAAGAATTAGAGAGCGCTTCGGCGTTTGGCAAGCGGTTTGCCATGCCCGCGCCCGCCGCGGCGTTCGCACCGACACAGGCCCCTAAAGCAAAAGGTCTGGACGATTTAATCGGTCGGCTTGACGAATCGTTTTCCACATCGCTGCTGCGATTGATCGACATCAAAGGCAGGACGGACGCGCAGGTATACAAGCGCGCGAATATAGATCGCAGGCTGTTTTCGAAAATCCGCTGCGACAGTTCGTATATGCCAAGCAAGAGGACGGCGCTGGCGCTGTGCGTGGCGCTCGAATTAAGCGTGGAGGAGACGAAGGATTTGCTGTCGAGGGCGGGGTATACGCTTTCGAAGAGCCAGAAGCTCGACGTGATTGTGGAGTATTTTTTGCGCGAGGAGATGTACGATATATTCGCCATCAACGAGGCGCTGTTTTATTTCGATCAGCCGCTATTGGGGGGTTAGTGGTATCGCCGCCTATGGGCGCCGACGATTATTTATTCTATCGAGGGGGCTTCGCCCCCTCGTACTCCCCTGAAGATACGAAGTTCGGTGCTACGGCTAACTCACTCCAATGGGGGGGCAAAAAAGCTGGGTATAAGTTCTTTCAGAAATAATTTTGACGCCTCTTTACTTGGATGTACTGAGTTGACGTTGAGGTTCACCAAGAGGGGGGATTGGGGGAACGCAGTTCCCCCAATATAAAAAAATAATCGTCGGCTCAGAATGAGCCGATACCTTGTTCATTTGTCGCTTCCCATGCGACCAGACGCACTTCCCCGCATGATATCCTTTCTGTATCAAAATACAGGAGGATACCGCAATGCAGAAAAACCTGACGGAAATCGTATTCATACTGGATAGAAGCGGCTCCATGGGCGGGCTGGAGGACGACACCATCGGCGGCTATAATTCCGTGCTCAAAAAGCAGCAGGCCATGGAGGGCGAAGCTACTATCACCACCGTTCTGTTCGACGACAAATACGAGTTGCTGCACGATCGCATCAACCTCAAAGCCGTCTCGCCCATTACGCAGAAGGAATACTTTGTGCGCGGCGCCACCGCGCTGCTCGACGCCATAGGCCGCACCATCGCGAAGATCGACGCCGCGCTTTCGCATACAGCGGAAGAATACCGTGCGGAAAAGGTGCTGTTCGTTATCACCACCGACGGCATGGAAAACGCCAGCCGTGAATTTTCCTATGCCCGCGTGCGCGAACTGGTGGAAAAGCAAAAACAAAAAGGATGGGAGTTCCTGTTCCTAGGTGCGAACATCGACGCCGTGGAGACTGCGGGCAAATTCGGCATCGATGAGGACCGCGCGGCAAATTTCCACGCGGATAAGGAAGGCCTCAAGCAGAACTTCATGGGCGTGAACGACGCGGTATCCGGCCTGCGCGCTTGTAACGCCGTCCCGGCATCGTGGAAGGAAGGCATAGAGAAAGACTATACCGGCAGGAAAGGTAAGCGGGATTAGTAATTCCGAGACAAGACATCTTAAGCATGAGAGCGACGACGAAGCCATCATCACATGATGTCAGCGAAGACTTATTCGGGGGCTTTGCCCCCGAACCCCTACCCAAGGGACATGTCCCTTGGGAAACCCTATGCGGGAGCGCCCTATTTTATAGTGCGTTCCCGAAATTGGGTTCTTAGGGACGTTACGTCCCTAAGCGGGGGTATGGGGGCAGAGCCCCCATACGCATACTTGACAACCAGTACTGTCTCGCGTACAATAAACGCAATAAAATTGTATATCCAACCGCTGGGGGCGCTGTCCCGGGGAACCGGGCGGCTGAGAGAGACCCTTCGAACCTGTTTAGGTAATCCTAACGTAGGGAAGCGGAGCAAGCAAAATCCACAGTAGATTTTTCTGCCCGCCTACCATAGGCGGGCATTTTCTTTTGTGGGGATTTACCTTGTGAGGGCGGCTGGAGAAAGGGGAAAAAGAATGGAATTCTCATTGTTCTCGGAGCTTGCAGAGCTCCCCGTCGTCACCTGGATCACGCTTGCGGCCGCCGCAGCCATGATCGCCACGCTCGTTGCCGCCATCGTGCGCGCGCGCAAAAGCCCGGTGCAGATGCCGCAGAAAGACGCAACCCGCGCGCTGGTTTACGGCGCGCTGTGCGTGGCGCTTTCGTTCCTGCTGTCGTATATCCGGCTGTTCCGCATGCCGCAGGGCGGCTCCATTACACTGGCGAGCATGCTGCCTGTGGCGCTGTACGCCAATCGGTTCGGCACGGGAAAAGGATTGCTTGCAGGCCTCGCGCTGGGCGTGCTGCAGTTTGTGCAGGACCCTGTGGCGGTGCACTGGGCGCAGCCGGGGCTTGATTATCTGCTGGCGTTCGCCTGCATAGGCCTTGCGGGGCTGTTCCCGCAGAGCCTGCCGATAGGGTTATTGGTGGGCGGCATCGGCAGAATTATCTGCTCCACGGTATCCGGCGCGATATTCTTTGCACAATACGCCCCCGCGGGCATGAACCCGTGGATCTACTCTACCATTTACAACACCATATCGCTGGGGCCGGATGCCATCATCTGCATCGTCATCGCGCTGCTGCCCATGGTAAAGCGCGCGTTCGAGCGCATTATGCCCGCGCAGAAAACGGCGTAGCGGACCGCGTTCAGCGATATTCCTGATCTTGTATCAAAGAAATAGTGCCGTAAACCTGCTGAAAGAAGAACAGAGACATCTGTAATTTTTCGGCAGGTTTTCATTTCATTCTACGAAAAAAGCCGGAACCTTTTTGTTTTCAATTCGTCTTGAGTAGCATAGAGAGTAAAAAATACGCAAATAAGGATATATGAGGTGTAAGATCATGAAAAGAACAGTGATTTTAGCGTTGGCAGTGATCATGGTTCTAGCAAGCGTAGTTGGGTTTGCGAGCGCGAAATCCAATGGATCGGCACAGAAGAAATCGGAATACGTTATTCAGACGCTCATTCCCGGTGAAAGCAACACGGTGAAGGCGGGCTCCAAATTTATCGTTGCATTGAAAGAAAATGCGACGACCGGCTATTCCTGGACATACAAGATCAGCGATAAAAAGGGAATTGCACTCTACAGCGAACAGGGGCTTGATCCGGTCAAGGATACAGGGCTTGTCGGCGCGGGAATCGATAAGGTGTGGGAATTTGACGCATTGAAGGCCGGAAAGTACACCATTACCTATCAGTATAAGAGGCCTTTTGAGACAAAAGCCATAGAGACCCTTACCTACGCGGTGGTCATTCAGAAGTAAATGCGATAAACCACAAGAGATTTGAAAAAGCAGGCTATGCCTGCTTTTTTGAGTCTGATCTCATTCATGGCTTTGAGCATAACAACAAATATCCTGCCATTTAGGATTTTGTGAGAATAAAAAAAATACCTCAGAACTTTAGCTGCAACCTGTATTCTTCGGTATTATCATTCGTATTTAGTTTTTTAGTACTTTCGCAGAGTCCTGCTCTTCAGGTTGTGCGGCTGGCTTGTGCCGATCGAAATGATGCTGTCCCGCTGCCTTGTGCCGCTCAAACGCAAGCGTTTTACTGCCGTTCATAGTCTGACATCGTCCGAGCTCGCATTCGTCGTCCTGTTGTTGCCGGCCGCCGATATCGTCGCTCATGATCGGTTCGCCTTCGTAATCATCCGGTACGTATACATGCGAAACATTTATCTTAGGCGGCACATAGAAATCCCCGACGGGATCTGCCGCCGATGCAGTCTGTTCCTGCATGCCGGATTGTTTTTCATGGCCGAACCCCGCTATGTACGCCTCTTCTGCCTGCTGCTGCAGCTGCTGCAGTTCCTGTATCATATCCGAAATTTTGTTGAACAGGAAGTAGTACAGTTCTTTGTATTCATCGTTCATTTTTCATCACCCTGCCATATTCTATGACAAAGATTGTAATTTGTCGATGAGAGAGATTGACAGGTAATGGGTCATTTTGACGAATTTTGTAAATAGCAATATAGAAACCAAGAAAAACAGATATATTTCTTTGGTGACTGCGCTTTATCCGGGAAATACGGAAGAATATTCGGCAAATTTATGCGTAGTATTGCGAATTATTCGCCCATATAACTTGCTTCAGCATATTTTGCAGCAGTTTTCAGTCTGATTATTGCCCGTAACCGCCTGTATAAATCGATACATGTAATGCGTTACATTCTGCATAAAAATGTCCGTGCGGCATGGCTGAACAGGAAATAATTCGCCCCAAAAAGCAGGGAACCGGCCCGAAATACCGGTTCCCTGTTCATCTAATTGTCGAATGCTGTTCAGTGTTATTTCGCTGCTATGCCAGATAACGAGGGCGGTTTTTTAAAAGCAGAAGAGCCGTGCCGGAAAGCATGAGAAGCGCGAACCCGGTGAAGTCAGCGCCGCCCCCTGTTTTGGGAGGATTCAGCACAATACTCTGCGGTACGGTTACATATGGTGTGAACGGCATAATTTCCACAGTCTTTGTAAGCGTGTTTTTTGAACTTAGGTTTTCAAAGAAGGAATCGCGTACAAAATTGCCCAAACGGAAATAATCCAAACCCAGCTTTCCCAGTACGATATCGTAGTAAA
The DNA here is from genome assembly GCA_964440115.1 of uncultured Oscillospiraceae bacterium. Lineage (GTDB taxonomy): Bacteria > Bacillota > Clostridia > Christensenellales > CAG-138 > JAEWWD01. The sequence continues at coordinate 38,307 of CAYTPV010000011.1, read as the reverse complement.
TGTCCATGTACTCGTCGTATAGGCCGCCGGATGTCAGAATGACGGCGGGATTCTCAGGATCCACAATACCCAGCTTGCCGCTTGGCGTAACACCCAGAGAAACAGTTGGCTTCGCATCCCTATAGTCTTTAAACAGTTCCATACCCGTGGAACGGTAATCATCGTCGACATAGATGATAAACCCGTCAATCACGTCCTCGGGTTCGCGCGGCAATATCTGAACTTCGTACCGCAGTCCGTCTCCATCGGGATCTTTGATTTTATATATCCAGAAATGTGTGTCATCGAGCGTGCGCTCCAGACGCTGTATCTCTCCACCACCCTTGGCATATAAGCGACCTTCAAATTTGCTGTTGGGGATTTCGCTGCCATCGTACAGTGTGGCGGTAAGGGAAGCGTTTTCACCCGTTACTTTGGCAAAGAACAGCCACCGATAGGTTTCGTCTTTATCGGAAAACTGCAGATTGAACAATTCTATCAGCAGATCGTCATTGAGAAACTGGGTGTCAAATTCCGTGCCGAAGCTGTTCCCGCAGAGCAGGGCTGCATAGACATCCTCTTTTATAATCGTGATGTTGTTTTCTGCTACATTGAAATCCACCTGTTCGCCGGAAAGCATGAAATACCGGTACATGGCGCGAAAACTTGAATCCTTCAAAATATCCATCGTGGGTACGGTTAACTCCGCAACGGCAGCGATGATTTCATTTTTTGCATAGCCTCTGTTGGAGGAGGGCAATGACGCGACGCCGAAGAGATCCGCATCGTTATATTCCACTAGGTAAAGGTTGATGTTAACAGGGTTATCGGCATTTTCGTTGTCATCCGCCGTGAACGCCATGGCGGGGAGCAGGGGGCAAAGTAGCAGAATGGATACAAGGAGAAGTGAGAGCAGCTTTTTCATCGGTAGTCTCCTTCAAAGTTGCTGGATATTTCTACTATACCCAACCCGTGTATATATGGTCAATCTTAAATACGAAAAAAGAACCCTCTGTATGAGGGTTCTATGGCATTTCTTTAAGAACGCGCAATTCACAGACATGTTTAGCCGTCGTGCGGGTTGACTACGCTGCCGTGCGTCACCATGACGTCCTCGTCCAACGGCAGCCGGCCATTCTCGTCCGTTATCAGCACATTGCCGTTTTTCTCAACCTGATCACGGCCAATCGTTTTTAATTTCCGCGGTTTTCTGTTTTGCATGGGTATAGCCTCCTTTTGAGGCTAGTATGCGCCGGAAGCGCTTTGGAGTTGTATCTGTAAGCTTTTCCATCAAAAAAGGAGCGGTACCCCGCTCCTTTCTGTTCGTTTTGTTGTTATACCGCTACGATATTCACAACGTTCTTGACCACGATAATCTTGCGCACCGTTTTATCCGCTAAAATGGGCGCGATCTCTTCGTGCGCAAGCGCAGCGCGCTCGATTTCTTCCTTGGGCGCGTCGGAAGCGACGGTGATACGGGCGCGCACCCTGCCGTTGATCTGTATCGCTAGCTCGATGCTGTCCTCAATGAGCGCTGCGTCATCCCATTTGGGCCACGGCTCTTTGTAGAGGGGAGAGAACCCCAATGCTTCGTTGAGCTCTTCGGCCATGTGCGGCGCGACGGGGGAGAGTATCACTAAAAGCGTGTGCAGCTCGTGTTTTGTGACGCTGCCCTTCTGGTAGAAATCGTTGACCAAGGTCATCATGGCGGCGATGGCCGTGTTGTATTTCATGCGCTCGTAATCTTCGGTCACCTTCTTGATGCAGCCGTGGACTTTAGAGCGCATATCCGCACTCTCGCCTTCGCCCTGTATCATTTCCTGCAGCCGCCATACGCGGTCGAGGAATCTGCGGCAGCCGCGCGCGCCGGTGGTGCTCCAGGGAATGGGCTGGTCAAACGCGCCCATGAACATTTCGTACAGGCGGAAAGTATCCGCGCCCAGTTCGCCTACGATATCATCCGGGTTGATGACATTGCCGCGGGATTTGGACATCTTCTCGCCGTTCTCGCCGAGTATCATGCCGTGGCTCGTGCGTTTCTGGTAGGGTTCGCAGGTGGGCACCACGCCGATATCGTAGAGGAACTTGTGCCAGAAGCGGGAATAGAGCAAGTGCAGCGTGGTGTGCTCCATGCCGCCGTTGTACCAATCGACAGGGCTCCAGTAGGCAAGCTCCTCAGGGGAGGCGAGCGCTTTGTCGTTGTGCGGGTCGATGTAGCGGAGGAAATACCAAGAGGAACCGGCCCACTGCGGCATGGTATCCGTTTCGCGCCTTGCTTTTTCACCGCATTTGGGGCAGGTGGTGCTGATCCAATCCGTCGCGCGGGCGAGCGGAGAAGATCCGTCGTCGCCGGGCTGATAATGCTCTATTTCGGGCAACACGAGCGGAAGCTCGCTTTCGGGCAGCGGCACCCAGCCGCAGTGCTCGCAGTATACGAGGGGGATGGGTTCGCCCCAGTAGCGCTGGCGCGAGAATACCCAATCGCGCAGCTTGTAGTTGACCTTCTTTTCGCCCAAGCCCTTTTCCACCAGCCAGTTGGAGATGGCGGGGATTGCTTCGCTGACTTCCATGCCGTTGAGGAAGCCGGAATTGACCATTTCGCCCTTTTCCGTATCGGTATAGGCCGCTTCCTGCACGCTGCCGCCCTTGACGACCTCGATGATGGGAAGATCGAACCGCTTTGCGAATTCCCAGTCCCGTTCATCATGCGCAGGGACGGCCATGATGGCGCCGGTGCCGTAGCCCATGAGCACGTAATCGGAAATCCACACGGGGATATGCGTGCCGTTGACGGGGTTGATCGCCGTTACGCCAAGAAGCGGTACGCCCGTTTTTTCCTTGGAGAGCTCGCTGCGCTCAAAATCGGATTTTCTCGCGGCGGCGGCCTGATAGGCGCGTACGTCGGCGATGTTCGTTATCACGTCCTTGAGCTTTTCCACCAGCGGATGCTCGGGGGAGATGACCATGTAGGTCGCGCCGAACAGCGTATCCGGCCGCGTGGTGTAAATGCGCAAGCCTTCCGGGTAGCCTTCGATGGGGAAGGTTACTTCCGCGCCTTCGCTGCGGCCGATCCAGTTGCGCTGCTGAATTTTGACCTTCTCTATAAAATCAAGCTGATCGAGATCGTCGATAAGCCGCTGCGCATATTCCGTGATTTTGAGCATCCACTGGCTGCGTACCTTGCGCACGACCGCGCCGCCGCAGCGTTCGCAAACGCCGTCCACTACTTCTTCGTTGGCGAGGCCGACCTTGCAGGACGTGCAGAAGTTGATGGGGATTTCCGCTTTATAAGCAAGCCCCTTTTCGAACAACTTGAGGAATATCCACTGCGTCCACTTGTAATAAGCGGGGTCAGTGGTGTTGACCTCGCGCGACCAGTCGAACGAGAACCCGAGCCGTTTCAACTGGGAGCGGAATTTATCCACATTGTCCTTGGTGACCTTGGCGGGGTGGATGCCCGTTTTGATGGCGAAATTCTCAGTGGGCAGGCCAAACGCGTCCCAGCCGATGGGGTAAAGCACGTTGTAGCCTTCCATCCTGCGCTTGCGGCAGATGATATCGATGGCGGTATTGCTGCGCGGGTGCCCTACGTGCAGTCCGTGACCGGAGGGGTAGGGGAACTCGATGAGCCCGTAAAACTTGGGCTTATCGTGCGAAGCCTCCGCTTCAAAGCAATGTGCGTCCTCCCATTTCTGCTGCCATTTCGGCTCTATGACGCTTGGGTCGTACCGGTCGATCATGTATGTCCATCCTCCATGGTGTCCGTATTCATAAAAGTAGCCCCGTCTCAGGCAAAGAGACGAGGCTATCGTGGTACCACTCTTTTTCGCGGCAGAATACCCTGCCGCCTCATGCCCCCGCAACATGGGGGTTACGCCGCGCTTGCGCCCGAGAACGGGTTTATTCGCGGTGCTCCGTGGCGAGATCGTTTGCTGCCCGATCCGCCGCCTTTCACCAACTGGCGGCTCTCTGCGGGAACGGGGATGGGAAACGGCTCCACTTCTACGCAATATGTAGCGATATGCTCAAGCTTAGCTTATCGCAGATGCTGTTATTCTAACCCGTTCATAAGCGATTTGTCAACCTGCCGTGCGCGAAAAGCGGCAGAAACAGGCGAAAAATTGCCCGCCGGGCGAATGCCGGGCGGGCGCTGTCAGGTAGATCGTATTGCTGCGGTTGCTTACCCGCGCTTTTTGAGGAGCAGAGCGGATGCTCCGCCCGCACCGGACAGGGCAACCATGATGAAGCCAAGTATGCTTGCGGCGTCGCCCGTCTTCGGGGGATCGACCACGATGTTGTCGGGAACGGTGACATACGCCGTGAAGGGAGCGATATCCACGGTGGCGATGAGCGTTCTGGGGGAGACCATGGCGTTGAAGAAGGAGTTGCGCACGTAGTTGCCAATTAGCATGTAGTCGAGGCCGAACACATCTACGACTACGTCGTTGTAGATGTCCATGATATCCTCGTAGTAATCACCGGAAGTCAGCAGCACGGCGGGATTGGAGTAGCGCATTACGCCCAATTTGCCATTGGTACCTACACCGAGTATGCCCCACTCGCTGCCATCCGGCAGGATGGTCATGCCGATGGATTTATGATCCTTATCGGTTTCGATAAGAATTATACTGCCAGTATAGTCGCTGCCGGAACCGACGAAAATAGAGTATATACTATGCTTGTCCGCATCTACATTATCTGCTGTTCCAATTATATATTGGACCCCATCCAGCGTAAGGCCTAACGCGCTGTTATTGGTCAACTCATAATCCGGGTATTCACCGTCTATAAGCTTGGCGGTCAGGGAGGCGTCGTCACCGGTGACCTTTGCAAAGAGCAGCCAGCGGCAGGTCGTTTCTCCGGCTAATCTGCCGATCGTCATATAGAATGCTTCATGATCGCCCATGCCCGGTAACGGAAAGGCTGTATCCCAAATCGGTTCAGAAACATCGGCGTCGGGGGGGTCAGCTTCAAATGATTTCTTGAGCGATAAAATCCCGTTTTCGTAGTTTTCCGTTATATCAAGTTCTACGTTCTCACCGCTGATTTTCAGGAAGAGATTATCCGGCGGCTGGATCGTTTCGTCTTTAGGAACGTACAGCTCCACGACCGCCGCAACGATTTCGTTCTTGGCATAGCCGCGATCGGATTGCGGCAGGGAAGCGAGGCCGAACAGATCGTTATCGTCGTATTCCACGAGATAAATAGAAAGGTCGTAGGGTACTTTGTCTTTTGCGGTATTGTCGTTGGTAAACGCCAACGCGGGCGCGCCAAGGCCCAGCGTGAGCGCAAAAACCAACAGGAGCGTAAGAAGCTTCTTCATTTGTATACCCCCATGAAAATATGAAAGGAAACGCAAGATATATATGTAGATTAATCTAACATCCGCTATAAAGTCTGTCAACAGAGTCATTAAGAATACGTTAAGCCATTAACGGCGATGAAAAAGCCCGCCATACGGCGGGCTTTTTGTTATTTGGTTCATCTGAAGTCTGGAGATGCATTACCCGCGCTTTTTAAGGAGCAGCGCGCCGCTGCCTGCAAGCGCAACCATCACGAAGCCCATGATGCTTGCGGCATCGCCGGTCTTCGGGGGATCGACCACGATGCTGTCAGGAACAGTGACATACGCCGTAAAGGGAGCGATATCCACGGTGGCGATAATGGTATCGCCGGATACGAGATCCTCGAAGAAGGAATCGCGGAGGTAGTTGCCGATTTTGAAATAATCAAGCCCAAACACATCCACCACGACGTCATTGTAAACATCCATCACGTCGTCGTAGTCATCGCCGTCCGTGAGTATCTTTGCCGGGTTGTCGGGATCGACGATGCCCAGCTCGTTTTTGGTGTTCACGCCCAGCGCGAAGAAATCCTCTGGATCATCTCCGCGGGCGAGTTTAATTGTCATGCCGATGGTTTTGTTATCTTTATCGACGTCGAGTATGATGGCAGCATCTTCATAATCGCCGCCTTCGCAAACGGAAATGATATACTGGAAATCGCCGGAGCCTGTGTCGGTATTATGGATATCATATGCAACACCATCCAGCGTAATATACAGGTAACCCTTGTCTTCCTCACCGAAGGTAGCTTCGGTATGGAAGTCAGTGCCGTCGATCAGCTTCGCATACAGCGACGCGTCGTCATCGGTGACCTTCGCGAAGAACAGCCATTTGTAAGTATAGTCGCCATCGAGGCTTGTAATGTCAAATACGATTTCGTCGTCGATAAGCTTAGAATTTACGCTGATGGCACTGCCGGCCTGAATTTTATCCAGCAGTTCGATATCGCCCGCGGCGTTATAGTTATCCGCCACATCGAGGCCCACGTTATCGCCGCCGAACACGAGCGTTTCGTAATCGCCGCTGGTGATCTTTTCATCTTCGGGAATTGCCAGCTCAACAACCGCTGCAACGATCTCGTTCTTGGCATAGCCGCGGTCAGACGGCGGCAGAGTGGCGAAGCCGAACAGATCGTTGTCTTCGTACTCTACGAGGTAAATCTTCAGATCGTAGGGATGATCCTCATCTTCGGAGGTGTCGCTGGAAAACGCCAGTGCGGGCACGGCCAAGCCCACGGCCAGCAACAGTACCAGCAGCAATGTCAGCAGCTTCTTCATAATGGAATTCCCCCTCATTGTGTGTAAAAAATGGAAATGTTGATGAATAAACTTTACCATGCGGAGCATGGCTTGTCAATGAAATGTTAAGAATTAATTACGGAATTACCTTCGTTTTTTGGTGGAATACAGATGCTGGAATTTCAGTAGGAATCTTAAGTTCAAGTGAGTCATTCGCAAAGTCGATTCGAGCAATGACCATTGAAATATTACAGATATATGTGAAAAAATGCACCCGCCGAAGCTTCGGCGGGCGCGGAACACCATTGGGTATTTAGCTGCGTTTCTTGAGAAGCGCTGTTCCCGCAAAGGACAGAGCAACCATCACAAAGCCCATGATGCTCGCGGCATCGCCCGTCTTCGGGGGATCGACCACGATGTTGTCGGGAACGGTGACATACGCCGTGAAGGGAGCGATATTTACAGTGGAGATGATGGTATCGGGGGATACGAGATTTTCAAAGAATGACTTGCGTACGTAGTTGCCGATATTGAAGTAGTCAAGACCGAACACGTCGACCACAACATCCTTGTAGATATCCATAACGTCATCATAAAGATCGCCGGAAGTCAGTATCTTGGCAGGGTTGTCAGGATCAACAACGCCCAGTTCGCCCTTGGTGTTCACGCCTAGGGAGAAATATCTGTCGTAATCATCATTCTCGATGTACACCAGCATACCGGTGGACTTATAATCCTCGTCGGTCAGTATGACAAAGCTATAAATGCCGTCGTCATCGTCCCACTCGATTTGATAAGACAGTTCATCCGCATCGACCTCGAAATAGATATTGTATTCCACTCCGCTCAAGGTGATTTCGAGCACTTCCCGGTCTTTATCTTCCTCAAATTCATCATACTTGCTTCCGTCAGTCAACTTGGCGTAGAGGGAGGCGTCGTCGCCTGTAACCTTGGCGAAGAATAACCATTTATATGTTTCCTCGCCGATAAAGCCATCATACTCGCCGATACCGATAAGGATTTCGTCGTCGATAAGGTAAGGTTCAAGAATGTAAGCACCGACTGCCAGATCCCCAATATTATCGGTGGTTGCAAGGTCAATATCGTCGGCGTTGTTATAATTGTCAGCTACGTCGAGATCGACGTTCTCACCGCCGAATACGAGTGTGCCATATTCACCAAAAAGGATTTCCTCATCCTCGGGAACAATCAGTTCTACCACTGCCGCTACGATCTCGTTTTTGGCGTATCCGCGATCGGATGGGGGCAGCGAGGCGAGGCCGAACAGGTCGTTGTCATCATATTCGACAAGGTAAATCTTAAGATCATACGGATGATCCACATCGTCGGCCGTATCGCCGGTGAACGCGAGCGCGGGCACGGCAAGGCTCAGTGAGAGCAGAACGGCTACAGTCAGAGCAAACAATTTCTTCATGCAGTATCCCCTTTTGTTTTGATATGGAAGGAAAATGGAAAAGCATTCTTAATCACAATATCGGGTTATTTATGGTTGGGTCAAGCGGGAATAGACAGATGAGAACAATATATTTGCCATTTTGCAGATTGCATGCAGTGCCGCAAGGGAATGCTGCAATAAAAAAGCCCGCAAAGCGGGCTTTTGATGGTATTGAAGTAAGATTATCCGCGCTTTTTGAGCATCGCCGTTCCGGCAAAGGACAGCGCAACCATCACAACGCCCATGATGCTTGCCGCGTCGCCTGTTTTCGGGGGATCGACCACGACAACATCCGGCACCGTCACATATGGCGTAAAGGGCTTGATATCCACGGTGGCGATGATGGTATCGCCGGATACGAGATCCTCAAAGTAGGAATACCGGAGGTAATTGCCGATTTTGAAGTAGTCAAATCCGAATACATCGACTACGACATCATTGTAAACATCCATCACGTCGTCAAAATCGTCGCCTTCCGTGAGTATCTTTGCCGGGTTGTCGGGATCGACGATGCCCAGCTCGTTTTTGGTGTTCACACCCAGAGCGAAGTAATCCTTTTCGAAATGCCCGCCGGTGGGATTGATTATCATACCAATGGTTTTGTCATCTTTATCGACGTCCAGGTAAATTCCGGCGTATTCATAATCGCCGCTCAAGATAAAAATCCCGTATTGATAATTGTCGTCAGGGTCTGGGCCGTACTTTCTAACCCGGTAGTTAACGCCGCTCAAGGTAAGATCAATCGTTTGGTGTTCAGATTCAGGAGGCTTAACGACGCCATTGCCGTCGATGAGCTTGGCGTAGAGCGAAGCGTCGTCATCGGTGACTTTGGCGAAGAACAGCCACTTGTAGGTATAGTCGCCGTCGAGTTTCGTAATGTGGAATACGATCTCGTCGTCGTTCAGATCTGATTCAACCACGATGCTGCTGCCGGCCTGAATTTTATCCAGCAGGTCGATATCGCCCGCAGCGTTATAATTATCCTTCACATCGAGGTCGACGTTATCGCCGCCGAATACAAGCGTGCCGTATTCATCGGTGGTGATTTCTTCATCTTCGGGGACGAACAGCTCGACTACCGCCGCTACGATTTCGTTCTTGGCATAGCCGCGGTCAGAAGGCGGGAGAGTGGCGAAGCCAAACAGATCGTTGTCTTCATACTCCACAAGGTAAATCGAAAGATCGTAGGGATGATCCTCTTTCTCAGAGGTGTCGCTGGTAAACGCGAGTGCGGGCACGGCCAAGCCCACAGACAGCAGCAGCACGAGAAGCAAGGTCAGCAGCTTCTTCATAATAGATGCCCCCCTCATAGTCTTGTAAATATTGGTAGAGTTGATGGCAACACTGTATCATGGGCATCATGACTTGTCAATAGAATATTAAGAAAAAGTTACAGAATTTGCGTTTAATTCCGGCGCACCCAAATAAGCAAGAAATCCAGAATAATTAGGTCATTCAAACGAATCATTCGCATCTGAAACGCACGAATTCAGGGCTTGCAAATACAAAAATAGTTACAAATGTATTGCGGAATAATAGTAATACGTTTGAATTGCGCTATAAAAAAATGCCCGCCTGTACAGGCGGGCACAAAAAAACATGAGCAGTCATACTCAACGGCGCTTCCTGAGCAACAGCACACCCGCGCCTGCAAGCGCGATCATGCCAAAGCCGAGAATGCTTGCAGCGTCGCCCGTTTTGGGCGGGTTGGCGACTACGGTATCCGGCACGATGACATAGGCGGCATAGGGCTTTATGTTCACCGTCGAGACAATGGTGTTGGCGGAAACGAGATCCTCAAAGAAGGAATCGCGCACAAAGTTGCCTATAAAATAATAATCCATGCCGAATATGCCTTCGACGATGCCGTTGTAAATATCCATGATATCGTCGTACAGGCTGCCGTCCGTGAGTATTTTGGCTTTGTTGAGCGGATCGACAACGCCGAGCTTGCCGGCTGTGTTCACCCCAAGTGCAGCGGGGGCGTAAGCGAGGCCCTGCCCGCCGTCGATATCGATGCTCATGCCCTGCGATTTATGTGTGTCGTCCACATCTATGCGGATTTCGGATTTATAATAGTCGCTGCCGCTGTCGATCACTGCGATGATGTAAGAAAAATCGCCGTCCTGATCCGGCGTCGTTTTCCATACGAGGTAATTCGTACCCTCAAGCGTAGCTTCCATCACGTCGTCCGAGCCAAAACCTTCGTTGCCGTCGCCGTCGATGAGTTTGGCGTACAGGGAAGCATCGTCGTCCGTTACTTTTGCAAAGAACAGCCATTTGTAGGTATTTTCACCGGGCAGGCTGTTGATGCGCGTTACGATTTCATCATCGACCAGCGAGGAAAACGTGGTGATATCCGCATCGTCGGATACAGCGTCGTTGATTTCCATATCGATATTGCCGGCGGTATCCCGATTATCCGCCACATTCAGGCTGACGTTTTCGCCGCCGAATACGAGCTTGCCGTAATCATTGCCCGTGATTTCGTCGTCTTCGGGCACATAAAGTTCGGCGACAGCCGCAACGATTTCGTTCTTGGCGTAGGCCCTGTCTGTTTCGGGCAGTGAAGCTTCCGTAAGCATGCCTCTTGCTTCGTATTCCACAAGATAAATATGAAGCTTGTATGCTTCCGTCGAGACAGTCTTCCGGGTATCACCCGTAAATGCCGCGGCGGGCACGGCAAGCGGCATAAAGAGCAGCAGTACTAGCACAATGGGGATCAGCTTCTTCATATTGCAATACCCCTCTCTGACATGCGTTAGTAATGTTGGGCATTCCTGGTGACTATACTGTATCATCGCCGGGTGATAGTGTCAATGAAAATATTAAGAAATGGTTACATCAAAAATCGACACGCCGCACTGATTCAGTATATAGGCCAACGCAAGAAAATATGGCTGTTTTTTGCAAGAACGCCCGTATGATTCGGTGCTTGCATGTCCCGCTTGGTCAATCGTATTTATGAATAAATTGTTACATACAGGGAAACTGCGCCCGCCAGAAATGGCGGGCGCAGTTGGCTATATCAATAGTACCTCTTCATTTACTAGAATAGCCTTTTCATTAACTAGAACCGTCTTTTGAGTGCAAGCGTGCCGGCGGCGGAAAGCGCGACCATCACAAATCCCATCAGGCTGGCGGCGTCGCCGGTCTTGGGCGGGTCTACGACTACCTCGGTGGGCACGGTGACATACGCGGTCCAGGGTTTGATATCCACTGTTGCGATAATGGTGTCGCCGGATACCATATCCTCAAAGAAGGAGTCTCTGAGATAATTGCCGATTTTGAAGTAATCCATCCCGAATACGTCCACGACGACATCTTGATAAACATCAAGATAATCTTCAGCATCGTCACCTGTGTCGATGATAGCACCTTCTACGATACCCAGCTTGTTAGCGGTGTTCACGCCAAGCGCAACTGCATCTTGTTCATCATCGCCCTGCTGCATATCAAGATTAATCGCCATTCCTTCGGTGACATAATCTTCATCTACAAAGAGATAGATGCCAACGAGATGGCCGCCATCATGATAGGTGATCAGGTACCAACCGCCTTTATCGCTGTTGTAATATTTATGAACGCCATAAATATCGCCGCTGAGCTCTACGATCAGCTGATTCTTACAGAAGCCGTGCGAGCCTATGCCGTCGATGAGTTTGGCGTAAAGCGACGCGTCATCATCCGTCACTTTGGCGAAGAACAGCCATTTGTAGGTATTGTCGCCGGGCAGCTTGGTGATGTGGAACACGATCTCATCGTCTCTGAGCTTGCTCTCAACGGCTATCATGCTGCCGGTAGCGAGCTTACTCTCCAGGGAAATATGGTTGCCATCATAGTTATCCGTCACGTCGAGGTCGACATTCTCGCCGCCGAATACCATTGTGCCGTATTCGTCAGTGGTGATTTCCTCGTCTTCGGGGACGACCAGCTGCACAACCGCCGCTACGATTTCATTCTTTGCATAGCCGCGGTCGGATGCCGGCAGCGCGACAAGGCCGAACAAGTCGTTGTCTTCATAATCCACCAGGTAGATGGAAAGGTCATAAGGATGATCCTCTTCCTCGGAAGTGTCGCTGGTGAATGCCATCGCGGGTACAGTGAGACCCACGCAAAGCAGCAGCACCAGCAATAATGTGAACAGCTTCTTCATAATCGTACGCCCTCCCTTATTCAATTGCAGTATCGGTGCATAAACTGTACACCTGCGGTAACAATACTGTCAAACGATTATTAAGAAATAATTACGAATATAATAGTGAAAAATGTAGAAACGCAGGAAAAGAAAATCTAGATAAATCGAAGCAATTGCGAACAGTACGCGCCAAAAACGTCTGTAGATTCTTCAAATAATACGTCAAAGCGTCTGTCGAAAAACAAGAATTATTACATATATATGACGCAAAGCGCGCAAAAAGGCGCCCGCCTAATTAGGCGGGCGCAACAGATGTATTGAAAAGAGCAACCATCGGCAGGCGAAAAACGCCTTCGCCGAATAATTAGATATTTACTCTGGAGATAAGCGTATAGGAGGAAAGCAGCCCTTCAAAGTACGAATCGCGGATATAGCTGCCCAAGCGCATGTAGTCCAGTTTGAATGCATCCACGGCAACATCGCTGTAAATATCCATGGCCGCGTCGTACAGCTTGCCTGAGGTAATCATTTTTGCCGGCCTCTGGGGATCGCGTATGGCGAGTTCGCCCCTAGCCGTCATGCCCAGTCCGACCCGCTGCTTTCCCTTGGGCATGATTTGCATGCCGACCGTCTGATGATCCTGATCGACATTGATATAGAGATAACTGCCGGCGTATGCGCTCCTGGAATCCGCAACGGATATAACATAGTTCAGATCGCCTTTGGAGGCGCCGAGCTGCTTCCAGATCTGATAATCGATGCCGCCGAGCGTCACATCAAGCCGGTCGTTTTCTTCAAAATCCATGGAGGGGGATACGCCGTTGGTCAGCTTGGCATACAGAGAGGCGTCCGCATCCGTGAGCTTGGCGAAGAACAGCCATTTATACGTGACACCTGCCTTTAGCGAGCTGATGTGCAGCACGATTTCGTCGCCACTGATCGATTCTTCGGCAGTGTACTTGGCCGAGGCGGCAACGCTTGCGCTGGCAGTCGGCGAAATCTTGCCTTTCGCATAATTCCCGGCGAGGTTCAGGTTGACATGGTCGCCGCCGAATGTGAGCAGCGCATAGTCATTTTTCGATATGGGTTTTCCTTTGGGGATTGTCAGTTCCACAACGGCAGCCACGGTGTTCTTCTTGGCGTAGTTGCGGCTGTTGGCGGTAAGAGACGAGAAATCGCCGCTTTTGTAATCAACCGTGTATATGCTCAGTTTGTAAGGCGCGCTTCCGGCCGACTGCGTGTCATCTATAAACGCAGCGGCGGGCAGGCTGAGGCTGAGGATCAGCAGCGATACAAGCAGAACAGCCATGAGCTTTTTCATTCCGATACCTCCTCCGGCTTGTGTGATGATATGCCAATATTTTCTGCATTCACTGTAGCACCCGTACCGGGGCATGTCAACAAACTGGGTGTGAACAGTTTGCGTACGGGCCGATCATGTCCGCATTTATATGAGTATTCCGCAACAAGGCTGTTTATTCGCCAATACGAGTGTAAGTCCGTCAGTGCTTGATGGCATTGGCTGATGAAGCCAATAAAAAGCCCGCCATGAGGCGGGCCTTTGTGTGCGTTGGTTATGTTTTAGCCGCGCTTGCGCAGAGCGACAACGCCCGCGCCGGACAGAGCGACCATCACGAAGCCCATGATGCTTGCGGCATCACCGGTCTTCGGAGGATCCACGACGATGTTGTCGGGAACGGTGACATACGCTGTCCAGGGCGTGATGTCAACAGTCGCGGTGATGGTGTCAGCGGATACGAGATTCTCAAAGTACGAGTCGCGGACATAGTTGCCGATGAGGAAGTAATCCATGCCGAACACATCAACAACGACGTCATTATAGATATCCATCACATCATCAAAGTCATCACCGTCGGTATCAACGACAGCGCCCTTCATGATGCCCAGCTCGTTCTTTGTGTTTACGCCAAGGGCGAATTCAGTGCCCGAGAAAGTACCGGAGCCGGGCTTGATGCTCATGCCTGTGGAGATATTGTCTTCATCTACATCGATGTAGATAGAAGCGCCAATATAATCGCCGGTATCTACGTAGATTTCGTATCCATAGCTCGTTTTGTTAACGTAGTAGTCTTCGCCATCCAGTGTTAAGAACAGGAAGGAGGATTCATCATCTTCTAATTCGCCGTCGTTTCCATAACCGTCGGCCAGCTCCGCAAACAGGGAAGCATCGTCCCCGGTGACTTTAGCGAAGAACAGCCACTTGTAGGTCGTATCTTCCGGGAAAGTCCTCACTTCAATCCAGATTGAGTCTTCCCACAGACTAGGATATGTATCTACATTGGTGCCTTCATCAACATTGCTTGTGAGCAGGCTGATGACGCCACCGTCATAGTTGTCAGCTACATTAAGATCAACATTCTCGCCGCCGAGTTCGAGCCATGCATAATCGTCATGGGTCATCTCTTCATCTTCGGGAACAACGAGTTCAACGACTGCCGCCACAATTTCGTTCTTCGCATAGCCGCGGTCGGATTCGGGCAGACTTGCGATACCGAAGAAGTCGTTATCATCGTATTCTACGAGATAGATTTTGAGATCGTAGGGAACGCCGTCGTCAGTTTGTGTATCGCTGGTGAATGCCATAGCGGGCATGCTAAGGCTAGCCACCAGCAGCAGCGCCAATATCAGGGTCAGCAGCTTCTTCATAATGAAAACCCCCAATATGTCAAATGAATGGAAATAATATGATGATTATACTGTAACATCAGAGGACAATTTGTGTCAATAAAATATTAAGAAATAATTACGATATTACTTTATAGCGACTGGTGAAAAGTCCGTCGTAAGGCTAGGCTTACTGACAATACCCTTTATCAGGAGATGTGGGGATCGAAATCCCACATAGTCATTCAAATTCGGCGATTCATTTTCGTGCAGCCGCAGGCTGCACATCCTTCCTTGAGGAATACCCGAATGTACCATTCGGGTGCTCGCCGAATTTGTGGGAGAATGCCGCCATGAGCGGCATTGTAACCTACAGGAAACCCGCCGGCAGAGCTTAGAGGCTTTGCCGGCGGCTAATAAAAAGCCCGCCGTGAGGCGGGCTTTGTGTGCTTGGTTCCCGTTAACGATTTAGCCGCGCTTCTTAAGAGCAACAACGCCCGCGCCAGAGAGAGCGACCATCACGAAGCCCATGATGCTTGCGGCATCACCGGTCTTCGGGGGATCAACGACGATGTTGTCGGGAACGGTCACGTACGCCGTCCAAGGAGCGATGTATACGGTGGCAATCAGCGTCTTGGGGGATACGAGATCCTCAAAGAACGAGTCACGCACGTAGTTGCCGATGAGCATGTAATCTAAACCGAACACATCTACCACGACATCGTTATAGAAGTCCATGGCATCATCATACAGGTCGCCTGAGGTTTCAAGTATGGCAGGATGCGCAGGATCAGCTACGCCGAGTTCGCCGTCGGTGTTCACACCCAATACAGCCGACCCTTCTGATGTAAAGAGCGCCATGCCCTCGGACACGTGATCCTCATCGGCGTCTATAGTGAATGAATAGCCAAGATAATGGCTCTCAGCATCAAACGCGATGACTATATATCGGATGTCGCCGTTTGTATCTACAATCTTTTGTATCCTATACCAGATACCGTCCAGCGCGATTTGCTGAGCGGTATACCAGATGCCCTCTGGCCTGGCTTCCTGAATGCTAGCCTCAAGATCAATATCCATAAACGTGCCGTCCTTCAGCTCGGCGTAAAGGGAGGCGTCGTCGTCCGTAACCTTGGCGAAGAACAGCCACTTATAGTTCTCTTCGCCGTTAAGGTGAGTGATAGTCAGGACGATCTCATGCCTATCAGCGTTATCATCCCAAGCCGTGGTAACGAGGCCGGGATCGCCCGCCCCATTAAGATTCGAGGTGCAATCAAGGGGGAAGCTGTTGTCCGTCACGTCGAGGTCAACGTTGTCGCCGCCGAATACGAGGGTGCCGTACTCACCGGGCAGGATGGCTTCGTCTTCGGGGACGTACAGTTCGACAACTGCAGCCACGATTTCATTTTTCGCATAGCCGCGGTCGGACTTGGGCAGTGACGCGATGCCGAAGAAATCGTTGTCGTCGTATTCCACGAGGTAGATTTTGAGCTCGTAGGGAACGCTGTCGTCATCCGCTTCGGAATCGCTGGTGAATGCCATGGCGGGTGCGCAAAGGCCGAGTACAAGCAGCAGCGCAAGCGCCAGGGTAAGCAGCTTCTTCATAATGAATACCCCCAGAAAGTTAAAGAGATGGAAATAATACGATGATTACACTGTAGCATCCGAGGACAAGTCCTGTCAAGGAAATATTAAGCAATTATTACGATTGCGACAAAAAAATGAAAACGCCCGCCGTAGGCTGGGCTTACTGACAATACCCTTTATCAGGAGGTGTGGGGATCGAAATCCCACATAATTCATTCAAACTCGGCGATTCATTTTCGTGCAGCCGCAGGCTGCACATCCTTCCTTGAGGAATACCCGAATGTACCATTCGGGTGCTCGCCGAATTTGTAGGAGAATGCCGCCATGAGCGGCATTGTAACCTACAGGAAACCCGCCGGAAGAGCTTAGAGGCTCTGCCGGTGGCTAATAAAAAAGCCCGCCGTGAGGCGGGCTTTCTTGTGCGTCGGTTCCCCGTTAATCGGATGACTTGATTTAGCCGCGCTTGCGCAGAGCGACAACGCCCGCGCCGGAGAGAGCGACCATCACGAAGCCCATGATGCTTGCGGCATCACCGGTCTTCGGGGGATCCACGACGATGTTGTCGGGAACGGTCACGTATGCGGTCCAGGGCTCGATGTCCACGGTCGCGCTGATCGTGTCGCCAGATACGAGATCCTCAAAGAACGAGTTGCGCAGATAGTTGCCGATGAGGAAGTAGTCAAGGCCGAATACGTCAACGGCGATATCTTCATAGACATCCATAACGGCGTCATAATCGTCGCCCTCGGTCTCAATGATAGCACCAGTTACGACACCGAGTTCATTCTTGGTGTTCACACCAAGATTGATGATACCGGACCTCGCATGAGCATCATCCGGATCGATGGCCATACCGGTGGTCTTGTAGTCATCATCGGTGTAGAGATAGATGAGGTTATCCCCATCATCAATGATGTAAATGAAACTATCTTCGTCAGTCGCGTCCACGCCAAAATAGATGTCATACGGATCGCCATCGAGGGTTACTGACAGAACTTTCACTTCTTCATCATCATCGAGAACCGCAGGAGTAGCTTCTCCATCATAAATATCGAAACCATTGGATCCGTCGCCATCAACCAATTTGACTGTGATGGAAGCTTCATCGCCGGTGACTTTGGCGAACACAAGGCACTTGAATGTCTCATCGCCATCCTCGGCAGCCGCGAAGGTTCCGGGCTTGAGCGGATAGTAACCGCCATCAGAAAGATCATCCGTTACGAAGTTGCCAATAGAACCGACATTGTCGGTGGTGATGATGGTTCTATTATCGGTTACATCAAAACTTACGTCATCACCCTCAATGGCGAGTCTCTCATAATCCGGGTACGGATTCTCTCCCTCGGGAACGAACAGTTCGATGACTGCCGCAACGATCTCGTTCTTTGCATAGCCGCGATCAGATTCGGGCATCGAAACGAGGCCAAACAGGTCGTTGTCGTCGTATTCTACGAGGTAGATTTTGAGATCAAAAGGATGATCTTCATCCTCGGAGGTATCATTGGTGAACGCCATGGCAGGTACGGTCAGCCCGAGCGCCAGAACGAGGACCAATACCAAAGTCAGAAATTTTTTCATGATATTTTCCCCTTTCGTTAAAATAATTCAGAAATGCAAATGAGAGGGAACCATGCACAATTTAACTATAACAGTAAATTAATACCAGGTCAACTATATATTAAGAAAATATTTCAAAAAATATATCTGATTATTTACTAATTACAAAAAGCCCGCCGTGAGGCGGGCTTTGTGTGCTTGGTTCCCGTTAATGATTTAGCCGCGCTTGCGCAGAGCGACAACGCCCGCGCCGGAGAGAGCGACCATCACGAAGCCCATGATGCTTGCGGCATCACCGGTCTTCGGGGGATCCACGACGATATTGTCGGGAACGGTTACGTACGCGGTCCAGGGCTCGATATCCACGGTCGCGATGATGGTATCGCCAGATACGAGATCCTCAAAGAAGGAGTCACGCAGATAGTTGCCGATTTTGAAGTAGTCCATACCGAACACGTCAACGAGAGTGTCTTCATAGACATCCATGACGGCTTCATATTCGTCGCTGTCGGTATCGAGGAACTTGGCGTTGTTATCAGGATCAATTACGCCCAGCTCGTTCTTGGTGTTCACGCCCATAGCGTACTCGACATACAGCAGATCTGCGGGGTCAACGCTATCCGGATCATCAATCATAAGGTCTTCGGGGCAAATGCCCATGCCGGTGGTCTTATAATCTTCGTCGACATAGAGGAAGACTAAATCGTCGCCATCAAAGATGGAATACCAGCCACCGTTGTTAGAGTTATAATGCTTGGTGATCTCGTAATCGTCGCCGCCGAGTGTGACGTTGAGAACCGGGTCAGTGGGGCTGCTGCTCGTGGTTGCAAAACCAACAGAGCCCGAGCCGTCAACCAGCTTCGCATAGAGGGAAGCTTCGTCATCGGTGACCTTGGCAAAGAACAGCCACTTATAGGTCTCTTCGCCTTCAAGTTTCGTGATGGACAACTCGATTTCATCCTTGTCAGCGCCGTCCCAAGCCACGGTAACTTTACCGGGATCTGAACCGACATTGTCAACATTCGAGGTGCAATCCAAACCGGGGACTTTGTTGTCTGTCACATCGAGGTCGACGTTATCGCCGCCAAATATGAGTTTTTCGTACTCTTCAGGCTTGATGACTTCGTCATCGGGAACGTACAACTCAACAACAGCAGCCACGACTTCGTTCTTGGCATAGCCGCGATCGGATTCGGGCAGGGCGACGAGGCCAAACAGATCGTTGTCATCATATTCAACAAGGTAAATCTTCAGATCATAGGGATGATCTTCATCTTCGGAGGTGTCGCTGGTGAACGCCATGGCGGGGACGGTCAGACCGAGAGCCAGGACGAGGACCAATACCAAAGTCAGGAATTTCTTCATGATATTTTCCCCTTTCGTTAAAAGAACTTAGACATGCAAATGAGAGGGAACCATGCACAATAGTACTATAACACCCAACATATACCAAGTCAACGGTTTATTAAGAAAATATTTCAGAAAAACAATTCCCCGTTAATACTTATTGGTACAATGCGAATAAAAAAGCCCGCCATAGGCGGGCTTTGTGTGCTTGGTTCCCGTTATGATTTAGCCGCGCTTGCGCAGAGCGACAACGCCCGCGCTGGACAGAGCGACCATCACGAAGCCCATGATGCTAGCGGCATCACCGGTCTTCGGGGGATCCACGACGATGTTGTCGGGAACGGTCACGTACGCGGTCCAGGGCTCGATATCCACGGTCGCAACGACGGTGTCAGAGGAGGTCAGGCCCTCGAAGAAGGAGTCGCGGACGTAGTTGCCGATGAGCATGTAGTCAAGGCCGAACACGTCGACGACGACATCGTTATAGACGTCGAGGGTATCTTCAGCGTCGTCACCGGTTTCGATTTTGGCACCAACCACGATGCCCAGCTCGCCCTTGGTGTTTACGCCAAGATTTTCGCCATTAATAGCCATACCGGTGGATGCGTAATCTTCGTCGATATAGATAATGATGGTATCGCCATCGCCAACGATGGTGTAGCTGCCGCCGGTGGTGGAGCTGTAGGCCTTCGTGACGGTGTAAGTCACGCCTTCGAGGGTGAGGGTGATGGCATCGTTATCAGATGCGAATTCATCACCTTCGGTGCCGTCGATCAGCTTCGCGGTGATGGAAGCTTCGTCATCGGTAACCTTCGCGAATACCAGCCACTTGTAGGTCTTGTCTGCGGCAAAGGTATCATCGGCAATGGTCAGGGTGAAGCCGTCTTTCGTCGCAGTTCCCAGAGTAGGTGCGCCGGTCGTCTTGATATCAGCGGAATTGTCGGTGACGGCAAAATTAACGTTGTCACCGCTGATGTCGAGGGCACGGTAGCCATCAGCATAGATGTCTTCATCTTCGGGGATGTCGAGTTCGACAACCGCTGCTACGATTTCGTTCTTGGCATAGCCGCGATCGGATTCGGGCAGGGTGGCGATACCGAACAGATCGTTATCGTCATATTCTACGAGGTAGACTTTGAGGGAATAGGGAATGCTGTCATCAGCAGCTTCGGTGTCGCTGGTGAACGCCATGGCGGGCATAGCCAGACCAAGCGCCAGCACCAGAACCAGAGCCAGAGTAATGAATTTCTTCATGGTGTGAACCCCTTTCGTATTTTTGTATTGCCTGCAAATGAGAGTGAGGGAACCTTGCACAGACAGTAATATAACATTAAATTGATACAAAGTCAATACATATATTAAGAATAGATTACATTTCAGATGTAATGTCTTAACAATTATACAGGAAGATACAAACATGGTGCGGAACGGGTCTGATGGATATAATACCCATAAACGCAAAGACCCGCCCTTTGCAGGGCGGGTTTCTTTTGTGCGTTAGTTCCCTTAAAGTATAGAGCGATTAGCCGCGCTTACGCAGAGCGACAACGCCCGCGCCGGAGAGAGCGACCATCACGAAGCCCATGATGCTCGCGGCATCACCGGTCTTCGGGGGATCCACGACGATGTTGTCGGGAACGGTTACGTACGCGGTCCAGGGCTCGATGTCCACGGTCGCGACGATGGTATCGGCAGATACGAGATCCTCAAAGAAGGATTCACGTACATAGTTGCCGATCTTGAAGTAATCCATGCCGAATACATCGACGACTACGTCGTTGTAAACATCCATGATGTCGCCGATATCATCTTCATCGGTGTTGATGGTGGCGCCTTCAACAATGCCCAGTTCGCCTTTGGTGTTCACGCCCAGGTTTTCGCCGCCAATGGACATACCAGTGGATTTGTAATCGTCATCGGTGTAGATGATGATGTCTTCGTCGCCGCCCTGGATGACGTAAACATAATCGCCGTCGCCCGCATCAACGCCGAACCAGATGGTGTAAGGATCGCCGCCGAGAGTGACAATGAGTCTTTCAGCTTTGACAAGATCTTCGTCGATTGCAGCCGGAGCAGCGGTAGAGGTGGTGGCAAAGCCAACGGAGCCAGTGCCATCGACCAGTTTCGCGTACAGGGAAGCTTCATCATCGGTTACCTTGGCAAAGAACAACCACTTGAAGGTCTCTTCGCCTTTGAGGGAGTTGATGCCGATCACGATTTCGTCGTCGGTCAGAACAGCGGCATCCACATTACCAGCTTCAACGCCAGCGGTGGAAAGGTCGATGTTGGAACCGGTGTAATTGTCCTTAACATCGAGATCTACATTGTCGCCACCGAATACGAGGTTAGCATATTCAGCAGTCTTGATCTCTTCATCATCGGGAACAGACAGTTCAACAACAGCAGCCACGATTTCGTTCTTGGCATAGCCGCGATCGGATTCGGGCAGGGCAACGATGCCAAACAGGTCATTGTTGTCATATTCTACGAGGTAGATCTTCAGATCATAGGGATGATCGACATCTTCAGAAGTGTCGCTGGTGAACGCCATGGCGGGAACGGTCAGACCGAAAACCAGCACCAGAGCCAGAACCAGGGTAAGGAATTTCTTCATGGTGTGTACCCCTTTCGTTTAATAGGTTTTTGCAAATGAGAGGGAACCTTTGCACAGGAAAACTATACCACCATATGTATATTAAGTCAACATGTTTGTTAATAAAAGATTACAGAATATACATCAGGCTTCACAAACAATTTGTCCAATAAAACAAAATATTTACAAAAGAGGGTTTATAAACCATATCCTCGGCATGGTAATAAAGCAGCGGGAGCGGCAATTGCCGCTCCCGCAAACCATGCAAGTCGGTTCCCCGTGTATGGAATTTAGCCGCGCTTGCGCAGAGCGACAACGCCCGCGCCGGAAAGAGCGACCATCACGAAGCCCATGATGCTCGCGGCATCACCGGTCTTCGGGGGATCCACGACGATGTTGTCGGGAACGGTTACGTACGCGGTCCAGGGCTCGATGTCCACGGTCGCGACGATGGTATCGGCAGATACGAGATCCTCAAAGAAGGATTCACGTACATAGTTGCCGATCTTGAAGTAATCCATGCCGAATACATCGACGACTACGTCGTTGTAAACATCCATGATGTCGCCGATATCATCTTCATCGGTGTTGATGGTGGCGCCTTGAACAACGCCCAGCTCGCCCTTGGTGTTGACACCGAGGTTAGCGTCGCCAATGGCCATACCGGTGGACTTGTAATCGTCATCGGTGTAGATGAAGATATCTTCATCGCCGCCCTTGATGACGTAAACATAGTCACCGCCAGGAGCTTTATCAACGCCAAACCAGATGGTGTAAGGATCGCCTTCGAGAGTAACAGTAAGCACTTTGTACTCTTTGGTGTTATCAATTGCAGACGGGACGTTTTCGGAAGAGCTGGTTGCAAAGCCTTTAGAGCCATCGCCGTCGATGAGTTTCGCATACAGGGAAGCTTCGTCATCGGTGACCTTTGCGAAGAACAGCCACTTATAGGTCGTATCCTTGGTAGGAGCCAGGCCAGCTGTGCCATCGTCGCGGGTCAGCTTGTCGCCATCGGAATTAAGGTTGAACTGATCGGGAGATGTGACTTTTACGGCCCGCAGCTTGCCGCCGTCATTATCGGTCACATTAAGCTTTACATTGTCGCCGCCGAACTCAAGAATGCCGTAGTCATCGCTAGGATCTTCATTCTTGGGAACAAACAGCTCAACGACTGCCGCCACGATTTCGTTCTTGGCATAGCCGCGATCGGATTCGGGCAGGGTGGCAACGCCGAACAGATCGTTGTCGTCATATTCTACGAGGTAAATCTTGAGATCAAAAGGATGATCGACGTCTTCAGAGGTATCGCTGGTGAACGCCATGGCGGGCACGGACAGGCCGAGAGCCAGGACGAGGACCAATACCAGAGTAATGAATTTCTTCATGATATTATCCCCTTTCGTTTAATAGGTTTTTGCAAATGAGAGGGAACCTTTGCACAGGAAAACTATACCATTACATATATATAAAGTCAATATACTTATTAAAAAAAGATTACGGAATAAATGCAAATAGTCAACTTAATATTACAGGCAAAGTATTACATGCGAGCATAGATAAGAAAGGGCTTAGGCACAATCGCCCCTGCATAGTCAAAAAGCAGCGGGAGCGGCAACTGCCGCTCCCGCGAACTATGCAAGTCAGTTCCCCATGTATGGAATTTAGCCGCGCTTGCGCAGAGCGACAACGCCCGCGCCGGAAAGAGCGACCATCACGAAGCCCATGATGCTTGCGGCATCACCGGTCTTCGGGGGATCCACGACGATGTTGTCGGGAACGGTCACGTACGCGGTCCAGGGCTGGATTTCCACCATCGCGACGAGCGTATCGGGGGAGGATAGATTCTCAAAGAAGGAATCGCGCACATAGTTGCCGATCTTGAAGTAGTCAAGGCCGAACACGTCGACGACCACATCGTTATAGACATCAAGGGTAGCTTCTGCGTCATCACCGGTTTCGATGGTGGCGTTAACCACGATGCCAAGTTCGCCCTTGGTGTTTACGCCAAGGTTTTTGCCATTAATAGCCATACCGGTGGATACGTAATCCTCATCGATATAGATAATGATGGTGTCGCCGTCGCCGCTGATGGTGTAGTTACCGCCGGTAGAGGCGTTGTAGGTCTTAAGAATGGTATAGTCAACGCCGTCCAAGGTGATGGTGATTTGGTTGGGCGTTGCATCAGCATCGTTGAATTCTTGACCGGCAGTGCCATCGACCAGCTTCGCAACGAGCATAGCGTCGTCGTCTTCTACCTTGGCGTAGAAGAGCCACTTGTAGGTTTCGTTGGAATTGCTGGTGAGACCGGTGGTTGCGCCGACTAACCTATCATCTGCGCTTTGATAGAGGAACGTAGCGTCGCCATCAGCGCTGGTGATGGTAGCAAGTTTGGTGACACCATCGATTTTGTTGTCCGTCACATCGAGGTCAACATTCACGCCGCCGAATACGAGACTATCGTAATTCTCGCTGGGATCTTCTCCCTTGGGAACATACAGCTCAACAACAGCTGCCACGATTTCGTTCTTGGCGTAGCCGCGGTCGGATTCGGGCAGGGTTACGATGCCAAACAAATCGTTGTTGTCGTACTCTACGAGGTACATTTTAAGGGTAAAGGGAATTGCGTCATTTGCATCAGTATCGCTGGTGAACGCCATGGCGGGCACGGCAAGGCCGAGCGCCAAAACCAGAGCCAGAGCCAGAGTCAGTATTCTCTTCATATGTTTTTCCCCTTATTCGTATTTAAATGAGATGAGAAATAGGGAACCGCTGCACAGATCAAATCTATCATCCATATAATACAAAGTCAATACAATTATTAAGAATGAGTTACAACTCACTTTTAAAATATCTACTTTAGAGTAATATTGATACTTTTTGGAGCAATAATATGTCTAGCCGAGATCAGATAATTAGCTTATCTAATAATCTTGCAAAAAAAAGAGCGGCGTTTATGCCGCTCTTATATGAACCGGTATGCTGCTTTTAACCGCGCTTTCTGAAAATGTATGCGCCCGCACAGGACATAGCGACCATCACGAAGCCCATAATACTTGCCGTATCGCCGGTCTTCGGGGGGTCAACTACGATATTGTCGGGAACGGTGACATAGGCCGTGCAGGGGGCGATGTCCACGGTGGCAACGATTGTATCGGAAGAGGTGAGTTTGTTGAAGAAGGAATCGCGGACATAGTTACCGATCAGGAAGTAATCCAGACCGAATACGTCAACCACAACGTCGTTATAGACATCCATGATGTTGTCATAGGTTTTTCCATCGGTCTCGATGACAGCGCCGTTTACGATGCCTAGTTCGTTCTTAACATTCACGCCAAGTTTCTCGTCATTAATGGTCATGCCGAGGGATACGTTCTCCTTATCCACGTCGATTATGATGACGGAGTTATCATAATCACTATCAGCATCATCCACTTCTATCCTATAGGTGAAGTCGCTGGAGGGGAGGATAGGATGGGTTCTTACGATGTCATAGTCTACGCCATCCAGAGTGACGGTGATGTTGGAACGCGTACTGTCAAGTTCAAAGCCGGAGGTGCCGTCGTTCAGCTTTGCATACAGCGAGGCATCGTCGTTTTCTACCTTCGCAAAGAACAGCCATTTGTAGGTTTCGTCCGAATCGGCGTTATAAAATTTAGGACCAAATGAGAGCGATGTAGTTTATTTTAAGGTGCCGCTGGGGCTGGGGCTGTTGCTGAAGGGGATGTTTGCATAATATTATGACTATGCGGTTTGGTGTACGAAGTCCACTAAGGCTTCCAATCGCCGCCAGCGACATGCGCGGTGGCGGCGGAAAGCCTTGCTGTGCCAAGGCTTTCCTTGCAGGAACCGCCGACGCGCCGTAAGGCGCAGGTGGTTCCTGTAGGGTAGTCAAAGCTGAAAGCTTTGACATTGCACCTTGATGAAATGTCGAAAATCAAAGGATTTTCGACGAGAACTCAAAAAAGTGCCAACGGCACTTTTTTGAAATAAAAGAGCGGCAGAAATCTGCCGCTCTTCTGGTACATCTGTGCTTCCGGTTCCCCGGGAAGGTCGTTAGCCGCGTTTCCTGAGTATGACAGCGCCGGCTGAGGAGAGTGTGATCATCACAAAGCCAAGTATGCTGGCGGCGTCGCCGGTCTTCGGGGGGTTAACAACGATATTGTCGGGAACGGTGACGTAGGCTGTCCAGGGAGCGATGTCCACGGTGGCGGAGATGGTATCGGCGGATACGAGACCTTCGAAGTAGGAGTCACGTACGTAGTTGCCGATGAGGAAGTAATCCATACCGAACACATCGGCCACGACGTCTTCGTAGATATCCATGACGTCTTCATAGGTGGTGCCGGAGGTAACGATCTTGGAGCCGGATACGATGCCGAGCTGCTTTGCGGTATTCACGCCCAGTGCGGTACCGTTGATGCTCATGCCCTGAGATACGTGGTTCTTATCCACATCGATGGCGATGGTGGAACCGTTGTAATCGCCGCTGAGGATATTGATGGTGTAGGTGAAGTCGCCGTTTGCGGCGGCAGCGCTCTTATCCACGCGGTAGTTGACGCCGCCGAGGGTGAAGGGCAGGCTGCCGGGGGTGCCGGAGAAAGAGTCAGCGGCGGTGCCGTCAACGAGCTGTGCGGTGATGGAAGCATCGTCGTCGGTGACTTTGGCGAATACCAGCCACTTGAACGTGTTCTTGCCGGCGAGCTTGCCGCTTTCAAGCGTATAGGTCCAGCCGTCGGCTGCGGTGCCCTTGGCTGTCAGAGCGGGCGCGTTGCTTGTCTTCTGCGGAGCGTCCGTCACGTTGAAGGATACGTTGTCGCCGCTGATGTCCAGCTTGGTGTAGCCGTCGGAAGCGGGGTCTTCATTCTTGGGAACATAGAGTTCTACGATCGCCGCGACGATTTCGTTCTTGGCATAGCCGCGGTCGGAGGGAGGAAGGCTTACGATGCCGAACAGGTCGTTATCGGCATATTCTACAAGGTAGACATCCAGCGTGTAGGGCGCTTTATCTGCGTCAGCGCTGGTGTCGCTGGTGAACGCCATGGCGGGCACGGCAATGCCGAGCGCCAATACCAGGGCCAGAGCCAGAGTAATCAGTTTTTTCATGTTTCTTTACCTCTTTCGTTTGGATTTTCCCGTAACTTAGGGAACCGCTGCACTGTAGTTAAACTATATCATCAGCATCATAGCAAGTCAATAACTTTGTTACGGATTAATTACAAAGTATTTAATACCAGTTAATATATTTATCACCAGCACTGGCAGTATCGTGGTATACTGTACAAAGTTCCCAGATTCTATATATATGAACAAACGATTAACACAATGGCATAAATGCATACACACACGCATTAAAAAAGCCCGCCTTATAGGGCGGGCCTTACTGTATGGGGCTGCTTCTTTATAAGAACCTGCTGACGCCCGCTGATCAGGAATTGATCAGCGGGCGCTTGCTAAGTTAGAGGCTCCCCCATTGAGCGAATGTGGGGTTAGTTACGCTTTCTGAGCGCAACCGCGCCGCCAGCGGACAGTGTGAGCATCACAAAGCCGAGAATGCTGGCTGCATCGCCTGTTTTGGGAGGATTGACGATGACTTCATCCGGTATCGTCACATGCGCCGTGTAGGGCTCGATATCCACCGTGGCGGTAATGGTATCCGAGGAAATCAGATTCTCAAAGAAAGAATCTCTGAGGTAGTTGCCGATGAGGAAGTAGTCGAGACCGAACACGTCTTGCGCTACGTCTTCATAAACGTCCATCACGTCGTCATACGCGCGTCCTTCGGTCAGCACTTTGGAACCGGAGACAATGCCGAGCTGCTTGGATGTATTGACGCCCAGATTGCACTCTTCGGTGTCGCCGCTCGGATCTATGCTCATGCCGACCGTTTTGTATTTCTTGTCTACAAAGAGCTTAATCACGTCACCGCCGCCGGAAATCTGGTAATAGCCGTTATCGGTGCCGGTGTCGGATTTGGTGATGGTGTACTTCGTGCCGTCCAGCGTGACTTGAAGAGAAGAGCCGGTGAATTTCAGATTGCCGTCACCATCGATGAGCTTCGCATACAGGGATGCGTCGTCATCGGTCACTTTGGCGAAGAACATCCACTTAAACGTGTTCTTGCCGGCGAGGGAGATAACCTTGAGCGCGATTTCGCCGTCGCTGTTAAGCGCCGCCGGGGTATCGATATTGGTATCTTCCACGATGTTGGAGGTGGTGTTCAGTTTAATGGAACCGCTTTTGAAGTTGTCGGTTACATTAAGGCTGACGTTATCGCCGCCGAGAACCAGCGTACCATATTCGTCAGGCAGTATTTTTTCATTTTTGGGAACATACAGCTCCGCGATAGCGGCGACGATTTCGTTTTTGGCATAGCCGCGGTCGGAAGCGGGGAGTGTGGCAAAGCCGAACAGATCGTTATCCTCATACTCTACGAGATAGATGGAAAGATCGTAAGGATGATCGACCGCCGTTGAGTCGTCGTTGGTGAACGCCATGGCAGGCACGGCAAGGCCGAGCGCGAGAACCAGAGCGAGCGACAGGGACAGGAATTTCTTCATGGTACAAACCCCCTTTGTTTTTTATTCCTGCATTCGAGAGGGGAACCTCTTACCAATCTAACGTATGACAACCAAGTTTTGTTGCACAAACGCAATAACGTTCACAAAATCGTCATAAAATAAGCGCTTTTGCGCAACAAAAAAGGAGCAACCGCTCCTAAAAATAGATTACTGGCATAAAAGATCCGTAAATTCCGCGACAAACACAGCATGAAACCCGTAACCGCTTCGTATCCCAATAGTCATAGACGGGTATTTGGGCGAGATGTAGCATTAAAACCTGCAATGACCCCCGTTATCAACAACGCGGGGGTTCGGGGGCCGTCGCCCCCGGAAGCTTTCTTCGTGAGCGGCGGCATGTACGGCGCGAGCGAAAAGCCTTGCCGTGCCAAGGCTTTCCTTTCAGTAACCGCCGACCGCGCCAAAGGTGCAGGCGGTTACTGTGAACTCAAAAAAGTGCCGCAGGCACTTTTTTGAAATGGCAAAGCCATTTACGCGATCATCTTTGCTGCTAATTCACACAGCGCCTCGATGAGCGCGTCGCCGTCCTGCTCCGGGTCCATGCCGGTGTAGGAGATGATGCGTTCGCGGTAATAGCTGGAAGCAAAGGAAAACTGAAATGCGAGCACAAGATTATCGAGCACGAACGGCAGCAGGCCGCCGACGGAATATTCTGCTGAGCTTTCTTCCTGCGTTTTGCGCATGGCGCGGCGGTAAGAGGCGATGGTGCGTTCTTCGATGCGGCGGGCCAGAAGCGTGCTCATGGGCGTATACAATTGCGCCGTCAGCCCTAGATACACGCGGTTGTAATCCGGGTGCGTATGCGCAAATTCACGCGCCTGCAGAAGCATAAAGCGAAAAAGCGCCAAAGCGTCGGGCGCTTCGCGTGCCATATCGATGACGGGGGAGAGTAGAGTCTGCGTGCCGTAATCCACCAGCGCGAGGAAAAGCGACTGCTTGGTGCTGAAATACTGGAACAGGGAACCTACGCTGACATTGGCGCGCCGCGCGATGACATTGGTGTTCGCGCTGTCATAGCCGTGGCGGGCAAACTCCGCCGCGGCCGCATCGAATACCGTCTGCTGTTTTTCCGGCGTAAGCCTGAGAAAAACTTTTGTCGCGTACTGCGAGGAGTATTCCATAGTTCCTCCCGGTTAGAACAGGGGAAACAGCGTTTGGTTGAACCATGCGTAGCCAAGCGGCAGTTCGGGCAGTATGCCCAGCGAGCCGAGCAGCCCGACAAGCACCCAAAGAAGCAGGAGCGCTGTCACCGAAAGCGCCGCGATGGAAAACGCGCCTGACGATTTTCCAACCGGCATATCCTCGTCCTCATCCTCGTATTCCTCATCCCGATCCGGATCGGGCGGCGTGCGCAGGGATTTTACAGTGGATTTTTTTACGGACGCGGCGGGGGCTTCTTTGACTGTCGGGGCTTTTGCCGGTTCGATCGGCTGTGCGTTGATGCGCTGCAGCCGTTCATTGACACGCTGCTGCAGGGCCGCCGCTTCCTCGGGGGAGTAGCTACGCGGCGAAGAGGAAGACGCTGCGGCAGGGGTGGCACGCATGAGCCTTCTCAGGCGGATCTGCTTGGCGGTGAGCGCATCCAGCCAGCCGTACAGGTCGCCCAAATACGGCCCCTTTGTGCGTATTGTCTGATACATTTCCCGGAAAACGGCTTTGACGACTTGCACAGCTTCGTTTTGGTCGTGCGTAGCGTCCAGCGCAACGCGGTAGACTGTTTTGTTGTAGCGCGTGTACAGCGTAGCAAACGCGTCTCTGTCTCCCTGCTGTATGCGCCGCATCAGAGATGATAGATCCATGCGGCCGATCCTCCTGGGTATTTTTTATCATTTTATCACGGTATTTGTCGATGCGTAAAGGTTATTCCGTTCAGACACACATCATTTGGATTAACGTTCATTTTTTCCCGCTGATGCCTCATAAGCTGTAAGGTAGCTCAATAAGGGGGAAGCGGATCGTGCATATCAACTGGAAGCGTCTGTTTGTATTGGCCGGCATCGCCGGTTTTCTAATACTTTTGATGCGCGGCTGCGTGATTGCCTGCACGGATAAAAATACTCGATCCGGCGGCGAGGAAGTGCGCATTGAGTCAAGCCGGGAAATAACGCTCTATAACAAACAGTTCAAACAAAAAGAGAAGATCGGGGTGGAAGAGTATCTGACGGGAGTGGTGGCGGCAGAGATGCCCGCCTCTTTTCATATGGAAGCGCTCAAGGCGCAGGCGGTAGCGGCAAGGACGTATACGCTGTCCCGGCTCAAGAACGGCGGCTGCACCAGCGGATGCGATTTGTGTACGGACAGCACCTGCTGTCAGGCATATAACACAGACGAGCAGTGCCGCAAAAAATGGGGTTCGAATTACGCCGCGAATATCGAAAAGGTGCGCGAAGCAGTTGCAGAAACGAAAGGCGAGGCGCTCTATTACAACGGGGAGCTCATCGAAGCGCTGTATCACGCGGCGTCGGGCGGCAAAACGGAGGACAGCGAGAATGTGTTTGCTTCCGCGCGGCCATATCTGCGGTCGGTGGACAGCGAAAACGAGGTGGGGTCTTCGCATATTGCGGATGAGGAAACACTCACGAGAAAGGCGTTCGCAAAAGCCGTCAACGCGCAATGGCCCAAGGCAAAGCTCAATGCGGATAAGCTGGAAAGTCAGGTGGAAATCACCGAGCGGTTTGATAGCGGACGCGTGAAATCCATTCGTCTGGGCGGTGTGACGGCGACGGGGCGGGAACTGCGCGGCGCGCTGGAGCTTCGGAGCGCGTGGTTTTATATGAAGTTTACGAAAAGCGATGTGGTCATCGATACGCGCGGGTATGGGCACGGGGTGGGCATGAGCCAGTCCGGCGCGAACGGCATGGCGCAGGATGGGTCTACTTATAAGGAAATACTCAAGCATTATTATACGGGGACGGAGATTAAGGTTTCTTAGCTGGCCTTTTCTAATCGTGGCTCCAATTCTCAACGTATCGCCGCCTATGGGCGGCGACGAGGGATTTTTTTATTATAAAACGGGAGGGCTTCTCCCCCCGTGCCCCCTGAGAACGGCGCTAATCCAATTACGATGGTACACCGTAGTTCCAATGCTAAGCCCATAGGGGGAGTGGGGAGTCGGAGCCGCGCGCCGCCAGTGGCGGATGAAGCGCGGCGGAAGACCAGTGAGCAAGAGAGCGCAAGGAACAGCCGTGCTGCGACGCGGCGCGACCATTGCGAACTGTGAGAGCCCTCCCACTTTGTAATAAAAAATAATTTCGTCGCCGCCACTAGGCGGCGATACAATATGAAAGGACTGCCGCAGGCAGCCCTTTCATATTTCGCCGAATACAGGCTTTGATTATTATAATTCTCTCATCAGATTGAATGAACTGATCAAATTCAGCCTCCCATACCCCCACTGCGCATTGGGATACGTGATGGTATCCGACCGGCTGCAGCCGCGGATCATATACGCGCGTATCTGGTATGTGCTCATCGCGACATCATTGCCCTCTACAATGCCCCATTGCAGCAGCAGTGCGGCGGCTCCCCCCGTAATGGCCGCCGAAACGCTGGTGCCGTCCATCGGACCGTATCCGGATGGGTACAGTCCGATGACATTCACGCCGGGCGCAACGAGATCCGGCGACATGAAGGGAAGCCGCGTCGGCCCCCAGGAGGAACGCACATACAGGCTGTTGTTGGCTCCGTTGTACGCGCCTGTTGTGATCGGCCCCATGGAAGTCGCGGGCACCACGATGGTGAAGTAGGGCGTAGGTGTCAAAAACTCCACCGTCGGCGATACAAACCCCGTCAGCGGCAGCCATGCGTGGTAAGTGCCGTCGAGTATGATATCGCCGGTGACGATGATTGTCCATATGCCGGGCGTGGCGTTAAGAAGCCGCACCACAGTCAGCTGGCCGCCGCTGCCCTCCACCGGGAAGAAATACTGCACTTCTACCGTCGTTCGCTCCAGTATCAGGCGGGATCGCGTCACCGGCCCTGTGCGCGCGGGCACTCGTCCTACCATTTCGCCCGTAGGGGATCGCACGGAAACGGAAAGCCGATCCGCAGCCACATTCCACAGCGATACGAACACATTTCCTGCGTTGTTTCCCACGCGGATATCCACATTCTGCTGTTCGCCGGAGGAAAGTATGGTGCCCTGTGTATGGTGTTTCGCCTGGCTTTCGTTGCCTGCGGCCGCCGTGATGCAAACGCCGCGCAGGCTGGAAATGCCGCTTAAGTATTCTTCGAATATGGAAAAGCCGTCGTGGCTTCCGAAATTGCTGCCCACGCCCAGCACGATGGAAACGGGCTTTCCAAGATCCCGCGCACGCTGAATAATGTATTCAATGCCTATCATGATGGCGGTGGATTCATAGGCGTTTTCCTGCTCCGGCGGTATGAGGAACCAATCGCGGTAAAACTGCCGCGCGGGTTTGAGCTTTACGACGATGAGGTCCGCTTCCGGCGCTGCCCCAAGCTGATCACCCTGCCGCCTGCCTGCCGCAAGGGAAGCAAGGAATGTACCGTGTCCCACCGTATCCTGCTCGGGCACGATATCATATGGATTTTGTGAGCGCAGCGCTTCGTTGATCTGCGCGTTGGTGTATTCCGTACCGATATAAAAGCCTTCCGGCGTGTTGGTTCGCACATTCTGATCGAACAGGTATTGGATTTTGCTGGTGCCGTCTTCATATATAAACGCCGGCTGCGTATAATCGATGCCCGTATCCACGATGCCGATTACCGTGCCGCGTCCCCTCAGATCCAGATACGGCTGTTCCTGCACCTGCAGAATGCCCGCGGCTTCGAGTGCCGCACTGTCCAGCAGCCCGCAGACGATGGGAAGCGAGCTGAAAAACGCGGTGCCGAGATCCGCTGAGACCAGATCAACGTTTGCCGTATCCACATACCCGATCATATATCTGCCCGAAAGTAGCTGGCTGGTGATAACCTGCGGATGATTGCGCACAAAGTCCGCGAAATAATCCGTCCAGCGGGCGATAAAATCCAGCGTGGTGGGGCTGTCTATGAAGTTTGCCATAGCTTCCGGTATGCTCATACGGGTCCTCCCCTTCTCTGGAATTCCACGAGCTCATTCATGGTGCGGTTCAGGCACAGCGTTCCCCAGCCCCATAGCTGGCTGGGGTATGTGATGAGGAAGTCCCTCGTGGCGCCGCGCTGCAAAAACGCTTTTACTCTCTGCCCGTACAGAAACGGATCATTGCCCTGCACGATTCCCCATTCCATCATCAGCGCGGCGGAGCCTGTTACAAAGGGGGCCGCCATGCTGGTACCGGTAAAATTGTCGTAACCGCCGCCCGCGCGCGCGGTGGTGATATCCACGGCGGGAGCAACAAGATCGGGCTTGGGGTATATATTGCCGCGCGTAAATCCGCGTCCGGAAAAATCCGCGCCGACATTGATTACCGCATTATAGCCGCCCACCGATATGACATTGGAGGAAGTGGAGGGCAGCGTCAAAGTGATATTCACATCGGGGCTTAAAAATGTGGTTTCGTTGGCGACGACGTCGATGGTGGGCAGCCATATGTCAAAACGCCCATCCACCACCTGCGTGCCGTTGACAACGAGTGTCCAGAATCCCGGCGGTATGGGCCCGCGCTGGCCCCGCAGCAAAAAATAAATTTCCTGTGCTTCGGAGTAGTGCGTTGGCTGCCCGTAAAATATGGTGATATCCACATTGTCGAGCGTGGCGCTCGTACTGCTCTGCAAATTGCTCAGCACGCCCGTGGATTTGCCGCCGGGCGAAATCAACTCGTAGGAGAAGGTATCCGTAAAGTTTTTCCACAGAGTCAGATACACCTGCTTTGGACTTCCGGAAACCACGAATTCCGCACGCACGGATTCCCGTTCCTTCAGAACGGCGGAAAAGTGGTGGCCGGAAGCTCCCTCGTTGCCGGTGGCGACGCTGACGACCGTCCGCCATCGCTCTGTGATATCGTCGATGTACGTTTCGAACAGGGAGTTGCCGTCGTGCGCGCCGTCGTTGGTGCCGTAGCTCAGGTTGATGGATACCGGCATGTTGAGTTCTTCCGCGCGCGTGACGATATACTTGAACGCGCGCATGACCTCCGTCGTGCGCGCAAAATTCTGCGAGCCCAGATTGCCGAGCTTAACGACAATCAGCGTAGCCTCGGGCGCGACGCCCACCTGCACGCCGTTGCTTGCCCTGCCGTTGCCCGCCGCAATGCCGGATACGGCCGTGCCGTGGCCCTGTGTATCCTCGCTGGGCACAACGCTGAATGGGTTTGCATTCGCGAGCGCCAAGTTGATCTGCTCCGTTGTAAATTCCGCGCCGTGCGCGAAGCCTATTGGCGGCGTGCCGGTGAGGGATTGATCCCACAAATACGCGATGCGCGTGCTGCCGTCCGGGTTGCGAAAATCCGGGTGCGAATAATCGATGCCGGAATCGATGATGCCCACCAGCACGCCGCTGCCGTGCAGGTTAAACCCGAATTCGCTCTGCACGAATGTGATGCAGGACTGCCGGAGACTGTCGCTCAGAAAAAACAGCAGATTCTTGGGGCGTTCCACATATATGATTTCCGGCAGGCCGTACAGCGTGGGCACTTCCATGACGGGCAGCGTGACGATGGCGTAGTTCTGGTCGAGTATTTCCACGGTGGCGTTGAGTTCCTGCGCTACGCGCGTGACATCGCCGGTGTATTTTACGATCAGTTCCTGCAATTCCTGCGGCTGCGCGCCGCTCAGCTGCAGCAGCAGGCTGGCGGATAAATTATTGATGTTGGGGTTCGCCATGCCCATGAGCCTTCCTCCTCCTGCATGCTGCCGTGTGCGCCCGTTATGGTGCTATTTTATGAGAGCAAAGCCTGACATCAGACCCGTTTGCAGGAAAATCTGCAGATTGTATGTATGCGCGGCGTTCAGGGCTGACATAAAGCCGCATAGTATTACAAAGCGGGAATTTGCGCGCCAAATACGCGTACATCAATCGATATGAGGTGAAGGGATATGGAAATGCAGGCTCCTCCCATGGAGCGGCGCACAGGCCGTTTGCTGGTCAGAGTCTATACGGTGGATGAAGGCGACCCCGTTGGAAACGCCACTGTCCGCATTACGCCGCGCAACCAAAGCAATACGGTGGAGGAGGTTACGTCGGACGGCTCGGGCCTTACCCCCGTGGTGGATCTGGATGCGCCGCCCGTCCAGCTGTCGCTCGAGCCGGAAACGGAAATACAGCCCTATTCCGAATACGATATATACGCGCAGGCGCAGGGCTTCCAGCCCATACGCATAGAAGGCGCGCAGATACTTTCGGATGTGACGGCCGTGCAGAATATCATACTGCGTCCCGAAGTTCTGGCGCGCATCCCCGCGACGGACGTGTATGTGCCGCCGCATACGCTGTGGGGGGATTTTCCGCCCAAAATTCCGGAGGATGAAGTCAAGGAACTGCCGCCGGGGCAGGGGTTGGTCGTGCTGCCGCAGCCCGTGATACCTGAATTTGTTGTGGTGCATTTAGGGCGCCCCGAAGCAGACGCCCAGAACGTGTGGGTTCCGTTTAAGGATTACATCAAAAACGTAGCTAGCTGCGAAATCTATTCCACCTGGCCGCAGCAAACCATTCGTGCGAATGTATTGGCGATACTATCCTTTACACTCAATCGTGTGTATACCGAATGGTATCGCAACAAAGGCTTTAACTTCACCATTACCAATTCCACGGCGTATGACCAGGCATTTTCCTATGGCCGGAATATATTCGAAAGCATTTCTCTGGTGGTGGAAGAACTGTTCACCACCTTTGTCACCCGGCCCGGCATTCGCCAGCCGCTGTTTACGCAATACTGCGACGGTTCCCGCGTGAGCTGCCCGCGCTGGCTGTCACAATGGGGGTCCAAACAGCTGGGGGCCCAGGGCATGGATGCGCTTTCCATACTGCGGTATTATTACGGGCCGAACATATTCCTGCAGCAGGCGGACAGGGTTTCGGGCGTACCCATGTCCTTCCCCGGCGTCGTACTGACACTGGGTTCGACCGGTCCTGCCGTTCGCACCATTCAACAGCAGCTCAATGAAATATCCAACAATTATCCGGCCATCAACAAAATGCAGGTGGATGGGAACTACGGACAGCAGACGGCAGACGCCGTGCGTACGTTCCAGTCCGTATTCGGGCTGCCGCAGAATGGTTCGGTGGATTTCTCCACATGGTATAAGATTTCCGACGTGTTTACGGCGGTGGAGCGTTTGGCGGAGCTGTAAGCACCCGCTGTGACAGAGAAAGGTGTGTGCGACTATGGAGACGGGCGATTTTCAGAAATCGCGGGCAGGCCTTCTGACAGTTCGTGTATATGTTTCCACGCTGTTCAATCCCGCCGCCGGAGCGATTGTCCGCATACTGTCTCATCCGGAGCATAGGACTCTGGAAACGCTCGTGACGGATATTGCGGGGCGTACGCCGGCGGTGGAACTGCCGGCTCCGCTGATTGCGCTTTCGCTTGAGCCGCAGTCTGAAATTCAGCCTTATGCGGAATATGATGTTCTTTTGGAAGCAGCGGGAATGCAGAGCGTGCGCATAGTAGGCGTGCAGGTGTTTCCGGGCGTTACCGCCGAGCAGAATGTCGTATTGCAGCCTGATACAGATGGACGGCAGGAGTTTGAAACCTTATTCATTCCGGCGCATACGCTGTGGGGAAGGTTTCCACCCAAAATTCCGGAGGCGGAAACAAAACCCCTTCCGCCCGGTGTGCCGGGGCTGCCCATCGTGCCGCAGACAATCACCGTGCATCTGGGGGAGCCGGGGGATTCTGGTGACAATATTCAGATACCGTTTAAGCAGTATATCAAAAACGCCGCGAGCTGCACCCTGTACCCCACGTGGCCGACGGAAAGCCTCCGCGCAGGCATACTGGCTCTGATTTCCTTCTCGCTCAACCGGATTTATACCAAATGGTACCCCACGAAGGGATATGATTTTGATATCACCAGCTCCACGTTTTTTGACCCAGCGTTTGCGTATGGACGAAACTATTATGAAAACATATCCGCGCTGGTGGACGGCCTGTTTACCACTTTTATCATCCGGAACGGGGCCGACCAGCCGCTGCTGGCGCAGTATTGCAACGGGTCGTCAATTACCTGCCCGCGTTGGTTGGAATTGTGGGGTTCGACGGTGCTCGCCGGTCAGGGGCTCAACGCGCTTTCCATACTGCGGTATTATTACGGGCAGAGTGTGACGCTGCAGCAGGCGGATTATGTCTCAGGGCTGACATTCCCGTTTCCCGGCCAGACGCTCACATTCGGCATGGTCAGCCCCGCCGTATATGCGCTGGAGGAGCAGCTCAACAAAATATCCGAGTATTATGTGCAGATCAACAGAGTCCTGCCGGACGGGCATTTCGGCGCGCAGACGCAGGAAGCGGTGCGCACGTTCCAGTCGCTGTTTGGGCTGCCGGTGACGGGGGAAGTGGATCTTGCGACGTGGTATGCGGTGCAGTCGGTGTATGCGAGTCTGAACGGGTAGGGTTATAATGTATCGCCGCCTTAGGGCGGCGACGATTGATTATTTTATTTAATAGCGGGAGGGCTTTCGCAGTTCGCAATAGTCGCGCTATGTCGCCGCAACCGGCCTCCTTGCGCTCCTTTGCTCACTGGTCTTCCGCCGCGCTGTATCCTCCGCAGGAGGCGCGCGGCTCCGACTCCCCGCTCCCCCTAAAAAAAGACTGCCTGAGTACTAAGCCTCAGGCAGTTTTCTTTGCAGTGATAGTCCGTCGCACTTCTGTAAGGTATTGCTTTCCCGAACCCCTTTTCTGATATCCGTACCTCAGGGGGCACGGGGGTGAACTGAACCCCAAAAGTTAGACAAAAGATCGAGTTAAGCAACCATTAGGGCTT
>CAYTPV010000010.1:118608-156475 GCA_964440115.1 uncultured Oscillospiraceae bacterium | reverse complement strand
CCGATCACGACAGTGCCGCGGTACCCGCCGCCTTGACCTTCAAAGCGCACCGACAACTTGTCGATGAGCACTTTCATGGCTTCGCCTCCCAGCATAAGCTCCGGCAGAAATACCTCGAGATTGTCGAATGCTTCGCCAAGTCTTTCCAGCGCCACAACCCCGCCCTTGTTGATGACGGTTTCCACGTCAATCCCCGCGGCAATGGCCTCGTCCGCCAATTTTTCCACGAGCTCGCCGTCACCGTCATATACGGCTTGGCTAATTTGTTCAATTAATTCCGACATGCTATATACCCTCCGTTGTTATAGTATTTGCAGGCTTTAATAGTTCCCGCAAAATGTATACGTGTTCATATATTGGATGTTAGATTATATTAGAATAAATCTGACATATTTTATACAAATTCTTCGCGATACTCAACCAAAAATGTTAACGTGTTCATTTTGGCATAAACTTAAACCACTAATTTATTCTGCATAACTCGGACATCCTGACAGTTACATGCTATACGACAATGGATCACTTAAACGGTATTGATAGAATATCCATTCCGCTGGCCTGAGAAATCGCATTTATTATAGCAGGCGCAACTGGTACGGTAGAGACTTCGCCTAATCCTTTGGCTCCGTAGGGACCTGTCAGCTCATTTTCTTCAATAAAATCCACCTGTATTGACGGCAAATCAATGGAATTTGGGATATGGTAATTCCGAAAGCCAGTCGTCAATGGCTTCCCGGTATCCGCAACTTCGATTTTTTCGGTGAGCGCATACCCCAACCCCATTAAAATTCCGCCGTGCAGCTGCCCTTCAATAAGCTGCCTATTGATGCATTTTCCCACATCATGCACCGCGATATAATCGGTGACAACAACCCTATTTGTGTCCTTTTCCATCCTGACCCTTGCGATATGCGCGCCGTAGGATGTTGGCGAAAACGCCGCCGCATATGTTTCTTGCACGATGAGTTCCCGGTGGGATGAGTTTTGTGCATACACCGTCAACTCGGAGTAAGTCGCTATGTGACCACGCCCGCGAACACAACCGTTATTATGCGTATACTCGTCAGGACTTCCGCCAAAGAGTGCCGCGGCCTCTATTTTCAGTTGCGCAAGCAACGCTTTCGATACTTTTCTTGCCGCGTTGCCTCCGATATACACGCCATGGCTCGCGTAATCTCCGAGGTTCCAGGGGCAGGCATTCGTATCGCCGGACACAAGAGCAATGTTATCGAATGGTATCTCCAGTTCATGCGAAATAATCTGCATCTGCATGGTGATGGAACCATTCCCCATATCGTGGCTTCCGGTATATAAAACGCAGCTCCCGTCCTCATTCATTTTCAGCATCAGACATATTTGATCCCTGTGCACGCCGAAGCAGCCGTTGCCGTGACACCCCATAGCTATTCCTACACCGATCTGATATTTTCCGTTTTCTTCGTTCAGAGACTTCCAGTTGTTTTTTAATGCCAATGCGCGCTCCAAACAATCTTTTGGCCGGGGATTTCCCATTGGTTCATGATACAACGGATCCGTATCATCTGGGTTAACGAGGTTCTTCATCTGTATATCGGCCATTTCCAAGCCCAATATATCCGCGATTCGCTGCATGTGACGCTGCTGAGCAAACGCAATTTGCGGCGCACCGTATCCGCGCATCGCACCAGCCACCGGCGTATTCGTATATACGGGCTGGCCGATAAACCTCATATTCCTGCATTTGTATAAACAGAATACTTCATGGCCCATTGTGCCCGTAACATTGAGTGCAGATGTAGCGTATGCGCCCGTATTGTTGATGATTTTTACTTCCTGCGCAATCACCTCGCCGTCGGCGTTTACGCCGGAGCGAATATAGATAGCGCTGCCATGCCTCGTATAGGTAGAAAGCATACTTTCACGCCGCGTAAGCGAAAGCCTGACGGGATGTCCTGTCATCATAGCCAATTGCGCTGCAACCGGCTCATGCGTAAGCTCCAGTTTCCCGCCAAAAGCACCGCCTATAGCGGGAGAAAGAATGCGGATCTTGCTCATGGGCATTTGGAATATGCGAGCCAAAACAATTCTGACGCTGAATGTGTTTTGATGGGGAACTGTGATGGTAAAAGTCCCAGTATCATCGAATTCCGCTAAATATACATGCAATTCAATCGCGGCATGGTGTACAGGCGAAGTATGATACCACCCATCCACAATAAAGTCGGCCGCCTCCATGGCCAGATCGACATTCCCGCATTCTTCCACCATTGTGGTAATGATATTTCCGCCAGGATGAATAGGGTATGCCCCTTCCTGCATGGCGGAAATCGGGTCCGTATAGAAAGGTAGCGCCTCGTATTCTACTTTGATCTTTGAGATTGCGTTTTGGGCTATCGCAGGGGTCGCTGCAGCAACTGCAGCGACCCTGTCACCTACATAGCGAACGGTATCGGAAAATACCGTCTCCGTTTCCGGCAGATGGTGCTCAAAAAAGCGCGTTGCACTGTTGTATTGCGCGGAAGGTGCATTTTTAAAGGTGGCAACAGCATATACACCGGGCAAGGCCTCCGCTTCACTAGTATCAAGCGCGACAATTTTTGCATGTGGTACCGGTGAAGTGAGCAAACGGGCATGCAGCATATTCTGCTTTTTAATGTCACCTACATATTTGAGGCGGCCTGTCACTTTCATATTGGCATCATGAATGGGCAGGGAACCACCAATTGCCATACTATGCTGCATGCTAACCTCTCAGGGAATTAAAAAAATGATTTTGTGTTGCTGTTGTTAATAACTGCCATCCACGTTTTCAACAAGCCAATCCATGCTGCGGATGATTTCATCGCTCAGCGGCTGCCCTGCAGTTCCGTGCACACCGCCCTTATTATCCTTTACTTCGCCATCGAACGCTTTAATTTCTCCGGCCTTGAGTTTAGCGAAAACGTCCTCGAAATCCTTTTTGACGTCAGCCGGTACGATATCTGTGTTCAGATCCGTAAATGCGCCGCAGCCATCATTCATTCCCCAGAATACGTCGTCAATGTGCGTGGTTCCCGCTTTATACTGCTCTACGATATGTTTATAAATCGGTCCCCATTTCCAAAGGAAAGATGTCAAAACGGACTTGGGCGCAAAGTCCTTCATGTCGATGGTAAATCCAACGCAATATCCGCCGCGATCCTGCGCCGTCTGGGAAACTGCGGACGTGTTGGTATGCATGCCGATTACAGTAGCGCCAGCATCCATCAGTGCGTTGGTGGCCTCTTTTTCCGCGGTAACATCGTACCAGGTATTGGTAAACACGGTCTTCACAACTGCGTTGGGCCTTGCGTATTTTACACCCAGCGCAAAGCCGTTGAGCGCTCTGAGAACGGT
The DNA here is from genome assembly GCA_964440115.1 of uncultured Oscillospiraceae bacterium. GTDB lineage: Bacteria > Bacillota > Clostridia > Christensenellales > CAG-138 > JAEWWD01. Next base: position 153,121 of record CAYTPV010000010.1, on the reverse strand, counting down.
AGGCATCGGCTGCGTTGCGACATAGCCTAGTACGTCTCCTTGAGACATGCGGCCAGCCAGATACCCTGTGAGAAATACTGCTTCATAGTTGCGAACATCGTAGATACCAAGATTCTTGGTAATGACATCCGTACCGCCTTGGCAGAGATAAAAGCTGGTATCCGGATATTTTGCGGCTGCTTCCTTCATGAGCTCAACATAATAGGAGGTAGCGAATATTACTTTACAGCCATCTTCGACCAACTGCGTAATAACGGCCATTCCGTCCGCGCCCGAATCCGGCACATTCTCTACCCAAACGACGTCGATGTCTTTCACATTTTCCTTCAGGTAGTTGACTCCTTCATAATGGGCGGCTGTCCAGGCACTACCATCGACGGTATTGTTGTTCACAAAACCGACTTTCAGGACTTCGCCCTTTGCATCGGGTGTGTTTGCCGTTTGGGAGCATCCTGCGCAACAAACAATGATGAGCATAAACGCCAACAATAAGGAAATCGCGTGTTTTACCCTGTGTTTCATAGTCCATCCTCCTGTTATTTTTGACTAGGCTTGACCAACGATTTGCCGATGTACGACAAAATTAGACCGTGTAACAGATGCATAGTGTATCGCAGCAAATTGGTATTACTGGCGCCAATCAATGGCTTTCACGATCATAAGGCTGTCCTAAAGAAGAAGGAGACGGATTCCTTTCACGGCTGCTTGTTTGTAACGATTGACAATAGACAGGCCGCGGCACGTTAGAGGTACATATCACTGCAAGCAGCGTACATAACACCAATCAGCGGCTTTCACGATCATACGGCTGCCCCAAAGAAGAAGGAGACGGATTCCTTCCACGGCTGCGCTTGTTGGTAAAAATCAGCAAAACGGCAACCGTACAAAGATACGGCAGCATGCTGATGAAATGCGAGGAAATCGCAGTATCGATTAACTGTAACCGCAAAGATAATACGCTGATCCCGCCGAACAGTATAGCGCCCAAAGCGGCGATCGCGGGATTCCAGCCGGAAAATATGACAAGAGCTACCGCAATCCAACCTTTTCCGGCCGTCATGCCATCGAACCAGAGCGGCGTGTAGCAAAGCGTTAAATAGGCCCCACCCAAGGCGGTCAAAGCGCTTCCGACGCAAGCATAAATATAGCGCGAACGATATACATTAATTCCCAGCGTATCCGCAGCCCTCGCGTTTTCACCAATGGTTCTCAACTGCATTCCCCATTTGGTTTTATAGATGAATATGCACGCTGAGATGATGATGAAATATAAGGCATACACCATGATGTCCTGATTGAACAACACTTCTCCCACTACGGGAATATCGCCCAGCAGAGGGATTTTCAGCATGGGGAAATGCAAATCCAAAGCACTGGTGCTGGCTGATTTCCCGATATATCCGCTCAATCCCGTCCCAAACAGGGTGATGGATAACCCGCTGACGACCTGATCAGCCTGCAAAGTAACCGTTAGAAAGGCGAACAGCAGACCGATAAGCAAGCCAACCACGATTGCAGTGAAAATGGCAAGCGCCAAATTGGATGTGCTGAGCGCTACCATATACCCGCTGACAGCTCCCATGAGCATAACGCCTTCTAGCCCCAAATTCATGATGCCGCTGCGCTGATTGATGATTTCACCTGTTGCCGCAAAAAGTATTGGGGCAGCGGCGCCGATAGTACCTTTGAGAAAAGATACAATTAGAGCCTGATTCATATTATCTCGCGCTCCCTTCCGTACGTACCCAGATAATACGGTACCGCGTAAAAAATTCGCCGCCCAACACAAATAGCAAGATTGAACCTTGTATCATCGTTACGATTTGAACCGGCAAACCGGCGATTTGCATGCTGTAGCCTCCTGCTTGCATACCGCCCAGCAAAATGGATACCACCAGCACGATCAGCGGGTTGAATTTGCTCAGATATGCAATAATGATTCCGGTATACCCTGCATTTTGAGAGATACCTGCCTGTAAGAGGCCAACCGTTCCGGATGCTTCAACAAAACCAGCCATGCCTGCAATAGCACCGCTGAGGCATAATGAAGTCACGATATTTACGGGAATGTTTATACCGGCATAATGCGCGGCTTTACGGCTTTCACCAAGAACGCGGATTCGATATCCCCATACGCTTCTGGAAAAAACAAAAAACAGAATGACAGCCAATACGATTGCTATGAGTATTCCGCTATGGACGCCGATACCGATATCAGGCAGACGTTGCTCCGGCAGAAATTTTGCGGTATACGGCATGTTATTTCCGTTGGGATCCCGCCAAGGTCCATATATGAAATAGTCGAGAAAATGGATTGCCACATAATTGAACATCAAAGTAAGGAGGATTTCATTTACATTGAGATAGGCCTTTGGGATCGCGGCAAGGCTTGCCCATATAGCGCCAGCCAGCATGCCAGCCAGCATCATGGCCGGTAATATAAGCCACGTCGGGATAAAATCGCAAAACAACGCCACGCCTGCTGCAGCCCAGGCGCCAATAAGCATTTGTCCTTCAGCACCAACGTTCACAAGCTGGGCTTTAAACGCGAGCGAAATGGCAAATCCACATAGCATAAGCGGGATTGATTTGGTTAAGGTGGTGCTAAACCGTCCCCATGTACCGAACGCGCCCTTGAACATCTGAATATAAACGGTGAGTGGATTGTTTCCAAACAAAAGTATCAATACACCGCAAAAGAGAAATGCGCAGCATACGGAGATGACGGGAATAGCGGTTTTTAGATACTTAGGGGTTTGCAAGCGTTTTACAAGCTTAAATCCCTGCGAATTGCATCCGTTGCTGTGCTTCATATGCTGCCCTCCTGCGAGAAGCCGACCATAAGTCGGCCCACCTGTTCATAGGTGGCTGTTTTGCTTTCAAGAATTCCTGTGATTTCGCCCTTAAAAAGTACGGCTATCCTATCCGAGATTTCAAATATCTCTTCCAAATCTTCCGATATTAAGAGAATTGCTGCTTTTCTGGCCTTTTGTTCAAGCAATATGCGATGCACTTCTTCGGCCGCGTTGATATCCAAACCCCGAACAGGATAGGCCGCGATAATAAGCCTTGGCGCGCCGTCGGTCTCACGGCCAAACAGCAATTTCTGTTGATTGCCGCCGGACATGAGTTTAATCGGTTTTGTGACACCCGCTGTTTGAATGTTGTATTTCTTAATCATTTCAGCAGCCTTTGCTGAGATTGTTTTATATTTCAGGAATCCGAGTTTGCTATATGCCTTGTCATTTCTCAGGATGATGTTATCCAGCAAATTAAAATTGCGTACAAGTCCGGTTTCCAGCCTGTCTTCCGGAACAAAAGCAATATCTCTCAATTGAAATTCATGTAATGCCTTCTTTGTAGCGGCTTGATCTTCGATCAGAATCTCTCCATCCGTCATTTTTCTTAGCCCAGCGATGACTTCTGTGAGTTCCTTTTGTCCATTTCCTGAAATGCCTGCGATTCCCACGATCTCTGATTCATAGAAATCCAAATCCACATGATTTAGAGCCGGGAAATTCTTATCATTTAGTGCGCAAACGCCTTTTAGGCGCAACAACATTTTGCCGCGCTCCTGATCTTTGTAAGAGATTTGTTCTTTCGTCGTGTTATCACCGACCATCATTTGCGTCAAGCGACTCTGGTCAATGTCTGTTCGTAACATCGTAGCCATGTTTACGCCTTGACGGAGTACGGTAATCCGATCTGCAAACCGCATTACTTCATACAGCTTATGCGTTATGAATATAATCGCCTTGCCTTTTGCTTTCATGGCGGTTAGTACGGCAAATAGATTTTCTGTTTCTTGCGGGGTAAGCACTGCTGTAGGTTCATCTAAAATAAGTACCTGTGTACCCCTGAAAAGTAACTTTACAATTTCGACCCTTTGCTGTTCACCTACAGAAAGCTGCCATATTTTTGCTGTCGGATCTACTGCTAACCCGAATTCCTCAGAACATTGCTTTACGCGCTTGCACATTTCTCCCATGCGCAAGTAATTGCTGCATTCCGGGGAACCCAAATATACGTTTTCGCAAACTGAAAGCGGTTCCACAAGATTAAAATGCTGATGCACCATACCGATGCCAAGTTTGACCGCATCTTTGGGCGATTTCAGCAGACATGGTTTCCCGTGAAAAAGGATTTCTCCTTCATCAGGGCGGTAAAGGCCTGTCAGCACATTCATCAGCGAGCTTTTTCCCGCGCCATTTTCCCCCAGAAGTGCATGGATTTCACCGGGATATATTTGCAGACTGACGTCCCTATTGGCTATTACACCGGGGAACTGCTTGGTGATATGCTTCATTTCGATGACTGGTGTAAATGACATGCGATCACCTCATTTATAAAGGCCGCGCTCGCGAGCGCGTTTGATGACGCGCTGTACAGCCTTATCGCAATTCTGCTGCAGTTTCTCATAATTCATGGAAAAGAACTGGCCATCCTGATACAATATTCGTCCGTTTACAATCGTGGTGTCTACGTCTCGTCCGTTGCTGGCGTAAACCAGCGAAGAATAAATCGATTGCGCGTGAAAAGGCACATTGCTTACGGACGGCTTGATCATGATAATATCCGCCTTTTTGCCCACTTCCAATGAGCCGATCTTCGCTTGCAGGCCCAAGGCTTCTGCTCCACCGGCGCTGGCTATTGCAAATATATCACCGGCTGGTAAAGCGCAGGGTCCCTCTTTAAGTTTTTGCAAGAAACCTGCAAGTCGCATTTCTTCAAACATGTCCAGATTGTCATTGCACGCAGCGGTATCTGACCCGAGCGATACGTTGATTTTTTCTTCCATATAAGTTGTTACAGGTGCAATTCCCGATGCAGCCTTGCAATTGCAGGATGGGCAGTGCAATACGCTGACATGATGATTTTTCAATATGGATCGCTCTTCATCACTTACATAAATGCAATGCGCCATCTGCATTTTGCAATCGGTTAACCCAAACTTGTGGAAATATGAAATGGCGCTCATGCCCTTTTCATTTTCAATATAGCTGCATTCGTCGATGTTCTCATTCGCATGGGTATGCAATGGAATATTATATTTGAGTGCAATTTCACGTACACCGCGCAGCGATTCATCGCTAATATTCAATACCCATCGGATGGGTATACCGCACGTGATCAATTCATTATTGTTCTGCCATTTTTCTATGAACTCTACGGTTTGGCTTAAGCCGAGATCTGTATCATGGCGCAGGTAGTCTGGCGTCCATTTGCTGTCCATGATGGTTCGACCAAGCTGTGCGCGAATTCCGCTATGGTGCACAGCGTTAGCCGTATCCATATGAAACTTTGAGGTTCCCATGTCATTGATTGTTGTAGTTCCCTTGCGCAATAATTCACATATTGCGAGCTGCGCAGAGAGATATGCGGATTCTTCATCGTGGCAGCTTTCGAGCGGCATAATGATATTCAGCCAATCCATGAGTGCCATATCATTTGCTAAGCCACGAAACAAGGTTTGACAAAGATGTACATGGCTTTGAACAAATCCAGGCGCTACGATCTTGCCGGATGCGTCTAAAACTGTATCGCCAGGTTGACAGGGGATATCGGCTTGGATTTCTGCAATAGTATCATTATCTATTATAACGTCAGAAACAAATGCATCCCTAGATGCATTCATTGCAAGAACATATCCGTTTTTGATTATTATTCTTTTGCCCATTAGCATTCCCACCAGCCTTCCGTGTGATAGATGGTCCTGCCATCGTTCTCCAGCGCACGACAGCCATACTTAAGAATTGCAGATGTTTGGGCAATTCTTTTTCCCAAGCGGCGGGCGCTTTCGATACCTTGTATATCTTTTTTTGCACCGTCAAACGACCCATCCATACTGCACAATGCGGCTCCTGCCGGTTCATGCAATGATCCGCCACAAGAGAGAATTTCATAAGTATAGAAGAAATTTTGGAAACTGAGCAATGTCATTTCCTGGCCGCTATTTCGGCCCCCACCCACACAAATTGCTCCGCCGACCTTGCCTGTGAAATGCCCGGGATAAACCATTAACGTCGGCCTGATTCTGCTCATGAATGCGTGAAAAATGGGAGTTGCAGTCATATTGTAAACCGGTGAAGCGAAGATATAGGCATCAGCTTCCAGAAAAGCCTGCTGAACTTCTTGAAAATCATCCTTGATGCAGCAAAGGTTCTTGTTCTTTACGCAACTATCGCAATGCACGCACATGGATATTTTTTTTCCGCGTAAGGAAATCAGTTCTGTTGTTATATCTGCGTCAATCTCTTTTGCTGCAAGCAGCGCCTGTTCTAAAGCATATCGTGATCCGCTTTGATTTCTGGCACTTCCGGCAATACCCAATATCTTGATTTCCATAGAATCCTCTTTTCTGCCGATAAGAATAAATGGCGAAACGTTTAGAGTATTGGTTAGGGCAAACGAAATAGAGGTGCTTGTATACTTATCATACAATATTATTTTATTACATATTACATCAATGAGTTTGATTTAGTCAAGTATAAAAAAATCATCATAAAAAAATGCAAACACAAAAAAGCAGCTTATGCTAAAGCTGCTAAATCATTCCACTATTAGAAATACCATGCGTTTCGAACTTCTTTGAAAGGCAGAACGCCTGTGTTGTAATATTCATAAGTGAATAACAGCGGGTTTTGCTTGCCATCGTAACAAACTGATTCCAGCAGCAGGAGGGGGGTATGAGTAGGCGTTCGAAACATACAGGCCAGGAATTCGTCTGCACATAAAGGCTTGATCTCAATGATATCGTAGGAGGTTTCAGGAAAATCATATTTGTCATTTAAACATTCAAACAATCCTTTTTTATCCAATTGCAAAAAAAATACTGAATCGTCTACAATTTCCGGCGGAAGGTAATTAATGGAGTAAAGAGCTGGCACGCCATTTGCATAGTATAATGTTTTGATACAATACGCATCGGTTGAGGTGGTATTCAATCTTACTTTAGCATATTCAGACATCGCAATTTTTTCAATAGGAAACGTATGCCAGCTTACCTGGTATCCCTGTGCACTTATCAGATCTTTAAATGCGATACCCTCGCAGATACGGCAGCCCAGAGTTGCAACATTTTTGTTGATTACCGTGCCTTTCCCCTGAGCGCGAGATATATATTTCAAATTTTCAAGACTGGCTAAAGCATCCCGAATTGTAATGCGGCTTACCCCAAATTTGGATGCCAGCATTTCTTCCGAGGGAAGTATTCCGTCTTCAAAAAAACCTTCTTTAATTAATTCCACGAGCTCTTTTTTAACAAGCTGTGATGCGTTGCGCTTTTTAACCTTTTGAATACTCAATCCAAATCCTCCTGATCCATTTTGAAATAAGCATCTTATAATACAATAATACAAGACCATATTGTTTTCAATAGATATTTGAAGGTTGCTGTGAAGCAACTCCTAAGGGATTTAGCTGCAATAAGCTATTAACTTTTCTTGCTGGATGTGGATGAAACCCTTATTCGCATAGTACCTTATTCTTGTATGTGGCAACAAAAAAACGCTAACCTAGATAGTTAGCGGGCTTGGCGGAGAAGGAACACTGTTGTGTTGGTTGGTATCAGCAAGTTGAAAAACGGCAAGCTAGTTGGTGATAGGTCTACCTAACCATATTAAGTCAGGGCATAATTTGCCGTCATAGCTTAAAGGAATCATATTCCTGAGTAAGAAGATTTACAATTAATACCTTATTCTCCAGCGATGCTTCTCTGCCGATAAGTATCTTTACAGCTTCAGATACCTGAATGCAAGCAGCCAATGCGGGCGTAAAGGACAGGCTTGACGGCACTCGAACAGCGCTTTCTCCAGAATAGATGCGATCCAATGCCTGCGTGTTGGGTAGTATTACGGCAATTTGGGCACACCAGCCGGAAATCGCACCGTGTATAAGCGGAATACCAAGTTCGCTGCAGGCATTCGCAAGAATGCGCCGGCTGGAGATATTGTCCAGCGCATCGATGGCGATATCATGATCCTTTAGGATTTGGACGGCGCACTCTTCAGTAAGGAACGAAGAAATGGCATCTATTTGAACCGCCGAGTTGATATTGCGCACCCGATCACATGCCGCAAGGGCCTTGCTTTGCCCGAGGTTATGCTCGCTCGACAGCAATTGCCGATTGAGATTGGAAAGGACGAAGTGGTCTCCGTCGACGACGGTCAAACCACCAATTCCGATTCGCGCCAGCAATTCGATCGCATATCCTCCAAGCCCGCCGCATCCAACCACGCAGACACGTTTGTTGTGCAAAAGCTCGATTTCAAGCTCTGTCAAAGCTCCAAGATTTCTACTAAAGCGATCTTCCATTTCTGCCTCGTTTTTTTGCCCGTCAATTTTGATTGAGTGATTTTCCGCTATACAGGTTACCTAATACTATCATAACTGCAAATCGCAGGTAAATAAGCCGATTGAAAAAGTAATCATACTGTAGTATATTTTTAGTAAGAAATTCTCTATGAGTCGAACGCTCTAAAGCAATTCTGCCATGAGTGCCGACCGATAGGGTATTGTGGGAAACTGCAATGCCTTCCATACTTGAAAAGGAGAACTTATATGAAGAAGTGTTTTCTATTTTTGGCTGTATTTTTGGTAGTCACGTTGTTCACCGCCTGCACACCAGCGGCCCCCGCAGTGACACCTGCCCCGTCTCAAACAGCAGTTCCCGAAGTCGCTTCAACGGCGGCACCCACAGCCGAACCCACGACTCAACCCCTTCCGAAAAATCCGCTGCTTCGCCTTTCCACTACGACCAGTGTCAACGACAGTGGTCTTTTGCCAGTTCTGAAAGATGCCTTCGAAGCGGAAACGGGCTATAAGCTTGAGATCATTTCCAACGGCACTGGCGCGGCCATTAAGCTTGGCGAAACTGGCGATGCCGACGTTTTGCTTGTGCACGCAAAGGCATCTGAAGAAGAGTTTATCACAAAAGGATTTGGCATTGAACGCATCCCGTTCATGCATAACTTCTTTGTTATCGTAGGACCGAAGGACGATCCTGCAAAGATTACCGGCGCAGCTTCTGCTGCCGATGCGTTTAAAGCAATCGCTGCAAGCCAATCAGTCTTTGTATCACGCGGTGATGATTCGGGTACCAACAAAGCTGAGCTGAAGATCTGGACAGCGGCGCAGATCGATCCCGCTAAAGAGAAATGGTACGTTTCTACAGGAAAAGGTATGGGCGCATGTCTGGTACAAGCCGCAGAAATGAAGGGGTACTGCCTTACGGACAAGGCGACCTTCCTAGCGATGGAGAACAAGGGCGATCTTGTCATTCTGCTTGGCGAAACCAAAGATATGAAAAACGTCTACTCCATGATCGCGGTCAACCCGGCAAAGAACCCGGGCGTGAACGCTGAGGGCGCGAATGCATTTATCACATGGATGCAGAGCGATCAGGCAAAAAAAATGATAGAGAATTACGGAGTAGACAAATATGGCGAGCCGCTCTTTCTGCTGGGCGAATAGTACAGTACAGGTTTATTTCCGATTGTACAGACTGTATTTGGTATAAAGCATACTCTCTGCTGGTTTTTGCAGAGATCGGGAGAAACGATGTCAGCCTTATCGGAAATGCTTGAACAACTTACAAACAGGAGCAGCGAACTTGCGCAGATATTGGGAGTTACGCTGCTCATGTCTTTTTTCAGCACCACGATTTCCGCACTTTTAGGCATACCGCTTGGAGTATTACTGGGGAGCCGATCTTTTTTCGGAAAGAAACTGATCATGCGCTTTACACATACGTTGATGGGCGTGCCGCCGGTAGTCGCGGGTCTGGTCGTGTTCTTGCTGCTTTCGCGCAGGGGGCCGCTGGGGTCGTTTGGGCTCTTGTTTACGGTCAGGGCAATGGTCATTGCGCAAGTGCTTTTGATTACGCCGGTCGTAATCGTAATGACAGCTGCAGCGTCGGGGGCGCGGGCAAACTCCTTGATGGAAACCACTCGCGGTTTGGGGATCGGGCGGCGTAAAGAACTCTTGCTGATTGTAAATGAATGCCGTGCACAGCTTGTTTCGGTAGTGCTTACGGGCTTTGGCAGGTCGATCGCAGAAGTCGGTGCGGTGTCAATGGTGGGAGGTAACATTGCAAACAAAACACGAGTTATGACAACCGCAATATTGCTTGAGACGAATAAGGGCGATTTTAATTTTGCGCTGTTGCTTGGTGTTTTGCTTCTGGCGGTAGCGTTCGTCGTGAACGCGCTTGCACAGCGCTATTCAGAGGATTGGTATGCCTGAACACACGCAGAGCGTCATTGAATTGCGAGGGATTAAAAAATACTACAGCGGTCGCATGGTGTTGGGAATTGATTCGTTCAGTTTTGAGCAAGGAAAACGTTATGCATTGCTTGGGGCGAATGGAACAGGGAAATCCACCTTGCTGCGCATACTGGCTGGCTTGCTGACTGCAGACGAAGGTGATATTGTTCGCGATGGACACTTTGAAAAAAAGGACATCGCATATATGCCCCAAAAGCCGTACGCGTTTGCGCTTCCCGTTGAAAAAAGCGTGTTGATCGGGGCAGAGCATCCGCAGGCGCAGGATTTTAGACTTGCTTTGCGGGCGCTCGAACGGGTCGGTATGCAAGACTTTCAAAAAGAGCGCGAAGACAAGCTCTCGGGTGGGGAGGCCCAGCGCGTGGCGCTTGCGCGCGTACTGCTGCAGCCACGCAAACTGTTGCTGCTTGATGAACCTACCTCTGCGACCGATATCATGGGTGTAGAAATGATCGAGGAGGCCTTGAAAGAGTTTTGCGACGCAGCCCGCAGTACATTGGTAGTAGCAACGCACTCGCCTGCGCAGGCAATGCGATTGGCAGACGTTGTGCTCTTTATGGATGCCGGGAAGATTGTGGAGTACGGCGATGCAAAGTCGGTGCTTCTTTCGCCTGCGAACGAACGGGCACAGGCATTTTTACGCAACTGGAAGTTTTGATTGACCATATTGCGGAGGGACGATGTTCTCAGTGAAAAAGCCGGCCGAAGCGCTTGAACTCATTCTTAGCACATTCGGACGAGAACTACCTTACGAAAATATCAGGATTGCGCAGGCGTTAGGCCGGGCGCTTGCAAATGATGTAATTGCACAGGAAAACGTACCACAGTTTGACCGATCAACAGTGGACGGTTATGCTGTCGTGGCGGCTGATACATTCGGGTGCGGGGAGTCCATCCCTGCAATGCTGCGTATGGCGGGCGAGGTGCTCATTGGCCAAAAACCCGGCGTACGTGTAGATTTCGGTGAATGCGTATATGTTCCTACGGGTGGCGAGATTCCTTTGGGCGCCGACGCGATGGTGATGATGGAATACACAGAGGATTATGGCGACGGGCTGCGCTACATATCAAAACCTTCAGCGCCTGGCGCACACATCGTGTTTAAGGGCGATGACGTAAAGGTAGGAAAACGGGTGCTTGAAAAAGGCCGTGTTCTGCGTCCGCAGGATATCGGCGTACTGGCGGCGCTCGGTTATCCTTGCGTTGACGTCCGAAAAAAGCCAGTCGTTGGGATACTTTCGACAGGCGATGAACTGGCGGAAATCGATGAGGTGTTGCAGGATTCGCAGGTGCGGGATATTAACTCCTATACGCTCTGCGCCGGCGTGATACAGGCGGGCGGGGAACCGGTATCATTTGGCATCTGCCCGGACATATACGACAAATTAAAGATTGCAGTAGCTGACGCAATAAAATGCTGCGACCTTCTGTTGGTGTCGGGCGGCAGTTCGGTGGGAACTCGTGACTCAACTCATCAGGTGATCGGCGAATTGGGCAGCGTACTGCTCCACGGCATTGCTGTTAAGCCGGGGAAACCCACAATCGTCGGCACAGTTGAAAACAAGCCGATATTTGGGCTGCCGGGGCATCCTGTGTCAGCTTATTTTAGTTTTTGCCAGTTTGTGCGCCCTCTGATTGATGCAATGCTGGGGGCAAAGGAAGGGTTGCCACGGATAGTTCAGGCGCGGCTTACGGATAATCTGCCCTCTAACCACGGTCGGGAGGAGTATGTGAGCGTAAAACTCTTTGCCGGCGAAGACGGATATATTGCAAAGCCGGTATACGGAAAATCAGGTATGATAACGGTGCTTGCCGATGCAGATGGGTATGTTCGCATCGAACGTGACTGCGAAGGACTGATGGCTAACACGCAAGTGGACGTACTGATAATGTGAGGGAGTTACATTGAATTACCAGTATCTTACGAATGTGCCGCTAGACGAGGCGGCGGCTGGCTATATGAAGCATCTTTCTGCTGCAGGTCTCTCATACAAGACAGAATGCATTGCAGTATCAGAGGCACTGGGCCGCGTGACCGCTTCAGCTGTGTATGCAAAGCTTTGTGTACCGCATTACAACGCGTGTGCGATGGATGGCATTGCCATCCATGCAGCGCTTACGTTCGGCGCGACAGAGACAACACCCATTCAGCTCTCTGAAAGCGATTTTTACCGTGTAGACACGGGAGATCCTTTGCCTGCGGACTGTGACGCAGTTGTGATGATTGAGGATATCGTGGAAAGCGGCGAAGCAGAGCAGGAAGGCATTGGTATCCGGTTGTTTTCCGCTGTCGCGCCTTGGCAGAACGTGCGACAGATTGGGGAAGATATCTGTGCGGGTGACATGCTGCTGCCCTCGCTGACGACGATTACGCCCGCCGCAATGGGCGCAATGCTCGCGAGTGGCGTGCTTTCACTTGAGGTTGTGAAAAGACCGCTCGTCGGCATCATCCCGACAGGAGATGAGATTGTTCCTCCCAGCGAGAATCTGAAGCAGGGCGAAATAATGGAATTCAATTCGACCATATTTTCAGGCATGCTGATGCAGTGGGGGGCGCTTTCGAAGACATATTCTATCGTTAAGGACAAACCGGATCTGATCCGGCAGGCATTGGAGACCTCGGTCAAAGAATGTGACGCGGTGATTTTAGTTGCCGGCTCGTCTGCAGGCCGGGAGGACTTTTCTGCGGGGGCTATCCGCTCAGTCGGGGAGGTTTACCTGCATGGTATAGCGATTAAGCCCGGAAAGCCGGCTATTCTTGGCAACTGCGGTTCCACTCCGGTTTTAGGTGCGCCGGGATATCCTGTTTCGGGAATTATAGTTCTGGAGAAGCTGTTCAAAGGTGTCATCGATGCCCTGTGCGGTGCTGCATCCAGGGAACAGGTCAAGGCGGAGGCGGTACTGGCACGACGGGTCAATTCCTCTCTAAAATATCGCGAATTCGTGCGTGTTCGATTGAGCGCTGTAAACGGGAAGCTGGCGGCAGTCCCGCTCAGCCGAGGTGCGGGTGTGATTACCTCGTTTGTGAAGGCGGATGCCATTCTCGACGTTCCGCAGGATTGCGAGGGCATCGAGGCGGGTGAGGCTGCCCGAGTAACCTTGTTGCGACCGATGGAAGAAGTGCAGAATACCGTATGCGTGGTAGGAAGCCACGACCCACTTATTGATGAAGTAGCTGATTTGATGCGGCTGCGGGACAATTCCATTGCAGTTGCCTCCTCACATGTCGGCAGTATGGGCGGTATCATGGCGGTTAAGCGCGGTGAGGCACATTTGGGCGGCATCCATCTACTGGACGAGGAAACCGGAACGTATAATATCCCCTATCTTAAAAAGTACTTTCCGTCAGGCGGTGTTGTGCTTGTTGAAGGCGTCGGGCGTTTGCAGGGCTTCATGGTGCCTAAAGGCAACCCCAAAGGTATAAAGGGGTTTGCGCAGATTGCAGAGCAGAACCTTTCCTATGTAAATCGGCAAAAGGGAAGCGGCACACGCATATTGTGCGATTATCTGGCGAAAATCGAACACATCAATACGCAAACAATTTACGGTTATGACCGCGAAGAATATACCCACACTTCCGTTGCGGCGCTGGTCGCGGCGGGCAGTGCACATGCTGGACTGGGCATTTTTTCTGCGGCAAAGATATACGACCTTGATTTTATTCCCGTTTGCAAGGAACAGTATGATTTGCTTGTTTCTCAAAGCGCCTTTGATGACCCTCTTGTTAGGAAATTTCTGGACATCTTAAGCAGCGAGGCGTTCGCCAGACGGCTCATCAAAATGGGTGGCTATGTGCTTGGCAAGCCGGGTACCGTGCGTAGGATCGATTGGTGAAGGTGTTTTGGCACGGGTGATTGGATTAAGCAATGCCGAAAGTAACAGCGATAAACATCATTACACAAAAAGGCGTACCCAGTGTAACCATACCTGAGGGCGAATTCCTGGTTGATTTCGGACTCAAGGGCGATGCCCACGGCGGAAATTGGCATCGGCAGGTGAGCCTGCGTGGGCAGGAGAGCATTGACAAGATGGACGCCCTGAGTATGAGAGGACTGTGTACGGGAAAGTTTACCGAGAATATCACCACACAGGGGATCATGCTTTACGAATTGCATATCGGCGCGCGGTTTGCCATTGCCGATTGTGTATTTGAGGTGACGCAAATTGGCAAAGAGTGTCACCAGAAATGCGCCATATTCCACAATATGGAGGACTGCGTTCTGCCAAAGGAAGTTATCTTCGCGAGAGTGCTCAAAAGCGGCATTGTACATCGCGGTGATGGAATTTCTGTTCTTTAAGGAATAAACTGGTCCTGCTAACGAAAATCGGCTTGAAGCTGTGCTGTCAGCCGATTTTTTATTGAATAGGTATGCTTACAGCATACTTATTGATAAATAAATCACTATCCAAACACACAAAACCAGTTTATAATATAGGGCATGACGTTTTTGGTGCTGTTATGAAGGTTTATATTAAGTTTGTAGCATTTGGGCAGTTGTTGCCGCGAGAGTTTACGGCAATCGAGCTTTGGGACGACGCTGATGTCGGCGCATTGCTTAAAGTTGTTTATGAACGCTGGGAGGAGTATCTCAAAAGCTACTGCGACGAAGTAACACACGATTTGTCCGGGAGTATCCTTGTAGCGTCGCAAGGGCGCGTGCTGCAAACAGACGAGATGCTTTACGACGGACAGGAATTGCAACTGATCGGGCAGATCATTGGCGGATAATGTTAAAATTCAAATAGAGGTGGAATTATGCCAAAAGTACTACGGGCCACAGGAATGAACAAGTGCCTTGGCTGCTTTACCTGCATGCTGACTTGCGCGGCAGTCAACAAAAAGGAACACAGCACCTTTAAAAGCGCCATACGTGTTCGCACGGTGGGCGGCATGACAAGCAGCTTCGTAGGCATTGTGTGTAATGCCTGTACAGGCGAGCGTGCATGCGCGGAAGCTTGCCCGACCGAGGCGCTCACGCCGCGCAAGGGTGGCGGCGTTATTCTTGACAAAGACAAGTGCATTGGCTGCCGTCGGTGTATCGACGCATGCATCGTAGGTGCAGTCAATTTCGATGAGGACGAACTCAAGCCTATTATCTGCAAGCATTGCGGCGTTTGCGCCCAGTTCTGTCCGCACGAATGCCTGACAATGGAGGAGGTTGAGTAACATGCTTGATAAGTATAAGCGCATTTTATTTATAAATCTTGAGACGCAGAAGATTAGAATTGAAAAGCGTGAAGATCTCAACGAATACCTCGGTGGTGTGGGCATTGCTATGAAGCTGTTTGAGGAGAATTTTCATCCCGAGCTGCCCCCGCTGCACGAAAAGCAGCCCATCATATTCGCCATTGGCATTGCAAGCACCATTTTCCCGGTATTAACGAAAACCGTGGCTGTGTTTTATTCACCCCACACCGGTGAATTGGGGGAGAGCTACGCAGGCGGCCGCCTTGCGTTTGCCATGATGCACGCAGGTTACGATGCCATCGTTCTCACCGGTAGGGCAACGAAACCCATGTATATTTCTATTCGATCGGATAATGTTTTTTTTAAGGACGCACGCGCCATATGGGGCATTCCCAGCAATGAGATTGGACGCATTATCCGGGAGCGCGAACCCGGCAGAGGAAAGCGAAGTATCATACGCATTGGCCCTGCCGGAGAAAATGGCGTGACTTATGCGAGTGTATGCGTTGACACCTACCGCCATTTCGGACGTCTCGGTTTGGGCGCCTCCATGGGCAGCAAGAACCTTAAGGCAATGCAGGTGTTCGGCACGAACTCAATACCTATTACCAACTTCAAGGCGTATTGGGCCGTGTATCGCGAAATCTACAAAAAATGCACAGAAACCGAACTGATGCAAAAGTACCATGACCTGGGTACGCCTATCAACGTCGAGCCCTTGAATGCCGTCGGTGCGTTGCCCACGAAGAACCTCAAGCAGACTGTGTTTGAGTACGGAGAAAATATTTCGGGCGAAAAATTTGCGAAAGACAATCTGGTGCGCAAGATGGCATGCACCGGGTGCCCGGTTGGCTGCATCCATATCGGACAATTCCGCAGGGAATTCGACAAAGGACATGAATATGAATCAATTAGTGTAAGTTACGATTATGAATTGATTTTTGCGCTGGGCAGCTATATTGGCATTAAGTCAACGGTAGACATTCTCGAGCTTATTGATGAAGTAGAAGAGCTGGGAATGGATGCTATGTCGGCGGGCGTGGTGTTGGGCTGGGCAACGGAAGCGTTCCAAAGAGGCATCGTGAACGAACAGCAAACCATTGTTCCGCTCGCTTTTGGCAACAAGGATAACTATGTGAAGGCGCTCCGATATATTGCGAATATTGAAAACGACTTCTATGCGGCTTTAGCCAAAGGCGTAAAACACGCGTCCTCTATTTATGGCGGAGAAGACTTTGCCATGCACATCGGCGGGAATGAAATGGCGGGCTACCATACCGGGTATGGCTCTCTGGTGGGGATGTCCTGCGGGGCGAGGCATTCGCATTTGTGCAACGGGGGGTATTCGATCGATCAAGGCATGAAAAAGTTGAACGCCGACGAAGTGGTTGAGAAGATCTTCAAAGAAGAAGTTGAACGGTGCATGCTCAACTCCCTCATTATGTGTCTGTTTGCCAGAAAGGTTTATGACCGGCCAACGATACTTGCCGCGCTCAGCTCGATAGGATATGAATATACGGATGAAGATCTGAGCAAGATTGCGCAGAAGATATACGCAACGAAGCTGCGGGTGAAGCGTGCTATGGGGTTTGAACAGGATAAGGTACGCTTCCCAAAACGCTTCTTCGAGACGCCGAGTATGCATGGATTGTTGGACGAAGCTACGGCTTATGAAGCACAGCGGAAGTACAACGAAATGACAAATGAGTGGTTAAAAAAGTTTGAAGCGCAGCAGTAAGCGCGGAGTACGCTAATACTAACACCTCGTAACAGATGAACGGAACTCTGAAAACGCACATTGAGAAAACCTTCTGTCGAACTAATCAGTAAGACAGAAGGTTTTTTTGCATGAGCAAATATTTCGGAAGATGCCAATACGGTAAATAATGGATACAATAGTGGCGGCACAGACTAGAAGCTAAAGCTTGGCCTGATCTTTATTCAGAATCCATACCGGGAGATGAAATTCCGTATGTATGAGCCAACACGTCTGTCATCTTCTTTTGGCGGCAGATACTGCACAAACCATCGGTTTTCGCGTGCAAATTGCGCATAGCGCGATCAATCTCTTGTGCGGTCCCAATAAAGGCACCGCATTCTTTGCATCGAACCAGAGGAAAGTCCCTGCCCCAAATGTGTCGGACCCCTTCTTGCTCTGTCAGCGGTATCGCTTTTGTGGGGCAAACACTTGCACAGCTGCCGCATCCTACGCAGCGGATATTTGGTTCTTCGTACGGAGTGGATACTTTTTTAGTTATACCACGGTTGATTGTTGAAATTGCACCCGTTCCCAAGCTTGCGCATGCGCGGGCACACAATCCGCAAAGTATACACTTTTCACCATCCAATGCGCGTAAACGGTTTGTTTCCACAGCGGCGTATTTTATGCATAGTTCACGGATTTCAAGGCTCTCCGGTGCGCGCATTCGCAAAAGCATGAGTACCATCGCACGCTCTTGTTTTATTTTGTCGCTGTCAGTTAACACCTCGCAAGGGCGCTCTATGGGATAAACGCAGGAAACAACCACCTTGCTCTTCCCATTCTCCAAAACTTCAACCAAACAGAGACGGCAGCTGCCTTGTTCGCTTAGAGCCTCGTGATGGCAAAGCGTGGGGATTTCAAAACCATTGCGCTGCGCGACTTTCAGTATGAATTCGCCTTTCTCACAAGCGCATAGTCTACCGTTGATGCGTATTTCCATACGTTTATCTCCTTTCCTGCGTGAAAACCGCGCCAAAGCGGCAAGCTTCGCGGCAGCTTCCGCACGCAATGCATTTATCTGCAAATATCTGATACGGCTTTCCCCGATCTCCCGAAATGGCGCCGGCAGGGCATGCCTTCGAGCAAAGTCCGCAGCTCTTGCACATATCCGCCTCAATCATGAAGGATGTTAGTTTCGGGCAGACTCCTGCAGGACATTTCTTGTGCAAAATATGTGCTTCGTACTCTTCGCGAAAATACTTGATTGTTGTCAGCACTGGATTCGGCGCACTCTTACCAAGACCACATAATGACGCGTCTTGCACCGTTTCGGCGATTTGTTCGATGAGCTCGATATCTCCTGCCTGCCCGCGTCCTTCACAGATGTCAGTCAGAATTTCTTTCATTCGGCGCAGCCCTTCTCGGCAAGGCGTGCACTTCCCGCAGCTTTCTTCGCAGAGAAAGTTGATGTAGTAGCGCGCAACATCCACCATACAGCTGCGATCATCCATAACAATCATCCCGCCGGAGCCCATCATTGCACCGTAACGATCCAATGTGTCGAAATCTACCGGCAAATCAAGCATTGATGCGGGAATACAGCCTCCCGAGGGGCCACCCGTCTGGACAGCTTTAAAAGGACGGTCATTCACAACTCCGCCGCCGATATCATAAATCAAATGGCGCAGCGTGGCGCCCATCGGCACCTCGACGAGTCCGGTTCGCTTCACTTTCCCGACCAAAGCAAAGACTTTTGTGCCGCTGCTGGTTTTTGTGCCTATTTTTGCAAAGGCCTCTCCGCCATTTAGTATGACGATCGGCACATTGGCGAGTGTCTCCACGTTGTTGAGCACGGTAGGCTGATTCCATAGCCCTCTCTGAACGGACCGGATGTATTTCGCGCGCGGCTCACCGACGCGCCCTTCTATGGAGGCCATCAACGCAGTCGATTCACCGCATACAAACGCTCCGCCCCCACGAACGATTGACACATCAAATTGATGTCCGCTCCCAAGCATGGAACTGCCCAAAATGGAGCGCTCGCGAGCAATTTCGATCGCTTTCTTCACGTTTTCAACGGCCAATCCGTATTCATCCCGAATATAGAAAAAACCTTGCTCAGCGCCGATAGCCAGTGCGCAAATCGCCATGCCTTCGATAACACTGTGCGGGTCACCTTCGAGTACGGATCGATCCATAAATGCGCCGGGATCGCCTTCATCACCGTTGCAGACGACATATTTCGGAAAACTGTCGTAACCTGACGCCGTCCGCCACTTGCGTCCTGTTGGGAATCCGGCGCCGCCACGCCCGCGAAGACCCGATTTTTCGAGTTCTGTGATAATCTCGTCGCTTGTCATGTGTAAGGCTTTTTGGAGCGCTTTGTATCCGCCTCGACCAATATAGTCATCGATGTTTGCGGGATCTATCTCGCCGATGTTCCGGAGTGCGATTTTCATCTGAGACGCGTAAAAGGGGTTTTCCTGTTGGGAAAGCACAAGCTTGCCCTCGTTATTTTTATACAGAAGCCGTTCGATCGGTTTCCCTTGCAGGACGGTTTTTTCTATGATCTCGGCAGCATCGGACGGCTTTACTTTGTAATAGGAAATGTCATCGGGCATTACCTTGACAATCGGCCCGTTTTCGCAAAAACCGTTGCAACCCGTTGATTTAATAATGGGCTCAACCAAAACGTCAGCGTTCATACTACGTACTGTTTCATTGAGAGCATCCAGCAGTGCAAGGCTGCCGTTTGCCCGGCAGCCTGTGCCGCAGCAAACCAAAAGTGTGCGTTTCATTGCGGTGCACCTCCCGCCTGATATTCTTTCACGATTGCCTGAAGCCGTTCAAGTGTCACCTTGCCATAATAAGTGTCGTCAACCACCATCACGGGGGCAAGCGCGCACGAACCAAGGCAATTGACTGTCTCGAGTGAGAACAGCCCGTCCTGCGTCGTTTCTCCTGGCGAGATTTGCAGCGTTCTGTAAATCATATCAATTAACTGATTTGCCCCGCGAATGTGGCAAGCGGTTCCATCGCAAACCTTTATGATGTGCTCGCCTTTAGGCGTCAGGCTGAGCGCTTTGTAGAACGTCGCCATCGAATACAACGAAGAAAGCGGCGTGTTGAGATGCTGCGCTAACATGGACAGTCCTTCACGGGGAATATACCTGAAGTGGTGCTGCATATCCTGCAAGATGCCAAGCGCGAAGCGTTTGTCACGCGGATAGGCTTCGATTATGCCTTTTATTACTTCCGTTTGAATGACCAACCAGACTCACCTCTTGTTCGTTTTGATGCAGACTTGCCCTAACCACCCGCCACTACCGGGAAAATCGCCACGATATCCTCAGGCACGAGTGTCGTATGAATCCCGCCAAGGTGTTGTACATGCCTCCCATTCACCATGACAATGGTTTCTGAGCCGATCTCTTGTCCATCGGGCGATAGTGCTTTTTTGCGAAAATCGCTGCCAAAATGATCGCTCAGAGCATGCAGCAACGAATACATGTCATGCTGATAGGGAAAATCCGTTTCTTTGCACAGTGTATAATCGCGAAATGTCGCAAAGAATTTCACGCGCACAGTCTTACTCCTCTCTATGCCTTAAGGGACTGCTGTGCAGTCCCTTAAGGCTGATAGAATATGGCTGATCTTAACTGATGTGGAGCTGAGCGAGTTTTTCGGACGTAGGAACGCCTTCCGTATCCCAGCCGCGCAATTTGTAGTATTCTTCGAGCATGGTATGCAGTTCAGCGACTTTTCCTTTAGCAGGACCGGATGGCAGAGTTTCACGCAGCAGACGCGGCGGCAGCGTGTCTTTTTCCACGCCGGCAGCAATATTGAACATCTTTTCGAGGT
Source organism: uncultured Oscillospiraceae bacterium (assembly GCA_964440115.1). GTDB lineage: Bacteria > Bacillota > Clostridia > Christensenellales > CAG-138 > JAEWWD01. The sequence goes on along the minus strand of CAYTPV010000010.1, from coordinate 132,089 downwards.
TCCATATTCGTTCGCCCTTAAGAAGAATCTCTTCATCCGATTCTTTGGTACCCACCGCTTCGCGATACTGTGCCGCGATTTCAGGTAAACCGTTGCCGAAAGTTGTGAACAGGCACATACCCACCGAATCGACCAATGCGGTCAGATCCTGGAACAGCTTAAGCAATGGCGCTTTACCCTCGGTCACCAGCGGGTCGGTTTTGAGCGGAACGCCCAATACCTCCGGGGAAGTCAGATAGCCGCGGACATGGCAGCCGCCGCGGTTGGATGTTGCGTACTCAAGTGCCATTCCCTGCACTGCACGTCCGTCATAGGCGGGCATTTCCTGCTTTTTGACAGACATGGACAGCTCGGGCATACCATACTTCTCGGCCAAACGATAGGAACCAAGTGCGAGAGTTTTGCCGAATCCTTCGTTCTTGCCGACCATTTCCGTCAATTCCACGATGGCAGAGGCATCACCGAAGCGCAACGAACGCCCAACTTCTTTTTCTGTCAATACGCCTCTGTCATACAGTTCCATTGCGCAGGCAATGGTCGAGCCAAGCGTAATGGGGTCCATGCCGTACTCATTACAGAGAAAGTTTGCCTTGCAAATGGCAGCAAGGTCATTAACCCCGCAATCCGCGCCATATGACCAGCCAGCTTCATATTCCGGGCCTTCACCAAAGGACTTGTACGGGCCATCGGGTACGCGCGTCACGCGGCCGCATCCGATGGAGCAGCCAAAGCATCCCTTGTTTTTGACGAGGTAATTTCTGACCAGTGCCTCGCCTGATGTGTCATCCGCTCTGTCAAATACCGCGCCATCCCGCCAATTGTGAAGCGGCAGCGCGCCTGACTCGTTGATGATATTCACCAGAATTTCCGTGCCATATGTCGGCAGTCCTCCGCCAGTAACAGGATGCGCTTTGAGTTTGGCTCGTGCATCTACAACCGCATTCATGAAGGCATCGGGATTTGCAACATGGATGGAACCCGAACCCCGCACGGCAACCGCCTTGAGTTTCTTGGAGCCCATCACAGCGCCCAGACCGCCCCGACCCGCAGCACGATGTTTGTCGTTCATTATACCGCTGTACAGGCATCCATTCTCTCCCGCCGGGCCAATACATGCTACGCGTACAGCGCCGCAGACCTCAGCCAGCTTATCTGTCGTCTCGAACACCGTCTTGCCCCAGAGTTCTTGGGCATCGCGCAGTTCGACGGTATCGTCGTTGATGTACAGATAGACCGGTTTTTCGCTTTGATTCTCAAAGATGATCCCGTCGTAGCCCGCGTATTTCAGTTCTGGTCCAAAGTGTCCACCCGAATTCGAAGCACCGATCGTGCCTGTAAGCGGTGCTTTTGCGATGACCTCGTAACGACCCGACGAACCTGCCGCCGTGCCTGTCAATGGGCCGGTCATCATGATCAGCTTGTTTTGAGCACCCAACGGATCGCATTTTGGATCGACTTCATCGCAGAAATATTTCGTACCCAACCCGCGCGCACCGACGAATGCATGTGCATTCTTCAAATCGAGCGGTTCTTTTTTGATGCTTCCTGTAGCGAGATCCACTCTAAGCAGCGTACCCACCCATCCGTTCATGCCGGTTCCTCCTCTCCAAACAGCTGTCTGAAGTTTTCGGCTACTGCCTTTTTTCGATCTAGTCCATCATAGGGATCGACATAGACGATTGCACCCGAAGGACAGAACTTCGCACATTTGGGGTCTCCGCCGCATACATCGCATTTGAAGACCTTGCGAGTAATAGGACTGAAGCTGATGTTCCCCAAGGGACACGCGCTCATGCACATTTTGCATACAATGCACTTGCTTTCGTCCATTACGATTGTTCCGCTTGCGTTGCGCGAAATTGCGCCGACTGGACACACCTTCATGCAGGACGGTTCCTCGCACTGCATACACATGACAGGAATGGCGACTGCTGCCTCATCGTAGGCCATCACTGTGACAGCGGACAGCTTTGGGTTAAACTGCTGCGTGTGCCCAAAAGAACACATCAGCTCACATGTTCTGCAGCCGATGCATTTTTCTGGCTTGATCATGAGTTGCTTGCTCATCGTCCCCCCCCGGAAATCCCATTGGGATCCCGGTCTGCACCTCCTCTATTAGATTTTTTTAGGCGTCTGGCGGTTGAATTTCAAGAAACACGACGGGGATTGTTATGGGATTCTACTAAAAAACCCGCACAGGCAGACAGATTTCCTGTCTGGCTGTGCGGGCTCCTTTGCAAATAAGGCAGGCAAGGCGGTTCTCCGCTTTACCCTTTGGTCCATCTGGCACATCGGTCAAAATGGACTCGGAGCTGTATTTGATTTGTTAATGATAGTATACAATAAATAGCAGAAGAATAGAAGTATTTTGTTAAATTATAGCACAAATATTGCGTACAAACTTACACATCAGCTGCAAAAAAGAATTTGCTTATAGCGATACACGCATTAATATCTACATATCGATACAGTGCGGGCGAGGCTGCGATAGTGTTTCAAGAATTGGCGGTGATGAATTTTTGCTGATGATAGTTAGCCGGAATAATCAAATCGAATTTTCACACACCATTTCCGCCAGAAAATGTGTTACCACCATGTAATTAATTGGATGTCAAATGGGATGTCGAATACTCAAATCTACATCTACGAAAATAGTAGTGCGTTATCCGTGTGACAATAGGAGTGGCAATAGCAATCATTTTTGCACCATCAGGCACCATTTTTACCCCGACAATCTGAAACAACAAAAAACCCGCCAACTTAGATAGTTAGCGGGCTTGGCTTATCACTCAAATACTGATACAAATGCACCCCCTACGGTTAAGGGGGTGCAAATTGGTTAAGGGGCTGCAGTTGCTTAAAAATGATGCACTTCTACTGCTATGCTTTGGCAAGGAGGTGCGGCATTGATTATTTGATTATCGATGGCGTTTTCAAGCATATAAGGGTAAGGTCAAAACTCTGTGCCTGCCGCCGGAAGTGCGCAAAATTAAGAAAGGTGCATTTCAGGACTGCACAGAATTACAGAGTCTCATCATCCCGGCTTAGGGAGAAAGTGATTTCTCTTTTACAGCTTCACAATCATCCGCCGTAGGTGAGGTAGTCCATTAGGAACATATAGTAGTTTTTATAGGTAGTGCCGCTCTCGGTATAAGGATTAGGCTTGATAAGGCATCTTCGCATAATCCGACATGCATAAAACGATCATAATCTTGCTTCGATGATGTCGTATCTCTTTTTACCTGCTGAATAGGTCTTTCCTGTACGAACGTCATTGATGGTTACTGCACCAATTCTGTTAATATCGGTGATGTTGGGAATCTTGAAGAAGTCGCCTCCTACAGAGTCCATTATATCTCCCCAATACTGGCCATAAAGGTCGACGCTGTCAAATACCAGATTGTCTACTAACTTCTGTACGTCCTCTCCTTCTTCTGAATAATATGCCAGGAAACATTCTGATACGTAGTGAAGGAAGTCATCATTATCCAGACGTACTGTTCCGGGAGTGTCATCATAGTGAGGACAAACAGGAGATTTACCAATAATACTAAGTACCTTGGAACAATCAACAAGCAGACTCCTGTGGATTGTAAGGATAACATCTTCAACGGCTCTTCCGCAGACCTGTGTGCTGCCTGCCAGGCTGGAACCGGGGATGAGCATGATTTTGAGATCCTTGGGATCTGAGTCGCCAGCAAGATGGATGGCATCCTTATTTGAGAATTCAGGAGCTCCCTGGTAAGGCTCAATAAGAGCTACCATGGCATCCTTAGCACTTGTAAGCGGAATGTCTTCCACTACGAAACGTAAGGGCTCTACAAACAATCTATAGGGTCCTGAGAGAAGGGCATTGTCAAAAGCCAGGCCCATCTGCATATCCAGACATCCTGCTCCGGGATGCATGGTTTCACAGGTGATTTCAGGAAGGACAGTGTTCCCAACCATTGTTGTGGAAAGAGATGCTTTGGCAAGACCGCCCTGGCATAACTCTGTTACGATTCTGCCGGCTTCAAGGGATCCGGGACAGTGTACACCGAAATCCATTAACTGTGCACCACATTCCATGGTTTGAAGTCGAATACCATATAACTCCGCATTTTCCACCAGGTCGGACCATAAAAGACCGCACCTTTTGTTAACGGTTGATAATTTTACCGGAGTCCATAAAGGGCTTTTGGACTCCCAGTATGATGATACAGACATAATAATCTCCTTAAAAAAATATAAACTAAACTTAATGAGTTATTATTGATATTCATCAAATTTATTGCAAATTAAATTTTTTTCCTGACGATCATATGATGGATGACCTGATCCAGAAGATATTCCTTAGTGTACATTACAGGTACGTTCATAAAATCAAAGCCTGTTTCGCATAAGTGAAGTACAGGAGTATTGGGTTCCATGTTAAGCTGCTTAGCAACTTCTTCAGGAAGACCTACGGCACGTACCTCTGTAAGGAACATATTGGTCTCTATTCCAGCTTCCTGTTTTAAGAACTGGAAGATAGAAGGAATCTTCTCCGTGGGGATGTATTTCTTAGGGAGGAGACTGATAGGAATATAGTCACACAGGTAAAGACTGGGTTTGTCATTAGTAGCCACAACTCGTTCACATATAAAAACCGGTGAATTAACGGGTATCTCCAGGTTACGGGCCACTTCTTCATCTGCCACCCCTTGATGAGCATTAAGATAGGGTGATGTAATGGTATATCCCAGTTCACCTAACAGTAAATCCAGACCTTTAATAATATCCAGACGTGTGGGGATATCTACTATACGGCGGTTGATGAGTGTGCCGATGCCCTTGTGCCTGTTGAGTATACCAATCCTTTCCAACTCGGTGAGACATTCTCTCATCATACTGCGGCTGGCACCAAATTCAGAGGATAATTCGTCCTCCGGAGGAAGCCTTTTGGCATTCTTATATTTTCCTGCTCTGATTTCTTCCAACAGGTTATGTATTACTGCCTGCGATAATGCACGGGGGTTTGCTTTAGACATTTTAATAATTCTCCATAGTCTATGTAATACCTCTTATTCATCCCTGCCAGTGATGCTGTTTATTATTAGTCTAAAGGTTACCACGCAAATAAAAAATACAGCTGATAATTATTAAATATACGTGATAGAGATGAATACGTTTCAAACGTCATTGTACTTGTTTTGCTGAAAGTAAACAAGGGGTAATTCTGAAAATAAGTGGGATTATGCAAGAAGAGAAGAAAGACTGAGAAAGATCTTTTTCCTTAAAATGAAAGCAGAGAATGTTACATAATAAGTAAGTAAATATAATATAGTGTATATTTGAAAAAAAGTAATAACAATATGCTGTAAATAGCTATTCATGTACAGCTTTAGTGGAAGAAATAATTTGGATAATTGATTGACATACAACTTAGAAAGTATTAATATATCGACATCGGAAAAAATATGTCGGACATATCTTAGAGCGAAACAAGTTACTATTTTGAGGAGACTATCTTATGTTTAGTGTAAACGAATATGCAGTAAAAATCGTAAAAGAAAAGATTCTTCCCTATGTTGAAATGTTAAATTGTAAAACACACATTCTTAAGAATGGTGCTACAGTAGTTGATATGGGTGTTGAGATGCCTGGCGGATACCTTGCAGGTAAGCTTTTCGTAGAAGCTACAATCGGTGGAATGGGACACGTTGACTTCGGTCGTTTCCAGTGTGGCGCTATCGATCTTCCTTCAATCGATGTATATATTGACCAGCCTGCAACAGCTACACTTTCCAACCAGTTTTCCGGATGGAAGATGGCTATGAGAGAAGGCTGTCTGGGAAATATTAATCCCATCGGTTCAGGCCCCGCTCGTTCACTTGCTAAGGAACATGATCATTTTGCTTCCCATTGGACATATCGTGATTACAATCATGAGACAGTATTCGGTGCTCAGACACAGGTTCTTCCTAACGAAGAAGATGCTCAGGATATCGCTGACAAGTGTGGTATCTCAACTGAGAACGTTTTTATTCTTGCAGCTCGTACAGGTTCATTAGTTGGTTCAATTCAGGTTTGCTCTCGTACAGTAGAAGCTTCCACATGGAGAATCTGCCGCAAGGGATTTGACATCAGCAAGATCATCAGCGGCTTTGGCACATGCCCTATCGCTCCTCCTATCAGGGACGAAGTTCGCGCTATGGACCGTGTTAACACAGCTCTTATTTATGGCGTAGATGTTAAGTACTTAGTTGACTGTGAAGACTCCGAAATCGAAGCTTGCATCGACCAGCTTCCCTTCAGCGCTTCCAGACGTTATGGCGAGAAGTTCTACGATCTGTTCGAAGAAGGCAAGCGTGACTTCTATATCGTAGACAAGGATATCCATACAGTAGCTCGTTACACAATGACAAATATCCGTACAGGCAACACATTCCGTGCAGGCGAGATCCGCGAGGATATGCTTGAGGATTCACTGTTCCACTAAGATTAGATTATAGGTAAGCGATAGACAGGGATGACATCCCCAAAGGCTATGACCCTGACTGAAACTGCTCGTACAGGTTCATTGGTTGGTTCAATGCAGGTTTGCTCTCGTACAGTAGAAGCTTCCACATGGAGAATCTGCTGCAAGGGATTTGACATCAGCAGGGTCATCAGCGGCTTTGGCACATGCCCTATCGCTCCTTCTATCCTGGGACGAAGTTCGCGCTATGGACCGTGTTAACACAGCTCTTATCTAGATGTTATTTAGTTGACTGTGAAGACTCCGAAATCGAAGCTTGCATCGAGAAGCTTCCCTTCAGCGCTTCCAGACGTTATGGCGAGAAGCTCTAAGATCTGTTCGAAGAAGGCAAGCATGACTTCTATATCGGACAAGGATATCCATACAGTACTCGTTATACAATGACAAATATCCGTACAGGCAACACATTCCGCGCAGGCGAGGATATACTTGAGGAATCACTGTTCCACTAAGATTAAATTATAGGTAAACGATAGACAGGGATGACATCCAAAAAGGATATGACCCTGACTGGTAAACTACTGATTTTCAGATTCGGAGACCTGGATGGTCTCCGATTATCTGAAAACATTATTTAAGAAGAGAACTGACCAATGGATAGTAAACTTGATGTAATTGTTATTGGAGCCGGCATTTTAGGAACATCTATTGCCGCAAATATGTCTGAAGCTGGTTATTCCACACTTCTGATTGAGCGTGGTGATGTAGCAAGCGGAGCCAGTGGAGCTAACTTAGGACAGATTTCAATTTCTGACCGTGTTGAACCTTGGCATATGCCTCTTGCGCTGGAATCTCAGAAATATTACAGAGAAGTATTAACTAAGGATTATGATATTGAATATAATCACTCCGGCGGCAGTCTTTTCCTCATGAATGATGAACAGATCGAACTTGCTAAAAAGGTTCAGGCTGATATGAAGGCCTATGGTGTTGAATCTGAGATCTACTATGGTGAAGATGTAAACAAGATCCAGCCCAGTGTAAAAGCAGATGCAATGAAGGCGCTTCTTCACGTACCTGAAGAGGGCAAGCTCAATCCCTTCTTTACAGTATTGGCTTTCTTAGATAAGGCTCTTAAGGCAGGTACAGTATTGTTAAAGAATACAGAAGTTGTTTCCTTTAATAAGGAGGGAACACATATCACAGCAGTAAACACTAAGGATGCTTCCTACAGTGCTAGATGGATCGTAAATGCAACAGGTCCCAGAGCGGCTTTCTTAGGAGAGCTGGCAGGGGTTAAGATTCCTGTTAACTTCCATAAGGGAACAGCATTTGTATCCGAGCCTGTTCAGGAATATCTCATCGGACCAATCGTAGGTGGTGGTGCTCTGATGGAGGGTACACCCGGACCCAGACCTCAGAGACATATTGGAACAGGTCTTATCCAGACTGCTGATGGAACAATCGTTATTGCCCAGTCCACAGAAGAGTGTGAGAGCGATGATCGTTCCGTAAATATGCCAAGCCTGGCACTGGTGGCCAAGAGATTCTTAAGCTTCTACCCTCAGCTTCGTGACATTCAGATCGTCAGAGCATGGGCAGCCTGCACAACCTATACACAGGCTAATATTCCTGTATTTGGTTTCAGTAAGGATGCAGACAACTTCTTTACAGTAGCAGGTTGGAAGGGTGCTTTCTCAACAGCTCCTGCAGTTGCCAGAATCACAAGGGAAGCTCTTGAAGGCAATATGGATCCCATGTATGAGATCGCAAGCCCTGACAGAGTAATGCCTTATTAAGTAAGAAAAAATAGAGTAGAGATTACTCCATAGCATGATTATAGCCTCACCGATCACAGTCGGATTTAAGGAAGTGGGAGATAATTATGAGACGAGTTACGGAACATCCATTTCTGGAGATCACTGAAGAAAAAGAGTTAACCTTTTATTATAATGGACAGCCTCTTAAGGCGAGAGAAGGAGATACCATTGCAGCTGCTTTAGCAGATAATGGAATCCGTGCTTTGAGAGAGACCAAGCGTCGTCATGAGCCCAGAGGATTGTTCTGTGCAATCGGTCAGTGTACTGACTGTGTTATGGTAGTTGATGGTAAACCCAATGTTCGTACTTGTGTAACTCTTGTAAAAGAGGGTATGCAGGTGGAAACGCAGATTGGAGTAGGGTAAATAGGCATGAAAGAATACGATGTAATCGTAGTGGGTGCTGGCCCGGCCGGTCTGGGGGCTGCCATTGAAGCAGGCAAAGCAGGGGCTAAGGTTCTTCTTATTGATGAGAATGACAGACCCGGCGGACAGTTATTTAAACAGATTCATAAGTTTTTTGGTTCTTGCGATCACTATGCAGGAACACGTGGATTCCAGATTGGTGAAAACCTTTTAAAGGAAGCTGCAGAAGCTAATGTAGAAACTAAATTAAGTACTCGTGTATGGAGTATTTTCGATGATGGTTCTATTACAGCCTGTTCTGAGGAAGAGAGCTTCAGATGCAAGGGTAAATACATTATCCTGGCAACAGGTGCTTCAGAGAATGGTCTGGTATTTAAGAACAATACTCTTCCCGGAATCATTACAGCAGGCGCAGCTCAGACCATGGTAAATGTACGTCACGTACGTCCCGGTGACAGAGCCGTTGTAGTAGGCAGCGGCAACGTAGGTCTTATTGTATCTTATCAGCTTATGCAGGCGGGTATGGACGTGGCAGCCATCATTGAGGCAGCTCCCAGTATTTCAGGTTATTTAGTACATGCAGGCAAGGTTCGTCGTGCAGGTGTTCCCATTCTTACATCCCATACAGTTATTGAAGCGCATGGTGATATGGAATTGGAGGAGGTTGTAATTGCTCAGGTTGATGAGAAATGCAAACCCATCTCCGGAACAGAGCAGACCATTAAGGCAGATACCTTATGTATTTCAGTCGGTCTTACACCCCACAGCGAGCTTGCAACACTTTGCGGATGCAGAATGGATTTCTGTGGATCTCTTGGCGGCAGAGTTCCTTCTCATAATGAATCCATGGAGACAAGTAAGAGCAACGTTCTCATTGCAGGTGACCTTTCAGGTGTAGAGGAAGCCAGCACAGCTCTTGACGAGGGACGTCTTGCAGGTGTTCATGCAGCTTTAGCTCTGGGTCTTATTGAAGAGGAAGAGGGAAAAAAGCAGGAGCAGATCATCCGAGACAGAATCACATCTCTTCGTCAGGGTGCTTTTGGTGAGAGACGTCAGAAGGCTAAGGAACAGCTTTGGGAGAATTTCCATAGTAAGAAGGCAGCAAAATGAAAGAAATGAATGAAATTGTATGCCGATGTGAGGAAGTAACCAAGGAAGAAATTATTGAAGCAATCAAAGCCGGTGACACAACACTTGATGCAATCAAGAAGAGAACCCGTGCAGGCATGGGGTTTTGTCAAGGTAGAACCTGCAGAAGACTTATTTCTCAGCTGATTTGTGCATACAGCGAGATCAAGGTTTCCCCCGCTGATGCTATTAATTCCAGCATCAGAATGCCTATCGGCTCTCTTTCACTTGGATTAATCGCAGATACAGTAGATGGAGTAGAAGAATGATTTTAATAAAGAACTGCTCATATGTCCTTGCAAGGGCTGATAAGGTACTTAATAGCGTGGACATACTTATTAAGGATAACAAAATTGAAAAAATTGACAGTAATATCTCTGAAGAGGGATGTGAAAAGGTTATTTCCGGTTTCAACAAGTTAGTCGCTCCCGGTCTTATTAACTGTCATACTCATGGTTATCAGAACCTTTTAAAGGGTCTAGGTGATACCCTGACCACATTTGACTGGTGCAGAGCAGTAACTTTCCCCTTTGTTAATATCATTCATAAATATGAAAGAGAATATGATGATGAGTCATTAAGCTATGCATGGGGCATCTTAATGGCAATCGAAATGATCAAGAATGGTGTAACCACCTTTGTCAGCATGGACAATGGCCTCAAGCCTCAGTTCGATGCATGGGAAGAGGTTGGTATCCGTGGAAGACTTGCAATTAATACAGTTAACCGCTGGATCCCCAAAGAGTTTGCTATTCCTGATGAGGTTCGTGTAGCACAGATGGAAGAAACAATTGAAAAGTGTCACAATAAGGGGCTTCAGGATGTAATGCTTGGTCCCAATACTCCCTTCTCCTGTACAGAGTCCTTTATGAGAGACCTTCAGAAGATGGGACGCAAATACGGAATCCGTTCACAGGTTCATGTCTCTGAAACTGCAAGCGAAGTTCCTGAATCCATTGCAGAGGTTGGCATGCCTCCTCTCAAGTATCTGAATTCCATCGGTTTTCTGGAGGATCCTATGATGGCAGTTCACTGTGTACATCTTACTCCGGAAGAAATTGATATTTGTGCAGAAAAGAATGTTTCTGTAGTATACAATCCCAAATCAAACGGCAAGCTTGGAAGCGGTATCGCTCCCATTGCTGAAATGTATGAAAAGGGAGTTAATGTTTGTCTGGCAACTGATGGAGCAGCAAGTAATGACCTCCAGGATCTTATGGAGGACATGAGATTTGGTTCCATGCTTCAGAAGTTAAAATATGGCACGCCTGCAAGATTCGGCGAGAAGGAAATGTTTAAGATCGCAACCGAGGGCGGTGCTAAGGCTATCGGTCTGGATGCAGGTGTTCTTGAAGAGGGCAAGCTTGCAGATATTATCATCATGGATGCCATGAGCGTAAATATGGCACCTGTTCATGAGCCTATTTCCAACTTTGTATACTGCGGTAAGGGTTCAGATGTTGAAACAGTAATTATCGATGGTAAGGTAGTTATGGAAGACAAGATCATGAAGGGTGTTGATGAAAAGGCAGTTGTTAAGGATGCTATTGATCTTGGAAATCTGAGATACAGTGAAGTGCCTAAAAAGGCCATGAAGACTGAATTCTAAAGGAAATAGCATGCGTAAGATTTTTATTGATTGTCCTCAGGGAATACCCTGTAATCCCTGTATGTCCACATGTAAGGTTGGCGCAATAGTTGTTGAGGATCTGACAGAGCGTCCCAAAACAGATCCTGATAAGTGTGTTGGCTGTGATAACTGTGTGGCAGGCTGTTCAGGTCAGGCATGTTTCCTTATTGATGAGGACTATTCCGAAACAGAAGCAACTATAGATTTTCCATTTGAGTTTTTACCTGTTCCTGTTATCGGAGAGGAAAGAGAAGCCAGAGATAATGAAGGAAATACCATCTGCATCGGCCATGTTGTGGAAGTATTAAAACGTAAGAACTGGTATGGCACTATGGTAGTACGTTTAGCAGTACAAAAGGATCTGGTGTATAAGGTGCGAGGAATGGCACGTGAACCACTGGCAAAATAAGGTCCAGGAGAAGAAACCATGGAAAGAGAAGCAGTATTAGAGTTCAGGAATGTGAGTAAATTCTTCCCCGGTGTTGTAGCTAACTCTAAGGTTAACTTAACTATTAACAAAGGTGAAGTTCACACCCTTCTTGGTGAGAACGGTGCCGGTAAAACAACACTTATGAACATTCTCTACGGACTGTATCAGGCAGACGAGGGCGAGATCATTTACGAAGGTAAAGAAGTACATATCAAGAGCCCTAACGATGCACTGGAAAACGGAATCGGAATGATTCACCAGCACTTCATGCTTATTCCTAACTTTACAATATGGGAAAATGTATGTTTGGGCGAGAAAATGAAGAAATCCGCTGTTTTACCTGTAGCTGAGCTTAAGAAAAAGGTGGAAGAGATTGGTAAGACCCTTCATATGGAAGTTGATCCTAATCAGAAGGTTATGGACCTTTCGGTAGGTGCTCAGCAGAAGGTTGAGATCATGAAGGCTATCTACAGAGGAGCTCGTTTCCTTATCCTTGATGAGCCTACATCAGTTCTTACTCCTCAGGAGAGTGAAGAATTATTCGTAACACTTAGAAAGCTTCAGAAAGAAGGCTGTACAATCATCTTCATTTCCCATAAGCTTAACGAAGTTATGGAAATCAGTGATCGAATCTCTGTTCTCCGTGACGGACATCTTATTAAGACCATGAATAAGGCAGATTGTACAACAGATACCTTAACAGCAGCTATGGTAGGCCGTGATGTAAGCCTTAAGATCGAGAAAGCCCCTGCTAACCCCGGTGAGGTTAGACTTGAGGTTAAGGATCTGGTCGCCAAGGGTGAGACATATGCAAGCTCGCTTAAGGGAATTAATTTCCAGGTACATGCAGGTGAGATCGTAGGTATTGCAGGTGTAGACGGAAATGGTCAGGGCGTGCTGGCAAACGCAATTGCAGGTATCGCACCTGCCGAGTCTGGTCAGGTATTCTTTAATGGTAAGGATGTTACAAACGCTTCTATTCGTGAGCGTATGGACAAGACCCTTTCCTATAACCCCGCTGACCGTCGTGGCGAAGGTCTTACATTAATGTTCAAGCTGTATGAGAATGCAGGTTTAACATCCTACTATAAGGCTCCCTATTCCAAGAAGGGCCTGATCGATTTTAAAGAAGCCAGAAGACGCTGTAATGAATATATTAACACCTTTAATGTAAAGGCTCCCAGTACAGATGTAACAGCAGGTACATTATCCGGTGGTAATCAGCAGAAGCTGGTTCTTGCAAGAGAAATGAGCAAGGATCATGAGATCCTTCTTATTGTTCAGCCCACCTGGGGACTTGATATCGGTGCCTGTGAATTCGTATACCAGAAGATGATCGAAGAAAGAGATAAGGGAACAGCTATCCTTCTTATCTCCACAGATCTGGAGGAGGTTCGTGAGTTATCAGACAGACTTCTTGTTATTTACGAAGGTGAGATCCAGGGCGAGGTTGATCCCAAGACAGCTAAGGTTGAGGAGATCGGTGAGCTCATGGTAGGCGCAGGCAAAAAGAGTAAATAGTGTATTGAAACAGGCAGTGGATGGCTGTCGATTACATAAAAACTCAAAAGAAAAAATGGAGGTCTAACTATGAAAAAGGTATTAGCACTAATCCTTACAGCAGCTATGGTTATGGCTATGGTTGTCGGTTGCGGCAAGACAACGGCTC
>CAYTPV010000010.1:0-118508 GCA_964440115.1 uncultured Oscillospiraceae bacterium | reverse complement strand
CCGCAGCAGCAACAACGGAAGCTCCCGCAGCAGCAACAACGGAAGCTCCCGCAGCAGCAACAACGGAAGCTCCCGCAGCTCCTGAAGTAAACAAGAAGGTAGCTATTCTCTTCAACTCAACCATTACTGATGGTGGTTACAACGAAGGCCTGTTCGCTCACATGAAAGAGCTGGCTGACCAGTACGGCTTAGAGCTCTCATATCAGGAGAACGTAGGCGACACAGAAATTAACGATGTTCTTCGTAACTACGCAGCAGACGGATACGGGCTCATTGTTGATGCGGAGCAGTATCATTGTGAGCAGATCGCTGCGATCGCTCCCGAATTCCCTGACACAATGTTCGGTTGTATCAACGGATACGTTTCATGTGCCCCCAACTTCATGTCAGTAGCATCTGATATGTGGCAGCATGTATACCTTGGTGGCGTTATGGCTGGTTCTGTAACAAAGTCCAACAAGATCGGTCTTATCACATATTCAACAAACTCTGACTCCGCTCTTACAATGCTTGCGGCATTCGGCGACGGCGCTAAGCTTGCTAACCCTAATTGTGAAGTTATCCACGTAGCAACAGGCAGCTTCTCGGATATCGCAGCTGGTAAGGAAATGGCAGCTTCTCTGGTTAGCCAGGGTTGTGACGTTATTCTTTGCAACTCCGGTGACTGCAACCCTGCAGTTATTGAGTACTGTATCGAGAAGGGCGTTTACAGCATATCAGCTATCACAGATCGTAACGACATGGACGAAAAATACATCCTTGGATCAACAGTTACAGACAACAATGCTATGCTTGAAATGCTTGTAATCCCTTACATCAAAGGCGAATTCAAAGGCTCTGACACGCCTTTTGTTGGTGGATTAAATGAAGGTATCGAAATGTTGAAGATCAACGAGACAGTTAAGGATGACTTCGATAAGGCAGTATTCGATCTTATCGATGCCACGGAACTTAAGATTGCCAACGGAGAGATCAAAATTACTCTTCCCAGCGCTAAAAAATAATTAGTTTATTCTTGTCAATAATTTTGTATTTTTGAACTTACCTATCGGGCGGATCTGCTTCCGCCCGGTAGGAGTAAAATGGAGGGACTGCGATGCAGCACCACGGTTTGAAAAGCTTTCTGCGTAAAAACAGTTCTATAATTACTATCGTAATGGTACTTGCAGCTATTTTAGTAGCTTTCATTATCGGTGCCATTGCGATTATTCTTGCAGGAGCAAATCCATTCAAAGCATACGGAGAGTTCTTCCGTGGCTTCTTCGGTAGTGTTTATGGAGCAGGCGAATTACTTAATAAGTTTATCCCGTTACTTTGCTGTGCCTTAAGTTTCAGTATTGCAGTTAAATCAGGCTACGTTAACCTAGGTATGGAAGGTCAGTTTGCTATTGGCTCACTCACAGCCTGTGTAGTAGCATTAGCAATTCAGGAAACTAATCCCGCGATCGGTATTATCATTCCCCTTGTAGCCGGAATGTTAGGCGGCGCTTTAATAAGCTTATTATGTGGTGTAATGAGAATTTGGATGAGTGCCAATGAACTCCTTACAACTCTTATGTTCAACTATATAATCGAATTTTTTGTAGCATGGATGGTAGCAGGACCTCTTAAGAACCCTGCAGGAAACATGGAACAGTCACCGGCTATTCCCGCAAGCTCCAAGCTTCCTATTATTCTTAATGGATCACGGTTATATTTAGGAATCGTAATCGTTATTCTGGTTCTTATCTTTATATGGTTCCTGCAGAAAAAAACCACAACCGGTTTTGCTATGCGTTTATCAGGCTTAAATGCTAAGTGCGCTCGTTATGCCGGTGTAAACCAGAGAAAATCACTTCTTCTTGTAATCGCAATTTCAGGTGCTATTGCAGGTCTCGGCGGCAGTATGGAGCTTCTTGGAAACCAGTACAAGATGATGAGTGGAATCTCCAACGGATTTGGATTTGATGGAATCGGTATTGCCGTTATGGGACAGCATACTCCTTTAGGTATGTTCCTTTCAGCTTTGCTCTTCGGTGCTCTTCGTGTTGGTACACAGAGTATGCAGAGAGGAAGCAACGTACCTGTTCCAATTCTGAATATATTACAGGGTGCAATCGTTATTGCTGTAATTGCAAGTACATACTTTGTTAATCGTATTCGCGAGTCATTGGTTGAAAGGAGGGAGGATTAATGGGTATTTTTAATGCCATATTAGCTGGTGCGATGCGTATGTCCACACCTTATCTCTATGCAGGACTTGGTGGATTATTAGCACAGCATTCAGGCGTTTACAATTTCGCACTTGAAGGTCAGATGATCTCCGGTGCATGTGCAGGATTCTTTGTAACCTTCCTTACAGGCAATCTTTTCTTTGGTGCACTGGCTGCTGTTGCAGTAGGTCTGTTATTTGGTTGGCTCTTAGCTTTCCTTTGCATCAGATTTGGTGTTAACCAGATGGTTACAGGTTTGGGTATGAATATACTGTTATCAGGTGTAACAGCATTCATTTCACGTGTATTTAACCAGACAATCGGTGTTACACAGGATGTTACTCTTGATCATCTCATTGGAACCGTTGTAACAGGACCCGCTAAGAACATTCCTGTAATTGGACCTATCTTCTTAGATCAGAATGTTATGACATACCTTGCTATCGTATTATTCCTGTTCTATGCATGGTTCATTAAGAACACTCAGTACGGTCTGGCTATCAGAGGCGTAGGTGAGAATCCTTCAGCTTCCCAGACAGCAGGTATCGACGTATTTAAATATCGTTATCTTGCAGTAACTATTTCCGGTGGTATCACAGCTCTTGGTGGTGCATTCCTTACACTGAGCCAGGTATTCCGTTTTGCAGAGGATATGACGGGTGGTCGTGGATGGATCGCTATTGCTGCAATCGCTCTTGGTCGTTGGAATCCGGTTGGAACCTTCTTCTCCTGTCTGCTGTTTGGTGTAGCTTCAGCTCTGTCAAACCAGCTTCAGGTTATGAATACAGGTCTTCCTTCACAGTTCGCAATGATGGTACCTTATGTTCTGACGGTTATCACACTGCTGACAATTCGCGGATCCAGTCATGGTCCCGCAGCTCTGTCCAAGCCTTTCATGAAGAACAGATAAGAATATTTGACTTGGGATAATAATTCAGCAAAATGACAGACGAAGGGGGTGATCTATCATGGCAATTGAAAAAAAGGGAATTTACGATGCACATACCCATATCTTTCCCAGAGATATTACTGAGAACTGGGACTGGTATGCCAAGCAGGACAGTACCTTTAAGGGACTTACATATTCCAGTCCCGAGTGTCCTGTTAGAGAGGCATGGTCAACTCCCGAGGAGACGATCCAGGTAGCAGATGAGGCAGGGGTTGAAGTAATTGTTATGCAGGGCTGGTACTGGAACAGCATGGAATTATGCGGCAGACATAATGATTTCATGGCAGAGGTAATCAAACAGTACCCTGATAGATTTGTTGCGTATGCAAGCATTAACCCCACCTTTGGTGATGAGGCTGTGGAAGAGGTCGTGAGATGCTACGAAATGGGCTTTAAGGGTGTAGGAGAATTAGGACCCGGAGGCAATCATTTCGCTATGGATGATCCCGGGTTATTTAAGGTGTGTGCTAAATGTCAGGATCTGGGACTTCCTATGAACTTCCATTGTGGTGAACCGGTAGGTCATGTATATGGGGGTAAGGATATGACGCCTGTTCGAGGATTTTATGAGCTGGCTGAGCGCTTTCCCGACCTCAAACTGGTTCTGGCTCATTTAGGCGGCGGTCTTCCCTTCTATGAGATGATGCCTGAGGTTCGCAAGCTCTTTAAAAATGTATGGTATGATCTGGCTGCTATGCCTCTGCTTTATGATATTAAGGCAGTAAGGATCATGGTGGACCTGGTGGGACCTGAAAAGGTATGCTTTGGTACAGACTTCCCTCTTACCATCTACAAGAGATTATGTCAGGAGAGAAACTTCTCCCTGTTTATAGATAATATTTATGACCATGCCAACCTGACAGAGCAGGAATGGAATCTGGTCATGAGAGAGAATATGAAAAAGCTTATAGATAATGTGAAGTAGCTGGTGAATAATTGTATAACAAAATAAGCTGAAGGTCTGCCTCTTAAGGGTAAATGTACCTGTACCATTACGGGCGGCGAAGTTGTTATGAAGGATGGAGTAGTAACAGTTAAACCCGGTACAGGATGCTTCCTGGATACAGTTCACAATAAAGGTTAATCATAGCAATAAAAACAACAAACCATATATCCGAGGTAAAATACAGTGAAGGGAAAAACAATATATTTAACATTTGACGGAGCTCCCCATCCCCCGAAAACCCAGGAGCTTTTAAGGGTTTGTGATGAATTTGGAATTAAGGCTACCTTTTTTCTGGAGGGACATAGACTGGAAAAGGAACCGGATACGGCACGTTTGATAATAGAAAAGGGTCACAGTGTGGGAAATCATTCCTACAGCCACAGTGATCTGTTAGACCTTCCCCTGAAAAAATGTATCTGGGAGATTGAAAAGACAGATGAGCTGATGGAAAAGGAGCTTCATTTAAAGACCTGCCTGGTTCGCCCTCCCAATGGCCATATCAGCGAGGAATTTGCAGAGTATTTACAGGATCAAGGTAAAAAAATAGTTATATGGAGCATCAGTGTTAAGGACTGGACAGGTCCCGATGCAAAAGCACTGGCTAAGAGAACCATTTCTCTTTTAAAGAATTCTGAAATTACCATGGTATTCCATGACTTTGTGGAATGGAATCCCGAGGCTCTCAGAATAACAATTCCTGAGGCTATGAAGCTTGGATATGTATTCAAAAAATATGAGATGTAATATCAAGGGAGTACAAGTATATGACAGTAAAAATATTAGGCATTCACTCCAGCCCCAGAAATGGAGCAACTGCGGCAGCACTAAGATATGCCCTTAGTAAGGCAGAGGAAATAGAGGGTGTGGAAACAGAGTTTGCAGACCTTCGTAAGGGTGTAGCTAACCCCTGTTTACACTGTGGTAAATGTATTAAGGAAAAGTTATACTACTGTGCCGTACATAATGATGCAATCAGTCCCCTGTATGAAAAGATAAGAGAGGCGGATGGAATTATCCTGGCTTCCCCCGTATATAACATGGGTCCTACCCCCCAACTCACAGCCCTGATCAGCAGGTTGTATCCTCTGGGTAAATGTATTTCCACAGGAGAATGGGGCCGTAAGGTAGGCTGCGGAATAGCAGTGGGCGGATGCAGAAATGGTGGAGAGGAAACTACTCTTGCAGTTATTAACAGATACTTTTTGACCCAGGGAATGGTAGTTGCAGGTGCAGGTGTATATGCCTACAGCGGGGCTTCTGTATGGAGTAATGACCGCCATGATGACCGGGTGATCACAGAGGACGAGAGAAATCGTATGGTGATCACAGCTGCAGTCAGACGAATGGCCATCACAGCCAGATTAATTAAAACAGGTATCGAAGCCACCCCTGAGCTTCAGGGCTTAAATATTGCAGGCTTCATTGACGAAGAGGAAAGAGCAGCATACCTAGATGCCTTTTGGAATAGGAACTAGACCGAAAATATCCAAATTATTGACATTTGCAGGATTAAATGTTAGCATCACTTCATATGTGTATGACATATTTCGAGGCTTTATTTGAGCATAAATAAGGGGAAGAAGGAATTGATTATGAATAAAGTAGCTTATATAGTAGTACTTAAGGATCACGTTAAACTTACAAACATCTACAATAACATAGAGCTTCAGAAGGAACTGGCAGAAGGTTCTGATTGCAAATCTCTTCCCGATGTTGATGAGAAATATGCAGCACCTGTAGTATTCCCCAAACCCTCAGTTGACAGACCTTACATCTACAGCACAATCGCATTAAGTGCAGATGGCAAGATGGCATTTGAAGATAATAAGGTTGGCTGTTTCGTAGCAGGCAAGAACTTCAGAGATCCTGAAGGCGCTTCCATGGATTACTGGGTATTAAACCTTCTTCGTGCATATTCAGATGGTATCCTTCTGGGTGCTAACACACTGAAAAACGAGCCCGGCATCATCAACTACGTTAAGGATGAGAAGCTAAACCAGCAGAGAAACGAAGTTCTTGGAAAGAAAGAACACCCCGTAAACATCTTGGTTAGCCTGGATGGAACAGATATCCCCTGGGATCATGAGTCATTTGATGTAGACCCCGCTGATCGTCTTAAGATCATGGTTACAACATCACCCGCCGGTTATGAGCACATTCAGGAACACTGCGATAAAAAAATCTGCTTCTTGGGCGCATTCAAGACTAAGGAAGAAGTAGATGCAGCAGAATTCCCTGAGATCTTCAGTGATTTCGATGTATATCCCGTACTTGTAACAGGTGAAGAGGGAAATCCCGATACACCCCTTATGTTGTATGCTCTTCGCAAGATGGGTCTTGAGTATTTGTGTGCAGAGTCACCCACATACACAGCTGTTCTTATGAATCAGGGCTGCCTGGATGAGTACTTTATCACATATTCAATGGTATATGTTGGCGGCAGAATGACTCCCGGTATGATCTGTCCTCAGTCCTTCATGGATCACGTACACGCTGATCTGGTAAATATCTGTATGCATAATAGCAACTTCTTATATACCAGACAGAAGCTTGTTTATGGCTGCAAGCCCGAATAATTAGTAATATAATATTTGCAAACAAAAAAACTGCCGCCTGAGGGCGGCAGTTTTTTTTCAAACATATGCTTGAAATCAGCATCAAAACATTCTGTACTGGGATGTCATGTGCGGGGACAAGGGGAGTATCGTCGGTATAGAAGCCTTGACATATCGTATGCCCGCGAGCGGTGCGAGTACGTAGCTTACACTAAAATTACCGCCCGATCCGAACACGGGGAAGGAAGGCAGCAGCCCGCGACTGCCATAAGTGACGCCCACGCGGCGACCATTGCGGGATGAACTTTGGTTTTTTTAAGCTTAAACAAGTCTTTCAGAGTTTTCTCCCCTTTTTATTTTCGGACCTTACAGGTCCAAATTTTGAAGCCAAGCATTTTTGTATACTGCGTCCTCCCGAAGCACATCTAATCGTTTGCGGCGATATTCCCGAATGTAGGAAAGCGTGCCGCCTTCCTCTCCGGTCATAGCCTGCAAAGCCGTTACAAAGGGGGCGTTCTGGGGGGAAAGCGACGTAATAACGGCTTCCATATCGTTGCCCGCCAGCATGTACAGCATGGCGACATCGATGATTTTAGACGCGGGCATGCCGTAAGAGATATTGTCCAGCCCGCAGATAAACTGGAATCTTGGTTCCTGCCGCCTGATCTGCTGCACACAACGCACGAATGTCATTGCGTTTTCTTCATCCACCGATAAGGGAAACATCAGCGGGTCCAGATAAATATCCGAATAGGAAAGAGAATAGTCCCGCATCAGCTTTTCCACTTTGGGCAGCATGCGCAAGCGATCCTCAACGCAGGTCGGCATGCCGGATTCGTCGTGAAGCAGCACGATGAGCCGGGCGTTGTGTTCCTTCACGCAGGGCAGGAGCCTGCGAATTCTTTCGGCTTCGAGCGTGGTGGAATTCACGATGGGGCGCTCGCAGCGGATATGTTTGAGCGCTTCGCGGTGCAGATCGGGGTTGGGTGAATCCGGGATCAGCGGAACAGAAAACGACTCCTGCAGCGTGCGGATCATCCATTCCATGTCGTCCATTTCGGTGGTAAGGTGCGTTGCACAATTGAGCACGATGGCGTGCGCGCCCAGCTCGATCTGTTCGCGTGCTGTACACAGCAGCGCGGTTTCATCGCGCGCGAGCAGCATATCGGAAATGCCCTCCAGGCTGGTGTTGATGCGACCGCTAAAGATTTCCATCAATTTTTCATTCCTTGCTTATATATGATTTGAACAATAACGCTTTGAAGTATATACAACATAACACAGTACAGGAATGAATAATATGAAAATTCCAAACTGTTTTTGAAATATCTTTCAATAACAATGCCGCGTTTATTGACAATACGCGCGCATCTGCTGTATTTTTAAGATACACAGTCAGCTAAGAGGCCTTCCATGCATCAACAGTCCGAGTGGGCGGCCATATGCCGCAAAACCATACAGGAAGCGCTGCTCTTACAGGCACATATACAGAATATGGGCTGCTTTTGTGATGTGCCCGGCGAAGTTTTCGAAGTGTGTAAATGCTGTTTCATACAGGATTGCGCAGCCAATAAAATTGGCTTATCTTTGTCGCGCAGACAAGGATCGGCATGCGTGTATATTTGCCCCCGCAATATCGCTTTTGCAGCAGGAGTTTTGAGGGAAGACGACTCGAACTGCTATGGCGTTACCATAGGCCCCGTGATACTGACCGACGGCCCCGCCCCGCGCGCGGACGATGCAGACGGCGCGTTTGCCGCCGCGATCGCAAGGTTGCCCGCGTTTTCATCTTCACGCCTGCTTGCCCTGGGTTCCATGCTGCAGCATTACCTCAACGGCTTATCTTTTTCGCAATCGCCGGAAGCCCTGCTGCCGTTAGAACTCGTACATACTTCCGATTTCCCGGAGGATGTGTGTGATCCCGGCATCGCGTGCATCGACGAGTTTGAAAAGCGGCTGCTGCAGAGCATACGCTGTACCGACCGTTCGGCAGTTCAGGCCATACTCAATGAAATGCTCGGATACGTCTATTTCACGAACTATGAAGACCTGCAGGACGTAAAGGACAGGATAGAGCAGCTTCTGCCCGCGTTATCCCGCACAACAGCGGCGTGCGGCAGGAATGTGCCGGATATTCTGGATTGCGGGCCGGATCAGCTTCGTAGGTTTGCCATGATGAAATCCATGGAGGAAGTAAACCGCGCGCTGTCGGAAATCATACGCTACTTCCTTTTTTCGATATTTGAGCCTCAAAGCCTGAAGCATACGGACGTCGTGGCAACGATTAAGGAATACATACTCGCGAATTTCGACCGCAAGCTGACATTGGAGGATATCGCGCGGCAGGTTTACCTGAGCAATTCGTATGTAAGCTCAATATTTAAAAAGGAAACAGGGGTGAGCGTTGTCGATTACGCCAACCAGATCAGAATAGACCGGAGCAAGCGTCTGCTCATCGAAACGGATTTTTCCATATCTTTTATATCCTCCCGGTGCGGATTTGACGACCAAAGCTACTTTACCAGAATGTTCAAGAAGCTCGTCGGCATGTCCCCGCGGAATTATCGCGATACCTATGGCAGCTCGCAAGGCGGAAATGAGAGGTTTTAGCGCTATGAACACGCTGCAGGAAATCGAATTCTACATAAAGACAGGCAAACCGCTGCAGATCAAGACTTTGATACCGCTCGCGCTTTCCGAAGGGTACACCGCAGAGCGCATCATCAAGGATGCGCTGCTTCCCGCGATGAGCAATGTCAGCACGCTGTTTACCAACAATGAGATGTTTGTGCCCGAAGTGCTGGAAAGCGCCCGCGCCATGAACGTCGGCCTTTCCCTTGTCAAGCCATACATGACGCGCACGGGCTTTGAGAACCTTGGTACGGTCATTATCGGCACGGTCAAGGGGGATTTACACAACATAGGCAAGAACATGGTGAAAATGATGCTGGAAAGCCACGGCTTTCAGGTTTTGGACCTGGGGGTGGATGTTGCGCCCGCCCGTTTCATTGAAACCGCCATTTCCTCTGGCGCGCAGATTATCTGCTGTTCTTGCCTCATCAGTTGCGCCATGCCCAACATGCAGGAAGTCGTGCGCCTGAGAGACCAGGCAGGGCTCAAGGGACGGGTCGTTGTGATGGTTGGCGGCGCGCCCGTTACGCAATCCTTCTGCGAAACGATAGGCGCGGATTGCTATGCGCCCAACGCTGCTGAGGCAGCGGATGCAGCGTTCCGGATTGCACACTATGAATCTGCTATGCGTACTACAGAGTTCTGGGACTGAGCTAATAGAAGACAGACTGGGCGATATCTTATTAAAGTTAATAGAAGAATCTGAATATGTTAGAATTAAGAAGAACGCCGCAATCGTTACAATACAAAGGTCGAGAATA
Organism: uncultured Oscillospiraceae bacterium; assembly: GCA_964440115.1. Classification (GTDB taxonomy): domain Bacteria; phylum Bacillota; class Clostridia; order Christensenellales; family CAG-138; genus JAEWWD01. The sequence continues at coordinate 108,474 of CAYTPV010000010.1, read as the reverse complement.
CACGAGCATTGGTTAATATGGCAGACGATTACCAAATTGCATATGGACATTTCGGATGGTAACCGCAATTGATTAGCTAGTTTATTCTTTGTTTTTAAGCTTGCAACTGGAAGCTCACACGAGGCTCATAGCCAGACGATAGGCGGTTAACCGCTCATCAAAAGACATTTCCATGCGTCACGCCTCCTTCCTTCGAAAATCGGCGTAACAGGCACGGCTGCAAAACTTTCTTGTCTTGCTGCCGTAGCAGATAAACGGCTTGCTGCAATATCGGCAGGCCAGCGTATGTGCCGTTTTCCTTTTGATCATCTCGGGGTGTGCGTTCCACCACGCCATCCGACACTTATCCGAACAGTACTGTTTCTTTTTCCTATGTGCCATCTGCTCGACCAAAGCGTTGCACTGCTTACAGCGCACTTCTGAGCTGATTATCGTTAAGGGATGTCGCTTGCAATATGATTTAACCGTATCAAGAGAAAACTCCATTATAGCCGCGATCCGCTTATATCCCATTCCCTCTTTTCGAAGGCTGTCAATTCTGTCAATATCCTCTCGCTTCATGCCCGTACACCTTTCCAAGGGAAACATCCCGCACTATACGGCCACGAAAAGTGCAAAAACGGGTGGTCAGAATAAAAAAGACCCGCCGAACAAAACTCAGCGGGCCGTTATATGGGATATGTAGTTTGAGGATTTTCCGCCCCAAATACCGTTCAGTTTTATGTGGCTGACTTAGAAACCAACGAAATTGCAGATTAATGCAATTAGACTATATTGCATTTAGCAAATATCTCCGTAGCAAATCAAAGTCGGTTTTTGGGTGTGTTTTGGTGGTGTCCTGATTCTCACTTACGAAAACAAACACACCAATATCTGGCGAAATGTAATATAATATTCAGCAGGATCACTACTTGACAAGCTAATTCAATTTACAGGAGGTAAAGTGAATGATAATTGTGTTTGAATCAAAAACGGGGTTTACCAAGAAATATGCTGAGATGCTGGCCTCAAAAACGGGATTAAAGGCTTTTAGAGCAAACGATATCTCTAAGGTTAGTAAGAAAGAAGAAATCATATTTCTCGGTTGGATGAAGATTGGGAAGATACAGGGGTTAAATAAAGTGCGGAAATATAACGTTACAGCTGTGGGCGGATCTGGTTCTGGACGAACAGCGGAACCCGATGTCGAAACAATTATCGCAAGAAATAAAATAGATAACATACCGTTTTTTTATTTGCGCGGCGGATGTCTACCTTTAAAAAAGTTAAAGGGCATAGATAAAATCATGTTATCCATGTTTGTGAAGATGCTTAAAAGTCGTAAGGACAAAGATGAAAGACTACAAGAATCGATAGCTATTATTGAAAATGGATATGACGGGGTAAAAGAGGAAGCGCTTGCTCCTGTTCTCGAATGGCTGAACGAGAAGGGCGGTTTATCAAATTGCTGAGAGCGTGGAATTAATGTCACGGGTGAACCTTGACTGCACGAAAAGCTGGGAATACACTGCTTTGCCCCATAAGGCGGATTTAAGGCGTTTGACCCTTGGAGCAAGGCTGACGCCGCTGAAAAACGACGTCAGTTTGCAAAACTAAAACAATTTTTCAACTAGCCGAGGTATTTTATCTGTAGCTGTCTTTATTGCGTTTTGACGTTCCTCTTCTGTTGCTCCCGTGCCATCTACCAACAGATCATCAAAGGTATTGATACCAATAAATTTTATAATTTTGTGAACATAGTTTAATCCTTTGGAAAGAGTCGACTTTAGTAACCATGGAATATTGGCACCAGAAGATTGAACATAAACAAATATTCTTCGTTTATCATTCATAAGGCCATGTGGCTTGTTGTGTTCAAAAGCAATTGTTTTTCCAGCCTGAATAATACAATCCAAGTATTCCTTTACAGGAGCTGGAAATGATAAGCTCCACATTGGAGCTGCTAGAACGTAAATATCAGCTTCCTTAAACTGGTTACAGAGATGTTCAATTTTGGAAACCTCTTTTTGTTCCTCTGCACTTAGCTTGCTTCTGGCCGCCGAGCTAACAATTGCGCTTCTGCTTTCGAAGTAGCAGCCTTTTAACTGCGGAATATGTTCCTCATATAGATTCAATTCCTCCAGTTCTACATCTGGTACTTTTTCGAGGATTGCATTGACTAATTTTCTGCTAACCGTCCTACTAGAAGACTGTTCCTCAGCTTTTGAGTTGCCAACAATATAGAGTAGTTTTTTCATACAATCTACCTTTAGTACAAAATCTGGATACTAAACTATCATGCACTTTTTCACCTTCTTTATTCTTTTTTTCGTTGGTGAGTAAACGCTTCGTCTATCATGGCTGCAGCACGCATCTGAATCACCATCAATTTTATACCCGTATATAAAACACATACCCATCTTCTGAAACTGGGTGCTCAAAGATTAATTACAACCAAGTAGCCGATGCGATATGCTACTCACTATAACTGGGCGATTGCCCCTTGGTATCATCAAAAGCAATCTCCATTGAACGGGTATGCTCTGCAAGCACGGTTAATCAATATCAGAGTCAATTGAAGAATTTTTATAAGCTGCTCCACATACAATGAAATGATTTTTATCTAATTGCGAGGTGACATATAATGAATGCTTGGCCATGTTACAAGGAAATGTCAGCATCAGATTCTTATGTGAGATTATTACACGCATCACCCGATGCACCGCCGGTTGATGTATATGCAAATGGGGACATAATAGCGAAGAATCTATCGTTTAAGCAGCTGACGGACTATGTGGCTGTAAAACCAGGGGAGTACACAATTCAAATTTTTCCGGCAGGTCAAAAAACCACACCAGTTTTAAACACAAAAATGAACATACCATCTCAAAGCAGTCTGACAGTTGCGGCGATTGGAAAGTTGGCTAATCTTCAACTGTTGCCGATAATGGAAGTGTATATGCCAATGGTAGATAAGCGCAGTTCATATGTGAGATTTGCGCATTTATCTCCAGATGCCCCAGCTGTTGATATTACTTTACCAGATGGAACTAAGCTATTTTCTAATGTGCGCTTCAAACAATATACCGATTATATTAGTGTGGCTCCGGGAAACTATACGTTACAGGTAAGGCCAACCGGTAGCGATGCCGTTGTCCTTACTGTGCCCAATGTAAAAGTATTGCCTGGCTCAATATCTACAATCTATGCTGTTGGTCTTGCGGGAGGAAATCCACCTTTGGATGCTATAATATCTGCAGATGGAGATTATTAATTGAGGTAACACAAAACTATATTCATCATACCCCGACACTTCCAGTGGCGGGGTATCTATTATGCCAAGAACGGAATGACTGAAAGGCAGCTTAAGGCTTTGCTTCGAAAGTGCCATTATGCGCGATAATTATCTGGATTCCCGCATACTATGTTTTAGGTTTCCAATGAGAGGATGATCAAAGTTGAAGATACGACCATTGATGAGCGGTTTTTACCGCCCCAGGTGCAGTTTTCAAATTCCATTCGTCGGATATGGGTAGATATTATCCGTTTGATCAGGGTATATATTACGCGCACATTATTCAATGTTGGCGTTCAGGAAAGCAAAGACGCGGTAAACGTTCGTATAGAAAGAACGGCGAGCGAGCTGAGAAATCTACTTTTACAATACTACGGAGAAGATATTAGCAATCAGGTACAAGCAAATCTTTTAGATTTCATATATCACCTTGAAGAACTGATCGAAGCATATGCAAATATGGATGAAGAAGCAGTTGTTCAACATAGAAATGATCTTTTTTTCTTGCGAACAATTATTCGCAAAGCTATGCGGTTATAAATATTAACTTCAATAGAGCTGTCATACAGAAATTGTTTTATGAGTTTATAAATTCAGTTGAAAACCAAGTCATAAGCATCATGAATAATGATTATACAAGAGATCTTGAAGAATACGATAGATTTATGAATATCGCATATAGGTTAGCAGATGAATTTATAAATGGAGTATTGCGACAGTTTTATTATACACCCGGTAATGCGATTATCCATTGATAAAACCACATCTCCGTAGTCTGATCAAATAAAGTAACCTTAATAGGAGGGATGCAAATGAGTTGGCAGGAGAACATACGTATCCTTTGGAGCGATCATCTCCTTTGGATCAGACAGTTTCTGATAAGCCTTGTGTTCAGGCTTCGTGATTTAAGCTATGTCACGATACGCACCCTGCGAAACGCCAGTGACTTTTCTATGCAGCTTGTACCTTTCTATGGCCTGGATGATGCGAAGCAATACGAGACTCTGCTGGCAGAACGGGTTTTGCTGTTGGCCGAATTGGCGTCCACAATAAGAATTGACGGGGATGTAGCGGCACATATAGCAAAATTGCAAGCAAACGCAGACGACATTGCAACTCTATTATCCGGATTAAATCCTTATTGGGACAAGGCGGTATGGCGGAAAATGCTATATACCCAGTATCAGCTTGAAGAACAGCTCGTAAGGTAAATAAAACTCGACAAGTTATCCTTGACAGTCCCAATATATGATGCAATATATCAAAACGCATTACAAATGGCGGACTATATGATCAATGGGATTACGGCGCAATTTCCACAATATGCGTATCCCACGGGTACTGTGGTTACGTCCTAGCGCAAACCGTTCGGCGGTCCTACGCGGACAGAAGCCCAAAAACGCAACCCCCCTCCCGCATGAACGAAAATCTTATTTTCTCATTTCTAACCGACATGTCTCATATATATAAATAAACCCAAGTACAGCAATGGGATGTGGACCATATGATTGATTACGTAGTGAGGCCCGGAGATACGTTTTATTCTATTGCGGCGGCCTTTGGTATTACTCCAACATATTTACTCTCATCAAATCCCAGCATTACTGATCCCGATACTGTATATGTTGGGCAGATAATTCATATTCCTGACATTTATATGCGCCGCATGATAGAAGTGAATGGATATGTTTTTCCGAATATTGAATTTTCGGTATTGGAGGAGACATTGCCATATCTGACTTATCTGAGCTTATATAGCTATCAGGTTTTGCCTGATGGTTCCCTAGTTGGAATCGATGATGAACCACTGATTCAGGCCGCCCGACAAGCTATGGTTGCCCCCATGATGGTCATCACAAATATCAAGGCAGATGAAGGCTTCTCAAGCACTTTAGCGCACACCATACTGACGGACGATCAGGCCCAGCAAACGCTTCTGGACAACATTATCACAATAATGACAAGCAAAGATTATTATGGGTTAAATATTGATTTTGAATATATTTATCCTAAGGATCGTTTGACTTATGCCCGATTTTTAAAAACGGTCACCGAGAGACTGCGTCCGTTTGGTTTCATTACCAGTATAACCGTTGCACCTAAGACTTATGCTGGGCAGCTTGGGCCGCAGTACGAGGGATACGAGTATTCCTTAATTGGCGATTATGTCAACAATGTAATCATCGCAACTTATGAATGGGGGTATACGTTCGGGCCTGCTTTTGCGATTTCACCTGTCGAGCAGGTGCAACAAGCCATTGAGTATGCTGTCTCAGTCATTCCAAGCCAGAAAATACTTATGGGCATGCCGAATTATGGAAATGACTGGACATTGCCATATCAAGCATTCTCGTCTGCAAAAACCATTTCATTCAATGATGCGGAAGCTTTGGCAAAGACTACGGGCGCTGATATTCTTTTTGATCGGGAAAAGAAATCATCCTATTTTAATTATGTGGATGATATGGGGCTAAAGCATGTTGTGTGGTTTGATAATGAGGTTGGCATCCGCGCACGACTGGAGTTCGTGGAGGAATACAATCTTGGTGGTGTGAGCTTCTGGACGATCAACAACTTTTCTCCTGCAAGTTATCAGACGCTTTATACCATGTACGATGTGCGAAAGGTGCTTTTTGTTTAGCGGAATATAGCGTGCAATAGTGAACAGCCATTGCTTAAGAAATGTCTTATATTGTCGTATTTTAAGGGAGTGACGAACTTGATAGATTACGTAGTCCGACCAAACGACACTTTTATTGATATCGCGCAGGCATTCGGCATTCCGGTCGGTCTTTTGCGCTCAGCCAATCCAACTATTACAGACCTGAGCAGCGTCATCGGGCAAGTGATACACATTCCCGATACGCAGATGCGCCGTATAATTGAAGTAAACGGTTATGCCTTCCCTGACATAGACGGTCAGGTGCTGCTTGATACGTTACCCTATCTTACCTATTTGAGCATATTCAGCTACCGAATAAAACCCGACGGCTCGCTCGCAGGAATTGATGATACTGCACTGATCCAAACGGCCCGCGGAGCGCAGGTAGCACCTCTTTTGGTGATCACCAATACCAATGAAGACGGTATGTTCTCCGCCGAGGTGGCACACGATATACTGACCGACGAAGCATTGCAGAAAACGATCCTTAATAACGTAGTCGGCATACTCAAAATAAAGAACTACTACGGTCTGAATGTCGATTTCGAAAACATTTATCCAACAGATCGCCAAGCGTACAGCCGATTCTACCAGACCGCCACTGCAATTCTTCATCCTCTTGGATACACCGTAGCTGCATCGGTTGCGTTAAGATTGAATACAGGTGAGACCGGGATATTGTATGATATTCATGAGTTTCCCCAACTCGGCAGACTGGTTAACCAGGTCATTATGATCATAACTTACGAATGGGGACAGACCTACGGTCCGCCCATGTCGGTGGCGCCTATTAACGAATTGCGGTATGTTCTGGACTATGCTGTGTCGATTATTCCCAGCCAGAGAATACTCATGGGTATGACAAATTATGGGTTTGATTGGATTCTGCCTTATGCCCCTGGCACCGCCGCGAAAATGCTAGCGTTTACTCAAGCAGAAGATATCGCCGCACAAGCAGGTGCTACTATACGGTTTGATATATCTTCGCAGTCCCCTTATTTTTATTACGAAGACGATATGGGTGAAATTCATATGGTTTGGTTTGACAATGAGCCAAGCATCCGTGCACGTCTTGAGCTTGTTGACGCCTATAATCTTGGAGGCGTAAGCTTTTGGACCATTAACCTCTTCTCTCCTGCAAGCTATCAAACACTTACTGCTTTGTATGATGTACGTAAGGTGCTTACTCTTTAGGATACTCAATATTACAGGCTTCAACGATCAATAACGGACGAGTTCGCGATCTGGGTGAAGTGCCCGTTGCTCTAACGCAACCATCGCGGTAGGAGCTTTGGATTTTTAATTAGGAACGTCCAGGGATGGTTATATTCCCAAGAAATAATGGGACATGTTATACGTTTTAGCAGAACGGTGCGTGCTATAATGAATTATGTTCGAAAGCAAGGAGATTGTAAATGAATGTATACGAGATGGTCCAATTGAAAATCGGGGATCTCACAGCAAAACTTCCAATTATTCAAGGTGGTATGGGTGTTGGCATTTCCCTATCCGGTCTAGCTGCAGCTGTTGCCAACCAAGGCGGCATCGGTGTGATTGCTACCGCCGGAATTGGAATGCTTGAACACGATGGTGCGACAAATTATTTTGATGCAAATATCAGAGCCCTTCGTGAAGAAATTAGGAAAGCGCGCGCTCTTACTTCCGGAATTATTGGCGTCAACATTATGGTGGCATTGTCAAACTTTGTGGATCTTGTGAAAACATCAATAGAGGAGGGTGTAGACGCAATCTTTTCGGGAGCGGGGCTGCCACTTGACCTCCCCGGGCTAGTTGATAAATCCTCCAAAACCAAGCTTATCCCCATCATATCTTCTGCAAAAGCAGCAAAGCTCATTATAAAAAGATGGTATTCTAAATACAACTATATACCCGATGCTTTTGTGGTCGAAGGTCCTAAGGCTGGTGGGCACCTTGGTTTTAAACCAGAGCAGCTTGATGACCCGGAGTACGCACTGGAGAAAATCGTCGTGGATGTTCTCAACGCTGTTAAACCGTTTGAGCAAGAATTCAACAGACCAATTCCTGTAATCGCAGGGGGCGGTATATATTCCGGCGAAGACATTTATCAAGCCTTGAAGTTAGGCGCGTCTGGGGTGCAAATGGCAACCAGGTTTGTTACCACCAATGAATGCGATGCCTCTGTTGCATTTAAGAATACCTACATTCATGCCCAGAAAGAAGATATCGGCATTATACAAAGCCCGGTCGGCATGCCAGGGAGAGCTATTATCAATGAGTTTATACTTGAAGTAAACGAGGGTCATAAAACGCCTTTTGGTTGCCCATACCATTGTATTGTGACCTGTAACTATAAAGACAGTCCTTATTGTATTGCAAGGGCGCTTGTCAATGCAAAAAAGGGGGTTCTCGAAAACGGCTTTGCATTTGCGGGCGTAAATGCCTATAGAGCAACCAGAATAGAGCCTTTGGAAGAAGTGTGCGATTGTATCAAAACCGAATATGCGCAAGCCGTAAGCGAAGACTTGGCTAGGGGAAGTGCATGATTAAATAGATTTCATACATAAGTTCTATTTTGCCCCGCTACCATTTAAAGTAACGGGGCTATTCTTTCGGTGGCCAGATTACGCAGCCACCTTTATCTTCCCGATCCAGTCCTCGCCAGCGCCGGTGATCAGCGCCTGCACGTCGACCGCGGCGGCTGCCAGCAGCCGCCTTGGAAAACCTTCTTAACGGTTGTTTCTTTAAACCTAAAACAACGTGAAACCCCTTATATTAAGTATCTCGGGCAAGCTAAAAGCACTCAAACATTGTATCAATGCTTGAGTGCTTTTGTGGCGGAGAAGGAACACTATTGGGTTCGTCCATATTTTTCTTAGTGTGCACCCTGTATAGCAATGTGATGCTATCGCCGTAGTATTCCTGTACCGAGACAGTATGTTAGAATAAAGTATATGAACGAGATATCTTCTCGTACATAGTGCTGATTTTCATATTTCGACTTGGAAAAGGACATAGCGGATTACTTTTCTGTACGATTGAGCAATACGAAAAGGGGGAACCAGTTATATGCAGGCAGCTATACTTGGAACGGGATTTATTGCACCCATACATGTGCAGGCTTTGCGGACATTGGACATAAAAGTGAAGTGCGCTGTTGACCACAAATATAACACAGCCAAAGCGTTTGCAGCTAAATGGGGCATACCTGGATACGGAGACGATTTTAACATGCTGCTTTCAGATGATATTGACTGTGTACACGTGTGTACTCCCCCAGCTTTTCATTTCGATACGCTTATGCAGCTGATAAAGAAGAAAAAGAACATTATTTGCGAGAAGCCCTTGTGCCTGAATCCGGAACAAGCGCTTATCCTCGCTGCAGAAGCAAAAAATAGCGGTGTAATCTGTGCTGTTAACTTTAATGTCAGATACCACGCGGCTAACCAGTATGCTAAAAAATTGGTAGCAACCGGAGACTTCGGTCCGATTTACCTGATACATGGGAGCTATCTTCAGGAATTTCATACGCTTCCGACTCCGATGGGCTGGAGATATAACACAGAGCTTTCCGGTAATATGAGGGCCGTAACAGAAATCGGTTCACACTGGTTTGATTTGGCTGAGTATTTAAGCGGCAAAAAAATCACAGCGGTATCCTCAGCTTTCGGAAAGTTTAATCCGGAACGATTTATCGACAATAATGTTATGTATAGGGACAAGCCGAGCGAAAACAGTGCGCTATTAAGTGTCGACACCGAGGATGCGGCGGTTGTAACTCTCAGGTTCGAGGACGGAGTGATCGGGAATGTGCTTTTGTCGGAAGTGTCCCATGGCCGCAAAAACAGACTCTCAATAGAAATCACCGGATACAATAAAAGCCTGTGGTGGAATGCCGAGGAAAGCAACAGGGTAAATGTTGCCGAAAAAGACGGTCACGCATATGAAGAACTGTTTGCTTTTGAAAACGGCTTTGCAGATACATTCAAAAGAATGTTTGAGGCCGTATATCAATCAATTGAAGCAAATTCACCTGTCGATCAGATGTTCCCATCATTCGGCGACGCTGCCAGGAACGTACTCATTTGCAACGCGGTTTATCTAAGTGCTAACTCGGATTCGAAATGGGTCGAGCTAGAGAAATAAAACAGAGTGAGGTATGAAAATATGGATGCGGAATTCATGATCGAAAAGCTTAAAAATCGCTACAACATGCAGCCTCTGGTGGGTGAAGGAGGCCTTTTTTCTCAGGTCTACATCTGCGAGGAAAAATATCCGCTTTCCTCTCTCCCTGAAAGGTATAGGAACAGCGACGGCGATAAGCCATATGGAACGGTTATTATCTATATAATGACTGAAAACACTTTTTCCAGAATGCACAGACTTCCGACAGATGAGGTGTATCATTTCTATTTGGGTGATCCGGTAGAGATGCTTCAGCTTCTGCCCGACAAAACTTCGAGGATAATTCACCTAGGTCAGGATGTTTTGAACGGTATGGATGTTCAGACAGTTGTCCCAAAGGGGACATGGCAGGGCTCGAGACTGATTGCAGGAGGCAAATTTGCACTGATGGGATGCACTATGGCTCCGGGATATACCGCTTCGGACTATGTTGACGGATACGAGGACCCTCTTTTTGATGGGTACCCTGATGTTGTTGATCCCGAACTGCTGAAGGCCCTTACGAGGGAACCGAAATATTATTAATGGCGTTCGTAATTTGAATATCCTTTCGGAATGGGCGGCTGGATATATTTTGAATTCGTTGCCAGTGCATCATTTCCTAGATGCATTTAGTATGATACAATAATATTACAATTAAAAAAGCGAAATCCCATCATGGCCCAAAATGATTAAGTACATATTGAAGTTGCGGCTGCAAGAAAGTAGCTGAAGGTTTCGGTAGAAGCCATCGGCGTAATCTGGTAAAATTGCGAGAGGAAGAAAGCCCTTTACAGAACGCATGGCCGCGTTTATTTGAGTGCGGAATATGCAAAAAATGCGAACGTTCATTCCCTAGGCATAGAACACCGATCGAAATAAGGACTGTATGCCAGGTCAATCTGATAAATTCCCGCACCGCAGAATATGGGATCTGTAAGGCTCCCTATTCCGATACCCCCGAAGAAATCTTTAGCGAGAAAGGAAAGAACAGTGTATGAAACGAATTCTCAGTATTTTCTTGGTTGTGATCTTTACGGTAATGGCTTTCAGCGGATGCAGCAGCGCTCCAAAATCTTCGGCCAAAGGCATTAAGATCGCCATCGTCACCAGTCCCTCCGGCGTGGACGACAAAAACTTCAACCAGAACATTTACAACGGCATCCTGAATTATATCAAAAAAAATCCCAATGCGACTGTTAACGCAGTCAGGGAGGAAACCGGTGACGTGGCGCGGGTCCTTCAGACGGTAGCGGATATTGTAGCCGATTACGATATCATCGTGTGCTGCGGCTTCCAGTTTGCGGGGATTGGGACACTTGCGAAGGAAAACCCTGAGAAGCGCTTCATACTGGTGGATGCATATCCGACCGATGCAAGCGGCACCGAGGTAACTGCTGATAACATCTACGCAATGCAATTTGCAGAGCAGGAAAGCGGCTTCTTTGCGGGTATGGCAGCGGCGCTTCAATCCCAGACTAAGAAAGTAGCTGTTATGAACGGCATTGCTTACCCCTCCAACGTAAATTATCAGTATGGCTTTGAAGCGGGCGTCAACTATGCAAACAAAAAGTACAACACCGGCGTCCAGGCTGTGGAGATTGCTTCTTATGCAGGTACCGATGTGACCGGCGCAAATGTTGGCGGCAATTATGTCGGTAACTTTGCTGACCCGGCTACCGGAAAAGTCGTTGCGAACGCCCTGATCGCTGAAGGCTGCGATATCCTGTTCGTTGCCGCAGGCGGCTCTGGCAACGGCGCGTTTACCGCTGCAAAGGAAGGAACCGGCGTGATGGTAATAGGCTGCGATGTCGACCAGTATGACGATGGCGTAAGCGGAGATAAGAACGTGGTGCTGACATCCGCCCTGAAGGTTATGGATATCAATGTGGAAAAGCAGCTTAGCCTGTTTGCGGAAGGCAAATTCGTGGGCGGCAATGCGCTTTTGAAGGCTGACACCGGTTCCACCGGATTTGTCAGCGCCGAAGGCAGACAACAGCTTTCCGCAGACACCATCACCAAGCTCAATGACGCTATGGCGCTGCTCAAGGATGGCAAAATTGAGCTTCCGACCAATTTCAACGGAATTACACCGGATAACTTTCCGGGCTTGAGCTAATCAGCGTTTACATCATCGAGAGCAGCTAATTTAGGCTCCCTTGATGATATTAAAGTTAGATCATTTCGCTGTCTCACGAAGCCCCGCGCTTCGTGAGACAGTCCATTCTTGCTTAAATACACGCTAGAAAAGGATTGAGCCATGGTTGACTACATTGTTGAAATGCGAAATATCACCAAGCGTTTCCCCGGGATTATAGCGAACGATAATGTAACGCTGCAGATCAAACAAGGGGAAATTTTTGCACTGCTGGGCGAAAACGGCGCAGGAAAATCAACCATAATGAGCATGCTGTTTGGCATGTACGAGCCGGATGAGGGGGAAATATTCGTTCGCGGCAGAAAAGAGAAAATCTCGTCGCCCAGTTATGCCACCGAGCTCAATATCGGCATGGTGCACCAGCACTTTAAGCTTGTATCCAATTATTCTATTACGGAAAATATCATAATGGGCATGGAGCCTAAAAAGAAACTACTAGGAATGTTTCCCTATGTGGATATGAAAAGCGCGCATCTTGCGATTGCAGAACTATCGCAAAAATACGGGCTTGAAGTTGACCCTTATAAAAAAATTGAAGAGATCAGCGTTTCGGAACAGCAACGTACAGAAATTCTTAAAATGTTATATCGCGAGGCCGAAATACTTATATTCGACGAACCAACCGCGGTGCTGACGCCGCAGGAAATTGAGTTTTTGCTGGATATTATACGGGGTTTGCAGAAGAGCGGCAAAACCATCATACTGATAACGCACAAACTGGAAGAAATCAAACAGGTAGCAGACCGCTGCGCTATTCTGCGCCGGGGAAAACTGGTTGACGTACTGGATGTTAAAACGACGTCCACCCAAACAATGGCCAATCTGATGGTAGGTCGCGAAGTCTCCTTTGAAACGGATAAAAAACCGCTTCAACTGCACGATACCATACTTGAGGTGAAGGATCTTTCCGTACTGAACAGCGACGGTTTTTCCGCGGTATCAAAAATCTCCTTTTCCATTCGGGGCGGAGAAATTTTTGCTGTCGCGGGCGTTTCAGGCAATGGGCAGGTGGAGCTTGCTGATGCTATCGCAGGGCTGGCGCAGGCCAGCCAGGGCAGTATAATGCTCAATGGTGAAGATGTCACTAAAAGCAGCGTGCGGGAACGTGTGCAAAAGGGGATTGCCTATGTGCCGGAGGACCGTCATAAATACGGCTTGGTATTGGATTTCTTCCTAAAGGAAAATCTTTTGCTGAAGAGTTACTTTTCGGAGCCCTACGCCGACAAAGGGATATTACGGGATGAAGAATTCCTTACATACAGCGAGAAACTGATCGAGCAATATGATATACGAAGCGGGCAGGGTGCGAGAACCGTTGTTCGCTCCATGAGCGGCGGTAATCAGCAAAAAGCAATCATCGCGAGAGAAATCGAATTGGAGTCTTCGCTGATTATATTCGTACAGCCTACCCGCGGTCTGGATATTGGCGCTATAGAGAATATACATAATCAAATACTGGCTGAACGGGACAGGGGAAAAGCCATTCTGCTAATTTCACTGGAACTGGATGAAATCATGAAGCTGGCGGACACGATAGGCGTTATTTACGGCGGAGAACTGCTTAAAATTGCGGACGCAGCCTCATTAAGCATGCATGAAGTGGGGAAATACATGATGGGGGTAAAGGAAGCATGAGAAGGTTTGCTGTCGTTTGCAAGAAAACCATCGTCACTCTGCTTGGCGACGAAAAGAAGCAGGCTTATACAATCCCCCTGTTCGCCATTTGCCTGAGCCTTCTTACCGGCTGTATCCTCCTGTTGCTGCTCGGCAAAAATCCGTTTGTTGCGTATTACAGCCTGTTACAGGGCTCAGGTATAGCGCCCAAGCTTTCGTATGCGGCGTTCAAAGGCATTTTCACGGATTTTTTCAGTTTGCTCAATGCATGGACGCCTATGCTGTTTGCTTCCTTATCCGTAGCCGTGGCCTTGCGGACTGGATTATTTAACATAGGCGTTTCAGGGCAAATGCTTGCCTCTGGTTTTGTTGCCACCGTATTGGTCGGATATAGTTCCATCAATGCTGGGCTAGCCATGCCCGCCGTTATAATCGTCGGGTTGCTTACGGGCGCGGCTGTGGGTGGACTGATCGGTTTTTTGAAGTATCGCTTTAATATCAACGAAGTCGTTTCCTCCATTATGATCAACTATATCATTCAATATGTGGTCAGCTTTTTCATCATTACGCAGTTTATTGACCCTGTGTCGAGGCAGTCTGTTGCCATCAGCAGCGCTTCGCGGCTTACGTTGACGGACGTTGTGGTGGGCAATCTTAAGATGGATATACCAACAGGGATTATACTTGCTATAGGGGCGGCCTTTTTTATACGGTTTCTTCTGGGGAAGACCGTTATGGGATTTGAACTCAAAACGGTAGGCTCCAGTCGTACTGCGGCGGAATATGCCGGCATCAACGTGGGGAGGAACATGGTGTTGGCTATGGTGATTTCCGGCGGGTTGGCCGGTCTTGCAGGTGTAACCAATTATCTTGGGTATTTTGCCTCCATTCAGCCTAGGGTTCTTCCCAGTATGGGCTTTGACGCCATTGCCGTTTCCATACTGGGCAACTCTAATCCAATCGGCATTATATTTTCCTCATTCTTAATTACGGTTATCAGTAAGGGAAGTGCATACATGAGCTCCAAGACCGGAACGGAGGCTGAGATTGCATCAGTCATTACGAGCTTTATCCTCTTGTACAGCGCTTGTAATGCATATATTCGATACAGCGTCAAGAAAGCAAAGGATTCGCTTGCCGGACAAACCAGCGGAAAGGCGGTTTAAAAATGGATACGATAATTATAGACGGCTTGTCGTTTTCGCTACCGCTGTTTGTCATGGCCATCGGCGGTATCTACTGTGAGGGCAGCGGAATTACCAACCTTGCGCTGGAGGGCCTGCAGGGGTTCGGCGCATTCACCGGAGCACTTATGGCTGTCTTGCTGGCCGGAAATTTCGCTGCAAGTTCACAGCTTCCGTTTTATATAGCAATTGTGTTCTCAATGCTGGGCGGCGCGTTATTTGCGTTGATCCATGCACAGCTTTGTATTCGATTCAAGGCACACCAGGTTATCAGTGGTGTTGTAATCAATATACTTGCAGTGTCCGTTACATCCTTCTTAACGAAATATATCAACAGAGAGATATTCAGCACGCCGTCCGACAAGTTGATTCTAGGCGTATCCAGCAGGATTACGATACCGGGTCTTTCGGATATTCCGGCGATTGGCGCGGTTTTTCGCAACATTTATCCGTTTGAAATAATTATCCTCGTTGTGGCTGGTTTTGCGTGGTATCTGCTGTACCGAACGGCGTTTGGCATGCACCTGAGGGCTTGTGGCGATAACCCACATGCTGTCGACGCAGCGGGTATTCATGTAACAAGGGTACGCTATATTGCGGTAATGATATCAGGTGCGTTATCTGGTCTTGCGGGAATTAGTTTTGCGTATTCCATTTCGGGCAGCTTTTCGCCCAGCATTTATATGGGCTATGGCTACCTTGCGATTGCTGCCCTGATTTTTGGCAACTGGAGAATGCCTGCAACATTGGGCGCTTGCCTGCTTTTTGGATTTGCGCGTTCAGGCGGATATGGTATCAGCCTGCTGCTCGAGTTACCGAGTGCTTATTCCGACCTGATGATGAGCCTGCCGTATATCGTAACGCTTATTCTTTTGATGTTTGTTTCTAAGCATAACCGTGCGCCAAGAGCTCTCGGAGAAATTTACGACAAGGGAAAACGGTAGTCAGAACAGCGCCGACTAGCTTGTTGGCTCAAGCGAAAAGGCCAAAATGAATGGAACTTCGTTAATTGAGAGTCTGTAGAGATTAGAGAAGAAAAAAGAGCCTTCTATTCGAAAGCTCTTTTTGATTCGTCGTAGAGACGAATCTGGCTTATCACTCAATTATTGATACAAATGCACCCCCTACGGTTAAGGGGGTGCAAATTGACAGGGGGGGTGCAAGTCGATTGGGGGCAATGATTATAGATAAGCGCAACCTATTTGTCCAATAATGCCGCCGCGGTGTCTAACCACGTCGACATATTCAGGCTATGTTTAACATTTTAGAACATTGCAAGATGGATACTTTAGGGGAGGCTTCCTTAACTTTTTCATTTGGAAGCCTCGCTTTTCATGTCAATCAATTGTTGATAAAACTCCAATATTCTTTGAAATCTTTCTCACTTAAAAGAATCCTAGCTCCGTAGAGTTGCTTGCCCTTTGCTGCCTTAAGCATCTCTTTTTGCACGCTTTCGCCGACAGTCGTGGCATAGTCAAACAATCTTTCTGAGAAAATGCTCTCTCCTGTTGTGAGGTTGAGCAGTTCCGCGTCTAGAGAAGCGTTGTATTGAGGAATGGTCGAATCATCATCGCTGAAATGAAACGACCCTACTTTATTTTCATAGCTGTAATGTAAAATAAGCGCATAGGTGGCTTTGTTTGGATCATCGGTCAAGATCAGTCCGCCGGCAAGAAGCTCGCCTGATGTTTCGATCATGTCCTGTGTGCTGATGGGCTTATGCCGGGCGGTTGCGCTGGAATACCCACCTTCGGATTCACTTTTGGTTACGGGATCGATCACCTTATCCGCACAGACGATGTAGTATTTTGGAATGGGGGAGGACGGCTTAAACGCGCGGATGTCCGAAATCCCATAGTCGCTTTTAAGAGCTTGTTCGTCCCAATTACGAAGCAGCGTCTTGTCAAAAATGGTTTCAGAGGGATCCCTTAGTGTGGCTTGCTCATCTTCTGCTTGAGAAGAATAGTAGGTGCTGGGATCCTGAATGGATAGTTTGAAATCGAAAACACCACAGCCGATTTCTGTTTGCGTGCCGTCTGATCCGCTGTACATATAGTTGTACACTAATAAGAACGGAGCAAGATCTTCATTAAAGCACAGGTTTAAGATCTTGTTCGCACCCACGGAAAATTCATCAGTATATTTGCCATATTGAACAGGGTATAGCCCCCCGAAGTGCTCTGTTGCCGAGGCTACTTTTATTTTGGCCTTTGAATCCCCACTACCCACCGATGCGTTTAAGTTTGTGATCTTAATGGTTATGTCATGGATGCTCGTTTTGTCGGCAGAGAGAATAAAGCTGCATTCGATATCGCCAACACCGGAATTATTGCTGTGCCCTGCGTATAGCAATTCGCCTTCTTTGGGCATGACCACGGGTGCCACAGTGGGGGAAACCGTTGGTTCAACCGTGGGCGCTGCGGGCGATGATGCTTCCTGCGATGCCGTTGCCGCGGGGGCGGGCGCGTTACAGGCTGCCAGCGAAACAATTAGCAACAACGCAAGCAATGCAGACAGTATCTTTTTCATAAAACAAAACCTCATTATCCTATTAATTTCCAGTCAAGTGCAATGTGCATTTTATTCTGTTAAAGAATCATCGATTATTATGAATATATCGCTGCCATTGAACACCCAGAGCCGAAGCGGTTGAACGTTGCGTCGCTGAAATTGGACAGTCGCGGCGGAAAGATTGTACATTACATGATGATTTCACCGCTCATGCATTTGATTGGGCGTAATGTAACCATATCATTTTGACCCATATTATGGGAGCAGCTGTTATTCACTTAACGGCAGCGCGTAAAGCTCGGCGATGCTCATGCAGAAACGCTCCTGAACCGCATGCTCAAAGAAGGCCAGCGGCTCATGATACAATTCTTTCTCCTTCGTACTAAATGCAGCGTTGAACATCTGATGTACGGTATCCAAGTCAGGGTATTCCTGGCCATATTCATCCGTAGCAGGTTTGATATCAAAAGCACAATTTACCCCATCCTTAAACAATGCGATGTGGTATATGCCCGTGTCAGCAAAGTACAGAATCAACAGGTTATAGCCGTTCACATCATGATCGTAAAACTCAATACTCCTGTCATCGGAGCTTACGCCCCATGGCGCTCTGTAAATGGAGATGTGCATATCGTGAGGCTCATGCTCTTGATACACATAAGCCGCGTTGCCTTCTTCGTCCGTGACAAAGTCAAAGCCAAAACTCGTTAGCGTCGGCGGCTCAAAAGGCAGCGCGTATAGCGCGTCGGCAGTCATTACCTAAGGCCTCCCTGATCGTATCATTGAAAATGGAGATGGGCGCAAGCAATACATCTTCAGCGGCAGCGTCGGTAAACATCGCGCGCACGGCCTGCTCCGAGCTCTCACGGTCACCAATCCCAAAGGAAAAGCTATCTTTGGCGTGGTCATACACATAGTTCATCGTCAGATTGCCGTCTTTATTTGCCATCATCACATAGGCGTCGAAATTAGGGTAATACCCGATGTCAATCTTATAGTCGTTCTGCGTGAAAACTGTTCGGACGCAGTTTTTTAACCAATCCTCCGGCGGAGAACCCCATTCGATGTGGTTGATGCGCACGGATGCACTCTCGCTATCATAAATTGCCTGTTTACCGCCATCGTCCATAATAAACCCAAGCTCGGCAAGCGTGAACGCAATGGTGAAATCCTTTTGCTCTAAGCTTTGGTAGATATCCGTCAGCGGGAAATAGTCGCTTATGGGGCAGCCTGCCAGATACAGATATTTGAGGTTCGCAAGTGGGACAAGCGGCGACACCTCGGCCAGAGTTGAATTATTAAGCATCAGGTAATTCAGGCTGGCGAGCTTTGAAAGCGGTCTGTAGTCTCGCGCCGTGCAGCCGGATAGCGTCAGCGCTTTCAGGTTTGTAAGTTCGCCGAGCGGTGTGATATCCTGAATCGGGTTCCCGCCCAAAGACAGCAAGGTAAGCTTTTTTAACCCGCCGAGCGGTGTGATATCCGCGATGGCGTTGAAGGATAGATCTAGGCTTTCAAGGTTTTTGAAGTATTCAATCCCGCTTATATCATATATCGAAGCTTCCTCAGAAATGTATCGCTGCCATTCATTGCTGAGGTTCAGCCTAGTCACCGCTTCTGCCTCCGCTGCAGTGATGTTGCCTGTAGGCTTGCCCATCGACCCGCGCACCATAGCCTCTAACACAGGATCGGCAAACGTCACAACCGCGGGTGCCGTCGCAGCCGAGGGAGCCGGGGGGGGGCGCCGTCGAGGCAGGCTTACCACAACCCGGAATTCCTGTCGCTAATATGAAGGCCAGCAGCATACAAAGTATCTTTTTCATTGAAAACCTCTTGTGATCCTTCTCATCTCGTATAGCAGAATAAAGCTTTGATTAGGATAGTATTAATTACCGCATATGCCTTTTAGCTATTTATCTAACAACCAAAGCCCTGCTAGCGCCACCAGCACGCCGCCCACATCAATTAAGATGTGCTTTAAATAAGTTCCCTTTTCCCATCGCCGGGGACTACCGTTGAAAGTCATAATTCCGAGACCCATAACGATAAGGATGTATCCGAGAATTTTCATACATCTTTCTCCTTGGCAATAGTGTTATATGGATAATAATAACATTATATATGCCTAATTGCACAGCTGGCCCCTGTTTTCGAAGAGGATTTGGCAATTATCAATGAAGATCAATATTATCCCCGCAATTTTGGCTGTAGCGTATATAAAACACTGTACGCGCTTTTCGGATGGAAACCAGACTGTAAATACCGTGTGCGTCGACTGCCCGAGGGGAGGGGCTGGGAATGGGCGCTTCGGTCGGCGCATTCTGCGCGTCCGCCCGCGCGGCCGCCGGTGTTTCTACTGGCCCGACCTGCTGCGAACAGCCGTCAGGGAAATGACCAACAGAATAAGGAATATTAGTGATAGAAACCGTTTCATGTTGTTTCCTCCTAATTATCCCGGGAAATGCACCGTAGGCGCTCTATCCTTCCGCCCTCGCAGCACCTTGCCTTACTTTACTGTATGTTGCGTACCTCTCAACTTCCAAAGCTTATGTATAAAGCGTTTTGCCATCTGCCTTAAACCATACTTTTGATTTCGATTTATTCTGAACTTCCTGACCCGCGATATACCATCTATGATCCGGCACTTTTTCAAATTCGACCCTCGCTATAAAATGATAGGCAATACCGCCCTTCACATCGGTTACCTCCTCGCCATCCTCGTTTGTCAACAAAAGTGTATAGGATTCTCCATATACTTGGTAACGGGAGTCCTCCGCAAAGTACATATCAAGCGATACGTTTGAGAAATCCTTTTTGAAGATGACGGTTCCTTCAAAGTGCGTTTTTTTGTACCCATATTCGTCAAACGTGATAGCCAGATTGCCGTTCTCATTCGAAAGGAAGGACTTCATGAATAAGGAATAAAGGCCTACTGTCAACGCTACCAAAGCGCAAAGAATGAGAATTCCCCAAAGTGCCGCACGTGTTTTTTCTTTCTTTGTCCACATATTCACCCTCCCGTTCCGTAGTCACTTCGTCGCCAACATCATCTACTTGGACTTGAACACCATCGTAATATCAATCAGCACCGTGCCCGATTGCGTTGTCATACCATTGGCCGTATTAGGGATGATTGCTACCTCGCCGCTGCGCGTCAAACGTAGTTCTTTGGATGCTTCATCATAGGACGCCGCAAAAGTGGGGCCGGCAGGTGTGAGCGTTATCGTTCCGTTTGCATACGCCCAGCCGGAATAATCCTTCAGATCAAGGTCGTTTATCTTAAAGGGCAATTCGGGCACGGCTTCAATCAGCGCGCTTAAATCAACAAACGAGATCATTTTCGTATCCTCGCGCAGCGATAAATCCCTGCCATATTCAAACCCTTCGGATATGCTCATGGTGGCGTCAATTGTGTAGATGCCGTTATCCTCGCCCGGGGTATGGAAAATAATCGAATCTAACAACCATTCCCCGAAAAACGCCTGTTTGCCGAAGTCGTCGGGTGCGGGAGCTACGGTTGCGGAAGACTCTGTTTTGGGCACGGCTTCTACGGGGAGCGCCTCCAACGCTGAAAAGTCGATTGCGATTCTCTGGTTTTTGTCGGTGTGAAAAATCGTGCCTCCGACAGGCAGCGCCACGCCCTTTTGGAGCGCGAATTCAAACGTCACACGCCCCGCATAGCCTGGCGTGTCCTCGGCCTTAATGAAGCTGATGTTGCTTGTAGAAAGCGGTGTACCATTCACATCCAACGTCATGTCGATGAGGCTTTTATAACCGCCGCCGGAAATAACGATGGGTGCAACTCCTTCTTTTTGCACAAAGCAAAGGCCAACGCCGATTTGTGTGTCCGTATCGTATTCGGGCAGGGCTACCCATTTTTCAAGGGCGTAGGTTTCATCGCCCAGCTTGAAAGCTTCATCGGCTGATAAAGCGGCAACTTTCGGCTCGGGCGTTTGCACTCCGGGCGCTGATGTTTGCGGCGAGCAAGCCGCCAACGCACCGATGATTGTTATGAATAGCAGTACGGTTAATAGTCTTTTCATCTTTCATTCTCCTTACTTTAAAAATGCACGATGGCTATTCGTGCGGGGCGTAATGCTGTTGGCTACGTCTGTTGAAAGCATGAGAGCAGTTGCGGTAGCATAGGTTCAATTTCCGCTTGAGGTATTTTATCGCAGTACACAACCACAAAATTGCCCGCTTTTCCGGTATAGGCTAACATTGCAGATAATTTTTCGCCACTTTCATAGGAAAACATGGTAATTACCCAGTCAATTCCGGCTTGATTTTTTTCAATGGTGTTTTCGCTTAAGTTTTTAACCCATCCGCCCTTTATTCGGGAAATCATCTTCTTTTTGATTTTCACAAATTCCGTGTGTTCTGCCACGGGAACAATACTCAAAGAAATGCCCAAAGCAGATGAGCTAATGAGCGTATCGTGGAAGTCTGACTTATCCCACAGTGGCGATTGGGTGCGCATTATACCCAATACCGCGTATGTTTTCTGCAAGTCGCTGGTCTGCTTCCGGGATGAAATATACAACCCAGGTAATGCGATTGCGCCGATAACCAGTGCACCGATCATGATAAGCCAAATTATAGACATAACATAAATCCCTCACATTCCTCTTGACTATTATCCAGCAGCCACAGCCCTGCTAATGCTACGAGCACGCCGCCCACATTAATCACTGTCCGCTTATTACATCGGTAACGGTGGCATTGGTTTGTTTTAGGTATTCTCTCTCAGCCTCCCGCTCCATGCCGCGAATCAACAGAAGATTGTCAATGTCCTTCATTTGCTTCGCTCGTTGGTTGGCGTCCCTTTTTTTCTTAATTACATCCTTGATCGCAAAATACCAACATACAGCAATAAGAGCCAGTCCTAAAATCTTTATAACGGGGCTTTGAGCTGCGCCAAGCATAAGCCCGCCAATTAGCGCAGATACAAGCATCAAGAATATCGGCGCAAACAGACTGGCCTTAGCCTTTTTGATTCTGCAGACATAGCCTGCGATACATGAATCACACAAAACGCAATGGACAACGTTTTTTCCATATGTTGTAGTCATAATAGAAGATTTTCCGGTCATTTGCGTCTTTTGATCGATAACCGCGCTGCACAGAAACGAATTCCCCAAATTATTCGTTTGCGTTTTGCATTTCATACAAATACTCATAAGATTTTACTCCTCCCCATACCGAATTGAGGAACTCCGTGCTCACACGCTTCTTATTCACCTCGGGCCAAGTTGGCCCGAAGAACGGCGACGGAAGCTTATGGATTCACGCCTCCTCTTATGCGACGGGTCCCGCATCACTTGGCGCGCTCCAAACTACGGTGCCCCGCTTCATCTGTTCTCTGGCAGCGGCAATATCCTGCTTGGAAATGTGCAAGACTCTGGTGGCATAATAGGCGGTCTCCCGTCCTGCCCGCTTCATGAGGGCGCTGCCCGTCAGAAGTCCGGCAAAAACGCAAAGGAGTGCCATCACATTGCCAAAGACCCCACCGATGGCATTGGAAAAAACTAAACTTAATGCGCCGCCCGCCAGTATAGCGCCGAGATAGCAGGGCAGCGCGATGCGGGCCGCTTTCCTACTGGCTAGAATCCAGCCGTCAAAATCCGTCCGACGAAAGGCTTGCCCATTGGTAAAATGTTCAGGCCTCAGCGAGTGCGAGAGAATCTTCTCGCGATTGTCCTCCGCATTGAGCGCACGCTTTGCAGCCAGCACAGAAGAGGCGTTTCCGCACAAGGCCAGAAAAACCGTAAGGAACCCCTCAGTATAGCCGTTATTGCCCAAAGGCCAATGTAGCAACACCCATAACAACGTGGAACCGATAATCGTGGCGACCGACAAACCGATGGTCAGCCATACAAAGGGGGCAGCAGGGCGTCCTTTCTTTTTCACGGTTTTTGCGTTGTAAATACACAAGCCGATCAGCAATGGCAACTGCAACACATACAAAACCGCCAAGGTATTTGCTATTATTCTTTCACTCATGTTTTTTCCTCCTGCCTCCTATCGTTTGTGGTTTTATTGATGCTTCAGCAATCCGATGTCAAGTTGATAGTATTTGAGGCTGCCTCAATCACTTGCCGTTTCCTGTGCATCCAGCCGCCCTGCCACATCCCGTAAAATGCTTATCACTTTGGCGCTGCTACCGATCACGTCCATACTCTGCGCCCTCAGTTTGTGAAACAGGTCCGTGCTTTGCTGGAGGATATCCTTTTATAAATGGGATGTATAGCAAAGCCGGTATCAACACCATGACTGAAAGACCTACCGAATCGCCTCTGAGAATATGCGAACCGCTGCCGATTGCGAAAAACCATAATAGCCCAAGCATCAGCGCAGTAAAGATGTAGCCCTGTTTTTTCTGGCACATGAGTAGAATCGCGCCGCCTATTCCGGATATTCCGGATACAATCGCCAGAATCAGCGGCAGGACGGCACCGTTATATATGGAGATGTTTGATGTCTCTTCCACAAACAAAAAGACCGTCAGAAGTGCGACTGCAAGATTCAAGCTTGCTGCAACCGGTTGCCAGAAGCACTTTAAAACGGATGGCAGTTTTATTTCCTGCGATTGCGGAGCCATTTGCTTCGTTGCCGCAAAAGCAGATGTTACCGTGGATTTTTCGGTTCCCGTCATATTAGGCGTTTTCGCCATGATATCCGCCGCCGTCTGTTCATCAATCATCATCAGATCGTCCGGGTCAAGCTTGTCGGATTTCTCCAGCGAAAATTCAAGTTCCGAAAACGTCTCCAACGCGTCCTCGTTGAGCCATGAAAAATCATGCCTTGGTATTCCGCCATGCTTTAGGTAATCATCATAAGCAAACCTGCCCGCACCGAGCCGGTCAGTAGTTTTCACTGCCGACCCTATTTTTTTGAAAAAGTTGGCGCACAATCCGAGCCACATCAGCCCCCCGCCGATCCAAGCAACTTGGAACAATTTGCTTAAAAGCCACGCAAGCAGAAATACCGCGGCTGTTCCCGCTATGAATGACAAGAGGGATTTCCCGACAGATTTCCAGGCCATTTTTGCAAGGCACTGCGGGCATGCAGCTATACGTAGAGAACCGATAATCAGAGGATCTGCCTTTCTTTGCTTTTCATCTGATAGGTTGTCTTTTGTTTTTTTGTCGTACAATAACAAGTACGGCTTTTCATTCGCATCTCTTTTCTTGCACTTCAGACAGGCAGCCATAGGATTGCCTCCTTGTATAATGTGTTTTGTTTAATACCCGTTGTTCACTTCAGGCCAACTAGGCCCGACGTTACGGCATTTGAATTAATCTTACATTCTATCTACTTTCAGCCGCCCCGCCACATCCCGTAAAATGTTTATCACATTCGCGCGGCTCCCGATACCGCCCGTGCCCTGCGCCCACAGCCTGTCAAAATGCGTTTGAAACTCACGCAGAAGCATGAGCTGGTCGGAGTGGATCATGACCGGCTCCGCCCCGTTCCAATAGTTAATGGCAAGGTGGTGGTTCCGCTTTAACTGCCAGCAGTTATCCGAGTGGAGTAGCGCTATATCATCAAGAATCAATAAGTGAAAATTGGGGAACGCCTCAAGATAGCGGATATAGCCGTTTAAGATCGCGGCACAGCCTTGCGCATCCAGCCGCACAAAGCCCTTTTTCATAAAATACAGTCCCGGCATGCGGCAAAAACCATCCTGCGCGATTCTATTCAGCCGAGAAAGCGAGAGGATTTCGCGGAACAGCTCGCCCCCGCGCAGGGTTTCATCCAAACCCGACTTAAAACGGGCAAACTCAGCGCTACGCCATGTATACTCCGCATCGCTATGCCCGTGAGCAAGCAGGGCGTTGTTGTACGCTGCCCCCTGCATATACAGGGGGTTAATGTAATCCTTCACCACGTCCAGCGCGCCGGGCGTGCAAAACTCCTGATAGATGATCTCAAGGATATTGCGCGAAAAGTCATCCCCATAGATGTTCAGCACAGGTTGCGCAAATCGGGCCGCCTGCTCAAAGCTTTTCTGAATCTCCGCAATAAATGACGGTTCGCGTAGAATCACGGCCATAGGCGGCACGGTATTGCCCGGCGTTTCCGTTACCAGCATAGCTGCCGCTTCGGGAATCATCATGTGCATCTGGTGAGTCACGGTCTGCGTCATGCCATGCACCACGGATAGCTGGATATGCCCCGATATCAAAGCGGCCATAAAAATATCAATGAGTGCCGACATCGCCTTTGTATCGCCCGAAACACAAACGACCATGCGGATTTTTAAGTCATTTTCATCTATGCTTCGCAACAGCAACGCGGCAATATCCTCGTTCGTCGTTGTTATGATCTGATCGCTTGAAAGAAAGATATCCATTATCGAGCCGCGCGGCAGCGCCTTTAAGATGGGGGAAAGCTCCAGCACCATTTGCAGACAGCCGAGACTTACGGTGTTTTCGGCGGCTTCCGTATGGCCATATGGGGGTAGGACTATGGGCGGTTCACGGCCTGCAATATCCCCCGGCAGCGCTGCACCAAGGTTTTTTCGTAGCTTATCGCCGTCGGAAGAAAGCCACATGATGAGGTTTTGCTTAAAGCGGTAAACGGTGGACAGGTCTACAGGCAGGCCTGCCGCTTGAAACTGCTCCTTGAGCCATTCCATGTCCTTTATGCGTCTGCTGCGGCTAAGGATATAATCTGCAATGGCTTCCATCTGCGGGCTTGCCGCTTTAAGCTGCCGATGCCCCGAAAGGTATCGGCTTACAAGAGAAGGGTCAAGCTCCAGCGCTTTAGAAAGCGCAAGATTGGTAATGCCGAAATGCACCAATACCGACTTTAGGTTTTCGCTCGGCGTTGCCATTGGCGGCGCTCCTTTTCCTTTAAATAGTCCCTATGGAGTCGGCGTGCGTATCAACAACACTCGGCCAAATAAACTCCGGCTTGTTCCTGTTGGAAGTTCTTGCGGAATCTGCCTTTGCCCGCACCCGCCCTATCAAGCCCAAAAGAAGCCCCACACCAAAGCCTATGGGCATAGCAATAACCGCCGCATTGCCCGCTTGTTTTCCGAAAAATCCAGCGAATACCATAATAAAAAAACCGATGCCCAAGCCTGATAATGCACTCCATAGGGGCTTCCACCGGCCGCTCTTAAGCTCCCAAGATTGGATTTTTCCGCAATGGGGGCATTTAGAGCTTACACCCTCGCCGTATTTCCCTTTTTCCGCGTTTTGTATTTTGATTCGCAGAGCCGTCTGTGCGCTTGCTTGCGCACCGGTTTGCAGATCCGCTTGCTGTGCGGGCGTTGGGCGGCCTTTGCCGCTGATATTGATACTGTTGCTCCCTTGCACCTTGGATGCGAGCATCCCGCTATCCTTGCCGCAATGCTCACAAACAAAATGATAATGGAAAGGGAATTCTGCCTTTGCTGTATAGGTGGTGTATGCTACTGCCATAATAACCGCTCCTCCTGTGGTAGAAGAATTGATTCGTACCTTTTTTGCAAATTGCATTGACACTTTACCAATGACAACCTTATTTTACCAAGGTGAAAAGCAAAAAAGGTGAGCTGTCAGCTCACCTTTTCGGATTTATTTGATTGATATTCACTTACTCATATAGAATTTCAAAAGCCGTATCACCGAGCGCATCCGCAGCGTCGCGCATGGTTTCATCGATGTAGACCGCTCTTAATTGCGGCGCGCGGGCAAGTGGCTCCAAGTCGGCTAAATCCGTATTGCTCAAATAAAGCTTTTGCAGCCGTTCAAAGCGCTCTATCCCGTTTAGCGATAGAATGGCCGCGCGCTTTAGGGATAGCGTTTGCAGCGAGGAAGGCAGGGTATCCAGGGAGGCGATTTTCGTTTCGCCCGCATCCAAAAAATCCAGCATGGGGCAGGAAGTAAGCGCGGACATATCCGTAACATGCGTATCGTATAACGTTACGCGGCGCAAATGCGACATATCGGAAAGCACGGAAATATCCTCCACAAAGGTGTGCCGGAGGTTCACCTCGCTCAGATAGGAAAGCTCCGACAGAGCGGATATATCGCTAAGCGTTTGGTAGTTGACGTATAGCATTTCAAGGTTTGGCAGCATCTTCACATCTTTGAGCGTAGCGATCGTACCGCGTGGCGCATCGCGCAGCCGACCACCAAGTCCTTCAAAGAAGGCGTCTTGTGACACGGACGCCTCGTTTCCGAAGATATATATTTCGCGGACAGACAGCAATTCTTCTTTCGTGATGGGTTCGGTTTCATTTTTCCCGAGTTGAACGCGCACGGCCTGTTCCACCAAAGGCTCCGCAAACCGCACGCCATACGCTTGCGCGGAAACCGTAAGAAAATCCGTATAACGTCCAAGGCCGAATCCCGCGCACAGGCAGATTAACGCAGCCGCCGCAAAGGAACAAGCGCGGACGACCTTCTTCTTCTTGCGGCCGTCGGTAGAAAGCAGCGCACTTTTCACGCCGGCGACATCCGAAAAGCGTTCTTCGGGCGAAAAGGCCGCACAGCGGCGCACGATAGCAGACAGGCGTTTGTTCGGTACTTTCGCGTTTTTTACATCCGTCTTGCCCGTTAGCAGGAAGCAGAGCAAAACGCCGAGGGAGTAAATGTCGGCGCGGCTATCGGTCTGTGAAAAACCGTATTGCTCGGGCGGTGCATAGGTTCTTGTGCCTATGATTTGCGTATCCGTTTCCGAGTTGCTGTCGTAGACGCGCGCAATATCGAAGTCGATAAGGGCAGGCTTTCCGTTATCCTTCATAATAATATTCTGCGGCTTTATATCGCGGTGGATAACGGGCGGCTCCTGTTCATGCAAATAGCGCAAAATATCGCATAGCTCCACGCATAAGGTGACGATCTGCGCCTCCGACAAATCATGTTCGGTTATGTATTTGTCAAGCGGCGTACCCTTGACGTATTCTCGCACGATGCATTCCACAGCATCGTTCTGGTATTCATCCATGAAAGCGGGCATCCCATAATGACAAAGGGTTTTCAAAATGACGCTTTCATTGACTGACTGATATATTTTTCTGTCGTAGCACTTTGCGATGCAGAGCGTCTGAGAGCCTTTTCGCTGCACAAGGTATGTTTCCGTCCCGTGATTGTGCGATAAACATTCAAGCTGGTCGTAGCTTTCAAGAAACTCGCGAGGCAGTTCAATTTCTTTAAAGGCAGCGGAAAGCTCATGGATCGCCTCTTGCATATTGCTCATATTTTCGCGTCCCCAATCAGTGGCAATCCTAATTCTAAAAGTATATGTTGTGTTTCAATAAGGCTTATGTGATGGAATAGGCAATAACTAATAACTGCATCTCTCGGAACTCGCGGATATAAAAGACTATGGCCCGCGTGCTTGAGCAGAGATTGTGCTAATTCCACGTCAGCATCAAAGCCGAAAGCAAGCTGTATAACGGTATTACGTGATGGATTGCGGTCGCCGCGAAAGATAGCGTGACCAAAGGCTCGTTCAATATTTGTTTTTTTTATAATGCGCTCAGGAACTTCACCGCGCTGCTTACATAAGGAAGTGATGTACTCGGAAAACGCCGGTAACCCAATTTCATTTTCATGATGACTGTAAAACTGTTCAATCGTTGAAGCCTTAAAAAGTTGTTCCCAAAGGGCACTCGTCGGAAGAGATTTCTTCAGTTCATCCATGTATGTTCACCACCGAACCTTATACCTCATAAGCGGTGCCTATCGGGGTATGCCCATAGGACCTAGATGCCTCTTGAAAGGTGAATGGCAAATACCTTAATAACAAGATAAATATATATTAAAGACAGCAAAATATCAATAGAAATACAGGATGTGGACTACTATCAAGGCTTGTTTCGCACTAAATAAATGTCAAATAAATAAGGACGCTGACAAAACAACCCGTTTGTCATTAGAGGATTCATATCATCCTTCTATGTCAAGCCCATTTTTGAAAGTGAAAACCAGCCGCCCATCGTGGTAAGCCGTAGCTTTTTCGATGGTGGCAATCCAGAGCCTGTCATCAAACTCTGTGAGGGCATTGTCCCGCTCAGACAGTTCAAACATGAAGCCGCCCATTGCATCCGCCTGCGCCATTCTGTCCGCGCGTTTCCGCTGAAGGGCTTCAGCCTTCGTTTTCGCAGCATCGTACCTTTTAACAATGGCATTATAGCGTGCTATGTATTCTTCCTGACTTTGTGCACTCTGGGAATTTTGTTCAACGCATTTTCTGGTGAGTTCCGTGACCACATCCATTTCCTGATAAAGTTCCGATAGCTTTGCTTCAATGATGGAGGGGTCGGTAAGCTCCGTCTGCATAAGGCGGCAGTCGTCTAGCAAAGCGGTTCGGTTTTCCATAAGCGTGTTGAATGCCGCTACAAAGCGGGTCCTTATTGTCTCCTCATCAAAATGCGGCGTTCGGCAGCGTTCCCCGTTTTTGAATTTGGCATTGCACCGCCATATGGTTCGGCGATACTTATCGGTGGAATGCCATACCTTTGAACCATAGCATCCACCGCAATCCCCGCAAACAATCTTTGAAGCGAAAACCCCGTTTGAACTGTAACTGCGCCCCATAGCTTTTCGCCTGGCAAACTCAACCTGTACCCGTTCGAACTCCTCCGGATCGATAATTGGCTCGTGGGAGTGTTCCACATAGTATTGCGGTACCTCGCCTACATTGACCTTCATTTTCTTTGCGAGAAAATCTACCGTAAATTTTTTTTGGCGGAGAAGGAGGGATTTGAACCCTCGCGCCAGTTACCCCAGCCTACTCCCTTAGCAGGAGTGTCATGTTTGCCCGTTTTATCGGTGGTTTCGGGTCCGGTGCATGTAATTTGTGTGTAATAGCTTTTAACGCCTCCAACTTGGTCTCGCGATCAATATGCGTATACTGGATGGTCGTGGCATACGACTTGTGCCGCATAATCTCTTTGATGACAGCCGGCGGTACTCCGGCCTTGGCGAGTAACGTCGCGCAGGTGTGGCGGCAGGAGTGCGGCTTCAGTGGCCGACAGCCAGCGCGGGCCAGTGTCTCATCGAACAGTTCGCGAAACTTCTCCTCGCTGATTGTCAGCAGTTTCTTATCTACCATCATGTGTTTAATGATCGGCTTGATCTCGTCGAGTATCAGTATCTCACCCAGTTTCCCTTCGTCAGATTTAATACCGCCGAGCATGTAGCTTTCGGCCAGGTGGATGTTCTCGGTCTTAATGGTTGCCAGCTCGCCGTAGCGCATACCGGTATAGATCATGATGAGGATACTGCCGGTGAACTCGTATTGCGCATAATCCGCCCACAACGCGGCAATCTCGTCGTCGGTGAAGGCTTCCTTATGCGGCTTTTCAAGGGGTGGTAACTTAATATAATCCGCAAAGTTCTTATCCGTATAACCCGCCTGAATGGCGTATTTGCCCATCTGGTTCATGAGGTTTTTCATATCTCGACGGGTGTAGTAGGTATCTGCCCGGTCGTCCACGGTTTTTTGCATATCGGCTAATCCAAGGCTTGCCCACGAGTAATACCATAGAGGCTCACATCGATTGTAAGCTATTTTGTAGGCGGTTTGCTTTGATGCGGATATATTTGCATAGTGCGTGCCGCTCCATTCATCATACAGCGCTTTGAATGTGCGGGCGTCTTCCTTTGGTTTGGAGAAGGACAGGGAAGGGAGGTAGTCCAGAGCATCCTTTTTGCGCACGAAGCCGCCCTTGCTACGCACGATCCGCTGCGTACCGACGTATTTGGTGACGACAGCTGTCCATGTATCGCCACGTTTATAAACCGTACCCTGGCCATTCCCGCGGGCTTTCGGCTTACGAGCGGGCGACGCCTGTGCGGAACCGCATAAATTGCAGTATGAACTAAATTCGGGGATCTCCTTTTTACATTTTCGGCATAGCACTTCTTGAGCACCTCGTATGCGTGATACCTACATAGTAAGGGCACCTCATGATCTATTACATACCAGAATAAGCACTTTCTAATCTGTAAAATTCTATAAATAAATAGCTAAAATATTGGTATGAATAGTATTAACTGTTAGTCCAAAATGCGCTATAATAACTAAGACAACTAATTCTTCCTTCATATATAATAAAAACCATTTTTTGTTTGATTAATTGGTGGTGACTAATTTGGATGAATTACTGGACGAAATAAGGAATAAGAGGAGAATTTTTGATCAGCTTACATCTATGCATTTCAAGCTTAGCGATTATTATAAGGCTTGGAATAGTTTTTTTGACATTGCAGAGATTTTTATTTCAGTATGTCTATGTGGAGTTACGTTTCTGGATTTCAAGACATACTTTAAAGTTGATTTTGACAGTCAACTAATATTAGGTATTATATCGATTTTTCTACTGGCATTTACATTAACTAAACAAAGACTAAATTTCAAAGAAAAATCAGAGCAACACTATTTTGCGGGGAAAATGTATTGTAGTGCAAAAATAGATATTACCAATCGAATAACTCAATGGGAAAATTATCCTAATCCTCAAGAAGCCATAGAATATATGCGGACACAGTATATTGGGTTGAATGATTTAGTCCAAATTCCAGAAAACAAATTCACAAGACTAAAACATCATCACCAACATAAAGCTGACTTCAGTAAATTTCTTGATAAAAATAAGAGAATTCCTTATATGATTTGCATACTTAAATATTGTTTCTTGAACTGCTTTGATAGAAAAAAGAAAGAAGAAGATGTTCCTATGGGATAGACAGCAATAAGAAGCATGCTTACGTTTTATTAAGCGGTGGACTAGATTCCATGGCTTGTCTGCATTTATTTATGTCTTTGGGATATGAAACCACCAGCATATTTGTCGATTATGGGCAGCTTGCAAATAAGATAGAGTGTAAAGCTTCCAGCAGGATATCAGAGTACTTTAATTCTAGCCATTATCGTATTAATTGTGATAATATGCCTCTAAAAAAAGGCGAGATAGTTGGCAGAAACGCTCTATTGATAAATTTAGCGTTATATCTCATTGACCGACCTTCAGCATTGATAGTAATTGGTATCCACTCAGGTACAAACTATGTTGATTGTACTCGGAGATTTGTAGAAAACATGCAAAACACAGCTGATTTGTATACGGATGGGCGGATTCAAATAATAGCACCTTTTCTAGAATGGTCAAAAATGGATATATTTGATTACTGTCTTCAGAATAATTTGCCTATTGGGTTAACTTACAGTTGCGAATTAGGTACAGAAATTCCTTGCGGTCAATGCTTATCATGCAAAGATAGGGAGGCTATACGCAATGAGTGCACAAAGCAGAACAATCGTTCATCCTAAAGGGCCAAGAATACAAACTCCTTGTTTAATACCTTCATTTTCGACAAAAGGCAAGAGAATGTCTATTAAAGACTTACAAATAAGTTCTGAAATTCAGGATATTTTAGTTCTAATGGATAAATGTTCTGCATTAACAAAGTATTATTTAATTAGTGCCTATGATATGTTTTATAAAGCACTCCCTAAACCTTCAGAATTGCCTAGGACTGATCTAATATTTATTGATAGCGGTGGATATGAAGTATCAAAGTGCATTGAAGGAAATGCGGATTTAGAAAATGCATACTCATCTTTACCTTGGGACGAAAAGAAGTATTATGATGTATTAAACGAGTGGCATGCATGGGATAAGAATGCTTTATTACCTGCGATAATAACTTCATATGATCACCCTGACCAATATAGGCCTTTCGAAGATCAGATAGATTCAGCTCTTTCATTAAAAAGGGCGTTTCCAGATCAACTCTACAATTTTCTATTAAAACCTGAGACAGAAAAGGATTCCACATATAATAAAGTTATTAATCACAAACTTAAGTCACAAATTGATAAGTTAGCATTATTCGATATTATTGGGTTAACTGAAAAAGAATTAGGGAGTTCGATTAAAGATAGATGTAACCAGATTTCAAATGTGCGAAAATTGTTAGATGAAGCAGGGATAAATAAACCTATTCATGTTTTTGGTGGTCTTGATCCTACATTGATAGTCTTATATTACGGCGCCGGTGCTGAAATATTTGATGGTGTTTCTTGGTCTAGATATCAGTATCATGCCGGTGTATCAACTTATCACTACAATTTCAATATTAATGATATGTTATGTACCAGAGAAGAAAGCATTAAAATTCAAATGATGGTTAGAAACCTTAATGAATTGAGTGATTTAGAAACGAAACTGGCGACATATAAAAAGACAGGAGATTTTACACATTTTAATTACATGCAAGATACTTATCAACGTCTTATGGCTTCTTTGTGAAAGGAGAGAGTAAAATGGGTGGCAGCGGCGGTGGATGGTATGATGTCACAAGGATAATAAAAGATATTAATGAGCAAAAAGAAGAAATTTTCAAACGACAATTAGAAGCGGATGTAGCAGCTCTACTCTCTGAGATATTAGCAGATGCTAATAACAGAAATACCGAGGCCATCAATACACACATTCAAGAAATACTAAATGCATTAGGAAACGAAATTGAAGGAAGCATTAATTTGATGTTCGGCGGATCAGTTGCTAAGCATACATTTGTTGATGGCTTGAGTGATGTTGATTTATTACTTGTAATTAATGATTCGGATCTCGCAGATAAATCACCTAGTGGAATAAAGAGTAGAATTTTCGAATTGCTTGAAGCCAGATTTCCTAGAACAAAAATAAGTATTGGGAATTTGGCGGTTACGCTAGGCTTTAGCGATTATGAATTACAAATAATACCTGCAATAAAAGTAGGCGAACAAATTAGGATTCCTCGCAATTCAAAAAGTTGGTCTGATAAAATCGATACATATGCCTTCTCTTCAAAGTTAACTGAATTGAATAAGAGTCTGAATAACAAACTGGTTCCAATTATTAAGCTTGTTAAAGCCATAACATATGATTATCCCGAGAATAAAAGAATGACTGGTTATCATATAGAATCTTTAGCAATAGAAGTATTCAAGGACTACAAAGGTCAGCCAAATACCGTACAGATGTTAAAGGATTTCTTTGAAGGAGCAGCACAGATTGTAAAGAGGCCGATAGTTGACAAAACTGGCCAATCTCGTCACGTAGATGATTATCTCGGAAAAGAAAACAGTTTGGAACGAGATTTAGTATCTGATGCTCTGAGAAATACTTTAAATAAAATGAAATCATATTCGACAATAGAACAATGGAGCCAATTGTTTGAATAAGGGGATGGTTGACTATGACATCAATATGCTTGGCCAGAAAGTACTTGAAAGCAAAGAGCCTTGTAATCGAACATGGTTATTATGAAGAACTTGACTACTATAGTTCAGTTAATTTTAATAAATTAACAGAAAAAGAATTCATTATGGAATTAGCTTGGGTTATCCTTTCCAGCGGAATTCGTGAAAAAGTTGTTTGCTCGAAATTCGCTCAGATATCAGAAGCATTTTGTCAATGGTCCATAGTAGATGTCTGTTCAAATCCTGATCAATGTTATAAGATGGCGATTTCGGTATTTAATAATCCCAGGAAAATAAAAGCGATCTTGGTTGCAATAAAAGAAATTGATAGGATCGGAATAGCATCTTTAAAGAAAAACATTATATCAGAAGGAATCAATTATTTAAAATCATTCCCATTTATTGGAGATATTACTGTATACCATATAGCCAAAAATATTGGGTTAAATGTATGTAAACCAGATCGCCATTTAACAAGACTTGCTCAAAACATTGGCTTTGATGATGCTCAAAAGATGTGTTCAGAGATCTCACATATTGTTGGTGATGAAGAGAGACTAGTTGATACAGTTCTTTGGAGATATGCAACCATTGATACAAACTATTTAAGTTTTTTCAAAGACAACGAATTTTCGTTCTGAAGCAATAAGCTATGTATTACTGGTTTTCCCGAATAATTCCTATTCACTTTCTGAGATCTGTGGAAAATACGGAGGACATTACGGTCTAGTCCAATTTGCTGTCATATAAGTTCAATTATACTCACCTTTAAGCTTTAGTAAATATATGCTATAATGGTAAACGTGGCCAATGACAGCTGAGAGCTCTCCGCGAAAATTCCCGGAGGGTTTTAATGAATAGTGAAACGCAACGATTTATTTTAGAAACTTACTTCATGAATGAAGAGACGAAATGCTTTGTTTGCGCACCTTTCCTGCCAAATACGCTTGAAAGTTTGCCAGGTGGTCGCTTAGTGTTTAATTTTTACCCCACTTGTCGCGCTCTAGGCGGAGTAGGGCAAGGATGCCTTCTCGAATATTGGCTGGCAGTAGTGCGGCAAGCTCCTCGTCGGTAATTTTAAAAGCTTCAGCTTCGGATGCGGCTTTTTCAAGGACCTCACGCTGTTCTGGTGTGAGGTCCTTTTTAATTGGGTTATTATCCAAGCCTAAAATCCAGTCGACAGATACCTTAAAACGCTGCGCATACCAAATTAATGTCTTGGCGTCTGGTTCATTTGTGCCGTGCTCATATCGTGAAATGGTCGCAGGTTTCACACGAAGCTCATTTGCAACAGCAGCTTGTGATAATCCGGCTTGTTCTCTGATTTCTCTTAATCGATCCCCAAGCATGATTGTTTTCCTCAATCTTTCAGTTTTTACATAATATTATTTCCACCGAAACACTCAGACATCAGATGAGTTTTATTTGTATTATAACCACTATACCATTTTGGTAACATCCGCGCATTATTGTTACTAATACGTATTGACATTACTGTAACGGTAATGATATATTACTGATACAGTAATACACAAGGAGGTGTGTGCAGCATGAGGGTGAACTTAAAATTGCTCAAGCAATTGCGACAGCAGAGTGGCTTGACTATAGCGGAAGTATCGACACATTTGGGCTTCAAAAGCCAGCAGGGCTACTTTTATAAGGAGACTGGAGTACGAAACCTCTCGGCCGGTGAGCTTGGGACTTTGGCAATGCTTTATGGCGTTTCTTCGGATGATTTGCTTGAGCCAGACGAGGTTGAGGGGCAAACAGCTTAAGAAAGGAGTGATCTATATGGAAGAGGCCCGTGCCTTCAACCTTTCTGATATTGAAAGAATAGACCGAGAGTTCTTGCGTGCCGTAGATATCGCACCTGTGCTGGGTGTTGACCCGCAGGATATCCGTGGGCAGGCGCAGGTGGATAGCGCAAAGCTGGGGTTTCCCGTCATTGTCACAGGCACGCGTGTGCGAATTCCAAAGGAAGCGTTTCTGTTTTTCTGCAAGTTCGGCAACCCGCGCCCAAGAGGGGAGAGGGGAGTTTAGAAAAGGCTTGTGCACACGCTCGTGGAGTAAGTCAATCAAATTTTACAATTCTGAGGAGGCAACGCAATGAAAGCAACAGGTATCGTTCGCAAGATGGACAGACTGGGCCGCGTCGTAATCCCCATTGAACTGCGCAAGGTGTTGGATATCAATGTTGATGACCCCATCGAAATTTTCATGGACGGAGAGACAATCGTTCTCAAGAAATATAGTCCCGCGTGCTATTTTTGCGACTGTGCGGACAATCTGGTTACATTTGGCGGCCGTAAAATATGCCGCAGCTGCATCTCAAAACTCGACGCCATTGCAAAGGGAAGGTAATTATCAAGGAACTGCCTGTATTGTATCGGCAGGAGGCTTATTTTGACGTTTCAAATCATGCAAATTTGCCCGGCGGATGTGCCGGGTTCAGTAAAGGAGGATCATATGACTAATGAGTATTTGATACAGGCTCGTATCGCGGCGGGCTATCCGAACCGCGAACTGGCGGAAATGGCGGTGCCGTTCGCTGCCAGCACCATCGGGCGGCATGAGCGTGGAGATATGTCCCTGCAGCCCGCCGATATCGTCGCCTACGCGGCGGGTTATCATTCTTCGGTGTTGCCGCTGCTATACTGCCGTAACGTCTGCCCTATCGGGCGACAACAATACGAGCTCCTGCAGGAGCGTGAGCTTTCGCTCCTAACTCTGCGGATTGGCAGCCGCATTAAGAAAACGCTGCGCCAGATGGACAGGCTGGAAGAGATTGCGGAGGATGACCGCGTAGATAGCGGAGAACGGGCGGAGTTCGATTCCATCGTCGCACAGATAAGGGGCCTGCGGGAAGCGGTAGACGAAATGGAGCTATACGCCCTGACACTCCAAAATAAAATAGCACGACAGCCTGCCGGTAACAGGACTGCCGCGCCGTCGCCAATGGATCTAGTACAACAACAGTATTACACGGGCAGCCACGCCTGTCAACGGGGGTAAGGATGAGGGTTAAAAGGTACTGTATCTACTGCGACGGTGTAGTCAAAAAGGGCGAAGGCGGGATGTGCACCGTTCCCTTCGCCCTATCCAACCGTCCCACCACATCCGTATGCATTCACTCGCGCTGCCTCAAACCCTATCTTGCCGTGGTTGACGCCACAAAGCCCCCCTTACCAGCCAATATCGAATTGGGGAAGGGCGGTGTGCCGCTTTTCCCGTGGGATGGCCGGGTACCCAAGTCCGCGACGCTGAAAATTTAATATAGGAGGTTACTATGCTCGAAATCAAGATCGGGGAACGCTCGGCGACAGTCTCGGTTCTAAGGGACGGCTTTAACATCAAGGAAACCGCGGCAAAGATATCTCATGCTTATCTTTCCACTGTGCTGACGATGGAGGGGAAAGGTCGGAATAAGGAAGTTACAATCAAAATAATCAACGGCCTCATGGATGGCGTGGACAGGGCGTTGAGCGAGACGGATACGTCGTCTGACAAGCTGAACTCATTTGCTAAGTGCGGGGCGGGCTTTGAGAGCGTGTTCTTCGGAAAGTTCGGTGATATGAATGCTTAGTATTGGCATCGATCACGGCAATTACAACACCAAGAGCAGCAACGGGTTGATATATCCATCGGGATATACCGTCTCGACAGTACGTCCCGTTTCTGATACGGATCTGCTGGAGTACGCCGGGAAGTATTACAGCATCGGCACGCGACGGTTTGCGGTGCAGTACGATAAGTGCACGGACGAGGCGGCGCTGATCCTGACCATGCCGGCGCTCGGGCATGCCATGCAGCTGGCCAATGTGCAAGAGGAAGAGTTCGCGCTCGGCGTCGGCCTTCCCCTCTCAGCCTACAGCACATTCAAGGACAAATTCAAAGAATACCTTCACAAGCCAAAGGGTTTTCATTTCATCTGGCGCGGCATCGAGTACGCAGCGCGTATCGCGGCGGTAAACGTATATCCTCAAGGGTATGCGGCGTACCTCCAGTCGTTTAACGATTTTGCACGCTACGAGAACATTTCCTTTCTGGACATCGGCGGATACACAATTGATATCTTCCAAACATACCGGGGCCGCCTGCAGGCGGGAAGCACCAAGAGCCTGCTCACCGGCACCATTATGCTGCTGCGGCGCGCGGCAGATGAATTGGCGCGGCTGGATATTCGCCTGACGGAAATACAGCTCGCTACGGCTATGTCCGGCGGCAAGGTGGAACACCTGCGTAAACAGGAAGTCACGGACGTACTTAACCAGGTGCGCGCGGAATACGTGCGGGATCTTGCCAATATGCTGCGTGAGCATGAGATCGACGTTGCCACGCCCATCGTGCTGATCGGCGGCGGCGCGGAATTGCTGGAGGCGGAGCTGCGGGCGCGCATGTACGTGGTCGGTATGCTGGACAAGTATGCCAATGCAAGGGGGTACAAGCAGTGGCTGGAACGGGATCTGCTGAAGGCAATCTGACTGTCCGATTCCAATTCCGGCTTGATTTGCGGGATCCTCAGCAGAATGAGCTTGCCCGGGAGCTGCAGGAGTTGCCGGGCGGGCAACGCAATAGATTTATCGTAGAAAGGCTGACAGAGCTTAACGCGCCTGCTGTCATGGATACGGCAGCCATCAAGGCAGCCATGCGAGAGGTGCTGCTGGAATTCTCGGCTTCAATACCGCAGCATGAAGAGGGGAGCATGCCCGGCGCGCCCGCCGTGCCGGATGATGTTTACGATGTAGCGGGGCTTTTGTAATAGCTGTGCCAAGTTGGCACTGAGATAAGAAACCTGTGCCAAGTTGGCACTGGCGCGGGTTTTGTTTCCTATATCATTTTCAGGAGGGCAAAGAGATGGCAAGACCGCAAAAGGTAGGATTGGACTATTTCCCCGTGGATGTCGATATTTTCAATGATCCCAAGGTCGAAACGGTGACGTCGAAATTCGGGCCGGTGGGGGATGGAATACTGATGCGGCTGCTGTGCCGCATCTATCGGGAGGGGTACGCGACGGCCTTTAGCGAGGATGTCGCGCGCTCCATTGCCCGGCAGGTGGGGGAGAGGGAACTGTTCCCCACCGTCATGGGCGTAGTGGAGGAATTACTGCGCAGTGGGTTTTTCCATGAGGGCATATACCGGCAATACGGCATCCTGACTTCACGCGGCATACAGGCTCGGTACGAGAAGGCATGCACCGACAGCGGCCGCAAAAACAATAAGGTACCGGAAAACCATAGTTTACTGGCGGATAAACCCGAGTTTACCGGGGAGGAAACACCACAAAGTAAAGAAAAGGAGACTAAAGAAGAGAAAAGCATATATCTCGTGAATGATGTTGCTGATGATCGGGATAACGCGGGCGTGCGCGCGCGAGGACTTGCTAACGCATGGCAAGCAGTATTCGGGCGGCAGCCTGTACCGGCGCAGATGGAAACGCTCGAGCGCTGGGCGCACGAGTTTGTCGACATTTACGGCATGCAAATGCGGGTTATCGAGGCGGCAATGCGGCTTGCTGCGGCTTCCGGTGCGACAAATCCGCTTGGGTATATGGGCGCAGTACTGACGGACTGGCGGCGACAGGGGATAAAGACCAAGGACGATGTCGACGTGGCGCAGTACCAATTTGACCACGCGGCGGGGAAGGTGTAGAATGCACAGAACGGCCAAGGCTGGAACCTTGACCGTTCGATGGCCTAAACAGGCAAACCCTTGTATTTTGGGCGTTAAGGTAACTTCATTATACCAAAATCAGGGGGATATTGCCAGTGATTATGGAAAAGCTGCAGGACATATATAGCACGATACAGCGGACGCGGTTGATTGATATGCAGTTGATGGCCCTGCACAGCGCAACGGAGCGCACCACCAGCGTGCTGCGCAAGACGCCTCGCAGTACCGCTGAAACCGACTACTTGGAGGAGCAGCTTGACAAAATCACTGTATTCGAGCGGCTATATGCAACGGAGCTGATCGCGGCCATGGAGCTGATCGTGGAAGTCGATGGCTATCTGCGCCAGCTCCCGCGGCGGCACGAGGACGTCATGCGGCTGCGGTACATCGACGGCCGCGAATGGAAGGATGTTGCCAAGGAGCTCAACTACAGCGAACCGCATTGCTATACGCTTCATCGTGAGGCGGTGGCAATATTGAAGAGGTTAGCTTTAATCGACAAATTATCTACAATCGACACAGATTAACTTCTTTCGATGAGACTCATTTAAAGAATAAATACTTAATGAAGTGTCAGGTTTTAAAAACAGTTCTGTTGGACATTGATGAATTGGAACACAATATTCAATTTGTTGTCCACAGATTTCACCAGTGTACAATATTCTTATTCCATTCTTCATAGGAGTACTTGCGATGTCTACATAATCATTTTCGCGGGAATAAATCCTTAGATTCCCGTGTGGTTTATGGATGCTAGTATCGATTATTTCGATAAAAAGTGTCGTTCTATTAGATTTTGCTCTTT
The DNA here is from genome assembly GCA_964440115.1 of uncultured Oscillospiraceae bacterium. Lineage (GTDB taxonomy): Bacteria > Bacillota > Clostridia > Christensenellales > CAG-138 > JAEWWD01. The sequence goes on along the minus strand of CAYTPV010000010.1, from coordinate 67,266 downwards.
CTAATAAATTATCAATTCTCTTCTTCAGTGTGCTAATTTCATATGTTTGTTGTATTATACTATACAAACAAACGATAATATCTGATTTTATTACACTTGTAAAGCCGTCTTGGTGTATGATCTTAATATTAGAGATTTCGTTATATTTTTCTTTCAATAGCCGAATGGATATACAATCAATATCTGTGCAAAAAACCAATCTAGGGGCATGTATTAATATGGCATCAATGAAACTACCTGTTCCCGAACCAATTTCTTCAATTACACTACTATTTATTCTTCTATTCTCATTAATAATACTAACTATCTTTTCGTTATTTCTACTCCAATTAAATAAATCATTATACAAACTGTAATACCAATCTGGATGATGATAATTCATTGCCGCCATAACTCCTCAAAGACTGTTTCAAATAATGATACTATTTCATTATTCTGTGAAATAAAACACTTCTCAGCATATCCCCTTGCCTCTGACACCACCCAACCAAAAACCACTTCAGTAGTGTCATGTTTATCAGTTATAATAATGAAATTAATAAAACCCTTATGGGGGGGCTCAATAATTCGATATATATATGAACTACTATTCGTCTGAGATAACATTAATAGATCTTGAGCATATTTTTTCCCAGCGTCAATTATAATATCTCTAAAAACTGTGTCTTTTTTATTTAGCAATTTCTCTGTGGCCACGACATATTTTTTTGCGTTAGCTGAGGCATACTGTATGGAATAACCAGAAGGAATTCTTGTGTTTCTAACAAACCGGGCATCCGCTAGTTTTTGAGATAAGTAATTTAGCGCTTCATCTGCATTGGGAAGTATATTTATTACGTTATTTCCAGGCATCTTAACTAGCTTATCAATCTTAGTATCTATGGATGTCTCGATTTCTATTGTACTAATGAAATGTCCTATTAACAAAAAAACTATTGGCATACCAATTGAAAATGGTAGTTTGAGACCATCAGACAATTTCAAGAGTCCCCAAAGAAAATCTGATCCGAGAAAAGAAATAATTGCCAATCCATATGAAATGAAAGGTATTGTCCATTTATTCTTCATATAAAACTCCGCTTTCGACTGTATTTTTAAGCGTATGCAACCACTCGAAAACTACAATTTTCAAAGCATTAATATCATTTACAAAACCATATCCACATTGTGATATTCCTGACTTGCATTCCTCAATTTGCATTGGTGTAGAATCATTGTAAATTGAGCAATACCATAGTGAAAAGTCATAATTATTTAATTTATCAGGTTCCGTATGTTGATCTAATCTTGAACGGTTTCTGGAAATCATCATTACGGTATGTGTTAAGTATTCTATAAACTGCGTTGTTTCATGATTATAGTTTTTTTGATTAAATATACATTCATAAAAGTCTAGTGACTCATACGAGATAATCCCATTCTGAATAGTTTTAATGGCACTATTAATTCCGCAATTTGAATTTAGTAAGTCTTTGTATTTGGGTTGATTTGAAAAAAGGTCTTTTAATAAAAGTTTATCATTATAAGCTTCATACTTGCTCCAACTTAATTGAGTAAAAATAGTACGTTTAGAATATGATTTTTTGTCGTCAACAAGATAATGTAAAAAGAGGACCTCAATTTCTTTAGTATTCCATATGCTTGGTTTATATGGCCCGTTGACAGCTTCTGCGATAATACAAACATCAACAATAGATTGAGATATTGTGGTAGTCAAATCTTGAAGAAATAGACTGGTTTCTATATTGTTAATGTCAAGACAAAATATCCAAATATCGAAGTCACAAAATCTAGTATCCTTCCACCCATATTTACCCGAAGAGCTTCCTAAAACTGCGAAATCTATAATGCTTTTATGTTTTATAAATATTGTTATTAATATTTCGTGTATGGTCTTGTAGATACTTTGAATATTCATTTATATATCCTTTTGACTAATGTAAGATGAAACACAAATGGAATTAATAAATCTTATTAACACAATATACCATAATCTTTTCGTTTAGCGCAATATCATGTTTCGCTAATGCTATGCTAGAAAATGCACAATATATAAGCACTTTGTTAGCAGTCTCCAATTAACCGCTAAGCGTCATTATTATACTAGTCAATAATAGTTTCAAATCTGCTAAGATGTCACCATGAAAACAAGGGCCGAAAGGCTCTTTTTGCTGGGGGTAAGATTGCTCAAGATTATCCAAGGCGACGCACTACAGCTGCTACGCACATTCGACGCGGGCATGTTTGATGCGGTCATCACAGATCCACCGTATAGCAGCGGCGGCATGACACTGTCAGAGAAGCAGCGCCCAACGCATGAAAAGTATGGTGTGGATCGAAATGGTAAACCTCATCCTCCGGAATTTGAGGGCGACTGTAAGGACCAGCGCAGCTGGACGAGCTGGATGGCGGAATGGATGACGCTTGCGCGGCAGTGCAGTAAGCCCGGCGCGCCTATCTGCGTGTTTTCGGACTGGCGTCAGGTTGGCAGCTTGATGGATGCGATCCAATGGGCAGGATGGCAGCTGCGTGGCTTGCTCAGCTGGGATAAGACCACCGCACGCCCACAGCGCGGCCGTTTTCGACCGCAGTGTGAATTCATCGCATGGGGAAGTAACGGCCATATGCCGCTCGACCGGCCTGTATCCGTACTGCCCGGCGCTTTCCGGGTGCCTGCTCCATCACCAGCAAAACGGATTCACCAAACAGAGAAACCCGTGGCACTGCTGCGGGAACTGGTGCGCATCTGCGAACCGGGCGGCATGATTCTCGACCCGTTCGCGGGTTCAGGCTCCACACTTGAGGCGGCGCATTTGGAAGGGTATTCGGCTATAGGGATTGAGATGGTGGAAGCGATTGCCACGGCGGCGCGAGAACGAATAAGTAGTCTACGAAGTTAATGCCCGCTCAGCATAATGCCCGAGCGGGCATGCAAGATTGCTCGAATTGATTGTAATTACGTCGAGAGGTCATTTACTGGAAGCTAAAGGTGATATAATGTACTAGGGTTTCCGTCCGGATATTCTCTTAAATATCGCCCTTACGGTCTCTGTTGCAATTGATGCCGTAATGGTATATCGGTAGTTATCCGGAACCTTGGTAATCCATAAAACGGATACAACCAAGAGGGCAAAGGCGATCATGGCTGTGATGATTAACAGATCATTCCAACATGGTCGCCATTGTCTTTTTCGCTGCCGCTTTCTTCTCATGTAACCCACCTCCAATCTGCTTGTCCCTTGCTTGGACATGTTAACTAAACTTATGATGCAGAATATATTTATATGTCATTTCTGCAGTTATGTGGGAAAATTTTGCTGAAATTTAGGTATATTTTGTTTATAGGCTTAGTAATTCATAATTTTACTCAAGTGGTTTCCAATCCCTTATGCCATACAGTATGGTACACAGTCCGATATGGTTCATTTCTCATTTTTAGAAATGATATATGCGCTTTTACGGCGCTTCTTTTGGCCCGGAGGTAAACATGGCCCAACCGTTTGCGAAAGCATTCTACAAAAGCAAAGCTTGGCGGGCCGCGCGGGAGGCAGCGCTGCGGCGGGACGGGTTTACCTGCTACCGCTGCGGCGGGCACGCAAACGAGGTTCACCACAAGGTGGAACTGACGCCCAAGAACATCCACGACCCTCGCATAGCATTGGCACTCTACAATCTCGAAAGCCTGTGCCACGATTGCCACACGAAAGAAACAGCCGGAGCGACTGACATCGCCTCCGGCTTTTGTTTTGACGCGAACGGTCAGCCTGTCCAGCTGTGACACCCCCCCTACCCCCTCGGGAAAGGTCGGGGCCTCCGGGAACCGGCTTCTACCTACGCCGGCACACGCGAGAAATTCCGTATACGACCCCCCTCCCCTGAAAGGATGTGAAGCGACTTGGCAATCACCGGCCTGCCCAAGAATTGGGACGAGCTCCCACGGGACGAGAAGATCTTCCATGAGGAACGGCGGCTTGAAAAGATATTGAAGGACGTTCCCCGACAGCAGATTGCACTCTGCCGCAGACTTATCGAGCGCGCCGCATTCATGCTAGTGACCTTACTTGACTACGAGCGGGAGATCACTGACAACGGCGTGATCACAGAAATGCCGCAGGGCGAGTACACCATCCAGCGCGAAAATCCCGCGGCTAAGGGTTACAACACCATGGTTAAGAACTATCAGGCGGTGATCAAGCAACTGACCGACCTGCTGCCGGATAAAAAGGACGCGGCGCTGGATAAGGCAGGCGAACGTCTCGCCGCGTTCGTAAAGGCCGGTAAGGGCGGCACTGCCAAATGACCTGGGTTCAGGAATACCTCGACCGGATCCGTAACGGCAAAGAAACCGTATCCGCCGAGGTTAGGGCGATATATGAACGGCTGGACAGGGAAATGCACGAAGAGGCATTTCCTTTTGTTTTTGACGCAGAAGCAGGCGAGCACGCCATTACATTCATTGAACAATTCTGCCGGCACTTCGAGGGCGACCTTGCCGGGCAGCTGGTGGTGCTGGATCTCTGGCAGAAGGCGTTCGTGCAAACACTGTTCGGCTGGCTGGAGCGGGACACCGGCGTGCGGCGGTTCCGGGAATATATGCTGCAGGTCGCGCGCAAGAACGGCAAGTCCATGCTATCCGCATGCATCATGGTATACATGCTCGTTGCGGACGGTGAAGCCGGCGCACAGTGCGTCAGCATTGCGACCAAGTACGACCAGGCAGCCATCGTGTACAAGACCGCCCGGAAAATCATCGAACAGGACCCCGACCTGTCGGCGCTGGTGAAACCCATTGTCGGCGGCATGGAGTTCAAGCTGACCAGCAGCACCATGAAGGCGCTGGCATCCAAGTCTAAAACGCTGGACGGCCTAAACCTCCACTATGTTTCCTGCGACGAGCTGCACGCCATCGAGGACCGCAACATGTACGACGTCACGCGTCAGGGCATGAAAGCGAGAAAGCAGCCCATATTCGGCAGCATCACCACGGCTGGATTTGCGCGGGAGGGTATCTACGACAGTCTGTTTGCGTACGCGCAGGGCGTGGCGCTTGGCTCCATTGCAGACTTGCGGCTGCTGCCCATATTGTACAAGCTGGACGCGCGTGAGGAATGGACGGATCCGGCGGCATGGGCCAAGGCCAATCCGGGCTTGGGCACAATCAAGAGCCTTGAGCAGCTGGCGGACGACGTAGAGAAAGCCAAGAACGACCCGTCGTATTTGCCCACGCTGCTCGTGAAGGACTTCAACATTCAGGAGAACGCCGCAGCGGCATGGCTGCCGTACCACTACATCGTCAACGAATGTATGGTGGGCATGGAATACCTGAAGCGCTCGTACGCCATCGGCGGGTGCGACCTGTCGGCAACGACGGACCTCACCTGCGCCACGCTGCTCATACGCAAGCCCAACGACCCAAACTTCTATGTACTGCAGAAGTACTTTCTGCCCCGTGCGCGGGTGGATGAGGTAAGCCAGTCCAACAACCGGGAAGCGCCATATGCATTGTGGGCCGAACAGGAGTGGCTCTCCATCAACGACGGCGCGACGGTAGACTTCCATGCCGTGACCGAATGGTTTGTGGGGATGGTCAAAGAGTACAACATCCGTCCGCTCTGGATCGGATATGACGCGGCGCTGTCCGGGTATTGGCGGGAAGAGATGGAGACCATCGGGTTCGAGATGGAGAAGATCCGGCAGGGACCGTACACATGGACCTACCCCATGAAGATGCTCGGCGGCATGTTCGAAGAACGCCGGGTGATCTACCAGAACAACCCCATGCTGCGCTGGTGCTTAATCAACACCGGCGTGAAAACGACCAACAAAGACGGCATTAATTCCATCCAGCCGGTGAAATCGAGCAGCAGCCGACGGATCGACGGGGCGGTATCGCTGTTAAATGCGTTTACCTGCTACCAGAACCATGAAGAAGATTACATGAGATATGTGAGGTGAAGCGGATGGGGCTTTTCAGTAAACTGTTCGGCGGCCTGAAGCTCAAATTTATGTACTTCGGCCGGGCCACTTCCTCTGCCCCTTTTAACAAAGCGGCATATGAGCACGAAACGGTCCGGGCGGTGATCGACTGTATCGCCACTCATGCGGCGAAAGCCGACGCCATGCATGTGGTGCTCGACAAGGAAGGACGCATTAAGGAGATCAAGCGCAACAGCCCATACGCGAAGCTGTTGAACATGCGCCCCAATCCCCTCATGACCGGGTTCGACCTGAAATACAAACTGGTCACCCACGTCGAGTCCAACACCACGGCGCTGTGCTACGTCCAGTGGAATGGGCTCATTCCGTCGCAGATGATCCCGATTTCGTACAACCAGTTTGAGGTCTACCCCATATCGGGCGGCGGGTACGCGGTGCAGTTCACGGATTACGAGGGAAACCAGTACGCGCTCAACATCGAGGATGTGGTGGTACTCAGGAAATTCTTCAACAGCCGTGACGTCAGCGGCGACGGGAACGCGCCGGTGTATAACACGCTCGACATGCTCAAAGCCGCCGACGAGGGACTCATGCAGGCGGTCACTATATCCAATAAAGTACGCGGCCTCTTAAAGCAGAAGAAAGCCATGCTGGACAGCGACGACGTCAAGGACAGCACCGAGAAATTCACTAAGCGGTTTGAAGAAGCGGCAAAGAACGGCGGCGTGGTCGGCGTGGACAGCATGGAAGAATACACCCCGCTAACCGTTACCCCATGGACGGCCAACGCCGCACAGATGAAAGACATCCGCGACGGTGTGCTGCGCTATTGGCGGATGTCAAACGCCATCCTGACGTCGGACTACACCGAAAGCCAGTGGCAGGCATTCTACGAGTCGGTGATCGAACCACGCCTAATACAGATGGGGCAGGCGTTCACCAACGCATGTTTCACGCAACGGGAAAAGGATGCGGGCAACCGCATCATTTTTGTATCGCAGGCTCTCTTGAATACGAGCATGCAGACCAAAATCAACCTGCTCAACGCCACCAAGGAAACCGGCGAGCTGACGATCAACGAGCGACGAGAGCTCTTAGGATACCCGCCGATTGAGGGCGGCGACGAAGCGCAGGTGTCCTTGAATTTCGTGAAGGGCAAAGACCAGACCAAATACCAGACAGGAGAGGAAGATGACGATGGACAGAGCGAAACTGACGGAACGGAGGTTTGAGTTCCAAGCGCGTGCCCTCCCTGTGGAGGGCAGCGAAGAGCAGCAGCTATGGGTGGAAGGGTACGCGGTACGGTTTGACTCGCCTACGGTGCTGTTCGAATACGACGGCGTCGAGTACAAAGAGCAGATCGCGCGTGACGCGTTCACCGACTGCAAAATGGAGGATGTAATCTTCAATTACAATCACTCCGGCAAAGTCATGGCGCGCACCCGGAACAACACGCTGCAGCTGGACGTACGCGACGACGGCTTGTATATCCGGGCGCGGCTGGACGGCACGGAAGAGGGCCGTCGGCTGTACGACGAGATCTCCAAGGGGTATATCGACCGGATGAGCTTCCAGTTCCAGATTGCGCAGGAGGCGTATGACTACCAGAACCATATGTGGACGGTATTACGGATCAAGCGTCTGTTTGACGTTTCAGCCGTGGACATACCGGCATATGAGGATACCAGCATTGAAGCGCGCAGGGCTGACGCGGAGGCGGATGCTCGGGAACGTAGGCAAGCGGCGGAGGCCGCGCTTGCACGCAAAAGGCTGGAACTAAAACTGAAGATATCATAGGAGGAAAACAACCATGCAGAAACGATTGCTTGAAATCACCGCCCGCAAGGCCGAAATCCAGAACGAGCTCAAGACCGCTGACGAGAAGCGGATCGCCGAGCTCAACACCGAGGCGGACACCCTCATCGCGGAAGAGACGCAGCTGCGCGCCAAGATGGACCTGTCCGGCAAGCTTAACACCCCGGAGGCTAAGCCCGAGGAACGCCGGGCGAATGAAACCATTGAACAGCGTCAGGCCAAGGAGCTGCGCGAAAAGCGCGCTGTGACCATAGGCAGCGGCACGCTGGTGCAGCCCAAGATGACCGGTGGCATCAACGGCCTGCAGAACCAGCTCAGTTCCATTATCGACATGGTCAAGGTAGTGCCCGCGCAGGGTATGGGTTCGTACCAGGTGAGCTACCAGACCGCCAATGCCAGCGCGGCTAAGACTTCCGAGAACACCGACGCCGCCGAGAGTGACGCCACCTTCGCATATGCGGATATCGTGCCGGTCACTCTTGCGACTTACAGCGAGATCAGCCGCGAAACCACCAAGCTGACCGACCTCGACTATTACGGCCGTGTTCGCGACTCCGCCATGGTTGCCCTGCGCAAGAAAGTGGCCGAGTTCATAGTGACGTCGGACGCGGCGACTAACGCCAAATTCATCGGCATTCTCAAAGCTCCGGCGCTGGTAGCTGATCACGACCTTTCCGTGACCGCGATCGGCGCCGACACGCTGCGCAAGATCGCGTTCAACTACGGCGGCGACGAGAACATCGTCGGCAATGCGGTGCTGCTCTTAACTAAGAAAGATCTCATCGCCTTTGGCGACGTCCGCGGTACCAACGAGAAGAAAGCCGTGTATGAGATTACCCCGGACGCAGCTAACCCCAACACGGGGATTATCAAGGACGGCGGGTTGTCCGTGCAGTACGTGATCAACAATAACCTGAAGGATACCGCTACTGCTACGGCCGGGGCTTACACCATGATCTACGGCGTTCCTGCCTGCTACGAACTGGCGCTGTTCTCTGACTACACCATCACCGTCAGCGAAGATGCTGCGTTCCGTAAGCGAATGATTGCCGTACTGGGTGAGGTCATGATCGGCGGCAACGTCACCGTATACGACGGGTTTGTGCGCGTGAAGAAGGGCGCGTAACACATGGCAGTAGGCGACGCGTATCTCATTAAAATGCGGCGGGCGGTCAGGCGCGGACAGAGCGCCGACGTCGACGCGGAGTTGACCGATCTTGTGGAAGAGTGCCGCCGCGACCTCATTCTGCTGGGCGTACTTGAAGAAAAGGCAAACGACGAAACGGACAGCGTCATACTCGGCGCTGTCCGCTGTTTTGTACGCTGGAAGTTCGGCGTCAACAACCCGGAGGCCGTCCGCCTGCAGGAGGAATACATGACGCTGCGGGATGAACTTCGAAGGAGGCGGTCGTATTGTACTTCTCCGACCGGATAACGTTGCGCGAAGCCACCACGCTTTACGCCGGCGGCTTCCCCGTAGAAACCGCAGCGAAAGAATCCGAGGTATTCGCGGACAGGCATTCCGTCAAGAGTTCCCTGTACTTCACAGCACAGGCAGCCGGTAAGCAGCTGGACGTCGCGTTCACGGTTCACATTGTCGACTACGCTGGGCAGACGGAGTTGGAATATAACGGCTCTGCGTACGAGGTGGTCAACACCTACGAGCTGGACAGCGAACGCGTGGATCTCAACTGCAGGAGGCGGTAACATGGCAAAATTCGAATGGAAGGGCGACGAAGAGATGCGCATTGCGCTCGAGCGCAGCGTTTCAAAGTTCCCCGGTATCTGTCAGGCCATGCTGCGCGCGGCCGCGCAGTATCTCCTGTTTGAACTGCAAATGGCAAACGCCACCTTCCAGAAGTTCTGGAAAGCGTACGCGCCCAAGCAGAGCAAGACCGGCTGGACCATAACCGTACAGCCCAAGGGGAAAACGTCCTCCGGCGCAGCTGCTGCGCTGGCCGTGTCCGTCAACGAGTACGGCCGCGGCGGGAAACGCCCGCAGCCGGCCAGGCCGTTTGTGCGAAATACGCTTAAAGACAGCGAGGAGCAAGTGCAGATCATCATGCAGAACGAGTACGACAAATACATGCGGGAGATCACGCGGGTATGAACATTATCACATCCATCACCACAGCGTTATCGTCCCTCGCCCTCCCCGCGGCGGTCGGCTTGTACGAAGTACCCAAGGGCGGGAGCTATCCCGACGCGTATATCGTGATCACTCCACTCGGGGAACGGAACGACGATATCGCGGACGATAAACCGCTGACGGAAACAACTGCCGCCGACGTCAATCTGTACAAGCGCGGCGACTACCAGACAACCAAGGATGAGATGAAAAACCTGCTGGAAACGGCGGGCTTTTTCATTGAGGATCGGCGGTATATCGCCTATGAGCAGGACACCAAGCACCACCATTACGTGATTACAGTCGAAGCAAAGGAGGTATTGTAAATGCCCAATAAAGTGAAGTTCGGTCTTAAAAACGTGCATTACGCCCCGCTGACCGAGGGCGGTACCGGCGATACATATGAAACGCCCATCCCCATTCCCGGCGCAGTGAACATGTCGCTGGATCCTGTCGGCGAGGATACCGAATACATCGCGGACGACATCGAGTACTACACATCTACCGGCAACAACGGATACGACGGAGATCTGGAGATCGCCATTGTTCCTGAGTCCTTCGAAGAGGATGTGCTCGGGGAAGTCGAGGATGCGAAGAAGGTGGCATTCGAGACAATCAAAGCGGAACAGAAGCCGTTCGCGCTGTTGTTTGAAATCAACGGCGACAGTAAAGCCCGGCGCTGGGTGCTGTACAAATGCTTTGCAAAGCGCCCCAAACTGGAGGCGACGGCAACGGTGAACAAGGACCCGAAATCCGCCACACTCTCGCTCAAAGCCCGGCCCAACACCGACGGGCACCCGCTTGCGCACACCAAAGACACCACTGACGCTACAGTGTATGGTTCGTGGTACACGACTGTCCACGCCTGCGCGGAGGTCTAATCCATGGAGAAAGTGATTGCAATCAATGGGCAGGACGTGCGGTTCAAAGCGACCGGCGGCCTGCCCCTTCGTTACAAGACACAGTTTGGGCGGGATCTGTTCGCGGACATGGCCGTGCTGGAAGAAGCTATTCCGGCGGAAGAAGAAAAAGCTCTTCCGGGTAAGCCCAAACGAACCAGTGCAGCTGCTAAGGAAAAGCAAGCGGCTATGGACATGAGCAAACTCGACACCGAGCTGTTCTACAACATTGCGTGGACCATGGCGAAGTGCGCTGATCCATCCATCCCGCCGGTTCTTGATTGGCTGGACGGGTTTGAGTCGTTCCCGGTATTCGACGTGTTCAGCGAGCTGCAGGACATGCTCGTGCAGTCGTTTCAAGTAACAAAAAACTGACCGGCGAGGGCGGCGGAACACCGGACACGGACACATATCTTGTGGCCGTGCTTTCGCTCGGCCTGTCCCTCGCTGATTTAGACAATCTGACCGTCGGGTTTATCTGTGACCTGATAGCAGCAAAAACCGGCAATTACGAGCGCATGGCAACGCAGGCAGATATCGACGCTCTGGGGAGGTGGTAACATGGCATTCAACATAGGCGCAGTGGTTTCTGTACAGGGAGAAGCTGCTTATCAGAAGGCCATGCAGGGCATCCGACAGTCCATGACGTACGTCCGGGCGGAAGCCAACAACATCGCCTCGGCATACGACAAAAGCGACAAATCCACCGAAGCGCTAACGGCACGCAACAAGTCGCTTTCCTCCGCACTTGACCTGCAGGGGAAGGCTGTCGACGAAGCCCGTGCCGCACTTGACCGTATGGAAAAGGACGGCGTGGATCCTGCGAGCGACGCTTACCAGAAGATGACGGCCAACCTCAACAACGCCCAGGCGGAGTTCAACCGAACCAGCCGGGAAATTGAGGATAACGAGCAGGCCATGGCGCAGCTCAACGCCCAAGCGAAAGCCGAAAAGCTACAGAAATTCAAAGACGCGCTCAAAGGCGTCGGCGAAGTTGCAGGCAAGGCCGTGGCGGTCAGTCTCAAGGCAACCGCGGCGGCCATGGCGGCTATCGGTACTGCCGCTGTCGCCGCCGGTACTGCGCTGTGGAAGAACGGGATAAATGCCGGCAAGTTTGCGGACGATCTGCTGACTCTTTCCGCACAGACCGGCCTGACCGTACAGGAACTGCAGGAGCTGCAGTACGCATCCCGGTTTGTGGACGTCGAAGTCGACAGCCTCGCCAAAGGCATGGCGAAGACAGTGTCGGCCATGCGTGCAAGCGCGACCGCCGGACGGGACTACATTGAAGCTGCCGGCGGTATCAAGATTGCCATGAAGGGCGCGAACGGCGAGACCAAATCCACGCGCTCTGTTTTCTACGAAGCAATCGACGCCTTAGGTGCCATGACGAATGAGACCATGCGTGAAGTTGCGGCGCAAGACCTTTTCGGCAAATCGTATCAGGATCTCATGCCTCTCATAAAGGCGGGTTCCGGCGCTCTGAACGAGTACGCTGAAGAGGCGCGTGCGGCGGGGCTGGTACTCTCGGACGAAATGGTGAACAAGCTCGGCGAGTTTGACGATGTCATGCAGCGCACCGAGGCACAGACGGAAGGCATTGGCCGGCAGCTGGCGGTGACATTCCTGCCCGGACTCATGAAAGCCGGAGCGGGTATCAGCGAATTCCTGAGCATCGTGACCAATGCCCTCAAGGACGGTATACAGCCGGGCGATGTCAAAACAATAGGCGCGTGGATCTCGGGAAAGCTGGTTGAAGGACTGAAAACCATCAAGCAGTATCTCCCCCAAGTGATCAAGCTGGTGTCCGGCATGCTTTCCGAAGCCGCGGGTGTGGTAGTGTCGACTCTGCCGACCATTCTGCCCGTGCTCATGGAGGGCGCGTTCGAACTGATTGAGGGATTGATCGGCGGGATTACGGCCAACGTGCAGCCGCTTGCGGATATGGTGGCCACCATGGCCACACAGCTAACACTGTTTATTCTGCAGAACCTGCCCACGCTGATCGCCGCCGCGGCGCAGATCCTCGTGGCAATCGCAACAGGAATAGCCGCAAACCTGCCAACGCTCATCCCGGCGGTGGTTTCTGCTGTCATTGAGATTGCGAACGCGCTTATCTCAAACGTGGGAATTCTAATACCCGCTGCGCTGCAGATCATAGTGGCGCTCATACAGGGGCTGGCTGCCGCTTTGCCGCAGCTGATATCCTACCTGCCCACAATCGTGCTGACGATCACAACGACGCTGATCAACAACCTGCCGCTGCTGCTGGACGCCGCATGGCAGATTATTCTCGCGCTCGGGCAGGGGTTGATTGCCGCGCTGCCGGAGCTTGTGAAGGCAGTACCCGAGATAATTGTAGCGATTGTTGGGGCGCTGGCTGGGCTCATGAAACAACTCTGGGACGCCGGCGGCAATATCGTCAAAGGCATCTGGGCGGGCATTCAGAAAGCCTCCGCTTGGTTTAAGCAGCAGGTAACGAACTTCTTTAAAGGCATTATCGACAGCGTCAAGAAGGTGCTCGGAATTAAATCGCCCTCAAAGGTGTTCGCCGGCATAGGCGAGAACATGGCGCTAGGGCTTGGTAAAGGATTCACTGCTGCCATGCAGGGGGTAGGCCGGACCATTCGAAAGAGCATTCCCTCCACATCCGCGGACATAACGGTGACCGGCGGCAAGAAGGGATTATCCAACGCCGCCGCGGGGGTTCTGCCCAACCTTACGATCAACACGCACGACTCGCTCTCGCCTTACGAGATCCTGCAGGAGTACATGAACTTTCAGCGAAGGGTGGCGTGGCAATCGTGAAGCACGGAGAAAAACTGACGTTCATAGACGACGACGGGCGGACGGCGGTATTCCATGCGGGTACCGCTTCCCCGTTCTGGTGGAACAGCGCCGACGGTCTGGATGGACTCTCGGCCAACATCTACACAGTGAAGGGCGCGGGACAGGATGGCGAAACAGACGTCGCCGCAAACCTTGCCATGCGGACTGTCACTATTGAAGGACAGATTCGCAGCCAGTCCCAGGCGTATAACCGCCGGGTACTGCTCAACGCCGTACGCCCGGCGGCAACCGGAAAGCTTGTGTACGAATTCGACGGTGTAACACGGTACATCCGCTGCAGGGTGAAGCAGGCTCCCGAGTTCTCCAATACCCGCGTGGAAAAGTTCCAGATCGTATTCAGCTGCGCCAACCCGTTCTGGCGGGAGGGCAGCGGCGCGAAGCAGGTAAAAGATATCGCGCTGTGGGTACCTGCCCTTTCATTCCCTGTTGCCATCCCCGCTGCGGGCATAGTACTCGAGTACAGAAGTCCATCGCTGATTGTCAACATCGCTAATACCGGCGATGTGCCGGTTGGCATGCTCGTTGAGTTTCGGGCGACGGGATCCACAGCCAACCCGTACCTTATCAACGTGGGCACGCAGGAACAGTTACAGATCAACCGGGACATGGATCCGGGCGACGTCATCCGGGTATGGACCGGCTACGGCGAAAAACGCGTGGAGCTGACGCATGCAGGCGTGACCTCTAACGTCTTCAACGACTTAGATGTCGACAGCGTGTTTCTACAACTCGCAGTGGGCGATAACCTTCTGCGGTATGGTGCGGACGTGATCGACAATCTGGAGGCAACGATCTATTACGATATCGCCTTCGTGGGGGTGTAAGTATGTTCGAGCTATGTACCTCCGATCTGGAGCGCTTAGGGATTATAGAAGCCTATTCCTCAATGATCTGGCAGCGGCGGTTCCAAACGCCCGGTGCGTTCCAGCTGACCATGCCATTCCTGCCTATCTGCAAAGACCTCATCGCCGAACGACTTATAGTGAAGGGCAGCGAGGCGGGGATTATTGAGAACATCAAAATAGCCCAGGATGCGAAAACAGGCGAGAACGTATTTGTTTGTTCCGGGCGTTTTCTTGCTGCGTACCTCGACCGGCGTATTCTGCTCGGCGTCAATTCATATACCGGCACACCGGAGAACGCTTTGCGCTATCTGGTCACAAAGAACGCGGCCGCGGCAGGCACTCGAGCGATTGAGCACCTGGGTGTGGAGGCGTCGGCCGGGATCCCCGGTAGCATTGCATATGTAGGCCAAAATAAAAATCTGCTCGCCGAGCTGCAGCTGATCGCCGAGGCAAACGGTCTCGGGTTTGCTGTGGACTTTTCCCCGACGGGCTTCATGTTCCGGGTATACGCGGGGCTGGATCGTACAGCCGGGCAATCGGTCAACCCGCGGGCCATATTCTCCAAAGCGTTCGAGAATGTGCTGAAGCAGGAATATGACGGCTCCCTCAAAGCGGTTAAGAACTTTGCCTATGTGGACGCCATCTACACTGTGACGCGCACCGTGACAGATAAAAAGACCGGTACAGATGTCGAGATCACAACCGAGTACCCGCTGTCTCGTACCGTGGGTACCGCAGCCGGCCGCGCCCGGCGCGAGGTATACGTCGACGCCGGCGACGTCACAAAGGACGACGCGAACGTGATCCTGACCGCCGCGCAGCGCAATGATGCAATGGACGACGCGGGCAAGGCTGAACTGGTGACGGCGACTGAAGCGTTCACCGCTGACGTGGATCCGAACGGCAACCTGAAATATAAAACGGATTACGACTTGGGCGACATCGTAACGGTGGACTCCCGAGAGTTGGGAATGCGTGTGAACGCACGCATTACCGAGATCAAAGAGATATATGAGGGTAAGGGCTTGGGGCTGGAGCTAACCCTTGGCTATGGAATACCGAGTTTCGCAAAACAAGTGAGGTGGTTAGCAAATGGCTGAACATTCTTTTCCCTTCGCTGCCGTGGACAATGACCGCGTGTATAGCGCCGCCGATTGGGCGGCGTATTTTGCGCAGCTCATTACAAACGGCGTTTTCCCGGTCGGATCACAATTACAAGTGAAAGCCGGTACCGGCATGCATGTCAACGTATCTGCCGGCAGCGCGTGGATTAACGGCTACGGGTATGTCAATTCTGCCGACTATATGCTTTCTGTTGATCCGGCTGATGGAGTATTGAACAGAAAAGACCGTGTTGTGGTTCGGTGGGGCCGCGTAGAGCGTGCTATTTTCCTGTACGTGCTCAAAGGAACTCCCGCATCTTCTGCTGTGCCCCCCGCACTTGTGAGGAACGCGGACTATCACGACATATGCCTCGCGGAGATATCCGTTAATGCGGGCATTACGCAAATCGCGTCCGGTCACATATCCGACAAAAGGCTGGATCCATCTTTATGCGGTATTGTTTCGTCGCTCATAACCCCAAATACCGCTGGGTGGTATGAAGCATGGGAAGCAGAGTTTCAGGCGTGGCTAGCGACGGTGCAGGGATTGCTGCATGGAGATCCGGCAACGGAGCTTGCAACCGCTATCGCAGCCCTGCAGGCTGGAAAAGCGAATAAGGCTGTATCTCTCTCAAAAACGCTAACACCCACAGGATGGGCAAGCGCACAGCAGACAATTTCCGATGCAGCCATAGGCGCAAATAGTCCCGGCAGTCTGCGTATTTCTCAAAGTGCGACAGATGCGGAGTTCGACGCTTACCTAAAGGCTAAAATACGCGTTGTGTCTCAATCTGCCGGGAGCGTTATTGTCAAGGCTGCTGGTACCGTACCTGCGATCAACATTCCTGTTGAAATTGAGGTGCGATCATGATACAGGCTGAAATGATGGGCGGCGGTATCAGTACACCTGCAACGATTATTGCAGGGGATACCGCAATCTATGTTAGATCGGAACTCAAAGCAGTTACAACATCAAGCTGGGGTGATGTGGGAACAGGCTGGGGGTTCACGGTGGTCAGACCCGGAACATACAGAATCAAATACGCAGGGTTCAACGTTCAAAACAACAGCGGATCAGGATTAAGACTTACGAAAAATGGATCAGTCGTAGCAGGAAGCACAATAGCCACAACTGTTACAAGCCCGGTCGCGACGATTACTGACGTCCCTTGTGCGGCTGGTGATGTTATTAAGCTGCAGGGCCTGTATATCCAGGTGCGCACCTATGGTTTTGCCGTATGTGTTTCTGCCGCTGACATGCAAGCCGAACTGAACGGCTTAATCACCCCCAATTAAGAGGTGCACCATGGAAAAAAGACCATTTCATTTTTTTGACTATGATTCCGCTTTACTGCAAATTGCAGCAGAAGGCAAAGCAGCCGTTGAACGAGTGCTTATTGATCTGGATGAAAACGGAATACCGACAAATTGCTATTTCATTGTTCAGGATCTGCCCTCGGCTGAGCCTGACCTGCTTGCGGCTGCTGACCAGCGCATTCTTGAACTTGAATATGAAAATCTGATTTTACAGGAGGGACTGGCATGACAATTTACGATGTACTCAAGCGCGTTATCACGCGCGGAGGATATGACGCCGCGGATCTGCAGGGCAAGATGGACGTGTTCCTTCTTTACAACCGCCTGACGGTGGAGCAGTACGACGAGCTTATGTCTTCCATGGCCGCGTAAGGAGGAAAGCATGAGTACAACACAGCAATTCTACGACAAGGCCCGCCAAGCGATTGGCGGGCTTTATGTTTGGGGCGGTCAGGGGCATGTGCCCACCGAAGCGTGGCTGAAGAAAAAGGCCGACAAAGACCCTAAGTATTTCACTGACGGCCGACTTGAAATGATGATCGCCCGGATAAAGGCGGATTCCACGCTGCGGGCATGGGACTGCTCTGGTCTGGTCAATTGGGCATTGGAACAGATTGGAGCCGTCAAGACCGGTTTTGATACCACGGCACATGGCCTGTTCGCCAATTACTGCGACGAGCTGACCGTATCCGAGCTGCAGCTGGGCGACCTGCTGTTCCGCTATTTTAATGGCAAGATGGTGCACGTCGGGATCTACGCGCCCGGCGCATCCATTGAGGCCGCGGGCGGCGCGTATGGCGTTGTCGAATGCAAGGGCCTGACCGGGAAGGATCACATCGCCAAGAGCTACGTCAACAGCAAATGGTACTACCTGCCCGACTGGACACATTATGGACGGCTTAAGATACTCAGTGCGGCAACGGTTCCCAGCGTACCCGCAACGCCCGAACCGACCGTGACCGGTGCGGTGAACGCCGTAACCACCGGCGACGTTCGCGCACGCACCGGCCCCGGTACTGACTTACCGAAGGTGGTCACGGCCAAGAAGGGCACGCCCATTCTTGCCATGCCGGCGGTCGACGGCTGGCGCGAGATTGCTCTGGAAGTGGACGGGCATTTGCGTGTCGCTTACATGAGCGACAAGTACATCCGGGAGGCATGAATGTATGGCGGCAGATCAGGTACAGGAAATTCTCATTGCTCTGGCGGAGATAAAGTCAAAGCTGGATACGGCGCTTACTCAAGGTGCGGACCACGAGGCCCGCCTGCGCACCCTCGAAAGCAAGAGCGGGAAGCGCTGGGACGGGCTTGTTTCACAGATTATCAGCGTTGTTGTGGCCGCCGTAATAGGCGGCTTTATTGGACACTTCATTCAATAAGAGGAGGAACTATCATGAACGAAGCATTGATTACCACTGTCGCGCAGATCATATCTGCGGTATGCATCACCCTGATCGGCGTGGCCGGCGCATGGCTGACCGCCAAGATCGGCAAACAGCAGCAGCTCGCGTCCGTCAAGGCTGCGACTGAGCAAGTTGTTGAGGCCGCTCAGCTCACCGTGGGCGAGCTGCAGCAGACCGTAGTTGAGAAGCTGAAGGCCGCCGGCGGCGGCAAGCTGACTGAGGCGCAGGTTGCCGAACTTGGCGAACTGCTCAAGGCCAAGACGCTGCAAAAGCTTTCAGCGCCCGTCATTGACCTGCTGGCGGCTGCTGCCGTGGACGTGCAGGCACTGATCAT
Source organism: uncultured Oscillospiraceae bacterium (assembly GCA_964440115.1). Lineage (GTDB taxonomy): Bacteria > Bacillota > Clostridia > Christensenellales > CAG-138 > JAEWWD01. The sequence continues at coordinate 48,635 of CAYTPV010000010.1, read as the reverse complement.
CGGGGCCGGTGAGGATTGGATCGGGAAGATTAAACAGGCTGCATAAAGTGGCTGGGAAAAGACGAGCCCCGCCATCAATATTCTGGTTTGGTGGTGGGGTAAGTCTGAACTTAACGTGACGACCTCAAGCTAAGTTAAGACTTTCTAATAGCTGTGGCCATTCGCTGGTGGCATCCATGTTTGAACCGGTTAGGAAATAGAACTCGAGTTCATTTCACAAAAATCCGCGAAAGAATAACTTGCTTTATGTTCTCTATTGTATTGATCTAGTATAGCATTAAGTTTTTTTCCCGTTTCAATATTTTGTTCTACAAAATTGCCTAATTCGGCAATGAACTGCTGTGATATATTAAAAAAATAGTCCGCTACCGGATTTGAAAAAAGCTGTTCAATACCCCCTGACTCGATAAATCCTCTATCAATGATTTTATTCTTAAGTAAGAATTCTTCTGCCCTTTTATAACCACCGGAAAAGTACTGTTCAAATTCATTTCCATTCCAGTATGCGCTAACTTCGTAAGCACTGACTTCTCGTCCATGTGCAATAACATTTCGAAGCTGAAATAGTACCTTAACCGGTTCTAATAGAGGTTTTAGAGCATCGCTTTGTTTTAACGATTTGCCTGTCAATAATTCGAATATGTGATCAAAGTTGTCTATACCTGTGCATTGCGCGATCCTTGTGTAAAGGTCTGTTTCTATTCTTCTGTAGAACATATTCATTGGTTTGCGAAACTCTAAATCAGGTATGCTTAATTCATTATATATTACTCTATAATAACCCAATATACACTTACCGTATTTTTCCAAATAACTCTCAACTAAGCAAGCACTTGATAGTATAATATTTAAATTCAATGCCAGAATTGATTTTGGGTTTACCTGCTGCCCCCGACTTTCCAATGAAAAGTCCAAAATTGATTTATAGTGTTCAAATATTGGTTCTTTATAAATTCTATATATTGCCATATAAACACCACTTCTAAGTATAATTTAATTTAAATCCACGAAAAATGTAGGATTAATTGGAAAATTGACAATTAGGCATAAGTCTCAACTTAAAATTACTAATTATTATACAATTATGTTCTTATTTTGTATACAACTTTCCTCAAATTTTGTCTTTGATGGACATTATTAATAAATAAGATTATAATGGGAATATACAGGTATAAAATAATTCCCAGGAGTGAACCAAGTGCCTAAACAAATTCATGTACGTCTTGATGATAAAATCTATGATTCCTTGTCTGAATACGCGGTCATAACTAATAGGCCGGTTCAGGATTGTATAACTGAAGCGTTGGTCCTGCTGTTTGAAGATAAGTATAAGGAGAAATATGAGAACAGCGGACGTTTCAGATTTATAGATCTGTTTGCGGGTATTGGAGGAATGCGTCTTGCATTTGAGTCCTGCGGCGGGAATTGCGTCTTCTCAAGCGAATGGGACAGATACTGCCAGAAAACATATTTTGAAAACTTTGGAGTAATGCCGTTTGGAGATATTACGAAAATAGATGAAAACGATGTACCCGATCATGATATCCTAGTGGCGGGTTTTCCCTGCCAGCCTTTTTCAATTGCAGGGGTATCAAAGAAGAATAGCCTTGGCAGGGTTACGGGTTTTCTTGATAAAACACAGGGTACTCTATTTTTTGACGTTGTGAGAATACTTAATGCGAAGCGTCCAAAGGCCTTCTTGCTTGAAAATGTCAAGAATCTGAAAAGCCACGACCGCGGAAACACTTGGAAAGTGATAATGGAGGCTCTTGAAGAACTGGATTATGAAGTCTTTTCTGCGGTTCTGGATGGGCAGATGTTTTGCCCGCAACACAGAGAAAGAGTATTTATTGTAGGCTTTGATCGTAAACGATTTGGCAAATCAATTGAGTTTGCCTTCAATCTTGAAGCTGGAGAAAAGCGCAGAGTAAAAGACATTCTTGATCCAAATGTCGATATAAAATATACGCTCTCCGATCATTTATGGAAGTATTTACAGGACTACGCTGCAAAGCACTTGGCCAAAGGAAATGGATTCGGATATGGCTTGGTTGATTTGAACGGTATAGCAAGAACACTCAGTGCCCGGTATTACAAAGACGGATCTGAAATATTGATACCGCAGGAGAAAGGAAATCCCCGAAGATTGACACCACGGGAGTGTGCCCGTCTTCAGGGATATGATGATTCATTTAAAATACCGGTTTCTGATACACAGGCTTATAAGCAGTTTGGAAACTCAGTAGTGGTTCCGCTGGTATCAGCTATCGCACAAAGAATAGTATCCACCTTGGAAAAAATTCAAGAAACAGACAGGGGGGAGTCTCTTGCACAGTGAAGCACTGGCTGTTAAGGCCATTCATGCGGTGAACAATGGACAACTGGCTTATTGCAAGTTTCTTTCAGCGAATGATACCGGCGATACCGGGACTCATCAGGCAGGGATTTATATAGCAAAAAATGCAATAGCTATTCTGTTCGATGAGCCGGGCGTTAAAGGATCAAACAAGGATAAAATTGTTAAGATCCGGTGGCAGGATGATTTCTTTACAACCAGCCGTTTTATCTACTATGGATCCGGTACCCGGAATGAGTATCGCATCACGCGATTTGATCGAGGGTTTCCATATTTGCGCAGCGAGCATACCGGAGATCTGTTTGTTCTTGTGAAATACTCCGAGGAAGATTATTTTGCTTATGTTCTTGAGACTGAAGACGAAATAAACTATTTTCTTGACGCATTTGGCATGAGCCCAACAGATACGGGTGCCATTATTCAGAAAGAAGAGCTTCGACTGGATACAAGGACTGAATTAGCTCTTATGCAATATATCGCTTCGCTGAGAGTTGATTTTCCGGCATCCTTTGAGATGTCAGAGACAGCCAGGCGTATTTTTGCCGAGATATATGACCACGAGGAAAACATAATTCTAAATCCGGACAAAGAACTGGTCTCATGGATTGATCTGGAATACAGGCTGTTTAGGAAGATAGAATTTGCCCGCTATGGAGAGATGATTACAAGAGGGTTTGAGTCGGTTGAAGAATTTATTGATGTTGCAAACATGGTGTTGAACAGGCGGAAAAGCAGGGCCGGAAAGTCTCTGGAACATCATTTGTCTGCACTCTTTAATGGTAATGGGTTATCGTATACCGCGCAACCAAGGACGGAAGGTAATAGGCGTCCCGACTTTGTTTTTCCCGGAGAGCGTGAATATCATGATACGAATTTCCCAAATGAAAGACTTGTTTTTCTGGGAGCAAAAACCACATGTAAAGATCGCTGGCGCCAGGTAATCAATGAAGCCAACAGGATTGGATATAAGCATCTTTTTACACTACAGCAGGGTATTTCCGGTCAGCAGCTTGAAGAAATGGCCGAAGAAAGGGTTATTCTTGTTGTTCCTCAAGTATATATCGATTCTTACCCAAGAGATAAGCGTGAAGAAATCTGGACCCTAAGAAAATTCATTGAGTATACAAGAGAAAAGACCGGAGTGTGATATGGATATCAAATCGCCGGAAGCTCGCAGCAGGAATATGGCGAAGATTAAATGCTCAAATACAACACCCGAAGTTTATATCAGGACATTGCTTTTTCGGCGTGGAATGAGATATCGGAAGAACTATGCTGCAGTAGAGGGTAAACCTGACTTATATTTCCCAACATACCGTGTCGCTGTATTTGTTCACGGTTGTTATTGGCATCGCCATAGGGAATGTCCTTATGCATATACGCCCAAGTCAAATATTGAGTTTTGGACAAAGAAGCTTGAGGGTAATCGAGAACGCGATGAACGTATATCAGCCTGCCTTTTACAGCAGGGAATACGAATAGCCATTGTCTGGGAATGTACTGTTCGAAAAATGAAACGGGATCTAGAGCTTGAAGAACAGAATATTAGCATTTTGCATCAATTCATCACTGCTGGAATTGATAGTTTTATTGAGCTGTAAACTAATAAAATGTTGGTTATAGCGTTAGCCATGCAAATGGGTGATGTATGTAATAGCGTTAGTAATAGCAATCATTTTTGCACCATTAGGTGCCATTTTCACCTTTGCAATTTCAGGCAACAAAAAACCCGCTAACCTAGATAGTTAGCGGGTTTGGCGGAGAAGGAGGGATTTGAACCCTCGCGCCAGTTACCCCAGCCTACTCCCTTAGCAGGGGAGCCCCTTACAGCCACTTGGGTACTTCTCCAATGCGTATATGTGTACGATATGGCGGAGAGAGAGGGATTCGAACCCCCGGTGCCTTGCGGCATCACTGGTTTTCAAGACCAGCTCCATAAACCACTCGGACATCTCTCCTTGGCAGGAACGCTACTGATTATAGCAAATCACACTTTCCCTGTCAAGCCAATGTCTTATCTCCAGCAACTCATTCTTATCAAATATGCAGATTCAAATCAATGCGTTAATATTCGTCCGTCACAAAGCATGTTTTCTTAGGAAACGCTGCATCGAGTTTGTCAGCCGCCGCTTCGTCGTAAATATCGGCCTGCTGTTCCTGCGCGAGTTCCTGTATGGAACGATAGCCGCAAAGGAACTGCGCAAGCCTGCCCGCTTCCATTCGTATTTGCGGCGGGCGAGAGGATGCCTTGCCCGCTCCGTCCCATACACCCGCGTTCTCAGGGACAGTGTTATCGATTATTTCAAATACAAACGACTCGTCTCCAATCAGCAACCTCAGCGTTGCGGATACGTCCGCAATGCCCATAACGCCTTGCTGCTTAACCGTAAACTCAGCGTCCGGCAGGCTCACTTTGGTGTCAGGCGGCAGTTTCACGTGCAGTTTGCGCCCGTTTGATACATAACATAGCGCCTGCAGCAGCATTTCAAGCGTTTCATCATCCGAAGCAAAGCATTCCTCGGCGTGTACGCGGCCGGGCTTCACATTGTAAATGCAATACCCCAGCGCGTTGCCACCTTGCATGCGAGCAAGGCATTCTGCACCGTCGGATGCGTAATCCCTCAGTTTATAAGCGAAGTCTGCAATTGTGCGGGATACACAGCCTGAGTAATATGCCGTGGCTTGCTGATAACAGGCCTGCAGAGGTGCAAGTTCGTTATAAAGGTCCCGCTGCTGCAGATCGCTGGGCATAGACTCAGCTGTCGCATTTTCCAGAGTAAGATGCAATGTTTCCGAGACCGGGAAATGACCGCGTGAATGAAAAGTAGGAATGTGCGCCGGCGTATGGAAGGCGATGGGTATGGATAGTTCCCTGACGCGCTGCATATAGCGCAGGAAAATCTGCTTCATATAACCACGCCCCTCCCTTTCCGGGTGGGTGGATACGCCCGTCAGCATGGAGGCGGGGATAATGCGGTCACGTATGCGCACATGCAAAGGATAGCTTTGCAGCGCGCTCATCATTTCTCCGTCTTCCAGCAGGCAAACGGAAAACTCCGGCAGAAACCGCTCCGAGAAGAACCAGTCCATGAATTCTTCGGAATCCCCAAAACATATCTTCCACAGCTTGCGAAAGCCGTCCTTGTCCTCTGGCCTTGCTATGCGAACTTCCGGCATTTGTGGCACCTCGCTTCATTGGGTTAAAAAAAGTATAACAAATTGAGTGCCAAAAGCAAGGCTGGATCAGTCGTTGCTGCCCTATCCACTGGAAACGGCGCTTAAAGTAAGGTATGATGGTTGTACATAAAAGTAAGGTATGACGTTTGTACCGTTTGGCAGAGGAGGGCGCTTCATGAAGCGCTGTATCATTTATACCGCCTATATCGATGGCAATGCGCTTGATGCATATGTTCCTTTGGCGAATGATTTCGTGCTGTGTGCTGACGGCGGTTATGCGCATGCGCTTGCGGCAAACGTGAAGCCGGATATTGTGATTGGCGACGGTGATTCTCTGTTTATTGACGTACCGCCTGAGCTTATGCTTCGCGTACCGGTAGAAAAGGATGATACGGATACCATGCTTTGCGTGCGCCGAGCCATTGAAGAAGGCTGTACGGAATGTATCATACTTGGGGGCATTGGCGGCAGGCTGGATCATACACTTGCCAATATTCAGACGCTTGCGTTCGCGCGTGAACAGGGACTTAATACTAAACTGTGCGGTTCGTTTGACACCGTTATGCTGCTTGGCCCCGGGGAGCTCGTATTGGATGAGCGGGACGATTTTTCTCTATCCTTGTTTTCCTATACAGAGCGATGTGAAGGCGTGTGCATTGAGGGCGTGAAATACCCGCTGTCCAATGCGACGCTGACACAATCATTTCCATTGGGTGTAAGCAATACGTTTTTAGCGCCACAGGCGCTAATATCCCTGCGCAGTGGTTTGCTTCTAGTTGTGCTGTCCCAATTGGAAGGGGCGGGGAAGAGACAGAAGCAAAATATATAGTCCTGTGATATAATCATTTCATTCTATTCCTTACAAAACGACATAAATCGGCAGTGCGCAGACATGCCAAATTGTTTGCGCCCGCAGCAGGAGAGTTTATGAGTCAAAACAAAACACTGCAGCAAAAGCTTGCGCAGCGCAAATTATCTCCGCCCTTTGCGCCGCTGTATTGCATTCTCGTAACGGTAATGCGTGTATTGTACCAGAAGAAACTCAATATCAGCATCCGCCGGGAAATCGATCTCAAACGCTACAAAGGCCCATATATCGTGGTATCCAACCATGCGTCGCGGCTGGATTATCTGTACGCCGCGTTCGCGTTTTTTCCGCATACGCTCAATTTTGTGGCTGGTTACAATGAATTCTTCCGGTCCCATTTGGCGTTCATATTCCGGCTGATGCAGGTCATCCCCAAACGTAATTTCGTGCCGGATCTATACGCCATCCGCGAGGTGTCCCGCGTTTTGAAAAAGGGCGGTCGTGTCATTTTGTTTCCGGAAGGCATGAGTTCCATTTCCGGTGCAAATCAGCCGGTCGCCGTAGGCAGCGGAAAATTCCTAAAGCATTTCGGGGTGCCGGTGCTCATGATGAACATTTCCGGCGGATATCTTACCAGCACCAAGTACTGTCTGGATGAACGCCCCGGTCGTGTAGATGTGACAGTATCGGAGCTCCTTTCTTCTGAACAGCTATCGTCCATGAGTGCAGATCAAATTCAGGATATGCTTAATGAGAAGCTGTATCACGACGACTATGCATGGAACAAACAGGCAAAGGTGAGTTTTGATTCTAAAGGCAGAATTGCGCAAAACCTACATACGCTTCTATTCTGGTGCCCCAAGTGTAAAACGGAATTCTCCATGTACAGCGAAGGAGATACCATCCGATGCCAACACTGCGGGAATGGTGCTGTGATCAACGAACGGTACGATCTTACTGCTATTGACGAAAGCTGCATTATTCCCGAAACACAGCAGCTATGGTTTGAGCTACAGAGGCAGCACATCTATCGTGCTGTAAAGCAAGAGGGATTCAAACTTCGCGAAAAGGTGCGTTTGGGCATACTACCTAAATTTGAGTATCTGAAAAATCAGCTTACTTCCCATATCGTGGGGGAGGGCGAATTGACGCTGGACAGTACCGGTCTGCAATATTCCGGAACGCGGGAGGGCGCGCCGTTTTCTTTCCATATCCCGATCAGGCAGTTGCCTACATTCGGCATGTGTACGGATATCAGCCGTTTCTATACTTTTTTCGAGAACGAGTTTCTGGAGTTCTACCCCCAAACGGAATCCGTTGAAAAATGGTTTCTTGCTGCGGAAGAACTGCACCGGCTGACGGGGGGACCGTGGCGCAATTTCCCCCACGCCATTACGTATCAAGAATAGAAGTCTTTTATTATTGTCGTTCTGCTTTCAATCCCGCTTACGGAATGCATACATTCCGTTGAGCGGGATTTTTTTCTATAAATATTTCAATTTGCATATTGCATTTTCTCTGTGCGCATATTATATTATAATCCAGTACTGAATAATAAACAGTAGTGAATGATGTTTTGAAGTGGGAGAGAGAATGAACGCGCAATTCAAAAAAGGGGTGCTGGATCTGTGCGTATTGGCGCTTCTGAAAAAAGGCGACGCGTACGGCTACGAGCTGGCGGAGAAGATTTCGCAAAGCGTGCAGATCGCGGAAGGGACATTGTATCCGCTGCTGCGCAAGCTCAAAGAAGATGGTCTTTGCGAAACCTATCTGTCGGATGAATCCGGCGGTCCGCCTCGCAAGTATTATCGGCTTACGGAGACGGGCAGGCAGGCGGAAGCAGCTCTCCGCCGGGAATGGGTGGAGTTCACGACCAGCGTGCAATTATTGATGGAGGATACGGGGCATGAATGAGTTTTTAGAAAAACTGTCCGCCGAATTGGGGGCCATGTCGGCTGATCAGAAAAATGATATACTTGCCGATTACCGCGAACATTTTGAAGCGGGAAAAGCCGATGGCAAATCGGAAGCGGAAATTGCGCGCTCGCTGGGCGACCCGAAGCAGATCGGACGTATGTACCATGCGGATTATGCTGTGGAACGCGCCAAATCCTCCATGGGTATCACAAACGTGCTGCGCATGCTGGGCGCTGTGGTACGGTATCAGATGCTAGGCGGGCTCGTCATGGTATGCCTGTACATCGTAGCAGTCTCTGTCCTGCTTACATTCTTTGCTACGGCGATCAGCATACTGGCTGTTGCATCCGCGGTACTGGCGTCAGGCATCGTGGTGCTTATACGCGGATACCAGATATATGCGCTGCTCGCGGGCTTCCTTACACTGTTCTTCTTCTCCATGGGCATTCTCGGGTTCCGGGGAAGCGCAGGATTATGGAAAAGTACTGTTTCGCGCTTACCGCTGTTGGCCGCCCGTTTGATGCACAAATCAACACAGAAGGAGGATAACTGATATGAAACGGTTTGATAAAGTACTATGGCTGCTCCTTCTGGTGGGGTTGGTTGGTACGATCGTAACGGTTGGCGTAGTGGTCGGCGGCCACATGCTGTGGCAATACGAAGTTACAAAAGAGTTCCCGCTGCAGTCCCCTGTAACTTCAGCAAAGCTCGATACCTTGGGAGCCGCAGTGGAACTCATACCCTCGGATAAAGACTTTCGCGTGGAAGTGTATGCGACCGCCTGGCTGGAGAAGCCCCTTGTACTAGATGATATCTTATCGGTTACGCAGCAGGGCAGTGAGGTTACGATCACCCAAACTGCGTTTCCCCAGAGATTCCTCGGCATGTTCCCGCAGCCGTACGGTTTGAACCTGAAACTATATTTGCCGCAGCAAGTCTGCGATACTTTAAAAGGAGAATTGAAATGAAAACCGCTGTGATTACCGGGGCAACCTCCGGTATAGGATATGAAGTCGCAAGGGCGCTGCTGCAGCAGGGATGGCGGGTAATCGGCATAGGCCATTCCGAACAGCGCTGCACAGATGCCAAAACGCTGTTAGCCTCTTTGTTTCCCGACTCGGATATCCGGTTTCATTGCGCCGATCTCATGCAGCAGAGCCAAGTGCGCCGTGTCGCGGAGGAAGTGCTTTCATACCTGAACGGAGAAGGCCTAAATGCGCTCATACTCAACGCCGGAGCAGTTCGAAGCTGGTATACCACCACGGCGGAAGGCTACGAGCAGCAGTTCGCACTTAATTATCTTTCCGGAGTGCTGCTGACGAATATTTTCTTGGGCGCTCTGCAAAAGGTGCAGGGAAGGGTGCTGTGGACGGGCAGCGGCTCGCATAAGCATACGCGCGTGAACTGGGATGATATCATGCTGCAAAAGAGATACGGCTGCCTTGCCGCTTATAAGCAATCCAAAGTTTGCGGCATGCTGTTCTCGCAGGCATTCAACCGCCGCTATAAAGCGCTGAGTATACACATGTATGTTGTCGACCCGGGCCTTGTCAACACGGAAATCGGCGGCAAGAACACCGGCTATCTGGTCAGCCGTTTCTGGTCACTGCGCAGGCGCGCAGGCGTCGCCCCGGAAATTCCGGCGCAGACATACGCATATCTGTGCAGCCGTCAGCCAGCGCCTGAGGATTTGTATTTCTATAACTGTTCCGTGCAGAAGTATTCCCCGTATGTGGACGACACGCAGGCGGCGGAACGGCTGTTCGCGCTGAGCCAGACACTCTGCGGCATTGAATTTGAGGAGGAAATCGTATGATCGCGATGATTACTGGGGCCGCGGGCGGCCTTGGACGTGCCATGGCGGTGGAATGCGCAAGGCGCGGGTATGACGTGTATCTGACGGATATTTCGGATACCGCGCTTATGGAACTTCAGTCCGGTTTGCGCCGTCAGTTTGGAGTAAACGCGTATCGCCATGCGTGCGATCTGACGAATGACGCACAGGTGAAGACCATGTTTGCGGATATGGACGCGCAGAATATTCAGATAAGCATGCTGTTTAACATCGCGGGGATGGATTACGAAGGCGGGTTCATGACGCGTACAAGCGATGAGATACTGCGCATCGTGCGGCTGAATATCGAAGCCACGCTTCGCGTTACACACGCCGCGCTGTTGCGGCGGACTGCGGAGCGGTTCCATATCGTCATCGTTTCCAGCCTCGCTTCGATGTACCCCATGCCGCTGAAGGCCACATACGCTGCATCCAAACGCTTTCTGTTGGATTTCTCCATAGCATTGGGGCAGGAATTGCAGCATGAGAATGTGCGGGTGCTCGCGCTGTGTCCGGGCGGCCTGCCTACCACACAGGAGGCGCTTAAGGGAATAGAGGCACAGGGGTTCTGGGGCAACGTAACGACAAACCAGCTTGGGCTGGTGGCGCGGCACACCATCTCCCGCGCGCTTGCGGGCAGGCGCATGTATATTCCGGGTTTTGTGAACCGCACGTTGAGTTTTATGGGCAAGCTCGTTCCGGATGCATGGATTGCAAAGCTGTTGTACGCGCGCTGGACCAACGCGCAAAAGAAATGGCTTACCGCCAATACGCCCAAGTGCGCATAATAAGCGAAACAGGAGGATCAGCGTGAAGGATACAAGCTATGTCATTACGACCGAATCCAATTCCGAAGTTCCGTATGCATGGGAAGACAGAACAGGCGTAAACGTTCTGCGCATGCCCTATACCATAAACGGCGTGGAATACTATTACGATCTTGGTCGTGAGACGGATATAAAAGCATTCTTTAACGCTATGCGGGCAGGCGCTGCCGTCGTGACGGCGCAGCGCAACCCCAGCGAGGTCGCGGAGTACTTTGAACCGTATCTAATAGAAGGAAAGGATATTCTTCACCTTGGCTTTTCTTCGGCGTTGTCCGGGACATTTGGCTGTGAACAGATTGCCGCGCAGGAACTGCGCGTAAAATATCCTGAGCGCCGCATTGAACTCGTAGATACGCTCGCCATATCCGCGCCGCTCGCGCTGCTGGTGGAAGAAGCCACGCGCATGCAGGAGCAGGGGTGTACATTAAACGAAATACGGGACTGGGTGGAACAGAACAAGCAGCGCTGCACAGCGCTTGTCACGGTAGATACGCTGGAATACCTACGGCGCGGCGGACGCGTTTCGGGTGCGGCGGCGATGTTCGGTACGATGCTTGAAATCAAGCCGGTGCTGTATATTGATCCCGAGGGCAGGCTGGTTCCGCTTGATAAAGTAAAGGGACGCAAACGGTCCCTTCGGTACATGGCGGAAAAATGCGCTAGCACCATCCACCGGCCGCAAGAGCAAAGCATTATCATCTGTCAGGCGGATTGCATGGACGACGCGCTCACGCTCAAAGCGTTCATTGAGGAAGCCATTCATCCCAAAGAGATACGAATTCAGCCGCTTGGGCCGGTGATCGGCAGCCATTCAGGTCCGGGTGGTATGGCGGTGGCATATTTCTGTCGGTCGAGAGCCGAAATAAAATAAAATCGCAAATAAACCGGCCCTGCCACATGGCAGGGCCGGTTTGCCTATTATCATTAGGATAACCTTGTCTTAAAATCCTCGTATCCGAATCGGCGCACAAGAGCAAATCGATCGTCTGTTTTCTTTAACACAATATCGGGCAGGCGCATGCCGTTAAACGTGTTGTTCTTGACCATGGAGTATATCGCCATGTCGCAGAATACCAGTTTGTCCCCCTGTTTAAGCGGTTCGTCAAAGGAATAGTCGCCAATGATATCCCCCGCGAGGCAGGTCGGACCGCCCAGACGGACTGTATGCGCTTTTTCACCGGGCTTTCCCGCGCCTATGATATTTGGACGATACGGCATTTCCAACACATCCGGCATGTGACACGCGGCGGAGGTATCGAGTATGGAGATATCCATACCGTTATGCAGCGTGTCCAGCACCGTGCTTACGAGAAAACCTGCGTTGAGTGCGATGGCTTCCCCCGGCTCGAGATAAACTGTTACGCCGTACTTTTCCCTGAGCCGCAATATCGTTTCCACCAGCAGCGGGATATCGTACCCCTCCCGCGTGATATGGTGCCCGCCGCCAAGATTCAGCCATTGCATGCCTTTGAGGTATTTCCCGAATTTCTCTTCAAATACCTCTACGGTCTTGGCAAGCGCGTCCGCATCCTGTTCACACAGCGTATGCAGATGCAGCCCGGATATTCCGTCAAGCGCATCGGGCTCGAAATTTCCAATCGTCACGCCAAGGCGAGAAAACGGCGCGCAGGGGTCATATATTTCGTGCCCTTCCTGCGTGGAGCATTCCGGGTTTACGCGCAGCCCGCAGGATTTCCCCGCGCAAAGAGCCTGAAAACCGAAGCGGCGGCACTGATCGAAGCTGTTGAATATTATGTGGTCGGCCGTCGAAAGGATTTCCTCAAACTCATCCTCCCGGTAGGCAGGGGAGTATACGTGCACTTCGCCCGGGAAATATTCACGACCCAGCTTAGCCTCATACAAGCCGCTTGCCGCCGTACCGCACAGATACTGTGCGATAAGCGGATATACGCGGAACATGGAGAACGCCTTCTGTGCCAGCAGTATTTTCGCGCCGCTTTTGCGTTGTACTTCCTGCAGAATCTCAAGGTTCTTAATCAGCAGCGCTTCGTCCACCACATAGCAGGGGGTGGGGAGGGTTTGAAAATCCCGGTGCATGTTACGGCACCAGTACGGGGTGGAAATCCTCTTCCCACGGCAGGCCCCATTTGTTCAGCGCGTCCATGAAGGGATCGGGGTCGAACTCTTCCATGTTGAACACGCCGGGCTTCCGCCACGTGCCGTTCATGACCAGCATAGCGCCGATCATGGCCGGTACGCCTGTGGTATAGCTGATGGCCTGACTGCCGACTTCGCGGTAGCATTCCTGATGGTCGCAGATATTATAGACGTAATAGGTCTTTTCCTTGCCGTCTTTCATGCCCTTGAAAATGCAGCCGATGTTGGTTTTGCCTACGGTGCGGGGGCCTAAAGAAGCCGGGTCGGGCAGCACGGCCTTCAAAAACTGCAGCGGTACGATTTCCATACCATTGTAGTTTATCGGCTCGATGCTCGTCATGCCCACGTTCTGCAGGCAACGCAAGTGGGTGAGATAGCTCTGCCCGAACGTCATAAAGAAACGGATGCGGCGGATGCCCTTGATATTGAGCGCCAGGCTTTCCAGTTCCTCATGGTGCAGGAGATACATATCCTTTTTGCCTACGGCTTTGAAATCGTACTCACGCTTGATTTCCATGGGGTGTGTCTCCACCCACTCACCGTTCTCCCAGTAGCTGCCGTTGGCCGTCACTTCGCGGATATTGATTTCAGGGTTGAAATTGGTGGCGAACGGGTAGCCGTGGTCACCGCCGTTGCAATCGAGTATGTCGATCTCGTGGATCTCGTCAAAGTAGTGCTTGAGCGCGTACGCAGAAAATACGCTGGTGACGCCGGGGTCAAACCCGCTGCCCAGCAGCGCCGTAATGCCGGCTTCCTTGAATTTCTCCCGGTAGGCCCACTGCCACTTGTATTCGAATTTTGCGGTATCCAAAGGCTCGTAGTTTGCCGTATCCACATAGTGGGTCTTGGTGGCAAGGCACGCGTCCATAATCGTCAGATCCTGATAGGGCAGGGCGAGATTCAATACGACGTCCGGCTTTTCCCGCTGTATGAGCGCGATTAACTCGTCCGTATGGTCGGCGTCCACCTGCGCGGTCGTGATGCGCGTTTTACCGCCCGCAAGCTTTTTTGCGAGCTCGTCGCATTTGGATTTCGTGCGGCTGGCGATGCAGATCTCAGAAAACACTTCGGAATTCTGACAGCATTTGTGGATGGCGACGCTGGCAACCCCGCCGCAGCCGATGATGAGCGCTTTTCCCATGGTACTACCTCCTGTATGTGATATATTTTTTTAACAGGGGTTTCACCCCTGCATCCCACCAAAGGGACAATGTCCCTTTGGAAACCCTTCCTATAAAACGCTTTTTAAAGCGTTTTATATAATGGGTTCTTAGGGGCGTTACGCCCCTAAGCGGGAGTTTGAGGGCAGAGCCCTCAACGTACTACGGTGTTCTTGTGTTCGATACGTTGAGACTCACTTTGTACAAAGTTTGAGCAACAGTTCGCGCAGCAGTTTGCAGGCGACCATGGTGGAAGCGCCGCTCGTATCAAGCGGGGGGCTCAGTTCCACCAAATCGCAGCCGACGATATGACAACGCTCCGCGATGGCGCAAACGGCGTTCTGCAGCTCCATGTACTGCACGCCGCCCGGTTCCGGCGTGCCTGTACCGGGGAATACGGAAGGATCGAGCACATCGAGGTCTACCGTCAGGTAAATTGGCTTGCCATAGAGCGAATCGATGATCTCTTCCAACCCTTCAAACGTAAACCGCTGCATTGAAGCGTGCTCGGCGGCAAAGCGAAATTCTTCCCTGTCGCCGGATCGTATGCCGAACTGGAATATGCGCCCGTCACCGGTAAGTTCATGGCAGCGCCGCATGACGGTGGCGTGTGAAAGCTGTACGCCTAAATAGTCTTCCCGAAAATCGGCGTGCGCATCGAAATGCAGAATATGCAGATCGGGATATTTGCGTGATACTGCCCGTATTGCCCCCAGCGAGCAAAGATGTTCGCCGCCGAGCAGGAAGGGAAGCTTACCGTCGTCGAGAATGCACTTTGCCGCCCGCTCGATTTCCGAAAGAACAAGCTCGGTATCCCCTATGCACAGCGTGAGATCACCGCCGTCAAATACGGCGCAGTCCTGTATATCCGCGTCCTGATAGGGGCTGTAGGTTTCGAGTCCATACGATTCGTTGCGCATGGCCGTGCTTGCAAAGCGCGTACCGGGACGATAACTCGTGGTCGAGTCAAAAGGTACGCCGTAGAGTACGATATCCGCAGCTTCATAAGGGGTATCTAACCCGAAGAAAGTCGTTTCGTTTTTATTCCACATGCTTGACGATCTCCTCCACATAAGTGGGCAGCGCGAACGATGCGCGGTGCAGGTTGATGTTGTAATACCGCGTCGGGATTTTGAGCGACTTCCAAGCCGTGGCTTGTATACCGCTGACGGGATGCGGATCCTTGGAAGCGAAGCCGAACATCCAGTGCCCCGAGGGGTAGGATGGAATATGCGCCTGATACAGCCTGCATACCGGGAATGTCGCCGCTATACGCTGGTGCGCGCGCTGCATGGCCTTGGCGTCCTCCTCATAGAAGGGGCTTTCATTCTGGTTCACGAGTATGCCGTCTTCGCGAAGGGCCGTATAGCAATGCCCGTAAAACTCCCTCGTGAATAGTCCTTCGCCCGGTCCAAAAGGATCAGTTGAGTCAACGATTATGAGGTCGTAGACATTTGCACAGCTGCGTACAAAACGCATACCGTCCTGATATTTAATGTTCACGCGCGGGTCGCGCAGTTTGCAGGCTATGCTTGGAAGATACTGCTCGCAAAGTTCCACGACGCGGCGGTCGATCTCCACAAGGTCGATCTGCTCAATGCCATCGTACCGGCACAGTTCGCGCACCACGCCGCCGTCCCCGCCACCTATGACAAGCACGCGTTTTGCCTGCGGATTGACCGCCATGGGCACATGCGCCATCATCTCGTGATAGATGAACTCGTCCTTTTCCGTACACATCATGAATCCGTCCAGCGCGAGAAAGCGCCCGAATTCCTTGCTTTCGAATATTTCTATCAACTGGAAATCGCTTTGCTCGCTCACGAGCTGACGTTCCACTTCGATGCGCAGCCCCACGCGGGGCGTATGCATTTCGGTAAATGTCAGAGGCATGGTACCCCTCCTTTGATAACGCTCAGCCGTTCCAAACGAATATCTTCAGGCCCGGTCAGCGTGCAGCCCATTTCTCCCGCGTGCCAGATATATGAGAGTATTTCCGCCGTGATGCGCTCACCCGGCGATACGATGGGGATTCCCGGCGGGTAGCACATGACAAACTCGCCCGCGATCTGCCCCGCGCAGCTGCCGATGGGCAGGCTTTGTTTCTCCGCATAGAATGCCTCCTGCGGGGAAAGACAGACTTCCGGTTCGATGTACTGGTGGTGCATGATAGCGGCTTTACCTCGCTTATATCTGCGGCGGATATCCGCAAGCGCCCCGACCAGCCGTTCTATATCGCGCTCGCGGTCACCGACGGACACATACGCCAAAATATTGCCCAGATCGCCGAACTCCACTTGAATGTCGTATTCATCGCGCAATATGTCATGCACTTCTATGCCTGCAAGGCCAAGTTCCAGCGTGTTCACACAGAGTTTTGTCTCGTCGAAAGCGTATATGCTGTCGCCATTGACGAGTTCGCTGCCGTAGGCGTAGTAATCGCCGATGAGGTTGATTTCTTCGCGCGCATAGCTTGTCAGTTCCTGTACGCGCGAGAATATCGTATCTGCGTTAAGCGCCAGGTTCTTGCGCGATATATCAAGGCTTACGAGGAGTAAATAGCTGCCGCTGGTCGTCTGTGTGAGGTTGATGACCTGCCTGAGTTTATCTGCATTTACGTTCGCGCCCGCCAGCAGCATGCTGCTCTGAGTAAGTGAGCCGCCGGATTTGTGCATGCTGACCGCTGCCATATCCGCGCCCGCTGCCATCGCGGAAGGGGGCATATTCCTGCCGAAGTAAAAATGCGTGCCGTGCGCTTCATCGGCAATCGCGAGCATGCCGTGGGCGTGCGCTTCTTCCGTGATGCCGCGGATATTGGAACAGACCCCGTAATATGTCGGATTGTTCATCAGCACGGCCTTTGCATCTGGATTGGCTTGTATCGCTTCTTTCACGCTTTCAAGCCGCATGCCAAGAGGAATGCCCAGCCGTTCATGTATTTCAGGGTTTACATATACAGGTACCGCACCGCAAAGTATGAGCGCGTTAATGGCGCTGCGATGCACGTTTCGGGGGAGTATGAGCTTATCACCGCGTTTGCAGGCGTAGAGTATCATGCTCTGCACGCTCGATGTGGTACCGCCGACCATAAAAAAAGTGTTCGCGGCATGAAACGCCTCCGCAGCCAGTGCTTCCGCTTCGGCGATAACGCTGATGGGATGGCAGAGGTTGTCCACCGGTTTCATACTGTTGACGTCTACGCTCAGACAATCGCGGCCCAAAAAAGCCATGAGCTCGGGGTTGCCTTTGCCGCGCTTGTGGCCGGGTACGTCAAATGGAACGACGCGCGTTGCGCGGACTTCCTTCAGCGCCTCCATAATCGGCGCACGGGTTTGATCCATAATTTCCGGCCTCCCTTCCTAATTCAGCACTCATTAGATGATTAATCGTATACGTTGCGCCCGCTGAATATCTCGATCATTTCGCGGCGGAGGTTTTCCATAATGGAGAGGCGCACGCGGGGGGAGAGCTCGTAAATATCCGTATTGAACAGATAGTTCTGCAAGTTGACTTCCTTTAGCATCATCTTGGTATGATACAGGTTTGCTTCGTATACATTCACGTCTATGACGTCGTATTTAAGCAGTATGTTTTGATCGATGTATTCCTGTATGGATGTCATTTTGTGGTCCATGAATACTTTCTTACCGTCGAGGTTGCGCGTAAAACCACGCACGCGGTAATCCATGGTGATGATATCCGAATCAAAGCTGCCGATCAGAAAATCCAGCGTCCGAAGCGGCGTGATCTGGCCGCAGGTGGCCATATCGATGTCCACACGGAAAGTCGCAATGCTGGTTTCCGGGTGATATTCGGGGTAGGTATGCACAGTAATATGGCTCTTATCCAAATGCGCAAGCATGGCGTCGCCCAGATTGCGTATGGCTTCATCGGCGAGCAGTATGGAAACGCTGGCACCCTGCGGGTCATAGTCCTGCTTGCTGACATTGAGCACCTGCGCGCCGATCATTTCCGAAAGGCGGCGCAGTATACCGGTTAGACGCTCGGCATTGTATTGCTCTGCGATGTAAGCGATGTAATCACGCTGCTCCCGTTCCGTCTTGGCATAACAGACGTCATAGATATTGAAGCTGAGCGCCTTTGTCAGGTTGTTGAATCCGTACAGCTTGAGTTTGTTGTCCATAGACGGTCCTCCTGGTTTCATTTTGCGGTATAAAAAAGCCCGGGCGTATCAGCGCGCATCAGCACGTCACTACACTCGGGCGATACAATCATCAAAAACTGAAGTTTTGCCGCTGCGTTTGTTCCGGCGGGCACAGTTGCCCTTCGGTACAGCTATTCAGCTTTCGGGGTGATCAGAGTCTATATAGCAAGAAATTACTTTTACTACTCTTATTGATCGTTCACAAGTGTTTGTGCAATGCATTGCACATGGCTGCGCCGCAGCCAACCCATAAAATCCGAACCCGATATGGCTCGATCAATAAGGCAACAAAGTTGCCAATTTCGGCTTTTGACCCGGCTGTCCGTCTGGCCTAAATCCCCTTATACATTCTGTAGAGGATGGTCAAAATATTCTTTGCTAAAAGGCTCTTAACCCTCTTTCGCAGGGAGAATTATATAGGATGTCCGCGAATTTTGCAACAGTTTTTTTAATACAGATTATATACAGTTTCATATGCAAAATCAGACCATTCCCGTATGATTGACGCGATGGGTGCGTATACTATTGCGCGAGGTGATGGTATGGAACAGAATTACAGCGATATGAACGCGCTATTAAAGGCGGATGCCCGTGCATGGAAGTATTTCAATATGCTGCCCGATCACATTCGGGCCAACATTAGCGCCAATCCTGCCGAAGTACATACGTTTGACGCTTTGCAGTCGCACGCACAACGTCTGATGGGCGGCCGTGCATGAACAGGATGCAAGGATTTTCTTCCTCCCGTCAGGTGTATTGGAGCGTCGTGTCCGCGGACAAGCTGTCTGCGCGGGCACCCCATTCCATTCTGCGATCAAGGCAGCAAAAACGGCACCCCTAACGCAGTTCCTTCTGTACATGCATCAACTGCGCATCAGTGGCGTTTTCGACAAACCGCAGAATATTTTCGCTGATGCTATCCGCCTGTGCTGTGTTGGCCGCAATGGCTGCGATGCCTATGACGATTGTTTGATGCATATCCTGCTCTGCGACTTCAGCCGCGGATACGTTGAATTTGTTCTGCAGCCTTGAGACCAGACTTTTTACTTCCATTCTCTTTTCCTTAAGCGAATGCACCCATGACGCATACAATTCGATTGTGAGAACTAATATAACCATATTTCACACCTTTTCGGCATATTGTTTTCCTTATTTACTATACCCCAAATCTCTCATACTGTGTATGGCAGTAAAGCTGAGCCGGGTTGACAAGAGTATGCTGAGGGACTAGGCTGTATACTGAACAAACCAATCAGCAGACATCATCGCGTTTGGACAGGCAAGGCCTTCATCAGCAAAGCAGGCGGGGGGAAAACATCATGCGGTTTGGCGTGATCGGCACAAACTTTATTACGGAATGGATGCTTACAGAAGCGCAAAAACGAAGCGATTTTCAGCTGGAGGCAGTCTATTCACGAGAATTGCTGCGGGCGCAGGAGTTTGGCCAAAAATATGGGGCAAACAAAGCATATGACGATTTAAACAGCTTATATAAAGACCCGGAAGTGGATGCGATTTATATCGCAAGCCCGAATTGCTGCCATTATGAGCAGGCAATGGGCGCGTTGCGGCACGGTAAGCATGTGCTGGTAGAAAAGCCTGCGGTTGCAAGTGAAGCGGAATTTGACGATCTGCTGCATGAGGCAAAGGAAAATGACGTGCTTTTGCTGGAAGCTATGCGGCCTGCACATAGTCCGGGTTTAAAACTGATCCGGCAGTATATGCAGGAAATCATGCCGGTTCGCTTTGTAAGGATATCCTATTGTCAGTATTCCTCAAGATACGACGCTTTTAAGGAAGGGCGCGTGCTCAACGCGTTCAATCCGGCGCTGCAGAACGGTTCGCTGATGGATATCGGCGTCTATTGCGTTCATGTGCTCGCGGCCCTGTTTGGAGAGCCTGAGAACCTTTATGCCCAAGCACTTCAATTATCTAACGGAGTAGATGGCGCAGGAGCTGTGACTGCCGTATATCCGGGCATGCTCGCGCAAATCGCGCATTCAAAGATAAGCAACTCACGAACGGACTGCGAACTGCAGGGGGAGGGAGGGACGCTGGTAATCGACGATATCTGCAGCCCGAAACTGCTTACGATGCATAAGCGTGGCGCTGAGCTTTTGCTTATCCCTGTGCCCGACGCGGACTTTGGGTTAGGGGCGGAACTGGATGCGTTCCTGCGCATATTGTCTGAAGGAGGAGCGGAATCCTTCCAGAAAGATACACGTATTACGCTACGTATGATGGATCAAATACGAAGACAGACAGGTATCGATTTCTCCATTCGCTAATAAGAGTTTGTGTTTATCATATTGACATTTTAAATCCCTTAAACAGCAAGCTTTGCGGTTTCAGGGTATTTTTATATATAGTAAGCTTTTGCAAGTTAAAGCAATGTCAATTCAATAACCAAATATATCGGCAAGGCATATATATGATACTACAACAATTGCATGTATACGGACCTAATACAGCTTCTGGTCATCTGGGATGTTTCATACAGTTGGAACTAGGCCGCAGTATGCAATGAAGAGGCTGATTATGAGTAGAAATCTATGGAATAACAATACAAGAAATATGAATGCCTCCGGCGGTGGCAGCAGAGAAAGATCCGGTCATGGACACAGCCATAGAAATAGCAGTGGGAGTTGTTGTAACTGCAAATGTTGCCATGGCCCAAGAGGCCCAAGGGGGCCTCGGGGTCCTGAAGGTGAACAGGGCGAACAGGGTGAACAAGGCGCGAGGGGTCCTCGTGGATTGGAAGGTCCGCGCGGCCCGCGGGGATTTTTGGGGCCACAGGGACCGCAAGGTGTTCAAGGGCCGTCTGGCCCTCGGGGCATTCCTGGCCCGCCGGGGCCTCCAAGTCCTCGAGGATTTCAGGGTCCCATGGGACCGCAAGGTTTCCTCGGTCCGACAGGTCCCACGGGCAATACCGGCCCCTTAGGTCCGACAGGTCCCACGGGTGATACCGGCCCCGCAGGCCCGACAGGCCCCGAAGGTCCGGGCAGTGATATTACCGGCGTACAGGTCCAGTTGCAGGATAGTTCGGGCGGAACAATCTTGGATGGCGCAAACGTTATGTTTGATACCCCCCTGAACACTGACAGTGATAACGTAAGTTATAACGATGGCACTGGCGAGTTTGCTTTCAGCAGGCCTGGCAACTATCTGGTGACATGGTGGGTGAACGTGGATGGTGCGCAAGCCGCAGCAAATATCGTGTTCACTGTTGTAACATCGAGTGGTTCGGAGGTTTCGGCGATCTCTCCGTTCCCCCTCACAATCCTTCAGCTAAACGGGCAGGCATTGCTTACGATAGGGTCCGCGCCAATAACGATGTCGCTCGTAAACAACACCGGCGCCATTGTCACATTTGGCACCAGCGATATTCAGGCCGATCTCGTGATACTGCAGATCAAGTAGTACAGAAAGGATGATTCTCTATAGGGAAACAAGATCCATACAAAATAGCCTCTTTACAAAAGATAAAGCCCCGGCTCACGCCGGGGCCTGATTTATTGCATTAGTTTGGAAATAGAAATAGCAATGTCCGGTCTGTTTGTAATGACCGCTTCAATATCTGCCCTCATCAATTCGCTGATAGCGGCAGGATCATCCACAGTCCAGGTATGTATGGCGATACCTGCTTCCTTGCAAACTTTAATCAATTCAGGCTGTAACAAGATCGCGAGATAATGCGGATGGATAGCGTTGGCAGCTAGGACTTTTGCATCCTGTATAGGTTCTTTAGGGGTGCCGCTGTAAAGAAGTCCGATTTTAGCTTTAGGGTCAAGCGCTCGAATATACGGAAGCACGGTATGATTAAATGAGGAATATAAAATGCGGCCCTGCATTCCCATTTCATGTTCAAGTGATATGAGCTTATCCCAGATGCCCCAGTACATGACCACATCACATTTGATTTCTACATTGAGCATTAGTCCGGTTGGGCGAATAAAATCGTAGACCTCTGAAAGAGTGGGGATACGGGTTAGGGTATAGGAGGTGAACCCATTTGAAAAATCCAGACTTTTCAGCTCTGCCAGCGATAACTCTGCAATTTTGCCAGTGCCGTTTGACGTTCTATCCACTGTTTCGTCATGGATGACTACCAGTTCTCCGTCACGGCTCAAATGCACGTCCAGTTCCAACCGGTGCGCACCCATTCGTACCGCTTCTTCAAACGCGGGCATAGTATTTTCAGGAGCATAAGCACTTGCCCCCCTGTGCGCCCAAATCTGTGTAGACATTGCGGCCTCTTTCTTGCCTTTAATAACTTACAATTTTGATCTGTTCGTTTTCAACAAGGGAAATAAACAGCAAGCCCAGTTCCGGATCAAACTGTTTTCCAAGGTTGCATCGAATCTCATTGAGGGCCGATTCTACAGGCATGACCTCTTTATAGGATCTACGGGATACCATGGCGTCAAAAGAATCGACAATATTCAGGCATCGGGCGCCGATGGGGATGCTTTCGCCTGCTATACCGCGAGGATACCCCTTGCCGTCAAAACGCTCATGGTGCGATAATACCACCGGAATGACATAATCCAGAGACGGCAGGTGGCGGATCATTTCAATAGAGCGCTCCACATGCTGCCGCATAATTTTGAATTCTTCGGGCGAGAGTTTGCCTTCTTTAGTCAGTATGGAGTCGGGAATACCTATTTTTCCGATATCGTGCAGCAAACCCGCCTGGCGTATGATCTCCACGTGTTCTTCGCTCAAACCGGATGCTGAGGCGAGCTGCGCAGCATACGAAGAAACACATTGCGAGTGACTGAACGTATAGTGGTCCTTCGCGTCAATCGCAGCTGTGAGCGCGTAGATGGTGGATGTATATTCCTGTACGATGGATGCCTTGCTCTTGGCTGTCAGAGGATCATCCGCACCGGTCGTGCGGGTATAAGTCATAATGCGGTTCTTGCCGTTTTTCTTTACCGTGTAGACAGCAAGATTAGCATAGGACAGCAGTTGGTCGGGATTTGCCGCGGATGTGGGATACGCACAGATACCGGCAGAAAACGTAAGAAATTTCTGCGTCGATCCGTTGGTCTGATTGAGGTAGGTTTTAAAGTCCTCCTGTACCTGTTTTGCGATATCCTCGGCAGCCGCCGCTCCGCAGAACGGCAATATCACCGCGAATTCTTTTCCGCCGTAGCGGGCGACTGTTCCGCGATTGCTGATTACTTTTTGCAGTATCTGCGCAAAATGCTGCAGCACGCGGTCTCCTTCGCCGCTTCCATACAGCTCGTTGTATAGGCGGAAATCGTCCAAGTTGAATAAAATAGCGGCAATAGAATGAGAACGCGAACGCTGGAAGTCTTCTTCCAACTGTTTGTTGAAATGTCTGCGGTTGTACAGACCGGTGAGCGAATCTCGGAGTGCCTCACGGTGTATGGTTTCATACAGGTTGGCATTTTTCACAGCAATGGACACGATAGATACGACGGATTCAAGAAAATTGATTTCATCGTATGTGTAACTGCGCCGGTTGATTTTTTCTGAAAGGAAAGTGAGCCCGACCAAAGTATCGTCGCATTTGATCGGAAGTATTAATATTGCGCCCAGACTCTGCAACGTTTGCTTTTCAATTTCCCACATGGAGCGGAAATTGGTGGTCTGCATAAATTCTGTGTATAGTATCGCACGGTTGTTTTCCTGCATCCATTTGACCAATGAGTTGTCATCGCCCAAAGAAAACCGCTTGTTCAGGCTGCTATAATCGGCCATGGAACGGTAGCAGTGATCGTCGGGCGCATGCAGACATACGTGGATCTGCACGGCAGGAATGGTATCGCGCAGAAAATCCAAATACGTTACGACGATCTCCGTGAGTTGAAGCGTTTTATTAATGGCGAGTGAGAAAGTTCTCAGTTTGTTTTCGCGTTCAATCTGATCCTTAATGAACAGCGATTTATGCAGCGCATTCAAAAGGCTGAATATCAATATGGCCAGCAACGAAAACAATATGGCAATCGCCATGGAGCGGTACTGCGCATATTGCCCCAAAAATGCTCCGAAAAACCTGTCCACATCATTAAACAAGTTGACAAGTATCAGCGTTGTGATGATGACGGAAATCAGGTAGGTCGAACCCTTTGAAGTGATTTGACTCAGCGCGTAAAAACGCTTTTTATACAGCGCGTAATAAATACAGACAGCATGTATGGAAACCGATAGTGTGTCCAGCGGCAATGTGCCGGTGGTGACGCAAACATCCAGAACAATTCCCGCGAACATGATGGCCACGCCCAGAATAAGCGGCTTGAATTGGGAAAAATGCATGCTGCCGTTCTTCAGGTTGCGCGACATCAAACGACCTGCAGTTATAAATATCAGCACCGCGGCTATCAAAGGAAATACCGCAAGTGGATAGGCACTGTAATGCAGCACGCGTTCTCCGTTTTCGACGCTGATTACAGGATGGGACATGAACAGATCCAGCAGGTTCATAACAACAAGCAGGATCGTGACAAAGCCCCATAACAACTTGAGGAATGTGCTTCGTTCATTGGTGTAGGTGCAAGCGAGCAGATAGTACAAATATGGAACAAGGCAGATTCCCGTAACGGAAACCTGCCACCAGAAGTATGTGCCCGGATAAAGCTCCATACGGCAGAAATACGAGCCGCATGTCCACATCACAAAGGAAATGAGAAGCGCCATAAAGGAATAAATGACAGCATTCTTTTTCGCCGTCAGCAGCGTGAAGAATAAAAACACGTTGCACAACAGCGAAATAAAGGGAATTAAACTGAATACTGTATCCCTTATCGGCAAAATCCGGCACCTCCTCGGCCGAGATCTCCTTTCTGGAGATATAGAAGGTTGATGATATCCTGTTGCGGCGGATTGACCCTGCGCAGCGGCTTTTTATAAATCTTTTCAAAAGATTCGATCGTCCCCCGCGTGAGCAGCGTAATCTGCAGCGGTTCTATGCCCAGCATTTTCTTGAGGTCTTCATAATCATGATCATAGTGCTTGAAATAGATGCTCATATGGTCGCGGATGAGCTGCTGGTTGGCAGTGACACCGCTTGCTGCCGATTCATCCATTTCTACAAACATGTGCATAAATGAGCGTTTTTGATCATCGTATTGCTTGCGCGCTACCCAATCCGCTATCGGCAGACGGGATACCTCAATCACTTTGTTAATTGCCCGCTCGGTGATGCGTGTGAACCCTGCGATATCGATGACGGTTGGAATTCTGTCGATATATTCGAACTGCGGCAATTCGAGATTGTCGGTTTCATTGCGAAGACGTAAGCAGCGGAACATATCGCCCACGCGATATCGAATAAACGCGCCGCCCTTGAGTACGGTGATGACAAGTTCATAGTTTTCGTTTGCAACGAGCTCGTCCATCAGGAAAGTACGCGGTACGTACCCCGGCTCGTCAAAACTGCGCAGCATCTCGTTTTCCGGAATAAACTCATAGAAGCAGGCGTCAGGGAAAAGCACTAGCCCGTTCTTGCTCCAGGTTTCCGTTCCAATGCAGGTCGGTTCCGTGCCGCCTGATATTTCGAGGGGTCGTATACCCCAAGCGCGCTCCAAATCGTCCTTGAACAAGGCGGTATCCGTACCTACACAAACAAAACCGTTCAACTTGAATATATCTGCCGGACGAATAGGCGCGTTGTCCCGCTTGCTCTTATACTTTGCCGTCAGAAGGCGCAGCATCATGCGGGGGTGGATAAAGCCCTTCTTATATTTTTCGCCTCCCGCAGCATGGCTCAGACTGAAATTCTTGGTAATGGCATATACAATGCTGCTCATACCAAAGAACATCTCAATACCTTGCTCCATGCTTTTGCGGAATCCAACACGGTTTTGTTCCGCAAACGACATTTTTCTCGCTTCCCGAATAGAAGGGAGGAACTGCAGATCGATTTCAGGCGTGAACAAAAGCGGAAACAGGCCTGTAGCGTAAGGAAGCGGCGCCAGCCCATACAGCGCACGCTGTCCGGAATGGATTCGGAATTTCCCGCGTTCCGTAGCGGAGACGAGTATAAGGGAGGCTATGAGGTTGTTCTTTGATACCGTGAGCATTTCTTCGGTATAGGGCGCTACCTTGATGGGACGGCTACCGCTTTCCCACGTTGTTTCCAGCCATACGACAGGAGGCGCGGGCAATAACTCTTCCTTTTTCGCGAGCAGCACGTCGGCATAGTCGTCATACGTTGTAAGCGGTACGGTTTTACGGAATTCCGTTACGGTGGACGGCACAGTATTGCCAAGAATTCGTTTGCCAAGACCGCATTTGGAGTAAAGAGCAAGCTGTTCTTCAAGCAGCCGGAATTGGATCTGCATGTACTGTTCAAGAGAAATGTCCAAAAATCCGCAGTATTTTTCCCATATCTGCTCGGCGCTAAGCTCCTTGAGCTCCTGTTTGAATGACATACAAGATCCTCCTTTCGCCGGTGCTTGACCAGTTATCTGTTGAGGAATTCCCGCAGGCTATGCCGTGTCGGAAACAAAAAGGGAACTGTCTGTTTATAAGAATCATAACCCTCTATATATTTCGGAAATAAATAGCAATCCTGAACCCCAATATACAGGAAATTTATTGCAGGGAACACAATTGCAGTATATAACAGCTGTATGCTTGGTGCATACAGCCATAGAAACCAGTACAGGAATAAGAAGCACCATCCGCCAGGATGCCGGCAGAGCGCATAAACGCCGCTGCTGCATGCTTGCAAACGGTTAGCGCTGGAATATACCTTTTTCGCGGGCAGTGCCGCGAACAACACATATAGTAGCGCAAAGAAACATATCACTGCAATGATGCCGCAAATTGTTCGCCAAAGCTCGCGCGATTCAAACGTATGCGTGAGAAACAACTTTGCCGTGGAAACGGCCAACAGCAATACTCCCGCAAAAAACAAAGCGGGCGCATACCGTTTGCCTGCGGCTTTCTCGATGTCAAACAACAAAAAACAGGCGAAGGATACAATGCCGGGAACTAGCCAGATCATGACGATTTCCGTGGCCTTGCATAGGTTACACCGACATTATTAGGCCCGCCATATAACCCGATAACAGGCCCGACATCTTCAATGCGAAGCTGCGCTGTAGGATTTACTTCGAGCAGCATACGATGCAATGTCTCCGCACGGTGAATATCGTTGCCGTGGAATATGATTCCGCTCTGGCCGGGCTCTGTTTCTTCTTGGAACTTTCTGGTCATGAAACGAAACCCTTCGCGTGCGTTGCGCAGTACGGCAAGATTATAGGAAATACCGTCAATAAACGTCATGACAGGCCTGATGCCGAAATATTGTGCCGCAAGCAGCTGTATAGCCCCGGTTCGGCCGCCCAGATACGCATATTTAAGAGATTCCATCATGATATAGATCGTGATGCGCGGGCGCATTTCTTCAATGACATCAATAATATAGTCTGCTTTATATCCTTCATGTGCCAGACGGTTTGCTTCTTCCACCTGAAGCCGCTGTGCATGAGAAACCCAAAGCGAATCGTATACATGTATGGGGATTTTGACGCCTTCCTCAGCGGCGGTACGTGCCGCAAGCATGGCGGTATTATAGGTGCCGGACATCTTAGATGTACAGGTGATGCATAAAATTTCGTCAAACAGACCTTCTGCTTCAACTTCTTTATACGCATCAAGAAACATTTGCGTGTTGGGATGTGAACTTGTCGGCAGCTTTTTAACAGTCCTCAGCCGTTCGTAAAAAGAGACAGGGTCAAGGTCAACCCCATTAAAGTAAGCTTTCCCATCGAACATCAGGATGTCTGGAATGATCTTAATTCCCAGTTGATTCGCGGTTGCAATGGGCATATCGCATCCGGTATGTGTGACGATGCATGTCCGACGGCTTTCGCTCATGTATGGTCTCCTCACACAATGTAATGTATATCATTTTGGAATGATCTTATTCTATAAAATTATACCAGAAAAATCAACTGCTTTCCTTATTATTTGACACATATGTGAACAATATTTTTTCTAATATTGACATTTTTTTTGAAAGAAATGTCTCCGCATTGAGTCTTGGCTTATTTGGCCTTTGGTCTAGAAAATGAGTCAAAGGACAGCACGCATTTTTAGCATATCAAACAAAAGGCACGCAAGCATTATGTGGAATTCATACAACATTATGGGTTGGACAGAACAAAAATGCGATAAGAAAATCAAATATCACATTTATACTATGATGGATTTATATACGCTGCATGCATAATAAACGTATAACGGCATCGCACAACAGGCGCATATCGTCGCGACAAGTTTTTTTAATAGAGGGAAAATCTGCCGTTGTACGGACTGCGGAAAATACAGCTGTAATACCATGTTCATAAACAGCCTCCATGCCTTCGCCTATCGATCCGCACAGAGCGATCACCGGAACGCCGTACTTCTTTGCCCTGTTAGCGATGCCGACAGGCACTTTTCCGCGAGCGCTTTGCCAGTCGATGCGTCCTTCACCCGTCAGCACACAGTCGGCGTCCTGCAGCATATGTTCAAATCCTGCCGCATCGAGCAACAGTTCAATTCCCGGTGTCAGGCTTCCATGCAAAAAAGCGGCAACGCCCGCGCCCATACCTCCGGCTGCGCCTGAGCCGGGAAGCAGGGCGATGTCTTTCCCCAAATCGCGCGATATGACGGCTGCCATATTCATTAATCCTGCATCCAGCAGAGCGAGCGTCTCGCCTGCAGCGCCTTTTTGCATACCGTAGGTATAGGTCGCACCGCTTGGACCGTAAAGAGGATTATCGACGTCGCAGGCGGCAGTGACGGTCAAGTTTAAAGCGCGCTCTGGTCGTTCTATATGTGCAACACTGGACATGTTGATTGCCAACGCTTCCAAAGGTGAGCCGACAGAATTCAAAAAACGGTATCCAAGGGCTGCAGCCATGCCGATGCCGCAGTCGTTTGTGGCACTTCCTCCCAGACCCAGAAGAACTTTCGTCACCCCGCGGCCCGCCGCATCCTTTAGCAACTCTCCAACGCCATACGTACTGGCACGCAGAGGGTCCTTTTCTTCACCTACAAGAGGAAGTCCTGCGCATGCGGCCATTTCCATAACAGCGGCACCGTTAGGCAATATAGCGTAATCCGCATCCATGGGCTTGCCAAATGGACCGCTGACATGGGCCGTAATGCGTTCTCCACCGAGTATGCGCAAATAAGCATCTACCATGCCTTCTCCACCATCCGCGACAGGCATACGCTGAATACGGGCATCAGGAATATGGCGTAGTATGGAGGCCTCCCAAATATCGCATACTTCGGTTGCGGTCATTGTTCCTTTAAAGGAATCGGGTGCAAGTATGAAACGATTCATGATACTCCTCCGGCCAATGAATTCCATATCAGTGTAATGTGACATGTTGATTATGGCAAGCAAAATCCCCGTGAGTGAAATTTGTATCTGGATATTGACACAAAACGATTTCTGTGTATAATTAGCCTATATTGTATACATGCATGCACGCATGCACCGAATATAAAAAATATTGAAAAGGAGACCGCCATGAGCAAGATCGTTTTTGACGACCATTCCAATCTGCTGCGCGAGGATTACTATAAGTATACTGTGCAGGATGTAGAGGAACCCAGCCTGTTTCCCGAAATGTTTAACTACGAGCAGGTGCCTAAGGTGGCCTTCAATTACCGTACGGTTCCCATGCGCATGCCGGAGGATATCTGGATTACGGATACAACCTTCCGCGATGGTCAGCAATCCCGCGAGCCGTTTTCGCCTGCTCAGATACTGAAAATATTTGATCTGATGCACGATCTTGGCGGCCCCCGCGGCGTTATCCGGCAAAGCGAGTTCTTTGTTTACAGCAAACAGGATCGTCAGGCGCTGGAACTTTGCCAGCAGCGCGGGTATCGTTTCCCTGAAATTACCACATGGATTCGTGCAACTGAAAAGGACTTTGATCTGGTCAAGGAGATCGGCGTCAATGAAACCGGTATATTGGTCAGTTGCTCGGATTACCATATTTTCAAGAAGATGAACATGACCCGTACACAGGCCATGGAACAATACTTGAAGGTTGTGAAAATGGCGTTGGAGAGAGGAATTCGTCCTCGCTGCCATTTGGAAGATATTACACGCGCGGATTTCTATGGATTCGTTGTGCCGTTCGTATACGCGCTTTCCCAGCTGGGCGAAGAAGCCGGCATACCTGTGAAAATCCGCTGCTGCGATACGCTTGGATTGGGTATCTCGTATCCGGGCGCTTCACTTCCGCGCAGCGTGCCGGGGATTATCTATGGCCTGCGACACTACGCCAATATCGCCAGCAGCATGCTGGAGTGGCACGGCCATAACGATTTCTACAAAGTTGTCACCAACGCAGCTACTGCGTGGCTGTACGGTGCTTCCGCCGTCAACTGCTCGCTGCTTGGCATTGGCGAACGCACAGGAAACTGCCCGCTCGAAGCCATGGTGCTTGAATACTGCAGCCTGCGCGGTCGCGATGAAGGAATGCGGCTTGACGTCATCACGGAGATCGCGAACTATTTTGAGAAGGATGTCGGCTACCCCATTCCGCCGCAGACTCCTTTTGTGGGAAGAGATTTCTGTTCCACGCGTGCCGGTATTCATGCGGACGGATTGCTCAAGGATGAGCAGATTTATAACATATTCAATACGCATGCTATCCTGAACCGCCCCGCCACTGTCGTGGTGGATGCGCACAGCGGCCTTGCGGGCATCGCATATTGGATCAACGCCAACATTCCCGGCTCCAAGCAGGGCGATGAACCTGTTTCCAAAAAGCATCCCGCTGTAGCCGTCATTAAGGAACGTCTGGATGTTCTGTACTCACAGGGCAGAACGACATCCATGAGCAATGCAGAACTTGAAGCAATCTGCCGCGAGGTAGCGCCTGAATTTTTTGCGTAACTCCTAAAATAAAAATTAAGCCGGCCTGTATACTGCAGGCCGGCTTTATAATGTTAATTTCAAAAAAACCGATACTGTATTGGATGATTTCTCATTGACAAGTACCTGTTGGATAGAGGAACGTTATGGAAAGCTGTACGCAGGAAAAAAATGAAGAATTGTTTCGCCAACTTTACACGTCTCATGCGAGCGCTGTTTACCAGCGACTGTATAGATCCTGCATGGATAAGCAGCTCGCGAAGGATATTCTAAAGGATGTTTTTAAACATGCGTACGATAGTATGCAACACATGGAAACGCCGGATAATGCGGCTCAATGGCTGAATCAGCTTGCGGATGAAGGCCTGCAAATGCGTCTGTGCGCAGTAGTATACACAAATGCCGAAGTGCAGATTGATCAGCCGCCAGTACAGCCTTCTGAATGTGTTCAGGAATTATCTGCAGGGCAGCAAAATGCCGCTGATGATGCGCAGCGGGCAATCGCGTCTGTTCGCGAAAGAGGACTGCGTGAGCATACTGTGCCCGCTCAGCACGAGAAGAAGTATACTGCGCTGGCCTTGCTCCTGACCGTCCTGCTGATTATTTCCATCTGGTATGTTGCTGGCATGTTCATGCAGAAAGGCATGCTCCCCCGCGTTGACTTGGGATATACCTGGTTCAGTACGCATGTATTTAAGCTGTTTTAAACGCGACGCACGGGATGGCGCACTACCGCCTTGTTTTTCTCCGGGCTGACCTTGCGGAAATCGCTCAGATAAATTTCATGGTGCTGCCGTATCATACCGTCCTCTAAAGAAGCGCCGATATCGCAGACAAGGCCATTCTGCTGCATATAAGCTTCCATGCGTTCAAGTGTATGCAGCTCTTCGTCGAATGGACCTACATGCATGCATTGCACGCATAGTCCTTCTGCATACTGCTGAAGCCTCGCCATGGAAGCGTCGATCCGCTTTTTGCGCCATACCTGTTCCTGAGACCAGGCAAACACATCCGGAGTTACGAATTCCGGCTGACGGATCATGCTGATCCAGCAAAACTGCTTTTTATCGATATAGTCCGGTTTGCCGCCGTCCTTCATCCACCAAAGACCTTCAAGCGGCGGCACGACATAAGGAAAGTATCCCTCCGGTGCGCTCGCACCCTTGCCGCTCATACTGATGGTATAGGATAGCGCATAAAGAAGCTGCAGCGCCTTGCTGTATTCGCCCTCCGGTTTGTTTGGATCTCCCTGACCATCTACCATAATAAAGGACAGGTTTGGTATGTCGATGAACACCGGCTTGTTCGGAGGGAGATACAATCCAGGATACGCTTTTTTGTAATCCAGCTTGTCCATATCCAATTGCTCCTTTCTTATGCGATATTGATCCTTCAGCTATAGCAAACAGAACACATGTCAATCCTGAATCAGTCCCCAGCCCGTAGTCATGACATGGGAAGGCAGATATCCCTGCGCATGCCAGACCTCTACCTTCCACCAATCCGCATTGCTGCGATCGAGCACCTTCACGGATGTAAAGGCGGGCACCTTAAACAATGGCCCGGATTCAGGCTGCGTCATAAGGTATGTTGTACTTTTGAGAATGTCCGCATCTTTTTGCGATTGTATTTCGCCTTGCTCGAATGTCAGGTATGCGAGGCGAATGTACCCTTCACGCTTATTATAACGGATCTTGCACCAGGGGTCGCCGACTTGCAGGATTTCTACTGCTGTTCCGACTTTGAACCGTGTAATTCTACGGTCGTTGGAGCCATTGCCCGTACGCATGTCAGCCCCTTCCACAGTCGTCCAGGCGGTATAGTTGGGAAGTTCTCCTACGTCAAAAAACTTCTTTTGCAGGGAGTTGTATTCCCTAAAAGACAAGCGGGATTTCAAAGCGCGCCGCAGTTCCGGGTTATACGGTTCGGTGTTGGATACATTGACAATCGTACCTGGACATGCGTAATAATACAGCCATTTGGCGTCTTCCACGTACAGACGCACGCATCCGTGGGAAACGTTACGTCCCAGACTGCCATAAGGCGACGATTTAAGTGCGTTGACGTCCCGCCGCCCGAACAGTATGGAATGAAAATAGACGCTGCCTACGATCTGCGTCCAATAGCGCGCATATTCGCCGGAAAACGCAGCGAACTTTCCAAAACGTTCCCGTCCGCCTATTTTCCATATTCCCCGTGGGGTTGGTGTACCCTGATCGTCCGGTATTTCGGGGTCAATCTGCGTACGACCGGAGGAACACAAAAATCGGCGAACAATGCGTGTGTATTCTCCAAATTCGTCTTTCTCATATACGGTTACAACCTGATTTTTCGTGTCAAGCAGTATATAATACTTGTCAGGATCTGTATTCTTGAGCGCATCACGAGCGAACGCTGTTGCGGGCAATACCGCAAGCGTGATCAAAAGGGCGAGAAACAGGCAGAATACGCGCAGCCTCATGCAATACACCTCGGGCAAACATATGAAGATAAAATTTGCAATAGTAACCTTTTATGTTTTATGCTCACGCAACTATAGTAAATGCGGACAATCCGCTTAGTCAAGGGGTCTACAAGGTTTGCATTCCGATCAAACTATGGTATATGCTATTACCATGAAATTTGGGAGGAAGCCCTGTACATGAAAAAAGTTATTTGCCTGCTGTTCGTGTGTGCGCTTTTTTTCGGATGCGTACCCGCCGAGCCGCAGCAAACACCATTGCCAACCCTTGCGCCCAAGTCAACGCTTGTGCCTTCTTCTCCTGTGCCGATAACAACAGCGACGCCGACTAAAGTGTTGTTTGCAGCCGATTGCAGCGCGACGGAAGCAGCAGATTTTTTCTTTGGCGCGGCGCACTCTCCTGTTGCTTCAGGATGGCTGATCAGTACGCATGCGGGCCAGAAAGGGTTTGAGGAAGCTGTCCTTTCCGATCAATATAACGGCATCATTGTTTTATATACGAAACAAGATACTTCGCTCGATTCGCTCAACGCCGCTATACAGGCGGGCACTAAGGTTGCGATAACGGATATGTACAAAAGAACTCCGCCTGAGGGGGCGTCATATACCTGGTTTGATACCACTGCTGCGGCATCCGAAGCGCTGGAGACTGCCATTACCTATCCGCCGCACGATACACCTGTACGTCTGATCGCCTTGCTGGAAAAAGAGGGATCACCGGCCGATGAAGTTTTTCAGGCAGGCGTCAAGCAGGGAAGGATATTCGCCAAAGCCGTACATTATGAAACGGCAAAACAGTCATCGAGGAGCTTTTTTGAAGCCCAGCTGGACAGGTATGTGGAAGGCACAATAGACGCTGTTTACGCAGAGACAGAGGAACTGGCGCGCATGGCGCTTGAAGAACTCCTTTCACGCGACAGAACGGATATGGAAGTGTTTTGCGTTCCTAAAGGCGCGCTTTCTGCGCAGAGCAGTCTGTACCAGAAACGGACTTATCCGGTGCTGATGGGCGCTGATCTCTCTTTACAGGGTGAAAGCAGGGCATCGGCGATCAGTTCTATGATAGCGGGAGAGGAACCTCGAAATGAAGCGTTTGCGCCGGTCAGCCGTCAGCAGGGCGAGCCAAGGCAGTGATATAAGTATACGATATGGGATAACAATATTATATCAGTATTATTATGAATGTGCTAATCAGGATTGGCTTACATCATTTGTGCCGGTCACATAAGGAAGCCTTTGGACGTTTGTTTCAATTGCATTAGCTTCAGTCGAAGTTACGGGCTAATTTTCGATATCGAATGTGTCGCTGACATCCAACCGGCATTCGCATGGGTTGGCGCTTTTACTGCGAAATTTGCAGCATATTTTTTTATAAAGGTGAACAATATTCAAACTTTATGCTGGACATATATTGCGAAACGGTATACAGTATATAATGGGTTGGGATTTTGATATCATAGTAATTTTAAAAAGCAAAATGGTAAGCTCAGGGCGATAGAATAAGAATGAGTTATGGGCTGTACATCGTTTAAATCCATACATCCGGTAAGAAGAAATCATTTACTAATTGGCGTTGCTTATAATGCCGCTATCTATAAAGTTTAAGATTGATACTACACTATTACGAACAATTGAATAGGTAAAAAAAGACTGATGCGGCTTGTTTTGTGCCGTATTAATTCCTGCAAGCGCTTTATCGCGCATTCCTTCTTTCTTCGCATGCCCAAAGCATGCATTCTATACATATTATTTTGGGGAGGATCACTATGAACTGGTCAATCATTTCAATCTTTGTGTGCATCCTTGCAGTCGGCGTAGCGGTGTATTTTTATCGCTGGGTCGAAAAATTGCCCGGCGACAAAAGCACGGATAACATCGGAGCCCTGATCCGCAAGGGCGCTTTCACGTTCCTGAGGCGTGAATACCGCGTGTTGGCCACTTTCGTCGGCATAGTCAGTCTTCTGTTGCTGCTATTCTTCCCTAAGCCGGCTTGGCAGGGCGATTGGACCGTCAACATCTGGACAACGGTCGCTTATATTTTCGGTTCTTTACTTTCCGCACTTGCGGGCTATGTGGGTATCAGCATCGCAACAATTGCGAATACCAAATCCGCTCTCGCCGCCAAACAGGGCGTGGCTCCTTCCTTTATGGCAGGGTTCCGGGGCGGCGCAGTCATGGGCATGGCTGTTGTGAGCACTTCTTTGGCAGGTACGGCGATACTGCACCTGTTAACTGGCGATGCCGGTATCGTACTGGGCTTTAGCTTCGGTGCGAGTTCGCTGGCGCTGTTTGCAAAGGCTGGCGGCGGTATATTCACGAAATCTGCGGATATTGCCGCTGATTTGACTGGTAAAGTTGAGCTCGGCATTCCCGAGGATGATCCGCGCAATCCTGCCGTTATTGCAGACAACGTAGGCGATAACGTTGGCGACGTCGCCGGTATGGGTGCGGATCTTTTTGACTCCAACGTAGCTTCCATTGCGGCCGCCATGGTGATTGCGCTGCCGCTCAAACAGGAAAATCTTCTCTTCTGTTTCTTATCTCTCGGACTTCTTTCATCTATTATCGGCGTATTATTCTCCCGCATTGGTAAGGACGGCAAGCCCGGTTCCGCCCTCAATCGAGGCACCTATCTGACTTGCGGTATTTATGTTGTACTTACATTCTTTGCTACGATGCTCAGCGGCTTTGAATGGCGTATCTGGGGCGCAGCTATTCTTGGCATGATCGTTGGCGTTATCATCGGCATCACCAGCGACTACTTTACAGGCGATGAAGGCAAGCCCGTTGAAAAGGTCGCGGAAGCCTGTAAAAACGGTCCGGCGTTCACCATACTCACCGGCATGTCCTACGGCCTTTTGAGTTCCTTCCCCGCGCTTGCCGGTATAGGTGTTGCAGCGCTCGGCGCATACAAGCTGTGTGAACCTCTTGGCGGCAGTTACCCCATGTTCGGCATCGCGATCGCGGCGGTCGGCATGCTGTCCATCGTAGGCATGATTATTTCCAACGACGCTTACGGCCCCATCGTGGATAACGCGCGCGGCATTGCAGAAATGTGCGGTCTGGGCGAAGATGTTCTGGAAGTTACGGACAAACTGGATTCCGCCGGCAATACCGTCAAGGCCATCACCAAGGGTTTTGCTATCGGCGCCGCGGGCCTCACGGTCATCGCTTTGTTGGCTGCGTTTCAGGAAATCGTTGTCGCCGCAGGCGGCCCGGACGTAGGCTTCAACATTATGAACCCGCTAGTATTCTTTGGCGCACTGGTAGGCACTGCTATCCCCGCCGTGTTCTCGGCCATGCTGATGATGGGCGTAAGCCGCAACTCCCAGACAATGGTCGGTGAGATTCATCACCAGTTCAATACCATTGAGGGTCTCAAAGAAGGCAAGGTTATGCCTGACTATGACAAGTGTATCGATATCGCCACCATCGGCGCTATCCGCGAGCTGATCCCGGCAGGCCTTGTGGCCATCGTCGTTACGCTCTTGGTCGGCTTTGTGGGCGGTGTACAGGCGATCGGCGGCTATCTCACCGGCAACATCATCTCCGGCCTTCTCATCGCGCTTATGATGAGCAACGCCGGTGGACTGTGGGACAATGCCAAGAAGTTCATCGAGGCCGGCAATTTCGGCGGCAAGGGTTCCGACGCGCATAAGGCTGCTGTTATCGGCGATACCGTTGGTGATCCGTTCAAGGATACCGCGGGTCCGTCCATCAACACGCAAATCACCGTCGTGTCCCTTGTTTCCTCTCTCGCTGCCGTGCTGTTCCTGACCTACTCACTGTTTTAAGCCGACAGTTTGATTTCAACACGAAAGCCGGGCAGCCTGAAAAGCTGCCCGGCTTTTTTACACTCAAACATTTCTGTGATGCATATATATTAGGATAGAACCCCCGCAGCTTTTATGAAGCATCAGGTTGCTATTGCTTGCATGCTTTGTTAATATTGTTTTTATATGTTTTTTTCACGCCATTGCAGGATTTGAGGTGCGATAGGCAGTACGCAGTATAGGAGGAATTGCATGAAAAGCTGGGGGAGAATGATTACGGCCATGGTCACACCTATGGATAGTGTAGGCGAGGTGGATTATGAAAAGGCCGCGCAGATCGCAAAGAAGTTTGTTGAAGAAGGGACAACGGCGCTCGTCGTGTCCGGCACCACGGGAGAGTCACCTACACTGACAGCCCAAGAGAAAGAAAAGCTGTTCGTGGTGGTCAAGAAAGCCGTGAATGTTCCCGTTATTGCAGGGGTTGGATCAAATTCCACGGCATCTTCCATAGAAAACGCAAAACGCGCTGAGGAAACCGGAGTTGACGGCCTGCTTGCTGTGGTACCCTACTATAACAAGCCCAATCAGGAATCTCTGTACGCCCATTTTTCCGCGATTGCACAATCGACGTCTTTGCCCATCATGCTCTATAATGTGCCGGGACGCACCGGTGTGAATATGACGGCAGATACATCCATTCAGCTTTCGAGAATTGCCAACATCACCGCGCTTAAGGAAGCGTCGGGTGATCTTACGCAGCTGGCGAGCGTTGTGCAGGGCGCCGGCGATGATTTTGCAGTATACACTGGCGAGGATGCTCAAATTCTGCCTACGCTTGCCGTCGGCGGCTACGGGGTAGTCTCCGTTGCTTCACAGGTCGTGGGTCCGCAGATCAGCCAGATGATAGAAAGTTATCTGAGCGGACGCGTGCAGGAAGCAGCCAGCTTACATTTAAAGCTCATGGGTATCTGCGCCAAGCTCTTCATGACATCCAACCCCATTCCCGTAAAAGCCGCATTGAATCTGCTGGGATGTAACGTTGGCAGTACGCGGCTGCCCCTTGCACCCGCGACGCAGGAAGTCATACAGACCCTGCGCGACGAACTCATATCTCTTGGACTGCTTCAGAAGTAGCGGGGGAGACGGTTCTAGCAAAAAAGAAACAACAACGGCTGGGAAGCGGTGCTTTCCAGCCGTTGTTGCTGCTGATAAAACATTCAACAGCGTTCAGATGCTTTCAATCCGTCATTTTGCTGGCGATTGGTTGTGCGACAATCGTCGCACATCAATCCTTGGAAAATACGCGAATGTACCATTCGGGGTGCATGTGCGGTGCAAAATGACGCCTAAGAGCGTCAAGTTGCGCGGTGAGCCTCGACAAAGTGCCGGTTGGCACTTTGTCTACAATAAAACGGCTGGAAAGCGTTGCTTTCCAGCCGTTG
Organism: uncultured Oscillospiraceae bacterium; assembly: GCA_964440115.1. GTDB lineage: Bacteria > Bacillota > Clostridia > Christensenellales > CAG-138 > JAEWWD01. The sequence goes on along the minus strand of CAYTPV010000010.1, from coordinate 9,732 downwards.
TGTATTGAAGATGTAAGGCTCCGTGCGAATTAACGCTTGGAGAACTGCGGCGCGCGGCGTGCGGCTTTGAGGCCGTACTTCTTGCGCTCCTTCATGCGCGGATCGCGGGTAAGGTAACCGGCCTTTTTCAAGGCACCCCTGAGTTCGGGGTTCGCGATGAGCAGCGCGCGGGCGATGCCATGACGGATTGCGCCGGCCTGACCGGTGGTGCCGCCGCCGAGGACATTGACTTTGACGTCATACTTGCTCAGCGTATCGGTGAGCACCATGGGGGCGCGCACGATCATCTTGAGTGTTTCAAGGCCGAAATAGTCTTCGACATCCCGCTTGTTGACGGTGATGTTGCCCGTGCCAGGAAGCAGACGAACGCGGGCGATGGACTTCTTGCGCCTTCCGGTGCCGAGATATTGAACCTGTGCCATTATGCGTTTCTCCTTCCTAAATTACTTCAGCGTGAGCGCCTGGGGCTTCTGAGCGGCGTTGTCATGCTCGGGGCCTGCGTATACGCGCAGTTTGGTGAGCATTTGACGGCCAAGAGGACCCTTGGGCATCATGCGGCGAATGGATTCGTAAACAGCGAATTCCGGTTTGGTCTGCATGAGAGTACGATAGCTCGTTTCGCGCAGGCCGCCGGGATAACCGGTGTGACGATAGTATTTCTTCTGATCCAGCTTTTTGCCGGTAAGCACGACTTTGTCGGCGTTAACGATAATTACATGATCGCCGGTATCAACATGCGGCGTGAATATGGGCTTGTGCTTTCCCCTGAGGATAGCGGCAACCTGGGAGGACAGACGGCCGAGAACCATGCCTTCTGCATCCACAACATACCAATCCCTCTGGAGAGTTTCGCCCTTAGCCATATAGGTTTTCATGGCGTTCCTCCCAATGAACTTATCAAAATGATGGTTTGGTGTTGCGACGCTTGTACGCCGTGCTTCCGGGGCTGTGGCCGCATGACGCCTACCTTATCGAACACACCTGAACAAGTGTAGCAAACAATACCACGGCATGTCAAGGAAAAGTTCAGAAAAACAGGCATAAAATTGCCGCGGAATGCGGATGATGCGCACTCCGCGGCTGTTGCGGAGAAAAACGAGAAGGCTACGATCTCCACCGCACAATACGCTTTTCGAAATACGCAACAATATAATACATCACAGCGGCCAGTGCGCAAAGAACTAATATGCTTGCCATGACAAGGTCAAGCTGGAACACCTGCCCGCCATATACGATCAAATATCCAAGACCTGCCCGAGAGACGAGGTATTCCCCTACGATGACGCCCACCCAGCTCATGCCGACGCTGATTTTGAGCGCCGCCATCAATGTCGGAATGGAGGCGGGCAGCACGACTTTGGTAAATATCTGCGTTTTTGTGGCGCCAAGAGTACGCATGAGCAGCTGCTTTTCTTCGCTGATTTCCAGAAATCCTGTCAGCACCGTGAGAATGGTAACGACAAGGGAAATGAGCAGTCCCATTGCGATGATGGAGCCGGAAGACGCGCCGATCCATACGATGAGTATCGGTCCGAGTGCAATCTTGGGCAGTGCGTTGAGCACCACCAGATACGGGTCCAGAATTTTGTTTGCGGTCGGACTCCACCAGAGCGCTATCGCGATAGCGGTGCCAAGCAGCGTGCCCAGCAAAAAGCCAACCACCGTTTCATAAAGCGTCATGCCGATATGGAGGAACAAGTCCCCGCTGTTGTATAGTGACACAAGGGTTTTCAGCACCCTGCTGGGGCTGCTTGTAATAAACGAATCAATCCACCCCAGCCGTGCTGCGACCTCCCATAGTATGAGGAATGCGGCTAGTAGCGCATAACGCATGGCGGTTACGAACGTTTGATGACGCTGTATCCGTTTCAAATAGGCAATATGCTCTTCGCTGCCTGTCAATTCAAGTTTCACAGATCTCCAGCTCCTTCCATATCAGGTCGAAGTAATCATGGAATTCAGGAGCGTTGCGCCGCGCAATGGGAGAAGGCGGGGCACTCAGCGTTATGACGAGTTCGCGTTTTACGCGGGCGGGCCGTTCGGTAAATACGAGTATGCGATCCGCCATGGAAATGGCTTCGGCGATATCGTGCGTGACGAGAAGCGCTGTTTTGTGCTCCCGCTTAATGATAGCGTGTATTTCATCGGATGCGCGAAGGCGCGTCTGATAGTCGAGCGATGTAAAGGGTTCATCCAGCAGCAAAAGATCCGGGTCAAACGCCAATGTGCGTATGAGTGCCACTTTCTGGCGCATGCCTCCCGAAAGCTGCCGGGGATAATGATGCTTAAAATCTTCCAAACCGTATTTGCTCAGCAGGGACAGTGCGCGTGCGCGCGTTTCGTCGTTGAGCATATGCTTGACTTCTAATCCCAAAAGAATATTGCCTTCAATGTCACGCCAGTCCAACAGATGGTCACGCTGCAGCATGTACCCAATCCCCTGACCCGGCGCGCTGACTTCCTTCCCTTTGAGCTGGACGCTGCCGGAGGAAGGTTTCATCAATCCGCAAAGCAAATTGAGCATGGAAGTCTTGCCGCTGCCGGAAGGCCCGACGATGGCAACGAATTCCCCTTCCCGTATGGTCATATTGAGCGTATCTATGGCAAGCGTCTCAGCATGGGGTTCGTGGTAGATGAGGCGAATATCCTTAAGTTCCACAATAATAGGCTCCATGTGCCTCCTCCTTGTGAATACTGATAGTTCAAGGTATTCCAGCATGTGCCAAGGAGTGACCGGCACCTTTTTTATGCTGCCGCCGTATACCTATAGAAGGTAGCACTATGTAGATCGAACATTAATAGAACTGGATACTCGGCGGGTGGAGGGCGCAGGCATGTTTAGTTGGAAGGTTTGCTATCATAGGGATCCCTGCCCGAGCGATTGCGAGTGCGTGCGTCACCGTAAACGCAGAGCCAGGCGGGATATCGTGGGTATCGTTTTAATTTCCGCAGCGGTTATTGTATTGCTCTGCTGTCTGCCGCTGTGGATTTTTGCAGTAATGGTATTTGCCGTGCTGCTTGGTCTGGGAATCATATGGCTGTGTACATGATGCCACTGACAAAGTCTATAGACTTGGGTTCTTTTGGAATGCCGCTTATGTCGGCATTCTAACCAAATTCGCCGAGTGCACCCGAATGGTACATTCGGGTATCCCTCAAGGAAGGATGTGCGGCCGTTGGCCGCACAACGGAAATCGCCGAATTTGAATGAAATGAACGAGGGGATATCTTTACCAAAAAGTCTCGGCTAACTGTGAACAATAAAAAAGGATGCATAGACTGCATCCTTTTAGGTGGCGCTGATACTATTAAACGCTGCGAGCAACCTTGCCGGAACGGAGGCAACGGGTGCAGACGTTCATCTTGCGCGGCGCGCCTTCAACCAATACTCGTACGCTTTGCACATTGGGCGCCCAGGAGCGCTTCGTCTTGCGGTTGGAGTGGCTGACCAAGTTGCCGGACATGATGCCCTTATTGCATATTTCACAGTATTTACCCATTCTGTTACACCTCCTTGCCATACAATGCCGCTGTCGTTTGAACTCAAACAAACGTATTCTACCATCACGCACCCTGTTTTGCAAGCACAATTTGCGCGGAAACGTGTCAGTGCAGGCCGGTAAAGCCTGTTTGGCGCAGTGCTTCATATAATACGATAGCCGCGGCGTTGGAAAGATTGAGCGAGCGGATGCCGTCCCCCATGGGGATACGCACGCAATCCTCAGGTCTGCGGTCGAGCAGTGCCTGCGGGAGTCCTGCTGTTTCTTTGCCGAATACAAGTATATCCCCGTCCTGGTATGAAGCTTCGGTGTACAGCCGTTTTGCACGCGTGGTGCAAAGAAAAAAGCGGCCGTCCGGGAACGCGCTTTCCACTTCTTCAAAGCTGTCATGGTATCGAATATCGAGAAACTGCCAATAGTCCAATCCCGCGCGCTTAAGCTGCCTATCGGTTACAGTAAAACCAAGAGGCCGCACAAGATGCAGCACGCTGCCCGTTACAGCGCAGGTACGTGATATATTTCCGGTGTTTTGAGGGATTTCCGGTTCAACCAACACAATATGAAGCATGAGTTCCCCTGAAACGCTCTGTATATTTCCTATATACGCAGGTTGGAGTAAGAGTTCGTTTGCAGAGTTATTGTAGCATGCGTGTAAGTATTTGAAAACAATTTTGAAACAAACAGCGCATATTGCTGGTTGGGTTGCAGGTAGGATTCGGATTGGTGTATAATGTTGAACATTGGATGAAATACGGCAATGCCAGTGTACCCGGGATAAGGAGTATGTAATGGATCAGGACAGACAAGGCCGGCGCAGCGTTTCTTCGTCGCAGCAAGGGCCGCAGTTACCTAATTATATGAAGCAGCCCGCTGCGCGTGCGGCTGCCGCTCATAGCGCGAATGATGCCCGACGATCTTCGAGCGGATCCGGGCGGACTTCCGCTCAAACCACCCGCACAGGAAGCGGAGGAAAACGCAAGCGCAGAATTGCCCGTTCGCAAAGGCTCATGCATGTTGCTCTCGCCGTATTCGGCGCACTCATATTGATTGTGGCGGCTATACTGCTTATCAGCGGCGGTACAAAAAAACAGACGATGCTCGACTACATGGAGAGCAATAAGAAATTTCTTGACGGCGTAACTGTAGCCGGCGTAGACGTTGGCGATATGGAGATGGAAGAAGCAAAACCACTCGTTGAACAGGCAGTATCAAAGCAGCTTGCTTCCGTGTCCATTGTGCTCAAGCATGACGATAAAAGCTGGACCCTTTCCTCTGCGGACATGGGACTGACCGCCAATACGGAAGATATATTGGTACAAGCCATGACTTATGGCCGGGGTGGGGTGCTTGGGTCTAACTCTGATGAACGTGAAACACTCCAAAAGACCGGAAAAGATTTCAATGTGACATTTACGCCGGATAATACAGCGCTTGCCAACCGCATCACGGCTATTTCAACTGAAGCCAACGTGGCCCCCATGGAACCATACATGGCGCCTTCGCTCAGCGAGGACAACAAGCAGAGCTTCGAGCCGGTGGAAGGTAAAAACGGCCTGACTGTCAACGCCGAGCAAACCATCGCCAAGGTTGTTCAGGCGCTTGCAGATGGGCAGTATCAGGCGGTGATTGAGCCGGTTTACGATACGGTAGCGCCGACACTGTCGCTGGATTTTCTGAAGGAAAACACAAAGCGTATAGCTTCCTATACCACGAAATTCCCTATCAGCAGTTCTGATGAAATCGTGAAGAACCGCGTATTTAATATAGGCAAAGCGGCTGACCGCATCAATCTGTATGTGGTGCAGCCGGATGAAGAATTCAGTTTCAACGATTGGGTTGGCCCCCGCACCAAAGCCACCGGCTGGAAGGAAGCCAACGGTATCAGCGGCGGAAAGGAATACACGCTGCAGGCTGGCGGCGGAATTTGCCAGGTCAGCACTACGCTGTACAATGCGCTGCTATGCGCCAACATACCAGTTACAGATCGTACGGCGCATTCCATACCTTCCACGTATGTGGCTAAAGGCTTGGATGCCACGGTGGACACCAGCGGCATCGATCTGAAGTTCAAAAACAATACCGGCGCGCCTGTTTACATATTTGTATACATCACGCCGAATAAGGATAGCAGTAGGTATAAGGATATCACCGTATCCCTGTACGGCAAGCCTCTGCCGGAAGGTGTTACCTATAAGCCGCGCAGCGAAATCACCGAGACTATACCTCGGCTTGAGATTAAGTATGTGGAAGATCCGCTTGTACCCTCCGGTTATCAGCTTGAGAAAATCAAAGCGCATGATGGATATGCAGCCAAAGCGTATGTGGATAAATACGTCAATGGCAAACTTGAGGAATCTCGTTACCTGTATGAGGATAAATATCGCGGCAATGACGCGGAAGTGCATATCGGTACCGGCGATCCGCTTACGGTGCCTGTACCTGAGGGCGCAGTGCCGATTGCTGGCGTTCCGGTGGAAGGCGCGGACGGCACGACAACAACTCCCGATGGAACGAACGGTGATGCCGGTGCGACTGGTGATGCCGGTGCGACTGGTGATGCCGGTGTTACCGATACTGTCGGCAACGGGGCAGCATAACACGGATGAAATGATACTTGCGCCGCTTGAAAGAACATCAGGCGGCGCTTTTCAAGCCGGAAAGGATCAGCATATGAACTGGATTGAGTTTGCGGTATACACGACGGACGCCGGGCTGGAAGCGGTTGCGGGAGCGTTGAGCGTAGCTGGAGTCGAACAGGTCGCGCTTGAAGAAAGCAGCGAGCGGGTTTCGGAATTCCTGCGACAAAGTGCACCATATTGGGATTTCGCGGATGCCGTGGCACTGGCAGCGCAAAACGGTCCTTGCGTGAAGGCGTATATTGCGGATATTCCCGAAAATGAACCGCTGCTTGCCCGTGTGCGCGAGGCGGTAGATCGAATGCGCCCCATGAGCGAGGAACTGAACTTGGGTGAATTAACCATTCGGGAAACACGCGTCGATGACGAGGATTGGGCAAACACTTGGAAGCAGTATTACAAGCCCATGCCGATAGGCGAAAGACTGCTGATTTGCCCATCCTGGGAAAAGCAGTCATTAACGGAGGAACAAACGCGAAATCGCGAAGCGGTATACATAGACCCCGGCATGGTTTTCGGTACAGGCGCGCACCATACTACCCGCATGTGTCTCGAACTCCTAGGGGAGCATGTACAATCCGGCGGCAGAATACTGGATCTTGGCTGCGGAAGCGGTATACTCGCTATTGCGGCGCTTCGGTTGGACGCGGCTAATGCGATGTGCGCGGATATAGACCCCGTGGCGGAGCGAGTAGTATCAGCAAACATGGAAATGAACAGCGTTGATCCAGCAAGCTACACGATTCGTATCGGAGATATTCTCTCGGATGAAAAGCTGCGCAGTGAACTGGGTAACGGGTATGATATCGTTGCAGCAAATATCGTTGCGCATGTTATTATCGGGCTGAGCCCGTTTATTAAGGACTTTATGAAGCCGGATGGTTATTTTCTGTGTTCCGGGATTATTGATGAACGGGAAGGAGAGGTACGTTCGGCGTTGCAGAAAGAGGGATTTAGCATCGTACAGACCCTGCGTTCTGCCGATGAAGCGCCGGATGGTACAGTATCCGGCTGGGTGGCAATGCTTTCGCAAAGAAAATAGGCGGTAGTCATGGAGCATTTTTTTGTAGATCCTTCGGCAATCGGAGATAACACTGCGTTGATCTCAGGCGAGGACGCCGCGCACATCGCGCGGGTGCTTCGTATGCGTCCGGGTGATGAAGTTCATATTTCAGACGGGCACAACAACGAATACCGTGCGCGTCTTCTTGATGTTGACAAGCAGATGGTAAAAGTGGAGCTGCTTGGAAAATGTGCCGAAACAGCGGAACCTGCGCATTGCTTCACGCTGTATCAGGCGCTGCCTAAATCAGGCAAGATGGAGCTTATCATACAGAAGTGCGTAGAGCTTGGTGTGACCCGTATTACGCCCGTGCTGACGGAGCGCTGCGTGGTTCGTCCGGACGGGGATTTCGAGAAAAAGCGCCAGCGCTATCAGCGTGTTGCATATGAGGCGGCCAAACAGTCCGGACGAGCGGTAATACCGCAGGTTACGGGCCTTATCACGCTGAAGGATCTCGACTATGCTTCCCACGGGCTGCTGCTGCACGCCTATGAGGATGAGCGTGGAGTTACATTGCGGCAGGCGATGCGCGAGGGTACTGCGCCGCAGGATATTGCGCTAATCATCGGGCCGGAAGGCGGGTTTGAACCGGAAGAGGCGGAATTGCTTGCACGTTCGGGCGCAAAGGCTGTCAGCCTCGGCCCACGCATTCTTCGCACGGAAACCGCAGGCATGGCCATGCTTGCCATGCTGATCTATGAATTGGAGGGCTGACGTGCCGCGCGTAGCATTTTATACGCTGGGCTGCAAAGTGAACCAGCAGGAAACGGATTCCATGAAGACGATGTTCGAACAGGCTGGTTACGAAACGGTTCCGTTTGAACAGCCGTCCGATGTGTATGTCGTCAATACCTGCACCGTTACGCAGATCAGCGATAAAAAATCAAGGCAGATGATTTCGCGCGCGCACGCTTGCAATCCGGATGCGATTGTCGCAGTGGTAGGCTGCTATGCGCAGCGTTCGCCAGAGGACATAAAGAGCCTTCCCGGAGTTCGCCTGATCGTCGGCACCCAGCATCGGAGTCAGCTTGTCGAACTCGTCGAGGCTGCGCGCGTTGAGGGCGGGCAGGTCAATACCGTGGAGGATATTCGTACCGCACGCGCATTTGAGGAACTTCCGCCCGCTGTGCAGGGGGCTCGTACGCGCGCGCAGCTCAAAATTCAGGATGGCTGCGACCGATATTGCAGTTACTGTATTATTCCGTATGCGCGTGGGCCGGTTCGTTCACGGTCGGAGGACGAGATCCGCAAAGAACTGACAAGGCTTGGTAATATCGGAACGCCCGAGCTTGTGCTGACCGGCATCCATTTGATGAGCTATGGCAAGGATATACCGGATTCGCCGGGGTTGCCGCATATCATAGCGCTTGCTGCCATTACGCCGGGTATAGGACGGGTGCGGCTGGGTTCTTTGGAGCCCGCTCTTATTGATGATGCGTTTGTTGCTAAACTCCAAGAAATACCCGAACGGAGATTGTGCCTCCAGTTCCACCTTTCGCTGCAAAGCGGCAGCAATGCGGTACTCACCCGAATGAGGCGGCGATATTCAACTGAAGAATATGCGCAGGCCGTCCAAAGGCTGCGCAATGCCTTTCCCGGCTGCGCCATTACAACCGACATTATAGCGGGTTTTCCGGGGGAAACGGGACAGGAGCACTGTGAGACGCTTGCGTTTGCCGAACTGATTAAGTTCGCGCGCATACACGTGTTCCCGTATTCCCGCAGAAGCGGCACAGTTGCTGCGGATTTACCGGGGCAGCTTTCGCGCGAGGAAAAAGAGCGTCGCGCACATGAGCTGATCACGCTTAGTGATCGGATGGAACGAGAGTACGTGCGCGGGCAGATTGGTACTATACTGCAGGTGCTGCCCGAAGAGACAAGCGGAGGCATATCCGAAGGGTATGCAGATAATTATGTACGCGTACGCTTTGCTGGTGAAGCGGATCCGGGCCTTTTCAATGTGAAAATTACTGGCGCGGAGGGAACTCTTGCGCTGGGCGAAATGGTTTAATCATTACAGTAAGGAGGTGCGTAAATGGACGGCTGTTTATTCTGCAAAATAGCTGCGGGGGAGATTCCCTGCAAAAAGGCGTATGAGGATGATCAGGTGCTTGCGTTTTACGATATTAATCCGCAGGCGCCGACACATGTTCTCATCATTCCTAAAAAGCATATCGAATCCGTGCTGGAGCTTACTCCAACGGATGACGCGCTGCTCGCCCATGTATTCAGGGTGGCACAACAGCTTGCCGGGGAACTGGGAGTAGCGAAAGACGGTTTCCGCCTTGTTTTCAATACAGGCGTGAACGGCGGACAAACTGTGATGCATATGCATATGCATATGCTGGGCGGCAGGGCGCTGGGCTGGCCGCCGGGCTAAACGACGCTTAGGTTGGACCAACGTCGTGCGGAAAAGCCCGGAAACGCCCTGTTTTCGGGCTTTCGAGAAAATATGCATTTTTTCTGAAAATAATCCTCAAAAAGCGGTTGACATGTTAAAATGACTTTGCTATACTAAACAAGCTGTCGCGGG
>CAYTPV010000009.1:0-184746 GCA_964440115.1 uncultured Oscillospiraceae bacterium | reverse complement strand
ACACCGCTCGCGGCTTGGGTCGGCTGCGCTCCGCGGGGCGGGAAAACGCCACACTGTGGCGTTTTCTTTTCCGCCCTTCGAGCCCTTTTAACTCCCACCAAACAAAAACGCCTCCCTTTCGGGAGGCGTTTTGTTTTGGTGGGTCGTCAGGGGCTCGAACCCTGGACACCCTGATTAAGAGTCAGGTGCTCTACCAACTGAGCTAACAACCCTTGGAGTGGAGCGGGAAACGGGATTCGGACCCGCGACCCCTGCCTTGGCAAGGCAGTGCTCTACCACTGAGCTATTCCCGCACGTCTGCACCGCAGACGAATAAGTGGTGGGCCGTCAGGGGCTCGAACCCTGGACACCCTGATTAAGAGTCAGGTGCTCTACCAACTGAGCTAACAGCCCATATTTCTTTGCCGGGGATATACCCTCGGAACTGGAGCGGGTGATGGGAATCGGACCCACGCGACCAGCTTGGAAGGCTGGAGTTCTACCATTGAACTACACCCGCATGTGGGATGGAGCGGGAAACGGGATTCGGACCCGCGACCCCTGCCTTGGCAAGGCAGTGCTCTACCACTGAGCTATTCCCGCAAAATCACAATCAGTTTTCAAAGAAATATTTATATTGCTTTTGGTGCGGGCGAAGAGACTTGAACTCATACGCCTTCCGGCACCAGAACCTAAATCTGGCGCGTCTGCCAATTCCGCCACGCCCGCATCATATGGTATTTTGGTGACCCGTCGGAGATTCGAACTCCGGACACCTTGATTAAAAGTCAAGTGCTCTACCGACTGAGCTAACGGGTCATTGGCTGGGGTGGCAGGGATCGAACCTACGATGCGGGAGTCAAAGTCCCGTGCCTTACCGCTTGGCGACACCCCACCGTTTCATCGGGTCAGGCATACTTGGGGTGGGTAGTGGGATTCGAACCCACGACCTCCAGAGCCACAATCTGGCATTCTAACCAACTGAACTATACCCACCAAGACCAAACTGGCGCGCCTGCAGGGATTCGAACCCGGGACCTACGGCTTAGAAGGCCGTTGCTCTATCCTACTGAGCTACAGGCGCAGGAAGAAAGTGAGCAGGTCAGTCCAGCACCGCCGGTATGCCCTCTTGCAGAGGCCCCTTTGCACTACCGACAGTTAAGTATTCTAGCAGAAAGCGCATAACATGTCAATGGGAAGATCAGCATTCATACGAAATGTGCATATGAAGCCATATTTCGTGCATTTCTTCGTTTCACATGGTCAATTTGCGGCCTTCTTTTTGAAATAATTCTGTGCAGGTTCTTGTATATGCAATGGCGTCGATATGACTGATTGTACCTGCTTTTGCGCAACCTTACGGTGCTTTGCTCTTCGAAACGCACCATATCCTTTGTTTTGTTGATCAAACACAAATCGCACGATTTCCTGATATTCGGCAGCAGTGAGCTGCTCGAATTTTACCCCCAGAGTTTTATTCTTTCTGTCCGTACGAACAATAGTCCCGCAAACAGGAGAAATATCTGATATATAGATCTTAATGAGTTTTAGCGTGTCAACGCAGTCTTCATCAATATCCACTCGCAGCTGGCATCCGCCCTCGGACATATCCACGATTTTTGCAAAGAAAGCAATGCCTTCTTCCGATATCACACGCACCATGCCGCTTACGCGCAGACGCTCGCTGGCCCGTAAACGCGGCTGCTCAAAGCATACTGCGATATTAACAATCAGGCTCCAGCCGTTGTATACCAGCCAGAACAGGTTTAATGCGTAGATTGGCACCATATACACGGAATCCGTTCTGAGCTTCGTTACACCGGCAACCAAAGCCGCAAGGCTTAGCAAAGTCAAAACGATGTGCGGAAGTGCAGTACGCAGCGAAAAACCCGTTTTATCCCGTGACTGTCCCTTAGGGGTCACTTTGAATTTAATCCGAAAAGAAAAGAATAATTCAAGGAACGCAGAAATCGCCATATAAGGGGCCATTGCGACTTCATATATGTGCGCCCATTGCATCGTCCTGTTTCGATATGAGAACAGCCTGAACGTCGTAAGGGATAACGTGTAAGTCGGCAGGAAAAACAGCATCATGTTGAAAAAGCTAGCTTTGAAAATTGGTATTCCGGTCAGCAGGAAAAAAACCGGTGCAACGATATAAATCATTTTTTGGAGGCCGAACAGCCAATACAGAATTCCATCCAAATACAGCAAACGCTGCACAAAGCTAAGCCCTTTTCGCGTGAGAGGTTTGTATTTTTTTAAGACCTGGATATTTCCCCTGCCCCAGCGTTCATGCTGCGTCACATAATCCGAAAAAGATTCCGCAGAAAGCCCAACCGCCAGCACCTCATCCACTGTTACACCGCTGTATCCCTTTGCCTCAAGCAAGAGACTTGTCGCAATGTCCTCCGTGATGCTCTCTGTGGGGATTAGACCTATCTCATCGATGCTGCTGCGTCTAAATACGCCATTTGACCCTACGAACAGAGTGGCGTTGTAGGCCGCCCGGCGCGGCTGAATTTCGCGCATGAAGTAATCCTGCTCGTTTGGGATCTTTTCCTTGAGTTTAAGATTGTGCTGAAACGGGTCCGGAGTATAAAATACCTGAGGTGCCTGCACAAACGCAACCTTGGGGTCGTAGAAATACCCCACTGTGCGCTCTAAAAAGCAGGAACGTACCACGACGTCAGCGTCAAGTATCAGAAAATACTCCGCGTTTGATGCGGTTTGCAGGCAGTTATTCAGGTTCCCTGCCTTTGCATATTTGTTATTCGGGCGGGTAATCCAACGCGCGCCATACTTTTCAGCGATTTTCTTAATCTCCAAACGTCTGCCGTCATCGCATACAAACACACGGAGTCTGTCCCGTGGATATGCGAGCGCAGCTGCTGCAGCCACTGTTTTCTCGATGACTTTTGCCGGCTCATTGTAGGTACAGATTAGAACATCTACAGACGGCAGTTCGTCGTAGGCAGGAAGTCTATTCTCTTTTCTAAGAGGTTCCCGCAGATACAGCATGCGGTGTGTGATTGCCTGAAATGCGCCCAATGCTTCCGCCAGCAACAACAGTACGGCCATGACAGCCCCCGCAGTATTCTCAAACGGCAGGGTGAACAGTATGCGCCATGCGATATAGACAACCTGAGACACCATCGTGATAATCACAAATGGCTTTTTAAACGCGTATACCCTTTTTGTAAGAAAATATGCCATCCAGCATAATACGATGATGTCCAGTACGACCATGAGCTGTATCGCAAGTGTGCTGTTCTGGGAATACTGAATGATCATACTTTTCACCCTTACGCATTCATAAAATATGCAGCCCGCTTAAAAGCAGGGCTGCAAAATAAACAAACGCGTAACGTTTGCCGGCAGCCCGGCCTCCCTGCCGCATTCTGCGGTTTAGGACCGTGGTTTTGCGTCACCGGCTTTCGCACGGTTTTGCCTTTATCAACAAAACAAGGTTATATATACCTAATGTCGATTCTTTAATTTCAAACTGTAGTGAAAATAAATATTTATCTTATTTGCCCTGACCGCAGCATTTCTTGTATTTTTTCCCGCTGCCGCACGGGCAAGGGTCATTACGGCCTACCGAAGTTTCATTGATAAACATTTTCGAGCTGCGGAACTCCTTTGTGATTTCCTTTCGCTTTTCTTCAGTTAATAAGGAATCCCACTGCGGAAGCGTATACAGCCAGCTTGCTTTTGCATCAAGCATGTTAAAATACAGCTTCTCAAGATCAATATCCAGTGATATCTTGCTGTTCAATCCCAGACTGTCCAGCTTGAGTTCTTTCTTCAGGCTGGTGTTAATGCCGTCGAGAAATCCCGCGAACGTCACCGGGTCCATGTTAAAGGTTTCGGATAGTTCAGCCAGCGTTCCCTTATACTCATGGGATGGATCGGAAAGAATTTTCTTATAGTTTTCTGTTTCCGCATCCAAATACTCATCCCAGAACTTTTTATGTTCGTCAGGGCTGCGTTCGATTTCAGTAAGATCTTTCCATTCACTGTAGAGGCTCATTGTAATTGCATTCTCCTGTTCAAACTAAACTCTTTATATTATGCTCCTTAGAGCTTTCCGCCTTTTGCGCCCTTGCCGCCGCCCAGCACGACCTTTTGCAGCAGTTCGGATTCGTAGGCGAATACGGAACCCTGCTTCTCTTTAAGAGCCGCATACGCGTTCTCAACGAGTTTGTCGATAAGCTGCGTATAGGATATACCCATAGGCTCGAACAGATAGAACGCAAACGAGCCCGGTATGGTATTAATTTCGTTGACATACACCTGCCCCGCGCTTTCATCGATCATGTAATCGATGCGGACTACGCCCTTGCATTCGAGCATTTTGAATATCTCGCAGGTCATGTCCTGAATCTGTTTTGTCCGTTCCTCGCTGATCGGGGCGGGTATCTGGCGGGCAAGAGACTGCATGCCCTTGCTTTTGCCGGAGGACAAATACTTATCCTTGAAATCCAGCAATTCCGCGCTGCTGACAGGCTGCTCGCAAACGGAAGGCAAACAGTCCGCGCCATACCCTAGCCCGGCACAATTGACTTCACGCGGCTTATCGACGCCCTGTTCTACGAGTATCCGTCTGTCGTAATGCGCTGCGACTTCGATGGCATTGCGAAGACTTTCCCTGTCTACTGCACGGCTTATGCCGATGCTGGAACCAAGGTTGGCAGGCTTCACAAACAACGGATATGGCGCTACCGATTCCATTTCATCGAGTATACGTTCGGGATCGCTCTGCCACTCTGAACGGTAGCAGTATTTTGCGGGCAGCACAGGCAGCCCCATGCTCTTAAATACGGCCTTCATAATGATTTTATCCATTCCCACGCCGGAACCCGTTACCCCAACGCTGGAATACGGTATATCACATAACTCAAACAGGCCCTGCATGCATCCATCCTCGCCATGCATGCCATGGAACGCGAATATGGCGCAATCCATATCCGCCACCTTTGCCCCGGCCTTCTGGAACAGACCGCCGGACTGCAGCGAATACAGACCGCCGCATTTAGGTACGGGAGGCAGATATACACGCATTATTCCCTTGGCGTTTGGATCAAAATTCCGGTAGAACGCGATATCGCGCAGCGGTTCCCCCGCAAACCATTCCCCGGTTCTGGATACATATACCGGGTAAGCGTCATAAGCCTGCTTGTTCACGTTTTCCAGCAACTGCAGACCGGATACTATGGAAACATCATGTTCGGCCGAACGGCTGCCGAATAACACGGCCAGTTTGATTTTAGGCATGCGTCCTCCTTGCCTGACACGTAAGAACGCTCAGGCGTTGTCGTAATTATCCGGCAGATCGTTTTCAAACAGCACTACGCTGCCGGGCGCAGCATACAAAGGCAGCTTCGCCGTCGCATCGTTGAGCGTATTCGCCTGTACGATGTGATCCTCTGCAAAGCCTGCCTGCAGCAATCCTCGCTTAATTGGCTCTATGCGGCCTTTCCCGACCAGTATGGCAATATCGGCAGCCTGCGCGATATCCCGTCCGAAAGCTTCGTTAAGGGCTTCCTCTTCCTCCCCCAGTTCAATCATACCGGGTGTGACGATAATTCTGCGCGCCGTGGCAAAGCTCTTCAACACTTCCAACGCAGCTTTTGTACCAGCCGGGTTGGAATTGAACGCATCGTCTATGACGGTAACCGGCCCCTGTATGAGCTGCAGGCGGTGTTCCACCGGCTGCAGTTTTCCGATGCCCGCCGCTATTTGTTCCATTGTGAGGCCAAGATATTTTGCCAGAGCGGCAGCGCCGGTGATGTTGCCTATGTTATGCCTTCCCAGCAATACGGTTTGGCAGCTGACACTTGCGCCATCCTGCGCGGTAAGAGTGAATGCACTCCCCAAACTGTTCACCTGAATATCCGATGCCTTCATATACAGACCGTCGCCGTTAAGGCCGAACAAGTACTTTTCTTTTAGTGTACAGTCTGCGTACATTTGCCTGCAGCCTTCGTTATCGCCGTTGAGAAATGCCGCACCGTCTTCCGGCAGTGCCCGCAGCAATTCTGATTTGGTATTGATAACCGCTTCATACGAACCGAATGTATCCAGATGCTGTTTGCCTACCGAAGTAATAATGCCGTAACGGGGTCCCACGAGCTTGCACAGCTCCGTGATATCGCCCTTATACCGTGCTCCCATTTCAGCAACAAAAACGGCATGATCGGCTTCGAGTTTTTCGCGGATGATACGCGTTACGCCCATCGGTGTATTAAAGCTGGAAGGCGTAACAAGTGTATTCCAACGTTCCTGCAGTATGGTGCCTAAAATAAACTTGGTGCTGGTTTTGCCGTAACTGCCCGTAATGCCTATTTTGATTACATCTTCACGCGATGCAAGCTTATGTTTAGCGTCGTTGAAATACCACCGCTTGACGGAATTTTCAATGGGCAGGGTAATACAATGTGCCAGCAGCACAAACAAAGGAAGTAATAGACCCGGCAGATACCGCAGCAGATTCATGCTGAGCACACCGCCCCAATTCGAAAGGTAGAAGGGTAAAAACAAACCCATGTGAAACACTGCGCTCAATACAAACAGTACGGCAAGCAGCCGTTTGACACGACCGGTATATACGAGCGGTTTTTTTTGCGCCTGTTTTCGATTGGAAATCCCGACATAGAGCATGAAGCCGATATATGCGGCATCCGCCCCGTACCACAGTATCGCCGCAAAAAGCGGCATATCATAATAGAAGAATACCCAACCAATGCGCAGCATGAAAGCAATTCCGGCACATAGCAAATACATCAGCGCATCACGTCCGCCTGCGCGACGGATCCATTTGACATACATGTTGCCCTGGTAGCTTTCCAGCTGCAGCATATGTATAGGGCGCAATGCGGCAAACGCCGTTACAGCGGCTGCCAGAACCGCAAATATACTATTCCAGATACCTGTCATTCGGTCTCCTTCCAATCTTCCGCCGATTACGGCCTGAAAAATGCTTTCAGTACTGCACAGAACCGCGGATACTGATCGGCATAGCTGAAATGGCCCGCACCTTCGAGCACCACAAGGCCCGCGTCAGGAATACGTTTTTCCATGAGCTGCCCCATATACAGGGGCGTATCCTTATCTTCCGATCCCCAAATAAGGAGTGTGGGGTTTTTGATGCTAGATAGCCTGTTTGTCAAATCCAGATTGACCACTTTGACAAAAGTGTTTCTGATTAAATCGCTGCCCAGCGAACGATATTCCGCGGAACCCGCCTTTTGCTGCCGTTCGCTCAAATGAAACAGCCTGTCGATCCAGCGGATGCGTTTGAGCCGCTTACCCAGTTTATAGGTGTATGTGCGAATATACCATTTAATTGTACGCTTTGGGCGAATGCCCGCCGCATCCACGAGTACCAGCCTTCGAAACAGGCTTTTCTCTTCACTGGCTAAATATATAGTCACGCGGCCGCCAAAAGAATGGCAGATAACATCCACGCCATGAAGCCCCATTTCCTGCATAAAGCGCCGCGTAAAGCCCGCATATTCGGGCACGCCCCAAGCCTGTGCAGGCGCATCGCTGCCGCCGAAGCCCGGAAAATCAAGGGAAATCGCCTGCATACCAAGCGCAGAGACGGCATCGGCAATGGGCCGCATGGCTTCAATACTTGCACCCCAGCCATGCAGCAGCAATACGCGTTCGCCTTCACCGCGCACATCATACTGCACACGCAGACCATCAATGCAGATATTCAAGCTTCGTCCTCCCCTTCATGTTTCTTCGCTATTATAGTACCTCACGCACTACGCGTGCAACTGTTCTATGGTTTTCACAATATCCGTGTTCCAGAGTATCAGGGCGTCCTCATTGGTATCCGAATAGTACTTCTTGCGTCTTCCCGCATACACAAACCCAAGCCCCGCATACAGTTCCTGCGCGCCGTAGTTGCTTTCACGCACCTCCAGCGTCATCTGCGTTGCGTTGCGTTCTACAGCGGCACGCATGCTTTCAAGCATAATACGCCTGCCATATCCTTTGCGCCGATGCTGCGGCATTACCGCAACATTTGTAATATGCGCTTCCTCAAACAATATCCACATGCCCGCATAGGCAACCAATTCGCCGTCCAGATCAAGAACATGATAATGCGCAAGCCGGTTTTTTAACTCGGACCGCAGCATGCCTTCCGTCCACGGGGAACGAAAGCATACCCGTTCCATTTCAGCTACCACAGGCAGATCCGCCTTTGTCATGGGTCGAACTATCGCTTCCTGCTGCACAGGTAATCCTTCCTTCCGCTATATGTCCTTATTCTCGTGGAGTCTGCTCCACATGCGTTCCGCCTGCGAAGGACGCAAATAAAGCGGGGCAGTCTGCAAGGCGATTGTTTCGCCTTTTGCACTCATGCGATCTGCCGCACTGCACAGGCCGCTCGCCCGGCTGATATGAAACGCAGGAGGGGCTATTACCGCGCCCGGTACGCTTGCGCCTATCATATCAGCATATGCGGCCGCGCCGTCGCCTACGAACAATGTATTCGCGGGTACGGCTGAAATGTAGTCCGCAACCACATCGGCAGAAGGTGGAACAGCTTCCTCCCCCGCTCTAAACTGCGCAAAATAGGCGCTTTGATTGCCCGCATCCACCATGGCGCATACCGTACCCGGCCAGAAGCAGACATTCTCATACAATGCACGCAAAGAATGAATGCCCGCGACAGGGATATGCAGCGCCGCACCCATGGCATTTGCCGTACATACGCCTATGCGCACGCCCGTAAACGAGCCCGGTCCGCAATTGACGGCGATTAAGCCGATATCCGTCGGAACAATATCAAGTTCCTGCAGTAATCGCTCCATCATAGGCATGACCGCCTCGGAATGCGTGCGCGTGTGGTGGAGTACGTGTTCAGAAAGTAATTCTCCATCCCGCATGAGCGCTGCGGAAGCAGTCGGCCCCGCTGTTTCTATGCCCAGTATCAGCATAATGCCGCTCCTTCCGTTTCCTTATATATAGCTTGTACCAACGCCTCATATCTATGGCCGGATGGCTGCAGCAAAATACGGCGTATCTCCTCGGCGCTGCCTTCCATATAAATATCCAGCCGTTCCCGAGGTAAACTCCCCGGCACGCGTTCGGGCCATTCCATCAGAACCACACCGCCCGAAGATAAATACTCCTCATACCCGATGCCGAACAATTCCTCTTCGCCGCGCAGCCGATACGCATCGAAATGGTAAAGCGGCAGCTTGCCTTCATGTTCGTGCAATATAGTAAAAGTCGGGCTTGCGATATCCACAATATGAAGTCCTGCGCCTATTCCGCGCGCAAGTGCCGTTTTGCCCGCGCCCAATTCTCCATGCAGGGCGATAAATGCACCGGCAAATACATGCTCCGCAATGCGTGCGCCAAACTCTTCTGTTTGCTCCACAGAGCGGCTAAAAAAGGTCACTGCCAATCCATCCCGCCTCTTTCCATCCATTCCTGCCGCAGGCTCAAGAGCCTGTCCTCCCGGATAGCCTGCCGAACTTCCGCCATCAGGTTCAGGGAAAAATACAGGTTATGTGTGGTGATCAGGTGCGCTGCGAGTATTTCCTTGGCTTTGACAAGATGCCGGATATACGCGCGAGAAAAGTTTTGGCATGCATAACAGCCGCAGCCTTCTTCAATCGGTGTAAAATCGCGCGCAAATTCCTTGTTGCGGAGCATTCTGCGCCCGTATTTCGTCATTGCAAGGCCATTTCGCGCAATACGCGTCTGCAGCACGCAATCGAACATATCCACACCGCGTATAACGCCCTCGATGAGGCAATCCGGACTGCCGACACCCATTAAATATCTTGGTTTTTCTTTCGGCATATGCGGCATTACGGTTTCGAGCATTTCGTACATGATAGGCTTGGGTTCGCCCACAGAAAGCCCGCCGATGCCGTGGCCTATAAAATCCATATCCGATATGGCCTTGGCGCTTTCTATACGCAAATCGCCGTAAACAGCGCCCTGCACGATGCCGAACAGCGCCTGATCCTGCCGCGTATGCGCAGCCTTGCAGCGCTGCGCCCAGCGGTGTGTCCTATCCATTGCCGCACGCGCATACGCATGGTCGCTTGTATGCGGCGCACACTCGTCAAAGCACATAGCAATATCCGCGCCCAGCGCCTGCTCAACTTCCATAACGGATTCCGGCGTGAACAGATGCTTGCTCCCGTCGATATGCGACCGGAACTCCACCCCGTCCTCTGTGATGCGCGTATTATCGCCAAGGCTGAACACCTGAAACCCGCCGCTGTCCGTCAAAATGGGTCTGTCCCACCCCATAAACGAGTGTAACCCGCCCGCCTCACGCACCAGTTCATGCCCCGGCCTGAGGTACAGGTGATAGGTATTTGCAAGCAGTATGCCCGTGCCGATCTCTTTGAGATCGCGCGGCGTCATCGCCTTGACGGTTGCCTGCGTACCGACAGGCATATAGCAAGGCGTTTCAATATCGCCATGCGGCGTATGCAATACACCCAGCCGCGCGCCGCTTTGCGCGCAGGTTTTGATCACTTCAAATGAAAATGCGGGCATAGTATCTCCTTATTGTATGAACATCGCATCTCCAAAGCTGAAGAAGCGGTATCTTTCCTGTACGGCATGCTCATAAGCTCTGAGCATGTCCTCACGAGTAGCAAACGCGCTCACCAGCATCAGCAGCGTGGATTCGGGCAGATGGAAATTCGTAATCAGCGCGTCAACCGCACGGAATTGATAGCCGGGCGTAATAAATATATCCGTAAACCCGCTGCCTGCGTGCACAATCCCATTTTCATCCGTCACGCTTTCCAGCGTGCGGCACGAGGTTGTCCCCACCGCCACAATACGGCCGCCCTTTGCGCGCGCATCATTAATACTTCTCGCTGCCTGTTCTGTCACTTCATAGTACTCAGCGTGCATGTGGTGTTCTTCCACCGTAGCCGCCGAAACGGGGCGAAATGTCCCAAGCCCTACGTGAAGCAGAATATCGACGATTTCAACGCCCATGCCCTTGATTTGTCCAAGCAACGCGTTCGTAAAATGCAGCCCCGCCGTCGGAGCTGCGGCAGAACCGCGCTCACGCGCGTATACGGTCTGATACCGTTCTTTGTCCGAAAGACGTTCGGTAATATACGGAGGCAGAGGCATCTGCCCGGCGCGGTCAAGCACTTCTTCAAATATTCCATCGTAAGAAAGCCGCACGATACGTCCGCCGTCCGCTGTGCTGTTCAATATGGTCGCACGCAGTTCGTCGTTGATAATGAATGTCAGGCCGGTTTTTGCGCGCCTGCCGGGCTTAACAAGGCATTCCCAATCGTCGCCTGAAACGCGCTTGAGCAACAGAAACTCCATTGCGCCGCCCGTATCTTCACGCACGGCATACAATCTGGCGGGGATTACGCGCGTGGTATTTCGTACCAGTACATCGCCCGGCTTGAGATAGTCCGGTAGGCTTGAAAACACCGTATCTGTAATGCTTCTGTCCGTTCTGTTATATACCAGCAGGCGTGATGATGCACGATCCTCAATGGGAGTCTGCGCAATCAGTTCCTGCGGAAGCACGTAAGAAAAATCGCTGGTCTGCAACTACTGTCCTCTTTCTCAATGCGCGTATACAGTCATGCGCATTACAACCCATACTGATTATAGGGGAAAGCCGCCAGTTTCGCAACCTTGCGCATATAAACCGTATGTCTTATCTGTAAAGAAAAGAGGCTGCCGATAGATCATCGGCAGCCCAAGGAAGCGTGATATCCGTTTCTATATCAGGAAGCCGGTTTCTGTACGCCGTTCACGTCGATCATCGTCTTACCGGGCAGCAGAAGCTCACTCACCGTTACGAATTCGTATCCCTGCTGCTTTGCCGCCGCTATGAGCTTCGGCAGATACTCCTCAATGTTGTAGCCATTGTTGTGGCACAGTATGATGGAGCCGGGCTGTAATTTCGGCAGAACGGAATTCAGTATTGTTTCCGTGCTCCTGTTCTCTCTCCAGTCGATGGTATCCAAATCCCACTGCACGGGCGTATAGCCCATCGCACGCGACGTCGTGATTACAAGATCATTGTACTCGCCAAATGGCGCGCGGAATGTAGTGGATCTTTTTCCGGTCAGCTTTTCGAGCTTATCATCAAGCACCGTCAATTCATTTTGTATCTTGGCGGCATCCAGTTTGCTCATGTGCGGATGCGTATCCGTATGGTTTCCTATTTCATGTCCTTTGCTGCTGATTTCTTTTACATGCTCGGGGTATTTATCCACCCAAAATCCACAAAGATAGAACGTAGCTTTAATTCCCTCTTTGTCAAGTTCCTGCAGAATGAAGGGCGTTTTATCGTCCTCCCATGCCGCGTCGATTGTCAGAGCTATCTTTTTATCCGGCCTGCTTACGCTGTAAACAGGCAATTCCCTATGTTTTCCTGCCAGCACTTCCAGTTCATAAGAATCGTTTGCCGTAACGGCGTTGGTCTGTTGTGTATTGCCTTCCCCTCCCAATAACAGCGCCGCAACTAAACCCGCGATGATAATCACCGCGGCCGCGGCCGCAATCAGTAGGTTTCGTTTGGTTACGACAAAAACGCGCACGATATACGCCTCCTCACAATTACTCCATACTATCCTATGCTTATAAGGAAGCTATTCATGCCCTGACACTTGTATTCCTTTGTCTATATAAATCATCTAAAAACAAATAACCGGCGCCTGCCATGCGAGCGCCGGATTGCCGTCATTATATTGATTGCTGTCCTGTTTTATTTGGGTGCAGGGGTCGTTGTCGGTATCTTAAGGCTATATTGGATGGAAACCTGCGCCGTAACCGTAATATTTCCGGTTTGTACGGGAGTATCCACTGCTGCATCCGGCTTTTCCCCTGCAGGTGCCATACCGTATTGCGGGAATGTGATATTACCGCTTTCCTGCATGGACAGCGGGCCATCCAACACTACGCCCGCCGCGTCTGCCATAGCCTGCGCTTTCGCCTGCGCATCAGCAACGGCACTTGCCAGTGCCTGCTGATAGGACTTTGATTCATCTTCCAGCTTGAAATCGACGCCAAGCACTTCGTTGGCTCCCGCCTGCGTTGCCGCGGTTACAAGCTCGCCCGTCTTCTCCAGATTGCGCATTTCAACTGCAATGGAGTTCGTAGCCGTATAGCCGGTGATAACGGGCGGAGTTTTATTCGTATCCTGCTCTGGATATACGCTGATCTGCTGGGTTTGAATATCCTTTTCCGCTACGCCGAATGATTTGACAGCTTCGATGACCGCAGTCATTTTTTCGTTGTTCTGGGCCTGCGCTTCTTCTGCGGTTTTTGCCTGTACAACAACGGAAAGACGAACTGTCGCGACATCGGGTTTCACTTCCACCTTGCCGTTACCCGAAACAGTCATAGTCCGCTGTTCTTTTTGAAGTTCCTGTTTGATTACAATCTCCTGCGAGCTTCTCTGTTCAGGCGGGTTTTGGCTGATTTCTTCAGGAGTCTTGCAGCCGACCGCAAACAGCAGCGAAAATCCGACTAGTGCATACAGGAATGTCTTTTTCATACAATTCCCCCTCTTCCGCGGATATTAGAAATTTACAATAGGCGGGCAACTGCCCGCCTAGAAATGTATTGATTAATCCTCTTCTTCCTCTTCGGGAAGTATGCCGTTGTGGAACACATCCTGGACATCTTCGTTATCATCCAGTAATTCCAGGATCCGCTCCACTTTCTGAACAGTCTCTTCATCGGACACTGCTACGGTATTCTGCGGGATCATATCGATCTGTGCGGAAATGAACGTATACTTTGCGGCTTCGAGTGTTTCTCTTACTTTGGAGAAATCAGCCGGGGCCGTATAGATTTCATATGCGTCGTCCTGCGGCACAAAATCTTCCGCACCGGCATCGAGGGCCGCCATCATGACTTCGTCCTCGTCGATGAGCGCACTTTTTTCTATAACGATAACGCCCTTTTTATCAAACATCCAGGATACGCAGCCCGCAGCGCCCAAGCTGCCGCCGCTCTTATCGAATATATGCCGCATTTCTGCCGCTGTACGGTTGCGGTTATCCGTAACGACTTCCACGATAACGGCGATACCGCCGGGGCCGTAGCCTTCGTAGGAGCATTCTTCATAATTGACGCTGCCCAATTCGCCCGATGCCTTTTTGATGGAACGGGAAATGTTGTCGTTGGGCATATTGTTTGCTTTTGCCTTTGCAATAACATCGCGCAGCTTGGAATTGTTGATGGGATCGGCGCCGCCTTCCTTGACAGCTATGGCAATCTCGCGTCCGATTTTCGTAAATATTTTACCGCGCTGGGAATCTGTCTTTTCTTTTTTGTTCTTAATATTAGCCCATTTGGAATGGCCGGACATAGGCGTACCTCCAATGCGTTGTTGACTGTTGCATTATATCATTTGTAAAGGGGCTTGTACAGCGTCCGCCGTAATAAGCTCATCCCTTTTTGCCCGTAATTTCTGAAGATCCTCCCATGCCTCACGCTTTTTATCGGGGTCACGCAGCAGCGCCGCTGGGTGGTAAGTGGGCAATATCCACACGCCCTTTTTCTCTTTCCAGATGCCCCGTTCCTTTGTGATGCGTACATTGGGATCATAAATATACTTGGCTGCCGTCGCTCCGAGGCAAACGATGATACGGGGCTTTATTAACCCCGTCTGCGCACGCAAAAACGGCAGACAGGCCTGTGCTTCTTCATCCATGGGCACCCGGTTTTGCGGGGGACGACATTTCACGATGTTTGCGATATACACGTCGTCCCGGCTTAATCCAATTGCGGCAAGCATTTTATCCAGCAATTGCCCCGCAGGTCCTACAAACGGCCTCCCCTGCGCATCTTCCTCACGCCCGGGGCCTTCGCCGACGAACATGATATCCGCATTGACATTGCCCTCGCCGAAAACCACATGCGTCCGGCGTTCCTGCAATGCACACGCATGACATTGCTGCACCTGCTGCTGCAGAATCTCCCAACTGATTAACACTTTGTTACCTGCTTCCAAGGTATTAGAAATCGAATACGGTGACGCGGCCGCTTTCCATATCGTATTTGGCCCCAACTACAAAGAATTCGCCCAGCTCGATCAGCTCTTCAAAATCAGAGTGATTGCGCAGCCGTTTCACACAGGATTTGACGATTTCAAATTCCTCGTCTTCTTCCTCTTTCTTAAACCGCTCCCAAAAGCCTTCCGCAGGCTCTGGGTCTCCTTCCCGTGCATCATGCGCCAATATCATGCAAAGCGGGATTTTCAGCTTCAGCGCGGCATATTCAATGGCATCCATTACACCGCGGTCAATATCCAGCTCCGGCAGTCGCAGCACGTAAAGATCGCCCAGATCCGCATCAAATACCAGCTCAGGCGGCATATAGGCATCTGCTGTCGATACAATAATCGCGACAGGCTCCTGCCCCTGTTCAACCAATATACGCCTTTGCTCTTCAAAAGATCGGCATGCGTTGCATTCGTCGTTAACAAACCGTTCGTTCCCGGCAATAAGCGTGTCGAGTGATTTTCCCCATGACCCCATGTCCGAACTCCCTGTACTTTTAGTCCTAATTGTATAGGCTGATTATCCAAATAAAATATGCCGTCAAATGTTATTAAACATCGCTGATAATGCGGTTTAAGCCTGCGATATATGCTAGCACGCTAGATTCTATGACGTCGGTGGAGACGCCGCGTCCGGTTGCCGATTTGTCGCCATACCGCACACGAACCACCACTTCCCCCAGCGCGTCTCTGCCTTCACTCGCGGATTTTACCTGATAGTGCAGCAATTCAAGTTCCATCTTGGATATTTTGTCCACTGCCATGAAGGATGCTTCGATAGGACCGTTCCCTACCGCAGCTTCCGTATATGTCACACCGTCCCGCATCAGCGATACCGTCGCGGTAGCCTTCAATCTGTTTGTCGAAAACACCTGAAAATCCTGCATTTGATAAATTGGAGGCACTTCCGTAATCTGCCCCCCCAGTATTGCCTCAATATCCTTATCGGTCACAATTCGCTTTCTATCCGCCATCTGCTTGAACGTAAGAAACGCGAGATCCAGTTCATCCTCACTCAAACGATACCCAAGTTCGGCCGCTCTATCCGCCAATGCGTGCTTGCCGGAAAGCTTTCCCAAGACGACGCCCGCGCCAACCATACCCAGATCCTCAGCCTTCATGACTTCGTACGTGGCGCGGTTATTCAGTACGCCATGCTGATGGATGCCTGATTCATGCAGAAACGCGTTCGCGCCCACGACTGCTTTGCCGGGGCTTGGCTCCATATTTGTCAGCGCAGCAACCAGCCTGCTGGTTCTGTGAATTTGTCTGGTATCGATACCTGTCGCACACTTGTAGAAATCCCTGCGGGTAAACAACCCCATAATGACTTCTTCAAGCGCCGCGTTGCCTGCACGCTCACCCAAGCCGTTAACCGTGCATTCCACCTGACGAGCGCCGCAGCGAATTGCTTCAAGGGAGTTTGCTACTGCAAGGCCCAAATCATCATGACAGTGCGCGCCCAGTGTAACCGCTTCTATACCCGCAACATTCCTTTTAATATACTCTATTAACTGACCGAATTCATGTACGGTGGAATACCCTACCGTATCCGGAATATTGATAACACGCGCGCCTTCCTCTATCGCGATTTCCAACGCGCGGCGAAGGAATTCCGGGCGCGTGCGGGAAGCATCCTCCGGGGAAAACTGGACGTCATCGCAGAGCGTACGCGCAAGTCTTACGGATTCCGCAATACGCGACAGAACGCGCTCCGGCGTCATTTTCAGTTTGTGTTGCATGTGAATATCGCTCGTCGCGATAAACAAATGAATGCGCGGCCGCGCCGCCGGACGAAGCGCCTTTGCTGCCGCCCGAATATCTGCCTCGTTGCAGCGGGCAAGCGAACAGGTAATGGCAGATTTAAGCACGCGCGCAACGCCTTCCACAGCCTCAAAATCGCCTGCGGAAGCATTCGCGAAGCCCGCTTCAATAATATCCACGCCAAGAGTTTCCAGCTGTGACGCGATCGTGATCTTTTCGGGCACATTCAAGTTCACGCCCGGGGTTTGCTCCCCGTCGCGCAATGTGGTATCAAGCAGATAAACCCTGTCCTCCACGGCAATCCCTTTCCGTTTGCTTCAACGGCAGTTTATCGGCAATATGCTTATAGGTTTGCGGCTGCATCTTCATCCAGTATAAACGTGACGGACGGATGAAGCTGCAGCAGACTCGCCGGCACGGCAGGAGATACAACAGTGGAAAGTATGCGTGAAGCAATACCCGATACTTCTGTACCAAAAGCAAGAAGCAGTATGCGTTTTGCCGACATGATCGTGCTCATGCCCATGGTTACGGCCTGAGACGGAATACCCTCTGTGCCGGCTAAGCCCGCACACTCCTCCAAGGTACTTTGCGGCAGCAATTCCACATGCGTGAAAGCAGAAAACTCTCTGGATGGGCCGTTAAACGCCAGGTGTCCGTTGCGGCCAAGACAAAGCACCAACAGATCCATGCCATGTGTCGCAACCAGTTCCGCTTCATAAGCAGAGCAGGCAGCCTGCAAATCGGCTGCGGTGTGGTTGGGTGCATGAATACGGCTATTAGAGATGCCGACGTGCTGATAAAGCACGCGGTTCAAGTAGGAGCCTTGAACGCCCGGCTGGCCAGCCCTGCGCCCTATAAACTCGCTGGTGTGGAATACTGTGGTTTCTCCCCAGTCCAGTATTCCTGCGGCTGTCATACCGCAAAGCTGACGGTATACTGTATTCGCCATTTCCGAGGCGGTCAATCCCAGCACGCAGTCCGGCTTTTCAATCATTTGGGCAGCAATCATGGTGACGGCCGCAGTACTTGCCGCTTCCCTGTCACGGTAGATCATGATACCCATACTGTGTTACTCCTTTCGGATATGGCCTGTCGGCAAATCATTTGGATACTACTCGATTGATAAACGAGAGAATGTCCTGATATACTTCATTACGGTTTTTTTCGTTAAGTATTTCATGCCGGAAGCCTTTGTACAACCTACACCCCACGCTATGCCCCGTTTCCTTAAGCCAGGCGTATACTTCCATAACGCCTTTGCCCCGCATGCCGACGGGATCTTCACTGCCGGATAGTAACAATACAGGTACTTGTGGCACATTCTTTGCCCAGCCAACACCGCTGACAAAATCAAGCACATTGAGCACGTCGAGCATTCCTTCAGCAGTAAAAACGAAGCCGCACAGCGGGTCCTTTACATAAGCATCAACCTCTGCTGCGTCCCGGCTAAGCCAGTCAAATGCCGTACGTGTGGGTTTGAACGATTTATTATATGTTCCAAAGGACATTTTGTCCAGCAATTTACTTGGTTTTGCGTGCCCGTTGCGCAACACTTCCAGCTTTGCTATCAGTCTCCCTATCGGAATGGCCGGGTTTTTCCCTGCCGTTCCGGAGAATATAAACGCGGCGATATCTTTGCCATACTGCGCAGCATAAGCCCGCGCAAGAAATGAGCCGGCGCTGTGTCCGAACAAGATATAGGGTACATCGGGATACAGTGCCGCTGTCTCGTTGTGCAGCCGACGCATATCTTCTACGAGCAGACGCCAGCCGTCGCGTTCCCCGAAGTATCCTTTCATTGCATTTTCGCCAATGCTTTTTCCGTGCCCGGCATGATCGTTGCCAACCACAAGTATTCCGTTTTGGTTCAGAAACGAGGCAAACTCGTCATAACGGGAAATATGCTCCGCCATGCCATGCGCAATCTGTACGATAGCCGCAGGAGTGCCCGATGGAATCCATGTATGTACATATATTTCTCCCAGCCCGGTTGCGGAGAGAAATCTTAAATCTTTGCCCATACAGCCTCTATCCGTTTGTTTCCAGTATACCATGCATACGGCATTTTTACAGCATTGATTCGGCCTGCAAGTGTAGTTTGAATCTGATAAATAAGTAACGCAAAGGTCATCTTGCATAAGATCAAGCAATAGATTATAATCAACATAAGTGTCACGGTTTGATAAGCTCAATTAGATAAGAGGGAATTATATGCCTGCTGATCTTGAACTTTATCGCGTATTCTGCACGGTAGCCCGCTGCGGAAGTTTATCTCATGCGGCGCGGGAATTGTATATCAGTCAGCCTGCCGTCAGTCAGGCCATGCGCCGATTGGAAGACAGCCTTGGGTGCTCCCTTTTTACCCGTACCAGCCGCGGCATTACGCTGACAAGCGAAGGACGTATGCTCTATAGCTATGCGGATAAGGCCGTCAGCTTGGTCAGCGCTGCGGAAGATAAACTCAACCGCATGCGCACACTGCAGTCCGGTGCGCTGATGATCGGAGCGAGCGACACTTTGTGCCAGTACTTCCTGCTTCCCTACCTCAAACGCTTCCACGACGAATACCCTGAGGTACAGCTGCAGGTCATCAATCGTACCACACCGGATACGGTTGAGCTTTTGAAGATTGGCAAAGTGGATATCGCGCTCGTCAACCTGCCTATTGAAGACAGCATGCTCTGCGTAAGAGAATGCCTCACGGTGCACGACGTATTTGTTGCCGCAAGCAGGTTCGATCATTTCAAGGGCCAAAAAATTTCTTTGGATATGCTTTCGCGCGAACCTTTGGTACTGCTTGAGCAGGCATCCAATTCCCGTAAATATCTGGATGCTTTTGCTGCGCAGCAGGGCATCACGCTGCACCCCGAAATCGAGCTTGGAGCAGGCAGCCTGCTCGTCCAGTTCGCACGCATCGGTCTTGGTATAGCATGCGTCACAAGCGAGTTTGCAAAAGAAGCGCTTGCGAGCGGAGATCTCTTTGAAATTGAGCTCGACCCCCCCATGCCTTCCCGCGCCATAGGATTGATTTCACTCGACGGCGTACCTCTTTCCGCTGCGGCGCTGCGCTTCATACAGATTGTCATGGCTGAAACAGAACAGGACGCTTAGCAGCTTAGGACTTACCAGTTCTCAAAAGCGCCTTCAGGCGCTTTTTTGATGCAGACTAGACTGATATACATATAAACTCGCTGCACATAAAATGATCCCCGCGGCCTTATTCGCCGGGGGATCACGGTTTATTTAAAAGCTGATTTATTTGGATGTACTGCAGTTCGTATTCTTATCTTTATCTTTCTTCTTTTCAAACAGTTTGCTTTCCTGCCCTTTGAATATCCGGCGGATGTTTTCGATGTGCCGGATATACATAAGCGCTAACAGAACCGCGACCAGCAAAATCATTCCCGTGTTTTGCGGCTGGAATATTAGCGCCAGAATAAGATACAGCAATACGCCGGTCAGCGATACGATGGATACCGTACGAGTTGCATACAGCATAACGGCGGCATAGGCAGTGATAACAGCCGCAAACGCAGGATTAAGAGCCCAAGCCACGCCAAATGTCGAAGCGACTCCCTTTCCGCCTTTGAACTGCATGAACGCGGGAAAATCATGGCCAAGCACGGTAAACAACGCCGCGATGTATGCCCCCGTTTCACCCGCAATGTACCTCCCGAGCAAAACGGAAAGCACGCCCTTTAGAAAATCCCCAGCAAACGTGATGAGGCCGGGCTTCAGACCGAATACGCGTATCATATTCGTGCTGCCCGCATTGCCGCTGCCATGCTTACGCACATCGTCATGATAGATCCATTTGCTCAAGATTACGGCGAATTGCACATTGCCCAGCAGATAAGCGAGCACTGCTGTCAGCACATATTTCCAGAACTCCATACCTTAGCTCCCTTCTCCGCCGCGGGGGCGTATATACATGCGCAAGGGCGTCCCTGTTAAAGAAAAGGATTTCCGCAAATAGTTCTCCAGATACCTCTGATATGAAAAATGCATGAGGTCAGGATCATTTACTTTCAAAACAAATGTGGGCGGTTTCACGGCAACCTGCGTTGCATAGTAAATCTTCAGCCTGCGCCCCTTGTCGCTGGGCGGCTCGGTAATGGTGATGGCTTCGCTGATCACATCGTTGAGCGTGCCGGTTGCAACACGCCTGCAGGTTTGCTCGTATACCTGATCCGCAAACTCCAGAACACGGTTTACGCGCTGGCCTGTTTTCGCGCTGATGAACAGCATGGGCACATAGCTCATAAACGCAAGGTCCGATGTGATATCTTTTTTGAATTTTTCCATCGTATAGGTGTCTTTTTCTATGACATCCCATTTGTTCACAACGAGCACGCTGGCTTTGCCTTCCTCGTGCACATAACCGGCTATGCGTACATCCTGCTCGGATAATCCCTGTTCCGCGTCGACCACGATCAGTACCACGTCGGCTCTGCGAATTGCGGCAAGACTGCGTATGACGCTGTACCGTTCAATGCTTTCGTCTTCAATGGCGCGTTTTCTGCGAATACCTGCGGTATCCACCAGTATATACTCTTTTCCGTGGTGCGTAAATGGCGTATCAATGGCATCGCGCGTTGTTCCGGGTATATCGCTGACGATGCTCCGCTCATCCCCCAACAGCGCGTTGACGAGGCTGGATTTCCCCACATTGGGTTTGCCGACCACGGCAATATTGGTGATGCCCGTATCCGCTTCTTCCTCTTCCTGCGGCAAAAAGTCCTTCACGACTTCGTCGAGGAGATCTCCAAGGCCTAGTCCCTGTGCGGCGGATATGGTAAACGGAGTCCCCAACCCCAGCGAGTAAAACTCATAAGCGCTTTCTTCGAACTTTGGAGCGTCCACTTTATTGACAGCCAGCACCACCGGCTTTTTAGAGCGGCGCAGCATTTCGGCGACTTCCATATCGGAAGCCGTCATTCCCTCGCGGCCATCTACTAAAAATATGATGACATCAGCGGTTTCTATAGCGAGCTCCGCCTGCCTGCGCATTTGAACACTGATGATATCTTCACGCGCAGGCTCAATACCGCCGGTATCGATGAGCGTAAAAGCATGCGTCAGCCAGGTTGCCTCACCGTAGATCCGATCCCGCGTTACCCCGGGTGTATCCTCCACAATGGCAAGGCGCCTGCCTATAATGCGGTTGAAAAATGTGGATTTACCGACATTCGGCCGTCCCACTACCGCTACAAGCGGCTTACTCATATCCGATCCTCCCCGCCCGAAGTTCATTCCGGGCCGTAAGCTTTTTCATATGTATTTCAGCGAGCGCAGTTTTCTGCGAGCTCAAATATCGTACGTATCCAATCATCCCCGCCGCCACGCACCGGAACAACGCGAATGCCAAGGGCTTTTGCCAGTTCTTCCGCCGTCATGCCATCGAGGAAAACATCTTCACCCTCGCGCAGCATATTGTGCGGCAGCAACAGGAATTTCGTTTTCAGTCTGCCCTTTAGCTGCGCAAGCAGATCCTGCCCCGTAATAAGTCCGCCTACAGTGATGGTTGGTCCAAAGTAATCGTTGCGTATCGCATGAGGTTCGCAGTCAACGCCATATCGTCCGAGCTTGGTATACAGCTCTTTCATGAATGCGTGCGCAAGCATGCCGCCGGCTGCGTCGAAAGCAAATCTCTTTTTCAAGGGCCGCTGTTCGGCCAATTCTTCAAGAAATTCATGCTCGAACAGGCGCAAAAGGCCGACCCCGTTTTCAATTTGAGGAAAGTCTTCGTATTCCTCGTACTTAGGCAGTTCTTCTCCCGCCGCCAGTATCAGTTCATCCGCGGCAAACACAAAAGCGGTTTTCGCTTTGCGCTTGCAGATATCCGCAAACGCCCGTATCTGCAGCAGTACACGTTTGGCTTCCTCCTGCGTAAATATTCGCAAGGGGGATAATTCGTCCCGATACTTCGTTAGCCCCACCGGCACAACCGCAACGGATTGCGCCGCAGGCATGAACGCGGCAAGATCCTGAAGCGTTTTGTCGAGAACCTCTCCGTCATTGATGCCGGGGCAGCAGACGATTTGGCAATGAAAACGCAGGTTGGCGTCGCGCAGCTTTGCAAGCCGTTCAGGCAGCAATCCCGCGCTGGGATTGCGCATCATTTTCACTCGAACGGCAGGGTCAGTCGCATGTACAGAAATAAACAGCGGGCTGACGCGTCTGTCGAGTATACGCTGAAATTCAGCCTCATCAACATTCGTCAGCGTAATATAGTTGCCCATGATGAAGGACATACGCCAGTCATCATCCTTAAATTGCAGCGTTGAACGCCCGCCTTTGGGCATTTGATCGATAAAGCAGAATAAGCAGTGGTTCTTGCAGGCGCGGACAGTGCTCATGAGGCCGCTTTCGAATTGCAGACCAAGAGGCTCATACGCATCCTTTTCCACCACAGCTTCATACTGTTCGCCATCACCGCGAGAAAAAACAAGAGTCAGCCGTTCCTCGGCACATAGGAATTGATAATCCACGACGTCCAACACCGGTTTCCCGTCAATGGATAGCAACGAATCCCCGGCCTGAATCCCCAGTTCTTCCGCAATGCTTCCCGAATCTATCCCGACAATACGCTGCAATTAATCCTCCTGCTCCACCATTTCCTCAAACAATTCCAGGAAAGTTTCAAATACTTCGTCGAGCAGTATTTCGTTTTCTATGGTTTCATAAACATCCTCACCATTTTTGGTGACGACATGCAGCAAAACCACTTCGTCTTCATCGACATTCTCAACCTCATCAAGAGGCATCAGTGCGATATATTTCTCATTTTCATGAAAGAAAGTCAACAGGTGGTCAAACTTGACTTCTTTTCCGTTCTCATCCAACAGCGTAACTTCCTCTGCGCTTTCCTCGTCCACAATACTCTTTTTCTGCTTATCTTCCATGCTGCGCCTCCTTGACGTTAATACTGAGTTTCCAGATATCCCTGTAATATCACGACAGCCGCCACTTTATCGATTACCTTGCGGCGCTTTTCACGACTGACGTCCGCATCGATGAGCATGCGCTCCGCAGCAGCAGTCGTTAACCGTTCATCATAAAAGTCATATTCGCCGTCCCAGTTCGAAAGCACCGCATCCGCAAATGCGCGCACTTTTTCGCTCTGGAACCCATAACTGCCGTCCATATTGCGGGGCATCCCAAACAACAGCCGCACCGGCTTGTATCTGGCCGCTATTGCAAGGATATGACCGACGTCTTTTTCAATATCACCCTGCCGCGTATATGTTTCAAGCCCTTGGGCAGTATATCCCAAAGGATCGCTCACTGCAATCCCAATTCGTTTATCCCCCACATCCAACGCAAGTATCCGCTGCATTGAGTTTCCCGCCTTTAAATTACTTTAATACAAAACTGCGGGCATACCGCCGCACAGTAACCGCAAAGTGCGCATTTCTCCGCATCCACGACAGATTTTCCATCATTAATCGAAAGCGCGTGGTTTTTGCATCGCTGCACGCACGAACCGCAGCCGGTACACCAATCATGTATCAGCAGCTGCCGCTGCTGCGAGTCGATTTTATTGATGAGTTCCTCGTCTGGCTCTTCGCCTGAAAACACAGCGCAATTATAACGAAGCTCGGCTTCGCTTTGAATGCCTATGGCGATGGTATGGATGCATGGCTGCTCCAGAATAAAATCCAGCGCGGCACGCCGGTCGTTGATTAGATGCCCGCCGCCAAGCGGCTTCATGGCAATCACGCCTTTTCCAAGTTCATGCGCCTGCTCAATCTTCTCAAGCATCCGTGCCGCAGAACCATCTGCGATGCCTATGCCGGTTTGGTTGATCAGCGGAAAAATGATGTCCAGTTCCGGATACCGGTTCGCGCCTTCCACACCCGCTATATAATGTGTGGAAATGCCCAGAGCGCCGATATACCCTTCCCGCTTTTTTTTGAGAAAGTACTCAATCGCCTGCCAGTGTCCGCGAATGGTATGCATGCTCTCCTGCTCATGTAGAAGAAATACATCCAAATACTCGCGCCCCAACCCTTCCACTGCGGTGCGAAAGCTGGCTTCTGCTGTTGGAGTATCATAAGAATAGGATTTCGTACATACGACAGCATCCGGTTTGATGCGCAGTGCTTCCTTCACATAAGGATAAGTGCCATAAATTTCTGCAGTATCCAAAAAATTTACGCCCAGAGAAAACGCAGATTCCAAAAGACCCACCCCTTGTACAAGGGGCAGGTTTCTTTGCAGCGGTCCCATAGTCAATGTTCCAAGGCACAGGCGAGACACCGATATTCCTGTGTTGCCCAATATGGAATGCTTCAATTCACTACTCTGCCGAAGCGTTGCTTTCCACGTAGTAACGAACCAGTTCTTCCACCAGCTCGTCCCGATCCAAGCGGCGTATCAAATACCGCGCGTTGTTATAACTCGTGATATAGGTGGGATCACCAGAAAGTAGGTATCCAACGATTTGGTTAACGGGGTCATACCCCTTTTCCTTCATAGCGCTGAATACCGTCATAATGATTTCATTCGCGGCACGCCTGTCCCTCGGAAGCTGAAACTGCATTGTCCCGCTTGTGTTGTCGTTCATTCCCACCACCCCCTGTACTGTGGTTATTATATCCTATATTAAACAGTTTTTCAAATGAAGAAACGGCCCGCACACAGGCGGACCGTTTGCTGCGCACTATCCCATGAAATTATTAAGGGTGCGCCTTGTGCTGCGTACAGCGCGTCTGCCGTCGCGCAGCATTCGCTTTGAAACATCAGGGTACATAGTGTTAATCGCAGCCGCCGCCAAAGTCGCGCCCGCGACCATGCCAACGCCCAGGCCAAGTGTCAGTGTCCGCATACAGTTCACTCCTTTCCGACGGATTGGACTCTATGTCAAGGCCGGTGCAATGCACAAAGCCGTATGCAAATAGTATGTCTTCTCGTATGCATCGTTATCAAAGAAGTTGCTGTCACAACTGGATTGAACCATATAAAATGTAAAAAAAAGAAAGTGCCGCGTTGGCACTTTCAAATGCTACTGCTGTTTGATCTAACCTTTGGCTGTATTTGAATTCTCCCATTCTTCAAACCCTTTGAGCACAGCTTCTTTAGTCTGGTAACTGATTTGCGGCAATGAACCGCCCCAAACATGTTCCGCTTCTGAAAGGCCTTTTAGAAAAGCCTGCTTTAATTCTTCAATTTTTGATGGATCTCCGCCGCTGGCTGCTTTTGCGAAGTCCAGTATGTTTTTTGAGACCTGGTTTACGCCCAAATCGCCGTCTTCGCCGATGAGTGACGCCGCCTCAGCACGCGTTTCATCATCCACGTCCAGAGAAGCCATCACTTTCCCAAGATCCGTGACATTTTCAAAATTCCCGTTTTCCCCGAAAATCTTTTTCAATATATCCTGGGATTTTTGGCCCTGCTTGTGCAGCAGCGTAGTCACCATATGTCGGAACGCGCTGTAACCTTTTCTGTAATCGGCTTTCAGTGACCTTATTTTGTCATAGTCCACCTCAAACTGACTGGGGTTATTTCCGGATTTACTTACAGAGTATGCTTCTTCTTCCTTACCCGACGCAACAGAAGAATTCTGTCTGGAATTCGCTACGGCGTTTATACCCCGAATATCACCCACGGATGAGTTATGGATTTCCAGCGACATATTTTCTCACTCCTTTGCCAGACGTTGAATCCGTTCATCTGCCCATATAATCGGCATTTCTTGAAAGAAACTTAAACGTTATGGCCAATAAATGTAAAACGTACTGTTGTTTTTAACGCTTAGTGCCTGCGTGTAAGCGTATATTCAACGAGCGAGTGAAAATACTGCGCATTTTTACCAAATGGCCGCAGCACCGCAATCGCAGCTTGCGCCGCAATATCCGCTCGGGCCTGCGCTCCCGACAGCCCGTAAACAAATGGGAAAGTCAGCTTGCCCTCGCGTTCGTCCTTGCCTGTGCTTTTGCCAAGATCTTCAGCGCTGCCGGTAACATCCAAAATATCGTCCGTGATCTGAAATAACAGGCCGTATTGCTCCCCAAATTCACGAAGAGCCGCAATCTCACATTCCTGCGCGTCAGCACAGTATGCACCAACTAAAACAGCCGCAACCAGCATCGCCGCTGTCTTTCCCCGATGGATTCTATGGAGCATCGCCTCATCCGGTACGCGTTTGCCTTCCTGCTGCAAATCAAGGCACTGCCCCGCAACCATCCCCCGCGCACCGGCACCGTTGGCTATTGCCATTGCCGCTTGCAAATGACCCGTTTTTTTGCTGCTGACTGCAGTCTCCAGCATAATTTCAACCGCATAGGAGAGCAGCCCGTCCCCAGCCAATATGGCTTGTCCTTCTCCGAAAACCTTATGGCTGGTAGGACGCCCACGTCGGTAATCATCGTTATCCATGCCAGGCAGATCGTCGTGGATCAGGGAATAGGTGTGTATGAACTCCAACGCGCAGGCATACGGAAGCGCATCTGCCACTCTGCCGTCCAGCATCTCACAGGCCGCAAGCGTAAGGCACGGGCGCAGTCGCTTTCCTCCCGCAAATACGCTGTACGACATGCTTTCCTGCAGTAAGGCAGGGATTTCATTTTCTTTTAGATACGCCTGCAGCGCGGGCTCGATTACGGCAATATACCGGCTTTGCTGTTCAGAAAACGTCATACGTTTTCCTCCGGGTTTACGCCGCGTTCCAACGTTTCCAGCCTGCCCTGGTATTCATCCAGCATGGCCATGCAGTGCTTGCCCAACGCTGCGCCGCGCTCATACAGCGCGACCATTTCGTTCAAAGGAATGTTGCCGGATTCTAGTTTTTGGACGATGCTTTCCAGTTCCTCCATGGAGGCTTCGAATGTTTTTTTCTCTTCCAATTTAATCACCTGCCTGTGACGCGTTTTCTGTGATGTCCTCAATGCGTGCATGGGCTGATCCGTCACGCATACGCAGCATGACTTGCATGTTCTCTGAAAATCCGGTCACTGATGATACTACCCGCCCGGCACTGTCGCTGATGATGGCAAATCCTCTTTGGAGTGCTGAGTCAGGCGACAGCGGCAGCAACCTGTGCAGCATGCCCTGTGCTGCCGCCCGTTTTTCCTGCATGGCAGCAAATGCGTTCATGCGCAGCCTTTTCATGTTGTTTTCTAGTATCTGCCGTTTCATCAAAGCTTTATGCTCCGCGGCCGAAAACCCCCGCGCGCGCAGCAATAAATGCAGCCTGTCGCGTTTCACGGATATACTATGCATCAACGCTCTTGGCAGCCGTTCGGAAACCAGTTCATCCGTGTGCTGAAGCAGCGCGGCGTATTCCGGAACGCATAGTTCTGCTGCGGCAGAAGGCGTCGGCGCCCTCAGATCCGCCGTAAAATCCGCAATGGTAAAATCCGTCTCATGTCCTACTGCGCTGACGACGGGTATTCGACTTTCAAATATCGCTTTTGCGACCGCTGGTTCATTGAATGCCCATAAATCCTCCATGCTGCCGCCGCCTCGCGCGACGATCAGCACAGAAGCGCGGCTATGCCTGTTCATATGGCGAATTCCCGCCGCAATATCTTCCGCCGCGCCAGCGCCCTGCACCAATACAGGACAGATCTGCACATCCATACGAGGAAAACGCCTTCGAATGATCTGCAGAATATCCTGCAGCGCCGCACCGGTAGCGGATGTTACAATACCGACACAGGAAGGCAAAAACGGAATGGCGCGCTTGTGGGTCTGATCAAAGTAACCGAGAGCTTCGAGCTTTGTTTTGAGCAATAAAAACCGGCGGTAAAGCTCGCCTTCTCCATCCTTCTGCATGGATTGCACATAAAGCTGAAACTGACCGTCTCGTGTATATAGCGCAGCGTATCCGCCCGCCTGCACGCGCATGCCATCCTGCGGAATAAACTCAAGTGACTGCGCGGCGGAGCGGAACATAACACAGCGCACCACCGCATTTTCATCCTTCAGAGAAAAATACAGATGACCTGTCGTATGCCTCTTAAATCCGGAAAGCTCGCCTTGCACCTTGAGATTGCGCAGCAAAGGATCGCTGCCGAGCAGCGTGCCGACATATTCATTCAGCTGTGTAACAGTTAAGGACCTTTCCACCATGACATTCTCCTGATAACATCGCAAGCATAGGCAATTCAGGTGTAATTTCGAAAACCGTTTGCAAGCATCTGCATACAAACACGTGAAGCATCGCCGTAAGACGATGCTTGCATAATCGTTCAATCCCGGATCTAAAGTTCAGCGTAAACCTGTTATTCCACGGGAATTCCTTCAATTTGTTTGGAAAGCGTGCCAAGAATGCCGTTGATATATGCAGGGGACTTGTCCCCCGCAAATCTTTTGGCAAGCTCCACAGCTTCGTTGATGGATACACTGTGCGGTATATCCTCACGATGCATCATTTCATAAAGAGCAATGCGCAGTATGCAAAGATCCACGTTGGGCATACGGCTGATCGTCCACCCGATGGCGCTCTGCGCAATCATATCATCGATTTCTTCTTTTTTCTCTTCAATGCCGGCAACCAGGCTATCCGCAAAATCTATATCCTCTTGCGGTGGTTCCCCTTCGATTCCCGTTTGCTCCAATATGCAGCGATAATCGTTCTCGCCGCCCAGCATACGGGCAAATATCAGTTTCATGGCTACTTCGCGCGCTATCTTTCTGCTCATAAGCAGGAACTTCCTCCCCGGATTATACCTTCATCGTTTGGGCAATACGCGATCCAGGAAGGATTTCACCAGTTCCCATCCGCCCTTGTCCATTAGGCTGCCCACAAAAAAGCACACGCCAACAATCAGGCAAAGCAACAGCGTGCGCCAGAAATTAATCGTAAATATCAATACGGTAATAATCAGGCCGGCTAATACCAGAAATACCGTCCACTTGTGCTGCGTCACATATGATCTAAACTGCAATTTCCAATCCGGCAAAGCTCAACACTCCGTTCTTCAGTCAACGCGGCTTCTCGGATTACTCGAGGTATCTTCAACGAGTATTCCTACTTCGCGTACGTTGATGCCTGAATTCTTCTCGACATATTCTTTGAGCGACTTCTGCAGTTCTGCCGTAAGCACCGGAATATCCGTATCCGGCATAAGCGCTAGGCGCACACTGATTGTCACGCCCCCGTCACGCACGGGACGCACATTGCTGATGACGTTGCGAATACGGTTGTTTGCACGGCAATGCTTCTGCACCATGGAGTCGATCGCGGAAATAGTAATAAATGCCGCGCCCAGTTCGGTGGCCTGCACCAGCGTCGATGTCGGCAGTACTTCCTTTTTCTTGCTTCCCGCAAACATCAGACGGACGGACACAATGAACAGCACCAGACCCGACCCGGCAAGTATGATGGCGTTGTTTACACCCTCGTACATCATGGCGGAGAAGTACTGTATGTTTTCAAGCGGCAGCACGCGGGCCGCCAACACTATTGCCAGCAGCGACAGCGCCGTAGTTACTATGAGCAGCAATGCAAGCAATATCCTGTCAAACAGTTTCGCTTTCATGTAAACCTCTTCTCCCGCGATAGTACACGCGTTTCTTTCGCAATAGAGTCCTATTCAAGTATATCCATACATCCCAAAAAGGCGCCGGCGGCGCCTTTTTGAAGCTTTCCCAACCCATTGGTGAAAAACACTACTTTAAGCGCTGCGGTTCAACGGGTTTTGCTTCCTTTTCCGGCTTTTCCTTTTTTATTTCCGGAACAGGTTCTGCAGCGTCAAAGCTGACCGCCTGCACATATACGTTGACTTCCACAACCCTTAGGCCTGTCATGGTTTCGACTGCATTTTTAATTGCTCGCTGAACTTCCGTGCAGACTTCCTGAATACGAAAGCCGTACTGAACGATTACACTCGCATCCACGGCTGCTTCTTCCGTACCGACCTCAACTTTTACGCCTTTTGTGAGGTTTTTCCGGCCGAGCATTTCCGTAAAGCCTTCCACCATGCCGCCGCTCATACCGGCAACACCCTTTACATCTGCAGCCGCAAGCGCCGCGATGGTGGCAATAACATCCGTTGCGAATACGATTTTGCCACCGTCGTTGCTTTTAACATCCGGGGTCAATTCGTAATTATTGCCCATATAGCGATCCTCCTATCCAAATGCACACTGGCATCGCGTTATCTCTAAATAGATGTTCCTATTATACCAGATCATGAAGGCAATGCAAACAAAGCCTTGGGAAAAAGGTGAAAATGCGTTACCTTTCCCCAAAATCAGCCCTTTGCGGTGGTTACCTTCACATTTTCAGCTTCTTCGCCCGTCTCTCGGCAGACAATATCCAGCACCTGTGCAACCTGCTGGGCGCTTAGTGTATCCGCTTTGATGACAACATTTACGGAGCCGTTATGTACCATAACCGCAGCATCCTCAAATCCTTTGGCTTTGAGCAGGCTTTCAATCGTGAATTCCTTTTCCATGCCGTCTACTATGGCCAGTTTCTGCTGCTGCGCGTCGGCAAGCGTTTCAGCATCTGTTTCTTCATTTGTGATGATCGTTTCAAGGTAGGAAAGCTCCATATCGCGCTGACTCTGTCTGTCCGTCCGATAGGTTTCGAAATATGCTTCCGCGTCCGCGGACGCCGCCTTATCCGCCGCCTTTATGGTCATCGTAGGCTTCGGATTTGTGGGAGTAGCCTTGTTGATACGCACATTCACATACACCGCTACCACCAGCAGCACCAATAATCCGATCAATATGCCATACTTCTTCATGACAATTCCCCTTTCCCTTTATGGTTCTGTTTGCGAAGAACCTAATTCAAACACTTCTATGCTGGACAGCGGTACATTAAGTACCGTCTGCACCGCAAGCTGCAGATCCATTCGAACCGCTATATTAGCTGCCCCCTCCGCCACCACAATTACCCCTCGAACCGCGGGCTGTTTTTCGGTAAGCACGATGGGTTCTGTTCCGCCGCTGCCGGATACCGTGGCCGGCTTCTGGGATTCTGTCTGCTGCTCTGTTGAGCTCTGCTTGCCTTCATCCACGCTTTGCGATTTGTTGGAATTGGTATCCTTGCTCATGGCGGTAACGAGTTCCGGTCCTGTTTCATAAGTAATCATCACCTCCACGCGGCCTGCGCCGCGTATGCTCGAAAGTACGGTTTGCAGCCGGTTCTCCAGCTCCTGTTCGCTGCGCATCGTCTCACCATCCTGGGCGGTTGAAGTATTCGTCTGTGCAGCGGGATTTTGGGGCAGCAGTGTTGAAATATAAAGCGCGAGTATCAGCAGAGCAATCCCTGCATACACCACAAATTCCAACCGTTTATCCGCCTTAAGCCTATCGGCAATCTTTGCTATCAACCCGCCGCTCGCGGCTTTGCCTTTTTTTTTCGTATCCATTTGAGACATCCCTCCCGCAGTCACATCCGATTATTGCTTCTGGGCTACGCTGTCTTCGTAATATCCTCTGAGTAAGCCTTCATAGGTGGGCGATTGCTGCAACCCCTGCATATCTTGCGTTACCCCCGTTTCGAATGAGACTGGCTCCTGTTTGAGAAGGTCGGATATAGGAGCGGCAAGCGCAAGCAGGAATACGATGCCGATTGCAAGCAATACTGTGCTTTTTAATCGCCCCTGCGGGATCATGGTCTCCAACAGCGCGCACAATACCGCCATTGCAGCTGTAAACATCGTGACGGAATACAGCGAAGAAAGCATATCAGCCTCCCAATACAGCCACATTGCCCGCACTCATGATGAGCCCTACGGTTATCACAAACATCACGGACAGCGTTACGGCCGCGGCAAACAAGTAGGTCAATATATCCGCCAGCGCTGCGAGCATCTTGGGAAGACGCGGATCAGCTACCGGTTCACAGACAGCCGCGGCAAACCGGAATGTCAGCATGCCGGCCGCAATACGCAGCAGCGGCATACATACGATTCCAAAGGCGATAAGTATCGCCGTGACACCTGCGGCGTTTTTTACGAGCATCGCACATCCGAGCATGGTATCCACCGTGCCGGATACCATGCCGCCGACGATGGGGACGAGCTTATCCAAAGCAAATTTTGCCGTGCGTATGGATATTCCGTCAAACGAAGCCGCCGTCATGCCCTGCAGCGAAGTCACGCCAAAGTACAGCATAAACAGGAAGCCAATGATC
The DNA here is from genome assembly GCA_964440115.1 of uncultured Oscillospiraceae bacterium. Taxonomy (GTDB): domain Bacteria; phylum Bacillota; class Clostridia; order Christensenellales; family CAG-138; genus JAEWWD01. The sequence continues at coordinate 151,861 of CAYTPV010000009.1, read as the reverse complement.
CACTTCGCAGCAGTCTTGCTCAGGTTAAAGAACTGCCCGAGCTGTACGCGGCCCGTAATATTGTTCAACACACCCATCACGCCGCCGGTCAGTATCACCGGCAGAACGACGCCCTGCAGCGCTACGGAAACGCCGCTTGAGAGCATGGCCATCGCCGGCTGGAATATGCCGGCGGATGCTATGCCCCCCGCCGCAGTCAGCAACGTCAGAAGGGCCGGGAAAGCAAGTTCAATAAACGCGGTGGTTTTTTCTATGCTCTCCCTTGCCAGCACCGCAAGCGAGAGAAACTCATTCAATGCAATACCTATCGCAAAACACTGGCACACCAAACCCGCTATATCATTGAGTCCGCTCATACCCGCTTCACTCATTGCCCGCAAGAAACCGCTGAGCAGCGCTACGGCAAACAGGCTAAGCAGCGTGGGCAGTATTTGGGGCAGCATGCTTTTAAATATTTCTGTGAGGCCCTGCTGCATTGTCTGTCCCCAAAACCCGTTCTCTCCAAGCGCATATCCGCTGACGAACGAGCTCATGTCTCCGCCGCCCCACAATGTGCGAACCTCATTGGGCAGTGAGGAAAACATCTGATCCCATTCCTGCAGCTTTGCGTCGTCTAAAGCGTCCTGCACGCCTTCACGAATTTCGAGGGGAACTTCCGCCATGGCGCGCAGCGGGATTATGAGCAGCAGGCAAAGCATTGCGGCGGCAAATGCCCGTTTGGCTTTCATGGCGTACTCCGCGGAAGTAGCGCCGCTACCATATCTAGCAGCGTGACGGCAGCAGGCAGCGCGGCGGCAAGTATCATAATGCGCCCTCCCAGCTCCACCTTGGATGCCATTGCAGACTCGCCCGCGTCTTTACAGATTTCTCCCGCAAACTGCGCGATATAGGCAATGCCGATGATTTTTATGAGAATCCCGATATAAGCGCTGTTAACCCCATATTTTTCGGATATCGCCTGCAGACTTGTCAGTATGCCGCTCACCTGCGCAACAATGTACAGCAGCAGCAGCAATCCTGCCACAATGCTGATCTGCAGCGCCATTTCGGGACGATATGCCCGCACAAGTACGACGATGGACGCAGCAAGCAGCCCAAACGCCGCAATCTGAAATACTGCCATAACGGGGACCTCCTCAGTACAGCTGGAATACCTGACGTACGCTGTCGAACAAATCTCCCACCAGATCCAGCATCATCAACAGACCGATTACCAGCCCGACGATTGCGGCGATGGTCGCCATTTCATCCCGACCGCTCTGCTTGAGCAGTTGGGTGATGACCGCGACCAATATACCGACACCCGCGATTTTAAAAAGCATATCTACGTTCATACGTCCAATCCCCTTCCCTTATCACCACAACAGTATCGCTGCGGCAAGTCCCGTCAGTATGCCGACGGAACGGTACATACGCCCTTTACTTCCGTATGCCGCCTGCGCCTGCTCGCATAATTCTTCCAGTCTCTTCTGCAAAAACGCAGAATTTTTCGCCTGGTTTTTGCCATCACTCCTGCCCAGTTCCTGTGCGTATTCGTACAGCGCATCAAGCTCACCCTTTTCCAAAGAGGCAAACCCGGCATCCTCCGAGCGCGCAAGTTCCATGGCCTGCTGCCAGGCAAGGGGCACATCAGCCATACTTTTGAGTTCTTTTGCAAACGCATCCCAGAATATCGCTGTTTCTTCCGTCTTTGCTCTTCTTGAAAGAGTTGCGAGAGGTTCCTGGGCGTATTCCATCCATATAGATAATCTGCTGATACAGCCGATCATGGCGCGCAGCGTATCTCTTCTTAAACGCATGCCCGAAGATGCGCGCGCTCCCAGATAAGCGCACCCAAAAAACACAATCAGCATGGCGAACGCTCTAAGCAACGCAATCCCCTCCCCTGATCGGCGATCTGCCGCATTGATGAATCCCAAACTCCAATCAAACGACCTGCACGGCCGCCATCCCTTCCCAGCAATACCAGCCGCTCAAATGCGCCGCTGTACATAAGCTCCATGAGTACAGTCCGGCGATACAGCGATTCAACATCCGTCACATGCGCACTTGCGATGGTAACCACGCCGCAATATGCCGCCTCCTGCACGGCATCCGCGTCTTCTTTGGAACCTAGCTCATCGGTAATGATCACGTCCGGTGAAAGCACGCGCACAGCTAGCCGTATTCCATCGCGCTTTGCACACCCTGAAAGCACATCGGTACGCGGCCCCAGTTCGTGCTGCGCAGCGCCGCGAACACATCCTGCTATCTCCATGCGTTCATCCACAACACAAACGCGCATTGGCCGCGCGCCGTTCAAGCCGCCTGATAATTGCCTCGTTAGATCACGCAGAATTGTCGTCTTTCCGCAGCCGGGGGGAGATATAACGAGCGTTGGATAAGGCGTCCCATCCATGCGCAGTATGCGCGCAAGCAAGGCGTCCGCTGCGCCAACGCAAGCCCGCGCAATGCGAATGTTGATGGAGGTAATATCGGTAAGCCGGCCGATTTTTTCCCCGTCCCGTACCGCTTTTCCGCATAAACCCAGCCTGTAACCGCCGGGCAGAGTAATAAAACCGGATCTTAGTTCTTCTTCCCAGGCATATATGGAATGTTCACAGGCGCGTTCAACAATCAGTGCGCAATCCTCTATTTGCGCCGCAGGCCGTTTTCCTGGCGCATACAGCATACGTTCAAAGCCGCCGCAGCATATCTGCAATGGCTGCCCTGCGCGTATGCGGATTTCTTCAATCGGAATATCTTCTTCAATCGGCTGCAGCAGATCCTGCAGTTTTGCCGGCATTAAGGGAAGCAGATCCTGTTTCCACATCGCCTTCTGTAGCCTAAAACGGTTTTCCATTTGCAGCATGTCCCCCTTTGATCACAATGTATGTATGGGGAAACTGTTTCAGAATGTTTTTTTATCATCTGAAATGAAAATGGGCATTGCGGAATTGTACCCTTGTATACATGTTTTTATTGTGCTTTTTGTTCAACTGAGATACAATCTAATCAAAGCAGTATATTTCTGCCTAAGATTGAAACAAAGATGTTGCCCTTTTCTTGGCGTCAGCCGAATTTTGTTGAAAGAAGGACAATTATGTCTAATCTGTTGGACTCCCGTGATAACGTTTCTTTGACAACAAAGGTTTTTCGTTATGTGCGTGACGGCATTATCGAAGGACGTTATCAATCCGGCGATTACCTTGTGGAAACAAAATTAGCCGAGGAACTCGGCGTCAGCCGTACCCCAATCCGAGAAGCGCTCAAACAGCTGGAATTGGAAGATCTGGCCGAAGCCATACCCAACCGGGGCGTCAGGGTGAAGGGAATTTCCCAGGAAGACATCGACGATATATTCACTATTCGACATCATTTGGAAGGTCTCGCTGCATACTGGGCAGCGCAGCGCATTAAGCAGGAACAGCTCAACCAGCTTGCCGAAATCGTAGAACTCATGGAACTGTATACCCGGCGCAATGACTCGGTAAATCTTGCCCGGCTGGATTCGGAATTCCATGAAATCATTTTTTCCGCAAGCAACAGCCGTACGCTCAAGCACATACTTCTCAATTTGCATCAGAACGCACAGCACGCACGGCAAAGCTCGCTCATGTCGCCAGCCCGCGTTCCAAAATCGCTCGAAGAACACAAGGGGATTTTTTCCGCCTTGGAAGCACACGATGCTGATCTTGCGAAAAGCCGTATGGAAAAGCATATACTGACGGCCGGTCATCATAATACACAGCAAGAATAAAGCCAAACGAAAATGGGGGTACTATTATGCCAAAAGCTGTTTCTTGTACCCGCGAATTGCACTCTATTGGCGGCCCCGGCCTGTTTATGTCAGGGTATACCGAGGATTGCCTGCCCGATTTGCTAAACGAATACGCAGGCAAGGTGCAGTTGATCTATTTAGACCCCCCTTTTGGCACAGGAGAACTTTTTCGCATGCGTTTAGGCGGCAAGACGATACAGCGAACCGCTTATTCGGATGTGATGACAAAAGAGAACTATCTTTCCATGATGCGTACTATATTAGAGGGCTGCCATGAGCTCCTTGCTCCAAGCGGCTCTCTTTATCTTCATGTGGATTACCGTATGGCGGCTCCGCTGCGAATAATGCTCGATAAAGTGTTTGGTGCAGGCAACCTGATGAATGAAATCATATGGGCCTACCAATCCGGGGGAAGGAGCACCGCGCATTTCTCCCGCAAACACGACGTGATACTGTTTTACCGCAAGAGCAAATCGGTCTATTTCAATATTGAGGCGATTGGTATCCCAAGGGGACCCGAACGGCGCAACCATATGAAGCGCTATATCGACGGCCAGGGCAAAGTATGCTATTCCATACGATCCGGAGGAAAGCTGTATACCTATCGCGAAGATTCACCGGTATACCCCAGCGATGTATGGACGGATATTGAGCACCTCCACCAACGCGACCCTGAAAGAACGGGATATGCAACGCAAAAACCGGAAGCGCTGCTGCAGCGCATACTCCTTGCTTCCTCCCGGGAAGGTGATCTGGTTGCCGATCTTTTTTCTGGCAGCGGCACGACAGCCGCAGTAGCCAGTAAAAACGGTCGGCGTTTTATAGCGTGCGACAGTTCTCCCTACGCGCTATATGCTATTCGTCGACGCCTCTGCGAACAGCATAATGCGTTAAATCTCTTTGAAAATTCTCAGCCGCTGGAACTGCGCTTTGCGGCCAGCACTCCCGATGTGCGCGTCGAAGCGTCTATTCATGCGAATGAAGGTATCTGGAATTGTGAATTGGCAACGTTTTCATCAGATTCACACAGTGCCCCTGTGTATTGCGCGCTGGGAGTCATTGATGAGGATTCTTTTTTACCCGGAGCGTATGCGTTTGCCCCTTCCCTGCCGCTGGCTCTGCATATGCCCAGCACAGACGGCACACCCGCCCTGCAGATCATGGATACGGATGGGCAGCAGGGATTTTGGCTTCTTTAACATAACAGAATATATAACGAAAAAAGCTGCCCCGTTATCCGGGACAGCTTTTTCAGTTATTAGAATTAAAGAGTAACGACCGTTTCTTCATCCACCGCCTTTTTCGCCGCAAACGCCCACTGAACTGCCTTATAGCCATCTATCAGGCCGACAAGAGGAGGACGACCTTCCAAGATTGCGCTGACGAAATCCTGCATTTCAGCGGTAAAGGTAGGTTCCCAATATTCGTAGAACCACTTAACTGTGGTTTGGTTGATTCCGTTTTTGTCAAGATACAGCACCCGATCGTTTGTAGGCGTAACGCAAACACGGATACAGCCATCGGTACCGAATACCTCAGTTTCCACATGATATCCGTAGGAACAATTGCGCGTGGTTTCAAACCAGCCCATTGCGCCGTTTTCAAATTTGCAGAGTATGCCGCAGTTATCGATGTCGTTGACAGCCGCAAGTCCTTCATAAGCATACACGCCGCCTAAACCATAGACTTTCTTGGCGTCGGAATTCAAAAACCACCGGGCTGCATCGTAATCGTGCGTAAGCATATCAAACACTAGGCCGCCGGAAGTAGGCGAGAATTTTATGATAAATTCCGCCATGGAAGCGGGATCACGGTTGATCATCTTGATCAGTATGGGCTTGCCGATAAATCCTTCGTCCAATTTCTTCTTTAGGGCCTGATAGGAGGCATCGAACCTGCGGTTGTAGCCGACCTGAAATACTTGTATGGCACTGTTTCCGACTGCAGTCCGAATTTGATCAATTTCTTCTATCGTCATGCCAAGCGGCTTTTCCATGTAAACATTTTTAACACCGAGCTCCGCTGCGGCGCAGGCCATTTCGCAATGCAGCTGCGAATTCGTGGCAATCACCACGCCGTCGAGCTCTTTGTTTAAAAACATTTCCCTGTAATCCGCATACCTGTACTTTGGCTGCATTTCCTGCCCGACCTGATCAAGTTCCTGCGGAATAACGCTGCAGATAGCCGTTAATTCAGCATTTGGAATACGGTAGTGAATATTTGCCGCGTGATTTCGTCCAAGTCTTCCCAATCCAACGATGCCAAGTTTAACAGTTTTCATCCTATATCCTCCGTAAAATACGTTTTAAAATACTCATTTACCAGCCGACCAGATCCCACATACTCACGGCGCTGTTATCGGTAGACTGTCGGATAATCAGGTTTGTTTCCAGTGTTACGGTACGGGGCGGGGCATCGTCGCCCTGCTGCATTCGCCATAATAACAATTCAACAGCTTCACTGCCCATGCGCTGTTTGGGTACGGATACCGTTGAGAGTGAAGGCTGAATAAGAGTGCCGGGAAAGTTGTTATCGAACCCCATCACGGCGATATCATCCGGTATTTTCAGCCCCGCTTCCTGTATTGCGCGGATAGCGCCTATCGCCATCTGATCGTTGCCACAGAATATGGCATCAGGCCTTATCTCGTCTGCCAGGAAGGAACGCATGCACGCATATCCGCTCATGGGGGTATAATCCCCTTCGCGAATGAACTCCGGAATAATCGGCATACCCGCTGCCGTTAATGCACGCTGATACCCTTCAGAACGCTCCCGCCCCATAGCGAAGCGAGTTGGCGCCGCAATATGCGCAATATGACGCCTCCCCAGCCCGATCAGATACGAAACCGCCGACATGGAGGCGGCACGATGATCCACCATCACGGCATCCACATTCTCGGCCGGAGCAGCTTCAAAAAAAACGACTGGTATTCTTTTGCCGCCAATTCGCAGGTGCCTCAGTTCATCCATATAGGCAGAATCAGTATCCTTATTGGCGGAAGTTGAGATCAGTATGCCGTCCGCCCATTGCCGCCTGAGCATGTGAATGTACGCCTGCTCGCGCAAGATATCCTCCCCCGTCTCATAAATGCTCAGAGAATACCCTTTTTGCGATGCAGCCGTCTGCATACCATGCAAAACCTTAGGAAAGAAAACGCTGACAATGGAGGGCACAATAACGCACAGCGCGTTCGTCTTCCCGCTCTTCAGGCCTCGCGCTATGGTATTTGCCTGATACTGCAATTCTTTCGCGGCAAGCATGACGCTGTCGCGCAAGGCGGGGCTGACCACCTTTGTTCCATTAAGCACATTGGAAACAGTCGAGATCGATACACCCGCCCGTGCGGCGACATCCTTAATACTAACGCTGTTTTGCGTATGCACGCTGCCGTCCTCTGCCATAATCCATCCCAACTCTTTAATTTCCATCGATATCGAATGTGAGCATTACCTTGAATGCGTCTGCCTTGAGTTTGCAGGCAACATCAAATGCTTCATGCAGTTTTTCGAATGAAAAATAATGCGTGTTAAGGGATGCGAAATCATACTTGCTGCGAATAGCGCTCATAAACCGTATGGTTCTTTGCGCAAAATCCTTCGTGCCGCCAGACCCGCTGATGGACAGAGTCCTCCAGATTGTACGGCCTATTTCAACCGGAACCTTCCTACCGATGGAGTGGCCGATTAGCCGCACGCGGGCGCTATGCCCCGCAACCTCGAACAGCGAAGCGATGGCAGCGTCATTTCCTGATGCCTCAACGACGACCGTACCCATTCTGCCGTCCGTGATTCTTGCGATTTCTTTGACTATATCCACTTCCTTGGGATTAAGCACGTAATCCGCGCCGTAACGCAGCGCGATATCGCGGCGCTTCTCAAACGGCTCCACTACAATTACAGTAGCTCCGCTGGTTTTCGCCGTCATGACTGCAGATACGCCAACAGGCCCACAACCCATAATAACGGCGATATCCGAAGCATCGATGTATCCGCCGTTGCCCCATATGCCAAAATATCCGATTGAGAACGTTTCCACCCATGCAGCATCCGCATATGTCCAGTCATCCGGAACCTTATGAACGTACTCTTCTTCAATAACCATATACTCGCCCATACCGCCCGGCGAATCCGGTCTGAAACCGGCTTCGCGCATATTCAGGCATGCAGAGGGCATAAGACCATCCTTGCAGTTCCGGCATACGCCGCATTTCATAACGCAGTCGCCCGTTACCTTATCCCCAATATGAAGCGTAGATACACCGGCACCGACTGCAGCTATACGGCCTCCCCATTCATGACCTGGAGTATACGGCCCCAAATCATACCGGCCTTCCTTGGAATGTCCTTCAAAACATTCCACATCAGAACCGCAGATTCCACAGGCGCCAATCTTTACGAGCACCTGATTTTCCCTGAGCACAGGAATTTCAACATCCTCAACACGAAGATCATGTGGTTTGTACAGAAATGCTGTCTTTGACTTCATTGTAGTCGTCACTCCTTTAAATTTATTGAGGGAAGATATTCGTTTTAATTATATAACAGCCGGTATATTGGCATTGTATAAAAGAAGTTCTTATTCGTTTGAAACGAAAAAAAGACAATCCCGTTGTAAAAATGTGAAAAAGGATAGTCAACGCAACCGACCCTCGGAAAATGACAGTATTGCAAAAGTTATACAGTATATTCTTACATCACTAGATATTAAAACCCATTTGAAACAAGGAAAAACGTTTTTCTGAATATAATATATATAGTTGAATCCAGTTTGTCAATGATATAACCCACTGGAGATGTAAAATCTATATCAAGTTCATTTTTGCATATTTAATTATGAAGGCTTTCACATTGAAAAGAATTTGCAGTGTATCTTTGCATATTGACTATCCGCTTGCATGTGTGCTATTATTCGAATATCTTAAGCCAAATTAGAACAAAGCAATTATTTATTCGTTTATTTTTTATCACAAGTGTACAGTAATAATACTTACTAATTCCGTCGCATAAATTCTCCTGATTTATTTAAACGGCACTCCCTGCTACTATTGTGCATTTTAACTTGTTATTTACGTGTCCACAAAAATGTAAACGTTCACATCGTACTTTGCTTTGGACGGCGACGTCCAGAAAATAAAATGAGGAGGATACATTCATGAAAAAGTTCTTGGTAATCTTGCTGACTGTTGCCATGTTATTTGCCATGGTTGCATGTACAGCCCCTGCCGCCCCGGCCGCTCCTGCAGAAACCGCTGCTCCTGCTGCGCCCGCAGCTACAGAGGCACCTGCCGCTACGGAAGCGCCCAAGGCTGAAACCAAGACCATCGGCGTTAGCCTCTACGCACGTGACCAGTTTATCTCCAACCTGGAGCAGGCCATTCTGAAGGCTGCTGAAGGCACCGGTTACACGGTAGACTCTCAGGAAGCCAACAATGACACCCAGAAACAGCAGGAACAGGTCCGTACGTTCGCGCTCAAGGGCTATGATGCCATCATCGTGAACCTCGTTGACACCTCCACCGCAGAAACCATCATTTCCGAGGCAGGCGACACCCCGATTATCTTCATCAACCGCCGCCCCTCCGATGATCTTCTGGTTGCGAACAAGTACGCTTATGTAGGATCTCAGGAATATGACGCCGGCAAGATGCAGGCCGAATTCCTTGCGAAGTTCTTTGCCGACAAGGCTGACAAGACCCTCAATTACGTTTTGTTCATGGGCCAGTTGGGCCTTGAAAACACCAATGAGCGCACCCGTTCCGTGAAGGAAGAACTCACGAAGGCCGGCTTCACGCTCAACAAGGTATTTGAAGACACCGCTGAATGGGATCGTTCCAAGGCCATGGATAAGATGCAGACCATCCTCGGCACCGGCGAAGCGTTTGACGTTGTTATCTGCAACAACGACGAAATGGCTCTCGGCTGCATCGAAGCTCTCAAAGCTGCCAACGTTGATCTGAAGAAGATCCCCGTTGTCGGTATCGATGCTACGGATATGGCCTGTGAATCTGTAAAGAACGGTGAAATGGCCGCAACCGTATTCCAGAATGCTGCCGAACAGGGCCGCGTTGCTATGGAATACGCCATCAAGGCCGCCAAGGGCGAAAGCTTCGATATCTTCGGCTGGGTACCCTTTGAGCCCGTATCCGCTGAGAACGTAGCGAACTACATGAAGTAAGGCCAATTAAAACAAACAAGCATTGCTGTTGCGGATCTGGCTCGTATGGGTCAGATCCGCAATAAATAGCAACGGTCTTTCGTTCGGCAAAAACGTATATAGTGTTGTAAGCGGTGCAAATCAGGTTTGCGGCTGAACTTCAAATGTTGGAGGTGCACGCGAAAGTGAGCGAATATATTCTCGAGATGTTAGACGTATCCAAGAGCTTTCCCGGCGTTCAGGCGTTGAAGAATGTTTCTTTTCGTCTTCGCCCCGGCACCGTTCATGCTCTGATGGGTGAAAACGGTGCGGGAAAGTCAACGCTGATGAAATGCCTGATCGGGCTTTATCAGATGAACAGCGGCAAAATACTGCTTCGCGGCAAGGAAGTTACGATTAAAGATCCATCTGAAGCCGCGAAAAACGGTATTGCAATGATCCATCAGGAACTTTCCACCGTCAACGAGCGCTCTGTAGCGGAAAATCTTTACTTAGGCCGGCAGCCAACGCGCGGCAAAATTTTCATTAACCATAAGGCCATGTATACGCAGGCAGCAAATCTCCTTAAAGAATTGGGCATTCCCATTGACCCGTACGAAAAGATGGGAAACCTTACCGTCGCGAAAATGCAAATGGTGGAGATTGCCAAAGCCATTTCTTATAACAGCGACGTCGTTATCATGGATGAGCCAACTTCTGCCTTGACGACCAGAGAGGTTGAACAGCTCTTTGAAATGATAGCCAACCTGAAGGCGAAAGGCGTTGCAATCATATATATCTCTCACAAGATGGAAGAAATATTCCAGATTTCGGATGAGATCACCGTTTTCCGTGATGGCATGATGGTAGGCTCCGATTATGCGAAAAATCTGGATATCCACACATTAATCCGCATGATGGTGGGCCGCAATCTGGATGAAATGTACCCCAAGGTGGAATGTGAAATATCGGACGTCGTCATGCGTGTGGAAAACCTGAGCGCCGGCAGTGCATTCTCCGATGTAAGCTTCGATCTGCGGCGAGGCGAAATACTCGGATTTGCGGGTCTGATGGGAGCCGGACGCACAGAGCTTATGGAGACCCTGTTCGGCCTGCGCAAAAAGACAGGCGGCCGAATTTTTATCAACGACAAGGAAGTCCATATCAAGAGCCCCGCTGACGCTACCGCGCATGGCCTCGCCATGATCACAGAGGACAGGCGCCGCACAGGGATAATTCCCGTCTCCAGCGTTCGGGATAATATTGTGGTGGCCAATCTAAAAAAATATGTCACAAAGCTGCGTTTGATCAACAAGCGGAAAATGCAGTCCGATACAAACGAATATGTCAATAAGCTCAAAATCAAGACATCCAGCAATGATGTGCGCGTACAGGATCTTTCCGGCGGCAATCAGCAGAAGGTGCTGGTAGCGCGCTGGCTGCTCACCAATCCCGATATCCTGCTGGTAGATGAGCCGACACGCGGCATAGACGTAGGCGCGAAGGCCGAAATCCACACCCTGATTACGCAGATGGCGGCCGACGGCAAAGCTATCATCATGGTGTCTTCCGAAATGCCTGAGGTACTGGGTATGTCCGATCGCGTGTTGGTTATGCACGAAGGCAGGATGACAGGCATTATTGATCGCAAGGAAGCCACTCAGGAACGAATTATGCAATATGCGACAAATACCGCATCACGCTAGGAGGGGACAATCATGGATCGCGCCGCTAATAATAACAAATTCAAAGCGCTGATAAGCAAATACACCATTTTCGTCATTCTGTTTGTATTGGTAGTCATACTGTCTTTGGCTTCCCCCATGTTTATGACGCCAAAGAACATCATCAATATTCTAACCTCTGAGTCAAGCCGCGGTCTGCTGGCATTTGGCGTGGCATTCTGTATTATCTCCCGAGGCATCGACCTTTCTCTCGGTTCCGTTATGGCAGTGTCATCGGTGTTTGCCGCCTCGCTGGTACAAAAGCTTACCTATCCTACGCTGATTATCCCCAACCTTACCTATATTCCCGCGTGGGTAGCGGTATTGTTCGGTCTGGCGATCGGTACAGTGTTTGGTTTGGCCAACGGTTTGCTCATTGCTTACACGAAAATTCCGCCGTTTATTGCGACGCTCGGTTCGCAGGTTATCGCGCGCGGCGTTGCGCAGCTTTACACCAACGCTTATCCCGTGCCCATGCTGCGTCAGGATTTTACCATCATAGGCCAGGGCAATGTGTTTGGCTTCATCCCCAATATTGTCGCTGTATTTTTGCTTTTCGCTGTAATTGCTTACGTCATGCTCAATCAGACCCGGTTTGGCAAAAACGTATATGCAATCGGCGGCAATGAGGACGCTGCCCGTGCCGCAGGTATTAAGGTGGAACGTAACCTCGTAGCAATTTACACCTGGTCAGCGCTGACCGCCGCTGTTGCAGGCGTCATGGTCACTTCACGTTCCGCCTCGGGCATCTCCTCACTGGGTCTAAGCTACGAGCTGGATGCTATCGCTGCGGCAACGGTCGGCGGTATCTCGCATACCGGCGGTATCGGCACAATCACAGGTGTTATCGGCGGTATTCTGGTTCTGGGCGTTATCAACAACGGTCTGCTGATACTCGGTGTTTCTCCCTATCTACAGCAGATTATAAAGGGCGTGATCATCGTAGTCGCAGTTATTTTCGATATGCGTAAGATCGCCCGAAAGAAATAAAGACCAAACAAAATCAGAACATTGCAAAAGGCGCCGCAGCGCCTTTTGCCTTGCCCGATTACAAATGCAAGGAGAATGCATATGAAAATCTGTTTTAATCAGGCAACCACCATGAAACACTCTACGCTGGAATCAGATCTCTCCTTCTGCGAACACTACGGATATGATCTGATTGAAATCCGGTTGGATAAGCTCAAGGATTATCTGACCCGGCATACCGTATCTGAACTCAAAGCCTTCTTCGATCATAACCGCATCAAACCTTACGCTTTTAATGCGCTCGAGTTTATCAATTTCCGCGATGAAGCCGGATTTGCGGATATCATGAACGGATTGCAGTTTTGCTGCGATATCGGCGATACCATTGATTGCCACAAGGTCGTCATCGTGCCGACTTTTGACGTAGGGAATAAAACAATTGCTCAGATCCACGAGGAAACCGTCCGCGTTATTCACATTATGGCGGACTACGCGGAGCCTCGGGGCATGAAGCTCGCTTTTGAATTTGTTGGGTATCCCAATTGCTCGGTCAACACATTTGGCCAAGCATATGATATCGTGAAGGCAGCAAACAGAGATAACGTCGGCATCGTGCTTGACTGCTTCCATTTCCATTCCATGCGGTCCCAGCTTGCAGACCTGAAAAATGCCGACGCACGAAAGATATTCATATTCCATTTGGATGATTCAGAAGATCTTCCCGTTGGCGCAGCGCGGGATAATCATCGTTTAATGCCGGGGGACGGCGCGATCGATTTGAAAGCGATATTCCAAACGCTCAAGGATATCGGTTACGACAGCATGGCCTCCATCGAATTGTTCCGTCCTGAATACTGGGATTGGCCGGATGATACCAACATTCGCGTCAGCATGGAAAAAACGAAGGCAGCTTTATCGCCGTATTTTCCCATCGGTTAGCCGAATTAAGATTTACGGTATAAAAAAGCGATCCTTGGCGGGGGATCGCTTTTTTCACATACGTTTTTATTCTAGAAAATCCTTCAGCTTCTTACTGCGGCTTGGATGGCGAAGCTTGCGAAGGGCTTTTGCCTCAATCTGACGAATACGTTCCCGCGTTACTGCGAACTCGCGGCCTACTTCTTCAAGAGTACGGGCTTTTCCATCATCAAGACCAAAGCGCAGCCTGAGCACCTTTTCTTCACGCGGGGTCAGCGTATCCAGCACGTCCATCAGCTGTTCTTTGAGCAGCGTTCCGGCCACAACCTCGGCAGGTGCGGGCGCGTCGTCATCGGGAATAAAGTCGCCAAGATGGCTGTCTTCCTCTTCGCCAATAGGCGTTTCAAGCGATACCGGCTCCTGTGCAATCTTGATGATTTCACGAACTTTTTCTTCCGTGATGCCCATTTCACGGGCGATCTCATCCGGCCGGGGATCTCGGCCATATTCCTGCAGCAGCTGACGGTTTACACGAATGAGCTTATTGATTGTCTCCACCATATGCACGGGAATACGTATGGTGCGCGCCTGATCGGCGATTGCCCTCGTAATAGCCTGCCGGATCCACCAGGTAGCGTATGTGGAGAACTTATATCCCTTGCGATAATCGAATTTTTCAACGGCCTTAATTAACCCCAGATTGCCTTCCTGAATCAAATCCAGAAAAAGCATTCCCCTTCCGACATACCGTTTGGCTATGGAAACCACCAAACGCAGATTGGCTTCAGCCAGCTGGCGTTTCGCTTCCTGATCGCCTTCCGCCATGCGCTGGGCGATCTCGACTTCTTCCACAGCCGTCAGCAGAGAAACCTTGCCGATTTCCTTCAGGTACATTCGTACCGGATCGTCGATATTGAGACCTTCGGCTACAGCAAGTTCAGTCTCAATAGCCGCAATTTCTTCATTGATATCTGCGGGAAGCTCTACGTCTTCCACTACGTCGATGTTGAGCGCTTCGATTCTGTCGTAAACGCCCTCCACCTGCTCCTGATCTAGTTCCTGCTCCTCCAGAGCATCCATGATCTCCTTATAGGTCAATACACCCTTTGACTTGCCCTTTTCCAGAAGATCGTTGATCTTTTTCATGCGGGGTCCTTTGGTTTCCAAAGAATGTTCCCCTCCTTCTCTCATTGCTCAAACTTTATCGGTTAGCTGCGTAATTGCCTTCTCTGGCTGTCCAATTCCTGTATTTGCCGGGTCAGCTGCAGCTTTTCCTGTACCGGTATCTGTTCTCCTGCCGCCTGTTCGCGCAGACTGCGTATGGTCTCCTCAATATCCGCCAAACGAATGCGCTTTATGCAATCATTCGCGATTTGCATAGGTTCCGCCACTGTTACTTCGGTATCAAACACCTCAGATATCTGCTGCGCCTGCTCCGATGTCAAACCGCTCAGCAGCAACGCCGTATCCGGTTTCATGTGCCGTACAGAAGCATCCAACAAACCTTGTGCAAAGCTGCGGTAGCTTTCCACAGAAAAAATCTCTTCCATATCGGCTTGCGCAATCACCTGCAAGGTATCCGGCGCATGCAGTATTGTCCTTAACAGCATCAATTCCGCTCTTTGCCGCGGGTCCGCATTTTGCTGCCGTCTGTATCTGTTTGCTGCAGGCTGCCGGCGTTCTTCCTCTGCCTGCGACAACCCGGAACGCGCACCCTGCGCTTTGAGTGCGTCTACTGAGATACCCGTTTTACGCGCCAATGCCGCATAATATCGTTCCTGCTCTACCGGCTGCAATCCTGCAATAAAGCGGCAGCCTGCCAACGCATATTCCTGCCGGCCATCCTCTGTAGCCGTATTGTATTCATCCGCCATACGCATCAACTTAAATGCGTTAAGCGCCATCGCGTTGTCCCTTAGATTATCAAACGCTTCTTTGCCATACCGACGGACATAATCGTCGGGATCCAGACCGTCCGGTATCACGATTACCCGAACATTCAGCCCTTCCGCGGATAGTATATCCAATCCGCGCAAAGTTGCATTCTGCCCGGCGGCATCCCCGTCATAAGCGATGTAAACGGTAGGAGCGTACCGTTTGAGCAGCCGCGCCTGCTGCTGCGTCAGCGCGGTGCCCAGAGATGCCACTGCATTGTTCACGCCTGCAGCATGCAGGCTGATGACATCCATGTAGCCCTCGACCATCACGATGTCGGCGATTTTCGCCCCCTTAAGCATATTAAGCGCGTATAGGTTGCGCCTCTTGCTGTAAATGGGCGTATCCCCGGTATTGATATATTTGGGGGTCTCATCCCCCATCGCGCGTGCGCCAAACCCCAATACGCGCGCATTGGTCCCTATAATTGGGAATGTTACCCTGTTACGGTAGGCGTCATACACGCGGCCGGTCTGCGCATTTTTAACAAGCAGCCCGGCGTCAAGCAATTCATCCTCCCGAAAGGACTGCGCTTTGAGATATTTCAGGAGTGAATCCCAGGAATTAGGCGCGTATCCCAGACCAAAACGCTGTACTGTAACAGCATCCAGTCCTCTGCGCGCAAGGTAAGCGCGCGCCTGCACGCCGTCGTTTGACAGCAATGTATCATGGAAGAACTGGGCCGCCTCCTTGCAGGCCGCATACAGCCGTTCCTTCCGTGCGCGCTCCATTTGCAGAGCCGTGTCGTCTATTTCCTGTGGCAGTTCCATACCCGCGCGCTGCGCCAGAAAACCAATTGCTTCGGCGTAAGGTAAATGTTCCATGTCCATTACAAACTGAACGACGCCGCCGCCAGCGCCGCAGCCAAAGCAATAATACATCTGCTTGTCCGGTGAAACGGAAAAGGATGGCGTCTTTTCATTATGAAACGGGCAAAGACCCCAGAGATTTCGTCCTTTCGCGCGCAGCGTAACGTAGGAGGAAACTACCGACACAACATCATTTTTGCTCAGTAAAGCTTCCATCCATGCATCGTTAAAGCGCGCCATTGGCTCTCCCTTCCTTCCCAGTGTCCGGGCAACGCCTATATATGTTCGCCGTTTTCAGACACATTCCTGCCTTGCCGCACAAATTCCACAATTCAAATATATGTAATTAGGACCATTCACTTGGCACAAACAGCCGTTTATACTCGCTGATCGCATACCGATCCGTCATGCAGGCAATCCAGTCCGCAGCAACGCGTTCTTTACCATCCACATCAACATTCGCCAGGAATTCAGAGGGGAGCAGTTCGATATGTCTTAAATAGTATTCAAACAGAGCATTCACAACATGCTTTGCCTTCTGCTCTTCCCGTTTTGCGAGATTATTCAAATATACCCGATCAAACATGAACGCCCGCAGCGCCTCAAATGCTTCATTCACAGGCTGCGACATGCAAATTTGCGGCTTAAAAAAGCTTTCATTCACTACGTCGACGATCAGTGAGTTGATGCGCTGCCCGTGGCTGGCGCCTAAAACATCCGCGCAGGCCCTGGGCAGTTCCTGCTCAGATATCACCTGCGCCCGAACGGCATCGTCAATATCATGATTGATATAGGCAATACGATCCGATAAACTGACTACAAAACCTTCTAACGTGGAAGGAGTTCCCGACTTTTTATGGTTCAGAATGCCGTCTCGCACCTCAAATGTTAAATTCAAACCCACACCGTTTTCGAGTTTTTCTACAACACGAAGGCTTTGCCGGTTGTGTTCAAACCCGCCGGGCACCAATTCATTGAGCACCTCTTCACCCGCATGCCCAAACGGCGTGTGTCCCAAATCATGCCCCATCGCAATCGCCTCTGTAAGATCCTCATTGAGCCGCAGCGCACGAGAAATCGTGCGTGCGATCTGCGAGACCTCCAGCGTATGCGTCAGCCGTGTGCGGTAATGATCGCCCTGCGGTGACAGGAATACCTGTGTTTTGTGTTTGAGCCTGCGAAAAGACTTGCAATGGATAATACGATCGCGATCCCGCTGAAAGGCCGTACGCAGATCGCATGGCGGCAGCGGCCGTTCACGGCCTTTGCTGTTCTGGGAAAGCACAGCGTAAGGGGAAAGCGTATCTCTTTCCCATGCTTCCGTAAACTCCCTATATTTGCTTTTGCAGGTTGAATCCATATGCATCTCCTCCTGCTTGTACCACTTTTAGCAGGCTATATAATAGATACACCAAATATTCGCAAAATCCTTTGTTTTGCTGAAATTCTACGGTATAAGACCTGTATTCCGTTGGCAAACGCACAAAAGACCGCTGATGGATCATCAGAGGTCTTTGACGTAAAACCTTCACAGTTCGAATAATAGTCGAATAATCATCAGCTTTGCGCATAGCGGGATAAAAACTGTTTTGTTCGCTCCTGCTTGGGATGCTCAATCAGCTCATACGCCGGGCCTTCTTCTACGATTACGCCCTCGTCCATGAACAGTATTCTGTCCGCAACATCCCGGGCAAACGCCATCTCATGTGTGACGATAACCATGGTTGTCCGCTGCTCGGCAAGGCCGCGAATGACCTTGAGCACCTCGCCCGTGAGCTCAGGGTCCAATGCGCTCGTTGGTTCATCAAAGCAAAGAATATCCGGTTTAAGCGCCAATGCGCGCGCAATGGCGACACGCTGCTGCTGGCCGCCCGAAAGCTGATGCGGATAAAGATCCTTCTTGTCGGACAGACCCATTCTTTCGAGCAGCTCGGCTGCTTTATCCTCAAGCTGTGTCTTAATCTCCTTAACGTTCTTCTTGTAATCAGGCTGCTCTTTTGCAAGCAATTCTGTCGCAAGAACCACGTTTTGAAGCGCCGTATACTGCGGAAACAAATGAAACGCCTGAAATACCATCCCGAAATGCAGACGTTTTTTTCTGATGTCGCTGTCTTTCTGCGTATTCATGTCCTGCGCGTCGAACAGCGTTTCCCCGTTGACTATGATTTTGCCGGTATCGGGTCTTTCCAGAAAGTTCAGGCAGCGGAGCAGAGTCGTTTTTCCGCTGCCCGAGGAGCCAATAATGGCAAGCGCCTGCCCCTGCTCCATGGAAAAACTGATATCACGAAGCACGGCTGTGCTTCCGAAATTCTTGCTTAAGTTCTTCGCTTCAAAAATAGCCATCTGCCATTCCCTCCTATTTAAAGTAATCCAACTTCTTCTCGAAGCGGTTGAACAGAATGGTCAGAATGCCCACGAACAGCAAGAAGAATATTCCGCTGTAGAACAACGGCCAAATGAGACCCTTGGAAGCAAATTGCTGCGCCTTCATGTTGATTTCAGGAAGGGAAATAATACGCGCCAGGCATGTATCCTTGATTAACGTAATGATTTCATTGCCCATGGGCGGCGTGATGCGCTTGATGACCTGCAGCAGCACGACTTTTGAAAATATCTGTGTGCGCGTCATGCCGAGCACCTGACCGGCTTCGAGCTGGCCTTTGGGGATGCTCTCGATGCCTCCGCGATAGATTTCCGAAAAATATGCGGCATAATTGATGCCAAATGCAACGATTGCTGTCCCTGCCCGAGGCAGCACCCATCCGAAGAACAGCGGAGGAGCAAAAAAAGCGACCATTATCTGCAGCATCAGTGGGGTACCGCGAATGACCCATACGAATGTCCTCGTAATGGTACGCAACGGACCAAACCGGCTCATGGAACCAAACGCGATCAACAATCCAAGCGGAAATGCGATCACCAGAGTACCGATAAAAAGATAAAAATTAAATCCAAATGCCTCGGCAAGAGCACCGGTTACCGCACCCAACGAAGTTGCCATATCATTCCCTCGCTTGAACAGCGCAAACGGGGCGGGAGAAAACTCCTGTCCCGTTTGCGTGAAGTGTTTATTCTATCAATCAGTCAGCCAGATTAACGCCATATTTATCAGCAAGCTGCTGCATGGTGCCATCCGCAATGAGTTCCTTGATCGCGCCGTTTACGGCGTCGGTCGCGGTGCTGCCTTTGCGGAAGCCAATGCCGTATTCTTCAACGGCCAATTCAACGCCGGGCAGTATCTGAAGATCCGAGAAATCCGTGCCTTCCCCAACCATGGTCTTTGCAAGAACATAATCGAGCACAGCCGCATCAGAGGTACCGGCCTTCACTTCGAGCAGAGCGTCCGTCTGCTTTACGACGGGGACTATCGTGCCCTTGGAAAGATCCGCGTTTTCCTGCGCGCACTTTTCGCCCGCTGATCCTGCTTCCGCAGCAATCGACTTGCCGGAGAGGCTGGCGGTATCTGTATACTTAGAGGCATTTTCGCTCTTGATGACGATAACCTGCATGTTCTTCACGTAGGGCTGTGAGATGCTCATATTTTGCAGGCGATCCGCGTCGATGGTCATGCCGTTCCAAATGCAGTCGATGGTCTTTGCATTAAGCTCGACTTCTTTGGTTTCCCATACGATTTCAACAAACTCCGGCTCTACGCCCAGTTTCTTGCAGACGGCTTCAGCAAATTCCGTATCAAAGCCGACAAGTTTGCCATCCTGCATATAGTTCATAGGTTCATAAAGCGTGTACCCGATGACCATTTTGCCCTTATTCTTGATATAGCTCCAATCATCGTCAGCGGCAGGCGTAGGGGCTGCAGGCGCCTGTGTGGCTTCAGGCGCGGCAGTAGCTTCCGCAGCAGGGGTTGCCTGAGCAGCCGGAGCAGCTGTGCTGCACGCGGTCATGGCAAACAGCAGGCACATCAGAAGACAAATAGTAATCGCTTGTTTAAACTTCATTGAAATATCCTCCCCCGAACTTGTCCAAAAGGACAATAAATGTTTTGTATGCTTTAGTATAGTAACACATTGAAGCGATATAGAAAATAGGAACATGAATAATATATTAAATATCATTTCCAAGCATCAGGATGCCGCCCAGCATTTGCCATATGCAATATCAACACCCGCTCCTGCAAATAGGAGCGGGTGTTTTTCAGGAACATATGAACGTCTAGCGTTTTCCCGTGTGAATACTCCTAATACGTCGTGTCAGCATGAGTATCACGTAGGTCAGTGCCGTAATCACTGCCGCAAACAGTATACCGGACGATGCGCTGCCCGTTTTGGGAACTCCCGGTCCAAGAGCGAGATACTGAAATGGCTCATCTTCCGAGAGATGAACAGATTCTGCCGCATTCGAATCATTGGCAGATCGTACGGTATAATCTCCATATGGCAGATCCGGGAACTCCGCGTTACCGTTCTCATCCGTCGTAACGGTTCCGACCTGTTTTCCGTCTTTGTCGTATATGACGATCTTCGTACCGGGAGGATTGTCCTTATCCGACACAACGACCGATCCGGTATCGGGTTTGGGGGTTGGTGCGGGTTTTCTGTCTGGTTTGGGGTAATTGATCAGCGGATCTGTCAATTCGACATTAGGAAGCGTATTATACGCCGAATTGAGTGTGAGTGTTACCGTACGCGTCTCATCGGTACGTTTGTAGCCGCTGGGTGCCTGCAGTTCTTTTATGGTGTAAATCCCTGCCGTCAGGCCGGAGAATACGATGCAGCCATCTACGCTTGCCGCCTGCTGTAACGCAGTCGCGGTGTCTGTTGAACGATAAATGGCAAACGTACCGCCGGAAAGCGGTTTGCCGGACTCGTTCGTTTTGTGAAGCATGACGGATGCCGTAAGCGGATCATCTGCCACGACCACAAAGCCGGTTGTCGATTCCCCCGAAAGTGTAACAGGATAGGTGACTGTATTGAGCGCATATCCCA
Source organism: uncultured Oscillospiraceae bacterium (assembly GCA_964440115.1). GTDB lineage: Bacteria > Bacillota > Clostridia > Christensenellales > CAG-138 > JAEWWD01. Next base: position 130,668 of record CAYTPV010000009.1, on the reverse strand, counting down.
GCGGCGCATTCTTTTCCCGGATGGAGTAAGAACGCAGCTTTAACTTAGTGAATGTGACTTCGCCGTTACTGCCGGTCGTGGCTTCGGCTTTTACAACGCCGTTGCTGTCCAAAAGCTCAAATATCGCACCCGTCGTGATCGGATTGTTGTTGGTTTTATCCACCTTTTTAATCGTAATGCTTCCATTTTTGCCGCTGATACTGGCACTTACATCGTTTACCCGGACGGTGCTGCTCGTTTTCCCCTTGACTTGGGCATGTCCGGACAGACTGATTTCATTGCTGTAGGTTCCGGCAGCCTCCACGTCCGTCTTAAACTGTAATATATATCCTTGTGCTTCGTCGGGCAAATGGAATCTAAATTCGCGGGTCGTATGGTTGTATTCAAAGCTGTACGCGGAAGATGCGACCAGATCTCCCTGAGACAGATTGCCCAAATCATCGATACTCCATTTGTAGAGTCTTATGGATTCGGTATCAAGCGACAGGCCAGCCTGCAATACATCCACAAGAATGGTATTCTCCAAGGCAACCTGCTGCGGGTTGACTCTGACCTCCCACTCAATGGTTCCTTCTTGCTCACTGTATCCTGATTTTACTGACTTTGTAAGGCTTCGGTTATTCACCGTTACGGAGGCAGGAACAGTCACGGTCTGGCCGTAATCCGAAGTCAGCGACGCGTTGTTATAGAATGTTACGTTTTGGTTTGTATCCAAAAACTTCGCAAGTTCGGATTGGCTAAGCTCCGTCGATAGCGTAATGATCACTTCATGAGCGATTGTCCCAAGCGGGATAATCAGCGAGCTGCCGCTCTGTATGGGATCAACGCTCTGACCGTCTACATACATGGAGTTCTCCACGTAGCTCTGACCACTCGAAATTGAATCCTTCACTTCGAGGCTTGACATCGTCATTCCATTGTTATTCACGGTAAGAGTCCAATTCAGCCGATGTGCCGCATAATCGTACGAACCGGATTTTGAAAGCACCTGGCTTTTCACAGTCTGCGTACCGGTGGAGGTGGAAGCCGAAATACCCACGCCAGTTAATGTAGCAGTATTCGAGTAGCTTACGCCACTGTTGTTTGTCGCAGTGTGCGCCGGATTCGTCACCCTTGTTTGATAAGTAATCACAGGCTTCTGCGTAGAGAAAATATCGCCGAGCGTGATCGTCAGCTTACTGCTGTTGCCGTCATATCCGTAAGTCGCGTCATCCTTGTTTTGAATTGTGACGGACCCCTCCACAAACTCCTGTCCCGGCAGTATGGTGTCCTCAATAACGGCGTTCGTAAAGCTCTTGCCGTTTTCGTTGACCGCCATACTCCAGGTAATCCGCTGTGTTTTCGGATCATACCCGCCTCCGGTTTTTCTAAGCAGGCTTGTCCCAACGCCTACGGAAACTGTATCCGAATATGTCTTGGAGTTATACGTCAATGTTGCTGTATTGGTAAATGAGACTGAATCTTGCTGCAAATAATAAGCCTCATCAACATATGTAACGTATTGCAGCCGGACCGGCCCCGTGACATCTTGTGTGAAAGTATAAGTATACGTGCTTCCGGAACCTGTAAATGCCGCGGCTTTTCCGTCAACCGTCAGGGAACTTTCCGACATGGTCAAATGCAAAGGCAGCGTGTCGCTCAGTGTAAACGGCACGGTCAGCGCTAAATGGTTGTTGTTAACATCAACCGACCAAAGTATATAGGGCTTACCCTCTGTATCCGTATGGAATGTGCCGTTCTTTTCAATATAATCCGTTTTAATATTGACGATTGCGCTATCGGCAGCCGCCTCCGTACCCCCAACATTTAGCTTGACATTGTTTTCAAACGCGACATTTGCGTTTTCATTCGCACTGCTAAAAGCGTCATTTGCCGGCTTTGTTCGATATTTAAATGCAGTGACGGATGAAACCGTACCCAATGTAAAAATATAATCTCCGGTTTCCATGTCCTTTGCAAGACTGCCGTCGGGGAGAGTGAGTGTATCCTCAATGAAGACCTGGTTATTGCTTAGCGTATCCGAAACGGTGACGTTTTCAAGAGCGCCATCCCCGGGGGTGACTGTCACGGTCCAGAGTATCTCACCGGCCGCTTCGTCATAATCACCTGTCTTTTCGATACTGGCCGGTGTAGCCGGAATATCGTCGTCTTCTTCAAACGATATTGTATAGGTTGTATCAGCCTTAAGTGAGAACTCAATTGTATCGCCTGTGCCAATCGCTTCTTCATTGAACGATCCACTGACGGAGAGCTCGCCCGTGATTGCGGACAACCCTTCTTGATCAATCAAACCATTGAACGTGACCGTTATAACACCAGCACTAGAAATGCTGAACGACGCGTAGGTCTCTCCCTCATATTGCATTGGAACATTTTCGACGGTTTGGAATGAGGTAACGTCGGTTAACGCAGAAGGCAGCGTAAGAGAAAACTTCGTTCCATCCGGTATATCATGAGTCTGCTCCCAGCCATAATCAAGTGCAAAACTTAAATCGATATCGATCTTTGCGTCCTGCGGGACGTTGCTAAGTGTCGTAACTGGCGTGCCATCAACAGTATACAAACTGATAGAAGCTGATGTGATATCCACCATTCCTGTCGGCGCAGAAACTACATCCGTCCCTGCCGCAGCTGCAGGAAACGCCATCATGCATAGAATGACTGCTAGTAATAATGCCGAAAACCTCAAACCTTCCCGATGAGTGTGCATAATTCCCCCAAGTATTATTAAATCGGATTTGTATCGTCGTAAAAGCCAATCTTTTTAATTATATATTCAACCAATGCATGATACAATATATACTTATTTATCTACTTATTATTGAAAAAGGCCTAACCCTATATAATTCTGCAGTTGAATGCTCCTGATATCTCATCTATATATACGAGGCGCGGGAGTATTCCCGCGCCAAGCCATCGTCAAAGTCCTATTGTCTCTTTGATGGGTCTTTAATCCTTATAGCAATTGGTCAAGCCATGCCAAGGCTTCAGCATCGCTGGGCATGCGCCAATCACCTCGAGGTGAAAGCGTAACACTGCCCACCTTGGGGCCGTCCGGCAAACAGGATCTCTTAAACTGCTGCGCGAAAAATCGCTTGCAGAACAGCTTGAGCCAGTATCGTATCGTATCTTCGTCATACTCGCCCGCAAACGCATAAACGGCCATACGCAACACTTTTTTAGGCTGCGCGCCCCAGCGGATCATATGATACAGGAAGAAATCGTGCAGCGCGTAGGGGCCTACGATCCCTTCCGTCTTCTGCGCGATTTCTCCGTTTTCAGCCGGGAGCAGCTCGGGGCTGACCGGCGTATTCAATATGTCCATCAGTACGTCGCGAAGCTCGTCCGTTTGGGCGGTATCCGCAAGGTAGCGCACAATATGCCGAATAAGCGTTTTCGGCACCGATGCATTCACCGCGTACATGGACATATGATCGCCATTGTATGTGGCAAATCCAAGCGCAAGCTCAGAAAGATCGCCAGTACCTATTACAATGCCGCCTGTCTGGTTTGCGATATCCATCAGAACCTGGGTTCTTTCGCGCGCCTGCACATTCTCGAATGTGGTATCCAGCTTGTCCTCCGGATGCCCGATATCGAAAAAGTGCTGTTTTACGGCTGCGGTGATATCCACAGTCCTGCAGGGAATGCCCATGCAATCGCATAAAAGCTGCGCGTTGGAACGCGTGCGCTGCGTCGTGCCGAAACACGGCATTGTTACCGCCAGCACATCCGAGGCCGAACGGCCTGCAAACTGCATGGCGCGCGCCGCAACAAGAATCGCCAGCGTGGAATCAAGCCCGCCGGATACGCCCACCACCGCCGTTTTGCAGTGCGTATGCTCAATGCGTTTACGAAGGCCATGCGCTTGTATATTCAATATGGCCTCGCAGCGTGCGTTTCGATCCTCTGCGTCCTGCGGAATAAACGGGGCAGGCGATATATCGCGCGTAAGCTCCGTTTCCCGTACCTGCAGGGCAAATTCGGTAACGATATATGGTGGTTTGCCGGCTTCCCTCATAAAGCTGAAAGTTGTGAGCCGCCTGCGTTCATGAATTAGACGTTTGCAGTCAATTTCGGTTACCGCAAGAGCGGGTTCCGGTTCAAACGGTACGCTTTCAGCCAGAATAGCCCCATTTTCGGCGACCAGATTGTGCGCCGCATAAACGAGATCGGTCGTAGATTCTCCGTGTCCTGCATCCGCATATACGTATGCGCAGCACAGTCTTCCGCTTTGACTTTTCACCAGCAGGCGGCGGTAGGCATCTTTGCCAATCGTTTCGTCGCTGGCAGAAGGATTGAGTATGACGGTCGCCCCTTCCCTCGCAAGCGCCGCGGACGGGGGTACCGGTACCCAAAGATCCTCGCAAATCTCTACGCCGATGCAAAGCTCGGGCATTGTCGAGCACGTGAATAGCTGCTGATATCCAAACGGCACCGTTTGCCCGCCAATGCGGATTTCACCCGGTTCGGCAGGAGCAGGGGTAAACTGCCGCAGTTCATAGAATTCACCGTAATTCGGAAGATGAATTTTAGGTACAATGCCCAGCAAAGAGCCATTGTGCAGTACTGCGGCGCAGTTATAAAGCTTGCCTTTGTAGGTAATGGGTACGCCTATCACCGTCAGCATATCCAGTCCCTTGCTGCGCGCCATAATATCACACAGCGCGTGCAATGCGCTTTCGAGCAGAGTGTCGTGCAGGAAAAGATCGGAGCAGGTGTACCCTGTTAAGCACAGTTCAGGCAGTAAAAGCACGCGAACGCCGATCGAATCCGCATGACGCATCATATCATAGATACGTGCGGCATTATAGACACAGTCCCCAACACGTATTTGCGGGGTGCCCGCCGCGACCTTTACAAAACCATGCTGCATATATTTCCTCCCAAAAGCGGCAGTTGCTCGCCGCACAGACGCTTAGTATACCCAGTTAACTGCCAAATCACAATATATTAGCTGTATTGTACTTCCTGCCATTTTGATCGTCAACCCGCCCTATTGATGCCTGAGAATAAAAAAGGGCTTCGCCTTTGGCGACCGCCCCTATTTCCTGCGTATTTAGTAAACACGTTTGGTTTATTGAAGTATAACAAAACAGACTCGACGAAAACCGTCGGGCCAATTTTTCTCCAATTGTTACTCTATTATTCCTTGCGGAAGCTGATAGCCGGCGCATTCGCGGCGGCTTTATTGATGACGACGGTTTCGTCCAGCAGCTCCTTTCGGAATATCCGTGTATCTTTAGGCGCCTGGATGCCAAGGCGAACCCTGTCGCCGTCAATGGATATCACTTCAATGGTAACATCCGGACCAATCGAAAGGATTTCACCCGTTTTTCTGGACAGAACCAGCATCCGCATCGCCTCCCTTCACTTTCTTCATCACCGCACTGTAGATGGAATATCTGATCGGCAGATCAGATGCATCTATCACAAGCTGTTTGCCTACTCCCAATTTGAGGTTGATAATAATCGGCGCAGCCAGATTTGCAGTCATTTTTGTGATATCGTCGGGGACAACCACAACATTGAGAATAAGCAGATCATTTTTATTGTCTATCTGCAACCCTTTGAGTTCATTCTCTCGGATTTCAATAAAGTAATCGTCCATCAACTCAAAAGGTATAATCACGGGCAGGGAGATATATTTGTTTTCCGTAGACTGCAACCAATACAGCGGCCTCGTCTCGGAAATCTCCAAGATAATGAATTCATGCAGCTCTTCAAAACCCGGCAGTCCTCCCGGAAAGCGGATTACCTTGCTGTCCTTCAAATCAAAGCTGCCAAATCTGGCCGTTTCTATATACATGGATAAACCTCCCTGTTGCCGTCTGCAAACGCAGTCTATATTCTATGATCGACCCGGGCGCCAACGCTGCCCGGTATATGCTCCATATTTACTCTGATCAATACCAAAGGGCGGTTTCTTAGGCGAACTTCAACCGCATATGGCTCCCATTCTATCGTAGGTCTGAAATCGCTGTCCCATTCTATCTGCAGTACCGGGTCCGACCATTGTATGGTACAATACCCCGGTTCCCACTCGAGCCTTGCCTTATCCTGCGGCTGAAGCCCCACATCCATATCGGGAGAATCTTTTACTGTTACACTGATCGAATTTTGTGCCTTTTTCTTCACATTGCCTGACGTTACAGATTGCAAATCCCCGGTTTCCGGCGCATCCGATACATTTTTTATAATATCTGTTTCTGTCGATGCCGGGTTTAGCTCATAGTATTCATCGTTGACGGTAAACTGAGGCATCTCCGAAACGATGCGCATGGACGGTGGCTCACGCCGGATATCAAACTGCGGCATGTTGTTTTGTATCGTCATTTTTGCGGGCCGGGTTGTAATTTCTATGGTAGCCCGCTGGGTATGAATGCTTAGGGAATTCACGACCCTTCCTCCATTTATCGCTTTATGCCCTGCTGCAGCCTCAATTTAGATAATCTACCAGCGACGGTTTCACAATATTGGAGCCAATCTGCAATGCAAACAGATAAACCGCGGAAGCGGTTTTATACTGGGTGATTGCTTCCGCCTGATCTACATCCTCAACTCTGGACTGCATTTCCTTATAATTCAGCTTGTCTTCTTCATACCTGTTCGAAATGAGGTCGAGCCGGTTTGTAATACCGCCGATTTTGGAAGTCGTAGCCAATACATCCTGCTGGGCATTCTGAAGCTTCGGGATGAAGGCGGAGATATCCTCGGTAGAGCCGGTTTGCAGAGTCTTCTGCAGTTGATCAAGTATGTTATAGATATTGCTGTCTCCCTGACCCATCAGTTCCAACCCATTGGTGGAGACATCGATTGTCATATCAAAGCCTATTTCAAACCCAATATGCTGCTCTGCTTCGCCCGTGAGAGCGGCTGATGGTACGCTCACATCCACGCCATTATATTTGAGCGCGCCGGTGGTTTCATCCACTGTAAAAGGTGCTGAAGAAGTATTATAGCCCCCAAAAACATACTTGTTGGAGACTTTACTGTTGCCGACCGAAAGTACCTGATCACGTATTTCGCGGATTTCCGCCGCTATCGCCTGCCTATCCGAATTATCCGTGACATCTGTGGAAGCCTGCATTGTCCTTTCGTATGCCGTTTGCAGTATTTTATTGAGTTCCATAAGGGAGGACTCCGACTGCGTCATCCAGTCCCCGGCAGTTTCCACATTGGTTTTGTATTGCTCTGTGCGGTTGAAGCGAACCCTGGTCTGCAAGCTGGTAAGCACGCCGACGGGATCATCCGATATTCGCGTAATGCGTTTTCCGGTGGTGACCTGAGTCTGGTATTTATCTACTGAAGTTAGATTCATATTCAGGTTCTTCAAATAGGAACCCGTCATCATAGCGTTGGTAATTCTCATGCCTACCGCTCCTTCTTCTTACGCGTCATCCATGACTGTACGTTGCATGCCCTGCTAGCCAATTAAAAGCTACCTGCCCACCACGCCCGTACCGTTGATCAGCTTATCAAGCGCCTCGTCAATCGCATTGATTACACGCGACGCAGCGGAATACATATGCTGGTACTTCACCAGAGAAATCATCTCTTCATCTACGGATACCCCGGAGGTCGACTCTTTTCGTGTTTCCAAATTATCCGTTACGGCCTGCTGACTTTCGAGTATGTTCTGACAATACGCGCTGCCCACTGCGAGTTCCACAACCATGCCCTGCATGAACCCCTCAAAACTCGTACCGTTGATGGCGGAGCTAGCCGTCGTAAGTGCGGAAAGCTTTAACGCAACTTTATTATTGGATGCTTGTGTGTTTTCAGCGGAAAGGTCAATTTGCTTATCTGATGCGGCAATCATATTCACGTCGTTGAGCACCTCGTCAGATAAGCTGAAGTTCCCGGCAGTTAATTTAGAATAGTCAGGGTCGCCGTTCGTATCCAGCGGTACGTCAAAAAAACGCACTCCCGTTTGCGAGGCCACAGATCCATAAGCCATTGTATAGCCGGTTTCGTGCACTTCGTTGAATTTCTGCGCAATACCTCTGACAAGTTCGTTAAGCCGATTGATGATGTGCGGAATTCCCACATCGTCCGCAGCATTACCGTCACGAAGCTGCCTGTAGCCGGCAAGCTCTCCGCTTGTGTAATTTACCTCAACAGGATCACCGTTTGAATCTACCGCACCTTTCACACAAACGCGGTAATATCCGCTCGTGCCCGTAACAACGCCGGTCTGATCTCCCACAACGGCGAGTTCCGTGTAACTGGTATGATTGACGATCTCGGTATCCCCCGCTTTGACGGATAACCGGCCTGCAGAATCCTCGGAGTATTCAATATTTACGAGTGACGACAGCTTATCCAGCAGCAGATTTCTCTGATCCCTCAGGTCATTGGCCTTTGAACCATCCATTTCAAAAGAGTAGATACTCTTGTTGTACGCGGCGATGGATTGGCTGATCTCATTGATACTATCCACGGTCACTTTCATGGAGTCGTTCATTTGATCCTGCAACTCGGATAGCTGTGTATAATAATGATTAAACGTTTGTGTCAGCGTTACCGCGGATTGCTGCACCTCGGTCCTAATTTCCTTGCTTACTGTATCCTTGCTCAAATCCTGTACGCTGTCAAAAAATTCCGACAGCGTAGCGGAAATGCTTGAATCGGTTGTTTCATTGAACAGGTCTTCCAGATACTCCATTTCGTTGGCACGAGTCTGAATTTGACCAAGATCCGAGTATTCTTTTCTTAATGCACGATCTACATATGCGTTTCGAATTTGGACAATGCCCTGCACCTTTGCGCCCGCGCCGACCGCACTTTTGTTGAGAGCCGCGTACCGCCCGGATAAATCCGCCGGGTCGATCGCCTGCAGTTCCAGTCGCTGACGTGTATATCCTTCAGTCGCCGCGTTCGCAATGTTCTGGCCGGCAAGGTTCATTCCCTGCTGGCTGATAAACAACGCCGACTTTGCGATTTCCAACCCATAAAACGACATAGTTCCCTCACGCTTCCCTGTCGATGAACCTACGTGCTGCGGTGCTGCCCTCGTGAATTTGTCCGGAGCTGGCATAAGTACCGCTCATTGGTTCCATTTGTAATATCGAGTCGATGCAGAATGACGTATATTGCAGCTGCATACGAAGAAGATTCTGGTTTAATGCGTTGAGTGCCCTTAGTTCCTCAACAACTTGCTTATACTGGGCTCTGAGTGTTTCGAACTCCCCGCGCTCTGACAGGGGCAGCTTTGATGAAAGAAAATTAAAATCAACCGGTCCGGAGTAATCGTACTCACGGGCAATGGAGGTCAATACTTTTTCCCTCCCGATAGCTGTGTATTTAATGCGTTCAAGAGATTCGCTTTCAAGTTTAGAGAGTCTGCTGATTTCATCGACATCGTTGTTAATCAGCGCTTCCTTCTTGCATTTGGCATACTGCAAAAGCCCGACATACAGTCCGAGTTCTTCGGACATGACTCCCTCTAATTCACGCATCAGGTTCTGCATGCGCAACACCTCTTCCAATATTTAGGGAAAACCAAACGATCCGGGTTATTCGCCCAGTATCTTCTCGGCCACCTTCATGGCAGGCACAGAGTATGTATTGTTATCGATCTGCTGTTTGATAGCCGCAATGCGCTCGCTCCTAGAGACATCCGTCTGCGCGAATGTTTCCTTCGCCGCTTTGAGTGCGGAAGAAAACGTCTTCGCAGTCTGCGAAAGCTCCACCTTATCCGTACCCATCGAAGGTGTAGTCACGGTGGTCATTTGTTCCCGCGAGCAAACATACCGGCTGTATAACTCCTTCGGAGGTATTGAATTGATTCTCATGTTGTCACTTCCATCTCGAATTATTCGTATTAAACCTTAAACACACTTCAACATGCTTTATGTCCGCATATTGTTTGCAGTCGCATCCATTTCATCCGCCGTTTTGAGCGCTGCCGCCGCGAAGGCGAACGCTTTCTGTGCACGGATGAGTTCCGTCATTTCAGTAACGAGATCCACATTTGAACCTTCCAGAAACCCTTGCTTTACAACGGGGGTTTCTTTCTGTTTCGCCTCACCGGAGGCATCAGTCTGTGCAAAACAGTTACTGCCCGCGCTGAGCAATCCATCGTTGTTTGGGAAAACAAATACGCCCAGTGTTCCGCATGAAGTCCCGTTAAGCGTAAGTTCTCCGGCTTCGCTGCATTTGAGTTGGCTTAAATCTCCCTCCGGCAGTTCGATTTTATCGCCGTCGGGACCGGTAACATAATATCCGTCCGGAGTAACCAGATATCGTCCGCCAGATTCTACTGAAACCGCAAAACTGCCGCTTCTGGTATATAGCTTGTTACCCTGCCCATCCTGCACCGAAAAAAAGCCATCTCCCGAGATACAGAAATCCAGCGGAATACTCGTCTGCGTCGTCACCCCTGCCGCAAATGAGCGATTGATGGACGAAATTGCAACACCAGTACCTCTCTGCAGGCTGCTGTCCTGCGTATTTGTCGGCTTAGTCAGTGCGTTATAGAGAGTATCCTTAAAATTCACGCTGCTCGACTTGAAGCCCGGTGTGTTGACATTCGCAATATTGTTCGCAATCGTATCCAACCGAGCCTGCTGTGCAAGCACTGCGCTTTTAGCGGATAATGAAGTCTGCATCATAATCTCTTACCTATACCTTCCCGATCTCGCTTACGGCGCGGCCAAGCGTTTCATCTATCATCTTGACCATACGCTGGCTTGTTTCGTAAGTTCGCGAGGCGGACATCAGTTCAAGCATTTCACTGGTAATATCCGTATTGGAGCTTTCCAGATACCCTTGCCGAACGACGGCTTTATCCGCCGTTTTCACCGGCTGGTTCGTTTCGTTGATAAACAATCCGTTGCCTACTTTTTTGAGGCCCGTCGTATCAGCGAAGCTGACAATTTTCAACGTACCGGCATTGGTTCCATCAGCATTTGTGACATTCCCCTTTTCATCCACTTTGAAATCAGGGGAAGTAACCTTGATAAACCCACTATTCCCTGCCACCCTATTTCCATCGGCAGTCGTGAGATATCCTTCGCTGTTGAGTGTAAAGCTGCCGTCGCGCGTATACCGTTCTCCGGCTGTGGTGGATATCGCAAAAAAACCGTCGCCAGTGATTGCCAGATCAGCCGTCCTGTCCGTAGGCTCCAGACTTCCTTCTTCGAAGGATGTGATGACTTCATCGATGTGCACGCCGGTATTCATATTGCCGACTTCCACTGCGCCATCCGCCGCCGTGCCTCCCACTCGATGCAGCAGCATATCCTCGAACGAACGCGATATGAGACTGTCCGCCTTATACCCTGTCGTATCCATGTTGGCAATGTTATTCGTGATAACATCAACCTTTTTCCGCTGCAACATCATGTTGGTGGCGGAAAGATACAAACCCCGCAGCATAATACCTCCGACGGGATATAAGATATCCAATCCCGTACACCTATTACATCGGTAAAAACGGCCAGTACTTTAGCTGTTTTTTATCAAACTCAGCGTTTTTTATTAAGTCCCAATACAAGATCAACCTCTCCGCGGGAGACTCTTAATTCCTGCGCAATGCTGTCCGCGCTTAACCCGGCATGATGAAGTTCGCGAACTCTGTCGCCTGTCGTTTTCTTTTTGGGTCCCGGCTTCTTTTTTTGTGCCGCAAGGAGTATTCTGCTATCTTCCGAGCCTTTGCCTCTCTCTTTATCGCGGCGTAAGCTCAACTCAGAACGCATGTCATTGTACAGCTGCTCCATACTTGAAAGCATGGCTGCGCCTTCTTTCTGCTGCCTGTCCAGTTCCTCGCGCGTATCCTGCAGATCATCCTCAAGATTGCGCATGGCATTTTCCAGTCTCCTGTACTGCAGCATCAGCTGCTCGGCCGTATCGTCATACGCCGGCCTGACGGGCGGCTTTTCCGTTTCATTTTTATTCTGTTTCAATTTGCTGTTTAACAGTATTACTGCGCATACAAGCAGAAATACGAATCCTGCAAATAAGTAATGGGTGTAATCCATGTATATACCTCATGAAAATCTGCACGCATGATGCCTGGAGAATATGCTGTCAGATTTCGATATCGATTTTCCTCGGCTCGTCTTTAGCAAAATGTTCTTTGCTGCCGCCTTCCGAGTGCTTCTCCTGATCCTTGTGTTTCTGTTCTTCTTCCTGCTTCTTGTTTCTGCGCTGTTCGCGCCGGATAATGGCCTCGGAAGGTTCGTAAACATCCTGAATTTGCTGCTGCATTCTTTGAGCCTCTAAAGCAGCCTTTGCCTGCAGACCGGATTGCAGGAATTCACTTCCCTTCTGCAGACTGCTGACATCTTTGGTATACTCCGTTACTTTGTGGATCATAATCTTTGATCCGATTTCTTCAAATGCCATACTACGTCCTCCTTGCGCACGGACGGTATTCCTTTGGCACGTCGCGAAGACTGACGAACGACCGCTGTCAGTTTTCCATATACTGCATTCTTGAGCGGAATTTCATAATTACCTTGGAATGAATTTGCGACGCGCGGGATTCAGATACGCCAAGTATGCCCGCGATTTCCTTGAGTGTCAGTTCTTCATAATAATATAAGGTAATCACAAGCCGTTCCTTTTCAGGAAGCGTCTCAATGAGTTCAGCCAGTATCTGTTTCGTTTCTTTGCTTTCAAGGCGTTCTTCGGGAGTCTCGCTTCTATCCTGCACGATATGTGCAAGCGAACAATCGTTTGTGATGAGTTCTTCAAAATGCATCACATTGAACATGTGCATTTTGCCCATGATTTTTTGCAAGTCCCGTTCGTTCATACCAATATGATCCGCTACTTCGGAATCGGTTGGCTCACGGGAAAGCTGATTTTCCAGTTCACTGTACGCTATGCTGATGCTTTGAATTTTTCTCCGCAGGCTGGAAGGGGCCCAGTCCTGCTTGCGCATATGGTCAATAATCTCTCCGCGTATGCGCAGCGTTGCGTAATTCTCAAATTGAATTTCCCGTTTGATATCGAACTTGTTGATAGCATCGATAAGACCGAGAACCCCGCAGCTCAACAAATCATCAAAATTGCTGTAGCCTTCATAGGTTGGCAGCAGCCTGTACACGATTCGTTTGACAAGATACATATAATGCAGGACAAGTTCGTTTTTCGTATCCGAAGAACCGTCCTGTGCATATTTTTCCCAGAGCCGCTGCGCCGTTGCGTTTCCCACATCAGGCATGTCTGTTCCCTCCGAAGCAATTTCGACTCGCTTTTTGGGTCCTTATCGTGTATATCATACTAGCATAACCGGAAAATATATGCAAATAGTGACATGTTTCCCGCATGAGTCCCTCTATCATCCGGGTTTATGCATTGCCCTTCAACCGTCTGAAAAACGCAGAAATTCCAATATCGCCGGAAATCGGTATCTGCAAATACTGCGCCGCGAGCTTTTCAAATTGCATCGCTGCACGGGAACCCGGGAAACTCACCATCACAGGAACCTGCAGTTTGACTGCGCGTGTCATATGGTCGTCATTTAATATATAGCCCAGAGGCTTGACCGGAACATTTCCATATTTCTCTGAAATTCTGATAAAGCCCGCCAGGGCAGCGCCCGCTTCACGCTCTGTTTCCGCCTTATTGATGACAAGCTGTATGCTAGGCTGAATATTGCGCTGGCTGATGATTTTAACCAGCGCGTATGCATCCATAAAGGAGGTTGGCTCAGGCGTTGCCACCAGTATCGTATCATTGCTGGCGCATATAAGCCGCAGTATGTTCTCGGATATTCCAGCCCCCGTATCAAACAATATGGTATCCGCAATATCTTCCAGACTCATCAATTGATAAACAATACGTTGTAAGGAAATCTCGTTTAATTGCAGCATTTCTTCGACACCCGAACCGCCGGATATGAATTTCACGCCACAATGCCCCGTTCCGATAATATCCCGAATGTCCCGGCCATTTTGGATGACGCTGAGCAAATCGTATTCCGTTTTCGCGCCAAGCATAACGTCTATGTTCGCAAGTCCCAGATCCATGTCCACGATCAGCGTGCGCCTGCCGCGTTTATTCATGGCAATTGCCAAATTCAGCGCAACGCTGGATTTCCCGACCCCGCCCTTTCCGCTCGTTACGGTGATCACCTGCATGCTGTGGGCGCTGCGGGCTTTCATTATATCCCGGAGCGACCGGGCCTGATCCGTCATATGCCCGTGTTCCATAGCAGATTTTTCGCCACCTTCCTCGAATCGGGCTCAACGATGTCGTAAGGCACGTTTTGCCCGGTAGTCACAAAGGCAATAGGCTGCTTCGCAAGTGATACGATATTCAGCACGCTGCCCCATGCGCTCACCTCGTCCAGTTTGGTGATGATGAGCTTGTAATTTTTCAGAAAGGAATAATTTCCGATCAGTTCCTTGCTCGCCCCATATCCCATCGACGCGCTGACAGCAAGCAGAACTTCATCCGCCCCGCTTTGCTTAATATAGGATTCAATTTCCTCCTGATATGTTTTATCCGCCGCACACTTCCCGGCCGTGTCGATGAGCACGACATCCCTGTCCTGCATGGTAAGCAGCGCGCCCTCCATTTCCTCAGGGGAATAGATGGTGCATATGGGAAGGTCCATGATATCCGCATAGGTTTTAAGCTGTTCCTGCGCCGCGACTCGATAGGTATCTGTGTTGATAAAGCCTACTTTAAGCCCCTGTTCCAACGTATACTGGCCCGCAAGCTTCACTATGGTAGTGGTCTTCCCCACACCGGTCGGCCCGAGCAGCATGATAATATTCATGCGGTACTTTTTCAATTTGATGGCGGCCGGCTCGCCAAGCATCTCCAAGATGAGATTTTCGGCAACCTTGCTGGAATCATCATCAAACCGGGAAGTGATTTCCTTGGTCTGGACTGCAATTTTTTTCGCAAGACCAATGTGCACTTCACGGTCCACCAGCCGGTTAAGCAGTTCATCCGATACAGCTTCGGATTTCGAGAATTGTTTTCGCTCCGCGTTCTTCTTTTCGGCTTCAGCAAGCTCCTCACCCTTCTCATGAATAAGCTGGCTAAAAATTGCCTCTCCTTTTGCATTTTTAGCAGCCGTTTCCTGAGTGTTCTTTTTGTCGCCTGCCGCAGCTTCCGTTCGCCCGATGCTTCGTTCCGGAATAATTGTTTTCCCGGGCGTCGGTTCGTATGCCACTGTCACTTCTACAAGCTTTTTGCCAAAAAAACCGGCAAAGCCCTTCCCCCTGATTTGCCGGCTGCTCAGAATAACGGCATCAGGTCCCAGTTCCTTGCGCACACGCTCAATTGCTTCCGGCATTTCTTTTGCGATATAGTTACGAACAAACATAGACTATATGCTCACCACCCCATCCGAGAAAATTTCCACATCCCGTTCCAGTTCATTATAGGAAAGCACTACGAGCTCGGAGTTCAGTTGTTCCGTGATCTGCTTAAAGTACCGGCGCACGGCGGGCGAAGTCAGGAATACGGGTGATCCGCCCGAGCCTATGGATGCCTCTACCGCCTTTTTGGTGCTGACGAGTATCTTTTGAATCTGTACGGGTTCTATCGCGGCATAGGAACCCCGTTCCGTCTGCCGGATACTCCCCGCAATCATCTGTTCAACAGCGGGGTCCAACGTGATCACGCGCGCTTTGTTGTTGGGAATGAAGCGCTGCGTAATAGCCCGTTTTAGATTTTGACGGACATATTCCGTCAACTGTTCAAGATCCCTCGTGAGCGTGCCGTAATCGCCCAGGATTTCGAGTATAGAAGCGATATCCCGTATGGATATGCCCTCGCGCAGTAAATTCGCGAGTATTTTTTGCAGTTCCCCTATGGTGAACAGTTTGGGGATCACCTCGTCCACCAACGCGGGCTGCTGTGTCTTGAGATTGTCGATGAGCACCTGCACCTGCTGCCTGCCCATAAGTTCATGAGCGTGACGTTTGATTACCTCCATCAGATGCGTGGCTATGACGGACGGCGCGTCGATAGTAGTAAAACCTTTGAGCTCCGCGCGTTCGCGTTCGCTTTCCGTTACCCATACGGCGGGTAAGCCAAACGCCGGGTCAATGGTATCGATGCCGTCAATCTTAGCTTCCAACCCGGCCGGACGCAACGCCATAAAATGATCCGGCATCACTTCGCCAGACGCGACCTCCAGCCCTTTGATCTTGATGGAGTACGCATTGGTGCCAAGCTGTATGTTGTCGCGCACGCGGACAACAGGCACGACGATGCCAAGATCCATGGCGCACTGGCGACGGATCATGACAATTCGATCCAGCAGATCGCCGCCCTGCGAGGTATCTACAAGCGAAATGATACCGTAACCGAATTCCATTTCAATGGGATATACCTGCAACAGCGCTGTTACGCTTTCAGGCTTTCGCTTTTCCTGTGCGGCAAGTTCGGCTGTATCGTCCACCGTCTGCGCGTCTTTTTTCTTCTGTGCGTTCACGGATAAATAAGCGGCTAACGGCAGCCCCGCTGCAAGCAGAAGAAGGGGTATGGTTGGCAACCCCGGAATAAAACTGATGAAAGCCAGCATGCCGCCGATGATATACAGTACCTGTGGCTTTGCGAACAGCTGACCGATCATTTCAGACCCAAACCCGCTCTCGCTCGCAGAGCGTGTCACAATGATACCGGCGGAAGTAGAAACCAGCAGCGCGGGTATCTGGCTGACCAACCCGTTGCCTACCGTCGCCAGTGCATACACTTCTATAACCTGATTAAAGGGCATCACCTTACCCCCGATACCCAACAGTCCAATGATAGTACCGCCGATAAAGTTGATGACCGTGATAATGATGCCAGCGATCGCGTCGCCCTTGACAAACTTGGAAGCACCGTCCATTGAGCCGTAAAAATCCGCCTCGCGCTGCACGGCTTCCCTTCGCTTTCGGGCGTCTGCTTCTGTAATAGTGCCCGTATTCAGATCGGCATCTATGGCCATCTGTTTTCCGGGCATAGCGTCGAGCGTAAAGCGCGCCGCAACTTCGGCCACGCGCTCAGAACCTTTTGTGATAACGATAAACTGAATGATAACGATGATGAGGAATATAACGACGCCGACCACGAGATTGCTGCCAACCACGAAATTTGCGAACGTGCTGATGACGCTGCCCGCTTCCCCGTTGTTGCCCAGAATAAGGCGGGTAGCAGAAATATTCAGCGCCAGCCGGAACAATGTTAATATAAGAAGCATTGTGGGAAATGTAGAAAACTCCAGCGTCTCCCTTACATAGAGCGATATCAGCAGCACCAGCAGAGAGGTGGAGATATTGAGAATCAACATCAAATCGAGCACCGCGGGCGAGAGCGGGATGATGATGAGAAACACGATGCCAAGTATCATGACTGCAACCAGTATATCTTTTATTTTCATCGTCTCACCTTCCTCTCTGCGGATGCTTCAAACGGTAAACATAAGCGAGAATTTCTGCAACAGCCTGATACATTTCTTCGGGTACCTCATCGCCGATTTCGCAGAAAAAGTACAGGTGCCTTGCGACTGATTTGTTTTCTACGATTTCGATCTTCATCTCCTGCGCCTTTTCACGGATTTTTCGGGCCAGATAATCCTGCCCTTTTGCCACGATCACCGGGGCGTTGCTTTCCCCTTCCTTATAGGAAAGTGCAACCGCAAAGTGCGTGGGGTTGGTAATGACGACATCCGCCTGCGACACCGCCTGCATCATACGCATGCTGCTCATCTGCCGCTGTTTCTGCCTGATCTTACCCTTGATCTTAGGGTCGCCTTCTGTCAGTTTGTACTCGTCCAGAATTTCCTGCTTAGTCATCATAAGGTCTTTTTCATACTGACGCCACTGCAGAAAATAATCGATCGGGCCGAGTATGGCCAGCGCTATTGCAAGCTTAAACGCAACCGCAATCAGGATATCCCAGCCCGCTTTCGCCGAAGCAATCAGATCCATCTGCATCAGAGCGGGCACCTTCGGCATTTGCTCGTTGAACGCGTCATACCCCACTTTTACGATAACAGTGATGCGAACGAGCATTTTGAGGAGATCGATCAGCGTCTTCTTTGAAAAAATCCGCTTAAACCCCTCAATTGGGTTAATGCGCGAAAACTGCGGCTGCATGGCTTTGCTCGAAAACAACACACCAACCTGCAGAAGATTGAATATGATCCCAGCAATCAAAGCTACGCCCAGCACCGGCAGCATGATAATGACAAAGTGCAGATACGCGTCCTGTAATATTGACTGCACTGCAGCCACGTTCATGACATCCGGCATACTATCCCCGGCGCCGAAATACCGCAGCTGAAAGTTTGTGAGTCCGCCGACGATCAGCTTGCCAGCAACAGCGAGAAGTCCAAACATCACCAACAGCGAGAACGCGGTTACGAGGTCCGTACTTTTGAATATCTGCCCCTTTTCGCGCGCTTCTCTTCGCTTTTTCGGAGTCGCTTTTTCTGTGCGTTCGCCGCCCTGCTGCTGACTCATGCTGCCCTCACCAGTCCCTGCAGCATATAGTTCACCGATTCAAACATGCGGCCAAACAGATCGTTGGAAAACGACACATATACGGGCAGTATGATACTTAGCGCCATTAATCCAAGAATGATTTTCAGCGGTATGCCCACCACAAACACATTCATCTGCGGTGCTGTACGCACCACAACGCCCATGATGACCTCGCCGATCAGACCAGAAGCCACAATCGGCATCGCAACCTTCAACGCAAGCCCAAACGCGAGCACGAACACCTCAAGAGCTGACCAGCCGATTGCAGGATTAATCATTACCTGCCCGGGCGGTACATTTGCAAAGGTGCTGTTGATAATATATATCAATTGGTGATGACCGTCTACCGCAAAAAACACCAGCATAAGTATGGTATACAAAAAATTACCGGATACAGGCACACTGATGTTGCTCTGCACGTCAAAAACGTTCACCATGCCGAACCCCATCTGCATATCGATGACATGGCCCGCTATCTGCACTACGGCAAAAAAAAGTGTCGTCACATACCCAAGCACCAGACCGAACAGCAATTCTTTAACGCAAAGCACACCATATTCCAGCACATTTTTATACGAAATAACCGGAATATTCACGGTAGCGACCAGTACCACATAAGAAAGCACCAGACAGAAAGCGATTTTTGTTTGGTTCGGAATAGCCTTCCTGCCAAAAACAGGCGAGGAAACAATCAACGCCGTAATGCGCAGAAAGATGAGAACAAAATACTCGAAATGAACGAGTACATTGTTGATAATCGTATCCATGCTACTTTACAAGCGTTGCAGCATACTGGAACATCCGATACGTGAAATCGGAAAGTCCGGTCAGCATCCAGCCGCCGAATACAAGCAGCCCGAAAAATATCGCGATGATCTTAGGCACAAAGGCAAGTGTCTGTTCGTTGATCTGCGTCGTTGCCTGAAATACGGATACGATAACGCCAACGATCATGCCCAAAATCAGCGGCGGCGCTGAAACGATCATGATCGTGTTCAGCGCGTCCTGTATCACTTTGATGATTTGTCCCTGATCCATATCCTTCCCCCCATGTTTATCCCATTAGGAGATACGTCCCCCAAGCTGCGTTAGCCAAAGCTTGTGAGCAGTGTTTTCACGGTCAGCGTCCACCCATCCACCACAACAAACAGCAGCAATTTGAACGGAAGCGATATGACGATGGGCGGCAGCATCATCATGCCCATCGCCATCAGTGTGCTGGCAACAACCATGTCGATAACAATAAAGGGTATATAGATAAAGAAGCCAATCTGGAACCCATGCTTGATCTCGCTGGTGATGAAAGCGGGTATCAGCGTGGTGTTCGGGATCTTTTCCAGAGTATCCACCGCGTCCCCGTTCCCCGCGGCAGACATGAAGAATTTCAGATCGGATTTGTATGTCTGCTTGAACATGAAGCCGCGGATCGGCTCCATTGCCTTCGTTGCCGCTTCCTCCTGCGTGATGAGGCCATCCACATACGGCTGATACGCTGTTGTTTTCACCTGTTCGACTACGGGAGACATCACAAACAATGTCAGAAACAGCGCAAGACCTATCAACACCTGGTTAGGAGGCATCTGCTGCAATCCCAAACCGTTGCGCACGAGCGATAGCACGATGATAATGCGCGTAAAGCCCGTGAGCATGATGAGTATGGAGGGTATCAGCGTGAGAACGGTCATCATCAGCAGAATATCGAGAGACTCCGAGCGGGTGCCCAACAGACCTCCGAACGGGCCGTTATTGGAAGAAGCATTTGTGGCATCTTTTGCGAGTACTGAACATCCGCATGCCAAAACGGCCACCATCACAACCAGCATGATCAGGCCGATTTTTTTCGCCCTGCCGGTATTACGGCGACCATCCTCTTTTTCTAGTCTCCCGCTGTTTATAGCGGGCAAAGTATTGCCGTAATGCGATACCATCCTCATCGAAACTATGCCATCCTCTTTAGCTTGTTTTCCGGATTTGTCACAGCGTCAGCCCAGCGATCCATTCTGTGTATCGTTCTGTTTCGCCTTGAGCATCCAATCCTTAAACGAGGGGAATGTTTGCCGGGAAGTGGGGTCCTGCGGAATTGGGGTCAGCTCCCCCTCCTCAACCGCTCCGAGGATCTGCATGGACTGCGCACAAACACCGATGATGAAATATTTACCGCCCGCCTGAACAAGCGCTACATATTTGTCGCGGCCCAGAGGCAGGCGTTCTTTGACCTGCATGTACTTACCCTTCTGAAAACCTGCGCTCTTTACAGATAAGTACTTTGTGGAAAAATACGCGCCCGCAATGACGAGCAGGAATACGATGAACAGCACAAATGTCGAACCCAGTGAATCCTCGAGCACGCATATTCCTCCCCGTCGCAGATGACAACTGTCACCCAAAATAAACCAACTTGTGCAGTATAGCAAAGTGCCACAGGGGTTGCCCCATGCGGCACGTCGGTTTTTATGAACTTATACCTGCATTCTCATCACTTCATTGTAGGCGTCGATGACTTTGTTTCTGATCTGAATGGCCAGGTTCAGCGCCAGTTCCGCCTTCTTTGCTTCAGTCGTCACCGTGTGAAGATCCGTTATATCTCCCGATAGAAGGCTGAGCGTATTCGCTTCGTTGGTGGCTTCCGTCTGCTGCGCTTCCTGCAGAGCGTCGTTCAATATATCCGTAAAACTGGCGCCCGACGCTTTTGCCTGCGTTCCCTGCGCCGCATTTGCGGCTGGTGAAGCCTGTAAGACCGATTGTATCTGCATATTCATCCCTCATTCCGTAGTGCACAGCAGGATTTTATCTGCCGATCTCCAGCGCTTTGAGCGCCATGTTCTTTGTCGCATTCAACACGGTGATATTCGCCTCGTATGCCCTTGTTGCCGCCATCATGTCCACAAGTTCTGTCACTTCGTCCACATTGGGATACTGTACATAGCCATTCGCATCGGCATCCGGGTGATCAGGGTCGTATTCGCTCTTGAAATCCGACATATCCGTCGCGATTCCGGTGACCATTACGCCGCCGCCAGAGGAAGCACTGTTGGCGTTATCCAGATACGATTGGAAGGAGCTTCCCTCACGCTGCTGCAGAACCGCCACCCTGCGACGATACGGCTCACCGTTTGCCGTACGGGTGGTACTTGCGTTTGCAATGTTCTGGCTGATGATATCCATGCGCAGCCTTTGCGCTGTGAGAGCGGAACCGCTGATATCCAGAGAACTCAGAAATGCCACTCAAACTCACTTCCCTTCGTTAATTGCCATGCTAAGGCGCGTAAATTCACTGTTCATCTGTTCTGTCAATGTATAATACAATATCGTGTTCTTGGCCAAATTAACGTTTTCGGCTTCAATGTCCACATTGTTTCCATCCATCCGCATAGTGGTGCCGGTGTTTGGCACAACAGCCGGCGTTACATCTTCGACCGGCATTTCATCTGAAAATGATATATGCTCGTCCCGTGTCCGCTTTGTCTGAAACCGTGCATCCGAGTCTTGGAGCGCGGATTTGAATACCGTTTCAAACTGAACGCCGGAACTTTTAAAGTTAGGGGTTTCTGCGTTCGCAATATTGTTGGAAATGACCTCATTGCGCATCCACGAGGCATCAAGGCCTTTCTGAAGAAGATCAACGTTACCAAACAATTTATCCAGCATACACGACCCTCCCGGCGCTAAGCGCTGTACGCATCGTAATAGGAAAGCACTTTGGATACATAGCCCCGTACTCCTTCGCTCAGCTTGGAATACTCGGATGCGTTGTCAGCATCCGTAATGCCCAAGCCGGCTACCCTGCCCGGCCCCGTATTGTATGCGGCCAAAGCAAGACGTACATCCCCAAACCGATCTATGAGGTTGGCAAGGTATTTGGTGCCCGCCCGAATATTCTGCTGTGGGTCAAAGGCATCCGTTACACCCAAAGATTTCGCCGTACCAGGCATGAGCTGCATGAGCCCCTGCGCCCCCACAGATGATACGGCGTCAGGCCTGAAACTCGATTCTGTCTGAATAACTGCCCGAACCAGATCCGGGTCCACGCCGTTTGCGCCTGCTTCGGACTGAATGATGCCATCAAAATCGGTGTTTGTATCTGTATTGCTGTACTGTGTATCGGTTGCACCGGTAAGAAGTCTGGAAAACCGGGGTGCTTGAATGCCAGCTCGTGAGGCGCATTCATCCAGTTTTGCCTGTACTTCACTAACCTTGGACAAATATATACCAGTAACCGTATTCATACAATAGTACCTTCTTATACATGCTGAGTATACCATAGTGAGGCCGAAATATACAACATATTGTTCCAAAATTCGCATATTGAGGCTATATATGCTGTCGTATCAATGAATATTCTTTTGAAGCATGCGTATAATATTCCAAAATATACATTGATATACTTCAACCTACAGCCTTTTCGGCATAGTTCGGGGAACTTCCTTTCGATCATCCAATAATTATATCGATATTTTCATAAATTACATGATATTTATAGTGAAAAAGTACAATTCAACACAAAAGCCGCGCAGTTCGCGCGGCTTTTTGCAAAGATAGATTAACTTAGTAGAACAAATCGACCAGAAGTCCGCGTATGTCGTCAACCAGACTTAACAGCTTAATGGAATCCGCTTCCTGGCTGAGAATTTCGGAAGCAAGGTCATCCAGATTCTTATTCACCTTGCGGATCATGGCAAATACCTTATGGCGTCCCCTTGCGTCAAAATGGCTTGCTTTATGAAAGGAATATGCATTGCTGACCGTTTCATTAAGCAGTTCGCTTATGAGCGCCCGAAACTTCTGGAACTCCGCCAAGTCCGCCTTCCCTGAAACGAGCTTTCCCTGCAGGTGTATTTTTTGGGTCAGGTCATGCAGATACTCTTCATATTCAGCCGCGCTTGTATCATGTTTCTGGCGTTGAAATTCATGCTCAAATCCGCCTGCGCTGCGCTTTTCATCCACAACGCCCAGACGCTGCGATCCCGCGGGCACCTGTTGGATATCTTTAATTCTCAATGCCCACACCCCGTTTCATAACAACATAACAGAAGAATCTTTTGCCTTCTCAATTCTATTTTTTCATATCGAAAAAATAGCCTTCTGACGCGCAGTAAGGTTGAGCGTATGCACCCAGCTGCCTGGCTGTTTTGTTCATGGTCTTGATATCGGACTTATAGGTCAAAAGCTTTTGATCGGCCGCCGCAGAGCACTGCCGGTCTATTGAAAGAATACTCTCGATCATCCGCCGTATCTCAGGCGTATCCCCCGCCACGGTTTCAAGCGCAGGGGAATTAGATTTGACTTGCCTATCCAGCCTTTCGAAACGCCGGATCACTCTTTCGCGCTGTTTAAGAGCACGCAGCAGATCATCCGGCCTGTCCTGTTCAATAGATGTCATCTGCGTCTGCGCAATGTGCAGTATCTGTTCTAGTAAATTCAGTTTTTGTGCTTCAAATCCATTCAAAGCCTGTTCAGCCTGTGACATGTTATTCCCCTATCTGCGCTACGGAACCTATGCCGCTCTTAGCAAGCTGCGACCAGGCATCTTTCATTTCATTCAGTATATCAATGACTCCACCGACCCGCTGCGGATCTTTAGACGCGTTGCAAGCTGAAATCTCCCGTATCAGAAACTCATAGAGCATCATCAGATCCTTTGCAATGGGAAAGCGAAGATCAAGACTGTTCATGAGCTCGAGCACAATTCGCTGCGATTTCTGCAGACTTTCATTGGCTTGTTCATAATCCTTGTCTTCAATGGCTATGGAAGCTATTTTCAGCCTTTTGATACAGCCTTCATACAACATCACAACCAACTCAAGCGGGTTTGCCGTGAGCACTCCCTGCTGCTTATAGGTTTTAAATGCATTGTTCATTGCGTACATATCGCATCCTCCAGATCTTTGAAAAAATCCAACTCAGCAACTATCAACCGGCAGAACTGAGCAGGGATGAAAGCCAGCTTGATTGACTGTTCAGTTTGGAGAGCGCGCTCTCCATGGCTGAGAATTTACTCCAGTATTTTTCCTCGTTGCCGGAGAGCCAATCCTCAAGCTGATCCAGTCTGTCGTTCGCCTCATCCAGCGCATCAGAGTTGACCGAAAGCGTGTTTTCTGTGCTGCTTTGCACGTAAGAGTTCAGCGTAGCGGATAGTCTTACTACCAGACCCGACTCTTTGGTTTTCGTAGTTGCATCCGTAGAACTGCTGACATTCGTAAATATTCTCGCGACCTGATCAGGGTTGCTGGCGATCGCTTCGCGCAGCTTATCCTTGTCAATCACAATTTTACCTGTAGTTGCATAGGTTCCCGTCTGCAATCCAATGCTTGCTGCGCTTTTGCCGGTATCCGCCACCGTTTGGTAAAAGGCATTGCGCATATTTTGCAGCAGAGTACGAATACCGCTGTCACCATTCAGCAGTCCGCTTTTTGACTTTTCATCCCACTGCTCTGCCTGATCAGAGCTCAGTTTTTCGCGTTCCGTATCGGTAAGTGGTTCGTAATCGGAATAGACCTTTTCATCCAGCTTTCCCTGCAGATCCTCTATGAGCGTATTATACGCATCAACAAAGGAAACGACCTTATCATACACGGCATCAACGTTTCGCTCGACTGAAAAATTGACTGCAGTCGACGTCTCGCCTTTTAATGAATATGTTATGCCGTCAATCGTGAACGAGTTGGTAGACTTTTCAACATCAATGCCTTCAATTTTGCATTTTGCATTCTGCCCTCTGTATGTGCCTTCCGCTATCTTGAAAGCCGAGTCGGCAGCAGTGGCCGCGAATGCTTTCCCGCTCAGATTTTCTATTTCAAAGGTGTTGTCGTAACCCGTTTGTTTGCCGGTAATTGTAAAGGAGTTTTTCAGGCTGCTGAAGCTCATCGTAACTCCTGCATCTGTATTAGAGTTAATACTGGAAATCATGGAACCAATGGATGCACTTGAAGCAAATGTAAAATCCTCGCCGTTGATGGAGAAAGAGATGTTTCCATCCTCATCAAACGCATCTTCACCAAATGCCTGCAGCAGCGTAGAACTGGTAGTCGATGTGTTTGCTATCGACGTTCCGCTGGATGATGCCGCTTTTGCAAGCTGTGTAATACTGTTGATAGTCATGGAACCTTCGGCGGCGGAACTGCCCGCGGTGACAGTAACCGCGCTTGTTTCCGTCTGCATATTAACTGAAAACGCTTTATATGTAGCCGAAGAATACATATTGCTCGCGGAATTCAACACGCTCATATACTGTTGGCGGAAATTCTTGAGCGTTGTGTTGACCCCACGGTACGCATCCCCCGTCCACTCCAGCTTTTTCGTCAGCCTAAACTGTTTATCTACCTTAAGCTGATCTACCTCAAGCAGACTCTTCACCATAGAATCGGTATCCAATCCGGAGGAAACGCCGGTCAGTCTAAGCGTGGTTGCATTGATCGTTGACATTCTTTAACGCTCCTTTCCAACAGTCTGAGAAAAATTTCTTCGAAATTGCATAGATCATTTCCTAGCATGTAATAGCGTTCCGTAGATATCATTATCATTCATCGGCAGAAGCGCTCAAAACATTAGCGCAGGATTATCCTTCTCACGCGTGTGCGTAATACACCACATCCTTGAGCCTGCTGCTATAGATATTGGTGATGGGCGTATAACCGGTAAGCGTCCTTCCTGCCTGCGCGACTGTTACACCGCGCGAAGCGTCATATACTCCATCTGCTGAAGGACAAACAACCTGTACATGTCCATGTCCGCCATCCGCATTTTTCCATGCGGTGACCACCGGCATTCCGCGATTGGCATATACCTGCGCCTGTTCCGGGTTTACCTGAACCCAGCCATATTCCTGGCCTTTTTTCCCAAGCCAGTCATATATGCCATTGGCGTTGAGTTCCCGCGCGCCGCTGATATCGGGATATGAACGGGCTTCCAACGTCTGCGGATCAACATAGTGCGGTATTTCTGCGTTCATCGCCCTTGTAACGTCCCAAAGGTATATGTTGCAGTACGTATCGTTGTTGCCGTTTTTGTTCACCGTATAACGAGGATTTTGCTCGACATTGAACTGGTCAATGACATTTCTGTAAAGCGAGGCGCTTCTGGCGCCGGGGCTGCTCGTCACTGAGGGCGTCACTGCCTTGGATGCGTCAAATGGCGTTATCGCCTCAGAAGCGCTGCCCGAAAACAGTGTATTGTTTGCACGCATCAGCACGGATGGATCATAGCCGCTCGTCAGCATATCATAGCGCAGATTTTCAAGCTGTTCTCCAGATGTTCCGGCCAAGGCGGCCGAAAGGCTGGACATTGCGGCCCCGATAGAACCGCTGGAAGCGCCCGTGCCAATCATCATGCAGAACATCATGAGCGCGCTTTTCAGATCATCCTTGGTATCCAATGAACCCAACAGGGATGCGACATCCGAAACCGCCGGCGTGGAAAATAACCCGGACGTTTCTTCCTCCTGCGCGCCCTCCGAAGCAAGCTGTGCGCTCAAAAGCGAAGCAAACGCATTGGAGCCGCTTTTTGAAGCGGTTTCATACGGCTGTGCGCCTGTTATGGAAAGCAACGGGTCCAATGATATCGTCATCTGTGTTTCCTTTTTTTGATTTCCTCAAGCGTATATCGGCCAGTGCTCTGAGCGTCCATGCGGGCGATGAATACAAGCACCTCCGCAATGACCTGGTAAAGTTCTTCGGGTATCTCGTCGCCTACGCTCAGACTGCTCAGTACATTTGCGAGCGATTCGTCTTCTACAACCGGGATTTGATGATCTGCCGCAGTTTCGAGCATTTTCTGTGCGACATATCCTTCGCCCAACCCTACGATACAGGGGGCACTGTCCTTTCCGGCATCGTATTTTAAGGCTGCGGCATGCGTTGGTCTTTTTTTCTGATCCATACTTTACACCATATATTCAATGGTTACGCCCCGCTTCTTTTTAGCAGCTGCAGAAAGCATTTCTTCGGCGTTGATCGGCGTTACTTTCGCTGTGAGTTTTGCTACTTTGCATTCAGCGAGTGAATAGCGCAGGCCGGACAGCGTTTTTTTCAATCCGACTGTTTCTTCCCTAAACGCAGGTATTGCTGCTTCGTTTTCAACTCCGAACGAAATGGAGATCGTTCTGTTCTCCACCCGCAGCAACGCTTCTACTCTGCCAAGAGTTTGCGTGGAAATTCCCAGTGCGATTGCGGTGTTTTCAGGATCTATCTTGCCATCCTTACGGTTACGGCGATACACGTACAGTTCTGCCGTTTCGTAACCTTTCATCGCGACTGGGATCTGCATGCACACGAACCGGGATATATCCTGCGTAAGTTTCGCCTGTGCCTGCGCGTCGTCGATACGTGTCAGTGCCGATTGCTTATCATTTATATCGGTATGTTTGATCCATTCCTGAAGCTGCGGAAGTTTATTGATTGCATCTTTTGCCGCATTTTTCAGAGTATCGGCATTAAGTGTTTCGTCCGCTTTCGCAAACAAAGAAAGAATTTTATCGGTCAACTCGCGTGAATCCAGCGGTTTAAACCCGTCTTTTGCAGACTGCTCTATATTGGTATTTTTGTCCGACGGACTTTGTACTTCTATGTCCTTAACGTCATACTTGGTAATTGGATTGTATCCCTGCGTGTGCTCCGCATTCTGCCGCACTGCTTGCGGCTCCGACAGATTTTTTTCGGCTTTCATTAACTTTGTCCCGACTTGCGACTGGACCATCCTTGTCTCGGGTAATTCTGGTTCTTCCACCGGAACATCTGCGCTTTTCAATTGCTGGTTGCCTGTGCTTTCCTTTTCCATCGGCCTGTTCTGTACCGGCAAATCCGTTTTCGTATCGATCGGATCATTGACTGCCTGTGCAATCAATTCAGCCGGCTGTCTTTCCGCATCAACGAATGCTGATATTTCCTGCCTGGATGTCGGAGATTGCCGCACTTTATCATTCCCGATTGAGCTTGCAGGAGGCTCTGTGTCTGCTGATGAAGCTGTATTCGGCAAGTTCGCAGAATTCTTATCTTCCGTTTCCGCTGATGGCTGGATGCTGTTCGCGAGCTCAACCAATGTCTTTCCAAGCGAATTCCCCGATACCATATCCTTCAGCGTCTGAATGGTCCCGTGCGAAATTTCTATAGAATTTGCGCAAAGAAATGCGGCTGTTTTTGCATCAATGCCATATTCCTGCATTGCCTGCGCAGCCTTATTGATCGTCTGCATGGACGGCTTGCTGTCCAATGCATCAAAAGCCTGCATCAACTGCGCAACATCGGGGGCAACGTTCCCATTAGCGGGTGCGTGGATTCGCTGCGGCATATTCGTTATCTCCTGAACCGCAGGCTGTGCATACACCAACCGCAGCACCATCTTATCGGGTGTGCTTTCCGTCACCAGTAATTCTGCAATATCACTTGGAAGAAGGGTAACATCCGATTCAAGGCGGGCCTTGATGACCCGACCGTCTTCCATACGCAGCGTAACCCCATCATCTTGCTGGGAAATCACATCCGCACGCAAAACCTCGCCCTTCTGCGGTAAGGACGGCGTTTTTTCCTGCTGCGCTGTGGAAACATTTCCCTGCTGGACGAAGGTATCGATTCTCATTTTGAACTTTCCTATATATTCGTTTTCTTGCGAATTATTTAATGTTTATACTGTGAGATCTACGTGATGGATGGTTCCGGCCGTGCCGTTCTCACGCAGAAATATGGAACTCGCGCTCATCATGCCGTCGCTGTTTTGCCCATCTGTAAATTCAAACGGCGTGTTCGTCTCCTGCAGATAGATGGCGCCAACGCCCGCATCCCCCAATGAAAACATGGTACGGTTCCCGTCTTCATCCATAGTAAGTATGGAGAGATTTCCAAAGACAGGATCGGCTTCGTCAATCCATCCGTTCCTATCCTCATCATAGGCTCGTAAATCGGCAAATCCATTGCCACTTTTGGTTCCAAAGAGCTCTGTACCATCATTTATGGCGCCATCTCCGTTTCTATCAAGCGCCAAAAACCCGCTGCCATTGACCGCAAACGAGATTTTCTCCGAATTTCCGTCGCCATTGAGATCGAAAGCAACTTTCTCATTGCTCAACTGAGGTCCTTTGCCTGCGTATGCTATCACAAGCGGATCCATGCGGGCAGCGTCCCCCAGCCTGAAGCTCACGCTGTTCTGTTCATAAAAGCTGCGGGACATGGTGAAATCCAAATTGAAGGATATGCTCCTGCCATCCGCTGTCAATACACTGCCGGAGGAGGAATAAGCAATCTGCTCTTTTTCCTCATAGCTCTCCACCCTGTCATACGACACCCCCCAGCCCGCCGCACCGGATGAAACAGCCGACACTGCACCGCCCGATATATCTGACGATTGTTCCTGCGGATCCAGCGAAGGCTGCTTGAGTTTGATACGTTTTCCGGTCAATGCATACACGAGTGATTCGATGAGCCTGAGTTTGGCGTCAAGAATATCATCCTTGCTGCTGTTTTCCTTTGTGTCTGTGCTAACCCGGTTGCCTGATGCCGTTCTTTTGTCGGTGTCTGACATGGTAATATCCACAATAACAGAAGGAGTTTCCTTCGCCTCTGAAGCGGATTTTTCATCCGTCCAAATATTCAATTTTTCCGAGGAGATGCTGGTCTTTTCCAGGTAATGCTCACTTTTTGACTGCACTGTGAAATTTGCAATTCTCATGGTTTTTCCCTCCGTAACAAGTAATCGGTTCCTTCCGGCTTGTGGGGGAGCATATCGTGCCGGTTCCTGCTTCCTGCATTTCCCATGCCGATAAATCATTTATCGTGTTTTCAATGAAAATATTAACCCTTTTCAAAGGAATACCGATATATAAAATGTTGACTGAATTCGGCTGTCATGTTTCGCATATATCCGTTATAATAGACTGCATATATTGCGGCATGTTCATCCTATAGGTTAACGTTTTATCTGTACTTTCATCAATATGGAACCAGTATCATCCTGCAGGGAGGTTTTTTATGAAAAGGGTGCTCGTGGTGGATGACGCAGCGTTTATGAGGATATCCATCAAAAACATGCTGACCAAGCATGGCTATGAGGTATGCGGAGAGGCCGAAAACGGCGAAATCGCTCTGGCAAAGTACGAGGAACTCCGGCCGGATATCGTTACAATGGACATCACGATGCCCGAAATGGACGGCCTGACAAGCCTGCGGCATATACTGCAGATTGATCCGCTTGCCAATGTTGTTATGATTTCCGCAATGGGTCAGGAATCCATGGTGCGCGAGGCGATCATTGCCGGGGCAAAGGGATTTATTGTAAAGCCCTTTAAGGAAGATATCATACTTGGCGCTCTGAAAAATTTTAAATAGAGTATAGGGCATATTGCGCTGAATGTCCGCGCTAAGAGATCTTGCTCGTGAAACGGCGGTCATATTGCGATTAGCTTAGTTCGCCGGTTAACCTAATTGATTGGATTTTTCATAGGTATGGGACTAAAACCGTTTACTGCAAAAAGCACGCCGTTTGCACAGGCGCGTACTACGAAAAACTACGCTATGATTGGAGGGAACAAACATGAGATATGTTCCCGCTAATTGTCTGCGTGTCGGACAAGTGCTCGCTCATAACCTGATATTGGATAAAAAGCGGCTCATGCTATGCAAGAATATACCGTTGACCGACGGGCATATCAAAAAAATATGCGAGCTCGGTTTTCAGGGTGTGTATATTCAAGATGACATATCCGCGGAAATCGAAATCGCCAACGTCATCAGCGATGAGCTTCGGTTTAAGGTACACAATGAAGTTCGCTCCATGTTTGTAGACGCCGAAGCGAGCTTAGGCCGCAAAACTTTTTCCAATGTCGATAAACTGCAGGACATGGTCGCCAATATTGTATATGAGATCATGCACAACCGGGATACCATGGTCAATATCGTGGATATACGGACTTATGACGACTATACCTTCAGCCACAGCATTAATGTTGCTGTGCTTTCGTGCGTTTTGGGCTCTGTGCTTAATCTTGGGAAAAATGCGCTTCATGAACTAACGATGGGCGCATTGCTCCACGACATTGGCAAAGTCTTTATTGACAAAAAGATCATCAACAAACCCGAACGGCTTACCCCGGAAGAACTCGAGCAAGCGCGCCGGCACAGCCTGCTCGGTTTTAACTACCTGAGTTCATGCAAGGGTATTCCGGATTCGGCCAAACTGGTAGCGCGAACGCACCACGAACAGTTCGGCGGGAACGGGTATCCCTCCGGCCTTTCAGGTCACCAGATACATTTGTTCAGCCGGGTCGTCAGTATTGTGGACGTCTACGACGCTTTGATTTCGGACAGGCCGTATCGCAGGGCAATGCTCCCATCCGATGCCATCGAATACATCATGTGCGGATACAATACACTGTTTGATCCGGATATCGTGGCAGCATTCACCCGCCGTATCGCACCGTATCCGCTGGGCACATGCGTCAAACTCAGCAACGGGCTAATCGGGGTCGTGGTGCTCAATTATGAATTTGCGTGTTTGCGCCCTAAGATCAGATTAATACGGGATAATAAGCCCACTGATGAGTACTTAGACCTTGCAAAAGACTTTTCCACTCTAAACATTACGATACAGGAAATCTTGAACCTTTAAGCTGATAGTATTTTCTTTGCAGGGCGCTGCCCTGCTTTTTTTGTTGTGAAACCGAATAGTGTAACAAAACGAAAAGCGGCTTACGCCGCTTTTCGTTTTTGATCCAAGATTGAAACTTGTACTGTTTTTGATTTACTGGAGCAGCTGGAGAACGCCCTGCGGCGCGGAATTGGCCTGCGCCAACATTGCGGTGGCAGCCTGCACAAGAATGTTGTTCTTGGTGTAGGTGGTCATTTCCTTCGCCATATCGAGGTCGCGGATGCGGCTCTCGGCGGCACTCAGGTTCTCGGAAGAGGTATCGAGGTTGTTGATCTTGTGCTGCAGACGGTTCTGCATAGCGCCCAACTTGGAACGCTGCGTGGATACCGTGTTGATGGCGGTGTTCACTACATCGATCGTGTTGGAAGCGTTGGTTTGGGTGGTAAGGTCTACGTTTGCAGCCTCTAGGCCCAGATCGCTTGCCTTCATGCTGTCGATGTCGATGGTCAGTTTATCGCCTTTATCCGCGCCTGTCTGAATAACTGCGTTGCCGCCGGAAACGGTGAATCCCAGATCGGCTGTACCAAATGCGTCCGCTGCATGGGAAGCCATGGTGATGGAAACTTTCCGGCCATTGCCGAAATCGAGGTTCACAGTTCCACCGCCAGCAGCAGGCTGTGCGAGAGACAGCACCGGTCCGCCGCCGCCAAGGGTCGCGGTGTAAGGATCACCGGCGTTGCCACCATTGGAGAAAGCGATACTAAATGTGCCAGCATCAAACCCTTCGACCTTAATGTCGGTGACGCCCAACGCGCCGGGCTTTATTTCCTGAGCACTATCGATGGATACTGTCGCGCCCAAGCTGCCGTTGAGCAGTTTCTTGCCGTTGAAGGCTGTCTTGGTGGCGATATCGTTGATTTCATCGCGCAGTGCGGTGAACTCCTCGTTCAGGGCAGCGCGGTCAACGCCGTTCTCGTTGGTATCAGAAGATGCCTGCACCGACAGCTCACGCATACGCTGGAGAATGGAGTGGGTTTCCGTCAGTGCGCCTTCAGCGGTCTGTACTAGAGAAATGGCGTCTTCACTGTTCTTGGAAGCCATGTTCAGGCCTTTGATCTGTGCGCGCATTTTCTCGGAAATCGCGAGGCCGGCAGCGTCGTCGCCCGCACGGTTGATACGATAGCCGGAAGACAGCTTTTCAGTGGAGCTGGCGGCACTGCTGCTGTTGATGGAGTACTGGCGGAAGGTGTTCATCGCCATAATGTTGTTGTTGATACGCATTGTAATTTCCTCCTTGATTTTTGATTCGGCATCCATGCCTATTTGCGCTTATTCGGCATTTGCGCCTTCAGGCGCCTTGAGGCGCGCCTGCCGCTTTTTGCGTTTGATATAATTATCGTAAAGCCGTTCATTAACTTTAGCGTTTATTCAAAATTAATTATTAGGAAGCATATATAAATTCGTACAAAAAAGGCGTGTACATAAAAAACTATTGAATATAAAAGGTTTCGATATTACAATAAGGATGTAGAATTGTGTTGTTAAATCGCGGTATATACAGTATATTGTGGTTAATACGCGATTCATGGCAGTATAGCCTTAAATAATCAATAGCAGGATATGGGTGAAATGATTTGCCGGACTTTTTAAAGAAAACCACGGACAATATATTCGGGTATTTCAAAGGTCTTGAAAAGGGGCAAAGAACGCGTTTCATCGTTTTTGTTGCCTTGGCTGTCATGATCCTTATTGTGGCGTCCGTTCTCCTTAATCAAAAATCCTACACGGTACTTTACAGCGGCATGGACCCTGCTGACGCAGGTGAAATGCTGAGCGTTCTCAACGAAATGGGCGTAGACGCAAAGGCGCAGGGCAGCGACTCCATTTTAGTTGAGAGCTCAAAGGCCGATTCCGTGCGTATGGAATTGGCTGCGCAAGGATACCCCAAAAGCGGTTTTAATTTTGATATATTTTCCAACGCTTCAGGCCTTGGCATGACCGATATGGAAAAACGGGTGTATTATCAGTTCCAACTGCAGGAGAACTTGAGTCAGGTTATCAAAAAAATGGACAAGGTCGACGACGCCGTTGTGAATATTTCTCTTGCCCAAGACAGCGCCTATGTGCTTTCCAATGACGAAAAGCCTGCGAGCGCTTCCGTATTGCTTCAGCTGAAAAAGGACCAGACAATAAGTCCCGTAGAAGTTCGCGCTATAGCGGAGCTAGTTTCCAAAAGCATCTCCGGGCTGAGCATTGATGACGTCCGCATCGTCGATTCAAATATGAAGCTCTATTCCATGGATTCCGACGAACCGTATTCGGATCTTGATTCGCAGCTTGCCCTGCAGCAGCAGGTAAAACAATCGCTGCAGCAGCAGGTTATCAGCCTTCTTGCTCCTGTATTTGGAGATAAAAGCGTACTGGCAGAAATCAATGTCACGCTGGATTTCGATACACAGGTTACGGAAACAGTGGCGTTCAGCCCTCCGGTACAAGGCAGTACGGAAGGCCTAGCCGTAAGCATGAAAGAACTTGCCGAAACAGTCAAAGGAAATGATGCCGCGCAGCAGGTAGCCGGTATTGATGCCAATGGCGGAACCTCTACCACAACCACATACCCTGCATCAACAGCGGATGAAAACTCCGTCTATAATAAGGTAAGCCGAGAGACAAACCTCGAGCTCAATGAAACCCGGACTAAAATAGAGAACGCCAAGGGTCGTATACGGGATCTATCCGTGGCGGTTGTGCTGGACAGTGCAGCTATGGAAGACGATTATACTGAAAATGTCCGCAGCCTTGTAGCAAATGCCATAGGCGTTTCAAGCGATCGGGTTTCCGTGGAGATGCTTCCGTTCCAGAAGGTTGACAGCGCCTCAGATCCCGCCGTTGAGAATGCGTTTAATACACAGAAAGACATGATGACGATGGCAACGCAGGCATCCACAACGCGCTTGCTTATCATCACCGGCACGTCTGTGCTGGTGATGATCATACTGACCGCGGCGATCCTCTCTGTGAAAAAGAAGCGCGAGCCCGTCTATGAAGTGGGGCTTGGCACAGTGATTGATTATACGGACGATGAAGAAATTTTGCCTCCGTCTCTGGAGCTGCCTGTCATGCAGGCCGCAGTGCCGCCTGCTCCGGAGCAGCCTATTCCTGAAATAACGGAAAAGCAGGATACCTCGCTTGCCCAGCTTGGAAAATATGTTGAGAAGAGTCCTGAATCGGTCGCTAATTTGCTGCGCAACTGGCTGGCAGACGATCACAACTAAGTAAGCTCTACTTGAGTATTGAGCATATTGGGAGGAAACAATGGCTGGGCGAGAGACTCTGACATCCCGGGAAAAAGCGGCAATATTGATGATATCGCTTGGCAAAGAACATGCAGCCAGGATTTATCCGTTTCTTTCGGACGAAGAAGTAGAGCTTCTCACACTGAATATATCAAAGATGCGCCGGATAGATCCCGAAGTAAAAGAAGCCGTAGTAAGTGAATTTCTTGAAGTCTGTATGGCGCAGAAATACATTTCCGAAGGCGGCATCGATTATGCCCGTGAAGTACTTGACCGCGCTTTTGGATCTACCCGTGCTAACGAGCTGATCACGAGGCTTTCCGCGTCCATGCGGGTTCGGCCCTTTGATTTTATTCGCAGGGCGGACAGTACGCAGGTCTACAATTTTCTGCAGGACGAACATCCGCAGACAATAGCGCTCATACTTTCCTATCTGGACCCCAAGCAGGCGGCGCCTGTACTTGCCGCGCTGCCCACGGAAAAGCAGGCAAATGTCATTACGCGCATTGCGAATATGGGCGCAACTTCGCACGAATATGTGAAAGATACCGAGCGCGTGCTCGAACAGAAAATATCCTCTCTTATGTTCGGCAATCAGACTGTTGCGGGCGGGATCGACAGCCTCGTAAAAATACTCAACAGTGTGGACCGCGGTACGGAAAAACGCCTGCTGTCCACGCTTGATCAGGTTGATCCGGCTCTTGCGGAAGAAATCAAGAACCGCATGTTTGTGTTCGAAGATATTACGAAACTTACCGATCAGGCCATACAGCGTATTCTCAGAGAAATTGATAACCGCGATCTTGCCATCGCGCTTAAAACAGCCGGCAAGGAAGTTACAAAATCGATATTCGATAATACTTCCAAGCGCCTGCAGGATATGATTCGCGAGGAAATGGAGTACATGGGTCCTGTGCGGGTAAGCGATGTGGAAGAAGCACAGCAGAAGATCGTCAATACCATCCGCAAACTCGAAGATGCTGGCGAAGTTGTGATTTCGCGCGGTCAGGAGGATGAGATGATTGTTTAAAATCGACAAATCCTCTGTTGAGTATCTCGATGCCAATATCTCATTTATCGTTGTCAAACCTCCTGAGCACAGAATTGTTGAGGAAGTACCCGTTACGCAGGCGGCTCCCGCCCCTGTTGCTCTTCCTCAAACCAATCTGCATCAGGAAAACGATAAAAACGAATCTGAAACCCTGCTTGTAAACGCACGTATTGACGCTGCCCGCATACTTACAGAAGCAAATGCGACAGCCGAACAGATCAGAACGGAAGTATACAGAGCCGGCTATACGGAAGGACGCCAGGAAGCACTCAAAATATCGGACGAAACTGTGCGCGAATACGAAAATGCATTCGCGCAGCTTGTTGCGCAGACAAAAGCGCACCTCGAGGAACTTGACAGCGAACTTGAGAAGAATGTTCTTGTTCTTTCTTTATCTATCGCAAAAAAAATTGTTAATATTCAGTTGGAAAAAAACGATATAGTATTTGAGCAATTGCTCCGGCGGACCATACAGCTGCATCAATCCGGCGAAAGGTTCGTTATTCGTCTTAACCCGCGAGAGTATGAGCGCTTCTTTGCGCAGGGGACCGAACAGCTGCGCAGCGAATTAAAATGCGCGCCTTTTCAGGTGATACCCGACTCCGCAATCGCTACGGGCGGTCTGATGCTGGAAGCCCCCGATGGGATATACCGCACCGGCATAGACGCGCAATTCAGCAAGCTGAAAGCGGCGCTTGGCGTTGAGGGTGACGACGATGATTAAGCACTTTGACATCAATAAATATGAAACAATCATCAATCAAACCGATACGTTTGAACGTATCGGCAAAGTCTCCCAGGTCGTAGGCCTCGCGGTGGAATGCGCCGGCCTGCAGACTCACATGGGAGAGCTTTGCCGAATATATACCGGGCGCGGCAGAGAACATATTCTCGCGGATGTCGTAGGGTTTAAGGAGAATAAAGTGCTGCTGATGCCTCTGGGGGATCTTAGCGGCGTTGGCCCAAACAACTTTGTGGTGTCCACAGGCGAATCGCTGCGAGTACCGGTCGGTCAGAACTTCCTTGGCCGCGTATTAGACGCATTCGGAAACCCGATGGACGGCAAAGGGCCGGTTGAACCCGAAACGATGTATCCCATCGACAATCCGCCGCCCAACCCTCTTATGCGAAAGCATATCGACGAAGTGCTGCCATTGGGCGTCAAAGCCATAGACGCCATGCTGACCATAGGCAAAGGGCAGAGAATAGGCATATTTGCCGGAAGCGGCGTTGGGAAAAGCACACTGCTCGGCATGATTGCCCGCAACGCTACGGCAGATGTCAATGTCATCGTTCTCATTGGCGAACGCGGCAGAGAAGTTCGCGCATTTCTGGAAAATGATCTGGGCGAAGAAGGGCTAAAACGCTCAGTCGTCGTGATTGCGACTTCTGACCAACCGGCACTGATACGGCTTAAATCTGCAAGCGTTGGCACCAGTATCGCGGAATATTTTCGGGATCAGGGCAAGAGCGTATTGCTGATGATGGACTCGCTTACCCGATTTGCCATGGCGCAAAGAGAAATCGGCATGGCTGTGGGTGAGCCTCCCGTATCGCGAGGATACACGCCATCCGTATATGCCATCATGCCCAAACTGCTCGAACGATCCGGCACTTCTGATAAAGGAGCCATCACCGGTCTGTACACGGTGCTTGTGGAAGGTGACGACATGAACGAACCAATCGCGGACACGGTTCGCGGTATATTGGACGGACACATCGTTCTTTCCCGCCATCTGGCGAACAGCAACCACTACCCCGCCATCGATGTACTGGCCAGCGTAAGCAGGTTGATGCCGCAGATTGCTTCGCGGGAACATTACGATCAAGCCGGATTCGTGCGCAATATGCTTTACACGTATCAGAAGGCGCAGGACCTGATTGCGATCGGTGCATACAAAAAGGGCACCGACCCAAATATCGACCGCGCGATAGATCTTCTTGGATCAATCCATTCCCTGCTGAAGCAGCGGATGGAGGAAGCATTCACGTTTGAGCAAACGCTCGGATTATTATCCGGCATTGCAAAAGGGTAATGCGCCATGCGAAAGTTTACGTTTACGCTTCAGTCTGTCTACGATATAGCGCTTGAAGTGGAAAAACAGCGCAAACTGGAGATGCAGCGCATAGAAGAAAAGCTAAAGCGCATCGTCCGCGAACTCACGGATACCATCGCAGCCCGCACCAACGCGAAACATGATTGCATGCGGGAAGTCGCAAAAGGAACTGATGCGCAAAAGCTGCTGCAGTATGAGCAATACAGTGAGAGGCTGCAGGCAACCATCCGGGTACTCGAAGAAAATAAGGCAAAAACCGAGCGGGAAAAAGAAAAGTGCCTCCAAGCTCAGATAGAAAACCGCAGAGAAATCAAGACTTTGGAAAAGCTGCGGGAAAAGCAATATGAAGAATATATGCTGGAACTGCGCAAAGAGGAAGAAAAGGAAATCGGCGATCTGGTCGCCTACCGCACAACGATAAGCGAGGGACATCATGGCTGACAACGTTAAACCCGCAAGCACCCCACAAAATGCACAAGGCGCAGTGAAGCCGCCCATAGCAGGCGGCGCAGCGCAAGGTAAAGCTCCGATTAAACCGGGTGCTGTCAATCGCAGCAAGCAATCTCCGCAGGGCAAACCAAAACGAAAAACGCCGTGGGTGTTGATCGTTGGATTGCTTCTGACATTGCTATTCGCCGCGTCTGTGGGGATGGTTTACTTCGATATCGCCGGTTTCAAGGATACCGCAATTACTGCGCTTAAGCTCACAGATCCTACCAAATCCCAGCTTGATACGCTCGATACGCGCGAGAAGGAATTTACGGACAGGGAGAATGCCGTTCTTGCGGCAGAAGAAGCGCAGAAGGCCGCCGCGAAGGATTTCAAATCACGTGAAAAGGCAATCGCCACAAAAGAAAAAGAACTGGCGGATCGAGAAGCTGCGATTACTCAGAAGCAGGCAGAGCTCGATGCATTAGCTGCTTCTCAGAATGCTGCTGACATTACAAGCGCCGTTACCATGTTTTCCAATATGGATCCCGTAAAAGCTGCCAAAGCAATGAGCGGGGTGAAAAGCCCGGACGATATCGCACTTCTGCTGATTCATATGGACAGCAAGAAATCTGCGGCAATATTGGATAATATGAAAGCAGCCCTTGCAACCAAGGTGATGACGTCGATCGTTGCCCTGCAAAAGGCCGCTCCTGTACAGCAGTCGCCCGCTCCATCTGTGAGTCCGACTGCCAGTCCGACCCCAACCCCATAACATTTCTCCCGTACAAAAGAATACTGTGAGGTGATCGTTATTATTCAGGCGATTCAAAGCAATTATGCCGGTGAATCGCTCCCCTGCCCTTCCGCTGCAAGCAAATCAACGACGGTCAAATCCACTGCTCTAAATTTTAAACAACTGAAGAATGATGCTTTAACGGATTTAACCGCCTCAACGCGAAAATCAGCGAAGGACGAGGACGACCGGGCAAGCAATCAGGCCGCAGAAAACGGTCTTGGTATTGTGTTATCCGGAAATAACCAGCAACAGGCATGCAACGCTCAGGCAGCCGAAGACACTGCCGCTCCAGATCCCGTAAATCTGGATACTCCGGCCAGCAGAATACTTGATCTGCTCATGCAGTCATCCGAAGCGACGGCAACGAACAACATTCCAACCACGACCGAAACCACAACAGCCACAATGGCCACGACAGGCGCGGACGCGTTCACAGCACAGGAAAACACAGTTGCTTCAGAGCTGCTGAACACTGCCGGCGATATGCCTGACGAACTTCTCAAGGGTATTGCAGACATTCTCGAAGGATATGGATTGCTCAAAGACGGCGCTACTGCAGAGGATGCTTTGCAGCAGGCTACGCAGCTTCTTTCCAGCTTCTATAACACGACGCTGAAAAATACTGACAACGCAGCCTCACCTGGCGCAGATGCAATGTACAGCACGGACGCTGTCGGCAATGAAGCAGGGACGCTCAATGAAACTACATTAACAACGATGCAGGCTCATATAAAAGAGCTCATCCAAGAGTATCTTTGCTCCTTGGAGAATACCGGCAATACATCAGAATCGGTATCCACACAAACAGGTTCTGCGGAATTTGCGAAGCTTTTCGACGGCATGAAGCAAAGTCTCAAAGCTACAGCTGGCAATACGGATAAACCGGAAGAAACGAATAAAGCACAGCCCGCAGCCGCGCAGCCACAAGCATCGCAGCAAGCATATGCAGTCGCTGCCCCGTCAAGCCGCGTAGCGCAAACCGCAAACGCAACCGAACAAACCACAACTTCCGCCTTAACCGGTAAAACAGATATGGCGGAAAACATTTCTCGGATTGTAGAAAGCATGTCATCTCAATCCACAGAAAGTTCGCAGGAATTCACCGTTGCTCTTAAGCCCGAACACTTAGGCAAACTGAGCATAAAACTCATCATGGACAGCGACGGCTTGAAAGCGCATATCAAAGCGGCGGATGCTTCCGTAAGCGGCTTGATTCGCGGAGAACTCAATACTCTTTCAGACCAGCTCAAGGAAAAAGGTATTCAGATACGGCAAATAGACGTAACATACGATACTTCGGCGCTCCTGTCCGATACGCGTCAGGGAAACGGCAGCCAGTATTCCGGTTCTTCCAAAAACAGGCGCTCATATGCAGCGGGACATTCGGAGCCGTACAGCATTACGGCAGCATCCGCCGATATGCAGCAGTTGCTGGCAAACGGCAGCTCAGTAGAGTTTCAGGCATGAAAGGAGAAGTCTATGGCAACCACGCAATCCGTTAACGCCACCTCCACGCGTACGCTGGAAGATTTTCAGAACAGCCAGCGTGTTGCCGGCCAGAAGCTTGACAAAGACGCGTTTTTGAAGCTGCTGATAGAGCAGATGGCGAATCAGGACCCGCTCAATCCCACCAGCGACACGGAATATGTTTCGCAGCTCGCGCAATTCTCCATGCTGGATAAACTGCAATCCATGGATGAGTCCATGACGAAAAGCCAACTCTACAGCCTTGTTGGCAAATACGTATATGTCAACAGTACAAACAGTACGACGGGCGAGACTGAACTTGTTTACGGTAAGGTAGACGGAGTTATTAACCAAAACGGTGTCGATTACCTTGTCATGGGGGACAAACAGTTCCAACTGAGTGACCTCGTCGGCGTCGCCAACGTTGAAGAGGCCCCCACCCAATCCATTGCAAGCTCTACCGGACTTCTGGGCAAGACCATCTCCGCCCTGATCGATGATGAAACTGTAACCGGCGCTGTATCCAAGCTGTTCTCAAAAGACGGGATACTCTACGCGCTCGTTGGGGAAAAGGAAATCCCTGTTTCCAGCATTACTGAAATATCCTGATAACATGATCGGAGGTAAACGACTATGATGCGTTCTCTTTATTCCGGCATTACCGGTCTGCGCAACCATCAGACCCGCATGGACGTGATAGGCAACAATATTTCCAACGTCAACACTGCAGGCTATAAATCCAGCCGTGTCGTGTTTTCGGATATATACAGCCAGACAATCAGCCCCGCCTCAGGCAGCACAGCTACTTCAGGCGGCACAAATCCCAAACAGATCGGTCTGGGCGCTTCCATCGCAACAATCGACGTCATGCATACCGCAAGTGCGAGCCAATACACGGGCGCACCTCTGGATATTTCAATTGAAGGCGATGGGTATTTCGTGCTTTCTGGCGGCGGCCAGAGTATGTTTACACGCGCTGGCAACTTCTATACTGACAGCAACAACAATTTGGTCAGTTCCAGCGGAGCATTTGTGCAGGGGTATGCTGTGACAAACGGCACG
Source organism: uncultured Oscillospiraceae bacterium (assembly GCA_964440115.1). Lineage (GTDB taxonomy): Bacteria > Bacillota > Clostridia > Christensenellales > CAG-138 > JAEWWD01. Next base: position 88,495 of record CAYTPV010000009.1, on the reverse strand, counting down.
GCGGCGACATCGCTTTCGAACATCAAAATTGACCCGAAATACTACGATGTCTCCATCGACGAAAGCGGCGCAGTGGTTGGTATTGACAGTTCGAACAACGATGCCAAGGTGACAATAGGCTATATTGCGATCGCATCATTCAACAACGAAAACGCGCTCGAAAAAGTAGGCCAGAGTTGTTATCGGAGCACCGTCAACTCCGGAGATGCGCAGTACAGCAAGCCCGGAGAAAACGGCGCCGGTACACTCAACCCCGGTACGTTGGAGATGTCCAACGTGGATCTGGCCGGCGAATTTACGGATATGATCGTCACACAAAGAGGTTTTCAGGCCAATTCCCGTATCATCACCACGACCGACTCAATGCTTGAGGAACTTGTCAATCTGAAGAGATAGTTTGACACCCCTCTTTTTCGCATGGCAGGATAAAACCGCGCCCGGACACCGGACATAGGCGCCCCACTGTTCAAGGATGGTGAAAGACATGATCAGATTAAACCGCCTCAACAAAGAACCGTTCCTTGTAAACTGCGACCTGATCGAGTTCGTTGAAGAAACGCCCAATACCATCGTATCCATGGTCTCAGGCCGGAAACTGGTGGTATTGGAAACGGCGCAGGAGATTACGGATCTTATTGTGGCTTACAAGCGGCGGATTTTTGGGCCTGAAGTCACCAATAAAACTTTGGAGCAGGAATGAGCGCATTCCTGCTCCAGAGCCTTATGCTAGCCGCATGATTTATCCTGCGGCTGGTGTTGTTTGCCCTGAGCTTCTGTGTTCCGGTAACGCATTCAGCTATGCGCGGACGCTTACATTCAGTCTATATATTTGTTTCATTCTGTGGTAAAGTAGACTTGCATAACTCTAAATTACCAAACAGACGAGGGGATTTGGTTTGGCAGACGTATTATCACAAAGCGAAATCGATGAGTTGTTGGTTGCGCTGGCTTCAGGCAGGGATATTCCCCCTATTGAAGAGCCGGTGGAAACTGTCGCTTATCGCGTCTACGATTTTAAGACGGCAAATAAGTTCACGAAAGAACAGATCCGCATGTTCTATTTAATCTATGAGAATTTTGCGGGTCGTCTTAGCACATTCCTTTCAGGCGTGCTGCGCGCCAAATGTGATGTGGACGTAACTTCTATTGAAGAACAGACTTTTGCCGAATTCAGCAATACGCTGCCTACGCCCGCGTTTCTTTCCATATTCACCATGCCGCCTTTGGACGGTTCGGCGCTGTTTGAGATATCCTCTTCGATTGCATATGAAATCGTCAGCCGTCTGCTTGGCGGTACGAGTTCTTCTGATGAAGAGGCCGGTAAACCGTTCACTGAAATTGAGATCAGCATATTGTCGCGTATCAGCGCCCAAATGCTTTCCATCATGAGTGAAAGCTGGAACCGGGTAGGCCCCATGCAGGCAATCACAGACCGTGTAGAAACCAGCCCGCAGTTTGCGCAGATTGTAAACAGTTCCGAACCCATCGCTATTGTCACAATCAGCGTTTCCATCGGCACTATTTCAGACATTATTAACTTCTGTATCCCCCATTTGTCCATTCAGCCGATAGCAAAAAAACTTACCGCTTCACTGATGTACAACGAGCGCGGCGATGTTCCGAAAGCCGGTATGGCGCGAAATGCCGAGATCGCTATCAGCCCGCGTATATCTTCTACTCCGCTCACGCTGCATGCTTTATTTGACCCCACAGATGCAACCGTTGGAGATATTTTGAACCTTCAGATAGGAGATGTCATTCGCGTGGAGCATCCCATCAGCCGCCCCATTACGGTTTTGGTGGAGCATATCCCCAAGTTTAGAGGCGTGATGGGGTTAAAAGGAAAACAGGTTTCTATTAAAATTGCGGAAATACTAAAGGAGGAATCGGACGATGAGTAACCCTGCGGATATGATGCAAGAACTCCAGGGAGTTTTTCAGGATAGTCCATATTCACTCAGCGAAGAAGAACGGGATGCGCTGGGTGAAATCGGCAATATCTGTATGGGTACATCGGCGACTACCCTTTCCACTCTGCTTGGCAAGAAAGTAAACATCACCACCCCGCACGTCAAGGTTGCTCAGAGCGCACTGGATCTGGGAAACTATAAAAAGCCCTATGTCGCTGTGGAAGTATCCTATACGTCGGGTGTAGACGGTTATAATATCCTGCTGATGAAAAACGAGGATGTCCTCATCATTACAGATCTGCTCATGGGCGGAAGCGGTGAGATTGACTTAACAGCGGAGTTAGAAGAGCTACAGCTCTCTGCCATCAGCGAAGTCATGAACCAAATGGTGGGTTCTGCTTCGACGTCGCTTTCCACCATACTATTGATGCCCGTCAACATTTCTCCTCCGCGCACTAAGAAGATCGTACTGGAAACAGAAGATATTCAGGATCTTGTATGCGGACAGGATACAACGATTGCCATCAGTTTTTCCATGGAGATAGAAGGTGTTCTCAAAAGCGAACTCCTCCAGATTATGCCCTTTGATTTTGGCAGAAAACTCGCAGGTGTTCTGCTCAACGATATGATGAACGCCGCGCCTGCGAGTACGCCTGCCCCGCCGGTTTCGCGTGCTCCTGTTGCGCCTCCTCCGGCCCCCTCTCCCGCCCCTGTACGGGAACAGAGACCGCAGCCCTCTGCACGGCCCTCTGCTCCCTCGCATGTACAAAGGCCCACACAGGAAGCTAACCGCGTGAGCGTGAAGGCAATGCAGTATTCTTCCTTTGATGAACCGGCTCAGTCTGGCGCTTACTCAGATACTGAGTACAACAACAGTCTGAATCTCATATTGGATGTGCCTCTGCAGGTGACTGTGGAACTTGGAAAATCCAGAAAGAGCATAAAGGATATACTTGCGCTGTCCACGGGATCGGTGATCGTTTTAGATAAGCTTGCAGGTGAAATGGTTGATGTTATGGTCAACGGCCGCCTGTTTGCACGCGGCGAAGTCGTAGTTATAGACGACAATTACGGCGTGCGGGTGACTGAAATTATCTCCGGTTCGCAAGTAACGGGAGGGCGGCTCAAAAATAACCTGTTCGACGCATAACAGCTTGCGGCAGCTTGTATGTTTGGAAGCCCCTAAGCTGGCGCAGGGGCTTCCTTTATGCCCCTACTTAGGCGATTAAGGTTCCAATCATCAGCGCAAAGCATATACATATGTTGCATATTATGTAGCGCGGAAGTGCGAATGATTTTGAATTTTTCAGCTTTGTTACGGCGGAAGCCACTGTCAGTGCCATCGTCAAATAGAATAAGCGGCATCATTTACGGTTGACTTCATGGATGCACTCAAGTATAATGTGTCTGTGTTGCGCTGAGATCCGGCACACACTGCAACAGCACGACGTGTAATGTTGCATCAGAGGGGAGGGATAAGGGAATGGAAATCCGAGTTGGAGAAAACGAGTCTCTGGAGAGTGCTCTCAAACGGTTTAAGCGTAAATGCGCCCGTTCGGGCGTCTTGGCAGAAGTTCGCAGGCGCGAGCATTATGAAAAGCCCAGCGTAAAACGCAAGAAGAAGGCGGAAGCCGCCAGAAAGCGCAAGTATTAATGATATTTGCAAAGCAAGGTTATATGTATCCTCTTTATCCCCATAACCGTGCAACCGCAAAGGATCCTGCCAACACAGAAAATTGAATGTCTCCAGCGCCCGGTCCGCCGGGCGCTTTTTCATGCCAAAGAACACCGAGGCGCCCACCAAGCCTGTATTTAAAAAACTGTGAGTCGCAAGCATGTCGTTTTTTAAAGGTTTGCGGCATACATTTTCAAGAAGGGGGTGGCGCGCCATGAACTGCACCACATTCAACGAACTCAGGTGCAAGGAAGTAATCAATGTCTGCGACGGCGCCCGCCTGGGCCGAATCTGTGATATAGAACTGGAAATATGCGAATGTGAAGCAAGGCTTACGGCAATCATCGTGCCGGGGCCCTGCAAATTTTTCGGGTTGCTGCGCAGTGACGACGAACTTGTAATCTCACATCGCTGCATTATCAAATTTGGAGATGACGTTATACTTGTGGACCTGCCCGCGCCCAAATCCTAGCGCAAAATAGTGCTCTGTGTTATACTGGCAACAAGAAGACAGATCGAGAGGATTGCCGTATGAAGTGTCGCTATTGCGCCAGCGTGGAAAGCAAAGTGATAGACAGTCGTCCCACCGATGATGGATCCGCCATACGCCGCCGCCGTGAATGTATGGGATGCGGAAAACGGTTCACAACATACGAAAAAATTGAAGAACTCCCCATTATGGTCATTAAAAAAGACGGTCGCCGGGAACCTTTTGACAGTGAAAAAATACTGACAGGCATTCGCCGTGCCTGCGAGAAAAGGCCGGTTTCCGCTGCAGATCAGGACAAGCTGGTGGAAGATGTTGTTCGGGAAGTATTCAATTCGCTCGAACAGGAAATCCCCAGTGCCAGAATAGGCGAACTTGTCATACAGCGCCTCAAGGAACTCGATGAAGTCGCATATGTACGTTTCGCTTCGGTTTATCGTCAATTCAAGGATATCAACACGTTTATGCATGAACTGGAACTTCTGCTTCGGGAGAAATAATGCAATATGATTTTGCCGCGGCCTGGCCGCAAGTACAAAGAGGACACGGATATCATCAAGAGAACGGCATAGGCTTTTTTACGCTGCCCGCATTCACACAGTCGGGTGTGGTACGGCATGGCTGCAGCACGCGTACAGGCGGCGTGAGCACGGGTGCATACACAGCCCTCAACCTCAGCTTTACCCGGCAGGATGAGTTACCTGAGACAGTCATGGAAAACTACCGCCTGTTCTCGACCGCCGCCGGTATAGACTGGCCGTCCATGGTAATGGACAATTTTGAACACGGTACAACCGTTCTCGCTGTTGACAGCGGCCACGCCGGGTCCGGGTATCTTCTGCCCCCCCTCCCCTTCTGCGACGGGCTGGTTACGGATGACGAGAACGTCGCCCTCATCACCGGCCACGCAGATTGTTTGCCGCTTTACCTGCTCGACCCTGTCAGACGCTGCATAGGGCTCGCTCACGCGGGCTGGAAGGGCACTTTGGGTAAGATTGGGCTGGTTGCCGCACAATTAATGATAGAGCGGTATGGGGCCGTTCCTGAGCGAATGCTGGCAGGCGTAGGGCCCTGCATCTGCGCCGATTGTTTTGAGGCCGGTGAAGACCTCGGCGTACTGTTTTCAGATGCTTTTCCCGGGGTTCCCTGCGTATCGCCCGGAAAGCCCGGCAAGGTACAGATTGACCTTGCCATGGCAGCCGCCGCGCAGTTTATGGAGGCGGGAATACCCTCTAAACAGATATCCCTCATGGATGTATGTACGTTTGAAGAGGAATGCCTCTATTCTCATCGCAGGGAAAAGGGTAACACGGGCGGCATGGCAGCATTTCTACAATTGCTTCCGGATAAGAACGCTCACAGGGACGCGTTTTTACAGTTTGATCAGCCAGCAGGCATTGTTTAGATCATTTTCTATATACAGCAAAAGCCGCAGAGAATACTGCGGCTTTTCTTGTCTTTAAGATTATTCCTGTGCCTGCGCGCTCATCCAGCCATGCAGGGCATCCACGATGCGTTCCTTTTCTTCAGAACGTCCGTTTTCGGGGTTGAACCGTATGCCCGGACCTATGTTAAGAGTGCGGCGCTCTTTATCCGCATACAAGGGATAAAATGTTGTGCAACCGCCCGTGCGTTTGTAGTATTCCGCTCCGATACCCGCAAATCCGGAAAAAAATCCCGACACGCCCTTGAGGGGATATTTATCGGGCGGATTTTCCGGGAACAGCAGTATGTTATCCTCATATTCCATGGCATCGACAGTCAGTCTGATGGTGTTTACGACATCCCTGACATTGCCCCTGTATACGGGAATTGGGTCCAGCGCCTGCAGCATGAATAATATGATCGGAGCAATCAGCTGTGGCAGCCGCGCCCGCAGCCGCTTTGGCAGCCATCGGAATACGGTCTCCACGCCGCCCTTCAAATGCTCCGCCACAGAATCACGATCCAATATGTCGGAAATAATCCATGACCGAAAGTAAAACGGCAGATGCAGATTAGTAATAATGGGTCCGTATATCTCCAGATGATTGCATGCGAATACGACGGGGCCGCGCTCCAAATCCACCTGTTCAGCTCCGATTACGCGGCAGGGCATTAACGGACGCACCATGAAGCGCAGAATGTCCGGCGCAAAACGGCGCGACTGCTGAATGAGTTTCATTTGCAGCCTTGTTTTGAGCGCTTGATTTACGTCACTTACCCTTTGCTGTGCGCGATAATGCGCAAGCTTGCGGGCATAGTCTCTGTTGAGTGGCTGCATGAGCGCGTAAACAAGCGCTGCGCTGACAAATACCGGCGGCCAGAATAGCATTGATGACAGCAACAGCCGCACAACAGGCAGCGATAGCCATACATGCGATTCTCCCTGCGCAAAGAAGGAAACCAGCGTCAGCAGCAGCAGCAACAGTAATGTGGAGAATGTCAGGCTCCACTCCACAACGGCCTGCGTATTATCACGATACCCTTCCAGCTCGTCCGGGGACATATCCAGTTCCAGCACTTCCCGCATATCCTGCCCAAGATGCAGCATAATGGAGAATTCACACGCAAGCCCTGCACCCCACAGCAGATAAGACAGCAAAGAAGTCCACCCGGAAAACCAGCCCTTATATGCCCCCACAATAGCAATCAACAGCATAGCTGCGCCCGCTGCAAACACGGTCGGTTTGTCATAACGATACAGCCTGCGGCTGAGAAATCGCAGCATGAGCACAGTCAGGCCGCCTACCAGCAGCAGCCAGACAGCAACATCCCAAAACACGTTCAGCATACTGCTCTGCGGGCTGATGCGTATGTAGCACAGATAGGTGATCAGCGCAAGATTAAGCGCCGAAACGGCGCTGGATGTCATTCGATTGTAAATGCGGTAAGCGGATACCCGGTTTAATTGATCAGCGTTTGCTCTAGTACGTATTGCTACGGCCGCTGGTTGTGCCGCCTGATAGGCAAGCGTCGCAACGCCGGTCGCGAATACCATCATCATGAGCTCACTGAATACTTTCGCATCCAAAACAGGCTCAATACTCCAAGCGATCGCCGCGCTCAGAAGCAAATAGGCAGCGATCATCAGAAGTATACGAATTGATCGCTTCCAACTGAGCCGCACGATAACCGCGCCTGCTCCCTGACGCAGCAGCAGCAGCGAAATGCACAGTGCAAGAATCGGCAGTCGGGGATGCCATATCAGCGCGGGATAAACGAGCAGCAGACACACGCACAACGCCAATGCCGAAAGAAACAGCAGCAGACCTCGTGCGTGAATATTTGCAGGAAGGAGCGCGCTGTTCCGTTTTCCGTACAGCCTCGCGTACATCACGAGAACCTGTCCTAAAAGGTACACCGCGCCGCCCAACGCAGCGTTGCCCACAAGCTGCTCGCTCAGGCATACCGCAATATAGAGGTGGAATGCGTCGAATAGTTTGTTGCTCAGTGCTAAAATCCACGCGCTGTCGCCCCACGCGACATTTGGTGAATCAGCCGTCATATTCTTTTGCTTTTTCCTCGCCGCGCAGCACGCGCAAAGCGCCTTCTGCCAGCGCTTTCAATTCGTCTTCACCGGGATATACGTACACGGGGGCTATGAGGCTGACTCTGTTTTTGATTGCCCCTGTAAATCGATTGCTGTAAGCAAGGCCGCCTGTGAGTACAATACCATCCACACGTCCCTCCAGCACCGCAACCATCGCACCTATCTCCTTGGACACCTGATACGCCATGGATTCGAGCACCAGCATCGCGTAGTCGTCGCCTTCCTTGATCAGCCGCTCACAGGCGCGCAGATCATGCGTGCCCAGATAAGCGCTCATACCGCCTCGGCGTGTCACGCGGTCAATCAATTCCTTTTCCGTATATGCGCCGGAAAAACACATACGGATCAGAGGCTCCGCCGGAATGCCGCCGCTGCGCTCCGGAGTAAACGGGCCTTCACCGGCAATTCCATCGTTGACGTCAATCACGCGGCCATAGCGGTGTGCGCCAACTGTAATTCCACCGCCCATATGCGCGACAATGAAGCGGCAGTCTTCATACTTCTTCCCCATTTCCTTCGCGCAGCGCCGGGCAACGGCCTTCTGATTGAGCGCATGGAACACGCTGCGGCGTTCTATGCCGGGCATGCCCGTCAGCTTGGCGTAGGGGTCCATTTCGTCCACTACGATGGGGTCTACAACATAAGCCGGTTTATTAATCTTTTTGCCCAGCTCCGCCGCAATAATGCCGCCAAGAGAAGAAGCGTGGGATGCGGCAGTAGAATTGATCAGATCATGCAGCATGCGATCGTTCACGCGATACACGCCGCTCTCGATGGGTTCCACCAACCCGCCGCGTCCGACGATAGCATCAAACGACTGTACATCCAGATTGCGCTCCTCCAGTATCTGTTCAATCTTGGCAAGGCGCATTTCTTTCTGATCGACGATGCTGTCATATTTATCAATTTCGCCTTTGGAATAGCGGACTACTTCTTCAAGCTGCATGGTCTCGTTTTCAAAAATGCCCAGCTTGGTCGATGTTGAGCCCGGATTGATTACAAGAAAGCGGTACAATTCTTTATTTTCGATCATAGCCGTTCTCCTTTCTTCATTCGTATTTAACGTTCCAGCGTGATTGCGCCGGTTCGCGCAACGCTGACTTCCCCCAGTTCACGCAGCGCCTGTAAAAACGCATCGAGCTCGGGAGGTTCCGCCGCCATCTCAAGCAAAGATACGCCTCCATCCTGCGACAGCAAATGTGCGCCAAAGCGCTCCGCTGCCTGCTGTACGGCCTCTCCCTGAGCGGATACGCGCGCTATGCAGAGTTCCCTGCATACGTATTGATCCGGGCTGTATGCCGTTACTGAACGCACACAGGCCAACCGGGAAAGCCGGTGCATGACCTCCGGCAATGTCGTATCATAACATTCCAGCGCAAGCGTAATGCGTGAGATTGCGGGGTCTATGGTTTCCGCCACCGCAAGGCTTTTGATATTCCAACCTTCACGCCTGATCTGCGCGGTAATGCGGGTGAGTACGCCAAATTCGTTATCGACCATGAGTGTCAATATGTGCGCTACGCGACCTTTCATGAATGACCACCTTTCCCCTGCTGTGTTTTGTTATCTTTTCCTGATTATACAACAATCACGACGCACGGACTATCCTGTGAGTATATATTCTCCATAGCGGCATTGCCCATTCTACTCAATGTCCGCTCATTTGACATATTCGCACATTTCGCGGTACAATCAGCAGGGAATTAGGGTTTTTCCAAATGATTTCGAAATTGAGGAAAATTAAATGAAGCGTGTCTCTTTGGTATTATTGGCCTTGCTGTTAACGCTGTCGATATCCGCCTGTCAGAAGAAGGATGTTGTGATCTGCAAGGTTGGCAACACCGAAATATTGCGCGGTGAATACGAAAGTGTTTTTAATGCGTACTATCAAAACGCGCAGTATCAATACGATATGACCAATGCAGACAACCTGAAGGCGCTGCAGGATATCGTATTCGATACATTGGTTCGCGCGGAAGTCATTTACCAGCAGGCACTTGCGCAGGGATACGCTCTCACAGCCGATGAAGAGCAGCAGCTTATCAAGGATGCGCAGACGCAATATGACTCTGTATATTCGTATTACCAGAGTCAGGCAAAGGATGAAGGCGCGGCTGATGTCGATGCAAAGGCAAAGGAGCTTTTTCAAGCAGCTCTAAAGGAAAAAGGGTTCACGGAAAAAAGTCTTCTGGAGAATATACAAAAGGATCTTCGCAAAACGACGGCAGCCAAGAAACTGGAGACTGCAATAAAATCCGAAATCACGTTCACGGAGCAGGATGCGCAGGCGCGTTTTGCGCAGGACGTAGCCGCCGACCGCAAAACTTTTACGGATACGCCGACGGCGTTTGCGGACGCGCAGGGCGCGTTTGAAAGCAACGGAGGGGTTCCCCCGCTTTACATACCCGAAGGGTATATGCGGGTTAAACACATATTGGTTGCCGATGAGGCTACTGCAAACCAGCTTGTAGAACGCATCAACGCGGGCGAGGATTTTGATACGCTGATGGCGGAATTCGGTACTGATCCGGGCATGCAGTCAGAACCCAATAAATCGCTCGGGTATTTACTCAATAAGGATACAAATTTTGTTCCGGAATTCAAAGAAGCCGCGTTGAAGCTTGTAAATGTCGGAGATATTACTGCTCCTGTAAAAACGGATTATGGATACCATATCATAAAGCTGGTTTCCAAGCTCACCAGCGGCGAGCGCAGCTTTGCGGACGTGAAGGACGCATATGTAGCGGGAATGCTGACCAAACTGCAGACGGAACACTTTCGTGATAAGGTGACGGAATGGACGAATGCCGCCAGCATTACAAAGTATGAGGATCGCATACGTGATCTGGGGCAGGCGAAGGAATAGAAGGTGGTTCTATGCAGTATAGCTCTGTCATGGGCGTGTATCGGATGTACGATCCGGTGAGCGGCGTTTCATACATAGGCTTTTCGCGGAATCTGGAGAGCACACGAAAACGCCTTCGTTTCGAACTCAAGCTCAACGCCTGTTCATACAAGCCCTTGCAGGAATTCAGTAATTCCTGCGACGGCGAGCTATGCTTTGAAATACTCGAAACCTATGAACCCAATTTCACTTGTGCGGAAGAGGAAATCGATGCACATCTGACAGCCATGCTGCTGCGGCATAAAACTTCACTCAACGCCAAATTAATACAAGTACAAGTCTGAAAAGGATATCAACATACTTCCCTCCGTATGCGAATAAGTATTGTAAAAACGCGCAACGGGGGGAATTTTATGTCTATCCAAAAACGGTATGCGCTGCTCACAATCGCCCTGTGTCTTGTGTTCGCAATGCTGTGCACGGGGTGTTCTCTTGTTAGCAGTGTATTCCACCCCGCAAAAGAAGAAGAACAGCCGGTGGACTCCACCGCGGGGTTCCGCCAAACTGTGCTGTATTTTGAAACAGATGACGGGTTGATGGTGCCGGTTATGAAACTGCTACCGTGGGAAGAAGGCATTGGACGCGCGGCACTCAATCAGCTTGTAGATACGGATGAAAACAGGATTTCAGCTGCCGCAATGGGCTTAAAAAACGTTGTCCCGCAGGGGGTTAGCTTTGTTCTTTCCATTTCGGATGACGCGGTCGCCACGCTCAATATCTGCGATCTGCCTAAGCTCGAAAACGCAGCTGCGGAACAAGCCATGGTGACAGCAGTCGTCAACACGCTTACAGAGTTCCCGACAATCGATAAGGTACAGCTTAAATTTGACGGCAAGATCAAGAAAAAGCTGCCGCACGGAACCAATGTGCAGGATGCCATGCGCCCCATTCCTCTCAATGAAGAACCGCTGCCGGTCAGCGCGACCGAACAAGATGCGCAATATCAACTGACGTTGTATTATCCCAACCAATCGGCGAGCCTGCTTGTGCCCGTCACACGGCATATCTTGCAGGAACCCGATCTGGCCGTCGCTATGCGGGAACTCATGATGGGTCCTGTCGATACCAACCTGCGCAACTGCTTCCCCGAAGGAACGGAAGTTATATCCGCCGAAATACTGGACGATGTAGCGACCGTAAATCTTTCGTCCGCTTTCTCTTCTATCAAAGATACGCCTGAAATGGAAGATGCCGCTCTGCAGTGCATTCAGCTTACCGCGCAGCAATTTGGCACCATTTCAAACGTGAAAGTGGAGGTGGATGGCAAGCTTCTTAAGAGCGATGTCCTCGAAACCATGGCCATGCCGGCCTTTGTAAACGAATACCGTTGATCCGTTTGCGTTGATATAGAAAAGCGGCGGGCATATGTCCGCCGCTTTTGACCGTAATTTTCACACAATACTGTTAACATTGCTTGCTGCATGATATACTGTGAAAAGCAAATAAACGCTTGCAATTCATAATATTTGGGGGTAAACGGCGTGCAGATATGGGACAAGTGGGATATCCGGTTTATGGAACTTTGCAAAGCCATCTCCAACTGGTCGAGCTGCTACCAGGAAGGCCGGAAAGTCGGCGCAATCATCGTAAAAAACAAACGCATTCTCACCACGGGATACAACGGCGCTCCTTCTGGGCTGCAAAGCTGTATGGAACGCGGAGAATGCCTGCGGCGAAATCTGAATATACCCTCCGGCACCCGTCAGGAGCTTTGCTACGCCATCCACGCGGAGCAAAACGCCATCATTCAGGCCGCAAAGCTCGGTGTTTCCATAGATGGCGCTACATTGTACTGCACGCATCAGCCCTGTGTGATCTGCGCAAAAATGATCATCAATGCGGGAATTTCGCGCGTTGTCTATGCGGAAGGGTATCCTGACGAATTCTCCGTCGAGCTTCTTAAGCAGGCGGATGTAAAGCTTGAACAGTATACGCCCGAGAAAAAGGATTCTAACGAACCGGCTTAATAAGCAAAAAAGGACGCCGCAGCCGTCATTATTTACCACCAACAAAATCCTGTGGACTTTGTCGGTGGTATTTCTGTGAGTTAAAATGTAGCCCATGGGCTGCATTTTTTCCACCGATTTGACGCACATGTCATCAAATCGGATTGAAAGTGGGGGATTTTCACATCCCCCACACCCCCAAAGAGGGTTTGTCGATACACTAAAAAGGACGGCGCAGCCGTCCTTTTTTAATTATCCAGATGATTAATTTATGCCTCGGGAATATCGCCAACGCCTTCGAGAACGTATTTGGGCCGATAAGAAAATTTGACCAGCATGTCTCTTGTTGTTACGCCGGATAAAACAAGAACCGTATCAATTTCCGCTTCTACGCCGGCCATGATATCCGTATCCATTCTGTCGCCAACGATTGCGGTATCTTCCGGTATGGACTGCAGCCGTTTCAATGCATGCCGCATCATCAACGGATTGGGCTTGCCCACAAAGTAGGCGCTTACGCCGGTAGCAAGCTCAATGGGCGCGATTAAAGCCCGGCAAGCGGGTGCAAGACCAAGTTCCGTAGGCCCCGTCAAATCCGAGTTGCAGCCTATGAGTCTGGCCCCTTTATTCACAAGATATGTTGCACGTTCAAGCTTATCGTAGCTCAGGCTGAAATCTTCGCCCACGACCACATAATCCGGATTGACATTGTTCATGGTAATGCCCACGTCATAGAGCGCGTTGATAAGGCCCGGTTGACCAAGTACATAAGCACTGCACTCCGGGGCTTGTGTGCTTAAGAAACTGGCAGTCGCCAGTGCGCTTGTATAAAAACAGTCCGCATCCACTTCCACTCCAAGGCGCGCAAGTTTTTGCTGCAATTCCCGCGGCGTAAACCCGCTGTTATTCGTTAAAAACAGAAATTTCTTGTTGTTTTCTTTCAACCACTCCACAAAACGGGGCACGCCGGGCAGCAGTTTGTTGCCATGATACAGCACGCCGTCCATATCGCAGATGAAGGCTTTTTTGTTTCGTAATACTTCCATGTAATACCCCTCGTAATACATTCTTTTTTTCAATACTCTCCTAGTATACTGCAGCTCATGCACTTGGGCAATGCAAATCAATATCAATCCGCAGACTTCCGATTAATCAACCTTTGTCCCTCAGTGCTGTTTAGCAGCCCGTATACGGTTTATACTAAAAATGAATAGATAAAACCATATCGAAAGGGGAATACCCATGGAATTACAGTACAGAACATCTGCAACATCCGAAAACGGCCGCAACGGCACGGTTACCGTTGAAAATAGCCCTTTAACATTTCAAATGGCCTCTCCTTTGGCAATGGGCGGTAAGGATGACACGGAAGTGAACCCCGAACAGCTTTTTGCGGCTGGCTATGCGGCCTGCTTTGGAAGCGCCTTACAGCACGTAATCCGCACAAACAAGTTGCGTATCCCCTTGCCGGCAGTGAGAGTAACAATCGGTTTAGGTAAAAACGCCGCTGGCGGCTATGCGCTTGCTGCTCAAATATGCGGCATATTTAAGCAGACAGATCAGGAAACGGCGGATGCGTTGATGGCGGATGCGCATATGGTATGCCCATATTCCAACGCCACCCGCGGAAATATTGAAATCACAGTTTCGGCTGAGATCGTATAACACAGTACGTTACAATATGAAAAGGGCCTTCGGTTTCCGAAGGCTCTTTAACATTTGCTTATCCCGCGGTGGGTTGATCTGCTGCCTTTTCATTCGCAGGCTTATCATCTTCCATGCCCGCTTCTGACATATCGAGCTTTGCATCCAGGAAAACGATATCCACCCGTCGGTTAAGACGCTTGTTTTCTTCCGTATCGTTGGGCGCTATGGGTCTGTATTCCCCATAACTCACTGCAGACACTCTGGACGGATCTACCCCCTGCGCAACCAATACCTTCGCGACATTGATTGCACGCGCTGCAGCGAGCTCCCAGTTGGTAGGGAACTGTGCCGTATGGATCGGTACGTTATCTGTAGAGCCTTCTATCCGAATATAATTGTCAACGGAATTGGCAACCTGTACAAGCTCGTTGAGTATCGCATTGGCCTCGCCGTTGATGGTAGCGGAGCCTGAATCGAAAAGCATACCTTCGACCATACTAATGACAATACCGCGTTCTTCTTCATGAACACTAGCATAAGCGTTTAAATTATTATCCTGTATCAGATCAGCAAGCTCCTGCTGCAGGTCCGTGACTTTTACTTGTACAGGCTTCAGGGCATTCTGCGCGAGCTGTGCTGAAGCTGACGAACCAAGTATGGTGAAACTGCCGCTGAGACCTTTCACAGTTTCCCCTGCCGTCGTTTCCTGCGCAGCCGCCTTGCTCGGATTAAGCTGTGTATTTAACTGACCGGACAATTCGTTGTACTTCTTGGCATCGATTGAACTCATCGTATACAGCATGATGAAAAGTGCCAACAACAGTGTGATCATGTCTGAATAAGTCAGCAACCATCGTTCACTATTTTCCTTGCCTTCTTCTTCCTGATGCTTTTTACTCATTGCTGCTGCTCACATCCTTTGTCGCTTCTTTGCCCTTCTTGCCCTGGAATTTCAGATAGGGCAGCAAACGTTCGCGAATAGAAGTCGGGTTTTCAAAATCGTTGATAGCCAGAACTCCCTCGATAATCATTTCCTTCTCGATCCTCTCCAGCTTCATACGCAGTTTGAGTTTACTCGCAATGGGCAGATAGACAAGGTTTGCAAAACATACGCCGTACAGTGTGGCAATAAACGCAACGGCGATCGACTTTGCCAGTTCCTCCGGTGTACCCATGTTGGCAAGCACCTGTATAAGCCCCAGAACCGTACCGATAATACCCATGGACGGCGAAAAGCCGCCGGCCGCTTCAAATATGGAGATGTCTTTATGTTTGATCTGTTCTTCAATGCGAAGATCGTTTTCGAGAATTTCCCTTAGTACTTCTTTATCCAGCCTGTCCATCAGCAGCGTCAGGCCTTTGATAAGCAATGGATCGTTATCTTTTTCAAACGCAGGATCACGTATCGTCTGTTCCAGTATGAGTATGCCGCCTCTTTTGACCTTAACCGCCAAATCCAAAATGGTATTGATCGTCTTTTGCAGAGACATTTTAGGTGTAGAAGCAGCCCTGAGCAGAAGCATTGGCATCTTCGTCACGTCATTAATAGAAAAAGATATCAGCAGCGCGCCAATCGTTCCGCCGAATACGATGACCGCAGGGCTGAGAAGAAAAAGGGACATGATATCCCCATGTTCCAAAACAAACCCCGTTATAAGAGCGCCAAAGGCCACTACTAATCCAATAATCGTTGCTATTCCCATACGGCTACCTCTTTGTTACATCATGCGAAAAAGATGACTAACACCATTTATATCGGACATTTTGGCGATAACATAATACTCTCTTATGAAAAATATCTGATTTTTGTCTCGCCGAAACCGTAAGCATGCAAAAATGCCCCCGAACCCGCTGGGTTTGGGGGCATTCGAATATTCGATAGTTTAGAAGCCTTTCTTAATGATTCTTTCGAGCGCCTCACACAGTACGTCTACTGCGTCTTTTATTTCAGGTGTCATGTCGGTGTCAAATAGGATGCTCTTGTGCTGAATGCCGAGCAACGTGACTTTCGCGCCCGTTTCCGCAGATAGATAATTCAGCATAACCCGCAATGGAAGCATATGGGAACAAAATGTCGGCCCGCCGACGTCTTCGGGCGGAATATCCACAAAACTGCCCGGCGTACGGCCAACATCAGCCGCATCGATTACCAGCAGATGCGTGGGGCAAAAACGCTTGATACTGCCGCTGTAGTTTTCGGGAGCCGTCTCCCCCGGGTAAAACCGTACGTTGGGATACTCTGCGCTTGGGCAGGCTTCCTGCAGCTTTTCCACCGCATACATGCCCGCGCCGTCGTCCGCCTTCAAAACCGAACCCGCGCCAAGCACCGCCAGCCGGGTACAACCGGAAAGTTTCTGCTGAAGAAATTGATAAATATCGTCCAAAGTTAAATTTCCACCTTCAGATCATCCTTGTTCAGGCTGGCCAGCTCAAATTGATCCGTGTTCTCCAAAGCATCCTTGGGGCAGGATTCGGCGCATTGCCCGCAGAACAGGCATCTGTCCATATGCACGATCGCTTTGAACTGCTTATCGGCCACCTTTTCGATCTTGATCGCGCCGGCGGGGCAAACACGCTCACACATTTTGCAGCCGATGCACTTCCCGTTGTCAAATTTCAGGGCACCCCTGAAATTTGGCGCAACTTTGGCCTTTACAGCGGGATATCGTATGGTATCCGGCTTTTTTACGAGCATCCTCATCAGATGAGGAACCATTTTGCCAAGAGCCTTCATACCGACAGCGCTCCTTTAACGATGAGATCGATCAATATCTGCGCCAGCGATACCGGCGCTAATACCTTCCAGCAGAACGCAATCATCTGATCCAGCCGGAAGCGTGCGAGCGCAGTGCGCATCAATGCAAGCAGGAAAACGACAACAAATACTTTTACAAGAAATACCACAAATCCGAGTATTGCGCTGCCGGTGACCGTGAACGGGAAGAACACCGCCGCGATAAGGGCAGCGACCACGACCAGCTCGGAATCGAGCGCCATGCGGAACATCGCCAGCAGCCTGCCGCTGTATTCCGTAAATGTACCGCCCACGATTTCCGTTTCCGCGTCCGGTATATCAAACGGCACGCGCTCCAGCTTTCCCTGCGCGGCAAAAATCGCTACGAACAAACCCGGCAGATTAAACAGCGCAAGTGCCGGATGCTGCTGATAAAACGCGGCTATTCCGCTGATCGACCAGGTATTTGCAAGCAGCGCGGGACCAAGCAGGCACATGTACAGCGGCACTTCATACGCGAACAATTGAGTCATGGCGCGAATGGCGCCGATTTCCGCATACAGAGATGTGGAAAACCACCCTGCCAGAAAGAATGTCAGCGTCGGCACCGTCAGAAAATACAGTACGACGATAAGATCGCTCTCAAACGGGAAAAGCGACTGTGTTCCCCAAATGGGAATGTAGAGGAATGCCGCCGTTGTAGACGCGAGCGCAAATATGGGAATCGCGCTGAACAGGCGTTTATCCGCCTCTCGCGGAATTATGGTCTCTTTGGACAGCAGCTTGATAATATCGGCTAGCGGCTGATACCAAGGCGGCCCAACTCTGTTCTGCAGCTTCGCATACAGCTTACGGTCGACGTACTCAAAAACGAGCGATATTGCGCTCAGAAACAAAAACCCCGGAAATACAATGATATAAAACAGGGAAAGACCCAAGCTCAGCACTCCTTCCCGCGTATGGCTTTCATGTCAAGGCCGCGCTGCGCATACCAGTCGATGCTGTAATTGCGCAGGCCTTCCCAATCGAACATCTTCTCGCTGCCCGAATCCGCGTTTTTGACTCGGATCATTCTATCGGTGCAAGAGAAACAGGGATCGATTGCCGCGATAACAATGGGTACATCCGCAAGGTATCCGCCCTCAATCATGTGCGTAATAGCGGCAAGATTGGAGAGCGTTGGCGCACGGACTTTCATGCGGTCCGGCTTATCGGTGCCGTTTGATCGCGTATAGTGGATATCCTCGCCGCGCGGCGCTTCCACACGGCTGATCGCCTCGCCCGCAGGAATCCGGTTGGGCGCTTTAACGGATATGGGGCCGTCCGGCAGCTGTTTGAGTATCTGGCGGCAAATTTTGTAGCTTTCAAGCACTTCCAATACACGCACTATGGTACGGCCGAACACGTCGCAGTGCGTATCCGTTATGACGTTGAAATCGAGTTCCGGATATATGCCGTACGGATCGTCCCGACGGACATCGCGCGCGACGCCCGAAGCGCGCAGCACAGGGCCGGTTGCGCCAAGCCGAAGCGCATCCTCTTGGGAAAGCTTGCCCACGCCGGACAGACGTACCACCAATGTATGTTCTTCTATGACTGTAGTCGCGTAATACTTGGTACGCTCCTCGAGTTCGTCAAGCGCCTTGAGAACCTGCTCCGCCTGTTCCGGCGTAATATCCCTGCGCACACCGCCGATGGTATTCATTGCGTAGTTTACGCGATTGCCCGTGAGCATTTCGAGCACATCCATGACAATTTCACGGTCTTTCCACGCATACATGAACAGCGTCATAAATCCGATTTCATGCCCCGCGATACCCAGCCACAGCAGGTGGCTGTGTATACGTTCGAGTTCGCCTATGAGCGCACGCAGATACAGGCCGCGTTTTGGCACATCCAAACCCGCAAGCTGCTCAACAGTCTGTACATAGCAGCTTGTATGCGCATGCGAGCATATTCCGCAAATACGCTCCAGCAGATATATGTTCTGCAGATACGTTCTGCTTTCGGCGGCTTTTTCCATGCCCCTGTGGTTATATCCAATCGCGACATTGGCTGCCGCTACGCTTTCACCTTCCAACAAAAGGCTGAAGCTTTCCGGCTCTTCCAGCGCGGGATGCTGCGGCCCCAGCGGGACGACAATTTTACCCATTCTAATGCCCTCCTAGATATCGGTGCCTTGTTGACCGGGCTTCCAATCCTTGCGCAGCGGATACTGCCCCTTGGGCCAGTTATCCGGCAGCGGATATTGCCTGCCTTCGGGGAGGCCCTGAACAGTGATACCCAATAGCGACTCCACTTCCCGCTCGTAGAACGTTGCCCCCTCGTATATGGGCAATACGGTCTCAACCACCAAATTGTCCTTTGGCACGGGACGTTTCAAACTAAGTAAAACGCCGGTGTCGTCGTTGGATATGTGATAAATCACCTCAAACCTCTCACCGGCGTCCAATCCGGTAATGGTACAGAGATGAGAGAACCCAAGTTCATCATGCACCCACTGCAGAATCTCCATAAAAAGCTCAGCAGGGGTTTCAAGAAAAATCCTGCGCAATGCCGTTTTGGCGCCGGAAGTATCCAGCCCCGGAAACCGCTCGGACAGGGAACTAAGCACCAACGCTTCCTTTTCCATCATTTGTACCTCCCTCACGAGTCCTTCAAACTCTCGAGCAGCTTGACCACACCGTCTATGATTGCCTCGGGCTTGACGGGGCAGCCGGGAATATAAGCGTTGACGGGGATGGCCATGTCGACGCCGCCTTCCACGCAATAACAGCCGTTGAATACGCCCGCAGAGCAGGCACAGGTGCCTACTGCCACCACGAACTTGGGTTCCGGCATCTGTTCATATATGGTGATAAGGCGCTCTCTCTGCTGCATGGTCACGGGGCCGGAGCAGATCAGCACATCTGCATGACGCGGCGAACCCTTGAGCTGTATGCCGAAGCGTTCGACATCATAGCGCGGCGTAAGCGCCGCAAGCACTTCTATGTCGCAAGCATTACACGCACCTGAATTGAAATGTATGATCCAGGGGGATTTTATTCTCGCCCAGTTGATGATGCGGTCAACTACCATTTCCTACCTCCTGAAGAGCATGAACAGCGCAAGCACCGTTACACCCAGATAAACCGCCGACATGGCGGAAATTCCGAACGGAGCGGTTGCGACGATCAGCACGACTACGTGCATAATGGTAAAGAAAAAAGCAAATTTAAAGAATTCCGCGTATTCCGGCTGGCCCTGATTTTCAGGCATATCTTCGCCGCAGGCATACGCCCTTGCTTTGCGGGATGATTCGCTTCCTTTGGCCGATATCTTCTTGGAAATAGCTGATATGCCAAGGGATAAAGCCAGCAATATCAGAAACGCCACCGGCGGAGACAGCAATATCGATTTCATAGGAGCCCTCCAAAATCGTTCATGGTTCTCTTTCGTCCCGATTTATCCTTTGAGATTGTTAAGCTTATCCGTATTCAGTGTGTCATTGTGCCGGTACGCGCCTAGCACGATGCCTGTCGCAATGACCAGAAGCACCACTTCTATGATGATAATGGTGACGGCATACGACTGGGCAACCGCCATATTCCCTGTGATATATCCTACGCCGATCAGCAGCAGCGTTACCGCTTTGACCAGTATTTCGACGGATATCAGAATACGTATCAGATTGCGCGTCACCATGAGGCTGTACAGACCAACCGCCAGCACCAGTATGGCAGCCGTTAAAAAGAACGGGAGTAAGAGGCTCATTTCTCGTCACTCTCCTTGAAAAATACGATCACGCCGTATACGCCGGCAAGTATGATTACGATCTGGCCCAGCAGGTCAACCTGCCGTTTGCCCCATAGTTCGTTCTGTACAGTCTGTGTTGAATTGGCCATATAGGGGATCAATGCGTTCACGTGCGGCCACACAAAGAATAATACAGCGGCAAGTACAGCGATGAGCACAACGGGGAGAAGAATGAACCTTTTCCGCCGTTCCTTCTCTTTCTGCGCGATTTCTTCTTTGGTACGTATTTTTGTCATGCTTATGGCGCTGATAAACACCACGGTAATCAAGCCTGCGCATACGGAAAGCTCAAATACCGCCGCAAGCGACGCGCCAAGCACGAACATGATAATGGATAATATCGCGCTCACAACAGCGAGTGCTATCGCCGCCTTGAGCAAATTGCGTATCACAACGCAAATTGCGGCGGATATCACCAATCCTGCAAGAAGTATGATCAAAGTCAAATCCAAAGCTACGCACCTTCCATCGTCATCAAATCAGCAAAACTACAGCAATCCTTTGCCCTGCATGAACAGAAGCAATATGGGGAACAGCACGCCCAGTCCAACATTCAAAGCGGAAAGCAATACTTCCACGCCGATAATGCTGCCCTTGCATTCTTTGACATTTTCCAATCCGGGGGCAACTTTGCCAAAGAACACTTTCTTCTGCAGCAGCAGGAAATAGCCCAATGTAATTAGGCTGGAAAGCAGCGCGATCACAGCGGCAGCGCTTGATACTTTCCATACCGCTATAATCACAAGCAGTTTGCTCCAGAAACCGGAGAGCGGAGGAATACCCGCCATGGATAAAAGTGCGAGCACGGAGCTTGTGCCGGTAACCGGCATTTTCTCGGCCAGACCGCCCAATTTTTCCATATCGCGCGTTCCGGTCTGGTTGATAATCGCCGCCGCGTCGATGAACAGGAGGGATTTGAATGTCGCGTGGTTGAAGAAATGCATAACAGCGCCTACATACCCGATGACATTGCCGGAACCAAGGCCGACCATGATGTATCCGATCTGGCTGACGCTGGAGAACGCAAGCATGCGTTTGATATCGCTTTGACCGATAGCGCCAAGCGCGCCGACGATGATGGACACCAAGCCGAATACGATCAATACCTGCCCGAGCGCCGCGTTGCTTGCAAACATATCGCGGAACACGCGCATCATGGCATATACGCCGGATACCTTTATGACTACGCCGGCCAATATAACGGATATTGGCGAGGGCGCGGAAGAGTGTGCATCGGGTACCCAGGTATGGAACGGCACTACGCCGGATTTAATGGCAAGTCCTGATACCGCAAGTATGCTTGCCGCTATAAGCAGGGGCGGATAGACGCCATTCTGGGCAGCAACATACTGTGACACTGCCGCAAAGCTTGTATCTCCCACAAGCAGCAACAGCAGCGACACGGACAGCAGCAGCATAACGGACGCCATTGCGGACATCAGATAATACTTGAATGCCCCTTCCAATTCGTCCCGTTTTTTATTGATGGCAATTAATATAAAGGAAGCAGCAGACGTTACTTCAATAAACACATACAGGCTGAACAGATCCGTTACCATGATAATGCCGTTCATGCCTATGATCAGCAGCAGCACGACGGTGGCGAAGTTGAACACATATCGTTTGACCGCCATCTCGGCTACCACCAGAGTAACAAAGCCAATCAGACCGATGATGAACAGTACGATTGCGCCAAGAAGATCGACGCGTAAGCCGGGGAGATAAACGTCCTGCAGTACGCCGCCATTGATACATGCGGCGATATCCACAGCAGCTATGACGGCCTGTATGACAGAAATGCCCATTCCTATCCACAGCGCGGTTCTTTTGCCCGCCCATTTATAAACGATATTCAAAACCACCACTGCAAACAGGGGGATCGCGATAAACACAAGCGGCACGATGCTTCCTCCTAATCTATCCTTGCTGAAAGCGCCAAACCGGCGGCTTCACACAGTTAAAATGCAGAGCGTGTTACATTACAACCAGCAGCAGCACAGTGACAAGCGCGGCCCCCACGAGCACCCACTGCAGGTAACGCGACTGACTTCCGCTGTGCGCCTTCTTGACCAACTCGGAAAGCCAATCCACAGCCTTGACCACCAGAACATCATAGAAATAACTGATCCCGTTGTTAACCGCAAGCGCTGCACCGGCAAACCCCCGGATGACATACCTGCCGACTTCGTAGGGATCGAAATATTTCTTCTCCGCCATATCATAGACGGTATGCAGACCGGGCAGGTAATGGATATGATCCGCTGCTTCCAAGCCCTTGCCCGTCTTTTTATATCCATAGAGATGATCAAGCAGCGAGAGCGCAAGTACGCCGACTGATATGCCCACCAGCATCCAGTTCGTTTCCGCCCCGATATGCTCGCCTTCCGCCGCAGCCCCAAGTATGGGCTGGAAGAAGTGTTCGATCGCCCAAGATTTCCCGAAGCCGAGCGAGAGACAGCCGACAGCCAGTGCGATCATTGCGACAAGCATGGGCCAGGGAGCTTCCTTGACATTCTGCGTTTTCTCGCTGGGCTTGCCTAAAAACGCGGCGTGCCCAAGCTTCAGGAAGGAAATGGCGGTAAAGAATGCACCGGCCAAAGCAACGATGTAGAATATGAGGCCGCTTTCAAGCGCACCGTCGAACACCAGTTCCTTGGAATAAAAGCCGTTGGTAAGCGGGAACCCGGCGATGGACAGTGCAGCAACGATGAAACAGGCAAATGTAAGAGGCATTTTCCTGCCAAGGCCGCTGATTTTTTTGAGGTCCGTCGTACCCGTCTGCCGTTCTACGGAACCTGCTGTCAGGAACAGGCAGCACTTGTAGAATGCGTGGTTGAGCATATGGAACAGACCGCCGACGATGCCAATGGGCAGCCCCGTACCAATGCCGAGTATCATATAGCCTACCTGGCTGACGGCGTGATAGGAAAGCAGCCGTTTGAAATCTTTCTGTATCAGAGCCATCATGACGGCGAACAGTATGGTGACTACGCCAAGCGTCATCATGAGCGTGCTCATTAGAGAGCCGTGCTCAAACTTGTACATATCAAGGCATATTCTTGCTAGCAGATAGATGCCCAGCAGCTTTTCCAGCGTGCCCGGCAAAAATGCAAGAAACGGTGTCGGCGCATCATCCGCAGCGTCCGGTATCCATGTATGGAACGGCATTGCGCCTGCCTTTGCGACAGCGCCTATCGCCATGAACACAAAGCCGAATATTCCCCAGGAAGTCAACGGCAGATGGATCGCGTCCATGGTCATCGTTTTGGCGAGATAACCCGTCATGCCTATGCCCAGCATGAGACACAAATCCGCCACACCGCCGATGATGACGGCTTTGACGGATGTTTTAAAGGATTGCTTGCCGCCAAGCATGATCATAAAGAACATGGTCGCCAATATGCTTTCCCAGAAGAACAGCATCACGACGAGATTGTTTGCAAGCACCGCTCCGTTGGTCAGCAGTATGGTGAACAGCTGGCAGGCATAGAATTTTCCGGCGTAGGTCTTTTCTTTGAGGAATACGGCTGTATAAACAGCCACCAAGAAGGAAAGAACAGCCGCCCCCAGCAATATGAACCCGCTGAATTGATACAGTTTGAGTGAAAAGTTGATGCCAAAGCCGCTCCAAGGAGTATCAAAGGATATTTCCTTGCCAAACAGAGACAGGCTCAGAACAAGGTTTGCCGCAAATCCAATCAGCAGCACCGCCTGCAGCGCAGCCTTATATCGTGCCGGAATGATCAGCGCGAGCACCGCGAATACCGCGGGCAGCAGTATCACCAGAAACAACGTTGAAGCGTTAGATCCCATCATTTTACTATCACCGCCATCTGCTGTACGATTGTGTTCACAACGCCGGCCGGATACCCGACGAGTATGCCGCTCCCGAGCGACAATGCCGCAAGCAGCACCACCGAGAATACCATACTGGGCGAGCCTTCTTTGGAGTCTTCAATTTTAAGATCCCCAAGAAACACCTTGGAAAATGCTCTGAGTAGATAGATCAGCGTCATAATGGCGCCAATTAAGAATACAACCGCAATCCACGGATGACCGGCGTTGACAGCGCCATTCACGACCATGAACTTGCTAAAGAACCCGCCGAACGGCGGTATCCCCATGACGGAGAACGCGCAAAGAATAAAGGACATCGCGGTCATCGGCATGGTCTTGATAAGACCGCCCATGTTGCGGATATCCTTGGTATGCAGCTTGTGCTCGATGATGCCGGCGCAAAGGAACAGGCCGGCCTTAGAAATACCATGCATCAGAATGTACAGCAATCCCCCCGCTATGGCGAGATCGCTGCCAACGGAAAGTCCAAGGAATATGAAAGCGATCTGACTTACCGTGGAATAGGCGATGATGCGCTTGATATCGTTTTCTGCAATGGCTGCACCGGCGGAAACCAATGCGCTGATGGCGGCTATGATCGGTACGACAGTATGCCAAACTGCTTCAATAGAAAAATTGACGAGGAAGAGTCTTGCGAATACATATACGCCGATTTTTACAAGCACCGCCGCGTGCAGAAGCGCGGTAACCGGCGTGGGCGCGATGCCAGCGTCAGCGATCCAGGAATGCACCGGCAGCGTAGCGGATTTTGAGAATATGCCGAAAAGCATCAGCAGCACGGCTGCGCTTGCAATTTCTTTCCCCTTAAGAACAGTAAGATCCGTTGTGCCGTATTGCTGATACACCATGATAAAACCAATCAGCATGATAAGCGCGCCTGCCCCGGTGATAAGGAACGCCTTGTTCGCGCGGCGGACATATTCTTTTTCGCGGAAAAAGCCGATTAAACGCCAGCAGCAGATGGCGGAAATTTCCCAGAATACGTAGAGGAATATCAGATCCGTCGTCAGAGTAATACCCATCATCGCGCCAATAAAAAGTACTACATCCAGATAGTACTCGTTGCGGTGATCGTAATGATGCATATAGCCAAAGGAGTAGATGACGATAATCAGTCCAAGAAAGGAAGAGGCAAAGCCCATGAAAACTGCAAGTCCATCAGCGAGAAATCCAAAGCTTAATCCCAGCGGCAGTGCAACATGAATTTGGTACGGTGTTCCGGATAGAGCGGCCGGCAATGCGGCAAACAGCAAAACGAATGGTACCAACACGAATACAAACGCAAACGCATCTCTTACTTTTGGTGAAACCATCCCAATGATCGGAAGTAGGAATGCGCCTGCCAAAGGTACGAATACAATCAGCAACAATAGTGTTTGACCATCCATTTCACGTTGCCCCCACCATACTTAATTGGACATTCTGTATGAGATGTTTTGGTATTTAGTATGCGCCGCTGCGCAAGCCTGTCCATGGGTAAATAATACGAAATTGAAATATTTTTAACGAAATAGTGGTATAAACATACAAAAAGCTTACGCATTGTATATGCGAAGCCGTTCACTGCATTTCAAATGCTCTAATGCAACTAAAAATATTATAGATTCTTTACATATCAGCGTCAATGCTTTTGAATAAGTTTCTCTTTTAACGTTATTTTTCTAACAATTCGAGCGTTTTCGATCTAATGAACATGTAATATTGAATGAGCCAAATACAGAGTATATAATATTAGAAATGCTGCGACAGCAACGTTGGCAAATAGCCATCGATCCGAACTTACAGGTATAATTATAGGTTACAGCAATATGCATGAATATGGACTTACCAAACAGATAGTCGCCATCGCGTGCGACACTGCCAAAAAGGAAAATGCAATAAAGGTTAACTCCATTTTGCTTGTAATTGGGGAGAATGCGGGTATCATTCCGGATTCTATTCAATTATACTTTGATATAATTGCAAAAGAAACTGTAGCCGCAGGTGCCAAACTTGATCTTCGCCTTGTTCCCGCGCAGATGCACTGCCCGCAATGCAACAAAAACTTTATACGTCAGCGCTTTTCTTTCGCCTGCCCCGATTGCGGAACGCTGGGCAGCCCTACGCAAATAGGCAATGAGTTTTATGTAGAGAGCCTCGAACTGGAAGTATAATAAACTAACGGCTTAGAAAGGAAATACCTATGAGTTCAAAAGACGTTACAATCATGGAGGACATCCATGCCGAAAATGACCGTATTGCAGACGGCATACAAAATAAGCTTGCAGATCGCGGCATTTACGCCATCAATCTGATGGGCGCTCCCGGTGCGGGCAAGACTTCCTGTCTTATTCGCATCATCGAAGGCCTCAAAGGAATAAAAGCCTATGTCATCGAAGGAGATATTCAATCCGATATCGATACGGATAAGCTTCGTGCCCTGGGCATTGAAGCGGCGCAAATTCATACAGGCGGCGCTTGCCACATAGACGGCATACTCATTGAAAATACGCTGCCCAAGCTGAGTTTATCGGAAAAGGGCGTATTGTTTATTGAAAACATCGGCAATCTTGTTTGCCCCGCGGAATTCTACATTGGCGAAAACTGCAAAATGCTCGTCGTCACAACGGCGGATGGCGCCGACAAACCTTATAAATATCCTCTCGCTTTTGAAAATTCAGCAGCCATACTCATCAACAAAGCGGATCTTCTCCCCTACGTTGATTTTGATATGGAGTATTTCTTAAAGGGCGTACGGGCGCTCAACCCGCAAGCACCCATATTCTGCGTTTCCGCCCGCACAGGGGAAGGATTTGCCGAGGTCTGCGAATGGATCAGGGCCAGGCTGTAAAGAGCAGGGCGATTATTCGCGTATACGGCGTTGTACAGGGCGTGGGTTTCCGCCCCTTTATCGCCCGTCTTGCGAATGAACACGGAATCACCGGCAATGTGAAAAACGAATGCGGCCACGTTCTGATTGACGCATTCGCTTCGGCAACCGTTCTTTCCCGTTTTCTGAACGATATCTGTGAACGCAAACCGGCGGCCAGCTATATCAGCCAAATAGAGCATGAATTTTTCACCATTGATGTCGAAGAATACCCAGAGGGCTTCCGTATTGTCAGCAGCGATAGCAGCTGCGGGGGCATGGTGATGCCCTCTCCCGATATCGCAATGTGTGACGATTGTCTAAGGGAACTGCTTTCTCCCGGCAATCCCCGGTATCGTAATCCATTTATCAGCTGCACCAATTGCGGGCCGCGCTATTCTATTCTCGAGAGCATCCCCTACGACCGAGCAAATACATCCATGGGGATATATCCCATGTGCCCGCTTTGCGCTGAAGAATACACCAACCCGGTTAACCGCCGTTTCCATGCGCAGACCGTGTGCTGCAATGACTGCGGACCTGTGATGAAATCTATCGAAAGAAACGGGCAGTTTCGCGGCGTAAAAGCCATAGACCGATCCATCCAAGCATTGCAGGACGGTAAAATTTTAGCTATCAAGGGCATCGGCGGATATCATTTTGCCTGCAGTCCGTTTGATGATTCTACCTTGCTAACTCTACGCGCGTTGAAAGGCCGGGAACAAAAGCCATTTGCCGTCATGTTTCGGAACATGGAAGAGATACGGCATCACTGCACCGTTACTGCGGAGGAAGAAGCGCTGCTCACCTCCCCCGCCCGACCCATTGTACTGCTGCGACGGAACGCGAACACGCTTTCCTATCAAGTCTGTGCAAGCAGCCCGTATTTGGGCGCATTCCTGCCCTACACGCCGCTGCAGCATCTCTTGCTTGAACAGACCGGGCCGCTGGTGATGACCAGCGCAAATGTTTCTTCGCTGCCCATCATCAAAGCAGACTGGGAAATGGGACGTTTTTTCAAAGAGCATCCCCCTCTGCACGGCGTATTGCTCCATGACCGCGAAATTCTCCGGCGGCTGGACGATTCCGTGGCTATGGTCGTACTGGGCAAGACACATTTCATTCGGCGGGCGCGCGGATATGTGCCGCTCCCCGTTGCCGTTCCAGCCACAGGTGCGGAACTCATCGCCTGCGGCTCGCAGGAAAAAAACACGATCTGCCTGCAAAAGGATGGATTGCTGTATCCTTCTTCGGAAATCGGCGACCTCGACACCATGGAATCTCTGCGAGCTTACCGCACCGTTGCCGCAGACATGCAGAATACGCTGCGTATAACTCCGACGCTTGCCGTATGCGATATGCACCCCGGTTATGAATCCACACGGTATGCGAAAGCACTCGGCCTTCCTGTTATGGAAGTACAACACCATTACGCGCATATTGCGTCCGTCATGGCGGAACACGGGCTTGACCGCAGTGTGATCGGTGTAGCCTTCGATGGTACGGGTTACGGAACGGATGGCACTGTCTGGGGCGGCGAGTTTTTAATTGCGTCGCCCGATGGGTTTACGCGGGCCGGGCACCTGAAACCCGTGAAGCTTCTTGGTTCCGATGAATCGGTCCGGCAAGGCTGGAAAAGCGCAATCTGCATACTACACGACTCGGGAATAAAATCCGAGGACAACCGAGCGCCGCTTATTGTGGCAGCACTTGAAAAGAACGTCAATACCATATTTTCCTCCAGCATGGGCCGCGTATTCGACGCCGTCAGCGCCATGCTGGGCGTTTGCGATAATTCCGGCTACGACGGTCAGTGCGCCATCGAACTGGAATATGCCGCTATGCAGTATAAACTGAACGGCGGACATTCTGAACCCCTGCCCTTTCATCTATCGGAAGAGAATGGTATACTGCTTGCCGATCTCGCGCCTTGTATTCGAGAACTGCATATGCTGCGTGAGCATAGCGACGCACATACGCTTGCGGCAAGATTTCATACGACTGTAAGCCGCATGATATTGGAGGTTTGCTTACGATTGCGCAAACAATACGGAATTGAAGAAGTCGCTCTGAGCGGCGGCGTGTTTTTTAACCGTCTGCTTCTTGAAGAAACCATCCCTCTGCTTGAACGGGATGGATTTGCTGTATATACAAACGAATGCGTGCCCGCAGGCGACGGCGGTTTATCGCTGGGGCAGGCATATATCGGGCTCATGGCGAAAAGCCGGTAGGAGGTACTATGTGCATTGCGATTCCGGGAGAACTCCTTGAACTGGAGGGCACCCGCGGCAAGGTCAATATCCGGGGGTATATAACACCTGTGGAACTGGGCATTGTGGACGCAAAGCCGGGCGATTATGTTTTGGTTCACGCAGGCTGCGCAATATCCGTAGTCGGCAGGGATGAAGCGCTGGAGATACAGGAATTGTTTGATTTGTTGGAGCAGTATGAGCAAAACGACAATTGACGATTGCCTGAACGCCATCAAGGCATATGACGGACCGCCCATACGCCTGATGGAGGTTTGCGGCACGCATACCAACAGCATATTTAAATTCGGCATCCCCGACATACTGCCGCAAAACATAAGGCTGATCTCAGGGCCGGGCTGCCCTGTCTGCGTCACTCCGGCAAGCTTTATCGACCGTTCTGCAGAAATCTCAAAACAAAAGGGCTGCGCACTGTATACGTTTGGCGATATGATCCGGGTGCCAGGTAACAGGACATCCCTGATGCAGGCAAAAGCCGAAGGCGGCAATGTACAGATGCTGTATGCCCCGCTCGACATCATTGACAGGGCGGAGCGACAGCCGGATGTACTGTTCTATTTGACGGCGCTTGGTTTTGAAACGACTCTTCCGCTCTACGCGCTGCTGCTTGAACGTATGCTCCAGCGAGAGATTGAGAATATACGTCTGCTGACTTGCGTAAAAGCGCTTATGCCTGCATTATACTGGATTTGCGAGAACAATCCGCAGATCAATGGCTTTATTGGCCCGGGGCATGTCAGCGCCATACTCGGCAGCGATGTTTATAAACCGCTCTGCGGCGCATACGGTATCCCGCTTACCGTAGCGGGATTTGGTTTTGAACACATCGTGGCGGCTATCTATGATCTGGTTAACCAGGTCAGCGCAAAAACCGCCGAGGTACATAACCTGTACCCGAGCGCCGTAAGTAGAAAGGGCAACGAACAGGCTCTTGCGCTTATTGACAAATACTTCGTCAGGAAACCATCCGTGTGGCGCGGACTTGGCGAGATCGACGGGTCCGGCTATTCCCTCGCGCCGGAGTATGCTCGTTTTGACGCAGGCTATATAGCGGACGACACGGACGAAAGCGCAACCGGGTGCCTGTGCGCAAATGTGATTTCCGGCCGCGCCGTGCCTTCGGATTGCAAATTCTTTGGACGTGTCTGCAACCCGGAAGCGCCGCGCGGGCCATGTATGGTATCCACTGAGGGTACCTGCGGCATCTGGTACAGTAACGCGCGCAGAATGTAATCAGAAAACCCATCTTTGTATTCTTTCACAGTCACCGTACTAACCGCGAACGGGACAAACCCAAATGCCGGCGCGGCGGCCTAGGAGGCAATCGTGAACATTACATCGGCACATGGCGGCGGCGGACGGCTTATGAACGAACTCATTCGCGACATATTTGGTAAGCATTTTTCCAATCCTACGCTTGACCGCATGGAGGATGCCGCACTGCTGCCGCCAACAAACGGAAAAATCGCGTTTACGACGGATTCCTTTGTGGTTTCTCCTTTGTTTTTTCCCGGAGGAGATATCGGCAGGCTTGCAGTCTGCGGCACGGTGAACGATTTGTTGATGCGCGGCGCGGTGCCCAAGTATCTTTCCGCCGGATTTATACTCGAAGAAGGACTGGAGTTAGAAACTCTTGAGCGTGCCGTCACTTCCATGAGGCGCACCACCGATGAGGCTGGCGTTGAGATTGTCACAGGGGACACGAAAGTAATTGAAGGCAAAGGCGGCATGTACATCAATACTGCAGGCATAGGTGTTTTAGAGTCCCCTGTGGATATCAGTGTACAGAACGCAAAAGCCGGTGATGCCGTCGTTGTAAGCGGCAATTTGGGCGATCATCACGCCTGCATACTATCCAGCAGAATGGGTATTGAAAACGATATCCGCAGCGACTGCGCACCCCTTGCGGGTATGGTAAATACGCTCATCAAGAGCGGTATAGAGATTCACACCATGCGAGATATAACGCGCGGCGGGCTAGCATCTGTACTGCACGAAATCGCGATCGGCTCCCGCGTACAAATAGAGGTATTTGACAATATCGCGCTCGCCAGTAGTCAGGTACAGGGTTTCTGCGATATATTGGGTCTTGACCCCCTGTATATGGGCAACGAGGGCAAACTTGCGCTGGTGCTGCCCCAAAAAAATGCCGAGAAGGCTGTGCGTATTATCCGTGGGTGCCGGTATGGTGAGCACGCGCAAATCATTGGGACAGTCTGCTCTGAGGAATCACCTGCCGTATGGCGGCGGACACGATCAGGCGGTACGCGGCTTATTGAACCGCTGCTTGGGGAAGGGCTGCCAAGGATTTGCTAAGTGGAGTTTAAAAAAACGGGAGGCAGTACGCCTCCCGTTTTTCTCATATTTCTATCATCAATTAGTTCGAAACCTTTGCAGCCTCGAATTCCGCCTGCATTTCCTTGGAAGGCTCGCCCGAAAGCAGCGAAACCGCAACAATGAATATGCAAGAAACGAGGAACGCGGGCAACAGTTCGTAGATACCCAAAACACCGCCCATGGGCCGTATCAGCAGCTTCCAGATGAATACCATGGCCGCACCCGAGCACATACCTGCAACGGCGCCAGCGTGGGTAGTTCTCTTCCAGAACAACGAGAACAGCATAAGAGGTCCGAATGTCGCGCCAAAGCCAGCCCAGGCAAAGGAAACTACCTTGAATATGATGCTGTTTTCATCCAGAGCGATGACCATGCCGATCAAAGCAATCGCGATGAGCGTAATACGCGAAACGTTCATAACCTGCTTGTCCGTAGCGGTCTTTTTCAGCACGCCCTGGAAAATGTTCTTCGCGAGCGCAGAAGAAGCAATCAGCAGATAAGAATCGGAAGAACTAATGGTGGCAGCCAGAATACCCGCAACCAACAGACCGGCGACGATCGGATGCATCAGGCTTCTGGAGACCAAAATGTAAATACTTTCCGCCTCGCTCGCGGTCGTAAGAGCCGTGGGGAACAATACGCGGCCCGCGAGGCCGATGAATACTGCGGCAAACATAGAGATGACTGCCCAAGTCGTCGCTATACGGCGGGATTTCTTCAGCTCGTTCTCATGGCGGATTGCCATGAAGCGCAGCAGCACCTGCGGCATTCCAAAGTATCCAAGGCCCCAAGACATCGTAGAGATGACGGTCAGGAAACCGTAAGCGCCGCGAGCGCCAAACAGAGGCACTCCGTTCGCGGACTGCTGCACACCGTCGGCGACAGTCGGCGTTGCGATGCCGAAGAATTCGAAAAAGCCGGGAATATTCTTAAGGTTCTGCGCGATGACGGAAGGGCCTCCCGCCGCTATTGTTACTGCAACAAGCGCGATCAACATAACGATGATCATAACGACGCCCTGCATGAAGTCCGAAGCGCTTTCCGCAAGGAAGCCGCCCAGGAACGTATACAGAACTACGAATACCGCGCCTACGATCATCATGCTCTGGTAAGAGAACCCGAAGAGTGTGCTGAACAGCTTTCCGCAGGTTACAAAACAGCTTGCCGCGTATACGGAGAAGAATATCAGAATAAACAATCCCGCGACGCTCATGATGAGGTTCTTTTTATCATGGAAGCGATTATTGAAAAACTCGGGAATTGTGATGGCGTTACCCGCAACTACCGAGTACCTGCGCAGGCGCTTTGCTACGAGCAGCCAATTCAGGTAAGTGCCTATTGCAAGGCCCACCATTGTCCAGAAAGCATCTGCCAATCCGCACCAATACGCTACGCCGGGAAGACCCATTAGCAGCCAGCCGCTCATATCCGAAGCTTCGGCGCTCATCGCCGCTACCCACGGGCCAAGACTTCTGCCGCCGAGGAAATATTCCTCCGAACTTTGGTTGGCTCTTTTTGCGTAGAACACGCCTATGCCTATGACGATAAGCATGTACACAACCATGACGATCAACACCTGAATTGTACCCGAATCCATCCCCGAACCCCCTTGTTGTAAATAATTGCATAAGTTATTTAGATAATAGATAGTGAATTATGCCTAAATTACAGCCTTTTGATTATAGCCTACTATGAAAACATGATCAAGCTCTTTACGTTAATTATCATAGATAATATATAAAATTAGATCTGTACCCGTTTAAAATAAACAATCATATCTCCATGTTCTGTGCAGCCGAAACACCGCACCGCTGGCAATATGCAAGCATATTCTGCAGCAGGAGGGATCCGTATGCTGTGTGATTGTTCCGGCTCGGAGCTTGTATTGATCAGCGCGGTAATCGCGATAGAAATATCCAAATGTGTTGCAGAAGAAGAACTTGAGATATTAAGTGCGCTCTATGTCACAATCGGGGATCAGCTCGCGCTGATTGCCACACAGAGCTGCTCCACTTAACCGCCGCACAGTCTGTACAGATCCGCCGGCGGCCAGTGCCGCATAAAAATTAAATATGGGATGTTCACGAACAGTCCCGGCGCTATAAGCACCGGGACTTTGCAGGCCAAGAACAAAATCATTGACTTCATTAATTGTACTTCTGCAGATGAAATGCTTACAATCCGCTTACTCGCTGATCCAGGAAACGCCCACAGTGCCTGCCCCAAGGTGCACACTCAGCACGGGACCCAGCTTACTCACATGGATACCCGCATCAGGAAAACGCTGACGGATGCTCTCGTACAGTGGCTGAACGGATGACCGTTCGCCCATGTGATGCACAACAATTTCCTTCGCGTCGGAAGGTACCTTTCCCGAGAGCGCCCGCACGCGCTCCGCGTTACCGCGCGCTACCCCACGGGCTACGATCGCTCCCCTCAGGCACATCAGTATGGGTCTGATGTTCAATACCGTGCCCACAGACTGCGGTACAACCCCCAGCCTGCCGCTTCTTCTGAGAGCAGCCATATCGTTGACGGAAAATACGATGCCCGCTTTGTCCCTTAGCTGCAGCAGCGCATCCGCTACCTGCTTTAGAGATAGCCCTTTTTCAGCAAGCATACGCGCTCTTTTGGCCAGAAGCCACAGACCGCCGGAAGTGGAGAGCGAATCAACAACGATGATCTTGTCTTTGTCCACTTCCTGCGCCGCAATACAGGCACTGCTGTATGTGCCGCTCAGCCGCGAGGAAATAACCAGGCATAGCACTTCCATTTCCTGTGCAATCAAATCCTTGAAAGTCTCAATAAACCCGGAAACCGGCGCCTGTGAAGTTTTGCAGTTTTCCGGATCGGCAAATATCTGCTGCTCGAATTCTCCGTTTTCGTCGCTGAAGCCTTCCAGATACGCCTGCCCGTTGATACTGTAGCTGTTGGATACAATATGCAGACCAAGCGCGTCTGCCTCTGCGCGCGGAATACAGATGGTACTGTCGGTCACGATTGCCATCATAACGGCTGTCCCCCTATGGTGCGAAATCTTGCGTAGCGCCGCTTTGCGAGTTCTTCCGGATCTCCTGCCGCATTCCTGCGCAGTGTATCGTACAGGTTCTGCGCAATTTGTGCATACATTGCTTGCGTATCCTCTTCGGGGATTATGCGTTCTATGACGCCGAACGAATAAAGATCCTGCGCGGTCAGCTTCAGACTTTCTGCCGCTTCCTGTACCTTTGAGGCATCCTTCCAAAGTATGCTTGCGCAGCCTTCCGGGGAAATGACGGAGTATACCGCGTTTTCCAGCATCCAAACCTCGTCGGCTACAGCAAGCGCCAGCGCGCCGCCGCTCCCCCCCTCGCCGATCAGTATGGACACCACCGGCGTCTTGAGCCACATCATTTCCATCAGGTTTTCCGCGATCGCCTGCCCTTGCCCGCGTTCCTCGGCCTGTATGCCGCAGTATGCCCCAGCGGTATCCACAAAGCATATTACAGGCCGGTGAAACTTTTCAGCGAGTTTCATTTGCCTGAGCGCCTTTCGGTACCCTTCCGGGTGGGCGGAACCGAAATTGCGCGCCACCTTTTCCTTGGTAGTATGGCCTTTTTCGAGCGCTATCACAGTCACCGGCATTCCTTTGAGAGTAGCAAGCCCCGCCACCACCGCTCTATCATCCCCATAGCGGCGGTCGCCATGCAGCTCGATAAAATCCTCGAAAATGCTTTCAATAAAATCCAGTCCCGTCGGCCTGCCCGCAGCGCGGGCAGCGCGGAGTTTATCCATTGCACTCATAGAACGGCCTCCTTCCTGTGCATTGACAGCAGGCGGCTTAACATGCGCTTCAATTCCCGCCGGTCTACGATAGCATCCACGAAGCCCTTTTCCACAAGAAATTCCGCACGCTGGAATTTTTCCGGCAGCTTTTGCCGAATGGTCTGTTCTATGACGCGCGGACCTGCAAAGCCGATCAATGCACGAGGTTCTGCAAGAATATAATCGCCTTCCATGGCAAAGCTGGCCGTCACGCCGCCGGTCGTCGGGTCGGTGAGTACGCAGATATAAAGATTTCCCGCCGCCCCATGCAGTTTGACTGCTCCGCTCGTTTTCGCCATCTGCATGAGGGAGAGTATCCCTTCCTGCATGCGCGCGCCGCCGGATACCGTGAAACCGATAACGGGCAGGCCTTTCTGCGCAGCCAACTCAAACAGCAGCGTCACCTTTTCCCCAAGTGCCGTCCCCATGCTCCCCAGCATGAATTCAGGCTCCATGACGAACACAGCACAATCCATGCCGTCAATCTTCGCCGTACCGCAAATGACGCCCTCCGCTTCGCCGCTTGACTCGCGCGCGGACTTGAGCTTGCTTTCATATCCCGGAAACTCAAGCGGGTCCGACGATGTGACGGAAGAAAAATACTCCGTAAATGAGTTCTCATCGCAGGTGATCTGTATACGCTCACGCGCGCTCATTCGAAAATGATGGCCGCATTTGGCGCATACCCTGAAGTTAGCCGTCAAATCGCTTTCAAACAGCGTCGTTTTGCAGGACGGGCATTTGATGCACAGCGCGTCAGGGATAGCGGGTGTTTTTTCACCTTGCTGCCTGTCGTCTGATTCTAAGGTGTTCTTGGGTTTTTTAAATAAGCTTTTATCCAGCATACGCTAACCTCTTTTCGCCATGAAATCGGTGGTGTACGCGCCGGAACGGAAGCGTTCGTCCGACAGAATTTCCATATGAAGCTCGCTGTTGTGTTCGATGCCCTCAATCACCAGCTCGGAAAGCGCAGCCTGCATTTTGCGGATGGCCTCCTCTCTGGTCTTGGCATAGACAATGAGTTTGCCAACCATGGAATCATAGAACGGCGGTACGACATAATCCTGATACAACGCCGTATCAAACCGAACCCACGGGCCGCCCGGTATATGCAGCAGCGAGATCCTGCCGCAGCTCGGACGAAAATTAAGTTCTGGCTGTTCCGCGTTGATGCGGCATTCGATGGCACAACCTGAGAGGGCGATATCCTGCTGCTTATACTGCAATGGCAGCCCTGCCGCGATACGAATCTGCCACTTTACGAGGTCTATGCCCGTCACCATTTCCGTGACGGGATGCTCCACCTGCAGACGCGTATTCATTTCCATGAAATAGAAATTGCCGTCTTTATCGAGCAAAAATTCTATTGTGCCGGCATTCACATATTTCACAGCCTGTGCGGCGCGCACGCATACATCCATCATGCGCGCGCGAAGATCAGGGCTCACGGCGGCGGATGGACTTTCTTCTATCAGCTTCTGATTTTTGCGCTGCACGGAGCATTCGCGTTCGCCAAGGCAGACAACGCCGCCATGCTGATCGCACAGCAGCTGCATTTCCACATGTTTCACCGGGAACAGGTATTTTTCAAGATACACCGCCCCGTCGCCAAACGCGCTTTCCGCCTCAGCGGATGCGGAAAGATAGGCTGAAGTGAATTCTTCCGGTTGAGATACAAGGCGAATTCCCCGGCCGCCGCCACCCGCCCGTGCTTTAATCAGCAGAGGATATCCAATACTTTGCGCTGCTGCAGCGGCTTCTTCAACACTGGGCAGCACTTCCGTACCGGGGATAACCGGCACGCCGGAAAGCTTCATGGTTTTCCTTGCCTCATCCTTATCCCCCATGCGGGAGATTACCTCGGCAGAAGGACCAATGAATACAAGCCCGCATTCCTCGCACAGCTTCGCAAACCGGGCGTTTTCCGAAAGCAGGCCGTAACCGGGATGAACGGCCTGCGCGCCGGAAAGCACAGCGGCAGTCAGGATAGCCGACATGTTCAGATAGCTGTCTTTTGCTCTGGGCGCGCCAATGCAAAAGCTTTCATCCGCAAGGTTGACATGCAGAGCATCCCGATCTGCCTCCGAATATACGGCGACAGTGGCTATGCCCATTTCCTTGCATGCACGGATGATGCGAACGGCAATTTCCCCGCGGTTGGCGATTAAAATTTTAGAAAACAAGCTGTCATTCCCCCTGCCTCTGGAGCATGAAGGAAAACTCCGCGCTTACGCAGAGATCGCCGGCCACGCTGCCCGTCGCTTCGGAGAAATAGAACGGATGCTTTTCTTTTACCATTTTCGTTTCAATCCGCAATACGTCGCCGGGCCGTACCGGACGCTTGAAGCGCGCTTTGCTGATGCCTGTAAAATAAGGCGTTGCGCCCATAATCTTGTCAGCAATCAGCGCGCACGAAG
This sequence comes from uncultured Oscillospiraceae bacterium, assembly GCA_964440115.1. GTDB lineage: Bacteria > Bacillota > Clostridia > Christensenellales > CAG-138 > JAEWWD01. The sequence continues at coordinate 50,330 of CAYTPV010000009.1, read as the reverse complement.
CCTGCGCGAGAATCTCGCATTGTATAACGCCCGGCACTACCGGATTCCCCGGAAAATGCCCCTGCACAAACCATTCGTCACCGCGCACCGTATAGGACCCAACGGCATGGCCGGGCTCAATGAGTTCCGCCTCGTCTATGAGCAGCATGGGCTCCCTGTGCGGAATAATACGTTTAAAATCATCTCTGTTCATGGCAGCCCCCATCAATAAACCTTGAACAGTATCTGCGCGTATTCGACCACCTGGCCGTTTTCCACGCAGACGTCCACGATTTCCCCGTCCACCTCGGCGGTGATCTCGTTCATGAGCTTCATCGCTTCGATAATGCACAGTACGTCGCCCTTTTTAATCTTTTTGCCGACTGTCACAAAAGGCTCTGCATCTGGTGCCGGCGCTGAATAGAACACGCCGACCATCGGGGATTTGATTTCGGTGATGTTGTTGAAATCCACCGCTCCGTCCTGGGCAACAGGAACATTTGCCTGCTGCACAAGAGTTGGCTGCAGAACAGTCTGCGTTGCCGGGCGCTCCGAAACCGTATTCTTTTCCAGACGTATCTTAGTATCTGCTTCTGAAACCTCGAGAACGGACAGCCCCGAGTTTTCCAAAAGCTGCACCAACTCGCGAATATTCTTTAAATTCATGATTTGCTCCTTATTCCGCCTTCATAAGCGCAAGGCAGGCGTTATGGCCGCCAAAACCAAGCGAGAGCGAAAGCGCATAGCGCACATCTGCCTTGCGGCTGACGTTGGGCACGACATCCAGATCGCATTCGGGATCCGGTTCCTGATAGCCGATGGTCGGGGGAACAATGCCTTCCTGCAGTGCTTTTACGCTTGCAATGGCTTCCGCCGCCCCCGCCGCGCCAAGCATATGCCCCGTCATGGACTTGGTGGAACTGACCAACACATCGCGGGCGTATTCGCCAAGCGCTGTTTTGATAGCCAGTGTTTCCGCCTTGTCGTTCAAAGGCGTGCTGGTGCCGTGTGCGTTGATATACATCGCGCGAGACTCACTGGCCTCGATGCCCGCTTCCGCCATGGCCAGTCGGATTGCCTCCGCAGCGCTGACGGATTCGGGATGCGGGGCGGTAACGTGATACGCATCGCAGGTATTGCCGTAGCCGCGGATTTCCGCGTAGATTTTAGCTCCGCGGGCTTTTGCGTGTTTGTATTCTTCCAGCACCAGTATGCCCGCACCCTCGCCGATGACAAAACCATCCCGGCGTTTATCGAAGGGAATGGAGCTGTTCAGAGGATCGTTGACTGTGGAAAGCGCCATGCAGTTGGTGAATCCGGCCACCGCCAGCGGATTGATCACAGCTTCGGCTCCGCCTGCCAGTATCGCATCCGCATAGCCGTGCTTGATGGCGCGAAATGCCTCGCCGATGGCGTGCGAAGATGTGGCGCATGCGGTCACAACAGGCAGGCAGGGCCCCTGCGCGCCAAATCGTATCGCAATGCTGCCCGCCGCTATGTTGGCGATCATCATGGGGATAAAGTGCGGGGATACCCAGCGGGGTCCCTTTTCGGAAATCTTCTGGCATTCCGTCATGAATGTTTCCATGCCGCCTATGCCGGAGCCTACATACACGCCGACCCGTTTAGGATCATCCATAGGCAAGCCGCTGTCCTGCATGGCCTGCGCTGCCGCCGCTATTGCGTAACGCGCGTACAGGTCGGTTTTGCGTGCTTCGGATTTTTCCATATACATCGTGGCATCAAAGTTTTTCACTTCCGCCGCGATTTTTACTTTAAATTCCGAAGCATCAAATTTTGTGATAAAATCGATGCCGCACTTCCCCTCAACAAGGCTCTTATAAAATTCGTCAACCGTGTTGCCGACCGGGGAAATAACGCCCATTCCAGTGATAACTACTCGTTTCATATTGCACTCTCCATATTCTGAAGAAAACTTAACCATATGCCGTTACATCGCCAGGCCGCCGTCGATGCGGATTACTTCGCCAGTGATATACCCTGCATGAGGGCCGCAAAGATATGCCGTAAGAGATGCAACCTCTTCGGCTGAACCCATGCGCTTCAACGGTATTTCGTTGAGGAACGCATCACGTGCCTGCTCGGGCATAGCGTCCGTCATATCCGTTTGGATAAGCCCCGGCGCGATTGCGTTGCAGGTGATGCCTCTTGATGCAAGCTCGCGCGCAACGGATTTTGTAAGGCCGATCATGCCTGCTTTGGCAGCGGAATAATTGACCTGTCCGGCGTTGCCCGTCAGACCCGCGATAGAGGTGATATTGACGATGCGTCCGGTCCGCTTTTTCACAAAATGCGGAGCCACATGCCGGATCATATTAAACGCGCCCTTGAGGTTGATATCTATCACGCGGTCAAAATCCGCTTCTTTCATCATCATAAGCAAACCGTCGCGCGTGACACCGGCGTTGTTGACGAGTATATCCGCCCCGCCGAACGCCGTGAAAATTTCAGTTACGGTAGCCTTGGCCGCAGTAAAATCTGACACATCGCAGCAGTACGCCTGCGCATGCACGCCCAAACTGCGCGCAGCTTCGCATACCTCCGTTGCAGCCGCTTCATTGCCAGCATAGATCAGGGCAACATTTGCGCCCTGCGCTGCAAGCGTTAACGTGATCGCACGCCCGATACCACGGGATGCGCCCGTAATGATTGCGGTTTTTCCTTTTAATATCACAGAAAACCTCCTTCACCCAGCGCACAAAGCGTATCCTTTAGGCTCTGCGCATCCTGCACGTTGTGGCAAAGCAAAGCCGAATCGATCTTTGCGAGGAAGCCGCAAAGCGTTTTGCCGGGGCCTACCTCAATAAACCGGTCGATGCCCTGCGCCGCCATAGCAGTGATGGTCTGTTTCCATAGTACGGGAGACTGGACCTGCTGCGCGAGTGTTGGCGCAATGGGGTCGGTATACGGCATAGCAGTACGGTTGGCATACACGGGGTACTTGGGAGTATGTAAAATATAATGAGATAATTCCTCAGTAAGGGCCCCCGCCGCTTCCGCCATATACGGAGAATGAAACGCGCCGTTCACCGCGAGCGGCAACGCCCGCCCGCCGCACTGCGCTGCAGCGGCGCAAAACGCCGTAAGCGCATTCTTTTCACCAGCCACGACCAACTGCCCCGGGCAGTTGTAGTTGACAGGATATACACCGGGATATTCTTTGCACAACTCTTCGACTTGCTCATCCTGCAGCTTGAGTACTGCCACCATACCGCCGGGCACTTTTTCCGCTTCCCGCTGCATAAACTCAGCCCGCCGCATGACCAGCCGGAAACCATCCTCATCGGAAAGCGCACCCGCAAATGTCAGTGCGGCTACCTCACCCAAAGAAAACCCGGCAACGGCATCCGGCCGAAGCCCCGCTTCCTCAATCGCACGGGCCGCTGCAAGATCCACCGCGAACAGGCAAGGCTGCGTATTGATGGTCTGGGATAATTCTTCTTTGGATGCGCCAAAGCATTGAGCGCTTGTTCCGGGACGCAGGCGGTCTGCCATATCGAATACCGCGCGCGCAGCTGCGGATGTTTCGTAAAGTTCCCTGCCCATGCCCGTGTATTGCGCGCCCTGCCCCGCGAATAGTATGGCTACCGCACCCATTTCGCAGCTCCCTGCAGCAATACTTCCGCCTCGGAGAACATTTCGCGTATGATTTCCGCCGCGGGCTGCTCCTTATTTACCATAGCCGAGCACTGACCGGCCATCACGGTGCCGTTCTTTACGTCGCCCTCGCGCGCGGCCAGCCGCAGAGCACCCGCGCCGAATGCTTCCAGCTCTTCGTTGGAAATGCTGCTGTCGTATTCGCGGCGCATGAACTCGCGCATAAACGAGTTGCGGATGGCGCGTACCGGATGCCCCAGACGCTTGCCCGCTGTCCCGGTATCGATATCGCGCGCCTGCAGTATTTTTTCCTTATAATTGGGGTGAATGGTGCATTCATGCGCCACCAAAAACCGCGTGCCTACCTGCACGCCCACAGCGCCCAGCATGAAGGAAGCCGCAATGCCTCTCCCGTCTGCAATGCCGCCCGCTGCAATGACCGGCACATTTACCGTATCGCAAACCTGCGGTACGAGCGTCATGGTGGTCAATTCCCCCACATGCCCGCCGGATTCGCCGCCTTCAGCGATAACTGCGCTTGCTCCGCTTCTTACAACCAGCTTCGCAAGGGCAGTAGACGGCACGACAGGAATCACTTTCACACCCGCATCTACCCATGAGCGCATATACTTTGAAGGATTGCCCGCGCCTGTCGTTACAACAGGCACATGTTCTTCGATCACAACCTGCGCGACATCGTCCGCAAAGGGACTCATCAGCATGATGTTCACGCCGAAGGGCTTATCCGTACGCTCCCGTGCGGCTTGAATTTCTTTGCGCAGCCAGTCCCCGGGTGCGTTCATTGCTGCAATGATGCCTAAGCCCCCCGCGTTGCTGACGGCGGAAGCAAGGGAAGCATCCGCCACCCATGCCATACCGCCCTGCAAAATGGGATACTCGATGCCCAGCAGATCGCAAAGCACCGTCCTCATTTCACCGCGCCTCCCTTGGCCGCAACCAACCGCTCGATTTCGTTTACGAGATCCTGTACGCGGCGAATGGATTCATTCATTTCGATCTGAATGTCAAACGCTTCCTCAAAAGACATGATGAGCTCCACTCTGTCCAGAGAGTCCATGCCCATGTCGTCGAACGAGGTTTCCAGCCCGATGTTTTCCACATCGATGTCCTTGTAGTCACGAAGAATGCCGATAACTTTTTCATAAATCATAAATAATTCCTCCAATAATGATTGTGGGTAGGAGCAAATCGTCATTTGCTCCAGCGCAGCACACAGGCGCCGGTTGTAAAGCCACCGCCGAATGCGCTAAACGCAAGCAAATCACCCTTACGGAATATCTGCCTGCGATTGCACTCGTCCAAAAGTATGGGAATACTTGCGGCCGAAGTGTTGCCGAACCGGTCAATGTTTGTCAGATACCGGTCGGAACGGATTCTAAGCCGCGTGCGCGCCGCATCAATGATACGGATATTCGCCTGATGGGGCAGCACATAGTCAATATCCTCCTGCGCAATTCCGGCATCCGCCGCAACGGCGTCAATATCGCGCACAATGGAGGATACCGCAAATTTGTAAACATCCTGCCCGTTCATGTGCACACAGGGCAATACTTCGCCTCCCTGCGAAAACGGGCTTAAGCCTTTGACATTCGGGATTAAGAGTGATTCCGTATTGCCGCAGGCCGTGATGCGAATAGAAAGAAGATCGTCGCCTTCACAAAGCACTGCCGCACCCGCGCCGTCTCCAAACAACACGCAGGATGCACGATCCGTCCAATCAGTCATTCGGGACATGGCTTCCGCCGCTACTACAAGTACTTTCTTTACGCGTTTGCGTGCGAAATAGCCGTCTGCCACATCAAGCGCGTACAAAAAACCCGAACATGCTGCGTTGATATCCATGCTGGGGCAGCACGCTCCGAGTTCTTTCTGCAGGATACATGCCTGGGAGGGAGTGATCATATCTCCGCGCACCGTAGCGCACAGTATCAAATCCAGCTCTTCAGGCTTGACGTTCGCATCTTCGAGTGCCGACCGCGCTGCTCTGACCACAAGATCGGTCAGCGTTTCATCTGTCAGTATGTGCCGGGAATGGATGCCGGTACGGGTCGTGATCCATTCGTCCGATGTATCCACCATTTGGGATAGCTGTTCATTGGAAAGGGTATGCGCGGGATACGCGCTGCCCGTGCCGATCAGGGAAAAGCTCACTTTAAGCCTCCGACGGTTTAATCTTGCCTTGAAAGAATGAATTCAGTTTTACAATGCCCTTGGCAAGGGCCTTTTTTTCGTCATCCGACATTTCTTTGGTAATGTTGCGTACCATGTTCTCGTGAAAATAGCGATGTACAGCGTCAACTCTGCGGCCGCTTTTGGTGAGTTTGACGATTACCGTGCGGCTGTCCGCTTCGCCGCGCACCTTTTCTACATATCCTTTGGTGCGAAGTTTATTGATCGCTACCGTCACCGATGGCAGCGTTATGCCCATATCTTCGGCTATGCCGCTGATGGTGCGGCCTTCATCCTTACACTTGCCAACCGATTCAATCAGATGCATTTCGCTGATGGAAAGGTTGAGCGTTTCACTACTACGCAGCATGTCCTCTTCCACCTTGAGAATATTCCGGAAGGTTTCAACAAGCAGGTCATTCAAATGTGCAGAAAACTCATCCATCCGGCGCACCCCATTACTTAGATTGACTAACTAATAATATCAGCCGATTATTTTACTGTCAAGACAAAGCAAGTCCGCAAATTTCATTGGCGTTCTTAAAACACAAAAACCGCGGTTTCCCGCGGCTTTAAGCCACTATTAATACTCTATTTTGTCTTGCCTTCTTCTTTTGCCTGCTTTTTCCCCGGCGCAATTGCGGTAACAAGCAGCACTCCGATGATCGCACAATACACTGTGCTGATATATGGGTTGGACGATATGGGGCATGTACCGGTTGCGCAACCGACGAAATAGTAATACAGATACCCGGCTAGTCCGCCCAAAACGAGCCCGATTGCATATTTTAAGCCGCCGCTGAATTTTCTGTTCATAGACTGAGTCCCCCTTGGATTTAGGAACATTGTAACACACATGAACAGACCGCACGGTGATGAAATCACAGGATATTTTTTATGCGGCTCTGCTGCAACTGTCTGTTTGGATTGGCGGGAAACCAGCCCTTTTTCACGCGCTCCTCCTGTTCATAGAGTTCCCGTATACTCCACAGCAGCGAAAATCCAAGCACAGCGCAAAGCGACGACGCGATGACCCCTGTCAGAAGCAGTGACCCGGCAATGCAGGTAACACCCAGCAAAAGAAACAATGGCCATATGCGTTTTCCGATATAATACTCCGCTTTTATCACCACGGGATGCAAAAAGCCTATGATGAAAAAAGTTCCGATACCAATACAAATTCCGGTCATAGCGCCTCCCACAAGCAAGAATTGGTGATTCGAAGTATTTACTGATTGCATATGCAATATGCGCCAGTTAAATGCAGCAGATAATACTACCTTCATTCGGAAAAATCGATCATATGTTCTGATAATTATCTGGACACGTGCAGACAGTCATGGTATTCTGAGAAAAAATACCAGTTGGAGGGATCACTATGAGCGAGTGGCGCGACCTGTATCCGCAACTATCGCAGCCTACGCCGGAGGATATTGCCGCGTTCATTGCCAATCCTCTTTGGGCTGAACTGAATACCTACGTGCAGGCCGCCTATTCAGCGGCGCCTCGCTATTCCTACAGCAAATGCTCCGCTGCGCCGGGCTGGAATGTGAAATACCAAAAGGGCGGCCGTGCGCTATGCACGCTCTACCCCATGGCTGGATACTTTATCGCGCTTGTTGTTATGGGTGAACGCGAAAGTTCGCAAACCGAACTGGTTCTTCCTGCGTTAACCGATCATGTGCGAAAGCTCTTTGAAAGTGCTGCCGCCGTTATGGGCGGAAAGTGGCTGATGATTGAGGTACGCTCCCCTGAGGTTTTGAACGACGTCAAAACGCTCATCAACATTCGCTGCGCCCCCGCAGTTCGGAAATAGCGCTCACATAGAGAGGAGAATTTTCCATGCTGCCAGAAACAGTACTGACCGGCAGAGAAAATCCGCAAGAACTAGCCTCGGCACTTACGCCGGAAGATATTTCATACCTCATAGCCCTGCTAAAGGAGAAAGAAGATGACCTGCGGTACGCCTCCCTATTGACACTATGCGCCCGCAGCGATGTGTATCCGGATGTTTATCCATATTGGGATGAACTTGCCGGAAAACTTGATGATCCAAATTCCTATCAACGCAGCATTGGCCTGATGCTCATTGCACATAACGTGAAATGGGATACCCAGCACCGTTTCCCCGCAATACTTGAAACATATATGGCTCGCTGCACGGACGAGAAATTCATAACATCCCGGCAGGCAATTCAGCATATTGGGTTGTGGGCGCCCTATGTGTCGGAACTTCTCCCCCAAACAGCACAAACGCTGATGAATATTGATATTCTTACCCTCAAGGACACACAGCGCAAGCTGATATTGCTCGATATTCTTCACGCCCTTGCAGGCATTCGCCGCATCGTACAAATCGGTGAAATTGACGCATATATGCAGAGCGCTCTGACCGGAGGCATACTGGATAAAAAGTCAATCAAAGAAATACAGGGGCTTATATAAGCCCCTGTTACTCTACTCTAACGATCGTATTGAAATGAACGCACTAATTACATGCGATCATTGAAATATCTTTTCCTTCAAGCAGATCCACCACCGCAAACAGATCCGGCAGTTTGGCGTACAGCAGCGGGCGCACCGTATCTTCCGGTTCAGCAAGATCGGGAATCATAACGGGTAGAAGCCCCGCAGCATAGGCCGATCGAATGCCGTTGTTGGAATCCTCCAGTGCAATGCATTTTGAAGGCGCAACGCCAAGCCGTTCGCTTGCAAGAGCAAATGGGTCCGGCGCCGGTTTGGAGTGTTTGACCATATCGCCAGATACAATCACGCTGAAATAGTCCTCTACACCTGCGTCCTGAATGTTATGGCAGATCTCCGTATAAGGCGAAGATGATGCAATGCCCATTTTATATCCGTTTTCCTTCAGATACTGCAGCAACTCATACAGACCTTTCTTTACCGGTACAGCGTTGTTGCTGAAAAAATCAACTTTAAAATTTTTCACATGCTCCAGAAATTCTATGGGATCACAGCCAAAGTCACGCTGAATATCCGCCACGACCGATGCGCTAGTTTTGCCCATCGTACTCAAAGAATAATATCCAAGACCACCGATACCCATTTGATTGCCTGCATAATCCCACGCATGATAATACATACGCTCCGTATCAAACATTAGGCCGTCCATATCGAACACGATTGCTTCAATCAATACAGACCCCTCCTTTCGCCCAAAGCAGTATAGCACGATATATGTAAGTTCACAAGCCTACATACTGCCCCGCACCAGATTCGGCCCCATAATGGCGGTATACTCTTTGCTCGCGCCGGCTTGTGCTTCAAGCCTTGCTTCATTGATCATATTCAGATTATTTGCCAGCAGTGCAACGACGTGCGGGCAGATAGATCCATCTTCTACCATATTCTGCAATATCGCCACCGCTTCCTGCGCGCTGACCCCCGCGCGATACGGCCGCTCTTCTGTTACGGCTGAAAAAATATCTGCCACCGCAATAATACGGGAGCCTAATGGAATGCTTTCCTGATGCAAATGAAAGGGATATCCTTTCCCGTTGAGTTTTTCGTGATGGAATGACGCCCACATGCTGATGGTTTCAAAACCCTTTATGGAACGCAGCAAGCGATACGTATAAAATGTATGGCTTTTGATTTCATTTTGCTCAAAGATATCAAGTTTGTCTTTCTTTTCCAGTACAGAGCGTCTTACAGCGAGCTTTCCCAAATCGTGCAGGTTGCCCGCTATGATCATCATTTTGCATTCCGCTGAACAGAAGCCCGCAAGTTCGGCCAGCCGTTCCGCCGTCTTTGACACCCCAGCAGAATGATACGATGTAAATGGACTTCGAAAATCGATAATGCGTGAAAATATTCTCGTTAGTTCTATGACTTCGTCCAATTCAAGATCTATGGTTTCAAACAATACGATCTGCTGCAGCAGATAGGCAAGCGGGCTATAAGCAATATCGAGCCAGATATATTCCTTTTCGCTCATGCGCAAAAAAGCGTCGACGAGTTCCGGGGCAAACACTGTCTCCCTGCGCCCTGTGATGGATTTTCTGATGCCGCTTACCTGTTCGAGCACATCCCTGTCCTTTCGAACAAGCACCGCAACACGATCCGCTAAATGCAGAATATGGCTCGCTAAAGGTACGGGTGCCCCGTTAACTTGTTCTCCCGTGGTAAAATTCCACGGAACATGATGGTAGCGAATGATATTGGCGGCATTGCGAAGATACGCAAATTCTTCAATCAGAAGCGCGCCTCGATGCGCGTGCCCGTTGGAGGTAGGGGGTTCTGATTCGAGCAGTTCAAGACGTTCATCCAGCGAAAGCGCGCCGATATCATGCAAAAGCCCGGCAAGCACCAGATCCTTTTTTTCGTCAACGGATAAACCCATATGTTCAGCAATCTGAAAGGCAATATAGGCAACTCTTTGATGATGCTCTTCAAACTCCGGTCTGACCAGATCTCCGGCGTTGGTGATACAGATCAGGAGGTCATATATATTGATAAATTGCTTGCTGATATTCCGCATTTTCTACCTTTTGAATGAAGTCGTAGCATTCCCTAATCTTTTTTATCGGATGAATCAGGAGTGAACTTAACAAAAAAATAGTCCCGACGAAAACGTCGGGACTATTTCAAGACATCATTTACTGCGCAGCAGCCTCTTCGGGATATACGCTGACCTGCTTGCGAGCCTTGTCCTTGCGCTCGAAACGCACGATACCATCGATCGTAGCGAACAGTGTATCGTCTTTGCCGATGCCCACGTTCCTGCCGGGATGGAAATGCGTACCGCGCTGGCGGACGAGAATATTGCCGGCGAGAACGAACTGACCGTCAGCCCTTTTGGGCCCCAGGCGCTTGGCCTCGCTGTCGCGGCCATTTCGGGAACTGCCCACGCCCTTTTTGTGCGCGAACAATTGCAAATTCATCTGAAACATACTTACACCTCCCTTTCCGTTATGCTGAGGTATTCGCCGTATGCAGCTTCCATGGATTGAAGCCCCAGCAGCAGAGTGTCAAGAAGCACCTGCGCTTTTTCGCACTGTTCAGGGGTGCAATCGCGCCCGAGTATGCAGTACATGTTTCCATCCTCAATGGAAAGCCCCACCGGCAGCAATAAACGATCCGTTAACCCGAGAGCTATGGTCTGTGTGAGCGCCGATACAGCGCTGCATACGATATCGCCATCCCCCCGGGAGAACCCTGCGTGCCCATTTGCTTCAAAGCCGACGAGTTCGCCGCCCTGCCTGAGCATACACACTCTTACCATGGCAGTTTACCCGATGGACAGGATTTCTACCTTGGTGTAGGGCTGACGATGGCCCTGCTTCTTTGCAAAATTCTTTTTGGCTTTATACTTGAACACAATGACCTTTTTGCCCTTGCCGTGCTCGACAACCTTGGCCTTTGCGCTCACGCCTTCCACCACGGGCTTGCCGACCTTCACGCCGGAATCATCCGAGAGAAGCAGCACTTCGAAGCTTACTTCCTGACCCGGTTCCGCCGCGAGCTTTTCGACGAGTACTTCGTCGCCGGCCTGCACTTTGTATTGCTTGCCGCCCGTCTGAATGATCGCATACATATTGGGTTTCCTCCTCTTACCAGTCTCGCCCATGCCCGGCCCGGACATAATGCCCGCGTTAAGGATGCCTGCACGGAGCGGCTCACCGAAACATTTTATCATCAGGATACCCGCTTGTCAAACAAAATGCCTGACAATAAGCCAATTTTATGGACACGCCTGAAAATAAGTACTGTCTGTCTCAATCAAAGTGTAAGCAGCCTTTCGCCTTTCAAATCATCGGCGCTCCATGGGATCACTGCGCATTTCCCCGATGCATGGGAATTCACTTTGTTGATCCAATGGATTTCATTGCTTGCTTTTGCCGCAAGCAGTGCATTTGTGGTATTCGTCTGCAGCAGGGATTGGTTGATCACCCACCACTCTGCATGAATGCCCGCGCGCCTTAGATCCTCTTCCAGCCGCATTGCCTCATAAACAGGGGTCGTTTCTGCAAGAGTTACGAGAATCACTGCTGTTTCTTCAGGATTACGCAGACGGGGCAGCAGTTTCTTGACAGAATCGGGCACATCGCCCTGTGTACGCTTCACCTCACGATGATAACTCTGTGTTGCGTCCAGCAGAAGCAGCGTATGCCCCGTAGGGGCAGTATCGATTACGACCGTGCTTTCCTCCGCCTGATCTACGATTTCAGCAAATGCGCGGAAAACGGCGATTTCCTGCGTGCACGGGGAGCGAAGATCCTCTTCGATATACGCCACATCATCTTCAGTCATGGTTTCCCTTGCTTTTGCGAGAATTTCTTGCTGATAACGATGAAGCTCGTTTTGCTCGTCGATATGGCTCATTTGAATTCCACTGTGTTCATCCAGTACATATTTCAGGTGTGCGGCAGGGTCGGTTGTCGCAAGATGTACTTTAGCGCCTTTTTTAGACAATCCCAAGGCGATAGCTGCTGCCACAGTTGTTTTGCCAACGCCGCCTTTGCCCATTGTAAAAATTACTTTTTTGCCCGTACTGTACAAATCTTCAATGACATCCCGCAGTTGCAGCAGTGTTTCCGCCTGAAGTTTTTCCGTACTCACAGCTGCATGATCTCTTATCAGAAAGTCCCGAACACCGGACAAGCCGGTAATCGTATAAGCACGCAGCGGAATGGAATAGGTTTTGAGCTGCAGCAATTGTTCCGGCATTTTAGCAAGAGCCCACAACTGCTTTTGATACAGGCTTTCAGAAATGCTGTCATCATATGAGGCAAGTATGCCATTGATAATCAGCGCCTGATTGCGGATGCCCAGCTCGAATAGTTCACCGGATGAACGTGCAGCCTCCTTCATCGGCGCTTCTTCCGGACGGGTAACCAACAGCAATGTGGTCCGATCCTTATCTGCCAATGTCAGCATAGCGTTCCTGTACATTTCTTTTTTGCTGTCCAATCCGGAAAGCTGCCCCAAACAGGAGGCTCCATGTGTATTCTCGCTGATAAAGTTACTCCAAGCGGAAGGAAGCTGGAGCATGCGCAGCGTGTGTCCGGTTGGAGCTGTATCGAATATGATCGTATCAAATTCTTTTTCGGCGGCCTGATCCGTAATATAATTGGAAAATTCATTGAATGCTGCGATCTCGACCGTACAGGAACCGGAAAGCTGTTCTTCCATATTCGCGATCACAGCGTCGGGCAGCTTGCCGCGATAGGGCGCAATCACGCTCTCCCGATAGTCCGCCGCTGCCTGTATGGGATCAAGATTGGCAACAACAAGATTTTCGACACCGGGTATCCGGACTTTGCCGTTGCCCAGATTTATTTCAAATACGTCCTGCAAATTGGATGCGGGGTCTGTGCTGACGAGCAGTACTTTTTTACCACTGTCCGCAAGCGTCACAGCGGTAGCGCAGGCGGCGGAGGTTTTCCCTACGCCGCCTTTGCCGGTAAAGAACAAATATTTCGTAAGAGGCACTGCCAAGGGATGAAAGAGATTCATCAACAGCAGCCTCCCTTGCAGTTACATCCTCCGGATTTTTTGATAGTGACTTTGGATTTGGCGAGGCCGCCTTTTTCCAAAATCATATCCGCCGGTATATCAAGCAGTTTTGTGAGTTCTTCATTTGTGGGATACCGACGCTCTATCACGATTTGATTGTTCAGCAGCACCACAGGCAGGCCTTCAGGGCCATGTGCGTTGAGATACGCATTGACGGCCTGATTTGTGACAAATTCCATAGGGGCGCTGTTCAGATTGTAGCGTTCAACAACCACACCGCTGCTTTTGAGCGTGTTCAGTACAGTGGAAATCCGCATCAATTCAGGATCAACTCCCACGCCGCAAAGGCCGGTGGGGCAGCACATAGCCGGTTCATAAATAGACAGCTTATTCATAGATGAATTCAACTCCTTCAAATCTAATATGATTCTTTGCAAATACACTTTTCATTATCTGAAGTAATCCAGGATAAATACTGTTTTGTGTTGTCGATCGTATTCTGATCCAGCGAGTAGAAAGTCCATTTCCCTTCATTCCTGCATTTCACCAATCCGCAATCACACAGCAGCCTCATATGATGTGAAAGCGTGGATTGCGACATGGAGAACTTCTCAAGTATCTTGCAAGCACAAAGCTCCCCACAAGAGAGCATTTCCACAATCAATGCCCGTTTGGGATCGCCCATTGCCCGAAACACTTTTATTGGATTTGGATTGTTTCTCATGGCTCTCCTTCAAATCGAATAGTATCAATATAACCAGTATATGACTCAAATCGAAATTTATCAATATGAGGTTCATCGTTTTTTCTTGCTTATTACATTCTAACGAAGTCGGCCGATTGGGTAAATCCCGTCATTGCAGCTGCATGGATTGATTGGATTATTGTTCGGTTTATGTAAATTAGCAGGTTTTCAGGTTTCATATACCGTTGGTTTGTCGTATTATTTCATGCAAACCCTTGCATATCACGTATGAATTGATAATAATAGACGAAGGTAGTCAAAGCCGTCGGCTTTGAAAGATTGTAACTGCTGAAAATAACGGGTTTTCGGCCAAGGAGGAGCAACGCATGCTGTTGTTAAAAGGCGGCGTCGTTATGAGCATGGCAGGGCCAGCCATACAGGGCGACGTTCTGATAGATAATAATTTGATAGCGGCTGTAGGAAGAGATATTCAGGTACCTGACGCGCAAGTCGTCGACTGTACCGGCAGATTTGTACTTCCGGGCTTTATAGACGCACACTGCCATATCGGCATGTGGGAAGACGGCATGGGCGAAGAGGGCGCGGACGGCAATGAAAGTTCCGACCCGATCACCCCCGAAATGCGCGCCGTCGACGGGATCAATCCATTCGACCCCTGCTTCACAGAAGCGCGGGAGGCGGGCGTAACGACCGTGCTCACAGGTCCGGGAAGCGCAAATGTAATCGGCGGGCAGTTCGTGGCGCTCAAAACATTCGGCCGCGGTATCGATGAAATGATACTAAAGGACCCGATTGCCATGAAGGCAGCGCTTGGTGAAAACCCCAAACGAGAATACACCGAGCAAAAGGCAACGCCCTATACGCGCATGGCCATTGCGGCGTTGTTCCGCAAAGCCATGGTGGATGCGCAGGAATACGAACGCAAGCTGGAACTCGGGGAGGAAGACCCCGAAAAGCTGCCCGACCGTGATCTTGCACTCGAAGCCCTGTTGCCTGTTCTGCGCGGCGAATTAAAGGTGAAATTTCACGCACACCGCGCCGACGATATTTTGACGGCGCTGCGGCTTTCCCGCGAATTTGGGTTATCCGCCACCATAGAACACTGCACGGAAGGGCACCTGATAACGGATCTTTTAAAGGAACAGTTGGCGGAGCTCAACGCAGGCGTCATACTTGGTCCCCTTCTTTCCGAACGTGCAAAAATTGAAATGAAGAATCTGACGTTTCACGCGCCCAAGCTGCTGCATGACGCAGGCATTCCCTTTGCGCTGATGACGGACCACCCCGTTACACCCGTGCAGTATCTGCCGGTATGCGCTGCGCTTTGCGTGCGCGACGGGCTGGATGAAGTAACTGCGCTGAAATCCATTACCATAGATGCCGCTCGAATCACCGGATTATCGTCGCGCGTCGGCAGTCTCGAGCCCGGCAAGGATGCGGATATCGCCATATTTGACGCACATCCGTTGGATTTTCGCGCGCATTGCGTATGCACAATCATTAACGGCCGAATAGTGTATCAAAGAAGATAACGAAACCGGCCTATTGAATTCTGGAGGAACCTGACATGCTTCGACCGACCCACGCGATTATTGACCTAAACGCAATCAAGCATAATATGGCAGTCCTGCGCAAAAACGTAGGACCGCAAGTGAAGTTTATGCCCGTTATCAAAGCCAACGCTTACGGACACGGCATTGTGGAAATTGGCAAAGCTACCGAGTCTTTCGGGGCCGAATACCTGGGCGTATCCATTCCGGAAGAAGGCAAACGGCTGCGCGAAGGCGGAATTCGCGTTCCCATACTGATTTTAGGCGGTATACTTCCCGAGGGCGCTGAAATGGTGGTAAATTACGACCTTACCCCCACCGTGTTTACCAGCGAAATCATGAACGAGCTGCAGCGCGCCGCAAAAGACGCAGGCAAGGTATGCAGCATTCATATTAAAGTAGATTCCGGCATGAACCGCATCGGCGTCAAAACAAAGGAAGATTTCATTTCCCTGCTCACCCTCTCGCGGGAATGCCCGAATATCCGCATCGACGGTCTGTTCACGCATTTCGCAGTCAGCGAGATACCGGATAAGAGCTTTACCCGGCAGCAGATGGAATTCTTCAGGGATTTTATAGATATCGCGCATGACATGGGCTATTCGCCCGTTCTGCACGCCTGCAACAGCGGCGCACAGCTCGATATGCCCGATGAGCTCAAACTGGATATGGTTCGCGGCGGCTTAGCCATGTATGGTTACCACCCCGGCCCGAAATGCGGCCTGTGGGCCGACCTGCGCCCGGTGCTGACGTGGAAGACGGCGGTTGTGCACGTAAAGGGAATACTGCCCGGCGATACGGTCAGTTACGGCAGGAATTACACAGCGAAGGAGCCGCGGCTGATCGCGACTTTGCCTGTTGGTTACGGTGACGGGTACAAGCGCTGCATTTCCAACAAAGCGCAGGTACTGATACACGGCAAACGTGCGCCCATCGTTGGCACCATCTGCATGGATCAGTGCATGGCGGATGTCACGGATATCGGCGATGTGAAACCCGGAGACGAAGTTGTGCTCATAGGCTATCAGGGCGATGCATGCATCGGGGCGGATGAAATGGCGGACTGGGCGGACACCATCAGCTATGAAATACTGCTCTGCATCAATGATCGGGTACCCCGCATATTTGTTGAGGCTGACACGGAACAATGATTTTGCCTGCCCCGGTTTCTAGCCGGGGCGGTTTTGTCTTTTGCACCAAAGGAGGAAGCCATGCAGTACATACTCACACCTGAACAAATGCGCGCTTTAGACTCGCAATTGATTCAAGAACAAGGTATCCCCGGCATTGTGCTTATGGAGAATGCGGCTGCTGGCGTAGTGGAAGCGATTTGGGAGCAGCTGCCGCCGGGCGGGACTGTAGTAGTGCTTTGCGGCGGCGGAAACAATGGCGGCGACGGGCTTGCCATACTCCGGCAGCTCGCCATGCGCAATGTGAAAGTGCGCGCCATACTGCTTGCCGACCCGGACAAGCTCGCGGGAGACGCCTTGCTGCAATACAACACGGCGATCGGCTGTCATCTGCCCTTGCAGACGGTTCTTACAGAAACCGAAGTGGAAACCGTGGTACTAACTGACGCCAACGTACTGGTGGACGCCATGTTCGGAACAGGGCTTTCCCGCCCTGTTGAAGGCCGGTACCTTGCAATGATTAGGCGCATCAACGCCTGCAAAGCGCGCGTTGTGGCGGTGGACATTCCTTCCGGCGTGGACGGTGCGACAGGCCATGTGCTGGGCGCAGCCGTGCGTGCGGATGTGACCGTTACATTCCAGCATAAAAAGCCGGGGCATCTGCTTTTCCCTGGCCGTTCCCTTTCGGGAAAGGTTCGCGTTGCTCCCATAGGGCCAATCGCACCGCCGTCCGATGCCGCATTTCAACTCGAACGCGAAGATGTGCAGGCCCTGCTGCCCAAGCGCGAACAGAACAGCCACAAGGGTACTTACGGCCGAGCGCTTTTATGCGCCGGGAGCGAACAATACGCAGGCGCTGCGCTGCTGAGCGCGAAATCGGCTCTCAGGGCAGGCAGCGGTCTTCTGCACGCCGCCGTTCCGCGCGGCATGCGGCAAGCGTTTACCGCCTGTCCGGACGCCATCTGCCATCCGGTTGGGGAAGCGGAGGAATGGGAGCAGTCTGAAGCATGTGGCGCGATTGAATTGCTCTCATCCATCGACGCTGCCGCCATTGGCCCCGGCATGGGCAAAGGCAGCGGTATTCCCGCCTTATTGCGGGCTGCGCTCGAAAGCAAAAAGCCCCTCGTGGTAGATGCGGACGGTCTGAACGCGCTGGCTGCCAATCCCGAGCTGCTGCGCCTGCTGCATGAGAATGTTATACTCACGCCACACCCCGCCGAAATGGGAAGGCTGATTGGCAAGCAGCCAAGAGAAATCGCGGAAAACCCCGTGGAGGCCGCACGTCAGGCGGCGCAGAATTGGGGATGTACGGTGCTGCTCAAGGGAGCCACCAGCATAATCGCGCAGAGCGGAAGGCTATGCCTGAACACCACGGGCAATCCGGGTCTTGCCAAGGGAGGCAGCGGCGACGTGCTGACCGGCATCATACTTGCTCTGCTTGCGCAGGGACTGCATCCCTTCGATGCCGCGTGTGCGGGCGCGTATCTTTTAGGAAGCACGGCAGACCTTGCGTATGTCATGCTGGGCATGCGCATGCTTACCCCGTCTGATCTTGTAGAAGCGATCGATTTTGACCAATAATACAAAGGGATTTGGTGTGTTATTTTATCCCAAAGCTCACCATGAATTTGCCTATATTAACGAGCGGCAAGGCGTTGCGCCTTGCCGCTCATAGTATACCGTCAAACGCTCTTAGGTGATGGAGGGAACTCTAAAATCCCCCACTTTCAATCCGATTTGACGACATGCGCGTCAAATCGGTGGAAAAAATGCAGCCATAAGCTGCATTTTAACCTGCAGAATACCCATCAACAAAGTCCAAAGAACTTTGTTGATGGCTTAAGCGGCAAGGCGTCTCGCCTTGCCGCTCTTGTTTTATCACCAATCTCGTCCGTGCTTTTTCCTTACGACGAGTGCCGCCCCTCCTAGCAGGAATGCAGCCACTGTTACCCCCCAGCATTGCCAAATGTAAGTCCTGCTGTCCGTTTTAGGGATACCCACAGCATCGATCATCCATCCGGCGTACAAAGCTATATCAGAATTCACCCGGTCCTGTGTAAAATCCCACGGAATTGTACAGGCTGGGTCGGTGTACCACCCTGTAAAGATATAACCGGGAAGTGTCGGATTTGGGGGAGCGACGATTTTTGCGCCCGGCAACACGCCTTTGATTGCACCGGACGTGCTGCCGCCCTGACCATCGAACCTCACGGTGTGGCGGTTGCTGTGTCCGGAAGGCTTGCTGCTGTTTGCCGACCAGGACGCATATACATTGGCAGCTGCGGTAATAGGCGCATCAAAACCGAAGCCTTCGGTACCGCCATTTTCGGTCATCCAGCCATTAAAGGTGTTTCCGGACTTAGAAGGTGCCGCCGGCGAAACGGCTTTTGACCCGGAAAGCACAATCTGCGGGGCGGGCGTTGTATATGCTGTGGTGCCATCATAAAACGTGACAGTATAATAATCAATTTGCACGCTTTCATCCTCATCGGTGAGAATAAGCTTCGTCCCTGTCTGCGCACCGTCCACGTAAACATCATACGTACCAACAACTGCACCGTCTACAGAATAACTGCCGTCGGAGCCAGTAAGGGTATACACTGTTTCAGAGCCCTGACGAAGCGTAACGGTACGCCCGTCATAGGCTTCGCCGTCAAGCGTTACATTCACTGTAGCCGTTAATGTAGGACCTACCGTGATTTTCGCCGTATCAGCAGCCGGATTATCAAGCGCGCTTCCGCCGACTGATTTAATTTCAGCCGTATTGATATAGTCCGCTTCGCCCCCACTTTCCGCAACAGTGGCGCTGAAACTCAGAACCACACTGCCCTTAGCGGGTACTGAGCTTATGGTATAAGGGAATGCAGCAGAAGTCATTGGGGCGTCGCCCTCATGCATGCTGCCAGCAACAAAAGTCACGCCGGCGGGAAGCGTATCGTTCACAATCACATCACTTATCGCCGCATTGGTGGAATTTGAGACTGTAATCGTGTAGGTCACTGTATCCCCGGCAACAACCGCACTTTTATTAGCGGATTTCGCTATATTGAGCTGCGGCGTAACACTTCCATTATTACCCAGAGAAGTGATAAATACCGTACTCATTTCACCTGTACCCCAAGCATAGGACTGCGTATACTCGGCAGTGCCACTAACATTGGACGATTTGGCAACAGAGGCCGTCATTTCTAGGCCACCAATAACCTTCGGATCACTGGATTTCAGATCCCCCGCCTTTTTGCCCTCGGGAATAGTATCTCCTGCTTCATATGGTTCGATATTCTTGTAATAATATGGATTATCTTGCGTAGGCGTAAACTTGGCGGTGGTCAATGCCGTAACCACACTATCAATTTCAGAGAATGCATTGCTATAAAGGTTCCCGCCCGTGTAGGGACGATCTATGCCCACGGCGTAAGTAAGACGGATGGGGGTTGCGCTCATATAGCCGCCAGCCGTAGGCGCTTCACGGTTTTCGAACATGATAAGAGGGATTTCCTCAGCAGGTATCGTCCATATGAGGGTGCGCGTCGCGCTGTCGTAGGCGGCCGTATTCGAAAGGTTTCCGAACTTATAAGTGGTGACCGTGCCTGAAACCGTCAAAACCGTTCCCGTTACGCCCCCAAGCTTAGGTGCGCCTACGAGCTTCATACTCTCACCCAGTATGTCAGTAAATACAACTTCAGCCGCCGAAGAGTCTCCAATATCAATCGGTATGTTTTTTTCCTGCGTAGCCTCTTTAACCAATTCGCCCAGCGTTGTAAACGCAGTATTCAACGGAGTTAGGTTGCTGTCCGTGGCGTAATAAATATAATCGTCGGCATATACATAGCCGGGTGTTCCGCCAACGCCGTATTGCGTAAAGCCGCCGTTATTACTGCCGGTTATTGATACAATTTGATCATACACCGATTTCCAGTGACTAGTCGCGCTGGACACCACGTGACTCGGAGTTAGGAGCGCGGTTGAAAGAACATTCGTGTCTTCTGTTACGCCCAAGAGGCCAACGTTAAACCAAACGGTGTCTCTTGTTTTGCCATTATAGGTTTCATACGCATCGTTGAGTTCATCCTTCAGCTTGGCTGTAGTCAATATGGTCAGCGCGGCAATCTCCGCAGTACCGTCTGCTCCGCTTCCCGTTCTAAGCGTACCGCGAGCGGAAGTGTTTGTGAGATCACTGTACCAATTTGTATAGGCGTTGTTTGCATCGCCGTCAGTAAACAGCAAGACATACGGATACCGTTCCTCTGCAGCGCCTCTTGTGCGGCTCTGAATATCACTTTTCAGCGCTGAAACGCCGGTGTAGAGTCCAAGCTGCGTGGTAGTTCCCCCAGTAACCCCAATAGACGTGCCTTTACCCGTTGTATAAGAAGTACCGCCAAGAAAGGTCTGCGTTAAACCTCCATTTGCGTATATTGATGTTCCGTTCACAGTAATGTATCTGTTTTCCGGACTGGGGTCACCCGTGCTGCCAGAAATATAAGATGCCAGAGGCAGCACTGTACCGACCGATGTTGGCAATCCAAAATAATATACGCCTACACGGTTTTTCGAATTGGCAGCCATAATGATATCTATCGCTCTATTAGCGGCATTGGTCATATTTTGAACACGCGCGGCAGTCATAGACTGAGACATATCCAATACCAGCGCCACATCCGCCGTAGTGCTAGTTCCCCCGGCGCTTGCGGATGTAACAATATACTCCTGCGCAAGAGCCGAAAGAGTCACTTCAAAGTCGCCCTCATTAATAGAAACACTCTTATCCGTCCAAACGCGTCCATCAGCTGCAGAAGTCCCGAATTCAGCCGGTATTGCAGGGGCTGCCGGATCTGCTACAAGATTTACGACATATTGATCAAGACCGTCGGTGCCGGACAGAGCCGCAAAAGCTGTCATTGGGAATATCCCTGACAGCAGCATAACCGCCAGCAGCATCGACAGCATATTTTTTTTCCTTACCCAAAACCATGACATATTTTGAATGATCTCCTCTCACATTTTTTTATTTTATATCGCAAATTCGCAAGACTCTTTATAGCCAAACTTTGTGCTTTGCTTCTGTCTTTGTCGTTTCTCCTTTGACGCCCGAGTGACCAAAAAAAACAATATGTTTTCGATTGTATACTATCACGTGTCAAAAATCCACCTTTTTCGGAAATAATGTCCATCTAAAAATACATATATATTAGAGTGTCTCATTCCCCCACGACCTAAAAAGCCCCGTGTTTCAATAATGAAACACGGGGCTTTATGCAATCATGCTTTATATTTTTTTATTCCCCCAACAACGCGGCCGCAAAAGCCTGCGCATCAAAAGGCTGCAGATCGTCCAAAGCTTCTCCCACGCCTACAAACCGTACGGGAAGCTCCAGAATATCCTTGACAGCTATGGCCATGCCGCCTTTGGCAGTACCGTCCAGCTTGGTCAGCACGACATCCGTTAATCCTGCCGCCTCACCGAACGCTTTTGCCTGCGCGATAGCGTTCTGTCCGGTTG
The DNA here is from genome assembly GCA_964440115.1 of uncultured Oscillospiraceae bacterium. Classification (GTDB taxonomy): domain Bacteria; phylum Bacillota; class Clostridia; order Christensenellales; family CAG-138; genus JAEWWD01. The sequence goes on along the minus strand of CAYTPV010000009.1, from coordinate 28,178 downwards.
TAGCATCCAACACCAGCAGCACGCGGCAGGGCGCATCCGGCAATTCGCGCGCGATGACGCGGCGAATCTTTTCCAGCTCGTTCATGAGGTTCTTTTTATTGTGCAATCGACCCGCCGTATCGCAGATGAGCAGATCGCATCCCTTCGCCTTGAAAGAGGCGATGGCGTCGAATACAACGGCCGCAGGGTCCGCGCCCTCGCCGTGGCGCACCATGGGCACCCCAGCCCGTTCCGCCCAAATGCCAAGCTGTTCGGCCGCCGCAGCGCGAAAGGTATCGGCTGCTGCCAGCATGGGCCGTTTGCCCTGCTGCTTGTAATGATAGGCAAGCTTGCCGATGGACGTTGTTTTACCCACACCGTTCACGCCGACGATAAGCAGCACGGCAGGACCAGTCTCGGGCAGAAACTCTTCTTCTGTCATCATATGTGCCGCGAGCACATCGCGTAATGCTTCCCGCGCTTGTGTTGCCTTGCTCAACCGGTCAGTCTTTACCCGTGCGCGCAACTCATTGAGCAGGCTTTCGGTCAGTTCCATGCCCACGTCCGCCATGATGAGCGCTTCTTCGAGCGCTTCGTAAAACTCGTCGTCGATACCATCCCGCCCAGAGAAAACCGTGGCGAGTATACTGTCCCTCGTTTTGCTCAGGCCCTGCTTCAGCCTCTGAAATACGTTCATTTTTTGTTCCATATACACTAAACCCTAATACCAGTCAGATTTTAATGAGCTCATATTATGACGCGGCATCCTGGAATCGCGCGGATACGATTTTGGATACGCCCTTTTCTTCCATTGCCACGCCGTACAGCGCGTTGCATACCTCCATGCTGCCTTTGCGGTGTGTGATGAGTATGAACTGCGTATCGTCCGAGTATTCGCGCAGATAGTTTGCAAAACGCGTAACGTTGACTTCGTCAAGAGACGACTCGATTTCATCGAGTATGCAGAATACGGTCGGCTTGAGCTTCAGCATCGCAAACAGCAGCGCTATCGCAGTCAGCGCCCGTTCGCCGCCGGACAATAGCGTCAATAGCTGCAGCTTCTTACCCGGCGGCTGAGCAATGATATCGATTTCGCAATTGAGCACATCCTTGGGATCGGAAAGGCGCAGCTCGGCCCACCCCCCTCCGAATAGCTGTGCGTACACTTCTGAAAAGTTCTTTTGAATAAGCTGAAACTGCTGTAAAAACTGCCGCTCCATGGTTACGGTAAGCTCAGCGATCAGCGTCTGCAGATCTGCCTCGGCGCGGGTAAGGTCTTCGCACTGCGTATTAAGCGACTCATACCGCTCGTTTAGCGTCTGGTAATCCTCTACGGCGTTTACATTGATGCTGCCCAGTTCGCGAATGCTCTTCTTGAGTTCGTCAATGCGGACATGTGCGGCGGTAATGCCGTTCAATTCCGTACGCAGCGGCAGCGCCATTTCGTAGGTCAGCTCATAGTCCGTACGCATACGCTCGAGCATGGCTTCAAATTCAAGCTCTGTGCGGCTCTGCGCAAGTTCCTGCCGGTGCTTGCGGTCGTCGATTTCTCGAAGGCGGGTGTTGATCTCATCCTTCTGGGCACGCGCTTCAGATATCGCCTGCTGAAGACGCTGCCTTTCATCGTCGAGCGCGTGCTGCTGTTCCTTGCGCGCATCCACCTGCGCCTGTTCCACACCTATACCCGAAACGAGCGTTTCGAGACGTTTTATGAGTTCTGCCTCCTGTGAGGCGGCGCATTCTTTATTAAACTGATGCTCGTCGATAGCGCGCGCCAGCTGTGCACGTTCCTTTGTGAGGCGCGAACGCTCGGCGTTGACGGCGTCTTCTTCTTTCTGCAGCGCCATACGCTGCACTTTACGCTCCGTCAGGGCCGCCATTTCCGCTTCATATTTCGCGCGCAGCTCGTTCAGACGCGCCTGAGAGCGCTGTACATCTTCCTGCGTTGCAGCGCTTCCTTCTTCTATGCCGGATTGCACGGTCTCTGCAGCCTTGCGTTCTTTTTCTATATCCGCAAGATTGTCGCTGAGCTGCCCCAGCTCGGCCTCGCTGCGCTCGCGCTTTTGTTCGTTCTGTTTGATATCGCGGGCAATGAGCTCCAGTTTTTCTTTGTGACGGGCGCTTTCAATCTCATGGGCATGCAGATGATCGTCTGCCTGTGACAATGCCTGCATACACTCTTTCACTTTTTCCTCGGCTTGCGCGCGGCGTTGTGCCTGCCGCTTAAGCTCGCTCTCAAGCTCTTGTATGCTTTGCTGCAACTGCTTGGACTCGCGTTCACGGCCCAACAGACTGAACTCGCGCTTTTGCACGCTGCCGCCCGTCATGGAGCCGCCGGGATGAATGATATCGCCCTGCAGCGTCGCAATACGAAATGCGGCGTTGGCGCGGCGGTTGATCGCGATACCCGCATCAAGATCCTGCACGATCACAGTACGCCCAAGCAGGTTTTCCATGACGTTCCGATACATTTCATCGAACTGCACGAGTTCGGATGCCACGCCTATACAGCCGGGTGTGGAAAGCGCGGCGCGTTCCGCCGCGTCCAGCAGACGCGGCCGCATGGCAGATACCGGCAGCAGCGTTGCCCGGCCATATTGGTTTTTGCGCAAATGATCAATTACGCGCTTCGCATCCTCGGACGTGGGAGTAACGATATTCTGTAAAGCTGAACCGAGCGCCATTTCCAGCGCGGTTTCATACTTTTGGGGTACCTGCACGAGCTCGGCAACTACGCCGAGCACGCAGCGCCTGAGTTCAGCGTTTCGGTCGCAATCCTTGAGCACATTGCGCACGCTGGTATAGTATCCTTCATGCGCACGAGCCATTTCTTCGAGTACAGAAGAACGCGAGCGCATGGCCTGCCCCCGCTGTTCGAGTTCTCGAAGCGCCTGATCGGCGGCCTTGCTCTGTTCCTGCGCGCGAGAAAGCTCCCGCCGCAGTTCCGCCTGCCCATCAAGCAGTTCCCTTCGCGTTTGTTCCTGCGACTGCCACTCGGCTTGTGCCTGCTGCTGTTCCACAAGCAGGCCCTCGTGTTCATACTCAATTCCGCTTTGGTCATTCTTTACAGACTGCATACGCTGTTCGAGCGCTGCCGCCATAGCCTCCATTCTGGAAAGCTGGCTTTTTGCGTCCGAGAGCCGATTGAGCGAGGCGATGATACTGCCTTTTTGGGCTTCGAGTTCCCGCTCCTGCTGTTCTACTGCCTGCTGTAAAGTATCGAGTCGCTTCTGCGTCTCCTGTATTTGATCATTGAGAGCAGATAGCATATCCCGCCCGGCGGTATCGCTGTGCGAAAGCTTGTCCAGTGAAGCGTCGATTTCGTCGCGGCGGCGGCAATCCTCCTGCAGCGCCTTATGCAGCCGTTCCTGCTCGCGCTTGAGGTTCTCACTGCGTTCGCGCAGCACACCGGCTTCGCCAAGATGCGCTTCCATACCGGACATCATACTTAGAAGCTCGTTCTGCAGTGCACTTGCTGTCTGTTCAAGAGCCCGCAGAGTCTCTTCCTGCGCGGCGCAGTCAGCGTTTATGACGCGTTCCGTCTCCATGAGCGCTTCGCTTTCTTCCTGCAGCTGTGCAATGGCCGCAGCAGTAGCAGCAAGACGTTCCTGCGTACGCTCGTATTGATAAAGGAATACATTGATTTCAAGCGCTTTGAGTTCATCCCTGAGGCCAAGATAGGCCCGGGCCTTTTCCGCCTGCTCAAAGAGCGGATCACACTGATTTTGAAGCTCTGTGAGTATGTCCTGCAGCCGTTCCAGATTTTTTCTTGTCTGGTCCAGCTTGCGCACCGCTTCTTCCTTGCGCACCCGGTATCGCATAACGCCCGCCGCTTCCTCAAGCGCCGTTCGTCTGTCACCGGACTTATTGGAGAGTATCTCTTCCACCCGGCCCTGACCGATGATGGAATACCCTTCCTTGCCGATACCGGTATCCCGGAACAGCTCCTGAATATCCTTTAGCCGGCAGTTATTGCGGTTGATCGCGTATTCGCTCTCACCGGAACGGTATACGCGGCGCGTAATGGATACTTCTGAAAAATCGAGAGGCAGCGACAGATCCGAATTATCAAATGTCAGGGAGACTTCGCAGTACGCCTGCGCTTTTCTCTCCTGCGTGCCATTGAATATGACATCTTCCATGCGTGAGCCGCGCAGTGCCTTGGCGCTCTGTTCGCCAAGCACCCAGCGAACGGCGTCCGCTATATTGCTTTTTCCGCTTCCGTTGGGGCCGATGACCGCTGTTATGCCTTCGTCGAACTGCAGTTCCGTCCTGCGTGCGAAGGATTTGAAGCCATGCAGCTCCAGCTTTGTCAGACGCAAAGTATTCTACACTTCCTTTGCAAACAGAATGATAACACGGGAACTATTCCCCGTCTGAAGATTGTCCGGGTGTCTGCGTCTCCTCGGCGCGCAGAAGCTTGAGCGCGGTTTTCGCGGCGCGCTGCCCGGCTTCCTGTTTGGAACCGCCTACGCCCTCACCCACCAGCCTGTCGCTGAGCGATACGCGTATGCGAAATTCTTTTTTATGGTCAGGCCCTGTCGCGGATACCAGCTTATAGCTGATAGCGCCCAGATGCCGTTTTTGCACATATTCCTGAAGAGTGGTTTTGTGATCTTTTCCCGGACCGTTATCCACGGCATGATCAAGGGCCGGGTGCGCAAAGCGCATGATAAGCGCACGGGCAGCCTCCATGCCGCCGTCAAGGTAAATGGCGCCAATGAGCGCTTCCAGCGCGTCGGAGAGTATGGAGGGCTTCATTCGCCCCCCCGTGTTTTCTTCCCCATGACCCAGCAGCAGGTAGTCCTGCAAATTAAAGCAATTACGCGCTGCCTGATCCAGCGCGGATTCGCAGACTATGGTGGCGCGCGCTCGCGTCATAGCCCCTTCCGTCCAATTGGAGTACCGCATATACAGCTGCTCGCTGATACACAATTCGAGCACGGCGTCACCCAGATATTCCAGGCGTTCATTGTGCATACTGCCCTTGCCGTCGCCTTTTACAAACGAGGTATGGGTCAACGCGGTGTCCAGCAGCGACTGATCCCGAAATGTGTATTCTATACGGTTTTGCAGCTCCAGCAATTGGCTTTCGCGCATGGCTGTTTGCATCTCCCTCGTTCAAACGAATGCCCGCACCACAAATATGATGCGGGCATAATGGTCAGCTTTCGCTTCAGTGCTTTTCCAGATACTCTACGATGTCGCCTACCGTACGAACCTTGGGCAGTTCTTCATCGGGGATCTCAATGTCAAATTCCTGCTCAAGATCCATAATGAGTTCTACAACATCCAGACTGTCCGCTTTGAGGTCATCTACCAGTTTAGATTCCATTGTAATGCCGTCCGCATCCACGTCCAGCTGTCTGGCAATGATTTCGCGAACCTTATCAAATTTCATTGCGCTTAACTCCTCTCAGTGCGAATGATAAATAAATATGAGGTATTCCAAATTTCAGTTTAGGCTAAGGGACCCTATCTGTCAATGCCGAAAAACGCCGAAGAAAACGGCGACCGGCAAGCAGGTGCTTAATCCTCCACAGGTTCCATAGCGGCTATCGCGTCGCCTATCGCCTGCGTAACATTGCCCAGCACGTATGCCCGTGCCTGGTTGAGGGCGGCTGCGAACGCTTTCGCGTTGGAACTCCCGTGCGCTTTGATGACCCCGCCATTGACTCCCAGCAGGGGTGCTCCGCCATACTCGGTGTAATCCATGCGGCTCTTGAAGCGTCTGAAGGCAGGCTTAGCGAGCAGCGCGCCTACCTTAGACCGCCTGTCCCGTTTGAGTTCGTCCTTGAGCATATCCACCAGCAGCGCAGCTACGCCTTCCGTGTTCTTGAGCACGATATTGCCCGAAAAGCCGTCGCAGACCACGACGTCGTAATCTCCGGAGAGCACATCGCGCCCTTCGCAGTTGCCCACAAAATTGACGGGCGTATTGAGCAGCAGCCCGTAAGCGGCCTTAGTCAGTTCGTTTCCTTTTTCAGCTTCCGCACCATTGTTCAAAAGGCCAATGCGCGGATGCTCCTGTCCCATCACATGCTGCATGTACGCAGAACCCATGACCGCGAACTGCTGCAGATACTGCGGCTTGCAGTCGATATTGGCACCGCAGTCCACCAGCAATATGCATCCGTCCCTTGTGGGCATAATGGGCGCGAGCGCGGGGCGCTTTACGCCCTTGAGCCTGCGGATAAGCAAAGTCGCGCCCGCAAGTACCGCGCCCGTACTGCCCGCTGAAACCATGCAGCTAGCGTCGCCATCCACCACGCTCATGATCGCTTGCACAAGCGAAGAATCTTTTTTATGCTTGATGGCTGCAGTGGGCTGTTCGTGGCTGGAAATGACATCAGGCGCATGCTTGACCCGTATGCGGTTCGAGTCGTGCGGATGCTCCTTCAGGTACTGTTCAATCACGAGCGCCTCGCCTACCAGTATCAGATGCATATCTGCGTTTTGTTCGAGCGCAAGCATGCATCCGTCCAATATAGCCTGCGGCGCATGATCGCCGCCAAATACGTCAACCGCTATATTCATTGTGATCCCCCTTCTTGCTATGCCATAAACGCTTTCCCCCGTCATACGGCACGCTAAATCATACGTAACTGAATCTGATTCGATTTAAAAAAGTATAATGATATCTTGAGATAGGACAAAAGGCAGAAAACTATACATTCTCTGCCTTTTTCTACCAGTTAAAAGCCCAGGGGGCCGCATAGGCTACAGCCGTGCAAAACACACCATCTGTTTCCCCCGGAGAGGACGGCGCGCATGGCGTTAGGACTGGCTCTTCTTTTCTTTTTCATCCAGATCGATGACTTGCTTGCCATCGTAAAAGCCGCACTTCTTGCATACCCTGTGGGCAAGCTTGAGCCGGTGGCACTGGGGGCATGCCACAATACCGGGCATGGACAGCTTCCAGTGGCTGGACCTGCGGGAATCCCGCCTGGCCTTTGAAGTTTTTCTCTTGGGGACCGCCATGATTACACCTCCTTACCATCGTTCAACAGCTGCCCAAGCGATGAGAGCGGCGGTGCTTTTTCAGCATCCTCTCGTTCGCAGGCGCACTGCGCCGTATTCAAATTGCATCCGCAAATGGGGCATAAGCCGCGGCAATCATCACTGCACACGCTGGAAATAGGCATATGCAGAAAAAGATTGTCCATCACCATCGGCGTAAGATCCAGTGTGTCTCCGTCGAAGGTATAGCTGTCTTCCTCGTCATTTCCCACCGCGCCTTTTACAAAACGTTCCGAAACCGGAATAATCAGCGTTTCGGTAAACGCTTCGTCGCATCGGGCGCAACGGGATAACAAGTCGGTCTGCAGCCGGCCGGTCAAAGTAAAAGCCTTACCGTCGAAGGAATATGTAAATTCCAGTTCAACGGGTTTCGCAAACGCAACTTTTCTGCCGCAATATTTCTGCGGCGCAAGTTCCTGCGTCAGCATCGCTGAAAATGTTTCACCCGGTTGTTTCAGCGCCGAAGCTACGCGCAGTTCCATAGGCTTTTCCTCCAAAGTCGACCATTGTTTATTTTATCTATTCCGTCATGGTTTGTCAACGAAAAAATCCAACGTCCTGCCATCGACGCGCCATATTCTGCGGTTTTGCATGCATCCATATTGCCACATACAGGGCATATATGGTATATTGAAATACAATTCTTGCATAGCCGGAGGCTTACGGTGGATAATACGGATGCCAAAATACTTGAAATTCTTCAGCAGGATGGCCGTATCTCCATGCAGAAACTGGCGTCCATGATCAATATGAGCGCGCCATCCACCATTGAACGCGTCAAGAAACTTGAGGATAACGGCGCTATACTCGGTTACCGTGCCGTCGTTAATCCTGAAAAACTGGGCCGTTCCATCAGTGCGCTTGTACTCGTTTCCGTCACGATGGAGAACCGGGAGAAATTTCTGCAGTATATTGCGCAGAGCCCCAACGTGATGGAGTTCATGGAAATCACCGGACGATACGGCTACTGCCTGAAAACCGTCTGCAAGGATGCCGACAGTTTTCTGAACATGACCTATGAATTATATTCTCTCGGACTTTCAGAATCTTATGTCATCATGACGCGGCCAATCAGGACATATCCGATACGGCCAATCCTGTAAGAACTGCATTATTCCTGCTTTTTGGAATTGTCTGCCTGCAAAGTATTTGGATCGGCGGATGGTGCTGCCGCCCCGTGCCCGTTTGCAAACACATTCTTTTGCGCGTAATGCGCAAGGGCAACGATCGCAAGCACCATGGCTATGCTTAAGAGTACAATGTTCCAGCGGCCAATCCAGGGCCAGAACCGTTTGCACAGCGTAGCTACTACGCCTGCGTTAAAGAAACCGGTTGTTAGCTTGCCTATCCAGTCCGCGTAAACCACAACATCCTTTTTCCAAAGCAAAAAGCCGCCCGCGATCATAAGTATTTCTTTACCGGCAACCACGGCAAGCAGCCACAGGGGGACCCAGTATCTGCTGTAAAAGCAGCAGAGCGCTGCAATCAGCATGAGCTTGTCCGCCAATGGATCAAGTACTTTCCCGAGGTTGGTGATCCAGTTGAAATGCCTCGCAAGATAACCGTCGAGCGTATCGGTCAGTATGGCAAGCACGTATATCCCCAGCGCCGTAAAGAACCGGCTGTGCATGAAGAAGTAAACGAAAACACCGACCATGCCAATGCGCAGTGTCGATAGAATATTGGGTATCTGTTTCATAACGGGCGACTTGCTTATTCTGTCCATGTGCTTCATTATAACGCAAATATATCCAGACGACCACACCCAATTCAATGATACAGGCGGGATATTACCCCGCCTGCCTCTATTTCATTGAATTTTAAGATTTTAGATAGACAAATCCTCAACATAAAGCACCGTTATACCGCCAGACATATCTGGCTGCGCTGCAGGTGCGGCGGCAGGAACCGGAGAAACAACCGCTTGCGTAACCTGCTCCGCCGGCGTGGCGGGCGCGGATTTTGCAGCCTTACGCGCTTCAAAGAATTTGAGCGCAACCTGCGGGAAGAGTGCGTAACTGAGCACATCTTCTTCCTGCTCCATTACGTCTTTGATCTCTTCACGGTATTTATCCAGTTCCGGCTTCAAAAGATCCGCGGGTCGGCAAGTGATGACCTCTTCATCCCCGATAGCCAATTTGCGCACTTCTTCGTTCACCGTACCGGGCAGTCTACCATACTCACCATGCAGCAACGCCTTGGACTCTTTTGTGAAGGATTTGTAGCGTCCGCCCGAAAGCACATTGAGCACCGCCTGGGTACCTACAATTTGGCTGGTCGGCGTCACGAGCGGCGGGTAACCAAAGTCTTCGCGCACACGGGGAACTTCTTCAAGCACCTGGTAATACTTATCCTCCGCGTTCGCCTGCTTAAGCTGTGAAATCAGGTTGGACAGCATGCCGCCCGGCACCTGATACAGCAGGGTATTGACGTCTACGCTCAACACCTTGGGGTCCAGATCGCCAGACTTTTGCAGCCGTTCGGCAACTGAACGGAAATGCTTAGCCGCTTCCGCAAGCTTTAACATATCGAGCCCAGTGTCATATTCCGTACCCTTAAGCGTGGCAACAAGCGGTTCTGTGGCCGGCTGAGAGGTGCCGTTGCCCAAGGGAGAGAGCGCGCAGTCCACGATATCCACGCCTGCCTGCACAGCCATCAGGTATGTCATATCGCCTGTTCCTGTCGTATTATGCGTGTGCAGGTGGATGGGAACATCGACCTCGCTCTTGAGCCGCTTGATCAGCGAATACGCCGCGTAAGGCAGCAGCAGGTTGGCCATATCCTTGATGCAGATGGTATCCGCGCCCATCTGGACAAGCTCCTTGGCCATGTTTACGAAATAATCTTCATTGTGTACGGGACTGATGGTGTAGCTGATGGCAGGTTCGCACAATCCGCCGTATTTCTTGGTATATTTGATGGCCATTTCGAGGTTGCGAATATCGTTAAGCGCGTCGAATATCCGGATGACATCAATGCCGTTCTCAATGGCCTTGCGGCAGAACTGTTCCACCACGTCGTCCGCATAATGCTTGTAGCCCAAAATATTCTGACCACGGAACAACATCTGCAGTCTCGTATTGGGCAGCGCCTTTTTCAGCTTGCGCAGCCGTTCCCACGGGTCTTCATTCAAGTATCGCAGGCAGCTGTCAAACGTCGCGCCGCCCCAGCATTCGAGAGACCAATAGCCGACACTGTCGAGTATTTCGCAGGCAGGCAGCATATCTTCTATGCGCATGCGGGTTGCGGCCTGGGATTGGTGAGCATCGCGCAGTATGGTATCCGTTATATAAAGCTTCTTCGCCAAACTGGTTTCCTCCTTCATTCATACTGGGTGGCGGCATGCCGCAGTAAGCCCGGCATGCGCCTTGGACAGAGCACGATGAACATCAGCCAATAACGCAGAGCACAAAGCCGGTGTTGACCGATGCGCCGGGAGAAACGTTTACGCCGACGACCACACCATCCTTGGGCGATACGATTTCGTTTTCCATCTTCATAGCCTCGAGTACCATCATCACCTGATTCTTCTTGACGGTATCACCAGTCTTTACGCTGACGGAAAGTATGGTACCCGGCATCGGCGCTTCGAGAGGCGTTTGACCGACAGATGCTGCGACAGGGGCTGCCACCGGCGCTTCCACTGCAGGAGCGGTTGGAGCGGCAGGTGCCGAAACCGCCGCCGGAGCAGCAACGGGAGCAGCTGCAGAAGCAGAGGGGATAGCGCCATTGATTTCTTCTACCATAACCTCATAGGAAGTTCCGTTGACATTCACCAAAAACTTACGCATATATTGCCTCCTGCTGTGATTGTTTGTAGTATTGCATAAATGAACTGCCCGCCGTTGGGCATGTATCATACTTTTCGTATCGAATGAATGCGAAGCCCGGATACCTCCGTACCCATATGGGTAGCGATAGCGGCCGCCACAACGGCTGAAAACTCGGAACGATCCGCAGAACCTATCTGGCGAACGGAATGTATGCGCAATCCGAAGGGTGAGGTGCCCATATATGATGCAATAGCCGCAGACACCGCGGCTGTGAACTGCCCACGGTTGTATACCGTTCCTACAGGACGTATGGAATGGATGCGCAGGCCCTTCGGGTCAGTTCCCATCTCAGATGCAATTGCTGCGGCAATCGCAGCGACAAGCTGCTGGCGGTTTTGCTGCATGAGCGGAGAAAACTCCCGAACTGACTGCGAAGCAGAAGCAGCCTGTTCACGCACGTGAAATACTGTTGCCGCGCGCCTGCGTCGTTTCTCAATCGTCAGCGCAATCAATAATAGCAGCACAATAATTACTCCCAGCGTAATTGCCCCGCTTACGGAGAAACTTGAAATTCCCATTTCACCACCTCCTGAAAACAGTTGCTCAGTTAAAAGAATTCATTATGCTCACGAATGGGTACAAAAGGTACTAATAGAAAAGGATACAATTTTCTTTACGAAAAAAAACATCCTCCCGCATTTTAATATATTCCTATTGTATCATCAAATATCGTGGCAATTCAAGCGTTTTATCTAATAATTCCCGCTTGAAAAAGTATAGGCGCGGCAGAATCGCCGCGCCATTGGAAACAAGGATATATCCGGCATATAATATAATTAATCCTTATTGATAAGCAGTGTATCCAGCCATGCCAATTCCTCTTGCGTAGCAAAGCGCCATTCCCCCGGATGCAGGCCTTCGATATGCAATGCTCCAACCCGTTCGCGTTTTAGCAGCAGCGTTTTATGTCCCACCGCCTCCAACATACGCCGAACCTGCCGGTTGCGCCCTTCGCGGATGGTAATCAGCAGACTTGTCTGCCCGGTTTTGGTCGGCCGCACGTGTTCCACACGCGCGGGGGCGGTCATGCCATCTGAAAGCTGGACGCCGCTCATCAAGCGGGCCGCCTCGGATGCAGTCAGTTCCCCGTCGCAAACAGCGTAATATGTTTTGGGAATTTTATATCTCGGATGCGTCATGGCAAGGGCAAGCTGCCCGTCGTTTGTCATGATGAGCAGACCTTCCGAATTGATATCCAGCCTGCCCACGTTATACAGGCGCTCCGGAAAATCCTCGAAATATGCCTGCACGGTTTTTCTGCCCTCTGGATCGCTGCTTGTCGATACGACTCCGCGAGGCTTGTAAAACAGCAGTACCACACGCCGCTGCTCCTTTTTAAGAGGAGCGCCGTCCAGCAGTACTTCATCCTTTTCCGGATCCAGTACGCACCCAATCTGTGCCGTCTCTCCGTTTACCTTCACACGGCCTTGCCGGATATACTCCTCGCATTGCCTGCGGGAAGCCACACCCGCTTCCGCCATATATTTCTGCAAACGCATACCCCTGCCCCCTTTTACCGCTTCCTGAGGCGGGCGCGCAAGCGGCCTTATGCCGTCCAATCGCTGGCCAAACGCCACAGATAATACGGGAATTCCTTGCGCAGCACTGTTTTAGAGGCTACAAGCGGCGTGGAAGCCAGCATACGCCCGTCGCTCCACGCCTGCACTGTCCCTACGGCCTGCCCGGCAAATACCGGCGCCGGGATGGTCGAGGGGCAATCCACGCGGATCTCAATGGATTTCTCCGTTTCCTCACTGCGCAATGGAATCAGTATATCGTCTTTTGCGAGCATTTCCAAGCCATCCTGCATGCCTTTGTCAATATCCGTTATGCAAACTGTTTCGCCCGCGCTGATAAACTTTTTCCACGTGTAGTTATTAAACGCATAATCCAGCAGAGATTTTGACGCATTCCACATATCGGGGCAAGCAAGCACAATTCCCACTACGGTATGCCCGCCACGCTCTGCAGAAAACGCAAGACAACGGCCCGAATCCTTTGTAAATCCAGTTTTGATGCCGTTGCCGCCCTCATATTGCCAGAGAATTTTGTTTTTGTTTTTCAAAGTTCGTATGACGTCGCCCGACTTTGTTCGCCAATATTTTGTACCTACGATTGTACGGAACTGCAGGTTTTTCATTGCGGCGCTTGCGATGAGCGCGAGATCGTACGCCGACGTATAATGCTGGGGATCATGCAGGCCGTTGGGCGTCACGAAATGCGTATTCGCGCAGCCAAGCTGAGCTGCTTTGTTGTTCATCATCTGCGCAAAGCCCTCTACCGACCCGCCGATTCGAATAGCTATGGTAACCGCTGCGTCGTTGCCCGATGAAAGCATTAAACCGTAGAGCAGATCCTCCATCCTGATCTTTTCACCAAGATTCAGATACATACTGGAACCTTCCATAGCGTAGGCCTCTTTCGGCACGGTTACGATATCGTCCAGCGAGCTGTTTTCAAGCGCCAGCAATGCTGTCATTATTTTCGTTGTGCTAGCCATAGGCAACCGCGCATGCGCATTCACAGAACTGAGCACGCGGGTCGTGTCAGCGTCCATCAACACAGCGCCGCCCGCGCTTACATTTACTTCAGGGGCTGCCAATGCGGGCAACCCCGCGCATAGTATGCAGGCTGCGCCCAACAGGGCGATGATCCGTTTTGCATTCATAATCGTTTCCCGCTTCATTCAGAAGCCGCTATTCCGGTATTACTGTGCTTTCCGCATGGAGAGGCTGTGAAGAATTTGAGTTCTGGTTTTGCTGCCGAGACTGACACGCTTCTTTCACGATGCGATCAAGCTCCCTTACGGTTTCGGGAACCATTTCGATAATACGATCCAGTGTGCAGTCGTAATGCGCGGGCAGTACACGCACGACACCGCCGGTGATGGCCAAAAAGGCCATGGGCGTCAGATTGAGTCCCGCCACGGAAGTGCCTGCGAACGGATGTCTGTTTTCCTCCGTATCCACCTGGTGGCTTTCGTTTCTGCCCTCCCCTTTCTTCTTGCTGCAATACTCTCCGCCGCCGGAAAGAAATCCAAGACAAACACGGGAAACAGGCACGATTACTGTGTCTCCGCCGGTCATTACCGGATCGCCTATGATGGTGTTGACATCCACCATTTCCTTGAGCTGCTCCATTGTGGTCTTCATGATGTTTTCGATAGGATGCGCCATACTGCCTTTTGCCCCTTTCTATTCTTCAAATGCCATATTAAGATGGCGCTAATAATATGGATTGGCGGGCATCCGGCTATGCCTTCCAAATTTAGCCGTAGGCAATCCGTGGAAAATGCGGGCATAACTTTCACCTGCAAAGCGAAGGGTTCCTTTTCCGCGCATGCATACACAAGTACGCTTTGCAGCAGTGCGAAAAGCACCCCACAAAGCATTACCGTCCAGAATGCATCGTCATATATGCCAAGTTCTCCGTTGACATGCAGTTTGTGAAGCCGTACATGCCGCCATATCTCCTTGAGCGGCAGATTCATACGCCCGGTGCGAGCCTTTTTTTCTCCGACACGCCATAATATCCGCGGCGTTTCTCCTCCATGATACAGTCGTACCGTTAGATATGGCTCACGAAGTATATTGATTTCGAGCTTATATTTCAGTCGAAAAAGCCCGCTGAAAAACTGCAATTCCAGATATACATCCCCGCCTTTAGGGACTTCCAAGCCTGCCTGTGCAAATAGCCGCACCGGATAGATCACTACGAATGCAACGGCTCCAAGCAGTATCAGCAAGATGATAAAAAGCGGGTGCAAAGTGAAACGCCTCCTTTCTGCATGGCTAAAAGTCCCCTGCTGCATGAAGGATAGATACATGTAAGCGCAATCGCCAGTCGATATCTCCGGCCTAGATTTCGCAAAAAAGCAGGGCACGCTTAGCATGCCCTAAAATTTGGCTGAATAACGCTGAATTTCAAGAACTGGATTCCTTTATATCAAAGTAATCTCCTTTTCAATACCCTAAGGCAATCGCCTTTTTTAGTACTCTGGCTGCGATCGGCGCGGCATGGCTTCCTCCGCTGCCGGCTTTTTCGAGCACAACGCATACGGCAAGCGGATGCTCGTCGTCATCGACAAAGCCGACAAACCAAGCGTTGGGGGCGTCCTCGCCCGAAGAAACTTCTGCCGTACCCGTTTTACCCGCAACTGTTACCCCGGATACCTTGGCGCTTTTGCCCGTACCGGTGTTTACCACTTCCGTCATGAATTCCGTCAGCTGCGCAGCCTCGGTTGCGGACATGCCTTTTTTGTAGCTTTCCGTCTTTAGCTGATATGTGGATACGCCCATGGAATTTGTAATGGAATACAGCAGCTTGGGTTCCACCATTACGCCGTCATTTGCGACACCCGCTGCGATCATGCACATATGCAGCGGTGTCATGATATCCGTATATTGTCCTACCCCGGACCACGCAAGGTTCACTTCCGTTTTTGCCTTTTCATAGCTGCTGCCGGCGGTCACCATATCCTCAAACAGGAATTCATCGTTTACGCCCAGTTCATTGGCCACGCGTCTTAGCCGATCGGCGCCGAGTTCCATCGCAAGCTGCGCAAACACGTGATTGCAGGATTTTGCGAATGCGGTTTTCAAATTGATTGTGCCATGGTATTGGTCGTTATAATCGCGCACCACCAAATATTCACCGCTCATCCCCGCCTCGCTTTGCTCGGACATCGCGGTATCCTGCTCAGCCGTCAGGTGAACATCCGGCAAATATCGTCCCGACTCAGGATCAAAACACAGCGGTCCGTCACAGTTAAATTGGCGTTCCGTTACGCCGGGCAGATACCGAATGGCTGCAAGCGCTGTCACAATCTTAAATACGGAGCCGGGTGTATAGCGTCCTGAGTTTACGCGGTTGACCATGGCGCTATTGTCCAGTTCTTTGTCGCCGTTCAGATAATCGGCCACATATTTAGGGTCGAAAGTAGGCTGGCTGACGCTTGCAAGTATTTCGCCCGTTTTGTAATTCATCACCACGACAGCGCCCCTGTAGTTATCCATTGCGGCATATGCCGTATTGCATAACGCGGCATCAATGGTCAGCGCAACATCCGAGCCGTACCCCGGCTTGCCGGATATTGACTGGGAAATACGCTCGACAATGCTCTGGTCAAACCCGAGCAGATACTTGGAGTAGAAATTTTCTGCGCCAAAAGTCTGTCCGTAATTGTCGCCCACAACGTGAGAAGTAGCGCGGCGCATGGAACTGTCGTCTACATACACCCGATCGCCATCGGAGTCCGTGGTCGCAAGCTTTCTGCCCGTGCGATCTAAAATATCACCCGCGATAACCCGGTTTTTCTGATCGTTCAGCCGCGAGTTGTAAGGGCTTGAAAACCAGCGCGTACCGTATGCGCCAATGGTGTATATCAAATAAATGCTTAACACCACAAACAGTGCACAGAATACGACGAGCATGCCTTTGATGTTCTGTCTCGTATTCATACTGTCATCTCCCTGAGCGCACGCTCAAGCGTTTCGCCGCCCTGTATGGCAACGCCTTCGAGTATGCCAAGCAGCATCATACTCGCAATCATGGAACTGCCCCCGTAACTGACGAACGGCAGCGTGATGCCGGTGAGGGGGATCAATTTGATGACTCCCGCGATTATGATGAAGCTTTGCAGCGTAATCAGCACGGTACAGCCAAACGCTACCAGCATGGTAAACCTGTCCGGTGCGTTCAGGGCGATCAACGCTCCGCGTATGATGAATACAAGGTAGAACGCAATCACGCATACACCAACAATAATGCCAAACTCCTCACATATAACCGCGAATATGTAATCCGTATGATAAGCGGGTATGAGCTTGGGAGATCCTCTTGTAAGCCCCATGCCCCACAAACCGCCGCTTGCAATTGCCATTAGACCCTGTGCGATCTGGTATCCGTTGCCGGAATACGTCGCCCATGGGTTTTTCCAGATTGCCACGCGCACGCGCACATGATCAAACATATAATAGCTCGCAACCGCGCCCGCGCTGCCCAGCCCTAATCCGAACAATGTCAGCCCCTTATCGCCCGTCGCCACATAAAACACGATAAGCGATGAACCAAGTATTAAAACCGCCGCGCCAAGATCCCGCTCCATGACTAAGAGCCCGCCTGCACCTGCCACATATACCAGCAGCGGCCACAGCCCCCGCATCTGACGGCTGTTGGTAAGCCAGTGCGCCAGTATGAATACCGTGCCGACCTTCACAAACTCAGAAGGCTGAAAGCGCTGCCCCGCCAGCGTGATCCAGTTTTTCGCGCCGTAGGTTTCCGAGCCTATCACGAGCAGTACGCCAAGTATTGCAATGCCTCCGGCCATCAGCAGCCAGTTGATGCGCCGAAAAAAATTCGGAAACCGCATCAACAGTATGCAAAATACCATGCACAGCATACCTACTCCGAACCAGATGATCTGTTTATACGCGATATCCGGATCAATGCGGTATTGTATGATCAACCCCAGCGCAACCAATACATTGGCGATGATGAGCAGGTATCGATCCAGATGCCGGAATATGGAGGTAAGCGAAATATACTGAAACAGCAGCATCGCGACCAATATTCCGCCGAAAAGGAATGCGCCGAAATCCAGAGTGGAATTGCGGAAAGCAAGCAGGGAGAACGCACTCAGCTCGAACATGATGATCAGCGTCAGCAGCCCAGCCGCGCTCACACGTTTCCATCTATGCATCGTCTTCCTCCTCCCCCGCAAGATGCAGTTTCATCACCAGCTCTCCCATCTGCAAAACATCGCTGGTATATAAAAGCTCCTCGCGTTTTCCGATGCGTTCGCCGTTGAGCAGCACACCCGCGCTGCTTCCGTAATCCATCACATACAGCCCGTCCTTCTTTTCATAAAAGAAGGCATGAACAGGAGCCAGCGACCCTAACTGAATAGGAATCGTACAGCGCTTCGCCCGGCCCAGGCTGTCTTCACGTCGCAAAGCATACTTTTCCCCGCGCAGCGCTTCGGGTTCCTTTACCTCGAGATACCCGGGGGAAACGCTGCGGACCTGCTGCTTGATCTGCTGCACTGCCCGAAACTCGCTTACGCTGTGCTGTACAAGCCGGATCAGAATATAAAGTATCAGCAGCAAAAAGAAATACCGCATGCCCATGGCCACGATGTCATATGCGTTTTCGTACATGCATTTTCCTCCTTGCCGTATTTTCCTAAAAATCATACCACAAAGCCACTATCGAATATATGGCGGCAATATGAATTTTGCTGTCTGAATATGGGTATCCATGAGGAAATACCCGTTTTCCCATACAAAATGCTCCCGTTAAGGAGCATAAAAACGCCAAGAAATTTGGAGGTACATCAGCGGAACGTGTTATCGGTAGGAACCGGTTCCTCCCAAGGCGCATCACCGGTATACCCGGCCTTCTTGAGTGCACTAAGAAAATATGCGGGAGGCGGAGCAAAGAACTCCATGGTCTCGCCCGTGCGCGGATGCGCCAATGTCAACCGGTAGGCGTGCAGAGCCTGACCGGAAAGCCCCAGCTTAGGCACATCGGGGCCGTATACCGTATCCCCAGCAACAGGATGCTTGATGTGCGCCATATGTACGCGTATCTGATGCGTACGGCCGGTTTCCAGAGATGCTTCAATGAGCGTAAACTGCCCCATCCTGGCCAGCACACGCCAATGTGTAACAGCCTCCCTGCCGTTTTTGACCACCGCCATGCGTTTGCGGTCCGTAGGGTGCCGCCCTACCGGTGCGTCGATCACTCCCGCGTCCTCTTTGAGGTTGCCTTCCACGATTGCAAGATACCGCCTGCGCGCTGTATGCGCTTTGATCTGCGCAGCAAGCGAAGCATGCGCAATGTCGTTTTTTGCCACCACGATAAGGCCGGAGGTCAGTTTATCGATGCGATGCACAATACCCGGCCGCAGAACGCCGCCTATGCCCGAAAGATCCTTTAGATGAAACAGCAGAGCGTTCACCAGCGTACCGCTCTGATTGCCCGGCGCGGGGTGCACGACCATTCCCTGCGGCTTGTCCACCACACAGATATCCGAATCCTGATATACGATACAAAGCGGGATATCCTCGGGCGCAACGTCCAGCTCTTCGGGCGGGTCAACGCGCAGAGTGACGCCCTCGCCTTCATTCAGACGGTAATTTGCCTTTCGCGGCTGGCCGTCCACCAGCACGGCCCCCTCAAGTATAAGCCGCTGTATCTGCGCGCGGCTTTCCCCGCTCACGCGCGATAAGAATACGTCCAGCCGTTCATGCGAGCCGTCCGCTTCAAATGTGCTCAGTTCATCCGTTTCCTCAAATGTCTCCACGTTCATTGTCTTCGGAAATATCAGTTTCGGTTTCGTTCTCCGGCTGTGTCTGATCCTGCGCAGTTGGTTCCGCTTCTTGTTTCTGTACGGCAGTTTTCTTTTTCCGTTTGAATTCCATTTCCTTTTCTAAATCATCAAGCAGCTTCCTGCTCTTGCCGAACAGCACGTCTATCGCCAGCAATGTGGCTCCAACGGTTACAGCGCTGTCCGCCACGTTGAATATCGCAAACTGTACAAGTCTGAAATCCAGCATATCGCGCACATATCCGATCAACGCACGATCGATCAGGTTGCCTACTGCGCCAGCCAGTATAAGAGATAACGTGATGCGCAGCAATGTATGCATGCGTGCACGATGCTTTAATAGCAGCCAGATAATAGCAACGCTCGCAAGAGTAGAAATGACGATAAATATCCACCTGCCGCCAGAAAGCATACCAAAGGCCGCGCCGGTGTTATGTATATTTGTCAGATGAAACACGCCCTCCCACAAAGGATACGACGTGCCGATGGGAGAAAGATAAATTTGAATGAAATATTTGGACAGCTGATCGAGAACTACAACTGCCAGCGCAATAATGAGTTCGAGCATGTTACCCCCGTTTTCCTACGCAAAGCTTTTTTCAGTATACCATACGTACTGCGTATTGGCAAAACGGCCTATTCCGCCGTCTTCATATACCAGCGGCTGACTGTGCGCAGTACATCTGTCGCGCGGACTTCCGATACATTCTTTATTTGCGCGCTGTACACCACACTGTTCATACGGAAATACAGCATAATGAAGGGCAGATCCTGCACAAATGCCTGCTGCAGCGCGGATTGGGTTTGTTTCATACCGTTTTCATCCTTTGCGGCTGCGGCAGCACCCATCAGTTCCGACCATTGCGAACCTGCGATTTTTCCGTAATTGCGCCATCCGCCAGCTGACAGATAGGGAGAAAGATTGCCGCTGGGTTCAAGATTGAAGCCCGCTAACGCAATATCAAAATCGCCGGATTCAAGCTTTTGCTCGTAATCACCGTTTGCTTCCCCAATGCTCAGTTTAGCGGCAACGACCTCTGTTTCAATACCGACAGCACTAAGCTGAGAAGCTATCAATGCCGCTGCATTTTTACGGTATGTGCTCTCCGTACTCTCGTTGACTAAAAGACGCAGGTGCAGCGCACGGCCATCCTGCTCAACCATGCCATCGCCATCCTCGTCCGTCCATCCGGCGGATGTAAGCAGCGACCTCGCTTTGTCCGTGTTATAGTCGTAAATCTTCGTTGTAGCGTCGTAAAGGAAAGAGTCCGGCGGTATGGGCACGTCGCAGATTGCCGCGCGGTTCATGTACACATTCGAAACAATGGAACCGCGATCCATGGCATACGCAATGGCTTTGCGTACGTCCGGATTCTCCAGTATGGAATTGCTGTGATTGATCAGCAATACTTCCGCGTCCTGTGCCATGACGTCAAGAACGTTCGTAACGCCTTCCTCGCGATACTTTCCTGCCGATACCGTAGATGTGGGCACCAGATTAAGCTGACCAGCCTCATAAGAATCCAGCGCAACCTCATTGCTTTCACGGGCAAGGCAGTGGATCGTCTGAATATACGGTGCTTGCTTCCACCACGCTGGGTTGGCTGTCAACTCCACAGAATCTTCCGTTGAGGACGCAAGTGTATACGGGCCAGTACCATTAAGCCCGCCAATGGAAGAATCAGCGCATACCACAGGGAACACAAGTGCATACAGCGACGCCATACCGGCTTTGTTCATTGTGATGCGTACTGTACTGTCGTCTACCTTCTCACAGGTTTCAATCGAATCCGCAGCCAGCGAATAATATGTGGCGTTTCCAAGATTTTTGATCTGTGCAATCGTATATGTTACGTCGTCAGCGTTGAACGCACGGCTTCCGTCATGCCACATCACATTCGCACGAAGCTGTATTGTCCATACGCGACCGGTATCGTCGCTGCTCCATTTTTCAGCTAAGCTGGGAATGATTCGATTGTTGGCGTCGCAGCGAAGCAACGGCTCGTATACCAGCGAATACATATTGCGCATTTCTTCTGTATTCACTATCAATGGGCTTGCGCTGGTTCCGCCGCCGCTCTTAAACGGGTTGCGCGGTATGGGGATATACAGCTCACCGCCAGCAGCAGGCTGCGGCTCAGGGGTAGCAGTAGGAATAGCGATGGGAGTAGCCGTGGCTTCCGGCTTTGCGGATGCACTGCATCCGAGCATGCCTACGCAAAGCAGCAGACATACCGCGCTAAAAAGCGTTCTTATAAAGTGATTGATATTTCTCATATGCGCGTTGCACCTTTTCGACATAAGTTTTGGTCTCCTCATAGGGAATATTCACCAACTGCCCTTTTGCGGAAACCGATGGATCATCAAGCCACTTATCCACATTGCCATGGCCTGCGTTATACGCGGCAACAGCCAGCTGCCGATCCTGATCATATCTGTCAAGCAAAAACTTTAAGTACCAACAGCCGAAGCGAATATTGACCGCAGGCTCAAATAACGAATCTGCGTGAAAATCCGAAATTCCGAGCTTCCCCGCAATCCACTCACCGGTATCCGGCATCACCTGCATGAGCCCGATCGCTCCATCTACGCTCACCGCTTCGGGGCGATTGGCGCTTTCACAGTGAATCATGGCGGCGACAAGGAACGGGTCCACATCGAATTCTTTCGCGTACTGCGCGATTGTCTTGGGATAGCTAAGCTTATATGTGCGTTTTTCGAGTTCTCTTCCGAGCCATAACGCCGCAATCAATGCAAGCACAAGCATCGCGGCAGCTATCAAAATACGCGTCCGTTTTTTTTTGTTCAGCTTATATTTTCGTTTGGGTTGTTCCAATGCTTCCTCGCTTCCTGCGCAACAAGGCTAAAGAACGTTTTTCGTCAAAGTCTCATAGAGAGCGTCAACCTGCCGGAACAGCGCATTTTGATCCGTCGAATTATCCAGCACACGGTCCGCATATGCGTATTTCTCTTGCTGCGGCATCTGGCTGACTAAGCGCGAACGAGCTTCCTCCTCCGAGCATTCATCGCGCATCATGATGCGTTTGATGCGCGCTTCCTCTGAGGCCACGACAAGCCATACTTCGTCCATTAGGGTATGCATGCCGCTTTCAATGAGCAGTGGTACATCCCAGAATACCGGGCTGAACGGTTCCATAGAACGGAAAAGTGCTTCCTGTTCCAGCATACGCTGCTGTATCAGAGGATGCAGCAGTTCGTTGACGGCAAGCCGCTCATCTTCTTTGCCGAATATGATATTCGCCAAAGCCCGGCGGTGGAGTTCCCCGTTTATCTGCAATATACCTGCGCCATAGCGCTCAATCAGCAGCGCAAGTCCGGCCGTTCCCGGCTCCACTGCCTGTCTGGCTGCGATATCGGCATCCAGCACCAGCGCTCCCAGACGCTTCAACCTCGCTGAAACGGTGGATTTGCCTGCGCCTATTCCGCCCGTCAGGCCGATGCGTTTGGGCGTTTTACCGTCGGCCGTCATTTGGTATCGTACCAGCTGCGGCCGCTTCGCACCTCGGCAGTAAGCGGGACGTCCAGCTTGATGGCGTTCTGCATACAGTCGCACACAATGCCGGATACCTCCTCCAGTTCATTGGGCGGCGTATCGACAATCAATTCGTCGTGTACCTGCAGAATAAGCTTTGCCTGCAATCTCCGCTCGCGGAGCGCATCGTCTACGCGCACCATAGCCAGCTTGATAATATCAGCGGCGGTACCCTGCAAGGGCATATTCATCGCCACACGCTCTCCGAAGGAGCGCGTGTTATAGTTGCCGCTTTTCAATTCAGGCAACTCGCGCCTGCGTCCAAAAAGTGTTTTGACATATCCGTCGCGTTTGCCGTTTTCCACGCTTTGATGCATATATTCGCGCACGCCGGGATAGCGGCTGAGGTAGCGCTCGATATACTCTCCCGCGCGTTTGCGGGTGATGCCAAGATTCCGGGATAACCCGAACTCCGAAATGCCGTAGATGATGCCGAAGTTAACGGCCTTGGCAGCGCTGCGCTGATCGGACGTAACGGCGGACGCCGGAACGCCGAACACTTCCCCGGCCGTGCGGGTGTGGATATCGCCGCCGCGCTGAAAATTCTCTATCATAGCCTCATCGCCGCTGAAATGTGCGAGAAGCCGCAGCTCTATCTGGGAATAATCCGCTCCAACCAGAACATTGCCGGGACTGGCCACGAACGCTTTTCGGATTTCACGGCCCAGCGGCGTACGCGTGGGAATATTCTGCAAATTGGGTTCGGTACTGGATATGCGTCCGGTAGCGGCCACATTTTGATTAAAACTCGTATGCACACGCCCGTCAACAGGGGATATGACCGCAAGGAGACCGTCGACAAATGTGCTCTTGAGCTTTGTCAGGAATCGATATTCCTGTATCAGTGAAACGATGGGGTGCATTTCCACCAGCTGATCCAGAACGTCTGAATCCGTGGAGTATCCGGTTTTGGTTTTCCTCTGCGCCGGAAGGCCCAATTTTTCAAACAATACAGACCCCAGCTGTTTGGTGGAAAGTATATTGAAAGTCTCCCCCGCCTGCTCGTATATCTGCGCTGCCAACTCGTCAATGCGCGCTGCAAACTGCTTCGTCAATTCCTTCAATACGTCCGTATCCACGCGGAATCCCTGATGCTCCATTCGAAAAAGCACGCCGATGAGCGGGCGTTCCACCGTCTCATACAATTCGGTTAAGCCGTCCTGCCGCATTTGCTCCATCATGGGTCCATACAGCCGCATCAGCGCACAAGCGCTCGCCTCCTGTACATGCAGCCTTTCCTGCGCAAGCGCGGCCAAGGAAGGTGCAGGGCGTGTGGCGTTTAAGAGATAGTCAACGATCATGGCATCAAATTCCATGCCGCGTAACTGCATGCCCTCCGCCGCGAGCATATGCATCCATTTCTTTGAGTCAAACAACAGCTTCTTAGGCTGCTCGGCTTCCAAGAGAGACCGCAGTACCTGCCACACTTCAACGGGGTCCATTCCCGGCTCCATCAGCGTACCAGAAAGCCGGACGCAGAATTGCGAATCCTCATCGGGCGCTATATACAGCGCATCCCCTTGCGCGTGCATCGCGAGCATAGGCGAAGCGGCAAGCTGCAGTGTAATTTCCTGCAATTTTTCGATATCAGCGATTATCGCCGTTTGCATTCTGCTTTGTTTGGGCGCTTCTTTTTGGGGCGCCGCTTCCGGCAGCCTGTTTGCTATAGCGTTGAGCTGCAGCTGCCGCAGCATCGGCAGAGCATCCGCCATGCGGGACGGCTCAAACGCGCTGTCCTCCAGCTTACAGGAAATGGGCACGTCTGTGCGGATAACGCCCAATGTATAGCTCAAGCGTGCAAGATCAGCGTGCTCTACTATGCGCTCGCCCAGTTTACCTTTTATCTCAGAGGCGTGGGAAAGCACTTCTTCGATAGCGCCATACTGTTCGAGCAGCTTGATCGCAGTCTTTTCCCCAACACCGGGAATGCCCGGGATATTATCCGAGTTGTCGCCCATCAAGCCCTTTAGGTCGCGCATTTGATCTGGCGTTAGCCCATAGGCTTCCTTTAAAGCGGGAACGTCCATTTCCACGGTCTCGGATATGCCCTTTTTGGTAAGCAGTACGTGCGTATGGCCGGAAATCAGCTGCAGGGCGTCCCTATCGCCGGTAACGAGCAGAGCGTCGGTATTCTTTGCTTCCGCCATGCGCGCAAAAGTACCGAGTATATCGTCCGCCTCGAAGCCTTCACAGGTGCAGACCGTAATGCCCATCTGTTTGAGCAGTTCCTGCAGCAGCGGGAATTGCGGACGCAAATCCTCCGGCGTTTCGCGGCGGCCAGCCTTATATTCTTCGTATTGCTCGTGCCGGAAAGTAGGCCCGTGCAGATCAAACGCGACCACGAGATAATCCGGCATTGATTCCGCAAGCTTTAAAAGCATACTCAGAAACCCATGTATCGCGCCGGTAGGCGTTCCTTCCCTGCTGGTCATGGCCGGCAGTGCGTAATAAGCGCGATGCATCAGGCTGTTGCCATCTATGGCGACAAGCCGCTTGGCGCGTTGTTCTTCCATTGTTCTACCCCCGACTATTTTACGTTCAGATTCAATCCTCGCGAATCATGATTCTCAATCAGCCGCATATAGCGTTCACGAACGTCTTTGATGAGATCCCGCCACGGGGCAGGTATTGTCTGCCTCGCGGCCTCACCCACGCGTTCTCTCAATTCCCTATCTGATAAAACACGCGCGAGCGTATCGCAAATGCTCTGCGGATCGTCCCTGCACAAAAACCCGTTTTCCCCATCGTGCACGCACTCTGCGGCACAGGAGCCTTCCACCAGCAGCGACGGCGTACCCGCCGCAGCCGCTTCACGCACAACCAGCCCCGCCGTATCGTATAGCGACGGGAACAAAAACAAATCAGCACGTGCGTAGAGCGCCATGATCGGTTCCCGCTCCATGATCTGGCCAGTAAATACGAAATTCTCAAGTAGATCAAGTTCACGCACGTATTCCTTAATTTCATCCGCATGCGGCCCTTGTCCCACCATAACCATACGAATATCCGGCCGGATGCGCCGGTACAGCGCCACAGCCTCAATGATATGTCTGATATTCTTCTTCCAGTTCTGCTGCCCTACAAACAGTAAAACCGGGCCGTCACCCAGACTGTAATGTTCCTGTGCACGTGCCCTGTCCGCATCGGTGGGATACCATAAATCCGTGCCATTGGGCACTATTTCTATGGACCCTTCATATCCATATCCGCGCAGTATCTGCGCTGTGCCTTCGCCCACCGTCCAGACTTCATCACACGCATTATAGAAATTCACAATCAGCTTCACAACCGCCTGTGCGATCGTTTCACTATGCGTCGCAAGAAAAAAGTCGTCAAAATATTTTGAGTGGAATGAGCCAACCAGCGGTACATCATATATTCTCTTGCGTCGCAGCGCTTCCAACCCAGCCCCAAACGGGCTGTGCGCGTGGACAATATCCATTCTCAGCCCGCGCGACTCTTGCAGATAAGAAAAATCCCAAGAGGGAACGCCCGCGCGATATTGCGGCGCCAATGGCACCGTCATGCCCTTATAGTGCAGCACCCGGTAAGGAAATTCTACGGGCGCGTATCCCGGC
Organism: uncultured Oscillospiraceae bacterium; assembly: GCA_964440115.1. Classification (GTDB taxonomy): domain Bacteria; phylum Bacillota; class Clostridia; order Christensenellales; family CAG-138; genus JAEWWD01. The sequence goes on along the minus strand of CAYTPV010000009.1, from coordinate 1,886 downwards.
GCTTTGGGAGAAACCACATAACAGGCATCGCCCGCTGCGGCAAGCTCTTTCGCGTAACTTTTCACGACCATGCCCACTCCGTCAATTTCAGGCGGGTATGTATCGCAGAATAACCCAACAATCAAATGATATCGCTCCTCATGGTTTTGGCATACATGCCGTATCTCATCGGCCTGTTACACTCAGTATTCCCATGATGGACCATTACCATCAATCCCAGCTATTTCAGGACCTCATATACCATACTGGAAGCACCGGTCTGTAATGATATAGCGTCCTGAATCAGTGCTGTTGCAGAATCCACATGTGTTTCATCATTCACATACAGCGTACAGGCAGGTTCTTTTTCTTCCACCGAATCGCCAAGTCGCTTATGCATGACAAGCCCTACAGCGTGATCCACAGTATCTTCCTTTTTTGCCCGTCCTGCTCCCAATACCTGCGCGGCAACGCCGATTTTATACGCATCGATGTGCTGTACGCGGCCGCTTCCCGATAACATGACCGGAATCTGGTGTTTCACAGAACAAAGCTCGTTTACTTTTTGCGAATCGATATACGAAGAGTCTCCACCCTGCGACCGCACCATTTCGCGAAGCTTCGCAAGCGCCGCACCTGAATCGAGCGCACTTGTCAGTATGCAGCGGGCATCCTGGTCACCGCCTGCAATGCCGCTCAATTGCAGCATATGGCTTGCGAGCAGCATGCATACTTCGTATAGCGGGTCTCCTGCAGGAATTTTCCCGCTGAGCAACTCAACAGCTTCACGAACTTCAAGCGCATTGCCTACTGCCAACCCAAGCGGCTGGTTCATATCTGTGATGACCGCAGTTACCCGCCTGTTTAAGCGCTTCCCTATTCCCACCATCGTAGACGCAAGGTGTTTGGCTTCTTCCAATGAACCTACAAATGCACCTGTACCGACTTTCACATCCAAAACGATAGCATCCGCACCGGCGGCCAGTTTTTTGCTCATCACACTCGATGCGATGAGCGGTATGCTGCGAACTGTCCCCGTGACATCTCTGAGCGCATAGAGTTTTTTATCTGCCGGATCAAGATTTCCGGATTGCCCAACTACCGCAAGACCGATACGTTCAATCTGTTCCTTGAATCGCTGCATGGGCTGTTCTACGATGAAGCCGGGAATGCTCTCGAGCTTATCCAGAGTACCGCCGGTATGCCCCAAGCCCCGGCCTGACATTTTGGCGACCTTGCCGCCGCAAGCGGCGACGAGAGGAGCTACGACTAACGTTGTGGTATCCCCCACGCCGCCGGTAGAATGCTTATCAACTTTTATTCCGGAGATATCCGAGAGATCCACAATATCGCCGGAATGCATCATGGAAAAGGTGAGGTCCGCAGTTTCACGTTCATCCATGCCCGCGAGGCAAACTGCCATCAAAAAAGCTGACATCTGATAATCCGGAATATTGCCCGCTACAAACCCCTGCACGAGCCAATCGATTTCAGAAGCGTCAAGGGCTGAGCCTTCGCGCTTTTTTTCAATCAGATCCACCGCGCGCATATACGTCCCTCCCGCATTTGATTTTGCACAGGTCGCCTGTAAAAAAGGCTGCCGCGCATCGCCTGCTGCGGGCAGCCTCCCAGCTTTCTTGTGTAAATTGTACCATATTTCACTGTAAACAAGCAAGGATACGGGCATATCGTGCTGTGAACATTGCGTGAACCAACAAGATGGAGATGGCTTCCTAGCTGGGGAGCGGGGAGTCGAAGCCGAGCGCCGCCTGTGGCGGAAGAAGCGAGGCGGAAGAACAGTGAGCAAAAGAGCACAGGACCGGCAGGGATTGTGCGACTATTGCGAACTGCGCAGCCCGCCCGCTTTGAAATAAAAAGATCATTCGTCGCCGCCCAAGGCGGCGATA
>CAYTPV010000008.1:0-212543 GCA_964440115.1 uncultured Oscillospiraceae bacterium | reverse complement strand
TCGTTTTACAGTTTATCATACTGTCTAACTTTTGGGGTGCACTTCACCCCCCGCGCCCCCTTGGAACGATGGGAACGGAATGAATACTCGGGGGGTCTGGGGGAAACCAAAGGTTTCCCCCAGTATAAGAACTCTCGTCACCACCCAAGGTGGCGATACCTTTCCCTTGGGGCTCAACCAGCATTGTTTTCCTTTTGGCTCATTCTGCAGTAAAATATAGTTGGAGGTGCGTTCTATGGATAACGAGCAAATTATCTGCTATTGTTCCAATGTCTCAAAAGCGCAAATCATAGATGCCATACGCGGAGGAGCCAGAACGCTTCAGGATATTCGCGAAATGACTTCGGCATGTACCATCGGAAACTGCAAAGTGATGAGCCCGAAAAAGAGATGCTGCTCGCCGGACATTATGGCGATTCTGGATGAATTCATCCCCCGGCCATCAGCCGGATGCTGATTTCGCCGACGTGGACGGCAATACTTTGAGGATTGGTTTATCCTAAGCCGATAAAAACTACACGAGACTTGCCGCGAACCTCTGCGCTTTGTCGATATCCTCTGCATTGGGCCTGCCTTTGTTCATGCCCCCGAAATACTTGAGGAACACATTCGTATTGAACCCAAGGCAGCTGAATTCGCCCGCGACGCGGTATCCTTTCGGCTGCAGTATGTTCCTGAGCGCGGCGTGATCCTTTATAGTTTTCGCATCGGACGTTACCCCGCATGTTGAAAACAGAAAGCACTTTTTCCCCGGTGCACTTGGAAGCGAGGCGGCAAAATCCAGCATCTCCTTGTAGTGTTTTCCGCTGTCGATGCCTGCGCCGAAGCCTATGAGATCATACTTGCCCAGTTCTTCCGCGCTTGTTTCCTGCAGGGTTTTCACATCTGCCCCCAATGTATGCGCCATGGCGTCGGCAATCTTTCGCGTATTGCTGTGGTGCCAGGAATGCACCACGATGAGTGTATTCATGATTTCTTTCCTCCCATTCAGTCGTTATTTTGAACGGACTTACGCGCGCCTTTCGCGGCGCGGTGCCGTTTCGGATACGCTGCTATTCCTCTTTGATCTCGCAAGCAAATACCTCGTCTATCTTCACGCCAAACGCGTCGGCGATGCGAAACGCCAGTTCCAGCGACGGCGAATACTTGCCCGCTTCGATGGCGATGATGGTCTGCCTGGACGCGCCGGATTTTTCGGCAAGCTGCTGCTGGGTCATTTCATCGGCAAAGAAACGCAGCTTGCGGATGTTGTTGGTGATTTCCGCTTTTTTAGCCATTGTAGACGCCCTTCTTATAGAAACGCAGCTGCGCAAAACCTTCTATGATGGTGCCGATACTGAAGGAAACAAACATGACGTTGAGCATCACGGCCGCGGAAAAGTCCAGCGCGACGGTGACAAGCGCCGCAACGAACCCGGCGCCCGCCACGCCAAAGCCGATCCGCATCGATTTGAGGCCGATGAGCTTATCCATTTCGTCTTCCACCATGTCCTGCTCGAGCGCCTTTTCGATTTCTTTATCGTGGCAGCCGCCGTTTTTGAGGTTTTCCCGAATGGCGTACGCGATGGAAAGCAGTATGTGGAACACGATCTGAATAACGATGGATGCGGCGATGCCAATGCCGATGAACAGCAGTATGGCGGTTGCCCAGAACTTGAGATCGTCCGGCGAGGCCGTGCCGGATTGTATGCGGCTAATAGCATAGATGCAGTATGCCGCGAGCACCAGTATGCCGGTTATGACCGACACGATGATTTTCTTTTCCTGATAAGACATATAAGCACACTCCCTTTTACAGTAAGTATATTCCGCTGAACATAATATAGTTCTTGTTTTACATAATGTCAAGTGTATTTTACATTGTTTTTATGATTTTTATACGAATCTGCGTTGATTGTCAGCGGGTGGATTTTAGAGGTATCGCCGCCTATGGGCGTCGACGAGGATTCTTTAATATTGGGGGAACTACGTTCCCCCAATCCCCCCTCCTTAAGCCGGCCGGTTTTGTGCCACGCTTTCTCCCCCTGATGGTGGGAGCGAACTCAACCGGAGCGCCGCCTGACAAATGCCTAATCTTGGGGGTACAGAGGGGCGGAGCGGCCGCAGCCGCGATGCCCCCCTGTAAAAAAATATTCGTCGGGCGCGACGGCGCGCAGGCCTAGTGTCCGAAGGCGTATCCCGCCGAGGACCCCACTGGGCGGCGATACCTATCTCCCCCCCTCCCCACTTTCAACTTGTGAATTCCCCTCTATTTTGCTATACTTTTTCCTGATATCCATACGCTGACATAGGAAGGAGGAGCATTTTCATGACCTACCACGCGGGCGATTTTGACGCCGTCGTCATCGGCGCGGGCCACGCGGGCTGCGAAGCCGGCCTTGCGCTTGCGCGCATGGGCCAGAAAACCCTGCTCCTCACCCTCAATCTCGACAGCGTCGGCCTCATGCCCTGCAACCCCGCCATCGGCGGCACCAGCAAGGGCCATCTTGTGCGCGAAGTGGACGCGCTGGGCGGCGAAATGGCGCTCGCCGCCGACGATACGCTCATACAGATACGCATGCTCAACCTTGGCAAAGGGCCTGCCGTGCATTCCCTTCGAGCGCAGATGGATAAGCGCCGCTACCACGAGCGCATGAAGCGCGCTCTCGAAACGCAGCCCAATCTCACGCTGCTGCAGGGCGAGTGTGCCCGCATCCTAACATCCAACGGCAAGGTATCCGGCGTGCGCACCACGCTGGGCGCGGAAGTATCCTGCCGCGCCGCCGTAGTATGCACCGGCGTATACCTCAAAAGCCGTATCCTCATCGGCGAATGGCAGAGTCTTTCCGGCCCCTCCGGCCTCATGCGCGCGGAAGGATTATCCGACGCGCTTTCTGAGCTTGGCTTTACGCTGCGCCGCTTCAAAACGGGCACGCCCGCGCGCTTGCACGGCAACAGTCTCGATTACAACGAAATGGAAGTGCAGCCCGGCGATGTGCCCATGCCCGCGTTTTCCTTCCTGACCCCGCCGCGCGATTTCGAGCAGACCCCCTGCTACCTCACCTACACCAACGAGCGCACGCACGAAGTCATCCGCGCCAATTTGCACCGCTCGCCCATGTACGCGGGCATCATCAAGGGCACCGGTACGCGCTACTGCCCATCAATTGAAGATAAAATCGTGCGCTTTGCGGATAAAGAGCGCCACCAGATATTCATAGAACCGGAAGGCCGTTCCACCTCCGAAATGTACGTGCAGGGCATGAGCACGAGTTTGCCCGCCGACGTGCAGCTTCAAATGCTTCGCACCATCCCCGGTTTGGCGCGCTGCGAAATGGCGCGCCCCGGCTACGCCATAGAATACGACTGCATCGACCCGACCACATTGGACGCGCGGTTATCTTCGCGCGCTGTCCCCGGCCTGTATTTCGCCGGGCAGGTCAACGGCACTTCCGGCTATGAAGAAGCCGCAGCCCAGGGGCTGTACGCCGCCATCAACGCGGGACTGTACCTCAAAAATGAGGAGCCGAACACGCTCACGCGATCCGACGCGTACATCGGCGTGCTGGCCGACGACCTGACCACCAAGGGCATAGACGAACCCTACCGCATGATGACCTCCCGCGCCGAATACCGCCTGCTGCTGCGGCAGGATAACGCGGATTTGCGGCTGACCGAGCTGGCCCGCCGAACGGGATTGATTTCCGATGCGCGCTACGACGCTTTGCTGCGCAAAAAGGAAGGCGTAGCCCGCGCGGCGGAAGCCTTGCGGCGCATCGCCCCGCCGGATGATCGCCTGCAGGCGTACCTTGCCGAAAAAGGCGAGCCTGCGGCCAAGACGGGCGTGCTGCTCGCATCCCTTCTCAAGCGGCAGGGCGTGCGGTATACGGAACTTGCGGCGCTGTACGATCTGCCCGAGCTTGCGCCGGACGCATTGGAGCAGGTGGAAATCAACGCGCATTACGACGGCTATATCGATAAGCAGCGCGAGCAGGTCAAGCGCGCCCAGTCGCTGGAGGACGCGGATCTGCCGCCCGACGCGGACTATTTATCCATCAAAGGGCTTCGGATAGAAGCGCGCCAGAAGCTCAACGCGCGCAAACCGCTCAACATCGGCCAGGCCGCGCGCATCCCCGGCGTTTCCCCGGCGGATGTCGCAGTGCTTTTGATCTGGCGCCGCGCGCACGAGGCCAACGCATGATAGAACTGCTCAAACAAAAGCTCCCCGATCTCACCGACGCGCAGCGCGAAAAGCTGGCCGCGTATTTCGATATGCTCGTCGAAGCCAATGAGCGCATGAACCTGACCGCCATCACTGCGCCCGAGGAAGCGGCAGATAAACACTTTGTCGATTCGCTCTTGGCCCTTCCTTATATTCCGCAGGGTGCGAAGTGCATAGACGTGGGCACGGGCGCTGGATTCCCCGGCATTCCCCTGCTCATCGTGCGGCCGGATATCCGCATGACGCTGCTCGACAGCCTCAACAAGCGCGTCGCCTTTTTGCAGGAAACGCTCGCCGCGCTCGGGCTTTCGGCTGTATGCGTACACTCCCGTGCGGAGGATGCGGGCAAAGCCGCACCGCACCGCGGCGCGTACGATATCGCGCTATCCCGCGCCGTCGCATCTTTGCCGACATTGCTGGAACTGACGGTACCCTTTTTGCGCGTGGGCGGGACATCTATCTGCTACAAAGGCTCTGCCGCGCGCGAGGAGGCAGATGCTGCGCAATCCGCGTGCAAGGCGCTCAACTGCTCTCTTGAGCTCGCCGATTTTACCCTGCCCTACGGCGAGCGCACGCTGATACTCGCGAAAAAGACAGCGCCCACCCCCGCCCGCTTCCCGCGCAAGGCAGGCGAACCGGGCCGAAAACCCTTATAGGGAGAACGCAGGGGCGCTGCCCCTGACCCCGCTTAGGGCCGTCACGGCCCTAAGAACCCATCGTCGCAAACGCAATAGCGTTTGCGGGGGGAATAGAAAGAAATCAATCTTCCTTCGACTACGCGCCGACGAAACGTTGAATGAAAATTCATGGAACGAAAATCACCCGCTGTGGTGCCCAGACCGCCCGCGTCCCTTAGGAAGGGGGCGCAGGGGGGAACGCAGTTCCCCCCTGCATAAAAGAATATCGTCGACGCCCAAAGGCGGCGATACCTTGAAGAAAAACCTCAAACGATCAGAAACGTTGCTGCGAAAAAGTATCGCAGTAACATAAAAAAATCCCTTCGTTGAGCCCTTATTTCCCTCAAAAATAAATCGCGGCACGCCGCGCATTTAACATAATTTAGCATACCCGCTTGCCGAAAAACCACTGTTCCGCTCGAATCCGCTGTTTGTTTGCGGTGCCGGCAGGAATCCGCCATATTTTATAGAATGACGATTGCAATGGGAGGGAGCACACATGGCAGTGTTCGACTTTTTAAAGGACAAGCGTTCCGATGATGCGCCGGAGACCACCAAAAAACCGGCGAGTGTTTCCGTCGCGCTGCCCGGCGCGGAAGGCCGCAGGCTGCTGCGCCTGCCGGTCGACGATATCCGCCCCAACCCCAATCAGCCCCGCAAAAGCTTCGACGACGAGGGGCTGGAGGAGCTAGCGGAATCCATCCGCCAGGTAGGCCTCATACAGCCGCTGGTGGTCCGCAAAATGCAGGATGGGTTCGAGCTGGTCGCGGGCGAGCGGCGTCTGCGGGCCTGCAAGCTGCTGGGCATGCGTGAAGTGCCCTGCCTTGTGGAAGAGACCATGGTGGATCAGGAAAGCGCTATGGTGGCGCTCATCGAAAACCTCCAGCGCGAAAACCTGCATTATCTGGAGGAAGCGGATTGCTACGCACAGCTCATTGCACTCTACGGCCTCACACAGGAAGAGCTTGCGACGCGTCTTGGCAAAAGCCAGTCCGCCGTCGCCAACAAGCTTAGGGTGCTACGGCTTGCGCCCGAAGTCAAGGAGGCCATGCTCGAAGCGCGCATGACGGAACGACACGCGCGCGCACTCTTAAAGCTGCGGGATGAAAAGACGCAGCTGCAGGTCATCGACAAGGTGAAGAACCGCGCGCTTTCGGTGAAGGATACCGAAAAGCTGGTGGAAAAGACGCTCAACAAGCTTTACGATGAAAAGCACGACGGCGCGGCCCCGCGCCCCAAGATACTGCGCTATCTACGCGATTACCGGCTGTTCCTCAATTCTGTGAACGCCGCCGCCAAGCAATTGAACGACTCCGGCATGAGCGTTACGGTGGAGCAGACGGACACCGCCGACGGCGTGGATCTGTTTATACGGGTGAGAAGGTCGAGCAACAACGAGGAGTAATCTATGGGGCGCTGCCCCAAACCCCGCTTAGGGGCGTAAACAGCGGAACTCGGGGCTCTAAAACCGATTCACAGGATCGGTTTTTGCCCCTTCGGTGCAACGAGTCCGCTTCCCGATGGGAAGCCCCTAAGAACCCATGCCGCAAACGCACGCGTTTGCGTGGGGAAATATATTAGGATACAGAGCAGGCTTCGTCAGCCCGATTTGGGCAGGCGAAGCCTGTTTTTTATCCGCACTGCGGTAGTATTTCGTCGCTTTTTTATTCTTAAGGTATCGGCTCCTGCAGAGCCGACGAATTATTTTTATGCAGAGGGGCGACTTAAGTCGCCCCTCTGCCCTCCCCGCAGGATAGTTTGCGGGTTCTCTACCCCGACTTGAAAGGGTTTAGTATCCCCGTGGGGGGGACAGGGGGGCTAAGCGGCCGCAGCCGCTTAGCCCCCCTGTATAAAAATTTTCGTCGACGCCTCGCAAGGCGGCGATACTGATTTAAACCACCCGCCAACAGGCTAATTCTGCACCGCACCATTCTTAAAATACCGATATGCCAATATGCACACAGGGCTGAAATACGCACACCAGAATTCCAATATCAGTACCCCGATGATCTCCCCGCCGCGCATCCCCGCGCTGAAAATCCCAAGCATGGGCATGATGATGCAGGTTATCGCAAACACGCCGTGCACCAGCAGCAGGTTCTTCAGCCATCTATTCGCTTTGCTGTTCACTTTAACCGTAAGCCCGATAAAGAATGTGGACAGCGCCATAAACGCGTATCCCAGCAGATCATAATTGAAGAACAACCCGCCGAGCGTCTGATAGCTCAATAGCGCCGACGCCTGTTCGTTGAGCGCGGATAGCCGCACTGTGGTCAACTGCGTAAAATACACCACGCAGATGAGTACGGCATATACCGCCGCAAAGGCGACTGCCGTATTGCTTACGCCCTTCTCCTCTTCCCTGCTCATCGCCGCAAACGCGCATACCATGGGCACAAAGCCCAGCGATATGAACAAGCTCGAAAGATAACTTCCGAAATTGCTGCCGATGATCATGCAAAACGCAAACACAAGTACGGCCGCAAGCGTTAATAGTGCGGAATACATCCCCAGTTTTCTGTTCAAACGAAATTCCCCCAATGTCCAATTATATAACAGGCTTTATCCTTAATCCCGCAGCACAGACTTCCCTACCGCATCCGCAAGCGCAATCAGTTCCCCCATCTGTTGGGACTTCACGGAGGATTTGAGCACGAAGGGCGGTGCGATCAGCTCCATTTCTTTCATTTCCTGCAGCAGCTTAAGCATCACGGTATGCGCGGCGGGCGCCCATGATCCGTTGCCTATGAGCGCGACCTTCCTGCGCTGCACATTGAGCACCGCCATATCCTTCATAAGAGACTCCATACCGAAATACAGCCCCGCGTTATAGGTGGGCGACGCAAGCACCATATGGCTGTACTTGAATGCGTCCGCAATGATATACGACGCGTGGGTTTTGGATATATCGTACACCCGCAGATCCTGCACGCCCAGATCAGCCAGCCGGTTACAGACGATCTGCGCCGCGTTTTCCGTATTGCCGTACATGGAGGCGTAGGCGATGACCACGCCTTTCTTTTCCGGCTCGTATCTGCTCCACCTATCGTATTTTTCAAAAATATAGCCCAACTCTTTGCGCCAGATGGGACCGTGCAGCGGGCAGATCATGCTGATTTCATGGCTGGCCGCCTTTTTGAGCGCCGACTGCACCTGCGCCCCGTACTTGCCCACGATGTTGGCATAATAACGGCGCGATTCATTCAAAAATTCGCCCTCAAAATCCAGCTCGTCCGCAAACAGATTCCCGGGCAGCGCGCCAAACGAACCGAACGCGTCGGCTGTGAACAAAATCTTCTCGCTCTGTTCATAAGTGAACATGACTTCCGGCCAGTGCACCATGGGAGCAAACAGAAACTGCAGCGTGTGCGCCCCAAGATTTAGCGTATCGCCTTCGCGCACCTCCAACATGCTGTTTTCGATATCAAAATCGTAAAACTGGCGGATCATCTGGAATGTCTTTGCATTGCCCACAATCTTCATCTGCGGGAAGCGCCTCACGAGCTCCGCAATGTTGGCGCAGTGATCCGGCTCCATATGGTTGACGACGAGGTAATCGATCGCCCTGCCCGACAGCACATGTTCAATATTTTCAAGAAAGCGCTCGGTGATGGAAGAATCCACCGTGTCGATGAGCGCGGATTTTTCATCCATAATGAGATACGAATGGTACGCGACCCCATTGGGCAGGGGGAACATGTTTTCAAACAGCGCAAGCCTACGGTCGTTTGCGCCGACCCAGAATATGTGCGGGGCAATCTGCCTTGTACTGTGCATAGCTTTTGTTCCTTTCTGCGGGTTTTTCGCGGTGGGCCGCGCCCAAACTATAGTCCATCCTATCTCTTTTTTACAAAAAATGCAAGTTGACGGGGGCTTACATCGTAATCTCCCCACAAACACAATGTGTTTGGAGCGGATTTCCCTCTCACTTTTTCAGCATACCTTTGATACTCTCCCACGACGCGACGACCGAACCTGCCATCACGAGCGCGCACGCGAACAGCAGATTCCACGAGAACTGCGCGCGCCCGAACGCAAGCAGCAGCACGCTCGAAAGCAGCGGCGCGATATACGAAAGCGTGCCCAGCAGCTTGATATTGCCGTTCTTCACGCCATAATCCCACGCGAAAAACGCTAGCCCAACGGGGCCGATCCCGAGCAGTACGATGGGAACACATTCCGCGAGGCTGGGGATTACCGTATCCTCAAACAGCAGGTGGCAGATGAGAGATAGCAGCGCGGTCGCGCCGCAGAACGCCGTAATGAGCAGTGTCGGCGCGCTTTTGTTTTTGCGCGAGAGTACGGAATATATTGCCCAGATCACGGCGCAGGCGAGCGCAAACGAATAGCCGGATAGATATTGCGGATTTAAATTGAAAGCCCCGCCGCCGGTCAGCAGCACGAAAACGCCCGCAAAGCCCAGCGCCACACCCGCCGCGTGGAACCACCTCAGCCTCTCCCCGGGCAAAAACGAGGAAAACAGCACGATCAGCACCGGCCACAGGTAGTTGATAAGGCTCGCTTCCACCACCGGCGCGGTCTTGAGCGCTATGAAATACAGCGCGTGGTAGCCGAACAAGCCGAGTATGCCGTTCGCCCACACGCCGACGGGTTGTTTGAGCAGCGAAAAATCGCACCCGCCTTTGATGAACGCGGCGGTGCCGATCAGGAATGCGATAAAGAATGTCATGGCCGTCAGCTGGAACGGCGGCACATCCCCGCTGAAGGATGTCAGCACCGCCAGCATCCCCCACAGGAGGATGGAGCAGAAGCCGAACAGAGTGGCTTTGGTGTGCTTCGCGGGTTGGTTCATGGATTGCTCACTTTCGGTATATATTCCGGCACACAGGAAAGCCGCTTCCCCAAACTGCCGCCTTTTCCCATTATACCGCATGCGGTATAATACAGGTAACTGATTCTATTACGTTAAGATATGGGGGCTCCGCCCCCAATCCCCCGCTTAGGGGCGTAACGCCCCTAAGAACCCATTTCAAAGCGACATAGTCGCTTTGGGGGAAGGATACTTGGGAGAGAAGAAGAAAACTTGTTTCAGTAATTCAGTGCTCCCAGAAATGCGAAGAGGCCGCAGCCCGCCCGCTATTAAATAAAATAAGAAGTCGTCGACGCCGAAGGCGGCGATACCTTAAGGAAAATGGGTATGGGCTAATATTAGGCAACGCACATACACCGCTGCGAAACTGCCATCCTAAACTAAAAACAGGGGGATTATCACATATGAAATTCGTTTGGAGCACGCTGTACGTCAAAGATCTGGAGCAGTCGCTCAAATTCTATCAGGAGATCGTGAAACTGCCGCTTATCCGCCGCTTTCAGGCTGGCCCCGGCAGGGAGATCGCTTTCTTGGGCGAAGGGGATACGCAGATCGAACTCATTCAGGATGAAAAGCGCATGATGAACATACAGGCGGGCGGCGATTTTTCGTGGGGCTTTGCGTGCGACGATGTGGACGCCATGTACGCGCTGTGCAAGGAAAAGGGCATCCCCGTTTACAGCGAAATCTTCTCGCCCAATCCGAATCTGAGGTATTTCATGGCGCTGGACCCGAACGGGCTGAAGGTGCAATTTGCAGAGGAAAAATAACTTTTCAGCACGGCAGAAAGAGGAACGCATATGAAATTCGTATGGAGCACGCTGTACGTGAAGGATCTGGAGCAGTCGCTTAAATTCTATCAGGAGATCGTAAAACTGCCGCTCGTCCGCCGCTTTCAAGCTGGCCCCGGCAGGGAGATCGCATTCTTGGGCGAAGGGGATACGCAAATCGAGCTTATTCAGGATGAAAAGCGCATGATGCACATACAGGCGACGGGCGATTTTTCGTGGGGGTTCCTGTGCGACGATCTCGACGCCATCTATGCGCTGTGCAAGGAGAAGGGCATCCCCATCTATACCGAGATCGTATCGCCGGAGCCGAATTTGCGCTTCTTTTACGCGCTGGACCCGAACGGGTTGAAGGTGGAGTTTGTGGAGGAGAAATAATTTCGCGCAAATGGTGGTTGTCTATCGGCCACTTATGCCCCCGTAGATAGGCGCAGACTGTAATGTCGATTTCCCCCGTATATTGTTTCACGGGGAACATTTTGTATGTTTCACAGAGCAAAAGGTATCGGCTCATAAATGAGCCGACGGAATTTTAATACAGGGGGGCGGAACGGCTCTGGCCGCTCCGCCCCCCTGTCCCCCCGTGAGTTAAACGTGGGGGTCATTGTTGAATTTCCCACCCCCTGCAGCGGATTTGTATATAAATTGAAGGCAGACAGCTATCCGCTACCTGCCTTAATTTATAAGCTTTATTCGCTCGCGGCGGCATGTACGTCGCGAGCGCAAGCCTTGGCGGCCCAAGGCTTTTCTTGCAGGAACCGCCGGCCGCACAGTGGTGCGGGCGGTTACTGAGAAAAACTCAAAAAAGTACCGAAAGGTACTTTTTTGAAAAGCTTTATTCGCTCGCGACGGCATGTACGTCGCGAGCGTAGCCTTGGCGGCCCAAGGCTTTCCTTGCAGGAACCGCCGGCCGCACAGTGGTGCAGGCGGTTCGTGAGGAAAACTCAAAAAAGTGCCGACGGCACTTTTTTGAAATGTTTATGCTTCCGGCACAGCCAGCGTCACCGCGCTGACGGAATACTGGTAGATAGGGTCAGTGATGCCCGCCGCATAGGCGTTGGGCACCAGCGTAAATTCAAGCGTGCCCAGTTTCGAATCCGGCAGCTCATATAGATCTACATTGGCGGTGACGGTGCCGTCGTCCGCGATGCCGTAGGCTCCCAGGCGGGTTTCCGTGTTGCCCCTGTCGGAATAGGAAAGCTTATACGCATCCAGCCCCTCGTCATACTGCACAGAGGCTGCCATGCTTTCGGGCACTTCGGGCAGATCGCTGTACACGAAAAACGCAGCGCTTGCAAACTCCTGCATGACCTGACGCTTCACTATCACGAACTCATCCGTTTTTTCCACCAGCGGATGCGTATCGCCCCAGTTCACACCCATCAGGTACAGCACATTCCATACGAACTCGGCGTTCTCAGGCTCATAGGGCGTTGTGCCGTTGATGCCCATGGTGCGGACGATGGAATCGAGTATGGGCATCATGGCCTCGACATCCGTGCGCACTTTGGTCATATCCGGCGTAGCTTCGGGCAGATCCGCCGGAGCGTCGGTGGATGCGGGCGCGGTTGCCGCGGGGGTGGCGGTTGCGGCGGGCTGTGCAGCAGGCGCGCAAGCAGTCAGCAATACCGAGAGCGCGATGAGCGCCGCGAGTAATTTAGGCAGTTTCTTCATGGTCTTTCTCCTTTTGATCCTAAAAAAGGACCAATATGATGATTGCCCGTCCCAAAGCGCGGTATGCGATCTGCCGGACGGTTTTTCATTTTACTACCATATTATGAAGATGTTATGAACACAATGTAAATAGGCAAATTTGCGGTGCGGGAAGGGATCGGGGGGTGCGCTATGCATGTCACTTTTTCAGCACCCACTCCGCGCTTCAATGGAGCGTGGGAATTGGAGCCGCACCCCGTTCATGAATCAATAGAACGGACTGCTCATTCCTCAACGATACATCGGATTTCGCCGTATTGCCGCTCTGCATGCTCAAACACTTCGACAATTCTCGGCATATATGCACGTAACTCAGCAGAAAGCGTTGATATGCCCTTGATATAAATTAACGTCGGCGATTCGATATAACTCGTTAGTAAATCCCATAATGCATCCAGATTTTCTCCAAAATATAATGGAAAGCCGAGCTGGTGTTTTATCAGACCATAGACTTCGAAAAGATTGTTACAGCCCGTAAAATTGATCGTCACGCTGTTCATGGTCAGTTTACCTCCTGAAAATTTTCATAATGATCATACGTTACGAATAACAACCCGTCATTACTGTAAACCAGACGTGATAGTCCTCGGAATCCACCTGCATAATTAATATCCGCTTCATACCATATGCGTCCATCTGCAATAGGCAGCTTACCGCTTTTATTATAATAGATATCTCCGCCAATGACAGCACCCGGCAAGGCGGACCATAGATTTCCCTTGCTATCTTTCCACCCGCTGACCTTAGCGTAAGCTTTTTCAACATATTGAGGCGGGAGTTTATTATACAACTTCAAATAGCTATCGGCGCCGTTAATACCTTCTATCGTTGCAGTACCTAATTTAATAGCACTTAACAACTCAATCCTACATCTACAGTGCTCATGGAGAGGCGGCATACTATACCTGTCCCGCTCTATAATAGCAAAAATTTTACCATCATTATCTTTACAGGCTACACATGTTGCCTGATCAAGATTTGTTATCCACGTCAGCCAATTACCACTCGGCATGATTGGTATTCCCCTATATAAAACACACTGAATTGTTAAATAGATCATCTGCCATAATTCCATAGCAATCCCTCCCAACTAGCCTTGAATCAATAGTAAAATACTTACTCACCAAAACCCAGCTGAGAGTCATTCTTATTATAGATGTCAGAGGCACACCTTCCTTCATGCATCAACCGATGCATCTCACGTCATGTCCGTATGCATCCATTTTGTTAAAACCTGAACATTCTCTATTCCTTTTCCTTTAAAACGTTTGAAAAATCGGATGATACTGCAGGAAAATGAAGCCTGCAGCGCCGTATTTGCCCTTGAAAGCGATTGAGACGGGCAAAATATATTATCTATTCTTTGTATCTCGCTATCTTTCACGAAATGCAGGCTTTATACTGTATACGCGTGCAAGTATGTTGTGCTGATCCTGCATATGCATACAGGCTCAAGCTTGGGATTTATCACTTTATCAACCTTTACAAAACTAGCAATGGTAAGTAACCGCGCAGTATAAAATCAGTATCGCCGCCTCCGGGCGGCGACGAAGTCTTTTTTTATTATAAAGCGGGAGGGCTGAGGCCCCCCGCTCCCCCTAGGGGGAAATGACCTGCTGGCAACGCGCATTCTGTCTGAATAATGGCGGCGCGCGGCTCCGACTCCCCGCCCCCTAAAGGGGCTAGGGCAAAGTGATGTTTATTCTCCCCCAAAGCGACGAAGTCGCTTTGATAAAGGGATTTCCGAAGGCGACGGCCCGCAGGCCTAGCATTCGAGGCGTCTCCCGCCTCGAATGATCCTATATTTGTCTGATGGGGTGCAGGGGTGAAACCCCTGCGGTATGTCTTATTAAAGGAGGGCTATACCTTTGAAACAGCTGATGCTGGGCAACGAGGCGATCGCGCGCGGCGTGTATGAAGCGGGCGTGCGGGTGACCTCCGCGTATCCGGGAACGCCGAGCACGGAAATCAACGAAGCCGTCTCGGGCTATGAAGAAATCTATTCCGAATGGGCGCCCAACGAAAAGGTCGCCGTGGAAGTCGCGTTCGGCGCATCCCTGGGCGGCGCGCGCAGCATGGCCTGCATGAAGCACGTGGGCCTGAATGTTGCGGCCGATCCGCTGTTCACCTCCTCTTATACGGGCGTGAACGCGGGGATGGTCATCGTCGTGGCGGACGACCCGGGCATGCATTCCTCGCAGGATGAGCAGGATACGCGTATGCTCTGCCGCGCGGCGCATGTGCCGGTGCTCGACCCTTCCTCTTCGCAGGAATGCAAGGATTACATGAAGCTCGCTTATGAAATCAGCGAGGAATACGATACCCCGGTCGTGGTGCGGCTGACTACGCGCATTGCGCACGCGCGCACGATCGTGGAGCTGGGCGAGCGCGCCGATCTGCCGCTCAAGCCCTACACGAAAAACTTCAATAAAAATGTCACCATGCCCGCAAACATGCGGGGTCGGCATATCGTGGTGGAAGCGCGGGAGCGTCGTCTGGCGGGCGACGCCTCGCGAATGCCCATCAACCAGATCGAGTGGGCGGACAAGAAAATCGGCGTAGTCACCAGCGGCGCGGCCTACAACTACGTCAAGGAAGTCATGCCCAAGGCAAGCGTATTGAAGCTGGGCCTTGCATATCCTCTGCCCGAGGCGCTTATCCGCGAATTTGCGGCGGGCGTTGAAACGCTCTACGTGATCGAGGATATGGAGCCGTTCTTTGAGGACGCCATCAAGGCCATGGGCATCCCCTGCTCCGGTAAGGATAAAACCGGCATGCAGGGCGAGCTGTTCGCGCGCACCATCGCCGCGAAATTCATGGGCGCGCCCGCACCCGGCCCCATGGCGACGGAGGGTATCCCCGTCCGTCCGCCGGTGCTGTGCCCCGGCTGCCCGCATCGCGGATTATCGTATGTGCTGAACAAGCTCAAGCTGACCGTGCATTCGGATATCGGCTGCTACTCGCTGGGCGGGCTTTCCCCGCTCAACGCGGCGGACTCCTGCCTGTGCATGGGCGCATCCATCGGTATGGCGCACGGCATGGAAAAGGCGCTGGGCCGTGAAAGCGCCAAGAACATGGTCGCGCTCATCGGCGACAGCACGTTTACGCACAGCGGCGTGACGGGCCTTTTAAATATGTTCTATAACCGCTCCGTCGGCACGGTGATCATAGCGGATAACTCCATCACCGGCATGACGGGCCACCAGAACAACCCGACCAACGGCCTGGATATCCACGGCAACGCCGCACCCCAGCTGGATCTGGTGATGTTCTGCAAGGGCATGGGCATCAAAAACGTGGTCGTCGTTGACCCGTTCGATGTCAAGCAGCTCGAGAAGGTATTAAAAGAAGAAACGGCGCGGCCGGAGCTTTCCGTCATCATCGCGCAGCGCCCCTGCGCGCTCATCGTGCGGCAGCCCGGAACGCCCTATTTCAGCGACCCCGAGAAGTGCCGCAACTGCGGTATGTGCATGCGCATCGGCTGCCCGGCCATCAAAAAGACGGCGACGGGCGTGTGGGTAGACCCCACGCAGTGCGTAGGCTGCGGATTGTGCGCGCGGGTTTGCCCGTTCGGCGCGCAAAGGCCCGCAGACGCGAAGGGAGGTCAGGTCAAATGATCGGCATCGTCATAGTAGGCGTCGGCGGCCAGGGTACCCTGCTCGCCAGTAAGATATTGGGCTATCTCGCGTTGCAGCACGGATACGATGTGCGCGTAAGCGAGGTGCACGGCATGAGCCAGCGCGGCGGCAGCGTGGTCACGTATGTCCGCATGAGCGCGGATGAGAAAGTATACTCCACCATTGTGGAGCAGGAGCAGGCGGACGTTGTCCTCGCGTTTGAAAAGCTGGAGGCTCTGCGCGCCCTGCCCTATGTAAAGCCGAACACGGGCGTTGTGATCGTCAACACGCAGGAGCTTCTGCCCATGCCCGTCATCACAGGCGCGGCGGAATATCCCGCCGACGCGCTCGACCGCGTAAAGGAAGCCGTCCCCGATACCATAGCGCTCGACGCGACGTCGCTCGCGCATGAGTGCGGCACGTTCCGCGCAGCGAATGTCGTGTTGCTCGGCGTGCTCGCGCGCAAGCTGCCCTTCTCTTACGACGCGTGGATGAAGGCGCTCGAAGCCAACGTGAAGCCGAAGTTCCTCGATATGAACAAGGCGGCATTCCAAAAAGGGTATGCGTTTGTGAAGTGAGATGATATACTGGGGTGGGATGCTGGGCTCTGCCCAGACCCGCTCAAGGGACACGTCCCTTGAGAATCCCTATGTCGCCGAACCGGCTGCGCCGTTTCGGCGGGGGTTATTTTATAGTGTCCGGGTCTGGCAATGACGCCTTTCCCGAGTGATCGTTAATCGCAAAAGCTTTGTTTGCCCGCTTTTGCGCCATCAAAAAGGCGACTTCACGGTCGCCTTTTTGATTTTCGCTTAAACGTTTCGTTCATACGAGGCCGCTGGCGGCAAGTTCTTTTTCAAAGGTATTCCGGTTCATCACGGCTTTTTGCACGACCGCGCTATTAAGCACCGCCCTTATTACAATAAATAAAATATGATATTATTGTTAATATATTGCATGAGAGCGTGAATAAATATGCGGATAATTCAAGTTGAAGGACATTCCTTGATAAAATTCCAAACCAAAGAGCGAATAGAGCAAATTCAACGAGGACATCTCTATCTAAAATCTTGTAAATGGTATAGAGATTACGAGCTCCAAAATGGAGATTGTGTTATCGGTGATGCTTTTGAAGCAATGCTTCATGCTCATGAAGCGGAATTAATCATTACTGACACAGACCAAAGATTTGTAATAAAAGATGGACTAATAAACACAGCATGCTCTAATGGATACACATTCTGTATGTTTTCAATTGACTCAAAGCGACTTGATTCTTTTCAATTCAGCCCAGAACAAAAGCAAGAATTCAAGAATTTTGGTGACACTGCATTATTGATATTAAATTCTAATGAGTTTCTTCACCGTGTTAATAAAGCCATAATAGAACATGGATTTTTAATGAATTGTGGGTTTATTAGCTATTTCGATGAGAGTATAGATACTGTGGAATATATCATTAACGTTTCGACAAATTTGCGAAATATAGCTTTCTGGAAACGAAAAAAATATTCTTATCAACAAGAATTTCGTATCTTGATATATAGCGATACAATGTTAACCGAAGATCATATTGAAATTGATATTGGAGACATCAGCGATATTTCAGTAATTTTAGATACAGACAGTGTTTTAAAATCCAGAGTAGAAAAGGGGGGGCAGCCGGAAGCAGCAAAATAACCTATATCGATATCCACTCCCTCAGGGGGCGCGGGGGGCCGCAGCCCTCCCGCTTTAAAATAAAAAGAATCCTCGTCGCCGCCCTTAGGCGGCGATACCTTAATTGTTAACACCGATACCTATTCCCGCCCGTTTCCCAACCGGCTCGTTGACTATATATTAGTAGATGACTATAATCAATTGAAACAACAATTCATTCTTGGGGGTGTCTATATGGAACGAAACGACATGCTTTCTGACAGGTATATCCCCAGATTTCTTGGGTATTGCTTTCGCAACAGATTTCGCCAGACTGTCGATGATTTTCAATACTTCTCGATAAGACAAATTCAGCCTTCAGAGCAGCCCTTCCATTTTGCTAGAGACATCCAAAAAGACCTGTTTTCAACAGTCTCATATAACGGGATCATAAACGAGCCTCTCCAAGAACTGCTTGTAAGATCCGGTACAACAGCTTTTTTGGCCATCCACGACGGCAGGATAATAGATGAGAGATATTTCAACGGAGGAAACGAGAATACCCAGAGCCGCGTAATGTCTGCAACCAAATCGCTTCTTTCCACTCTTGTCGGCATAGCGATAGACCGCGGCGAAATCAAAAGCACACAGCAGCCTGTAACGGACTATATTCCGGAATTGAAAAAAGGCGGATTTGAGAACTTTACTCTGCAAAACCTGCTCAATATGGAATCGGGTGTTCCATTCGATCAAGGCCAAACGCCCTGGTCAATCCAAATGAAGCAATACTTAACCTCTGATACCAGACGAGATTTGCTGCAGCTGAAGATTGCCGATCAAATCGGCGAAACTTTTCACTATAACGACTGGTATCCGAATCTTCTTGCACTGATTGTGGAAATAGCCACCGGTAAAAAAGTATCCGATTATTTCGAGGCCATGCTCTGGAAACCGATCGGTTCAGAGTACCCGGCATTTTTGGTGGAAGATTCCCAGCGAAATCACTTTCCCAAGATGGACAGCGGACTCGTTGCAACCGCAATCGACCTTGCTAAATTCGGCAGTTTATATCTAAACGGCGGACTCATTGCAGGCAAGCGGGTTCTTTCAGAACAATGGATATTGGATTCAACTTCACCCCGGCAAGGAACCTATCCCGCAGGATACTTTAGACGCTATGACAAAAGTCCTTGGGGGTATTGGTTCAAAACGGGAAAAGCTTCTTATCAGAACATGTGGTGGGGGTATCAGGTTAAAGAAGATATCAACGATTATTTTGCTATGGGTGTACTTGGCCAAATTCTTTATATATGTCCCCGTAATCGAGCCATATTCGTTCGTTTAGGCAAAGAGTGGGGCGTACAGGCCTGGTGGCCTACAATACTCAAAACTCTGGCGGATCGCCTTGGATAAAATGATACTTTGCATTTTGACCTTTTCGCGGGTTAAGGGGGCTGTGCGGCGATGCTGCCGCACAGCCCCTGTTTTACAGGCGATATGCACCTTCAGGTTTAAGCCCGCTCATAGGCTTCAAAACTGCATCTGGTCCGGGTAGGCCACTGCCCGGAAACTGGCAACGTCATCTATGGTAATATCCGCCGGCATTGAGTAGCTTGATATTTGAAACCCAACTTTTTGGCCGGCGGGTATTTTGTCCATGAGTATTTGATTGATCATCCCAATGACGGCTCCGTCCTTGTCGAATAACGCTATTGAAACATATCCCATTTCAATATCGGAATCTGTTATATTTTCAACTCTGCCAAGCGCTTCAATGTTATCAAACGACCCCTCTTTTAACTCTACGTCTGTTACAGGCAGCTTAATATTTTTCACCTTTGCCGGTTCAACATCCGGGCGCGGCACAAGAACCGTTACATCCTTTAAATCACCATCGTATTGTATTGTCGTTTCATCGTAGTAGTATGCGCTCTCTCCCGCACCGATCACTTGTGGATATGCAATTGCTATGCTTGAGCTTGATACAAGTTTGCCCGATGTATTTTCGATATCATATGAGCCGCTATTGAGATAAAGCGGATCGCTGCCTGTATTCTTAACTTCAAAAACTACCTGTATCCATTGCGTATCAATACTGTCTTTGTAGGCGCGGACATTTTGATACCCAAGTTCAAACGCGATCTTCGGCGTTTCAGGCGTGGGTTCTGGTGTTGGCTCAGGCTTCGCCGATGCTTCTTCTGCGGGCAGCTGTTTGTTTGGGGCAGAGGGTGAACATCCACACAACAACAGGACGATCAATACAACACAAATGATCTTCCTCATGGCCATGCCTCCATGCTTGCATTTTGATTTACACATGTTTATTAGACCCAAATTAACGGCCGTTCATACTGCGGTAATTGAATTCTTCTTGTTCTATCGGCAGGTCGATATTGCTAAATTGGCATCTCCATCCTCTCGGGGGTAAAGGGGGCTGTGCGGCGTGCTGCCGCTCAGCCCACTTTAAAAAATATCGTCGACGCCCCCAAGGGCGGCGATACCAAAAAAGCGGCTGTCGCCGCTTTTCTCTGTAGTTTCATCTTATTCTATGTTGGCGCTTCGCCCTGTTTACTTCCTCCAAAAGGTCGTGCACTCCGCCTTATCCGCAATATTGAACGCGATCAGTTTTTCCAGCAGCGCATACTCCACCGGCTTCTCCCACGGGATACGGATCAACTCCTTGCTGTGCTCATACCCGGCCTGCGCGATATCCTGTGCAAACCGGTTCAGTGCCGCCTTTTCAGGCGCAACGGCGATATGATGCTTTGCCGCGCTAAAGCCTATGATATAGGTGCCGTGATCCGTAAACATGGGCTGATTCCACGCAACTTTGGGCGCTAAATGTGGAAATTTCTCCGATATCCAGCGGAGTATCTCCTCCATCCGTGTCCGATGCTGCGGGGTATCCATACGCGCCAGATATTCCGAAAAAACTTCCATGCCGCTCACCTCTAAGGCAAAATTTTCAAACAATGTAGCATGTATCTGCCCGCGCGTCAACCACTTTGAGCATTGCGAGCCCATTTCGCGCGCGGCAGTCAGAGGTATCGCCGCTTGTAAAGCGTCGACGGAATTTTTATTACAGGGGGCTAATCGGCTGCGGCCGATTAGCCCCCCTGTCCCCCCGTTGGGGAAAATGCCCTGCGTGTTGTTGGTCTGAATAATTCCTCTCTTCAACAAGAAAGATTTCGAATTAAAGTATGGCGATAGCCGCCTCCCCTCTTCCGGGAGTAAAGGGGGGCTGAGCGGCCGCAGCCGCTGAGCCCCCCTTTACAATAAATTTCGTCAACGCCTACAAGGCGGCGATACCTTATTATCTGAGTACTCTAAATTGCCTTATGATTCCATATGTAATTTCGTCGGATATGTTATATATCTGTTCTATGTATTGGTCATACGCAGCAACTTCTTTGTCATAATCCCCTTCCACAATCCCAGCTATCTGATTTTCAGCGCTGTCCACAAGTACATATAATAGTGCTTGCAGCGTCGCATAATCTAAATATCTGTTTACTCTCGATAATATTGCCGCGAAATTATCAGCATCTTCATACATATCAGCCCGCAGTTGTTCGATGGCCTCCGTATTACCGGCCAGATAAGCTTGAATCATTGATTGGATGTGTCTGTAATAACTTTGATAAATCTCTCTAACTTCGTTTCCTATTTGATCGCCATAATATTGAGCAAAAAATATGCCAAGTTGATCTGCAGATTGGTATAGACGCTGCACAATTGTATCTCGGTTGCCAAGGCCCAGTACATCGCTCAATATAGCATTTCTTAGCCACCGAGCGGTATCTACCAAATATTTACGGATTGTGTTGGAGAGTTCAACATCGTTTGGTAGAATTCTCGGTACGGGGGGTTGCATCATAGACATATTGTCACCTCCCTATCCTTTCGACTAAATCATATTCTGAACAAGAATTATTGATGATGGGCCTGTTGTTTCGGGTACACGCCGTCCCTGTATTTGGGAGTTTAGAGGGCTGTACGGCCGCAGCCGTTTTCTATTTCACCGACAATAGCATTAGCGCCTGTCCCACTCTCTTCGGGGGTTAAGGGGGGTGTGCGGCTGCGGTCGCCACAACCCCTCTATAACGCACATGCGCCGATACCTTATTATCTTGCCACTCGAAATTGCTGTATAATTCCGCGCGTCAGCTCGTCGGATATGTTATATACCTGCTCGATGTATCGGTCATACGCGTCAACTTCCTGTTCGTAATTCCCCGTGACAATCCCAATGAGCTGATCTTCCGTATTGTTCACCAGCACATATAACAGCGTTTGCAGCGTCGGATAATCCCAAAACCGGTTGGCCCTCGATAACAGTGCCGCCAGTTCATCCGCTGTTTCATACAGGTATCTGCGAATTTGCTCCGCCGCCGCCATATCCCCGGCCTGATAAGCCTCAATCATCGATCCAACGTTCCGGAAATAATCCTGGTAAATGGTTCTGACGCTGTCCCCCACCTCTTCCCCGTAATATTGCGAATAAAGCTCTGCCGCTTCATCCGCGGTTTGGTACAAGCGCTGCACGATGATATCCCGGTTGCCAAGGCCAAGTACTGTGCTTAATATGAAATTTCGTAACCACCGCGCGGTATTGATCCAGCCCTTACGGATTGTGTTGGAGAGTTCCACATCGCTGGGAAGAATTCCTCGTGCGCGGGGTTGCATCATCGACATATCATCGCCCTCCTGTTCTTTCAGTGAATCATATTCCGGGCGTAATTTTTTGATGAGGCGTGCGGGCTTATCTTTTGGACGGGTTTCTTCCTATATGCGGTGCATCCCTCTCTTCCGGGGGTTAAGTGGGGCTGTGCGGCCGCAGCCGCCACAGCCCCACTATAAAAGAAATTCGTCGACGCCTCAGCAGGCGGCGATACCTGTTGCCCATCCCCACAGCGCATAAAGCCCGTTTCAAAAATCCCGCGCGCGTGTATATTCAGCTTATCCCGGCACAACAGTAATACAGAAAACCATCCATCCCCGCTAAACGAAAGGAGCCATCCTTTATGACAAACGAACTCAACCCCCTCGTCGACGCTTATATAGAAAAATCCGAAAAGTGGCGGGATGAACTCAAGCTGCTCCGATCCATCGTGTTAGACTGCGACCTCACCGAGGAATTCAAGTGGGGCGTGCCCTGCTATACGCTTGAGAAAAGCAATGTGGTATTGATCCACGTATTCAAGGAATACTGCGCGCTGCTGTTTGTGAGGGGCTCTCTGCTTCGCGACCCTGAGGGCATCCTCCTCTCGCAGACGGAGCATACGCAGGCAAGCAGACAGATCCGCTTCACCGGCGTGCAGGAGATATCCACAATGCGGCTCATACTCAAAGCCTACCTGCAGGAAGCCATCGCGGCGGAAAAATCCGGCCTGAAAGTGGAGTTTAAACCGACGGCAGAGTATGAAATCCCTGAAGAGTTTCAGAAGAAGTGCGAGGAAAATTCGGATCTGAAAAAGGCGTTCGACGCGCTGACCCCCGGCCGCCAGCGGGGATATCTATTGTACTTCTCCGAACCCAAGCAATCCAAAACCCGAGAAGCGCGCGTGGAGAAGGTGATCCCGCAGATACTCGCGGGAAGGGGATTGCACGATTAGAAACAAGGTATCGCCCCCTCTGGGGCGACGAATATTTTTAGACAGGGGGGCTAATCGGCTGCGGCCGCTTAGCCCCCCTGTCCCCCCGTGGGGAAAGAGCCTGAATGAATAGCTTCGGGAGCAAGCTTAGGAAGGGGGCACTGGGGGGAACGCAAGTTCCCCCCAGTATAGAATAATTATCGTCGCCGCCAAATGGCGGCGATACCTTAAAACCACCTGGCCAGATAGTTAAACGGAAACTGTTACCATAATTTCTATAAAATATGCAACGAAATCCTCTTCTGCTTCGTTATATAAAAAAAGGTATATGGAGGACTCCCCCCATGACCAAACGTCTTTTCTGCGCGCTGTTGTGCTTAATCCTGTTGATAGGTGCACTACCCGCACCCGCCATGGCAAAAAACCCCGCCCTCACATACGACGATGCGTTAGAGTCGGCCGGTACACTCGGCGTCCTTCGCGAGGACGCTGATTTCGCTGGACTATACATCACAAAAGACCAAAAAGGCGTAGTACTTCTGCTCGTTAATCCTTCCAGCGCACGAAAATACGAGATACGGGCCATGGTGAGAAGACCCGACGCGCTCACTATTAAAAATGCCAAATATACGTATGCGGAGCTAGAAAAAATCTGCGACGAGGCCGTAAAAATGAGCGGCAAGGCCGGGTTTGATTTTGCCATGGGTGGCGTGGATGAGGAAGACAACTGTGTGGAGATTGGCGTGTATTACGGCGGAGAACAAGCCGCGCGCACCTATTTCGCAAAGTATAAAGATCGCGTGCGAATCATCGGGTCGGATTATGTAACCATGGGCGACGGATGCGACCCCATCAGGATATCCAACGAAAAATGGATACGCGGGGTTTTTCCGGATGCGAAGGGTTTCACCACCGAAAAAGTACGTTTTGTATTTTCCGGCGCGCCCCGGGCCACAAAAACGCGCGCCGTGCTGAGCAAAGAAGGGGAATCCCTGACGTTGTATCGATTCGATAACAAGAAAGACTACGAAAAGGCCAAATCCATGATACGCGGGACTACGGTTGTTACCGGCTCCGCCCTGGTATATGTAGATACGCTGTTTGCTTCGACCTATTTTTTCAATGACGATAGCAATATGCTCGCGCTTTATTGCGGTAGCGCGCAACAAGTATTTGGAAGACTGTATTACCGCAATTTTTACCCTGCCGGCATACTCGGCGGCTTTTTCTCACCCCGGAACACCGCCATATATAAAAACCCTGCGCAAAGGGTAGAGCCGGATGGGAAAACCCCCGCCTCCCCTAAGTCGCTTCGCGTCGCATCCACTGCCGTACTGACGGGCGTCGTGAAGAGCGTACCCACCACCAAGGATATTCCCGGCGTGTACACGGTTGCCGTAGGTGATAACATTCGCGGCTCGCTTAAGGGCACCATCAGCGTCACAGCCATGCCGGACGTGCTGGAAAAAGGCCGCTCGTATGTGCTGTTCCTGAAGAAGGATGCAAAAGGTATTTATCGGCTGACCGACGAAGCGTATTTCAGTGCATTCGAGATCAACGACAAAGGATACGTTCTGCCCATACGTGAGTACGGCATGACCAAGCCGGTCATGTTGGAGGCGTTTAAGAAAAATCTATAGAGGTATCGCCGCCCTCTGGGGCGTCGACGAATATTTTTCTATACTGGGGGGAACTTACGTTCCCCCCAGTGCTCCTTACTTGATCCAGCTCCGTTGAAATACGTAGCATAGGTATAAGCAAATGGCTTATGCACGATTTACATAGCGCTTTGATCCCCTAGGGGGAGCGGGGAGTCGGAGCCGAGCGCCGCCTGTGGCGAAAAAAGCGGGGTTGAGGCCGATGCCGCAGGCAGCGAACAACCCTGTGAATTGTTCGCAGGCTGAAACGGGCATTTGGTTGCGAATGCCCCGGGCACGAGAAGACCAGTGAGCAAGGAAGTATACGGATGCAGCCCCTACTGCAACGTATACGACCATTGCGAACTGCGTAAGCCCGCCCGCTATTAAATAAAATAAATTCTCGTCGGCGCAGTATGCGCCGATACCTTGCAACCACCCGGCATCACATCAGATAGTTATGCACAAAAGACCCGCAGCCTTGTGACGGCGCGGGTCCTTTTTCCATCACTGCCTCTGGCAGTTTCCATCCAGTCAATCCCCTTCATACGCGATGAGTATGACGTCCTTGCCGCCTGCGGTTTTGAGCCTCTGTTCCGCTTCTATGATCTTCTGGATATCTTCTTTATTGATTTTTGCGATGGGGTAATCATTGGACATAGCATTTTTCCTCCCTGCTTTTGCCCATACTTTTCCCGCGATGAATGCCGGCTATGCAATCCGTCCGCGGCGGCAGCTGTTATTCACAATATGCGCAGCAACCTTATGCATAACTCGTAAATCAGGCCCGCCCTTTAAGCAGCAGCCCCATCCTGCATCGGAACTTGCGCCGGAGCGAATTCTTGCATACACAGACAAATTCCGTTAAACTCTATATTGCCATGTTATTCTTCTATAATATGAGTACCGGTCTATCATTTTAGCGTGCAACCGGCTAAAAAGCGAGCACAGTATCTGCTCGGATGCAGGCCGGAATAGCCAAATTTGAAAGAAGTTGGAGGTAGCATTTTTGAAATTACGTAAGATCGTTTCATTTGTTCTAACTTCCCTGTTGGTGCTGTGCCTTTTCTCGCAGGCCGCGCTCGCGGAGGATCAGCAATCTCTGACCACGACATTTGAAGGCGGCAACTCGCAATCCGGAAACATGTTCAACGTCGTCGTGTCCGAGAACAACGAAGTGACCATCCGAGGGTTTGATATCAACCTCAGCAACTCGGGTGAAACGATCAATGTCAAAGTATATTATCGGGATGGAAGTTATGAGGCAGGCGAATACTCCGCAGAGGGCTGGACGTCGCTGGGAACTCACGCGGTTTCTTCCAACGGAGTAGGACTTCCCACTTCGCTGGATATTGATGATTTGCAGTTAAAGCCCGGGCAGACATACGGTTTTTTTATCACCACAACAAATAGCCAAGAAGTTCTTCACTATACCAACGGGGATGCCTCTTATGGCGACGACAACATCACCATCACCGCCGGGATTGGAAAAGGATTGCCGGAATTTATGGGCGAGTCGTATTCTCCCCGGATCTGGAATGGCACCATTTATTACTTTATAGGCCATATATCCTCCGGCGGGGAGAGCAACTCCACAAAGCAGAATGCAGCGGAATTTGCGTTCTGGAAACAGGTCTGCGCGCTTATCTGCGCCGCACAGGAAAACAGCGTCGTGCAGGTGGATCTGGGCACATTGACGGATATGCCGCGCTTCGTTATGCGGACTCTGGCCAATCATTCGGATATTACGCTCGTGCTGACGTATGGCGGCGGGCAGGTCTCCATCCCCGGTGAAAAGGCGCTCGATAAGGATACCCGTTCTTCCTTTACGCTCGACGATCTCAAAGAACTGTACGCATAAGCTGAGGAGGCATTACCCGCCGAGGGCGTATGCGCCGATACCTAAAACCAGCCGACTGGATATCGTGGATATCCTCAAAACCGCCGCCCATGGGGCGGCGGTTTCCTCTTTTACAGGCTATCCCCGTTCTTCCTTCCCTGCGCCATAGCCTTTGCCGCCGCATACGCCATCGCGCGTTTATAATCGCCGCTCCAACGATTCACACCGATCATATCGAATACGGGCGCGCCCGTATGCTTACAGAATTGTTCCAGCTGCTCCATGCAGTGCAATATCCCGTTGCCGGTGCCGCCCGCCGATGCGATGAGCAGCGTCTGCTTGCCCGAAAGCCTGCCCTTTTCCCCGAAATTGCAGCGGCGGAACCGATCCATAAAACTTTTGAGCGCTTCGGAGACCTCCCACCAATACACCGGCGTGGCGATGATCACCGCGTCGGCCTGGGCGACCTTTTCGCTGATTTCGGCGAATCCATCTTTACCGTAGACACAGATATGCTGCGCCTTGCAGATTCCCCAGCCGTCGCCGCATACGGCGCAGCGTACGAGCTTACTTTCGCACAGGCGGATCTCCTCCACATTTGCGCCGCCGTCGTGCGCGCCCGCCACTGCCTGGTCGATCACCGATTGGCAAAGCCCGTCCTTCTTGGGATTGCCGGATAACACGAGTATGTTCATTGCCGCCGCTCCTTTGTAGATTGATTGCTTACCCAGATTGTAACAGAAGCCAGGCCCGGCGGCAAATTCGGGGCATTTCTGCCTGAACGCCTCAGCAGGCAGACTGCATCCTGTGAATGCAGCGGCAGCGCAAAGCGAAGAATTGATAAAGCTATTTAAGAGTATTTGGGGATGTTTGAAATGACTGAAAAACAAATATTGAAAATCGACATCGTTCGACATTTACACGTATTGGCATTATTGTTATGATAAGGATAGCCTCCTGTGTGTACGGTGCGAGATCATGTTTCCTTGCGCCGGCATGTTAGCCGCCCGTTAACGGGCGGCTTTTTATTTCAAAACAGTGCCGGTGGCACTGTTTTGAACTTCGTCGAAAATCCTTGGATTTTCGGCATTTCATCAAGGTGCAATGTCAAAGCCTTCAGCTTTGACTACCTTACAGAGACCGCCTGCGCACTGCGCGGTCGGCGGTCTCTGCAAGGAAAGCCTTGGCCCGGCAAGGCTTTGCGCTCGCGGCGTACACGCCGCCCGCGAGCGAATAAAACCTATAACGGCGATATGTCAGTACTATTTAATGTTTATCAGCAAAGTCCTTCTTCATCTGCGCGATGGTGTCTTTTTCTGCTGCGTCCAAGGCGGCGGGGGTTGGCGTGCAGGATGATCCGCAGCGCTCACAGGCGAATTCGAGCGCTTTGCTGTTGATCAGCTCTGCCTGCGTATAGGTGTGATCCATCGATACGTTGCAGACGGGGCAGATAAATCTGACGTTTGTTTCGTTCTCGGAAGCCATAGTCAATTCCCCTTTCGGTATGTAGGTCATTTTATATTTACCATTTCCAATCGGGTTAAAAACACGGCGGGAGATTTTTAAGGTATCGCCGCTTTATTAGCGGCGACGAATATTATTATACAGTGGGGCTAAGCGGCTTTGGCCGCTTTAGCCCCACTGTTCCCCCTTAAGTGAATACGATTGACTGTATACCGGGGATCGAATTGGTATCGCAGCCTATCCCCCGGATGAGAGAACGATTGGCGTGTATAGCAATAAACTCGCAGGGGTGCATAGCAAGTACCGTTCTTGGGGGAGACGAGGGGGCTTCGCCCCCTCGCAATAAAAATAGTCGTCGCCGCTGAGGCGGCGATACCTTGAACCACCCGGCAGGAATACAAACGGCTATTCACAACAATTAACGTCTGTGGGCATCGCCATATTCTTATACAGGTGTGCTAACGGCTCTTGTCGCTTAGCCCCCTGTCCCCCCAAGAATACAAAACCCTGCGTAGTACGCCCCCCTTTGCATGACGATCAAAATAAACTCGCAGGGGTGCATAGCAAGTACCCGTTCTTGGGGGAGGCGAGGGGGCGAAGCCCCCTCGCAATAAAATATTATCGTCGCCGCTGAAGCGGCGATACCTTGAACCACCCGACAGGTATATCAATAACTGATATTTACAAAGTTTCGCATAAGACAATGCAGCAGCACTTTATCTCTGCCGGATATTTCCAATTTTTATCCAGTGTGCCGCACGCGCAAATCGCCCGTTTTACTTGGGTTTTTGGTTCTCAGAATTATTCCCGATATGCGCCGCAATGCCCCTATACACCCAAGTTTACCTTGTTTTTTGCCTGCCGGTTTGTTATCATATCTGAAAAGGACATACAGCTGTCACTGGTGTATGTCCCATCCGCTCGCGGGCGGTTTTTTTAGCGGCAAAATGCACCGGGCGCATACGCCCGGGTTTTAGTATGGGAACGGGGGACTTGAATGGATCAGGCAAAGGCGATCTGGCAGCGTACCTGCGAGCTGCTCAGGGCGGAAGTCAACGGCGTCAGCTATAACACGTTTATCGATGTGCTATCGCCGCTTGCGCTCGTGGGATCAACGCTCGTACTGCAGGCGCCCAACGAAATGATTCAGTCCACCATCGAGACATTTTATATCGTCACCATCCGTACCTGCGCCGCGCGCGCACACAACGCCGTCGAAACCGTGCAGATCGTGCTGCCCGGCGACCGCGGCAATTATGTCCGCGATGAAGCGGGCGATTATTCCTGCAATCTGTTTTCCAAGTATACCTTCAATACGTTCGTTATCGGCGGCTCGAATTATTTCGCGCACGCCGCCGCTATCGCCGTGGCGCAGAACCCCGCCAAGGCATATAACCCGCTGTTCCTGTACGGCGGCGTGGGACTGGGCAAAACGCACTTAATGCACGCCATCGGCCACCACGTGCGCGAACAGAACCCGCGCGCGCGCGTCATGTACGTTACCAGCGAGACATTCACCAACGAAATGATACAGTCGATCTCCTCTAACCGCAACCGGGAATTCCGCAACCGGTACCGCAATGTCGATGTGCTGATGGTGGACGATATTCAGTTCATCGCGCGCAAAGAGGGCGTGCAGGAAGAGTTCTTCCACACATTCAACGCGCTGCACACCGCCAACAAGCAAATCGTCATCAGCTCGGACAAGCCGCCCCGCGAAATCGCGCAGCTCGAGGAACGGTTACGCTCCCGCTTTGAATGGGGGCTTATTGCGGATATCCAGCCGCCGGATCTTGAAACGCGTATTGCGATTTTAAAGCGGCGCGCCAACGAAGAAAACATACTCGTGCCCGACGCGGTGCTTGAATTCATCGCCGAGCGCGTACAGTCGAACATCCGTGAGCTCGAAGGCTTCCTCACGCGCGTTGTGGCCTACGCCAAGTTCAACCGCGTAGAGCTCGATATCCGCGTCGCCGCCGCCGCGTTGAAGGATATGATCCCCGACGACGCGCCGCGCGTATTGACGCCGCAGATCATACAGGAAACCGTCGCCGCGTACTACAGCCTGTCTGTCGACGCGTTCTCCGCCAAGCGCAGGGATCAGGAAGTCGCGTTCCCGCGCCAGATCGCCATGTATCTTTCCCGCTGCATGACGGATTGGAGCCTGCCCAAGATCGGCGAGGTATTCGGCGGGCGCAACCACACCACAGTCATGCACGCGCACGAGAAAATCACCGAACAGCTGAAGGTCGACGCCGCGCTCGCTTCCACTATAGCGGATCTGAAAAAGAGATTGATGGCGCAGTGAGGATAGCACGTACGAGGGCTCTGCCCTCGAGCTCCCGCTCAAGGGACATTGTCCCTTGAGAATCCCTAAAATCAAAGCGGCACAGCCGCTTTGAGGGGGAGAATAAAGCCTTACATTGCGCTTACCCAAACGTCACAGGATTTTTTCATTCGCAATCTATTGTATTAACATAAGGATTCTATATTATAATGATATGGGGAAACTTGGTTTCCCCGTCAGGCATACTTTGAATATTGTATCTCCCTCGCAAACGTCTATTGACGTTTGCGGCTTGGGTTTCCAAAGGGACGTGTCCCTTTGGTGGGGGACCGGGGGCAAAGCCCCCGGCGTATCCGCCCCGTCGTCCATACACCCCTGCATATCCACAATCTGTGCACACGCGCTGTGCGTAGTGTGTGCGGGAAATGTGCGCAATGTGCACTGTGTGTGCATTGTGTACAGGCGGGTAAGTTATGCATAGGTTGTACACAGCGCTTTCAACAGGCGGTTTGGCTGACGGCGTCACGCCAAAACCGGGTTTTGCACAATATCCGCAGTGCCTACTACTACTTCTGCTACGACTCCTATACTATTACTACGGGTGTAAGCAAAGGAGCTGTGCACAAGTGGGGCAAAAAAACACTCGCGCGGATTTGAATATACAGGCGGCAAACAAACGCCGCCGCTGAGGAGGGAAGCTCATGCGTCTCATACTGGATGTAAAAACGCTCAATGCCGGCATCGCAACGGTAATCAAATCACTTT
Source organism: uncultured Oscillospiraceae bacterium (assembly GCA_964440115.1). GTDB lineage: Bacteria > Bacillota > Clostridia > Christensenellales > CAG-138 > JAEWWD01. Next base: position 181,494 of record CAYTPV010000008.1, on the reverse strand, counting down.
CATCAAGACCTGCATTGCCGGTTTTGGAGGGCATATACTTATGCGCTTCACAGGAGGGGCTGCTGCTTCGCTGCTCCGACCTTTCTTTACAGATCGAATGCACAGTCCCCGCGACGGTGGAAGAAGAAGGCGCCACAGTACTGCCCGGCAGATTGTTCGCGGAAATGGCGCGCAAATTCCCCGGTGAAACGGTGGATTTAAAGCTGGACGGCCATACCATGACAATGAAAGCCGGCCGCGCTGTCACAAAACTGCAGTGCATGGAACCAAGGGAATATCCGGACATGGCAGTGGTCGGAAAAACCACTTCTTTGAGCATGCCCCAAAAGGCGCTTAAGGATATGATCCGCCAGACAGTGTTCGCCACTGCGCAGGAAGAAAGCAAACCCATTTTAACGGGCGTGCTGTGCGAGCTGGAGCAGAACATATTCACAATGGTCGCTCTTGATGGTTTCCGGTTGGCACTCAGACGGTACGGCGTCAATGTCAATGCGGATAGAAAAGAAGCCGTCGTGCCCGCAAAATCGTTTTTAGAGATATCGCGCACACTGCTCGATGTGGAAGACGCTGTGGAAGTGCAGTTCTCGCCCACGCATCTGCTGATCAACATGGGGCATACGCGCATCGTCAGCAGGCTCTTAGACGGCGATTTTATCAAATACAGAAGCATACTGCCTTCTGAGCATCTGACTCGCGTTCGCATCAACCGCGACGAGTTGTTGGAAAGCATTGACCGCGCCATGCTCATGGCACGCGAAGGCAGCAACAATCTGGTGCGCTTCTCGGTATCGGAAGATTTGCTCAAGCTGACAGCCAACAGCGCTTTGGGAAGAATCGACGAAGAAATCGCTATGCATCTAAACGGCGACCCTATCGAGATCGCGTTCAACGCACGGTATTTTGCGGATGTGCTGAAGACGCTCGACGACGACGAGATATTCCTCGATATGAACAACAACGTCAGTCCTTGCGTCGTCCGGCCCACGCAGGGAGAAGCGTATTACTATCTCATTTTGCCGGTGAGAATTTTCGCATAAACGCAAAATGAACAATGAACAATGGAAAATGAACAATGAAGGAAGCGCGGCCTAAGGCCGCGCTTTTTAATATTAGAAACGTTATTTTCGACAATTCGCTGTATCATTGGCAAAATAACCGCATTTTGCGTCAAAGAAAGCCGCCTTATAATAAGTTGGCTTACTTAATAGACGCGGAGAGCTGGAACGAAGCACTTCTGCGGATGAGCAAAACCCAAACACTCTTCCGGGGGTACAGGGGGGCTAAGTGGCCGCAGCCGTATTAGCCCCCCCTGTATAAAAATAATTCGTCGACACCAAAGGCGGCGATACCTTATTGCGTATATCCGGGATAAAATTGTCTGAGTATGCCATAGGCGAATTCATCTGCCAACTGAAATCCAATATCTACAAACGCCTTATATTCTTCAATGTCTCTTTCAAAATCCTGATTCTGTATGCTTATGATTTGATTCTCAACAGAATTTATTAATTCATAAAACAATTTTTGTATGGCGGCTCTATTTAAGTAGCGGTTTGCCACTGCATAATTTTGCGCATATGTGTTTGCAAGAGAATAGAGTTCACTTCTATTTCTGATAACTGCGTATTCATCCCTGTTTGCGTATGCTTCGATCAATTGTTTAATGTGATCAATAAAATTTAAAAAATCTGCTTTCATCAGATCGGCAATATCATCGTTATAATATTGAACGAGCAAGTTTCGCAGCTCCTCCGCGATTCTTTCAAGATTTGCGTTTATTGCATCCTTGCTTGCCTGTCCTCCAATATTGAATAAAGTGGTAACGATATAGCCTCTGATCAAAAGATCTATATCTACCCAAGTCCTATGAATGGAATTTGAGAGCTGTATTCTTGGGGGTAATGCTGCGATGCGATGCTCCATAACGCCCATCCTCTCAGTAGCCGCATTTATGCGGCGATATCTGCATCATCAATTAAGAAATCTTTGAATTTCAAATTCTCATCTCCTTCATCGTTTGCTTGTAAATGCGACTTCAGCCAGCGAATTCCTAGCGGGCACAGGGGGCGGAGCGGCCAGAGCCGCGACGCCCACCTGTAAAAAATTAATCGTCGACGCCCAAAGGCGGCGATACCTTATTGCGTATCTCCGGAATAGAATTGCCTGAGTAAGCCATAGGTAATTTCATCTGCCAACCGGTATCCAATGTCATTCATTACCCCATATTCTTCAATGTCTTTTGCATAATCCTGATTCAATATGCTTACGACTTGATTCTCGACTGAATTGATATATGCGTAAAACAATGATTGCAGGGTCTCTTTATTAAAGTAGCGGTTTATTACCGCGTAATTGCGAGCATATGTGTTCGCAAGAAAATACAGCTCATTTCTAATTCTGATGACTGCGTTTTCATCCCTGTTTGCATACGCTTCAATCAATTGTTTGATGCGGTCAATAAAGTCCAAAAAATCAGCTTTTAACTGATTGCCAATTTCATCGCTATAATATTGAATAAATAGGTTTCGCAGGGCTTGTGCGATTTTTTCCAAATTCGCGCTGATAGCGGCCTTGCTACTCTGGTCCCCAATTTTGAATAAAGTAGTAGATATATACCCTCTGACCAAACGATTGATTTCTATAAAAATTTCATGAATGATATTTGAGAGCTGAACCCTTGGGGGTAATGCGCCGCGATGCTCCATAATACACATCCTTTCAGTGAACCTATGGAATACTATGCATAGCTTCATGCGATTATCAAAGTTGACCGCAGCCGCCTTAGCCCCCTTATAAAAATGATCGTCGGCGCATTATGCGCCGATACTCATTGCGTTTCACCGGAATAGAATTGCCTGAGTATGCCATAGGTAATTTCATCTGCCAACCCATATGTAATGTCATTAAAATTCTCATATTGTTCAATATCTTTTGCATAATCCTGATTCAATATGCCTACGATTTGATTTTCGACTGAATATATGAATGCATATAACATAGATTGCAGCGCTTCTCTATTTAAGTCGCGGTTTATTTCAGCATAATTACGAGCATTTATGTTCGCAAGATAATACAACTCATTTCTAGTTTTAATTACTGCGTTTTCATCCCCAGTTGCATATGCTTCGATCAATTGTTTGATGTGGTCAATAAAAGCCAAAAAATCAGCTTTTATATGGTCGGCAATTTCATCGCTATAATATTGTATCAAGAAGTCTCGCAGTTCTTGTGCGATTTTTTCCAAATTCGCGCTGATAGCGAGCTTTCTATTTTGATCCCCAATATTATATAAAGTGGTATTGATATAGGCCCTGATCAAACGATTGATTTCTATAAAAATCTCATGAATGACATTTGAGAGCTGAACCCTTGGGGGTAATGCTATTCTACGACGCTCCATAATGCCCATCCTCTCAGTAGACTTATGGAATAGTATGCATTGCATTATGCTATTATCAGCGTTCACGAGGCATTAAAACCGGAATTCTTCCGCAATAAAAAATGCTTCACCGCCCCTTATGGCAGAGTTGCCTTTATACCACCCGAACTAAATAGTATATGTACCTTCCATGACAGTTATGCATATATCAATAAAAAAAACGCCGCTCTTTTGCGGCGTTTATAGAGTAACGTATGAAACAACAGTATGGAACGGATGGCCCTATTTATGATTGAACACTCATACCAGCTTGTCTTAAAACAAAAGGCTGCAATTCATATTCATGAACGGTAGCCTTTGTTACTCGACGGCCTTCTTTTTAGGATTGCAGCTCTTTTAGCTTTTCGAGACATTCCTGGCAAATGTTCTTGCCCTGGAAGCTTACCAGATCATTCGCATTATCGCAGAAGAAGCAGGCCGGATGATACTTTTTCAAAATGATGGTCTCTTTGTCGACGAAGATTTCGATGGAGTCCTTTACGTCGATGCCCAGTGTCCTGCGCAGTTCGATGGGGATCACGACCCTCCCGAGGGTGTCCATTTTGCGAACGATGCCCGTTGATTTCATACTGTGGTGTCCTTTCTCTATCATAAAATTCGGAGGCAGGCTGAACCTCCCATATACTATCCATAATACACATAATTCTTACAATCAGTCAATATAATTGTCACGGAGAATAAGGATATTCTGTAAATTGATACGGTATTTAGTTCAATATATGGGGGATTGTGCTGTATGATGAGCTGGATTTGGTGCATATTGTTCTGCATAGGCACCATATGGACTTCTGCGCGTTTTGGCGGGGACGCGGCGATTGCCGCCATGCTCGACGGCGCGCAGCAAAGTGTCACACTCTGCGTCACACTGGCCGGTTCCTATATGCTGTGGATGGGGCTTCTCAATATCGCCAAGCGCGCCGGCTTGATCGAGTCGCTTTCCAAGCGGCTCAGACGCCCGTGCGAGTGGCTGTTCCCCGGCGCGGGCGAGGCGACGGGCGCGATTACGCTCAATGTTGCGGCCAACATGCTGGGCATGGGCAACGCGGCAACGCCGTTCGGCCTTGAGGCCATGCGGCTCATGCAGAAGCACAATCCGGATAAAACGCGCGCGACGGACGCCATGTGCGTGTTCCTCGCCGTCAACGCGTCCGCGCTGCAGATATTGCCCACCACCATGATCGGCATGCGCGCGGCGCTGGGCTCGCAGCAGCCCGGTGCGATCGTGCTGCCCTCCATACTGTCCTCCGCAATCGCGACGGGCCTGACCATCCTCATCTGCCGCATGCTGGTGAGACGCAGATGAGCGCATTGATCATACCGCTGCTGGCTGCCGCCGTGGTGCTGTACGCCGTTATCAAGCGTGTGAATGTATACGAAGCGTTCGTGGAAGGGGCTATGGAAGGCCTGCCCGTGCTTTTACGCGTGCTGCCCTATATGGCCGCCATGCTCATATCCATACAGCTGCTGCGCACGAGCGGCGCGCTTGAGGCGCTTATATCCGTCATTTCCGGTCCGCTTTCCGCCATAGGCATGCCGCCGGAGCTGCTGCCCATGGCGCTGCTGCGTCCGCTATCGGGCAGCGCGTCGCTCGCGCTCGTGGCGGACGTGTTCAAAAATTACGGTGTTGACTCCATGCTGGGGCTGATGGCGGCCACCATGATGGGGTCTACGGAGACGATATTTTATACGCTCGCGCTGTATTTCGGATCGGTCGGCATACAGAAAACGCGGTTTACGCTGCCCGTGGCGCTGATGGCTTCGTTGGTGGCGGTGATTGCGAGCATTGTGGTATGTAATTGGTTGTTCGGGTAAGGTTACAGGTATCGCCGCCTTGGGCGGCAACGAAACTTCTTTTTACAGGGGGACGTCGCGGCTGTGGCCGCTCCGCCCCCCTGTCCCCCCGAAGGCTTTTGTGTACTTTGTGGCGAATTGTGCAAATTGGGGCAGCGTTTCTCTGGAGGGGCGTGGGGAGGCAAAGCCTCCCCACATATAAAAATAATCGTCGACGCCGAAGGCGGCGATACCTTAAGAATTCTCTCGGCGATACCTTGTAAAAACAACCTGTATATCAAAAAAGTACAATGAGAGCGAATAATAAACAAGCCGCGGGGCTGGCGCGGCTTATTATATTGGCTTTTTGTATGTGTGGCTTTCTTGTATGGGCGTTTTGGCCGTGCGTGCGGCACAGCTTTTTGCTGTTTGTGCAGTGTTCTGCGTTTTTCATCCGCACCGGCGCAAAAAGAAAATATTTTTATTCCTGCGTCGGGTTTTCAATGAGGGTAGCGAAATCAAAACCGTGACGGTGGCCGTCGTTCCTTGAAGTCCTGCCATCCACGAAATGGATGTGCTTGCATCCGGATCCGTCATTTACGAATATCGCAGGACCGCTCTCCTGGCAGATTTCATGATGATGGTCTTCAAAAGTATCCGTACTTGTTCTAATGCAATGGACGTGGCTGCGACCTTTGCGTATCGCTTCGCCGCTGACACCGGCAAACCTATGGTTATGCCTGTCGTCCCCTTCCTCGGCAAACTGTGTGCTGCCTACAAATTCGTGTACGTGCCGCTGTTCTTCCGAAGTATTCGAACAGTGGCAGCTGGTATCCGAACGGCGCCAGCTGGTATCCGAACGACTGCTGCGGCGTCTGTTATTTGACATGTGTTTCACCTCCTTTGTATAGTTCATACTATTCATCACTGTGTAGGTCTGTTACACGCACAAGTCACGTACATCACAAAAAGAATATATGTAACAGTGTCTCTAATAGGTAATAATTGGATGAACACATGGCCTCAACGGCATTTTCAAATTCCTGTAAGTATGCTATACTGTATGACGATACAAATGTCTTTAAGGAGCAAGCATGCAGGTATTGGCCTATCCCTTCCCTGGGGCAATTACGGAAAAACAGCTTTACGGTAAAACAGTCATCGTGGTGGACGTACTGCGCGCAACTACAACCATGGTGGAAGCGCTCAGAAACGGCGCAAAACAGGTCATTCCCGCGCGGGACCCGAGCGAGGTAATCGCCTATATGGGTCACCTCGGCAGGCGGGAAAGCATACTCGCGGGCGAACGCGGCGGCTTGAAGCTGCCGGATTTTGATCTGGGCAATTCGCCCTTGGAGTTCACCGAGGATGCGGTGAAGGGAAAATCCGTTGTCATGAGCACGACCAACGGCACTGTCGCCATACACGCTGCGCGCGGCGCCGCGAAGCTATATATAGGCAGCATGCGCAATGCGACGGCTGCGGCAAAAGCGGCTGTGCGGGAAGAAAGGGATATCGTGGTGCTGTGCGCGGGGACGCTCAACGAATCCTCCGCGGATGATATCGTGGCGGCGGGCTGCGTGCTCAAAGCCATTATGGAGAATATGAGCGACGAACCGCAGCTCAACGATTTTGCGCGCGTGTGCCTGCTGGTATATGGCGCGTACAAGCGCGGCGAGGCGGATCTTTCCGTGACGACGCATTACAAACATCTGAAGGAAATCGGGTTTGCGGACGATCTGACGTTCTGTTTTGAAGAGGATAAAACGGAAATCGTGCCCCTGTACGAAAATGGGTGTGTGAGGATATAAAATACAATATAAAAAAGGCTCCGTAGTTCTAAGCTAAGACAGGAACACGGAGCCTTTTTTATAGAAATAGCGCCCCGGCACTTTACGACGACCCGGTTTCTGGAACATGCCGTCAGCACGTACTCCCCCCGGCCCGTCAAACCTGTTCACGTTTTATAATGGAGCATCTCTTATGCGTACCGCCACATTCGGATGAATATCTATGAATGACCGCATTTTATTACGCGCATGTCTATGAAAGGAGAGTTCCTATGGATATCACGGCCGTTGTGTTGCTACTTGTCGGGGTCATTTTCATTCTCGTCACACTTTCTAACATACTCATCCGCACAATTAAGAGGAAACGCTGTACAGAGACCGCACAGGGGATCATTACGGAGGTCGTGGAAAGAGACCGCAGAAACAACGGCGTGCGAACAAGGGAGTATATCGCGCGGGTGCGCTACGAAGCCGAGGGCGGCGTATACGAAACGAAACTGGCAAAGGCGTACACGTCCTCTTACCAGACCGGGCAGGTGGTCGATGTGCTGTATAACCCCAATCGGCCGCAGGAGATCAATAAAAAGGGAACAAGCAACAAAGCGGATCTCATACTTTGCGGAATTGGGCTGCTGATTGCGCTTGCGGGCGCGCTTGTGGTTGCGCTGGGGTAAGCATAAGGTATCGACGCCTTTATAGGCGGCGACGAATATTTTTTATACAGGGGGGCGTTGCGGCTCTGGCCGCTCCGCCCCCCTGCCCCCCGAAGGTTTCGAATTATTTGCGGCTACTTACCAAAATGCAACTTAGCTACAAGTGGTGGTAGGGTTTGACTTCCCGCGACCTCTATCCAACGGTTAGAAAAGAACATATTTTGTGCTTAGCACGCGATATGTGTCAGTCGTTCTCTAGGGGGCGCGGGGAGTCGGAGCTGCGCGCCTCCAGTGGAGGACGAAGCGCAGCGAAAGACCAGTGAGCAAGGGAACGCAAGGAAGCGGCACATGCCGCGACAAAGCGCGACCATTGCGAACTGCGTAAAGCCCTCCCACTTTATAAATAGGCGTCGATACCTATAAAAAGGGCTGCCTCATCTGAGACAGCCCCTTGCTATAAAACCCGGCTCGTAAAATTTACATGCCGACAGACGTTGTGATCGCTCCGTCTTCCACGGTGAACACCGCCGTCTCAGATGTCGCCGTGTTGTCGTTGATATCCGTCATTTCAAATACCATCACGAACGTGCCGTCGCCCATATCCATTTCCGTAAAGCTCGTATCCGCCGTCACGGTGAAGGTATCCACCTGCACCTGCGTCAGCTCGGTCGATTCCCCCGAAATGGGCATGGAATAATGCAGCGTGGTGATTTCGTCGCCCTCTTTGAGCTGCACAAGGTTCTTATCCGCCATGCCGCTTTCATCGATGGGCTTATTCGCGCCGAGTATGAAATACGCTTCATCCGTGAAGCTATACGCCACGCTCAGGTTGTATTCTTCGCCGTTGATGAGTATGGGGACATTGTACAGGTTGTAATCGTCACCCTCGTAGTTGAGCTCCATGTATACGAGATGGCCGTCGATCGCGCCCCACACGCCGCGGAAGTTATCCTTGAACACGCCGGTTTCCCAATCGGCGATGATATCGTTGTCGCGACCGAGCAGGTACATGGTGTCGCTGTCGATATCAGCATAGAACAGCTCAAAATACACGCCGGTCAGAATACTCGCGTTGTCCGGCCCGATATCGAGCACGGCATAGCCTTCGTCGTCCACGGTCAGCGGCGCGTCCTGCAGGTTGGCGTTTTCAATGGTCGGGATTTCGGGCAGCTCTTCGTATTGCATCTCGGAGATATACTCCATGCCGTCCTCAGGCAGCGTGCCCGTGATTTCATACGCGTACAGATATTTGAACGCTGCGCTGGGGCTGGCCGTGATGAACCCGTTGAGATCGTCCACGTCGCCGTTGTAGGAATAGTAGCAGGAAAGGCCGGTGGCCTGCTGCCGGTAGGGGCCGTTTACCTTATAGACGATGCAATCTTCCAAAGAAGAAAGCACTGCGCTCTGGTTTTCAGGCAGTATATTGGCGCTGTTGCGCGCAAGATCGCCAAGGTCGACCATGTTGGTGTAACCCTGATCGTCCGTGTTGCCGCCGTAGTTTTCCGTTTTGCCCGCGCTGCGGCCCAAATCCGCAAAGAAGGAAGGATCGGCGCACGCGTAGGAAAGCGCTTCCTTGCCCATGTTGTCATACGCCGTCAGAAGCGGCTGCACCTTGGAAAGATCGGTGACGGACAGCGTGATCCTGTCCTGCGTGCCCACGTCTTCGCAGCCCTTCACGTAGCTGTCGCAGATAACCTGCCCAAGCTCCGCGCCGGTCATTTGGGTATTTTCTGCAAGAGCGCCCACAAAGCCGGTGTAGTTCCAGCCGTTGCCCGGCTCCACTTCTTCGGATGCGACGAGGTATTTGCCGAGATCCGAGAAGGTATAGGCCGTATCCAGTGTGGCCATGAGGCAGGTATCAAAGCCGATGACCTCAAAAGGCGGGTTTTCGGCGGAAGGCGTAAATACGGAGCCGAACGCCTGATACATTTCGGCAAGCGTCAGGGAGTCGTTTTCGTAAAGCTGATCGAACGCCGCGCCGGATACCGATCCGCCGCCGTGATTCCAGAACAGCATCATCTGCTTTTCAGCGGGATAGTTGGTGGATGCAAAGGAAAGGAAGTCAGAAAGAGTAGCGGGGTCGCCCATGCTGCTCAAAGGAAGCTGCGCAACCTTCTGCAAGCCGGTCGAATCGTATACGAATCGCTCGATATAGTTGGGGTCCACGACTTCGTTCTGCCAGGTTTCGGTGCCGCCGGTCTGTATGATGACCTTCACGTTCTCGGGCAGTTTCACCTGCAGCAGCTCGTTGAGGTCGTTGGTGGCCGCGCCGCCTTCGGTTTCAAGATCGGTACCGCACAGATACCAGTAGATGGCCCATGTGCCAGGCTCGGCAACTGCGGGTTCCGCCGCGGCCGGAGTTTCGGCGGGTGCGGCGGTCTCTTCAGGGGCGGCCGCGGGTTGACTTGAACAGCCACTGAGCGATGCGAGCAGCATCAGCAGGCAAAGAAGGAATGATACGAGCTTCTTCATAAATCTCCTTAATTTGTGTTTTTCACTTGTGAAAATGATACAGTGACTTCATAACAATACCATTTTTTAAATTTGATGTATATGATAAGATAATATACCGGTGTTGGGGGAAAATGTGCATGAAATGCCCCGAAATCTGCACGAATTGTCGATTTCGGGGGCAGCTTGATCTTATTTTGATCTTAATTTGATATTACTGGAAAATCATGTTCACCGTTATACAAAAAGGAGTTCTGAGCAGAGGTATCGCCGCCTATGTAGGCGTCGACGATATATTTTTATTGGGAGGGGGCAAAGCCCCCTCGCCTCCCCTAAGAGTTGTCGCTTGCTATGCATCTCTGCGAGTTTATTATGATAGTCTCAAAGAGGGGTGCATAACACAGGAGTTTGTCCTTACGGGGTACAGGGGGGCTAAGCGGCTGCAGCCGATTAGCCCCCCTGTATAAAAAATTATCGTCGCCGCCCCTAGAGGCGGCGATACCTCTTATAAAATTAGCTATATCATCCGGTCGGCCCTTGTGACGGAGTGGAGCCAAACTGTTTGATGAGTCCGTCTAGCATATAGTCGATGATGTTGTCGATGTTGGCGTAGATATCATCATACTTCGCGATGGCTTCCCCATATCCGTTTCGATGCAGCGCCCATATCAGGGTTTCCTCAAGATAGGATAAATTTTGAAGCAGCTTTTGCCAGGCGGCTTCGTCCCAATACGGGTTGATTGACGCAAACAGTTTCGCCATGTCGTCTTCATTCGCGTACAATGCATCCCTTAACGGTTCCGGCGTTTCATTGGAATGTACGATGGCTGTGTACTGCGCGATCAGGTCGACATGACGATTTAATAGATCGCCGAACTGATTGGCAACCTGCTCGCCATAAAACGGGGCAAAGAAAGCTGAAATCTCATTTGTGAGCCGCGTCAGCCTATCCTGCACATACTGCATGCCGTCCCGGCGCGTCATAAGTAAATAAATATAATCCCGAATCCAAACAAGGTAATCGATCCATAGCTTATGAACGGTGGATTCCAAATCCATATGCGCACCGGCCTTTCCGCTCTGATAGTCTACTATATGCGGACTATATGCGCAGTCTTCTAAACGTGCGGCGTCTGTTTAAATTGCGGGCTTTGTAAGCCGATGTATACCGTACTGTGCCGCATAATCACGCAGCACCGCCCAGGAGTTCTGCATTTGCATAAACGCGCGGTAATGTTCGCGCACGTTGCTGTCGAAGCTGTTCAATTCGCCGGGTATGCCGCCAAAGCCCGCGTGATGAAAATACGCGCTGACGGCAGGTATGGTTTTCGCTAAATTTTCGCGCATTTGCTGAATTCTTTCTTCGTAGCGCTCGCGCTGCGTAATATATAGAAGCAGCGGCTTATATCGCACCCAGCCTACGCACGCCCTGTAAAACCGCGCCGCGACCTGCGGCGTGAGCGTAACGGAAGTAAGCTGTATGGGCAGCACGCCGTCCAATAGATGGTTGTAGGTGCTGAACCCGTCGTGGAAGGTATAGCAGGGCACCTTCAATACCGTACGGTTCAAAAGCGTCGTGCCCAAGAATGTATCCTCGCCGCGCGCGCCCGGCGGGTTGAAAAACGCGTTGACGCGCTCGGGCCGCGTCAGATTGATGCACAAATTCGAGCCGGATATGAACTTCGCCCGATTGACCGCGTTTACTTCGTGCGCATCCTCCCGCACAAGCACGCCCGTATCGGCGTAAGTGACGCCGCCGTGCCGCATGGTGGATTTGATGGTATCCCACGATACGATGTCGTTGCTCAGCGCTTCCACGAACATCTGAAACTGGTCCTCTTTGAGGCGTTCGTCAAACGAGATCGCGGGGATGGGCGATATATAGCCGCAATGATGGCCGTGCGTGATATCCGCGTGGCGTATGGATTGTAAGTGCGTGCGCAGCACGTGCTGCCCGCTCCATACGGCAGTGTCGCGCGTCCGGGTAACGGCAAGCGGGTATTCGTCGTCGTCTAAAAACAGCAGATAATCCATTTTGTGCTTGAGCGCGTAATACAGTATGGCGTTGCGCATGCCCGCATAGCCGCCCCGGAAGAACTGTTCCGCACGGTTTGCGCTTAAGATTTTATTGGATGAAAGTTCTTTGATTTCGCGCGTAATGGTATCCTGCCCTATGAATACGGCGCCGTCCACAAGTGAGAGAAGCTCAGAGCTGACGCCGGTATAATCCGAAGGCTCGGTTTTAGAATATTTCACGTCGTAGGCTATGAACAGATGCAGTTTGATGTTTTCGTTTTCGATGAGTCCGCTTTCCATCCAGCTTAAAATATATGTCCGGAGTACCTTCTGGAAGCTCTTTCTTCCCGTTGCGAACCCGATGCCAAGATGAATGGTTTTCTTCTGATGCATGGTATATCCTCCTTATCGCGGGCTTACCGCCCGCTATGTACTTTTATTGCGCCTCCTTCTTACTTCCCGCTATAAAACGGGTTGCCAGTCTATATAAAAACGCCTGCGGAATAAACCGCAAGCGTGAATGAGCAAAAATATGCATTTTCTGTGTGGCTGCTTACGGGGTACGAGCCGGAAAAACCAAGCAATTCCGGCTTTCTCCTGTGCGGGGCTGCGCCTCGCGGGGGTAAAAAACATGTATATATGTATACTTTACAGTATGGAAGCGACTGGAGTCAAGGTTTGGGGGGAATTGGATTATGCGCATATAAGGGCATAAAACAAAAATATGCGCCTTTCAGCGCATAAATTGGGGTGCAGCAAGAGGGCTGCTACCCCTTCCTCATCTCACACACCATTTCCCCATTCTCTATCGTCACCACGGCATACGTGGCTTCGCGTTTGCCAAACCCCCGGCTGAAGCGGCCAATGCTGCCGGGATTCAGCAGCGTCATGTTCCCTTCGTCCCGCAACAGCGGCACATGTGTGTGGCCGAACAGCACAATATCCGCGCCCACGGAGTTGCCCTTTCGCGTGATGCTCGAAAGCCCCGTTTTCACGCCGTAAAAATGCCCGTGCGTCATGTAAAGTAGCTTGCCGTCGATGGGCAGCAGCAGCTCGGCGGGTGCGCCGGGCGCGTAATCCGTATTCCCCTCCACAGCGTGCAGGGGAATATCCGGAAAGTACAGCGCCAGTTCCTGCGCGTCGGCATAATGGTCGCCAAGGTGCAGTATCCTATCCGGCTGCTCGCGCCCGACAGCTTCTACCATAGCGTTGATTTCCTGATGCGAATCGGAAAGTATCAAAAGCTTCATAAGCGAATATCCTGCCCGAAAGTATTGGATGGCGGGCGCTTGCGCAATCCTTTTTCCCATCATACAGCCCGGGCGATGATTTTGGCAACCATAGTTATCCGTCCGTACTTTTAGGGAGCAAATCCCTTTCTCTCCGCCAAGAAAAAGCCCCTAATTTAGGGGCTTATTTCGTGCCGTGAACATCACCAAAAATTCACTAAAAAACCCACTGATGGTTCACACAACCGCATAAAAGCCAGATGGTCTAGGCAAAAATCAAGTCATACGCATAACCGAGCAATATCGCACCGAAGAGCAGATAGCCTACATAGAGCGCAATGCCTTTCTTCTTCATAAACGATGCAATACCTGCTATGACACCCGCGCTGGTGCCGGGACCGGTGATGAGGAACGCAAGCATTGCACCGCCGCTGACACCGCTTTTCATCAGGGATTGGATCAGCGGGATCGAGGAGTCTCCGTTGATGTAAAGAGGCAATCCAATGACCGCAGCCAAAGGTACTGCTAAAATGTTGTCCGCTCCGAAAATCGCCGTAATCCAAGTTGAGGGAATGAACTTATTGATCATAAAGCCTATGCCTGCAAACAGCGCGAAGAGGGGGAGTATCTTTACTACTCCGAGCTCAAATACGCTTTTAAAAAGCTGGTCAATCTTGTGCTTCTTAAAAAAATCTCCGAGTGGCCTTACTCGAACTGCCGGATCGATCGCCAGGCTTCCACCGCCGCAGCATCCAACCGTCTCCGCCATGCTCTCATCGCAGGTGCAAGTGCCTTCCTTTGGAGTGCAGCAGGCAACGGAAGCCGTCTTGATGATCGATGGGGCGGCAGAGGAGCTTGCCCGATTAGCAAAGCGCAGCTGATCTTTCAAAAAGTCCGTCTTTTTCTCAATCAAATGGGTGATGTACCCCGATCCGAGGCCTATGACGACCGACGCTACCGCAAGCGCGATGGCGAATGTCGGGCTGATGATACCCGAGATAAAAACAAATCCTTCAGGGCTCATCAGCGGGGAGGAGGTCAAAAAGGCCATGATAGGACCCCAAGGTAATGCGGTCGCCATCATGGACAGGACAATCGCCATCGTTCCGCAGGCACAGAACGGCGTGAACGCGCCAAACGCTACAGTGGCGGGGATGGACACCGATGAACGGCGCATGAGCCAGCCCTTCAGCTTTTCCGGGTCCAGGTATACCCCGAGCGCCGCGGCGACGAATACGCCGATGGCAAGTGCCGGAAGATTGTGTACCAAGGTTCCCAAGACATAAAGTACCGTGTCCTTGAGGAGATTCCAAATAAATTGCATAAGGTACAACCCCTTTCAATATATCGTAATTTTACGATATATAAGCTTAAAAAAATTTAATCGACGAGTTCTGTTTCAAACGCGCGGGCAAACTCCGCTAACAGCGACTTGTTCAGGAAGAAACATGTCCATTGGCTGCGCTTTTCCCGGATAATAAGCCCGGCCTGTTCAAGTACCGATAGATGCTGGGAAACGGTGGACTGCGCCAAACCGGTGGTAGCGACCACGTCCGCCACGCTGACTGCGCCTTCAAAGTATTGGATTTTGCCGCAGCATGTGCCGATCGTGCGGTTTTTAAGCGCCTTCACGATCTGATAACGGGTTTCGTTGCCAAGCGCGTTGCAGATCTTCGAGATGTCCATTCCATTTACCACTCCATCGTATTATTACGATGATACTATATCGTTTTATTACGATGGAGTCAATAGCATTGGGCGGATTATTTTGTGAAGTTATTTTCCTGCTAATCACGGTGGGCGGCTTACTTTTGTTTTGTCTTAACCTTATTGAACCTATATATCCTCTGAGAAAGTTTTTCATAAGCGGTGTTACAATGCTGCCGCCTGCATAAAGCCTTCGTGGTAACACAGCCCGTTCTTGCTATTTCTCGGCAGTGCAATTATGCATAAGATAATATATTATTCATAAAAGTGAAGAAAATATGACTGGATGGATTAATAAAATCCAAATTGATGGTATTATAGATATAAAACAAAGGGGGTATGTGGTATATATGAAAAAGATCATCGTCATGTTGCTTGTAGTTGCAATGGTTTGCGCGTTTACAGCTTGCGCACCCGCCCAGGGTACGAAAACAGACAAAGATTACCACATCGGTATTGTGACCGGTTCTGTCTCACAGTCTGAGGATGACAGGCGCGGTGCCGAAGCATTCCAGGCCAAATACGGCGAAGATAAGGTCAAACTGGCCATCTATCCTGACAACTTCACCGAAGAGTTAGAAACCACCATTCAGACGATTGTCAACCTTTCCGACGATCCTCAGATGAAGGCCATCATCGTTAACCAGGCGGTTCCCGGCACGACGGAAGCTTTCCGCAGAATTAAGGAAAAAAGGTCTGACATACTTTGTATTGCAGGCGAAGCTCACGAAGATCTTCCCGAAATCAGCAGCGCGGCCGATCTGGTCTGCAACAACGACTTTGTTGCCCGCGGCTATCTGATCATTCGTACCGCCCATGAGCTGGGCTGCGACACCTTTGTTCATATCTCCTTCCCGCGTCACATGTCTTACGAAACCATGAGCCGCCGCGTTGCCATTATGCGCGCAGCTTGCGAAGAATTCGGCATGAAGTTCGTGCTTGAAACCGCTCCGGATCCGACCTCCGATGTCGGCGTTGCCGGCGCGCAGGCGTACATTCTTGAAAAAGTTCCTGAATGGGTTGAGAAGTATGGCAAGAATGCCGCTTACTTCTGCACCAACGACGCACACACCGAGCCGCTGCTCAAGCAGCTCCTCGCGTACGGCGGATACTTTATCGAAGCAGATCTTCCTTCCCCGCTCATGGGCTATCCCGGCGCGCTGGGCATTGACCTGACCGCTGAGGCAGGCAACTTTGAGAAGATTCTTGCCAAAGTAGAAGCTGCTGTTGTTGAAAAGGGCGGCGCAGGCAGGTTCGGCACATGGGCATACTCCTACGGCTACACCGTTTCCGCAGGCCTTGCACAGCACGCCATGAACGTCATTAATGGCGAAAGCAAGCTTGCAGATATCGATGATATCGCGAAGGCGTACCAAGTATTCTCGCCGAATGCCGCGTGGAACGGATCCAGCTATACCAATGCTGAAACCGGCGTAAAGTCTGAAAACACCTTCTTAGTCTATCAGGATACCTACATCATGGGTAATCCCGGCCACTACATGGGTGCCACCAAGGTTGAAGTTCCTGAAAAGTACTTCACAACCAAATAATTCGGCAGTAAAGTTCCATGCTAAATCAGGGGGAGGTCTAAATCCTCCCCCGTTGTTTATATTGGGGTGCGGCTATGGCAAATAACAATTCTCCCTTGCTGGAGATGCGAAGCATTAAAAAGGACTTCCTCGGCAATCAAGTCTTAACCGATATCAACCTCACGCTCAATGAAGGTGAGGTACTCGGTCTTGTTGGAGAAAACGGAGCAGGCAAAAGCACCTTGATGAAGATTCTATTCGGAATGGATGTCATCAAGGAAACCGGCGGGTATGAGGGAGACATTCTCATAAACGGTGAGAAGGTTGAATTCTCTACGCCGTTTGATGCACTTGCTGCAGGCATTGGAATGGTGCATCAGGAGTTTTCTCTTATTCCGGGGTTTACGACCACGGAAAACATACTGCTCAACCGCGAGCCGAAGAAGAAGAACATTGTTTCCGAAATTTTCGGAGAACGACTCAATACCCTTGATTACAATGAAATGACAGGGCGAGCCGAACGCGCCATTGAAAAAATGGGCTTCAAGATCGATGCGAATATGGTCATAAGCGATATGCCGGTTGGACACAAGCAGTTCACGGAAATCGCAAGAGAGCTCAGCAAGGAACAACTCAAGCTGTTGATCCTTGATGAGCCGACCGCCGTGCTTACGGAAAAAGAAGCGGAAGCACTTATCAGTTCCATACGGGGCATGGCATCAAGGGGCATCGCCGTTATTTTTATCACGCACAGGCTGCATGAAATTCTCACCGTGTGCGATAATGTCGCTGTCATGCGCGACGGGTATTTGGTGCAAAACGTTCCTGCAAAACAAACCACTGTTGCGGAAATCTCAAAATGGATGGTAGGCAGAAGCGTCAGTAATGCTGCCGCATCAGATATAAGGATTGATCCGAATGCCAAGGTAGTCATGTCTATTCGCAAACTTTGGGTGGATATGCCCGGTGAAACGGTGCGCGATGTAAGCCTCGATGTAAGAGACGGCGAAATCTTAGGCATCGGGGGGCTTGCAGGACAAGGCAAACTCGGCATCCCAAACGGCATTATGGGGCTTTATGAGGCAGGCGGTACGGTGGAGTTTGACGGGCAGGATATTGCGCTGAACAACCCCAGAAGGTGCCTGGATGCTTCCATCGCGTTTGTTTCGGAAGACAGAAGAGGTGTCGGCCTGCTGCTTGACGAAACGCTGGAGTGGAACATCGCATTCCCGGCCATGCAGATACAGAACAAATTCCTCAAAAACGTATTGGGCGGTTTGATCAAGTGGAGAGATGAAAAGGCGATTTGCGAAGTGACGCGCAAATACATCGACGAGCTTAAGATCAAATGTACCTGCTCTAATCAAAAGGCCAAAGAGCTTTCCGGCGGCAACCAGCAAAAGATATGCCTCGCCAAGGCATTTGCGCTGGAGCCAAAGTTCCTGTTCGTATCTGAACCCACGAGAGGTATCGATGTTGGCGCCAAATCCCTTGTGCTGGATGCGCTCAAAAAGCTGAACAAAGAAAAAGGGGTCACGATCGTTATGGTTTCTTCTGAGCTTGAGGAGCTCAGGCAAACCTGCGATAGGATCGCTATCGTCTCCGGCGGCAAAATCGTCGGTATCCTCCCGGCAACCGATTCATCGGAAGACTTCGGTTTGCTGATGGTGAGTCAGGTAAAGTAGGAGGGGACATTCATGGGCAAGACAGGAAACGAAGCATTAGAACTTACAAATAAGAGCAAAATCAGCGAATTCATTGACAGCTTTGGTTTGCCGAGACTGATTATTGCCGGATTCCTCTTACTGCTCTTTATCACGGCACCGTTCGTCGGGGCGGATTTTACGATGCAGCTGACCAATACAATTAACCGCTTCAGCTGGAATGCGATACTCGTATTGGCCATGGTGCCCATGATCCATTCGGGGTGCGGGCTAAACTTTGGGCTTCCACTGGGCATTATTTCAGGGCTTCTGGGAGCTACGCTTTCCATTGAGCTTGGCTTTACCGGCTTTACGAGCTTTGTAATGGCCGCAGTGATTTCAACGCCCTTTGCGTTGATCTTCGGCACAGGTTACGGATGGCTGCTCAACAAGATTAAGGGCGGCGAAATGATGATTGCCACTTACGTCGGGTTTTCTTCCGTATCCTTAATGTGCATGATGTGGCTTTTGCTTCCGTATCGCAGCCCCACCATGGTTTGGGGCCTGTCAGGCATCGGGCTTCGTACCACGATATCGCTGGAGGGCTTTTTTGATAAGGCACTTGCAAATTTTCTGCCGATCAATATAGGTAAGCTTTCTATTCCTACAGGTACGATTTTGCTTTTTGCCTTGCTTGCATTTGCGATGTGGGCATTTTTACACACCAAAACCGGAACGGCCATGACGGCGGTTGGCTCAAACCCGACATTTGCCAAGGCTGCCGGCATTAAGATCGACAAGGTGAGAACGCTCTCCGTCGTTATGTCCACATGGCTTGCGGCAATCGGCATACTGGTTTATGAACAGGGATTCGGATTCATACAGCTGTATATGGCTCCGTTTTATATGGCGCTCCCCGCGGTATCGGCGATACTCATCGGCGGTGCTTCGGTCAATAAAGCGTCCATTCCCAACGTGATAATCGGTACATTCCTGTTCCAGGGCATCGTAACAATGACCCCTACGGTAATGAATTCCATGATCCATATGGACATGAGCGAGGTCATAAGGATGGTCGTATCAAACGGTATGATCATTTACGCTCTGACCAGAAAGACGGGGAAATCAAGATGATGAACAAGGACGGACAGAAAATGAATATCGGCAAAAAGATTGGCAGATTGGTGCGCAACAACCCCGTGCCGATGATGTTCGTGCTGATTTGCATAATATGCATCCCGATCTCCGGTTTTTCCGCGAACTATCTTCTGGACGAGATCATCACCAGAATGGGAAGAAATATCTTCCTGATCCTCAGCCTATTAATCCCCATCATGGCGGGCATGGGGCTTAACTTCGGTATGACTCTTGGCGCGATGGCTGGCGAAATCGGTCTTATACTGGTTGCCGACTGGCAGATATGGGGCATTCCGGGGGTGATCCTGGCAATGATCATATCAATCCCGCTCTCCATTGGTCTGGGCATTCTTTGCGGATCGCTTCTCAACCGTGCAAAAGGAAGGGAAATGGTCACAAGCTTCATCATCAGTTACTTTATCAACGGTTTGTATCAGTTGGTCGTCCTTTATATGATGGGGCCGATCATCCCGATCAAGCATTTTTCCATCATGCTGCCCCGTGGCTACGGTATACGAAACACCGTAAGCCTTTTGAACATGCGGCAGTGCCTTGATAATCTGCTCGCCGTCAACATCGGCGGGGTTAAGATTCCGGTGTTCACGTTCCTCATCATCGCCGTGCTGTGCTTGTTCATCATTTGGTTCAGAAAAACCAAGCTGGGTCAGGATATGAGGGCAGTCGGCCAGGATATGGATGTTGCCCGTGATGCAGGTATCAATGTGGATAGAACGAGGATTATCTCCATCGTTATGTCTACGGTGTTTGCCGGCTTGGGCATGATCATTTACCTGCAAAACATCGGCAACATGCCGACTTACAGCGCCCACTCGCAAATCGGCATGTTCTGTATTGCGGCGCTGCTCATAGGCGGTGCGTCCGTTGACAAGGCCTCTATCGGCAACGTGTTCTTAGGCGTAATTCTGTTCCATTTGATGTTTATCGTGGCGCCGGCCACAGGTGCGAAGATCACGGGGGATTCCATGATCGGCGAATACTTCCGTGTATTCGTCTCCTACGGTGTCATCACGGTGGCGCTCATTATGTATGAAACGAAAAAGCGAAGGGCCAAGAGCAAAGCCGGGCGGCAGCTTGAGTTGGCGCAGCTTAGGGAGGATAAAGTATGAACGCAAAACGCAAATTCCTGTTTCGGGCTGGTGCGATAGCGATTCTTCTCCTCATTGCAGGCGCCATGTTCATCGTGGGCAGGGGACACACGGTTTTCCTGGACAACAAAGCCTTGGACTATAACGGGCAAACCTATCCCTCCCCCTACAAGGTCGTGGTATATGTGAATGGCGAACAGGCGGCAAAGCTTTATGATAAGGAAAGAGGCAAGGCGATCTGCATCGGTCAAAAGTTTACCATGTCCCTTGAAATCACAAAGGAAAAGGGCGGCAGTATGGAAACTGCTGCCGTAACGATCGATCTGCCGCACAATATGGATGGCATCATCATCAACTTGCCCGCGCTGCTGGCGGATCTTCCCAAGGAGGCATATCTAACTGAATTCATATCTGCATCCCCCGAGCCGGAAGCGGAAGATATTGTTACGGATGAATTCAGCATACCGGAGGGAAAATAAAAACCGGAAACCTCCTATAGTACCTTGTCAAAAAAGCATCTCGAATGAGATGCTTTTTGTATAAGGAGACCAACCGCCAGGCGAATCGTTCCGAGCGCCTTCGCCGCGTAGATCCTCGCTTCCTCAACATCGCTTTCATCCCGCATGACGGTAATCAGCGCGTCGGCATAATGGTCGCCAAGGTGCAGTATCCTATCCGGCTGCTCCCTTTCTCTCCGCCAAGGAAGAAGCCCCTGATTTAGAGGCTTTTTTCGGTGCCGTAAGTATCGCCAAGCCTATACTACTGATAAATAATTACAGTCGACATCCCTCCCATTGCCAATTGCATATTATTGGACATATGATGTGGGATGTGACAATGGAAGGGCCAGTTCCCCGGATTGTTTGCATTAAACTCCAAGTCATATGTTTCTCCTGAAGCTACATTGACCGTATTTTTCACAAGTCTGTTATTGGCAGGAATTGAATTGCCATCACTGGCTGTAATCATAAACTGATGCCCGTGGATATGCATGGGATGGGCATCGTGCACAATATTTCCTAATCTGATCCGAACATTTTCTTTCTCTTTCACCCAAAGCGGGGTTACATATGGAAAGCAGCGTCCATTGATTGTGAAAAAGTTGAAATCATGGGACATCGGATCGAGGTCATAGTTACCAGGAGTTATTTCTCCCATCATAAGCCCGTTTACTGTGAATTCCTGAAGCATCAGAAAATAGTCGCGTTGTATGTTTGTATCCCAATTACGACTCAAAACAATAAACGCTCCACCAAGCCCCATCATCTGCTGGATAGGGGTATTGAAATGGGTATGATACATATGAGTACCCGGAGGATTTGTTATCTTAAAATGATAATCGAAATAAGCACCGGGTTCTATTTGGGGTGACGGTTCTATTTCAGGTACACCATCCATTGCATTGGGCACATCCAAGCCATGCCAATGAACACTTGTCGCTTGAGGCAGATGATTGATAACCCGGATGTTCGCATAGTCTCCAGGGTAGACCTGAATGGTCGGGCCTGGTATACTTCCGTTGTATCCCCAGCCATTTATATATAGTCCGTTAAGAATCTCTCTTTTCACCGGCTCGGCAATAAGTTCAAAATATTTGATTCCATTTAGCAGTTTATATGGAAGGTCCGGGACATCCGGCGTTATAACCATAGTATTCACCTCCGCCCGATATTCAAACGGGGCTATTTTATATTCTCATTTACTCATAGCAGCGACCAAAAAAGTTCCTCCAGTGTCTATTACGACATTGGAGGCATACGAGACTCTACCCCGCATTTTCACGATTTGGTTACCCAAATATCGAAGTAGAACCCTCCATAGAATGGCTATGGTCATCGCTATATGCGGTTACTCCTTTATAGGAGTGGTTATGCCCACCATTTACAACGTTTTCGAACCCAGTGGTCAAGTCAAACTGGTGCAAATGGTTATTGCTAATTGCCGTTCGCCCATTCATGCGATGAGTATGTCCTTGAATATCAGGACTTGCGGTTGTCTCCCCTTCATAGTAATGAGAATGACCGTCATTAACGGATGTTTTACCTCTAAATGTATGCGTATGCATTCTCATCGACATAAAAAATCACCTCTTCGTGACTATTTTATGGAAAAGGCTTTTTATGTGTGCCAGGTCGTTGGCAGTAAGCATATTGCAAAAAATGTGCTGCGGGGTGTCCGGCATAGGAAAATTGCCATTCACTTTGAAAAGGCTCCGGAATAGTATGCAGTGTAAAGGCGGAGGGAAAAAGCATGCAAAATGTGCCGGGAACAGATGATGATGCAATAAACAGTTGTGCCGATACTTTAAGCAATATATCGTTGGATTGCAGCAATGCAGAGCAGTTATCTTTTATTGCTAACCTGCTTGCAATATCGATTTCTAAAGGAAAAAGTACGGATGAACTCAATGTCATCGGCAATTTTATTGTTGGTGTTGGAGGCCTGATTCTTACAATTGCCGCTCAGCGACAATTTTGCGAATCTAAACAAGATAAAATAAAACAAATTGATGATTTGTGTAAACAAATCAAAAGCATAAAGGAAAGTATTTAAAGAATGAAGGAGTCTGGAAGCACGGCCGCTTCAATGCTTCGTCAATCATGGTACAAGCAGTCTGCTACCTGTTCTTATCCCTTTCTCTCCAACAAAAAAAGCCCCTGGTTTTGGGGCTTTTCTTTGTGTTAAGTTGCATCGTTTTCTAACACCGCGTTTACCGCGTCCGTCTAAGCAGATGAGAGTTATTCTAAAACAGGATCAATATCGGTTTTCACCATGGCTTCTGCCGTGCTTGTGTCCGGTTCGGTTTTCATTAATTTTTTCAAAATATTCGAAAGCAGCACAATCCCAAGCACAAGCGTAATTGTATCGGAAACCGGCTGCGCCCATATGAGTCCCTTGAATTGAAAACTGCTGTTCAGCAGAAATAAAAGCGGAATGTAAAACAGCCCTTGTCTTGCTACAGAAAGAATAAGTGATTCCTTTGCTTTGCCAAACGCCTGTATTGAGGTGGTGGCAAGCATCTGCGGCCCGAGTACCAAGAATGAGAATATGCAAATACGTATAACGATTGTGCCTTGGTTGATTACCTCCGGCAAATCTTTGGCAAATACGCCGACCAGCCCGCCTGCAAATATTGCAAACAATACCGTCAGTACAGCGCCGATCCCCATCGTCATACCCATCCCGGTTTTGATGATATTTCGTACGCGGGAAAAGTTCCTTGCGCCGTAGCTATACCCGATCAGCGGCTGGCAGCCTGCGGCAAAGCCCATAAAAATAAAGGTTCCGATATACATCAGCTTGGACGATATGCCCATGCCGGCAATTGCATTGTCGCCGTAAGAGCGCGCCAAATTGTTGCACACAATCATCGCGCCGCTCATAAGAAACTGGCTCAATGCGGCGGGAACGCCAATGGCGAATGTCTGACCCCATATATCCTTTGCGCCGGATACATATTTGATTTTCAGCTTTACAATCGATTTCCCCGACAGATAGTAATAGACATAATATCCGAGCGCCGCCATATTTCCGAGTACGGTGGCAATTGCCGCGCCTTGAATACCCATATGCAATCCGAAAATGAATACCGGATCGAGTATAACATTCACGACAGTGCCTATCATCATTCCAGTTATAGAAGGCATTGCCGCACCTTCACTGCGCAAAAGCTGCCCCCCCGCATAGTTCAGCATAACAGGAATAGCGCCGACTATCATGATAAAAGAATATTGATATGCATACGGATAAACCGATGCTGAAGCGCCCAGAACGGTAATAAACGGCTTAAGAAATACGATGCCGACAATTGTCACGATCACTCCGATTCCCGTACATATCGCAAAGCCTGTTGAAAGCGTTTTATTTGCGGTTGCATTGTCCTTTTTTCCGAGGCTGCGGGAAATATACGAAGCGGCGCCCGTGCTGATAATAGTCGCAATCGCCATAAGCAGCATAAAAAGCGGCGTGGTGATATTGGCTGCGGCGAGCTGATCCTTGTCTCCAAGCTGCCCGACAAAGAAAGTGTCTACAAGATTATACAGCACCTGAACCATCATCCCGAATACGACGGGGATTGACATTTTAAGTATCGCTTTTGCTACGGGAGCATTGCCCATGAGTTCCGTTTGTTTGTTCGAATTCAAATCTTAATCCACCTTTTCTGCTTGCATTGCACTTTTATTTTCTTCGGATAGCTGTCTTGCTTTTTCAATCATACGGACAAGGTATTCCTCAAAAGCTTCCTTCTCCTCCAAAGAAAGGCATGAGCAGACCGCGTCCGTCCATAAGTCGTAAATGTCAATCACATCGGCAATGTTTGCGCGTCCCTCGTCGGTGATAGACAGTATATTCTTGCGCCGATTCTCCGGGTTTTGCTCACGCCGGATATACCCCTTGCCTTCGAGGGTGAGCAACGCTTTGGCAACGGTTGTTTTGTCCAAACAAAGCGCGTTTGCCACCGCGTCCTGTGACATATCGTGATGAAAATGCAAGAATGCGCATATCTGGTACTCCGTGTGCGAAACCCCGGTATTACGGATACGAGCGTCCCCGTATTCCTTGGCATACCGCCAAAGCCGGTTTAATGATTGAAAGCCCATATACCCCCCTATTGTGGAAAGTTCAACAGTTGAATATTCAATAATTAAGTATAAGCTTAAGCGGGCATTTGTCAATAACCTTTTTTTGGGTTCAGAACTGTGCAGCGTTATAAAAGGAGGCATGGGCTATATTCTTGCCTCCTCACGGGTTTTAAGTCTGTCCGATCCTTTTTTCCCGTTCGTTTCTGTAGCATGGCGCATAGAAAACCATATGCTGATACGAGAACCTAAAAATATGGGGGAATACATCATGACGACTTTTTTATCGTATAGCGGCGTCGTTACGTTGATACGTGATTTTCAGACCGGAGCAAAAGAACCCTCCGGATGCTATAAATTCATATCCGTGCGCAATACATCGGGAGGTACGGTCAATTTTATTGCCGCGCCAACCACCTATTTTATAGACAATGTATGCCTGATGGTGGGAGATCCCGTCACAGGGTTTTACGACGCAAACGCCCCCGTTCCCTTGATTTATCCGCCGCAGTATCAGGCGATCGTGATGACGAAAATCTCACCAAGTCAAAATGTGAAGGTGGATTATTTCGACGACCAACTGGTAAGCAGCGACGGCATGCTCAAGCTGAACGTCGATCCGTTCACGCAGATTCAATTGGAAAACGGGCAGACATTCACGAGGAATCCCGCAAACCGAAACCTCATCGTGCTCTATGGGCCCTCCACACGGAGTATCCCGGCCCAAACCACGCCGTATAGAATTATCGTGATGTGCCGGTAGAAAGAAACAACCATATAGTATTCAGAGTGTCAAAGAAGGCATCCACATATGCTTAGGTATCGCCTCCTACGGCGGCGACGATAGATTATTTTATTTAAAAGCGGGAGGGCTTCGCCCCCCGCGCCCCCTGAGTACGGGCGTACCTAAGGAAGGGGGGGGATCGGTTGTGCAGCGCATGCTGCACATTCATCCTTGTGAGATCCCCGAATGTACCATTCGGGGGCACGCAGTTTCCCCAAAGTAAAAAATCAATCGTCGGCGCTCAAAAGCGCCGATACCTTGTAGCCCTCAAGTAGGTTTATTGGCAGCTGATTACTCGCTTTCTATCTCACCAGAGGCCGGTGATCGGCCCGACAAAAAAGAACGCGATCATGCCGATGGAATTGATAAACCCGTGCGCGAACACCGCCGCCCACAGGTTGTCGTATTTATACCGCAGATACCCGTAAAACGCGCCGTCGAGCATGGAGATCACCACGCCGATGACGCCCTGCTCGGTGTGTATAAACCCGAACAGCACTGCCGTCAGAATGACAGCCGCGACGCGGCCCGCCCTCTCATTCGGGAACAGCGAGCAGATGCGCGTGCCGACCAACCCCCGAAACGCCGTTTCCTCGCAGAACGCCGCGAGCGTCCAGCTCATGACGAGCATGAATACGAGCTGGCCCAGATTGCCCTTGAGGTTCGCAAACGCGCTGACATCCTGCACCGTGCCGGTGAGATGATTGAGAATGGGCATGAACAGCCCTATGTCAATTAGAGTCCACACAACCGCCCAAGCGAGCATGGTCAGCGGCAGCTTGGCCGGAAATTTGTGAAACCCGAGGCTTGCGAATTTTTCCTTGCGGATGAGCAGCGAAAGCCCCGCAACCGCCAATATGACCAGCGCGGGAATAAATAGATCGAACGCTACGGCGATTACCGCCGCTGTTAGCTCGAGTATGGTCAGCAGTTTGAGCGCGTTTTGGTTTTTCATGGGACTCACTCCTTTGTATATAGAGCGGGGTCATCCCCCGCCTTTTATCCCTTCGTCGCCGCGTTTGCCCCATCCGCCTCTATTGGGCGGGGTCAGCATCCTGCGGTGCTTTTTTGATGAACCGGACCACGCCGCTGGTGCCGTCCACCTCGATCACGTCGTTATCCGCAATCAATCGCGTACAGCCATCCACCCCCGTCACGCAGGGGATGCCATATTCGCGCGCGATGATGGCCCCGTGCTGCAGCGCGCCGCCCACCTCCATCACTACGGCGGCGGCGTTGAGGAACATGGGCGTCCAGGATGGCTCCGCCGCTTTGATCACGAGCACGTCTCCCTTTTCCACCGGCTTTTCAAACGGCGCGTGCAGCACCTTGGCCGTGCCCTGCGCTACGCCGTGGGAGACCGGATCGCCGATGAAATCGCCGTTTTGGCCGCCCAGACACGCCGTGAATATCTTGCCGCGCGAGTCGACGAAGCGCGGCCAATCCCGCACATGCTCGGTCATGCTGCGCGCGCGCCTGTTTTGTTCCGCAACGGGGATGAGGCTGAACGACGCGTCCGCCTGCGCGCGGGTGACGCTAGCAATATCGCACAGGAAAATGTCGTTTCTGTGCATAAGTCTTTTTTCTAAAACCAGTGAGTCGGCAATCCTGAGCGCGTTTTCCCGCAGCACGGCGGCGGCGGATACATACACATACTTGGGGTATTCGCGTATGCCCGCCCAGTTCATGCGCCCATACAGTAGCAGGAACTGCTTTTCCTTGCCCATTTCTTTCGCAGTCTGTAATAGATGGTCGTACGCCTGCTGCTTTTTCTGTTTGACGGCATGTAGCGCCGCGTCGTCCGTATTCCTCTGCTGATACAAAGTCTGATAGAACGTGTCTGTATCCTCATACGCGCGGGGGCTGGCGATATCGATCTCGCCCATGCAGCGGCAGCCGAATTTGTGCATGTAGGCTTCATACGCTTCCATGAATGCAGAAGAAAACCCGCCCGATCCGAGCCGATGCGCGAATTCCTCTTCATTTGATACGGCCTGAAGCTCGGGGAACGCAGCAAGCCGCATCTGCAGGTATCCCATTTCGGCGGTAGGGTTGCCCTGTAAATCCGTATTGAGCGCGGCGATATCCGCATCCAAATTTCGGCCTGCAAACAGCTTTTTCATTGCGCCGTTTGCAAACAGTGAGAGCGCGAGCGGGAAAAAGTACAGCGCGTGCGCCCGAAACGCTTCCATGGAGCGCTGCGTCTGTTCTGCAAACGGCAGCGTGGAGCCGCGCAGGCGGTCGAACACCGCAAGCGCATCCGCCGCGTTCTTCTGATACGCCGCCAAAGCCGCGGGGAAATCCCTTCGCGCCGCGAACGCGCGCTTTGCGATAACGCGGATAACGCGCAGCGCGCTTTTCACGGTGCCTTTTGAGCTTTTCGGTCTTTTGCGGGGCAGATAGCCCGTAAAATCAAAGGCTTCGAGCACGGCGTGGTTGGGCGCGTCGTACCTTCCGACGGTGCGCATGAGCAGCGGCTTGCCAATCAATCGCGCGATCAGGTTGACGTGCAGGTATATTTTACCGTGTACGCAGCGGATGAGCATATCCTTATCAGCAGGAATGAACGCGAATATGGCTTTTTTGACGAGCTTCTCAAACAGCTCGCAGCCCAGTTCGGAAAGCGGCCTGTCAAATCCCTGCGTGAGCAATACGAGATCAAGATACAGGTTTTTTGTTTCCCCCGGCTCTGTCATAAGCGCCGGATACAGCGGAAAATAGGTGGTGATGGGCCGCGCCTGTAAAAGATACAGCCTGCCGTTTTCATACGCCCATTCCGTATCCACGGGGAAGCCGTAGTGTTTTTCGCAGCGCTTGACAAGAGAAGCGACATCGAATATTTGTTCGTCAGTCAGCGCCTGCGCATATGCGTTTGCGTTGATGCGGCGGATCGGTACGCCGTCATGCGTCAAAAAAAGCCCGAACGCTTTCTCGCCGGTGCGCTTTTGCAGGATTGTATGCGATACCGTATCCGCCGTGTATTCGTCTGGCGTGACGATGCCGGATACAATGGCCTCGCCCAATCCGAACGCGGCGTTTAGGACAACTTCATCGTAGGAATTGTTGTGCGGGTTCACGGAAAAGCCTATGCCGCTCACATCCGATGCAAGCTGCTTCTGCACGATAACGGCGATCTTGCTCTGTTCTACAGATAATCCGCGCGTCTGTTTATATTCCATGACGCGGTAGTCGAGCATGGATGCGAACACTTGTGCGACCACCGTCTCAAGAGCACTTTTTCTCACACCCAGCTGTGTTTCGTACATCCCCGCGAAGCTTGCGCGCGCCATATCCTCTTCCGGCGAGGAAGAGCGCACGGCGAATACCGATCCGCCCAACGCAGCAAGCCGCGTATCGAATGCTTCCCTCTGGGTATCGGTGAAACTGAAGCCTTCCGCCGCCGCTTTGAGAGAGTCGCAGGTATCCTTTGCGGCTTTATGAAGCAGCCCATTCCACGCGGGCAGCGTTCGTAGCTGCTCCATCCACGGCGCAAAGAAGGAAGCGCACAGCACAAAGCCATCCGGTACGGGGAACCCCGCGCGCACGGTCTCCATGAGCGATTTTGCCTTGCCGCCCGCCTCAGCAAGCGGCGGAATACGATCGGCGGTGAAGGGAACGGCTGTCTGCTGCATGAAACAAGCCTCCGGAACTGGATTTGCCGGGGGATAAGATGGGAGTATTACTATGTATGATAAGGCAACATGTATAGAGACACAACGGGGAATATTGCGAAAATGCAGGCGAAATCGCTGTTCTGAAGATTCACATGGTATCGCCGCCTAATGGCGTCGACGATAATTTTTTATACAGGGGGGCTAAGGCGGCTGCGGCCGCTTTAGCCCCCCTGCCCCCCTTGGGGGATAGAAAAGCCGGTGGGATATCGCTATGTTGCAATACCCTAGGGGGCGCGGGGAGTCGGAGCCGAGCGCCGCCTGCGGCGGAAAAAGCGAGGCGGAAGACCAGTGAGCAAAGAAGCAAAATCCCCGCAGAGTTTTTCGACTATTGCGAACTGCGTACAGCCCGCCCGCTTTTAAATAAAATAAGGACTCGTCTACGCTGTAAGCGGCGATACCTTAAGAAAAAAGAGCGATACTAGAAAACGCATTTTACAATTCATATTGTGGGCATGGATTATAATGTTATATTATGTAAATACATGCGGGGAACCGCAGCCCACACGCTAACCGTTATGGAGGGCCAATGATTACGGGCATCAGCCATATCACGCTTGTCGTAAAAAGCTTAGACGCTGCGTCCGATTTCCTTCGCAAAATCTTTGATGCGAAGGAGGCTTACTCGAGCGAAGAGAAACAGTTTTCACTTTCCAGAGAAAAATTCTTCCTTATAAACGACATTTGGATATGCATTATGGAAGGCGACAGTCTAAGTGAGCGCACTTACAATCACATTGCTTTCTTAATAGATGAGAGTGATTTTGAAAGCTATGTTTCAAGAATTCAAGCGGCAGGTGTTGAAATCAAACCGGCACGCTCTCGTGTAGAAGGCGAAGGACGTTCTATTTACTTTTATGATTTTGATAATCATCTCTTTGAATTACACACAGGCACTCTTGAAGAACGCTTAGAAAGATATTCAAAGTGATACCTAATAGGTAAGCGATACAGGCAGTAATCGCTGCTTCTAAGAATTACAGCACAAACGCATTTTTCCCCCAGGGGGACGCGGGGGGCCGCAGCCCGCCTGCTTTTAAATAAAATAAGAACTCGTCGCCGCCCTTAGGCGGCGATACCTTAAGAAAAAAGCAACTTGAAGAACCTGAACTCTGCAACACCTGATTAGCGGCGATGCCTTAAGAAAAAAAGGCTAGAGACATGTTGACTCCCTTAAACTTGGAACATACAATCAAATCATAAGAATGTTCCAACATACATATCAACAGCTTGAAGGAGAATAATGAAATGGACACTATCACAGTGCTGGTTCTTGCCGCCTTGGGGCTGTTTTGCATAATTCCTATAGTGAATTCCTTTAGAAAATCACCAGAAGAAAAAAAGGAACGGCAACAAAAATCTTGTAGAAAGCCTCCAGAAGTACAAAAGGAATGGCAACAAAAAAATAAAGAAGAAGCGAATGCTCAATATAATCGTACGGTTCAACAAAGATTCAAATGTTAAACAGAAAATGGTCGACCATGACTGGTTCTAACTAACAAGGTAGACCGGGTTTGTGTGAATTGTAAGAACAGGTTTTAGGGGGCGTGCCGAGGGCGAAGGCGTCGATACCTTAATAAAAAAGGCCGGATCACCGGCCTTTTCGCATTTTACGAACTAACTTACTTGTCGTCAATCTTATCCTTCAACAGCGCTCCCACCGATCCGTGGTTGTGATTGAGATAAAACGCCTCGTCGCTGAACTGCGGATACTTGGTCAGCTCGTCCGCAATCGCGTCGAATATCGAAATGATAGCCAGTATGCTCGCCGTGGGCAGCATGTGCTTGTGGTCGGATTCCTCCACCGTCAAATTCAGTACTATATCCGATGCTTTCGCAAGCTTGGACTCGGAATTCTGCGTCACGGTGATGAGCTTGAGCTTCTTGCCGTGGATGGAGTCGATGAGATTGACCAGCTCTTCCGTGTTCCCGCCCTTGGAGAGCATAATCAGCACATCCCCCTCCTGCACCGCGCCGAACGCACCGTGCGCCGCATCCCCCGGGGATACAAAGTACGACGGCACATTGGCTACGCACAGCATGTGCGCAATCTTCCTCGCCGCGACGGAGGATGTCCCCATGCCCATCGTCGCAACCCTGCCCCGGCATTCCTTGATTGCCGTGAACACCGCGGTATACTCCGACTCGCTGATACTCTCTGGCATCTTGCTGATCTGTTCCGCGTTCTCTTTCCACATGCGGCAGGCGTTTTCAAACAGTTGGCTCATTTTTCATAATCCTTTCCGGTCAAGCCTTTAAAATATGTTCGCGAAGCGGCTTTTTGCGTAAACATACCGCCCCGTTTCGTACCAGCTTTTATTCTAGGGGATTGCGCGGCATTAATCAAGCATGCGTAAAGGGTTATCAAATTTCCAGAATGCACGATATTTAACAGTGAAACGTTCAAACGGCCTATTGGGATCAACTGTATCAGGCATGCATCATGCAACTCTTACGGCGGAATGCTGTCATCATACATTTCAGGAGGATGAAGTTCATGAACACAAGACGAATGCTATCGGCTCTGCTCTGTGCGTGCATGGTGCTCGCTCTCATACCCAGCGTGGCGCTTGCGTCGGCGACCGGCACCAGAAACGGCATTGAGCTGACTCTGGAGACGGAAAAAACCTCGTACGCACCCGGTGAAACCATCGTGGCCCAGATTACGGCGAAGAATACCAATCTGTTCAGCGCCCACCGCTGCAAAGTAGAGCTTACGCTGCCGGATGGCTTGGAATTTGCGGATGGCACCAACGGCACAGCGCCTGTGGATCTTACGGTAGGCCGCACCGGTGTGGCCACGTTCAAAGTAGCGCTCAAGGACGCAGGGCTTGTCGTGCCCAAAACGGGCGGCGAAGCCAATGTCGGGCTGTGGATGACAATCTCCATCGGGGCAGCGCTCGCATTATCGGCACTGCTCGTATTCAGAAGGCGCGCAACAGGCACGCTGCTGTGCATATTGCTGTGCGCCGTGCTGCTTACAAGCGCGCCGACCGCCGCGCTCGCCGCATCTAAAACCCTTTCCGTAACGGAGACGGTGAAGGTCAACGGACAGGAATATCCGTTGACTGCTACGCTGTATTATGAGTTGGGCAAGCACGAGCGTGAAGAAGAATTACCAGATCTACCTTTTATTCCACCAATTCAACAATAGGATGGGGCTACCGCATTCTGTTTGAAGAAAAACTCCGCCTGTTCGGGCGGAGTTTTTCTATGTTGGTTGCTTTGGCCGGCGGGAAATAAGGTATCGCCGCTGCTTTGTTGTATATCATTGCTCCGATTACTTTATTTAGAGGGAGCGGTGAGTTGCAATAAAAACTTACCCAATCCTCCCTCTCGGGGGTGCAGGGGGGCGGTTTGCAGCCGCAGCTGCATAACCGCCCCCCTGTAATAAAAATATCATCGGCTCAGTATATGAGCCGATACCTATTTCGATTTCCCCATCCGTTTCATTCCCATTCGAATGAGCCGCACGGAAAAGAACGTGATCGCTGTGGGAATAGCCGCCGCGAGCGCCGTCACAATGGGCGGTATGAGTATCATCACGAATATGGAGTATCCGGGGCTGGTAAAAAAGCCCGCCACGATATTGATGATGCTCGCCGTAATCACCGTCTCGATATACAGCCCAATCAAATCGCTGATTTTGAAAACCACAACACCCAGAAACAGGCCGAGCACGATGGATAGGCCAAAAATAACCAGATACGGCAAATCCGCAGCGCCGGTAGCGTGATAAATCGCCCACCAGATCAGCCCGAAACAGAACAATAAAAGCAGTATGCCCAGCGGGGCGAGCAGAGCGGACGCGATGCCCGATCCCGAGTCGCCGCCCGATGATGCGCCGCCGCCGCGATAAGCACCGCCGCCCGTGTAGGTGCTGCCGGTGTAAGCGCTGTCGGCGCCGCCGCTGTACCCACTGTATCCTCCGTAACCGGATGAGGAACAGCCCGCTTCCTCATTATCCGAAGAAGAATAGGATGAGCCCTGCGCATCCGAAGCATAGTCGTATTCTTCGTGCAAAAGCAGGAAACACGCCGCGGCCTCCGCGCCGTCGCCGTCGAATGTGCACAGCGGGTTGAGGTTTCTGTCGTATACGGTGCCGCCGGAATAGGTGCCCAGCCGGCTGAGATTGCGGTCGTAGACTGTGCCGTTTTCATAGGAGCCGAGCGGATTGAGGTTGCGGTCATATACGCGGCCGCCCTCATAGCTGCCGATGCGGCTGTATGTCGCGTCGTAGATGGATCCGTTTTCGCAGCTGCCCAGCCGCGTCATGTTGCTGCGGCGATAAAAAGTCCCCATACTTGCGGTACCCCCCTATAGGCGCGGATGCGTGTACGCAGTAAGTATAGTCTTCATAGGAAAAAATGTCCATTGTAGGGGGAAAGGTATCGCAGCCCACCAAAAGGTATCGCCGCCCTTAAAGGCGTCGACGAAATTCTATTTTATTTAAAAGCGGGCGGGCTGTACGCAGTTCGCAATAGTCGCAAAATTTTGCAGGAATTTTGCTTCTTTGCTCACTGGTCTTCCGCCTCGCTTTTTCCGCCACAGGCGGCGCTAGGCTCCGACTCCCTGCGTCCCCCTGAGAGAGTATTAAGCATTCTGCATGCTGAGCGTATATGGGCTCTTATACAACCGTTCCCTAGGGGGAGTGGGGGGCGGAGCCCTCCCACTTTATAATAAAAAAATTATTCGTCGCCGCCCGATGGCGGCGATACCCTGTGAATAAACTACGCAAAGATAACTTGCACCAACAGCATATACACCGCCGTACCCGCCCCTATGCTCAACAGCGTGTTCCGCTTCCACAAATGCAGCAGCACCGTCGCCGCTATGGCGATGATCTCCGGCGCGCCGTAAGGCGTCACGCCAAAAGATACCCCCTTGAGGCAGTAAATCACCAGCAGCCCCATCATGGCGGGCGGCAGCATGCCGCCCAAATACAAAATCACCTTGGGCGGTTCCTTGTTCTCGGGGAAGAGTAAAAACGCCGGGAACCGCGTGCACATGGCGCCCAGCGCCACGGCGAGTATCATGATGATCGTCTGTACACCTGTCAGCGGCATAGCAGTTTCCTCCCCAACAGCAGGCAGGCGCAGATGAGCGCCATCGCCGGAATAATGAAATTCGAAGCCCCGAACACAAACAGGCAGATCGCCGCACAGGCCATTCCGATCAAGCCCGACGCCCTGTTCTCTTTTTTCATCATCTGCTCAATAAACAGCACCACGAACAGCGCCGTCAGCACGAAGTCGAGTCCCCGCGTATCAAACGACGTCAGCACACCGCCCAACGCCCCGCCGATCGCCGTGCCTGTTACCCAATACAGGTAATCGAGCAGCGATATGGAACCATAGAAGTGCTTGCGGCTCACGCCCTCCGGCGGCTCCACGCTCGACGCTATGGAAAATGTCTCGTCGCACAGCGTGTAAATTAAAAACGCGCGTATCTTGCCCAGCCCCTTATACTTCTGCAGCATGGATATACCGTAGAACATGTGCCGCGCGTTAACGAGCAGGCTTAAGAAAAACGCCTGCACCGGATCGAACGCCGCCGTCAGCAGCGTGATGGCCACGAACTGCATGCTGCCGCAGAACGCGATGGCGCTCATGAGCACGGCCCAGATAACGCCGTAGCCTTTGGTCTGCATGAGCATGCCGTATGCCATGCCCAGCACCAGAAATCCCGTCAGCACCGGTATGGTGTGCGGGAACGCGCTCTTTAGTGCTTGCCGAAACTCCCCCGCCCTATGCTCCCGTTCGGGCGCGAGCAGTATTTCTTCGGCTGTTTGCTGGTTGAACTCCTGCGTGGACACTTGTACTCCCCTCCGTTGTCGTGTATAATTTAATGAACGATCATACGATATAGCGTATTATTTGTTTGGTATAATATACAATCGTTCAATATATCTGTCAAGGGGGAAGCGGCATGGATGTAAGCCAAATGGTCGCCGAAAACCTCAAACGTCTGCGCATGGAGCGCAACCTGAGCCTCGGGCAGCTATCCGCGCTGTGCGATGTGAGCAAGGTCATGCTTTCGCAGATTGAGAAAGCGGAAACCAACCCCACCATCAACACGCTGTGGAAAATCGCCAACGGGCTGAAGGTATCGTATACCGCGCTGCTGGAATTAAATCCGCAGAAGACCGCCGTGGTGAGAAAATCGGAAATCTCGCCGCAGGCGGATGAAGCCGGCCAGTATCGGTTATTCTGCTACTACCCCACCACGCCGCATAGGGATTTTGAGCTGTTTCAGATCGAAATGGATGCTCACTGCAGCCATACGACGATTGGCCATTCGGAAAAATCGCAGGAATATGTGATGGTGTTGGAAGGCGAGCTTACGTTTACGGTGGATGAGCAGACCTGTGTGCTGAAAAAGGATGATGCGATACAGTTTATCGCGTCGGGAAAGCATACGTATTACAATTCCGGCGAAACGCCGCTCAAGGCGATCATTATCAATTACTATCCGGTGTAAATGAAAGGTTAAGTTTTTACAGCCCGCCCGAAGGCGGGTTTTTTCGTGTTTGCGAATATGCATGGTATCGCCGCCTGTGTCGGGTCCTCGGCGGGAGACGCCTTCGGACACTAGGTCTGCGGGCCGTCGCGTCCGACGAAATTTCTTTTACAGGGGGGCTAAAACGGCTGCGGCCGCTTTAGCCCCCCTGTCCCCCCAAGGAAAAGGGCGCGCGGTGCATAGCCGACTGTTGCCCAATTTTCCCCCACAAGCGGCTCCGGTTCCCAGTGCCCCCTTCCTTAATCCGGCTCCGTTGAGAATACGAAAGCAAAGCACTATTCAATGAAATATAACATGGGTAATTTCGTTTAACGTTTTTCCATCAGGGGGGACAGGGGGGCGGAGCGGCCAGAGCCGCGACGCCCCCCTGTATTAAAATATTCGTCGCCGCCAGCCAAGGCGGCGATACCTCTATAAAAAATATTCGTCGGCGCCAAAGGGCGCCGATACCTTATAACATCCCCTGCACCGTCAAGGACGCTTTCTCGATTAGCGCAAACCCATCCTTCACCACAAACGCATCCGCGCCGCCCGCATTCACCGTTTGGAACGCGCCGGGCGTCACCGGAAAATCCGGGGAACTTGTGGACCCTGTCACATACACTGCGCCGTTTGCCCCCAAAGCTATGCCAAGCCCGTTGGTGGAACTGCTGCCGCCAATATAAAGCGAAACCGGCAGGCGGCTTAGATCGGGAGACAATATGCTTACATACGCGTCCAAAAATCCGTGGAAATACGAAGGAATCACCTGCGGCGTAACGGGGAAATTGGAGGAATTGGTGGACCCCGCCGTATAGACATTGCCGTGTTGATCCAGCGCGACGCACTTGGCAATATCAGATCCATTGCCGCCAAGGAAAGTCGAGCCGACAAGGCTGCCGCCGTCCGGCGCGAGCTTTGTGATAAACGAGTCGTTAAACCCGCCGCTGTAGACAGTCTGAAACGCGCCGGGTGTGACCGGAAAATTGAAGGAGGAAGTACCCCCCGCAACATGTGCGATATTTTGCGCGTCCACCGCTATGCCGTTCCCTCCGTCATACTCGCTGCCTCCAAGGTATGTGGAATAGACAAGGGCCGAACCGTCCGCAGCCAGTTTGGTCACAAAGGCGTCGCTGCTGCCACCGCCGTAAACCCTCTGAAAAGCGCCGGGCGTTACCGGCATATTGATGGAAGTTGTCTCGCCCGTGATATAGGCGCAGCCCTGCGCGTCGATCGCCACTGCGTCTGCCCACACCACGTCGTTGCCCCCGAAGTAGGTGGAATAGACAAGGCTTGCGCCGGTTGGCGACAGTTTTGCGATGTACGCATCTATCCCCCCTCTTAGCGCGGTCTGATACGCGCCGGGGGTGACCGGGAAATTACCGGAAAGCGTAATTCCAGTAGCGTAAGCGCATCCCTGACTGTCCACGGCGACAGCCATGCCAAACTCTGTATCGATGCCGCCAAGGAATGTCGAATAGATAAGCCTTGCGCCATCGGCGGATACCTTTGTGACAAACGCGTCGTACGCGCCGCCGAAAACGGTTTGAAACGCGCCGGGTGTTACGGGGAAACTTCCCGAATTCGTATACCCCGTGATATAGGCGCAATGGTTTTCATCCACCGCCACGCCGTTGCCTTCCGTCGTGCCGCGGCCCAGGAAAGTGGAATACACGAGCGTTCTGCCATCCGCCGCTAATTTTGTGAGGAACGCCATTTCTTCCCCGGCGAAGGCTGTTTGGAATGCGCCGGGCGTTACGGGGAAATTCGTAGAATACGTATAGCCAGCTACATAGGCGCAGCCCGCAGAATCCACGCATATCGCGTTCGCGCTGTCGGCCATGCTGCCGCCAAGGAATGTGGAATAGGGCAGCACCGGATCAATGAACAGCGGGGCGGTTGCGGCGTACGCGCCGGAAATCGCAAAGGAGACCGTATCGCCGTTAACTACATAGGCGCATTCTACGGGTTTCTTCTTTCCGCCGATTTCCTGCCACGCGACGGGCGCGGGGTCGATGAGTTCCCCCAGCGCGTGGCGGATAACCAGACTGCCGTCCTCTTTGATGCGGATTTCCTCCGCCCCCTCATAGCGAATGCGGATGGACGAAACGCGCGAAGGATGGCTGAGCGACCACAGGAATTTCAGGCCTTCTTTTTCGCCCGCAAGCGTCAGATCCACGCCGCCCCACAGGTTTGCGTACCGGAGCTGTTCATACGAGGGGATGTGCGTTCGCCAGTTCGAGGGATCATTGCCGGTGAAGTAATGAAACTGTCCGGCCGCCGGATGGAGCGCCTGCAGAATGGCATGGGAAGCCCCCAAAAATGCGATCTTTACAACAGTACCCTTTATGGTCGCCTGCTGATCCTGCGTATTTCTTTCTGAGGAAAACAAAACGGCCGTTAAGCCGTCCTCGTGAAAATATAAATCCTGGCCTGGAGTCCGGGCGGTAAACCGCGCCGACCCGGCAGCCTGCCCCCGGTTGGGGACGAATACAATCGAGGGGCGTAACAGGTTAATGGATGAACTATCATATTCCAAATGTAAACACCTCTGTATGTGGCTGTAAAACAGCCGAATTTACGAAATTACCTAACTTATAGTATGCCTGCACACTAAAATTGGAACCTTCATGATACCTTTGCGCATACTCTGTACTATGTATATATACCTTTTAAGTTCCGGCCCTGCCGGGAAAGGGATTCCGCTATATGAGACTGAACGCGGGCGATATCCGTGACGCTGCGAATCGAATAAGCGGCTGTACAAAAGATAAAATTCTAAAAGATGAAAATCCGCCTCCTGAGCAGAGGCGGATTTTTTATAAAGGTATCGCCGCCGATGGCGTCGACGGATTTTTTATACAGGGGGGCGTCGCGGCTGCGGCCGCTCCGCCCCCCTGGGAATAGTTACTTGTGGTGTCCCATCGCTAGTGCGTGAAGTATCGCGCATTCTATAGGAGGGGGGATTGGGGGAACTACGTTCCCCCAATATAGGAAAAATTTCGTCGGCGCAGCATGCGCCGATACCTTAAGAAATCAAAAGTCACTTTACCAAATCAGCTTAAGGATAACCTCCCCGCTTTACAGCTCCTTTTCCATGCACACGGATTCCGGCATATCCACATACGGCCCGTAATTGGGAATCACCAAAAACCCAATCCCCTTATACAGATGATTGGCCGCTGTCAAAAACCCGCCCGTTTCGAGCACCAGCCTTTCATACCCCGCTTCTTTCGCCTTTTGCTCAATCAGTGAGAGTATGCCCTTGGCCACACCCCTGCCCCGATATTCCGGCTTTACAAACATGCGCTTGACCTCCGCCGACCGTTCGTCAAACCGCTTGAAGCCCGCTCCGCCTATGGGCACATCCCCGTCGTAGGCAACCACTACATCGCGGATATCATCCGTTTTGTTGAACGGCACATATTCCATACGGTTCTTTTCCCCACCCGCAAGCTCGTTGAGATAGTCGTCCAGCCCCCGGCAGAGCAGTAAAAAATCCTCCGTAACGGCGGATGTATAAACGAAACGCATGCTTGTTCCCCCAATCCGATGAATTGCATGCATTATATCATGCGGCACAGGTAAAAAATACTTCCATATCGTTTCCATATTGTCGGAAATACAACAGAACATCCACGCTGGGTCTGATAGGATACAGGTATAAGAGCAATGAGCTTATGACACAAAAACCCAAATTAAAGAAAGAGGGAGCAGATATGCTGGAACAGAAATTTGCGTTTACGGTTACGGACGAAAAGGTGATAGAGAAAGTCATAGAAGACGACAACGCCGCCATCAACCATATGGTATTAAGAAACGGCGAAGCACTGCCCGAGCATTTCTCCAATTCCAATGTGTATATGATCGTGGCGCGCGGGGAGATCACTCTGCGCCTTGGCGAGCAGGAACCGCATGCTTACCCGGGAGGGAGCATCGTGACCATACCGTACAGGACGAAGATGAATGTATACAACGCGCAGGATGTTGTGACGGAGATATTCGTGGTTAAATCCCCCAGCCCGAAGATGATGGGATAAAGGTATCGCCGCCCTGGGGGCGTCGACGATAATTTTAAATACAGGGGGGCGTCGCGGCTGCGGCCGCTCCGCCCCCCTGTCCACCCGAAGGGGGATTGGGTTACTATACTCGTGCCCGCTCATGAAATGAGTGATTTAGACCGAGCACTCCTCAGGAAGGGGGGTCTGGGGGAAACGCGAGTTTACCCCGGAATAGAAAAATCTCGTCGGCAGTCAGCGACGGCCCGCAGGCCTAGTGTCCGAAGGCGTCTCCCGCCGAGGACGCATGAGCCGATACCATTTAAAACCTCACGCTTCCCCGCGGGATAATCGTCATCAGGCAGATCTCATCCCCTGCCTTGATGCTCTTTTTTAGCTCCACATCTACTTCGCAGCCAAACGCACGTTCAAACAGCACTTTGCTGTACCCCGTGGTGCATTGACACCACGCGTACGACTCCAGCCGCTCCACTTCCGCAAGCATCGGGCAGGGGCAGAAGAAAAACTGCAGATACAGCCCGTCGTCCTTATAGTACATTCCGTTAGAAAGCGCCCTTTCCTGATTGGCGAATTCTTCAAGGCTCGAAGCATTCGCCATCAGCTCCTTCAAAAGCGCCAGCTTTTCATCCATGCCATACCCGCACTGGCAGCGCATGCGGATGCGCTTGACGGCGGCAGCATCAAACTGATCCTCCAGCCGCCGCATGGAACCTCTCACCCACGCCGCGTTATCCTCGGGTGCATCCTGACTATAAACCACCGCCGCGGCGGTCTGTTCGCTATCCTCAGCTGCCACCGCGTGAAAAAGCGCCCGTTCCTGTATTGTTCGTATCTCAAGCATAATTCTCCTCATACTTTCATGATGGTTTTGTTCCTGCATCCCGGCGCAAACAAAAAACACACCAAAGCGGTGTGTGATGCGTCAGGGAGCCACACAGCTTTTCCGTTCTGTAGCTATTCAAATGTACAGCAAAACAAGGGCTACACGAGAAGCCCATTTTGCAAATGCATTTGTGTTAGCGTTGGAACGGTTCCAGCATGCGTAAGCGTCCTTTCCGTATTCGGATTTCCTTTATTTTACCATCGCTGGTGTGTGATGTCAAAGATATAAAGGTATCGACGCCGGTGACGTCGATGAATTATTTTTTTATTATAAAGTGGGAGGGCTTTACGCAGTTCGCAATAGTCGCACAGCTTCTTTCAGGGTCGTGCTCCTTTGCTCACTGGTCTATCGCCTCGCTTATTCCTCCACAGGAGGCGCTCGCCTTTGACTCCCCACTCCCCCTAGGGGACGAATGTAGATAAATTCCCCCAATCCCCTTCCTTAAAAGCACGCTCCTAACTACGTTTTCAAGTCCTTTCGGGGGCACAGGGGGGCGGAGTGGCCGCAGCCGCGACGCCCCCCTGTAT
The DNA here is from genome assembly GCA_964440115.1 of uncultured Oscillospiraceae bacterium. GTDB lineage: Bacteria > Bacillota > Clostridia > Christensenellales > CAG-138 > JAEWWD01. Next base: position 140,062 of record CAYTPV010000008.1, on the reverse strand, counting down.
AAAAACTCTCGTCGCCGCTGTAAGCGGCGATACCTTTATTTCCCCGCACTCAAAAGCGCGTTCTCTACCGCCTTCAAAAATGCCTTTGAGTCCGCCGTCGCGCCGGATACCGCGTCCACCGCCGGTGTCTGCTCCTGCAGTATGCGATCAGTCAGCTCCTGTCGGATATCGTCCCTGCCGCTTTGACCCTTCACCACTTCAATACCCGTAATCGCATGCCCTTTCACGGTGACTTTTACTTCGCTTGTCCAGCGATAGCAATCGTATACCCCCGTATATGCGCCGTCCGGTATATTGGAAAGGTCAACCGCTTCTATCGGAAGGGCTAATGTCTCCTTCAGGCCCAGCGTCCCAAACAGCGCGCCAAGCGCAATCATGAGAAGCAAGCTCACGCCCGCCCATTTGAGTATGCGCACAAACAGCGGTCTCCTTTTTTTCATAGGCATTTGCTCACTCTTCCCACCACATCCGCAATCCTCGCGTCACGGTCGGGTGCGCTCCAGTTCACAACCCCTGTTTCCCCTATCACCGCGCCCTTTTGCTTGAGCAGATCGCTCATCTGTTTTACCGCGCGGTTGCCGCCCATCCACTTGTGCTTCAGATGCTGCGTCACAAAACAGCATACCTTCTTGCCCTTGATATTATGGATCTGTGCAAGATACAGTTTCATGACGGGGCACAGCGAAAACGCGTGCACTGGCGCTGCGAACACCAGCGCGTCATACGAAGAAGGATCGGGCGCTGCCGTTACCTTGGGCGGCTGCTTGCTGCCGGGGTCGCCGTTTTCCCCTTCCACCCGCGCCACGGATACGGTATGCCCCTTCGCCGTCAAAGCTTCCATCAGCTTCTGCACGACCGACAGTGTGTTGCCCGTTTTCGAGTAGACGATGAGTCCGATATGCATATAAAGAACCTCCCCGGTTTGAATTTCCCTTTACAACAGGGGCAGCCAGATTTCAATGATGCTCTGGTTCCGCTCATCTATGCTTTCACTATAACGCGCGAAGTCGTATTCCGGATTGATCCTCACGCCGGACTGCGGCAGCCATTCCTTATAAATATACTCCATCACCGGAGCAAGGGAATCCTGCGATCTGCCCATATACGAAAACACCGCGTATTTACCGGCGGGCAGAGTAAGCGAGCTCATTTTCGGGTCGGTATACGCTATTTCGGATACTTCGACGGCGGCGTAATACGCGAACGCGGGGCTGCTGCTTGTGCGGGGGAAATCCCCTGTGTACACATTCACACCCGTCACAAAGTCCGTATGAATTCTGTTGGGAATGCGGTGCTTCGCCCCGTACAGACGGGACCACAGCCGCGGTATGATATAGAAGCCTCTGTTTGTGTTTCCTTTGTAGCCGACAAGATGGATTTCTTCCGCCTGTTTGATACGGATATCCAAATCCCCGCCCCCCGGAACACGGCGGAATAAGGCCGCCGCCGTTTTTTCCATTGTATCATGCGGATGGCAGAATTGCCCTGTTTTTGCGCAATATTTCAGTTTCGGGCTATAAAAAAATCCCGCCGCTTTCTAAGCGCAGGATTCAAAACAGCGCCGGATGATTGCACAGCTACAGTTGAAACTGCTTTAGCATACCGTATGTCATTTCGTCAGCGAGACGTGCCGCCTGATCCATAAAGCTGTCGTATTGATCGGCGTCCTCTATAAAATTGCCGGTCATGATACTGGTAATCTGATCCTCGGTCGTATTCACAAGCTCGCGGAGGATCGTCTGCATGATGGCGAAATCCCAGAACCGGTTGATGTTCACAGCCAGGTGGGCAATATCGTCCGCTACGCCATATAGAATGGCTCTCTGTTCTGTCGCCCCCTCCATGTCATTTTCCTGATACTCGTGCGCCAATGCTGCCACGGCTTGCGTATAACGGGTATACAATTCCTGTACTCGTTTGGCGGTTTCCGCGCCGTAATACTGCGTAAACAGGCTGGTCAGCTCGTTCGATATCGTATTGAGCCTTTCCTGCACGACGGACTGCGCGTTCGAATTGATATTATAAAGTATCCGGCCGATCAGCACCCGTACCCAGCGATTGTGATTCATCAGAATAGCCCGAATTCTGTTGTTGAGTTCAACCTGTGCGGGCAAAAACCGCATGGGAGCAGGCTGCCACATATACTCGTCCTCCCAGCCATACAATTTATGTATAATCTTATGGGAAAAAGGCCGTTCGCAGAATATGCGCATGAAGGCTCATCCCCTTAAAAAAGAGGATATATTTTTGTTTTTAGAAGCGTTCATGCATATACATAGGCAGGGGGAATGCGCATGGGTTGGGAAGAGTATGTCAATAATCTTTGGACGGAGCGCCTGATTTGGATCAGGCAGCTTATTTTGAGCGTCATGCTCGGATTGCGCGATGTTGGATTTGTTGCAACTAGAACGGAACGCAACAGCAAGGAGTTCGGGCAGATCATAGCCAATGTGTTCGGAGAAGAAGCCGGCAATACATTTGCGGATCTTCTCACAAAATACAGACTGACTTTAACAGAGATTAGCTCTACGATTAAGTCCGGGGAGAATACCGATATTCTGATGCAGCAATGGCATGATATCGCGGCTAAAATTGGGGAATTCCTGAATTCGATAAACCCGTATTGGGATAAAACAGCCGTAGAGCGCTTGATACGCAACCAGCAGCAATTGGAATTCGATTTTGCGACCGAACTGAAAAAAGAGAATTATGCGCAGGGCATTGCCAACTTTGACCCCGCCTATGATAATGCGCGTAAGGCAGGACAGCTTATGGTTTACGGAATCAAAAAATATCTGGGGTTGCAATAAGAACAAAATTGAAAAAGCGTGCGGCACAATATGAGCAGGCTCCTGCCTTATCCGCGCCATATCTGAAACTGTTTGAGTATGCCGTAGGTCAGTTCATCCGATACTCTGTAAATCTGGTCAATGAGTTGGTCATATGCCGCGATATCGTTTTGATAATCCTGCCTGACCGTATTTTCAATCTGATTGATGGTGTCGTCTACCATCACATATAACAGCGACCGCAGCGTTTCATAATCCCAATATCGGTTCAGACGGGAAAGCAATTGGGCAAATTCGTCTACATCCTGATAAAGTATAGCGCGATGCTGCGCAATTTCAGCGACGTCATTCCTCAGGTAGGATTCGATTAAGTCGTGTACGTTTTGAAAATAGTCCAAATAAATCTGCCGCACGCGGTTTGCCGCTTCCTGTCCGTAATATTGGTAAAACAGATCGCCGGCTTCATACGCTACTCGGTCGGGCGGTCTTTGATGGCATCTTTGTTTGGAAGATCCAGTGCTTCGCTCAGTATCATATTCCGAAGCCATCGTGCGTTATCCACGTATAGCCGTCGGATTGCATTGGAAGTTTCAACCTGACTGGGCAGGTATCGCTGTGCGGGCGGCACAAAGTACATATCCGCCCCCCCTCTTTGATGCTTCAGTATATGCACAATCAGCACGCTGTTTGCGGCTTTGGATTATATAAAACCCGCTGTTGAGCGCCTGTTTACGCAAGCAGAGATCGGAGTTTATTTCTGAACGAACGAAAAAGTGAGCTGTGAGAATATTCATATCACGTTATATCTGAAACTGCTTGAGTATGCCGTAGGTCAGCACATCCGCAATTGCGTATGCCTGGTTGATAAACTCGTCGTATGCCAGGATGTCATTAGGATAATCACCGCTGACAAGAGTTTGGATTTGTTTGACTGTATCGTCTACCAGCACATACTGCAGCGCCTGCAGGGTTGCGTAATCCCAGTACCTGTTCAGCCGGGAAAGCAGTGCAGCAAGCTCATCCGCACCCTGATAAAGGGCGGTGCGATATTGTTCCACACCGACGATATCATTGTCCTGATAGGCTTGAATCATGTCGTGAACACTTTCAAAATAGTCCAAATAGATTTGCCGCACCTTATCCCCGGCTTCTTGGCCGTAGAACCGGGCAAACAGCGCGCTCGCTTCATACGCGGTCTGGTCGCTGCGATTTTTGATAGCGTCCTTGTTTGGAAGGTCCAATTGTTCGCTCAGTATCATGTTCCTGAGCCATCGGGCGATATCCACAAATAAACTGCGGATTTGATTGGATATTTCCACCTGATTGGGCAGAAATCGTTGTGTAGGCGGCTGAAAGTACATATGCCTCTCCCCCTTTGATGCCTAAAGTATATGCACTCTCAGCGCGTTGTTTGCGACTCTTAACGAATACATATCGTGATAAAGGGGCGACCTGATACGCAGCCATAATAAATGAAAGCTCGATTTTGCGGCTGAACTGAAGAAAGAGAGATGTGCGATGCAACCCCGCGTGTGGCAACACGCGTAAAGCCGGATAGTTTGGCTTGTCGCAGAATAAAGATCAGCGAACAACGGCTGGCGTGCCCGGGGCATATGATATTAACGTCAAAACTGAAACTGTTTGAGTATGCCGTAGGTCAACTCATCCGAGACTCTGTATGCCTGGCTGATATATTCGTCGAATGCCAGTATGTCATTTAGAGTGTCACCGCTGACAATAGCCTGAATCTGTTTCGCAGTATCGTCTACCAGCACATAAGACAGCGCCCGTATTGTTTCAAAATTCCAATACCTGTTCAGTTGGGAAAGCAATGCAGCAATCTCGTCCGCCACGCGATACAGTACGGCGCGATGCTGTTCAATGCCCGCGATGTCATTGTTCTGATAGGATTCAATCATGTCGTGCACGCTATCAAAATAGTCCAGATAGAGCTGACGCAGCTTATCACCCGCTTCCGGGCCGTAGTACCGGGTAAACAGCGTGCCCGCATCATATGCTACCTGATCGAGCCGATTTCTGATAGCATCTTTGTTGGGTAGGTTCAATACTTCGCTCGCGATCATATTCCGAAGCCATCGTGCGGTATCCACATATAAACTGCGAACTTGATTGGATATTTCCACCTGATTGGGCAGAAATCGTTGTGTAGGCGGCTGAAAGTACATCGTAATCTCCCCCTCCGATGCCTAAAGTATATGCAAAGGCAGGGCGCTGTTTGCGACTCCTGCCTATAAAGCGATCAATTTGGTTGGGGGATTGTTTTTATGCCTGCCCCTGCAGATAAACGGCGACGCCGAAACCGATCATAATAAGCCCGAACACCAGCATGAGCACATACGTGGCGGTGCGGGAACGATCCCCGCGGATTACGAAGAAATACGGCTGCTGCAGGCTGTATTCGATATCCAGCATCTGCCCGATGCCGTACTTCTTCCGGCTGTGGCTGGCCTGCTCTTTGGCTTCCATGGGTGTGCCGTCCGAGAGCGTATAGGCGACGATGGCGGTATACATTTTGTGCGACCTGCCGGGTTTTTGGTATTCGTCGTACCGGATTACGGTGGCTGTGGCGGGTTGTGCGTTTTTAAGCAAACGCTTTTCCCGTATCCAGAGAAGTATGCTGCCGACTACGATGACTATGCCTAATATGAGCAGCCAGGTCCCATCGTTCATGTTTATCCCTCCTAATTTCGCTGCCTGCCAGTCGAATATGATGATGCAAACTATGTCTGCGGCTATTATGCCTGCCCCTGCAGATAAAGGACTACGGCAAGGCCTATCATCGCAAGCCCGAATACCAGCATGCCCACAAACGCGAAGGTGCGGGAGCTATCCCCGCGGATGACGAAAAAATCCGGCTTCTGCGGGCTGTATTCGATATCCAGCGTCTGCCCGATTTCGTATTTCCTGCGGTTGCGCCCGGCCTGCTCCTTGGCTTCCATGGGTGTGCCGTCCGCGAGCGCATAGGTGACGACAGCCGTATACATTGCGTGCGGGCGGCCAATGTTCTCGTATTCGTCGTAGCGGATTACGGTGGCGGTAGCGGGGACGGCGTTTTCAAACAGGCGTTTTTCGCGCTTCCAGAGAAATATGCCGCCGACGACGATGAGTAAGCCTGCGATGAGTATCCAGATCCAATCGTTCATGGGTTGTCCTCCTGAAGTTTGTTTGCATGTTACTTAGTTTTTATTGGAAAAGTATCTCAGGGGGAGTGGGGGGCGAAGCCCTCCCACTTTATAATAAAAAAAATTTCGTCGCCACCGTAGGGGGCGATACCTTATATAAGGTATCGGCTCATGCTGAGCCGACGATTGTTTTTTTATATTGGGGGAACTACGTTCCCCCAATCCCCCCTCCTGCGTAGGCTCGAGTTACTATTTCATCATTAAGAAATAAATTGGAGAGCATCACAGGAGCCTAAGTATCTTTCACCTGATATACCTATTACTTCCAGCCTCATCCATTATACAACCAGTTGCGGCGCGAGCGCGAGAGAAATATATACGCCTGTTGCATACTACCAGTCACTTCTATTGATTCCTTCCCGCATATGCTTCATAATGGGCATTGCCGCCGCTTTTGCGCGCGGACACACACGCCACTTGGGGAGGAGCCATGCGATATCAAAACATCATCTGGGATATGGACGGCACGCTGCTCGATACGCTCGAGGATATCTTAGAGAGCGTGAATCAGACCATGCGCGCGTTTTCCCTGCCCGAGAAAACAAAAACCGACGTGCGCAACTCCGTTGGCAACGGCATCGGACGATTGGTGGAACTGTGCATACCGGATGGCAAGGATCACCCGCAGTTTGACACAATCGCCGCTTACTTTTTAGATCACTACTCCAAAAACAGCCGCAACAAAACAAAGCTCTACGACGGATTGGACGACCTGCTCGAAAAATGCGCGCAGAGCGGCATCCGCATGGGCATCGTATCCAACAAAGGCGACGCCATCGTAAAAGAACTTTCCGAGTTGTATTTTCACGGCTTGATCCCCGTGGCCATCGGCGCAATTGCGGGCAGGCGCATGAAGCCGCAGCCGGACGCGGTGTTTGAGGCCATGCGCGAGCTTGGCGCGCAAAAGGAAGATACCGTATACATCGGCGATTCCGAGGTGGACGTCGCCACAGCTATGAACGCGGGCTTAGACTGCATTGCCGTGGATTGGGGATTTCGGGATACGGACGTGCTTGTAAAAGCTGGCGCGGATGTGATACTGCATACGCCCGAAGAACTATGCGCGTATCTGCTGGACTGATCTGCAGACGTTTGATTCAGAAAGAAATTTGCTTCGCAGCAGCAGCGATCGCGGCTGAGCGGAGCTTTTTTGTTGCCGTAAATGGAAACGCGGTAAATATTTCGAAACTCAGCCAAATCCGTATCAAGTTCCTCATGATTCAACCGAACTTATAACTGCCGGTTATTAGAACAGTTCACGCAAGCCCCTTATTTTGGGCCAACGATACCGTACAGAGCGGTGCGATAAAGGCGGCCGCATAAACAAAGAGGAGACGGTTTCATGTCAAAGCAGCGTAAGAAATCCCTCGTCACGAAAATCGCCGTGCTGATAATAGGAATGATCATACTGTGCGCGGTTATTGTGGGCGTATCCAGCATCATACTGTTCCGAAATGACTCTATCAAATCCAACGGGCAGCGCGCCATGGATATCGCGCAGTCGGCCGCCGCCATGATCGACCCGGCGCAGTTTGCAAGCATCATGCAGACGCGAGAGAAAAACGACTACTACGCGCTGGCAAAAAGCGGCTTTGATGAGATAGCCTCGCGCACGCATACCGCCTATCTGTATGTGCTTGACGCAAAGTATACCGACTCCATGACCTATTTCGCGGAAGGTGTGGATGTATCGAACAATACGGAAGGTTTCATGGATCTGGGTGAAACGGAAGACCTCGTCATCGACGGCGTAAACACCTACGCGGATGAGATGTTCGCCGTCATCAAGGATGGCGAGCCGCGCGCTACTGGCGCGTATGAGTCCGGCGATTTCGGTACCATGGTATCCGGCTTTGCGCCCATCGTCTATAACGGTACGGTGGTCGGCGTGGTGGGCGCGGATCTGAGCATCACCGAAATACTGCGCTCAACCAGCACGTTCGGCCTCAGCATCATGGCGGTTATACTCGTGTTTTCTTCCCTGTTCATCGTGGTATTCATGCGTTTTCTGAGAAAAAGCATCGCCAAACCGCTGGAGGCGATCACACAAGCGTCGGATCAGTTATCCCAAGGCGATACGGACGTGAACATAGACACAAACCGCACCGATGAAATCGGCATGCTTGCCGCGTCTTTCTCGAACATGGCAAAGCACACCAAGCAGCAGGCGCAATTGCTTGAGCGGCTTTCAACAGGCGATCTGTCCATGCGCGTCACCCCCCGCTCGGATAAGGACGTCATGAGCATGGCCATCAAAACCACGCTCGAACGGCTCAACGGCCTGCTTTCGGATATTCAGATCAGCGCAAACCAGCTTTCGATAGGTTCGGATCAGATCGCGACCGGTGCGCAGTATCTCGCCGCGGGCAGCGCGGAACAATGCGAAGCGCTGCGGCAGTATACCGATGCGCTCGGCGGCATGCTCACAAGCGCCAGGCAAAGCTCCGATCACGCGCAGACGGCAAGCGAAACTACACAGCGCACAGGCGAACTGATGGAGCAAGGCATGCAACTCATGACGGAGTTGACGCAGACAATGGCGCAGATCGACGACAGTGCGCGCCAAATCGGCACCATACTCAATGATATCGAAGGCATCGCGTTTAACACCAACCTTCTCGCCATCAACGCGGCGGTGGAAGCTGCCCGCGCAGGTCAGCACGGCAAAGGCTTTGCAGTGGTCGCCGAAGAGGTACGCAATCTTGCCACCAAATCTGCACAAAGTGCAAAGGAGACGGCAAGCCTCATCAAGAACAGTGCGGAGCGTGCGCATAAGGGCAGCGAACTCACCGCCCGCACGGAGGAAGAACTCAAAAGCGTGCTCACACTCGCCATCGAGGGCGCGAACAGCATACGCGAAATCAGCGAGAACGCCGCCATACAGGCCAAGACAATCGCCGAAATCGCCGAAGGTATCCGCAGCATCTCCAACATGGTGCAGGCCAATTCCGCAAACGCGCAGCAGTCCGCCGCCGCCGCACAACAAATTTCTTCGCAGGCGCAGATGCTCAACCACGCGCTTGGGCGGTTTAGGGTGAGCGAAGGAGAAGCGAGACTGTAGGGGCTGGAATAGAAAAGATATAAAGTAAGAAAGCCGGACATTCGTCCGGCTTTTGCATGTAATGAAGGTGGAAGAATGATCCCCGCCCAACTAAAACCAAACCGGCGCGTTATATGCGCGGGGGTGGTTTCCATTATCCAGTTAACGCATCCCTTCTTTTTACCGTTTACAACAAAAAACACTACCGTTCGCGCAAAAAGCGGTTTCAGGGGGACGTATACTGCTATTCTGTAGTATACACAACTATACCCACAGGTTGGCACGTTGCCGCAAAGCAGCGGACACGCACTGATTTCAATACCGAAATGGAGAGAAAAGCATGAAAAAACGGTTCTTGAGCGCGCTTCTTGCCCTGGGCATGGCATTGACTTTATTGCCTTCCGTGGCGGTGGCGCTGCCGGCTATTACGGCCTACGATGAAGTAGAATTGACCAGCGCCATTGCGGAAATCGATGAAAGCGGCACGATTACGCTGGGGGCGGATATTGTTCTCACCAACACCCTTGTCATTGACGGTACAAAGTCCTTTGTCATCGATTTGAATGGCAAAAAGCTAAGCTGCAGCAACAGAACAGTTATTCGACATTCAGGTACCGGCACGCTGACCATTACCGACAGCAGCGCCGGAGGCGGCGGCGCGGTAGAAACAGCAACATTCAGTGTCTCCACGATACAGAGCCTCGGTAACGGCAAACTAATCATCAGCGGCAAGGCCACCATCAGCTCCGCATACGACACAATCAATATTGATTCATCCAGCACACCAGCTGCGGTTGTACTTGAAATGACCGGCGGAACTGTGGTGAGCACCGCTACCGCCAATTCCGCTATCGCCAGCGCCAGCAATGGTGCGGTTAATGTCACCGGCGGCACGATAACGGGCGGCAATGGAATAGTGTCATTCAACGGAAATGTGAATGTATCGGGCGGCACTGTGAAGGGGACTTTCTCTTCCGGATGCGCAATCAGTAACTATAGCGGACTAATAACACTCAGTGGCGGCACATTCGAAAGTAACGGCAGCCTGCGTGCAATCCACTGCTATTCCGACTTAAAACTCTATATTCCCAGCGGCTCGGTGATTATCAAGGGCAGCGCCGGCGCCATGAACGTACAACCAATTTTGACGGACTATACAAGCTACCAGTGGCGAACTTCCAGCACCGGTCCCTATACGCTTAGCACCGCGCAGGCGTATAGCTATAGTTCCAGCCAAAATTATGTGGAGTTCCAACCCTACACCCCCCCACCCGCTACTTATACCGTAGCCTACCATCCCGGCACAAACGGCACAGGCAGCGAGGTTACGGATACCAAGACGCAGGACGTCGCCTTAACGTTAAGGGGCGCTATCTTTACCCGTGTGGGCTATACGCAAACCGGCTGGGCGACCACCGACGGCGGAGCAAAAGACTATGAACTCGGCGGCAGCTATACCGCCAACGCAGCCATCGACTTGTACCCCGTTTGGACGTCGGGTACTGTGGTCAACACCGAGGCAGCCTTGATCAGCGCCATTGCTAATATCAATGAATACGACACGATCAAGCTGGGGGCGAATATTGCTCTCACCAACATCCTTGTCATTAACGGTAACAAGCCATTTGTCATCGATTTGAATGGCAATACGCTAAGCCGAAACGGTCAGGTGATAGAATATTCAGGTTCCGGCATGCTGACCATTACCGACAGCAGCGACGGCGGCGGCAAGGTAGAAACGACAACAGCCTCTGCCTCCGCGATAGTGAGCGCCGGTGTCGGCAATCTCGTTATCAGCGGAAAGGCCACCATCAGCTCAGCATACGAGGCGATCACTATTCTTTCACCCGTGACGCCATTTATTACTGTACTTCAAATTAACAGCGGTACTGTGGTGAGCACCGCAACCGCAAATTCCGCTATCGTCAATAACAGCTACGGTCAGATTGCTGTCTCCGGCGGCACGATAACAGGCGGCAATGGAATAGTATCAACCAGCACCGGATATGTGGCTGTAACGGGCGGCACTGTAACGGGCACTTCCGGAACCGCAATCAGCTGCGGTGCCACACTACTCAGAATTTCCAGCGGCTCGATGATTATCAATGGCACCGCCGGCGCCATGAGCGTAGCGCCTACTTTGATAGGCTTCACAAGCTACCAATGGCGCACGTCCAGCACCGGTGATTATACGCTTAGCACCACGCAGCCGTATACCTATTCTGCCGGCCATACCTATGTGGAATTTAAACCCTACACCCCGCCCGCTACTTACACCGTAGCCTACCATCCCGGCACAAACGGCACAGGCAGCGAGGTTACGGATACCAAGACGCAGGACGTCGCCTTAACGTTAAGGGGTGCACTCTTTACACGCGAGGGCTTTACGCAAACCGGCTGGGCTACCACCGACGGCGGAGCAAAAGCCTATGAACTCGGCGGCAGCTATACCGATAACACAGCCATCGACTTGTACCCCGTTTGGACATCGGGTATTTTGGTCAACACCGCGGGAGGATTGGCGGCCGCCATTACGAATGTCGCTGAAGGCGGCACGATCAAACTGACCGGGGATATTACCCTGAGCGGCACCTATACCATTTCCGGAAAATCCTTCACCATCGATTTAAATGGCCATACCCTAACAAGCGACAGCATGTACGGTGTTATCACGCTCAGCAGCTGCACGCTGACCATTGCCGACAGCAGTGTTGCTAAAAGCGGCAAGATCACCAGTTCTGTAGCAGGCAATACAAATTTCGGCACGATCAATGTCAATGGCGGCAGCCTTGTTGTCGATAGCGGCACGGTGGAAAATTTGTATACTGCTAATTCAAGCATGCATGCGATTGCCGTTACCGCGGGCAATGTAACGGTAAACGGCGGCAAGGTAGAACGAAACAATGAGTCTGATAATGGTTTCTATGATTCGATTCACAACACGGGCAGCGGCACCATTCTCGTGACCGGCGGCGCGGTAAGCGGCGGCCTCCAAGCGATTTACAGCACAAACGGCACCGTCAATGTGACTGGCGGCGAAGTAAGCAACGATAGCATCAATACGATTTACAACAAGGGTACCTTGAATGTAACCGGCGGCACGGTGGAATGTACGAATACTCTTAGTTCGCAAGCGATTTTTAACGATTACGGCAGCGTGAACATTGGTGGCGGCGGCGAAGTAATCGGTGTTCGCGCGATTAACAACTACGGCTCCGGTACCGTGACCGTGACCGACGGCACAATCACTGGCAGCGAAGTTGCGATTTACAGCGAAGACGACGGCAGCATAAGCGTGAGCGGCGGTCAGCTTAACGGCAATTCCAATGCGATTTACTGCACCGAAATGAGCACCTGCGATGTAAGCGTGACCGGCGGCGAACTATATAGCACCACCCACTTTGCGATTCGCAATAATGGCTTCGGCGACCTGAGCGTGGCGGCTGATGCAAGGGTGGAAGGTAAATCAACATCGTATGGTGCGATTTATTACAATGGCTATGGTGAATTCACGATCGGCGGCAGTGCGGTGGTCACCAGTCCATGCAGCAGTGCCACAGCGGGCACGATATATATGGCTCGCGGAACGCTCGAAATCACCGGAGGCACGGTGGAAAACACCAATACAGGCGCCACCGGCAACGCGATATATGCGCCAGCCTCAAGCGTAACCATCGCAAGCGCTTCGCCTGTTATCATCAAGGGCCCCGGTATGGCAATGACCAACGCCCCTGCTGCCTTTCCAACAAGCTATCAGTGGCGCACGTCCAGCGACGGTGATTATACGCTTAGCACCACGCAGGCGTATACCTATTCTGCCGGCCATACCTATGTGGAGTTCAAACCCTACACCCCGCCCGCTACTTACACCGTAGCCTATCATCCCGGCGCAGACGGTACGGGCAGCGGTGCTACGGATACCAAGACCCAGGATGTCGCCTTAACGTTAAGGGGCGCCATCTTTACCCGCGAGGGCTATACGCAAACCGGCTGGGCATCTACCGACGGCAGCGCAAAAGCCTATGATCTTGGCGGGAGCTATACCAATAACGCAGCGATCGACCTTTACCCTGTTTGGACGCGAAACCCGCCCGCGCCCGGCGGCGGCGGCAGTGGAACCACCTCGCCCGCTGGTTACACCGTGTATAACGATCCCAGTATCCCTAATGCCACCATTTGGCTCAGCGGCAGCGGATTGAGTCGCAACGATCTTTTGGTAACGCAGACCATTACGAACGGCAGCAACTATAACGCCATGCTCATGCTGGCCGATAGCGGGGATATTCTGCAGGTGTACGATATTTCTTTGCAAAGCGGCAGATCGTTAACCGGCAGCGCCATGTACCTCACGTTCGATTTGACACGCCAATACGCCGGACAGGCGTTTACGCTGGTACACAAAAAGGCCGACGGTACATTTGAATATCTCTACGCTACGGCAGGCGCGGACGGCAAAGTAAAATTTGGCCCCGTGTATGAGCTTTCGCCCTTCATGCTGGCGAAGGGGAGCCTGCTGCAAATTCCGCCATATGCGGTGGTGGATGTTCCGAAAACGGGCGACAGCGCGAGTACTCTTTGCTTGGTGCTGATGCTGCTGGCCGGTCTTAGCGGCGCGGGGGCAGTGGTTTATAGAAAGAAACGGACGTAAATACATGCAATATAAAGCGCGGCATCTTAGGGATGCCGCGTTTTGTGTTCAGAGCAATGTTGGAGGCTCTGGCCCCACAGTTCGCAATGGTCATATATTCCCTTACAGGGCTATACTCCCTTGCTCACTGGGCCTTCGCTTCGCTTGTTCCGCGACGGCCCGCAGGCCTAGTGCCCGCGACGGCGACGGCCCGCAGGACTAGTGTCCGAAGGCGTGCCCCGCCGAGACCCCCACAGGCCTAGTACCCGAAGCGTCTCCCGCGAAGGGTGAGGCGCCTCCCGCCGAGGGCCCACAGGCAGCGCTTCGGGCCAGCCCCCCAAACCACCGCACCGTAACGGTCCTAAGAACCTGTTTTCGCAAACGCCCCGATTGGGCGTTTGGGCAACGTATTGATGGCATAAGTAGCCTCTCATCTACTGCCGTATTTCGCAAGGAAGGTTTCGATGAGTTCATCGAGCAGCGGGTCCACTTCCGCCCTGTTTATTCCGCTCGAAAATATCGCCGGGTATGTAACGCCGCCTTCAATCAGGCTGTAAAACACCCTGCACGCGAGCAGCGGGTGATCCGTTTTGAGCTTGCCGTCCTGTATCGCGGCTTCAATCCAATCCAGCAGCATGTCGTACTTCGGCGGGTATTTCGCTACCGTGCTGCGGGTGTATTCGATATCCTTCAAAAACACGCCGGTCAGAAACCGGGAAAGCCCCAGCCGCCTTGGCTCATCGATGAGGAACAGTTCGGCGTTCGCAAACGCCAGCAGCTGTTCTTTGAGAGGTTTGTGAGGGCTGTATAAAATCTTCTTGAGGCTCTGCCGCTGCGACAAAAAGTCGCTGACGACCGCCTGAAACAGGTTTTCCTTGCTGACAAAGTGATTGTAAACCGTTCGCTTGGATACCCCCGCCGTGAGGGCGATTTTATCCATGCTGGCTTGCTCGTATCCCATATCGATAAATACGTCGATCGCCCCTTCGAGTATCGCCGCCCGCTTTTTGCTTTTATCCCTGCTTTTGAATTCAGACACCGCAGAGTCCTCCTTTGAATAAATTACACTGAACAGTGTAAATAAGCATTGACTTTTCTTTAAGTATACTATACGGTGTAATTAAAGGCTAGAGAAATCTTTGCGCAAAAGAACAAGCGCGCAGCGGAAAACATGGGCTGGCGCGCGCAATGTACATCAGCTTGAACGCAAACAAATAAAAGAAATGAGGCGGGGATATATGGAAGGGAAAACGGAAAATACAGGCGTATACCGGCTGTTAGGCGCGGCCTTTTTGGTGCAGTCCGTGACGCCGCTCATTGTCGGGTCATGGTTCGACAGCCTGGAAGTGAAAGACAGCATACAAGAAACCATGCGCGCGATCGCCCGGCACGCGACCGGCGTCGGATGCACGGTATTTGCGCAGTTCGTCACGGCAATTTTCATTATCATACTGGGCGTTGCGATGTATCAGGCGGTGCGGCATATACACAAAACGCGCGGATTGATCGCGCTGACGCTCTACGCGCTCGAAGCAGTACTGTTAGTAATCGGCCAGGTTTTCGTAATGGGCTTACTAAAGGTCAGCTCTATGTACGCCGCGGGCGGCGTTGCGGAGCTGATCCCCCTTGCAAGCGTATTGCTCTACTGCAAGCATTTCGCGCTGAACATTGCCATGCTGCCGTTTGGTATTGGCGCGCTGCTGTTCTATTCTATGCTCGGCAAAGCGCAGGTCTTCCCCAAGTGGCTGACGATATGGGGGGTGGCGAGTGCGCCGCTGATACTCATTGTGATACCGTTGAGCGCCTTTGGCGTCCTGCTCCCGTTTGCGCTGTGCTTCCCCTATGTGCCGTTCGAGTTCGTTGCGGGCGGGTATATGCTGATCAGATATCGGAAAACGAGCACAAACCCATTTTTGTCATAGATATTGATAAATGAAAAAGAAACGCCCAATTACAAAAGTAATTGGGCGCATTCTTTTTAAATTGAGTTGATTAACGGTAATAAAATCAATATTATTATCTGGGTGGCTTAAATGCATCCAGAATATCGTTTGCTTCATCACTAGAAAGATTATAGCGATCTTCAACGATAAATGAAGCTTTGCCACGTATTTCTTTGAGTTCAGCTTCCAGCGCTTCTGCTCGTCCAATTTTCTCAAGCATTTCTTGTTCTACGGCGTGATCTGGATATATGATCGATATATTCTGTAGATTTTCCCACTGTATGCGTGTCCGATTGCTCCCTGTGGACGATAATAAAATCTCTGAACGTATTTCAGGTGAGCGAAGAACGCATTGTAGTACTTTTTCGTTATAGGGCAGTCTTGCTTGCAGTACGGTATACTCATTAGAAACTACGCAACCATCCAATTCAACAGGGACAACCGCGACACTTCCGTATGAAGCTGCTATGTTAGATATAACTAAATCTCCGGTATTAACAATGTATAATTTAGAATATTGTGTATCACATGCGTTAATTTCTTCACCTTCATCTATATCTCCGTTATACCGAACGATAATCTGCCGAACCATTTCTTCGCTATCTCGTGTAATAATTGTGTTTGTATCATCATACTCTTTTTGTCGTAATACATCAGAAATTCGATGAATCGAATACCCGGCTTCCCTCCACTTTTGAACACTCCGCCCTTTAGTTAACAGACAGTTTTTAACATCTAAACGGTCAGATATTTTATCTGGCGACACTATATATTTATTGGTGCCATGTCCAGCAATAAATTTATCGTATTCTTCGCAAACATGTATTATTTCATCTTTTGCATGTTCTCTTATTATGAAATCGATTGGCAGCGTGCGTTGCCTCGAAGGGTCATCGTTTCCAATATATTTACATGCATACATAAAAACCGGCGGCTGCTCTTGTGCGACAGGTGCATTTACGTCTCTTTTTTCGAGAATAATGAAGGAAGTTTTTACCCGTGCTTTTGAGCGCTGAAAAGCATCACCAGGCATTGAAATAACAGCGCGTACAAGAAAACTCTTTCGAATATAACTACGAAACCATGCATAATCTCGACCACTTAATATGCCATCGTCAATTACTGTGATAAGCCTTCCTCCTGATTTTAGAAGATCGTGATATCGCTCAATGAATAACAAGCTGGATTTAACCGAAGAGCGAGTAATACCATTTTCATCCTTGCCAATTACATATTGGTCGAGAATACGTTTTTCACTATCTAGCGTACGCTCATATACTTTGGCAAATGGTGGGTTTGTTATAGCAACATCAAAATAGTTTTGATGATCTGCAAATATTTGCCGGATCTCTTCTTTCTCTCGTATAATCTCAACATCATCTGTTTCAACAATTTGAGGCTCTTTGTCTAGTGCATCAATGTTGAATAGACGCGTTCCACCGTCACCATGTAAGTACATGTTTAATCTTGCTACACGAGAAAGATTTGGGCCTTTCCCAATATCAATTCCCACTATATATTTTTTTCTAATTCGCTCCTTAACTGCATCTTTTTCTGTACGTGATAGGTTCGATTTTGCCTCTACCTTATTTAGCATTTCAGCAAAAACGTCAATTAGAAATCCACCAGTACCACAACATGCATCAATCACAGTATCCGTGTGGTAGATTCCATCTTCAGTCCGCGTGTGGACTTTAAGTTGTGCAAGCCCAACTCCAAGCTTAACCAAAGATCGAGGAGTAAAAAATTGACCTAAATCTTTACCTCTCATTGTGGCATTAAGAAATGTTTCAAATAAGCGTCCATTTAGGTCGGCATCAATGCCGAACAAGAACATTTTTTCTAGCTTTTGTACAACGCCAAATATAGTTTCGGCCTTTAAATTGATACGTTCATCAGGGTTAAAAAAGCGTTTTCTTTCTCCCAATGCAATTTCAGCTTCCATTCTATTAACAAACGACTTAAACTGAATATCTGACATAGGGTTTAATGAATTATTTTGTTCATGCTCTATCCATTTTGTTGAAAATTTCACTTCATTGACTGGAACATATATTTTACGCTCAGCAAGAACTTCTGGATATTTATCCTTTATACTACGGTCTGACATTAACTTCAGAGCGACTAGCTTAACAAATTCAGAGAAGGCTTCGCCCTGGCTGATATTATCCTTTTTGTATATGTGTTGATGACACCACGCGAAAGCCGAATTGACTTCTGTCAAACTCTCCTTAACAATGCAAAAATCAAAATCCTGTTCTTGCAATTGTTCATTCACAACGGAAAGGTTGTTCCAAGCAAGTAAATTTACGAGTGTAATATACTTAATATTCTCATTTTGAAAGTCTGAAAAGTCCAATTCAAGTTCAGGCGCATTCCTATCCCACAAATATAAACGCGTCTTTGCACCATTAGTTAACATATAGTATTTTGTTGGATTACAATCGCGAAACTCACCGTTAAGCAACATACAGTAACCCTTAGGCTGCCACACATGCCGGTCTAATGATTCCCCGGGGGCTTTTGCTTCAATAATCCAGCGAATTCTGCGTTGTTTTTTTAAAGCAAAGTCAGGACGGTATTCCCCCTGCGGAACACCACGCATACCACCAATGATGAGATTTGAAAGGCTGTCCTTCGGTCTAATTGCATCGTCTGGGTATTGCAATGCTGAAAGAAGGCGACATATTAAGAGTTGCTCAACATCAGCTTCATTATGCAAATCATTAAATTCACAAAACAGATTTCTCATAGGAACTCTTGCCTCTTATTCTTTCTCGAAGTTCACATATTGCTTCATCGTTCTCGTATAAGTATCGAAATATATCAGTCGGTAATTCACCTCGTCCCTGTGCTGCTTTATCAAAGAAATGTGCTTTAGCATCAGCGTCTAGCAGCAGCGTATCTGACATTCGTATTTGTAACTCTGGCGGTGGATATGCATTACCGTTCTCAATATCTACCAGATACGTTTTCGATATTTTAATTTGTCTTAAAAATTCAGCTTGAGTAAGGCCTTTTGATTTAATTATTGACTTGAGTAATTGTCCAAACGTTAATTCATCAGGCAAGTCCCTCATCTCCCTAAAAATAGTACAGACGCAAGCGTACTTACTATCAGTATATCATATTTTTATTACTAACAATATTATTAAAAAATTACTGACTATAAATCGAGTACATCATAGTGCAATCATTCCCGGCTGCTAAATGTCGTACCTTGGTTCCCTTACGCAAAATAATTATTTTTGCATTTCCTCCAAAGTGTGCTATACTCAGTGACATCACAATTGAATATCTGCAGAGTAGAAATTTGTGCGTCAAGTGTCCTTTGGACGGGGAGTTGCCAAAGGGACGAAAGGGAAACCTGCGGTACGGATTTCGCATCCCGCTGTTGCAGCAGAGCGTACAATCTTTGTACAATGGCGGTTGTTCTATTTAACTATAGGACAGCCGATTTATTTTTTCTGATGCGGGGCGGCGATGGCCGCCCCGTTTTCGTTTATGGGCGGGCAGATAAGTTCTCTCCTGCAGACGCAAAATAGTACAGCGCCTTATGCAACTGCGCATGGGGCCAACGGGCAAACAGCCTCGCAATCCCTGAGCAACGACGCTTTGGGCCGGGCAGAATGCACAACAGAACACGGACTATTTCTCACGCCTGTACTGCAGGTGCGCGGCGCATTCCCCAAAAAAGGAGCAATCGCATGATCATCGGCAAAAAGCAGTTCGATACGCAAAACGGCGTGTACATCGTGGGCATACTCAATGTCACGCCGGATTCGTTTTCCGACGGCGGCAAATACGACGAAATCGACTCAGCACTCTTCCGCGCGGAGCGCATGATACAGGAGGGCGCGGATATCATAGACGTCGGCGGCGAATCGACGCGCCCCGGACACGAACAGATATCGACAGAGCAGGAAATCGAGCGCGTTTACCCCGTTATCGCCGCCATCAAAGAGAGGTTGGATATCCCCGTTTCGCTCGATACCTACAAAAGCGCGGTCGTACAGGCGAACCTTCCTCACATCGATATGGTCAACGATATCTGGGGCTTCCGGTATGATTCGGATATGGCCGGGATTGTCGCAAAAGCCCATCTCCCCTGCTGCCTCATGCACAACCGCAAAAACAGGGATTACATTCATTTCGCCACCGACTTTTTTGCGGATATGCGGGAAAGCATCAGCATCGCACAAAGCGCGGGCGTATTGAGGGAAAACATCCTGCTCGACGGCGGCGTGGGGTTCGCGAAGAGTTATGAACAGAACCTGTTCGTCATGAACCATACGGATACGATTTGCGCTTTGGGTTATCCCGTCATGATCGCGACATCGAGAAAATCCACCATCGGCCGGACGATTGAAAAAGACACGGCGGACCGCCTTTACGGCACCATCGCCACCACCGTGGTCGGGGTCATGAAAGGCGCATCGTTCATCCGCGTGCACGATATACAAGAAAACTGCGACGCAATCCGCATGACAAAATCTATACTCGAGGAAAGAAAATGGATCAGATAACGCTCAACGGAATTCAAATCAAAGCCCAAATTGCCTCACAGGAAAGCGCGGCTGCAGCTTACAGCGCAGACGCGGCGCTTATGCTCTATGAGGACGCAAAAGAGTACAACGCGTTCAAGCTCGCCCAAGATGCGCAGGCGCAGATCGTTTCTTACTGCGAACACGCGCAGTTGGATGCGCCGGAAGCGCCGCTGCATATCCTCGCCGGTCGGCTGCTCAATCAGTTCCCCGTAATGCGGGAAGTCACGCTTACGCTGCACGCGCAATCCGGGTACGGCGACGCGGCGGTTTCTATTTCGCGCGGCTGGGTTGTCTGCTATCTCGCCATAGGCTCTAATCTGGGGGATCGGCTTGCGAACCTGAGCATCGTGTGGCAGGAAATCGAGAAGGACGCGGCGATCGTGGGTTTAGCGAAATCCGAATACATCGAAACCCCGCCCTACGGCGTGCTGGATCAGCCGGATTTTCTTAACGGCGCGCTTAAAATTCGCACCTACCTCACACCCAAGGAACTGCTTGCCTTCTGCAAGCACGCGGAGCGGCTTGCAAACCGCATCAAAACACGGCACTGGGGCGAACGCACGCTGGATGTGGATATTCTCCTTTACGGGGACAGGCGTATTTTCACGGACGATCTGAAAATCCCCCACCCCGAAATGCACATTCGCGATTTCGTGCTCGAGCCGCTGTGCCAGATTGAGCCGTTCCTGATCCATCCGGTGAAGAACATGAGCATGAAGGAACTGCTTGCGAAGATAAAAGGCTGACGATAAAGCTTCGTTGGGGGCGTTGCCCCCATACCCCTACCCAAGGGACATGTCCCTTGGGAATCCCTATCTCCGGGAACGCACTAGAATAGTGCGTTCCCCAAAATGGGTTCTTAGGGCCGTTACGGCCTTAAGCGGGAGTTTGAGGGCGGAGCCCTCAACATATCGTCGATGAAAAGCACTGGGGGAGAAAATGCAATACAACGAAATCATAAAACGCATCGATAGTCTGGGCAAATTCGGCATCCATCTGGGTCTGGGGCGCATACAGAAGCTGTTAGAAAACATGGGCAATCCGCAGGAGAAACTCAAGTTTGTGCATGTGGCGGGCACCAACGGCAAAGGCTCCACCACCACCATGATCGCTAATATATTGAAGCACAGCGGATACCGCACCGGCCTGTTCATCAGCCCGCATGTACTGAACTTTGAAGAAAGCATGCAGATCGATAACGTTGCCATCACGCAGGAAGAGCTGGCGGGCTGCGCCGAATTCGTGTTCGAACAGTTTGAACACTCCGCTGTGGACGGTGAATACCCCACACAGTTCGAGGTCGTCACGGCAATCGCACTGGAGTGGTTTTATCGCCGCGGCTGCGATATCGTTTGTCTGGAGGTCGGCTTGGGCGGCAGGTATGATTCCACGAACATCATCTCAGCCCCGCTCGTGCAGGTCATCACCTCCATAGGCATCGACCACGCGGCCATACTCGGCGATACCATAGCCAAAATCGCGTATGAAAAAGCGGGCATCATCAAAGGCGGCACGACGGTGCTATACCCGCTGCAGCAAGAAGACGCAATCATCGAAATACAGAAGCAATGTGAGCTGACAAACAGCACGCTTGTGATTCCCGATCTTTCGCAGCTTACGGTGACGGATACCGGCTTTGAAGCGCAGAACTTTACGTACAAGGGCGTGGCGTATCAAAAAGGCTTGCGCGGCGGTTTTCA
The DNA here is from genome assembly GCA_964440115.1 of uncultured Oscillospiraceae bacterium. GTDB lineage: Bacteria > Bacillota > Clostridia > Christensenellales > CAG-138 > JAEWWD01. Next base: position 118,213 of record CAYTPV010000008.1, on the reverse strand, counting down.
GGTGTACAACGCCGTGACGGCCATCACGGCCGCACAGGAATTGCAGAAGCAGGGCTTCGAAATAACGGAAAAAAACATACAGGACGGCGTGCGCACGGCGTTCATCCCAGCGCGCATGGAAGTGTTGAGCAATAACCCGCTCATCGTGCTCGATGGCGCGCACAACCCGGACGGCGGCAAAGTGCTCGCGCAAAGCCTTGCGAAAATGGGAACAAGAAAACTCACCGTGCTGATGGGCGTGCTGGCGGATAAGGAATACGACGCGTTTTTGCGCATCATTCAGCCGTATGTATATCGCTTTATCGCCGTCACTCCCAACAATCCGCGCGCATTACCCGCGAAGGATCTGTGCGAGCGGGCGCGGGCTATGGGGATGAACGCTATATACAGCGACGATATCAAAGACGGCGTAAAAACCGCCCTATGGGAGACGGATCAAAACGGCTCGCTCGTGATCTGCGGCTCGCTGTATCTCGCGGCGGATGTACGGAGGATCGTGCTGAATATCTTAAGCGAAAAGCAGCCTGCGCTTTCAGGGAGCCGGCAGTGAGATTTACAACGATGATATATCATTTTACAGATTATCGACAAACCCTCTAATGGGGTGTGGGGGATTCGAAAATCCCGCACTTTTAATCCGATTTGGACGATTAATTGTGTGGCGCAGCCACATATCATTCCTTGAAGAATACCCGAATGTACCATTCGGGTGCATGCCCGTCAAATCGGTGAAAAAATGTCGCCATGAGCGACATTTTAACCCACAGAAAACCCATCGGCAAAGTCCGAAGGACTTTGCCGATGGCCTAAAAAATGATATATCATTTTCAATCGTTGACATTCCCCCGCTCCGGTGCTACGATGGCAAAAAACACAAATACTGACAGGAGGACAAAGCCGTAATGACGCAGCGCAACCAAAACAGCATTATTATCGTAGCAGCAGCGCTCGCAGTAGTCATTACCGCCGGGCTTTGTCCGCTGCAATCGTAATCGGCAATAAGCTGAACGCCAAAGCGGGTCAAAGCCTAGGTACAAGGCTTTGACCCGCTTTTTTGTATATTTAGCTTATCAGTTGAGAGGAGAAAAAGAAAATGACTCGTTACGCGACCCGCATGTCCACCGTAGGCAAATCCTTTATCCGCGAGATACTCAAGGTGACGCAAAGCCCCGAAATCATATCGTTTGCGGGCGGCCTGCCCAACCCGCTTTCCTTCCCCGTGGAGGAAATCCGCATCGCGTCGGATAAGGTATTGCGCGAGGATGGCCCAAGCGCCCTGCAGTACAGCACAACCGAAGGCTACGCGCCGCTTCGCGAATGGATTGCTGCGCGCTATCAGAAAAAGGGCGTGCGGGTTGAAGCAAAAAACATACTCATCACCACCGGCTCGCAGCAGGGGCTGGATTTGATCGCCAAGGTGTTTATCGACAAAGGCGACCGAGTGGTCATCGAACGCCCCGGCTATCTTGGCGCGATACAGGCGATTTCCATGTTTGAACCTAACTATATCCCCGTCACGCTCGATTCCGACGGCGTGAATATTGAAGAACTTCAGGAAGCGCTCAAGCAAAGCCCCAAGCTGTTCTATTCCGTGCCCAATTTCCAGAATCCCTCCGGCATCTCGTACACCGAAGAAAAGCGCAGGCAGGTCGCCGCGGTCATGAAGAACTCCGATACGGTGCTCATTGAGGACGATCCCTACGGCGAGCTGCGCTTTATGGGCAAGGAAGCCCCCTCCATGGGCGCGCTGATGCAAGGCAACGTGCTGCTGCTGGGCACATTCTCCAAGACCTTCTCCCCTTCCATGCGGCTGGGCTGGGTGTGTGCGCCGGATGATATCATGGATCAGCTCATCACTGCCAAACAGGGCGCGGATCTGCACACCAACTATTTCTCGCAGCGCCTGCTGTATCAATACCTCGCAGATAGCGACATCGACACGCATATATTAAAAATCCGAGCGCTGTACAAACGCCAGCGGGAAGCCATGGTGAACGCCATCAAAAAATACTTCCCCGATTATGTCACCTGCACCGAACCGGAGGGCGGCATGTTCCTGTGGGCGGAACTGCCCAAGGGCATGTGCGCAATGAAGCTGTTCGACGCGGCAATAGAGAAAAACGTGGCCTTCGTACCCGGCGACCCGTTTTATGTGGACGCGAAGGACGTCAACACCCTGCGGCTGAACTATACGAATTCGGACGAAGCGGCCATTGAGGAAGGGATACGTAGGCTGGCCGGGGCGATTGCGGAGATGCGGGGGTAAAACCCGCTGTCAGGGAAAAAGAGAAATCCCCGAGAAGTTGCAGGATGCGGCTTTTCGGGGGATGATTTTGTCGAAACTACTTTTCGGGAGGAATTTGTCTATTTATCAATTGTTTCAAAGTTTGCGCTTCTCTATATACCACCATGCCATTGTTAAAGTCTGACATCAACATTTTCTTTTCTGCATCTCTTTGATCTTCATTTATAAACCCCCTATAAGACACATATGATTGATGAAGGTCTTCCTCTCTTGTTTTAATTAAAAATTCTCCAGTTACATTGTTTTTCTCTATGGAATCAATTATTAAATTGAATGCGACGTTAACTCTAAAAAACTGTATTTCAACGCCCAAAATGTTGAATTTTTTATCTGAATCAAATGTGAACGCCAAATTCTGTCCTTCTTTAAACTCATGATTGTTTTCGGGAAACCCTATAATTTCAGAGATTGTGGTATACTCTTTTATCGGGTATTTATCAATTAGTGAAGCATATAATATTTCTATCCATTCTTCGTCGGATGAATCATCGGATATTTTTTGTGGGTCGAATGTAACATCTAATGTTTGCTCAATGCAATGAACACGCTTCCAGAATATTAGAGATCTTTTATATCCTTCAATAATCTCGGAGAGCTTTTTTGGTTTTTTAGTGAAGGTAGTATCAAATAAATCTATGGCTGCACTATAGACTTCAATAATTTGCACGATTTCTTTAGCGGACTTGGGATTGTTTTTATATGAAAAAGTTAATTTATCCTTTGAGTGTATAAAATCAAATTTTATATATACAATACTGTTTTCATCATTTGAAACAGTGACTTTTTCTTTTGTAGAAATTCTTTTAAAACTCCATACATAATTTCCAAACTCTGAATGTGCTTTTATTGGTACATCTTCTACAGAAGGAGCAATATACAACTCTGCTATTCCATCATATTCTTCAAGCGGATATGTTCGTCCATTAATCTTTTGATCAGTTACCATTTTATCCACTCCACTAATTCTCTGTGGAGTGCCGGTTTCATATACTATCCGAAGTTTTTTTTCAAATTCACCATAAGAGTTTTCATCTTCAAATTTGATTGTCCCTAAAAACATTGATGGTTTATCGTTAGAAAAAGTGCTTTTAAGGCGATTTTTCATACTACCAATCCTTTCGAACCTCATTTAGGACTATCAGCTTGCTTATTAACACATATTTATCCATAGTATTAATATCTAAATTATTAATTTTGTTTATTATACCTAATCTTGCACTCTTATCAGGCACAATAATATATTTCACCTCGTCGTATTCAAACTTTAGCCAGTATTGACTGTATTCCGGATTCTGGAGTTTATTTGATAAAAGGCTTATAGGGCTCGTTGATATATCGCTTACGTCATCAAGGATATAAGGATTAGCAATGATAGTCTCAAATCTGTTATCATTATCATCCACAAATGATTTTTCTGGTATGAATCGCCATTCATGTTCATCGTGGAAATTTTTCAATATGATTTGTTTTGCCCCATTCTTTGCTGTCCGTGACATTTTACCACGAATTGTTTTTTGATACGCCAGTTGATTCATGAGACCATCCGTTATTAAATCACTTATGTCTTCTTCACTAGAAAGAACATGATTAATTGCATCACTAATTCTATTTATTGCTTTGGAATTAGGCACTAGATAACTAATGGGTTGAATGCCATTTTGCTCACCCCATGATTTGGAGAATGCTAATGCATACTCACCATATATTGAAGTGTGACAGTGCCTTTTCTCTTCATTCGAGCCATCTTCTGACTGTACAGAACAATCGCATTCTTGGTTGATCTTGTGCAATGGTATGTCACAAAAGCACTTCATTAGGACAGCCATTTCTTTAAATGGTGCTCCATTCAGAGCCAAGTTTAAGTGTTCAATGTTTTCTCTACAATATCTTGGTAGAAGAGCTTTCTTCGTAATAGCATCCTCTAGATACTCTAACTTCTCCATGAAGTGGAAAAGAGAATTGGAACTTTGAGTATAATCTTCGCCTTGTTTTGGCTGTCCGATTAAAAGAGCAATGTCATTGTCCATACTAATCACCTAAACCATGTATGCATTAACAATACAATACATATGTGAAAAGTTATATGTCAATAGTTTTACACTAGCATGTTGCAGAGAAATTCACGAAAATCTGCAGGAAACGTTCTTCGTTTATGAAGGGGGGCGCGGGGGGCGAAGCCCTCCCGCCCCAAAAAATACGACGTCGCCGCCCTTAGGCGGCGATACCTTTTTATAACGTACTCTCCCCGTCGCCCTCCCGACTTCCCCGCCGTTTCTCCGCCTTCTCCAGCCTGTCCAGTATCCGCTCCTGATTGACTAGCAGCATGTCGATTTTCTGGTGCAGATCCTCAAGTATGATCTCCGCTTTCAGGTTGACCTTATAGTCGTTCTGCGAACGCAGCCTGTCCTTTTCCTCCTGCCGATTCTGGCTCATCATGATGACGGGAGCCTGTATCGCCGCGATGCAGGATAGCATCAGATTGAGCAGTATGAACGGGTACACGTCGAACGCTTTTGATTGCATGAGCACGTTGATAACGATCCAGCCTACGAGGCAGGAAATGAATATAATGATAAACTTCCAGCTGCCCGCGAATTTGGCGATCTTATCGGCCATGCGAGCTCCGAGGGTGACTTCGGAATTCGGTGTGCGGCTGGTGTTGCTGGCTACTTTGCGGTCCAGCAGTATATGAATGATTTCTTCTTCTTCGAGCTTTCTTTCTTCCTCATCCTCGAGTATCACGTTGATGAGTTCAATCCTGTTTTTCTCTTGCGCCATAACTTTCATCTCCTAAATTGCGGATATGATCACAGCTATTATACGGCGAAATCGGGAAGAAATATATAGAGTGGGAATACAATCGTGAGGCGCGTTTTATGTAAGCTTTGGAGTTCCATTGGCTCTGGCTTGTGGGTGGGAATCGGTATCGCCGCCCATCGGGGCGGCGACGAGGTATTTTTTTATTTAAAAGCGGGAGGGCTTCGCCCCCCGCGCCCCCTTAGGTGCGATGCTTCCCTAAAAAAAGACAGGTGGGATTCCAAAGGGACGTGTCCCTTTGGTGGGGTGCAGGGGTGAAACCCCTGTAAAATCATTCGATACTCTTCAGCGCTTCCACCATATTGATGTGGTCGAGCGTGCGGTTGGTGATCAGGCTCACGATCAGCCCGAACCCGAACGAGATCACTGCCGAGTACACATAGCTCAAAGGCTGTGCGCTCAGTTGGAACTGCACGGCGGGGATGCTCAGCGTGGATATGATCAGCCCGCTGAACAGGTACCCTACGGGCAGACCCAGCAGCGCGCCAATCCCAGTGAGGATAACGGTTTCCTTGTTTACATAGCTGTGCACTTCCATGTCGTAAAACCCCAGCACCTTAATGGTAGCAAGTTCCCGCTCGCGCTCGGATATATTCGTGTTGGAAAGTGTGAACAGCACCACGAACGCAAGCCCGCCCGCCATGACGATGAGCAGTACGATCACGGCGTTGAGCATGGTGAAATTGGTGGCGAAATCCGACCGCATGGCCTGTGTGCTCACCGCGGTCTGAACGAAATCGTGCTGATCGGGAAGATCCTTTGCGAACGCCGCCTGATCCGATACGGTATCCGCAAGATGCGCCAACGCCGCATTGGGCATATACTCCCCAAACATACTTTCGTATAGGCTCTGCGACACATACACATAATTGCCCAGGTAATATCGCACGACATGGGCAACGGTCGTATCCCCCTGCTCCAGCTTGGGGTTCTGCAAAGATACCCTGTCCCCCTGCCCCACGTGCAGCAATTCCGTGGCGGCATTCTCAGTCAGCAAGATACCCGTGTTGTCAAGCGACACGGGAACCCCTTCTGTATCCGGCGTAAACACATAATCCGAAAGCTTCGAGCCGTCGGGCACGACCATCATCTGCATGCTTTCGGAGTCGCCCTGCGCGTTGGTCACCTTTATGGTCGAAAGCCGCACGTTCAGATAATCCTTTATCGCCGGGTCCTCGTCGAACACCGCAACTAGCTTGTCGTTGTCCTCATCCGCCGTGGCGGCAAGCAGATCGTACTTTGTGATATAGTCGTATTGCAGCGGGTTGAGTCCCGTCACCGTATCTCTGATGGAAAAGCCTATCATCAGCAGCGTGGTGCAGCCCATGATGCCCGCGACGGTCATAATCAGCCGCTTTTTATACCGGAACAGATTGCGCGCCGTCACCTTGTTCAGGAATTTCAGGCGGTTCCAGATCATAGGGATGCGCTCGAGCAATACGCGCGAACCGGCCTTGGGTGATTTAGGCCGCAGCAGCACACTGGGCATATGCGTAAGCTCCGTGCGGCAGGCCCACGCGGTCGCCCCCGCCGTGCCTGCAATGAACAATACAGCGCCGGATATGCCGGAGGTGGGGTAATACAGCAGCAGCGAGTAAGGGATGGTATACATGGTTTGCAGTATGCCCATGAGCACCCGGGGCAGCCCGTAAAACCCCAGCAGATTGCCGAATACAGCGCCGATCACGCTCGATAACAGGGCGTACAGAATATACTTCCAATAAATCGCGCCGTCGCTTAAACCTATGGATTTATACGTGCCGATCAGCCCGCGCTCCTCTTCCACCATGCGCGTCATTGTCGTGAGGCACATGAGTATGGCGACCACAAAGAATATCATGGGAAATATCCTGCCCACCGCTTCTATGGAGGCCATCTCGTTCTTCATGCTCGAATAGCTGTCCTGCGAGTCTCGATCCTGCACATACCACTGCGCGGTATCGATTTCCTTTAAGTCCGTATACGCGTCGGCTATTTTCTGCTGCCCCTCGGCTTTTTTCTGCTGATACTCCCATTCGTTACCCTTGAGCTCGGCTTCGCCGTCATACAGCTTCTGCTTGTTGTCGGTTATTTCCTGTTCCGCCTCTGCAAACGCCTTTTCTGCGTCGGCTTCTTTTTGATTGAGTTCCGCTTCCCCGTCGTTTAGCTGTGCAAAGCCGTTTTGTATTTTGATTTTGCCGTCGTCGAGCTGCTTTCTCCCGTCGTTCAGCTTCTGTTCGTTGAGCGCGAGCTCCGCCTCCGCGTCCGCAATCTTCTGCATGGCGGCTGACTTTTGCGCGTTGTAAGCGGAATACTGCGCATTGAATGCCCGCTCCGCCCCCTTTGCCATGCCTAGCCCCAGCGCGGCCTCTATTGCGCTTTGTGTCATGCCTGCAAGCGCGGGGTCGCCCGTCTGCGCGATTGCCCCGGCAAGATCATTCTGCTCGCCGGATGTCGCTGCTGCCACGGCGGATGCGTTGGGCTGACTCTCTGGGTCGGCGTTGATGAGGGAGTATGTTTTGTCGCTCGCGCCGGAAACCAGCGCGTTCCATTGGTCTGTTGGAAGGCTCTCCCCGAACGCGGATTGTATGGCGGCCGCACCCGAGGATGCATTGCTGACCGCCCCCGAAACCGTAACCTGCTGCGCGCTGAACTCAGCATCCGCACTTGCAAACTGCAATTCCGCCTGCTGGCGCTGCTCAACGAGTTCCAGCTTGCCATCTTCCAGCTTCTGTGAATTATCCCGCCACTCGGCGTCGCCGGATACCCAATCGGCCTCCGCTTTGATGAGCGCTTCGCGCTGCGTTAAAATTTCCTTTCGCCCGTCTGCGATCTGCTGCCGCGCGTCGGCTTCCTTGTTGATCAGCTCGATTTCGCCTTCGGAGAGCTTGCTCCAGCCATCGTGGATTTCAGCCCACGCGTCCGCAAACTTCTTTTCCGCGTCCGCAAACTTGGCGTTCATTTGGTTTTCGGCATCGGTCAGCCGCGCCTTAGCGTCGGCCATCACCTCGTCGTACCGGGCTTTTTCGCGGTCGGTCATGAGCTTGGTTTCAATTTGATCGATGACGGATTGTACCGCGTCCTCATATTCTTTGGAATAGCTGTTCAGGCCGGATAGCCCCGTCAGCTGCAGGTAGATGGCCGTATAAATATCGCTGTCCGCGTCCGCGGGAATGATATAGAAATTGTAGTCGGTGGCCGATGCCGCGCGGAAAGACTTGCTGTCGTCGTTGCTGTTGACATGCATGGGGTCTATGACAACGCCCGTGATGGTATATTCCGTGCGCGCGAATGTGGGGGTTTGCTCATCCCCCGTATCCACCTGTGCGTCCCACTCCACCGAGCCGCTCGAAGGCTGCGTATCGGAGGAGGACTTTGCATCCTCATCATCCTCGTTTTTTTCGGTATCTTCTTCTATCGTGACCTTGTCGCCGATGTGCTTGTTGGCGGCGTTCATGTAATTGCGCGTCACCGCGATTTCGCCGGACGCCTTGGGCAGCACGCCCTCCAGAATATACGGCGCGTTCAGGCCGTACACGCTGAGCACTTCCATCTGTGCGGTTTTGCGCGCGTTGCCTGCCTGCGTATGCACCGTTTCAAAATAGCCGCCTTCCGCAATCTGTACGCCTTTTACGGTTTTGAGCACGGCGACGTCATCGTCCGTAAGGCCAAGGGTGGATACCACGCGGATATCGAACAGGTTCTGTTCGTCATAAAAGCGGTCGGCAGAGGCGTACATGTCCTGACAGGTCGCGTAAATGCCCGTCAGCACGCTTACACCGAGCGCGACAATCAAAGCTATGGAAGCGAACCGCTTCCAGCTTATTTTGATGCTGCGCAGTATGTCCTTGCGATACGCGAGTTTCATTCGTTCACCACTCGATATCCTGTGCGGGCAAGGGAGACGGGTTGACCGTCATGCTTACCACTTTGCCGCTTTTGAATTTGATTACCCTGTCCGCCATGGCGGCGATGGCAGAATTGTGCGTGATAATAAGCACCGTGATGCCGTCGCGGCGGCAGGTATCGTATAGTAGCTGCAGTATCTGCTTGCCCGTGGCGTAGTCCAAAGCCCCGGTGGGTTCGTCGCACAGCAGCAGCTTGGGATTTTTGGCGATTGCCCGTGCGATCGCTACGCGCTGCTGCTCGCCGCCCGAAAGCTGCGAGGGGAAATTGTTCATGCGCTCGCTTAAGCCCACTTTTTCGAGCGTCTCTGTGGCGCTTAATGCGCCGGTGCAGATTTGCGCGGCCAGCTCCACATTTTCAAGCGCCGTCAGATTGGGCACCAGATTATAAAACTGGAATACAAAGCCTATGCTCAGCCGCCGATAGCCTACCAGATCACGGGTGGTGTACCGGCCGATATCGTCGCCGTCCACAACTATGCTGCCGGAGGTGGCGGTATCCATGCCGCCGAGTATATTGAGCGCCGTGGTTTTGCCCGCGCCGGAAGAGCCGAGTATCACAGCCAACTCCCCTTTTTCCACGGCGAAGCTTGCGCCGTCGAGTGCGCGTATCGCTATGCCGTCCGTACGGTATTCCTTATAAATATCGTTGAACTCGATAAAGGACAATGTGAAGACCCTACCTTCCTGTCTTGGATATACCCTGCCGTGTTTTCAACAGTATGTTGTATATCATGCAATACTGAATTATAAGGAATGTATGTTTTGTTCACAACCAACAATATTCCGGCGGTGGCTGAATAACCGACAGAATGCGCAAATGCGTTGGATTGTCAAAAAAAGTTTGCAATCGTATATCCTCAAATGGATAGGGATGGAAGGACAGTGCAGGCTATGCTGCGCGCATAACAAAAATGCCCCCGCAAAAAGCGGGGACAATGGCGTACAAATGAGCTTTGTGCGGTCTGTGCTCTATTCCTCCCTGCCCAGCGGCTTCATCACTAGCGCGGCGATAAAAGCAACGGGGAAAAGCAGCAGCCCAAATACATACCACTTCAAAAAGGGTCTGCCTTTTGCATAGGCTTTGCTGGCGGGGTATGTAGCGAGCAGCGCAAGCAGCATCAAGCCGCAAACTGTGAACAGCCCCGCCGCCGTATAGATGTTATTCCCTATCGACATACGCATCCCTCCTTAAAGCAGTTCGCCGTAGCGTCGTACATAGTTGCGCTTTAAAAGCGTCGCAAGCAGCATATACAGCAGTATCATGCCGATGAGCCACGGGAAATACGCGGCCGGCAGCGGCAGCATGCCCATCACAGCACCGAGCGGCGTAAAGGGGATGATCGTGCCGATGGCGATGCCCATCGTCGTAAACAGCAGCAGCGGCACGGACGCGCGGCTCTGTATAAACGGTATCTTGGGCGTGCGGATCATGTGGATGACCAGCGTCTGCGACCACAGCGACTCTACAAACCAGCCGGTGTTGAACAGCGCCATAAACTTCGCCCCGTCCACGCCCGCCGCGCCATATGCGCCGCCGAATATAGCAGGGCAGATGACGAAGAACATCAAAATATACGTCGTTACGTCAAACACCGAGCTCGTGGGTCCCAGCCAGATCATGAACTTCCCGATGGAAGAAGATTCCCACTTGCGGGGCACCTTCAAATAGCTCGTGTCCATGTTGTCCCAGGGGATGGCCAGGCAGGAAATATCGTAAATGAGGTTGAGCAGCAGCAGCTGTATAGGCTGCATCGGCAAAAACGGCAGAAACGCGGATGCTGCCAGTACGCTGAACATATTGCCGAAATTGGAGCTTGCCGCCATCTTGATATACTTGATGATGTTGCCGAATGTCTTGCGCCCTTCGATCACGCCCTGTTCGAGCACCATCAAATCTTTTTCAAGCAGTATGATATCCGCCGATTCCTTTGCGATATCCGCCGCCGTATCGACGGAGATGCCGACGTCGGCTTCCTTCATGGCGGGGGCGTCGTTGATGCCGTCGCCCATGAAGCCTACAATGTGATCGTTGGCCTTGAGTACTTTGATGATCCGCGCCTTCTGCATGGGCGAAAGCTTTGCGCAGATGGTCGTATTTTCCGCTGCTTTTACAAGCTGCGCGTCGCTCATTCCATCTATCTGGCTGCCCAGCAGTATGCTGTCCACCGGCAGACCGACTTCGGCGCAGATTTTGCGCGTCACAAGTTCGTTGTCGCCGGTGAGAATTTTCACTTTCACGCCGTACTCGTTGAGCGCTTTGATTGCGTTCGCCGAGGATTGCTTGGGCGGGTCGAGGAATCCGATGTAGCCCATCAGCACCAAGTCGGCTTCATCCGCCACACCGAATACGCCCTCTGTGGGCACTTCGTTTTTCTGCGCCACGGCCAGCACGCGCAAGCCTTCGCTGCTCATCCGGTTGACCATCGCCATGGCTTCTGCGCGGATTTCCTCCGACATGGGGACGACCTCTCCCCTGTATTCGGCAAAGGAGCACACCTTGAGCATCTCTTCAATCGCGCCTTTGGTGACAAGCTGCCGTTTGCCCGTTCTGTCTTCGAGCACCACGGACATGCGGCGGCGGTTGAAATCGAACGGGATTTCATCGACCTTCTTATATTTATCGTCCCAGTTTTCGTAGCCTTCCTTTTCGGCGCGGGCGATGACCGCAACGTCGATGACATTCTTCAAGCCGGTCTGAAAGTAGCTGTTCAGGTACGCATGCCGCCAGACACGGATATCCTCGCTGCCGTGGATATCCAGATAGCATTCGAGCACGATCCTGTCCTCGGTCAGCGTGCCTGTTTTATCGGTGCACAGAATGTCCATCGCGCCGAAATTCTGTATGGCATTGATGCGCTTGACGATTGTTTTGCGCTTGGACATCTCTATCGCCCCGCGGGCGAGATTGGTCGTCACGATCATGGGCAGCAGCTCCGGGGTAAGCCCCACCGCCACGGAGATAGCGAAAAGCAGCGCCTCCAGCCAGTTGTGCTTGGTGATGCCGTTCACTATGAATACGATGGGCACCATGATGGCCATGAACCGCACAAGCACCCAGCTTACGCTGTTCACGCCCTTATCGAAACTTGTCTGCTCGTTCTTGCCGATAAGCGTCTTGGCCATCGACCCGAAATACGTATCGTTGCCCGTCGCAAGTACGACGGCAGTTGCCGAACCGCTGACAACGGTCGTGCCCATGAAGCAGATGTTGTCAAGCTCGGAAAGGCTCAGTCTGCCGTTTGAATCCGCTTTGCGCTTAAGCGTATCGTATTTTTCAACGGGTTCAGACTCGCCCGTCAGCGAGGATTGCCCCACAAACAGGTCTTTGGAGGAAATGACGCGCACATCCGCGGGGATCATATCCCCCGCCGCCAGGTGAACGATATCCCCCGGCACGATTTCCGCCATTTCGATTTCCTGCGGCGGCGCGTTGTCGCGCACAACCGCCGCTGTCGTGTGGACAAGTGCGTTGAGCTTTTCCGCTTCTTTGCTCGAACGGAACTCCTGCACAAAGCGCAGCGTACCGCTGATAAACACGATTGCGCCGATCACGATGACGGTGCGATAGTCCTTTTTATCCGGAGCGGCCATCAAAACGCCCGTTACATAAGAAATGGCCGCAAGAAAGAACATAATGCCGCTGAACGGGTTGATAAACGCCGAGAACAGCTGCACAAACCAGGGGGTCGGCTTTTCAGCGGCGATCTGGTTCGGCCCGAATACCTCCAGCCGCAGTTCCGCTTCGAAATGGTCGAGCCCCCTTTGCGATGTATTGATCCTTGAAAATACCGACCGGACATCAAGCCGCGAAAATCCGGTGAGCTTTTCCATGATGGCTCCCGTGTTGTCGTATACCGTTTTCCTCTTTTTCATTTATCTCACCCCTTTTTGCCCAATTTGCGAATATAGCGCGATTGCCTTACGGCCTCCTTCGCTTGGATCGCAGCAGGGTGAATATGACGTCGTTGATGATGACGATACCGACGAGTTTCTGGAACGCGTCCACCACAGGCACCGCCAGCATGCTGTACTTGGCGATCATGTCGTGCAGCGTTTCTATTTTGTCCGTATCCTGCACATATACGATATCCCGGTTCATAATGTCGCCCAGTCTTGCGTTGGGGCTCGCGACCACGAAATCCCGCAGGGATACTTCCGCCTGCAGCTCGCCCCTGTCCGATACGATGTACAGGTAATAAATCATATCCGATTCCGGCTTTTCGCGCCGGAGGATATCCAAAGTGGCTTCCACCGTGTTGGTTTCACGGAAACACACGAAATCGGTCGTCATCAAAGAGCCGACTTCGTAATCCTCATATTCCATCAAATCGCGGATCTTGACGGAAGCCTCGCTGTCCATTTCCCGAAGCAGCAAATCCGCCTTCTCTTCGTCCACTTCGTCGAGTATATCGGCTGCTTCGTCTGCCGGCATGATTTCAAGGACATCGGCCATTTTATCCGCGGGCAGGCTTTCTAAGAGGCTTTCGCGCGTATCGGATTCGAGTTCTTCCAATACGTCGGCCGCGCGTTCCGTTTCCATTGCGGAGAATATCTCCGCCTGCGTGCTGCTGTCGAGATCCTCCATGATATCCGCCATATCCGAAGGATGCAGGCGGTCCAGTTTGGATATGCTCCTGGATAGCCCCACGACGGTTTTGCCCAGATTGATGGCTTCGACATTGTCCCAGAGTATCATCTGGTTGGATAGCGTGACGTCAAACGCCTTGAGGACTTTCTGCACCAGATTGGCGACGCCTATGCGACGAAGCTGGCCCTGCAGACCCGCGTCCACCGCCACGACAGTCGCCTCGTTTTTTACGACGGCGATTTTGATGTCGTAAACAGTGACCGTCCTCTTCTTGTTCATATCGACGACCTGCTTTTTCAAAAGCTGGCCTGCAAGGCGGACGGTGTCAACCCCTTTGAGATTGGCGGGCTTTACTTCTTTGCAGGAAAGGATATATCTGCCGCTATAGTCCGAGATATTGATTTTTGAAAAGTCGAGTACGAGCTGCTGCCCCTTGCTTAATACGACGGCAGCAACGATTTTCGGGCGCGCCAAAGTGGGATCGGCCAATAAATCGACTAGCCGCCCCAATGTTTTGCCATCCTGTGTCAAAACTCTCTTGCCAATGATATGGCTTAAGAATATGGTGTATGCTGATTTTATATAGCTGCTCGATGCCGCCGTGGCGGCACCGGAAACAGTCCGGATAGTTCCCCTTTTCATTGTCTTAACCTCCAACTCTTAGTTTATTGCTTTTGCGTAAGCTGCCACAATTGCTTGTGGATAAACTAAAGGAAGCAAAGACACAATGTTTTAGGACAAGCGCCTATTGATCAAATATCATAAATCAATGAGAAAAACAGACGGGAAGATGCGGTATTCCCGCAATCGGCTGTTTCTCCGGTACTTCGCCCGTCAGCATTTGTGCCTATACTACTTCCCTCTTCCATCTTTCTCACCTCTTTTATTGTTTGAAAATATCTATATAAAATCCCGCAGGAGGTATTCAGGGTAAAAAATAAACCCCGCCAAATCATACAAATTCGGTAGGGAATGCGCAACAACACACTCACTCAAAAAGTAGAGTATGCTTACGTACAAGCTTTGGCTTCGCAGGGCAGTGTAATTGCATTAAACTATGCCTTGAGTTCGACAAAGTCTGTTAACCTTCTCATAGTGTCTCCACTACTCCGCGGCAGCAATCCATATCCCTGCGGTAGCCTCACCTACCGCTCAATATTCCATTGTCACTTGCAGTATATTGCAGTTTCTCTCGCTTTGTCAACATTTATCGCGGGTTATTTACAATGAATTGATAAGGTCGCAGGATTGCTCTGCATAGCTCGCCCTTACGCCTTATAACGATTGAGAATCGCATAAAATCTTACAAAAATGAGTGACTGCGGGCAGGGTCCTCCTATAGGCAGTACGCCGGTAATCATTCCTCCGTTTCCGGCGTTTCATCCAGCAGCTCTTTGATATCCGCAACAGGGAGAGCGGAAACTTCCCTGAGCTTGCTGTTGATTTTCCTTGTGCGCACGCCCACCAGCTTATCAAGCTCAATGCCCGTCTGCTCAATGCGTTTTTGCGCGGCTTCCAATACCTCGGTGAAGGTTGCAAATTCCGTTTTGACTGCGCCCAGCACGCTCCACACTTCGCTCGACCGTTTCTGTATCGCGAGCGTCCGGAATCCCATCTGCAGGCTGTTTAAAAGTGCCGCAAATGTGGTCGGGCCCGCGATATTGACTTTGTACTGCCTCTGCAGCACATCCACGAGTCCCCGTCGAACCACTTCGGCATACAGCCCTTCAAAGGGCAGGAACATAATCGCAAAATCGGTGGTATAGGGCGTATCGATGTATTTGTCGTGGATATCCTTGGCGCTGTTCTTGATTCGCGTATCCAGCATTGCCTGTGCCGCCGCGATTGCACCGACATCCCCCGTTTCGTAAGCATCTACAAGCTGTGCATAGGTATCGCCGGGGAACTTTGCGTCCACGGGCAGATACACGCAGCGGTCGCCGTCCCCCGGCAGCTTGATGGCATACTCCACGCGGTTTGCGGTGCCGCGCTTTGTCACCACGTTTTCTTCATACTGCTCCTTGGATAACAGCTCTTCTATGAGAGCACCAAGCTGGTATTCGCCTAAGATACCCCGCGTTTTTACATTGGAGAGCACCTTTTTTAAATCGCCCACGCCGTTTGCAAGCGCCTTCATTTCACCTAAGCCCGTATACACCTCCTGCAACCGGTCGTTGACCAGCTTGAAGGATTGCGTAATCCGGTCGTCCAACGTTTTCTGCAGTTTTTCGTCGACGGTCAGCCGCATTTTTTCGAGCTGCTGGGCATTATCCTGCTGCATGGCTTCAAGCCTTCCCTGCACCGTCGTGCGGATGCCGTCCATGGAGTCCTTGCTTTGCAGCGTAAAGGCGGTAAACTGTTCGTTGACGGCTTTTAATCGGTCCGAAACCGTAGACTGCAGCTGCGTCTGGGCTTCCGTGAGCAGCTTGGATATCTCGTGCAGCCGCTTATCCTGCATTTCAAACTGTTTTTCCTGTGCGCCCGATAGCATGGCGGTGGTTTCCCGCACGCTTTGCTGCAAAGCCACGGTGTTTTCCGTCTGGTTCTGCGCAAGCGCCGTCAGCTTTTCCGCAATCTCGGCCTTCATGAGGTTCTGGTTGTGGGATACGCTGTCCGTCAGCTCCTTGAGCCGCACATCCTGCCGCGAGGCAATCTGGCTCTGGAATGTGGCGATGGCGTCCGCATAGGTTTTCATCGTCGACTGAACGGTGGCGTTGAGTTCAAAGCGTGAAGAGCGTATCTCGTTCACGATGTCGTTCCTTGTCTGCGCCGAAAGCGCAGATTGCTGCGCGGCCATTTCGTTGAGCAGTTCCCGTTTGAGTTTATCGGTATCGATAGGCTTGGATCTTATAATTGTCAGAACGATGTCTGCGATGACCAGCACGAGGATGGCTGCACACAGCAATTGAAGTATGTCCATACGGTGTTCCTTTCTGTGTTGTGCGGTTGGCGCTATAAGCCGCGCGCTTATATCGCCCTGTCGTTCACGAATATACTGTCGAACTGTTTCGCGCCCAGTTTATTGATAAACACATTGCATTTGCAAAGGAACAGGTAATACACATTGTACCCGCAGCCCAGCAGCGTTTCAAAGTTGCCCTGCCCCTTGGAGATGATGATATCCGCGTCTGTGAACGCTTGATGAAACGCACGGGACACCTCATTGAGATCCGTGCCGGGGATATCCGAGCCGTTGCCGATGATGGAGGCAGCCTTGTCCATACCTGCCAAATACGCGTCTTCTTGGGTGACGTCGTTGTATATGGGCGCGCCTCTTGTCGCGAATGTGACAGCTACATCCGGATATTCGCGTCGAATTTCTTTGATAAAAATCTTATCCAGCACGATTTCCCCTGCGTTATCCCCTAGGTACAGCAGCTTGCCGCCGCGTTTAAGGTCGCGGCGCAGGCTGCGCACCGTATCCGGGTTTAATTGCTGATTGCGCGCGTCGTCGATAATCCTTTTCACAAGCCCGAACTCTACACAAGGAAGCCCGCTGAAATCGATGATATTGCCCGCGAGCGCGATTTTCATGGCGTCCAGAAACCGGTCGGTTGAAGTATCCAGCAAACCTTCCATCTCATGTTCCAAAGCAAGAAGCGCTTGGGTGTAATACCGCTTTTCCTCAAGATACGGGTCGTCTATGGCGCATTCCCGCTTAATTACGCGCATGGCTTTCGCGTCCACATACGGCGCGCTTTTCTCAAACGAACACTCGGAAATCTCCCTGAGGATCTGCTGCATGACACAAAGCTTCTGCTGCTTGTTCGCGGCGTATTTCTCCGCCAGCTTTTCCGTTTTATTGACGATACATGGAATACAATCCACATAGGAAGACATCTCGCTACCTCCATATTGTAAATCAACCGCTGTCTGCGAAGAACCCCGAAAGCGGCTCAAAGGCTTTCGGGGTGCCTGAAAGATTGCTTCCATATGGTTCGTTTGGTATCCGATACAGCGAGCTTGTCCGGATATTGATCGCCGCAGGCGGAGGGAATGATATCTCTTTATCCCACCTGTTTTATATCATACATACGAGTCTGTTGCAAGCCGCGTTGTCGGTACAAATGGGGTATACTGGTAAGTCTTGACTTGATCGATTTTTTGATATTATGATATGTTATATGGTAATTGGCAGGCGAATGATTTTTTCGACCGTACCGTAAAGGACATATATGCTTTCTGTTTATTACTTATGTATCTGGCTGTATTGCGTTTTGCAGATACTGTTTATAGCCTTTTCAAATAACCGGCGGCAAAATGTCCGCTCCGGGCAGGAACGATACTTTCAGAAAATGCTCTTGGTATTGCTGTTTTCGTTTGTCGCGAACCTTCTGAGCAGCTTTCAGAATAGTCCGGATTGGCTTTTTCCTATTACAGTTGCGGGGAATTATTTTGAAATCATACTCAACGCCGTATTGGTGCCGCTCTATTTCAATTATATCTGTGAACAAATGAATACGCCCAATACTGTTGTCTGCCGACAAATCAACAGGGCACTCTGGCTGCTGGTCGTAATTTGTGCGTGCATGGCGATCTCAACAACTTTTAACGGTCAATTTTTCTATTTTGATGAGAACAGGGTGTATCATCGGGGCCCGCTGTTCCTGCTCCCCATGTCGATATTTTTTATCATGATGGTCATCGTGGAAGCATTCATCATCAGAAATAAGGATAAAATTGAAGCGCCTTATTACAAATCGCTGGCGTATTTCATTGTGTTTCCGATGATTGGGTGGGGGCTGCAGTCTTTAATCTACGGTTTGCCGTTTGCTCTCATGGGCATTACATTTGCCGCTTTTATCGTATACATCAATATTCAATATCGCAATATAGATAAGGATTATCTGACGGGCGCGTTCAACCGGCAGGCGCTCGATTTCTATATCCAGCACAAAATCAACAATTCGCAGCCATTTTCTGCAATACTTCTGGATATCGATAGTTTCAAACAAATCAATGACTCGTTCGGACATTATTGCGGCGACATGGCGCTCATTGACGCTGTTAAAATACTGCGCAAGGCAGTTTCCCGCGGCGATTTGATTGCACGCTATGGCGGGGATGAGTTTTGTATTGTGCTTAAGCGTGCAGATACCGATTATGCGCAGAGTAAAATGCGGGAAATTACCCGGCAGGCGTTGTTATTTCATAAAACAAGCAAAACGCTGTATCAGCTACAGTTCAGTATGGGATATGCGCCATATGATCCATCCATGGGAAATACGGCTATGTCTTTTTTGAAGGTGGTTGATCAGAATATGTATCAGAATAAGAATGCACAGCGCGGGTTTTAAGAACAAACGACCATATTTTTTCCGGCGCTTTTCGCCAAATACAGGTTATTGTCAGCTCTTTTCATCAGGTCGTCTTTTTTTAGATTTGGTTCTGAGCAGTATACGGCGCCAACGCTGATCGTCAGGCTGCCGTTTGGCTGTTTATCCTGAAACGGGAAATCATATTGTTCGACGGCTTTTCTGATTTTCTCCGCGACGATTTTCACGCCTTCCTCCGAAGTCTGCGAGCAGATAACGGTGAACTCTTCCCCGCCGTATCTGCACAATATATCTGTCGGATACAGCGCTTCTTTTACGACTTCGACGATTGACTTTAGAAGATTATCGCCTATCACATGCCCGTTGTTATCGTTGTATATTTTAAAATAGTCTATATCAAACATAATGAGACCAAAGTTATTCGTTCCTCTGCACGGTTCCCGGCCATAGCTCTGCAGCCTGTTCAAACGGTCAAT
Organism: uncultured Oscillospiraceae bacterium; assembly: GCA_964440115.1. GTDB lineage: Bacteria > Bacillota > Clostridia > Christensenellales > CAG-138 > JAEWWD01. The sequence continues at coordinate 98,864 of CAYTPV010000008.1, read as the reverse complement.
TTCCTGCTGCAGTCTTTCATCAAAGAAATATCGGTTATAAGCCTGCGTCAGCCAGTCCCGGGTTGCCAAACTTTGCAGCCTTTCGTTGAGCTGTATCACTTTGATTAAACTGTTTTTGTACTCCGTGATATCTTTTTTTATGATGATGGTTCCCATATGATCGCCGTTGATATAAATCGGCGTGACTTCTACCGAATAATAAAAGATGCTGTCATTCAGGAATCTGTTCATTTCGAAATTAATCTTTTTCTGCTCACGAACTGCCTGGTTGAGTATACTCGCGAATTTATCCACATCTGACTCGATATCATTTTTTTGGATCAGCTCCATAATGCCGATATTTCTGGCTGCACCGGCAAAATCGGCTGCAAAAGCTTTGTTGTAATCAATGATGATAAAATCCTCATTGATCACGGCATAACTGTCGGAAAGCAAATTGACGACTGTTTGCAAAGCGATGGGTACTACATTGAGAAAATCAAACTTTAGCGTGGCCAATATAAAGAAAATGATGGTGATTGCAAAAGCGATATTCTCAACTGCTGCCGACCAATTCAGTATTTTAAACGTGCTGAGGGCGTCGGTCATCAGTGAAATCACAATACCTATCACGATCAATATGGATTGCTTGGAAAACAGCCCATAATTCTTAATGGAAAACACGATGAGATAATATAGGCCTGCCCCGATGCACAGATAGGAATAGACCGTATGTATCGTAAAAAATATACCGAAATCCTGCTCGGAGGGTATTAGGCTGAACGTTGTATAAAACAAGTGATGCATATCATTCGTAAACAGCGCCGCGATATTGATGACAGGCACGATCAGCAGCAAAGCATGCTTCCACGTAAATTTGATTTTGGTTCGGGCATATATCATCCCTGTAAATAATACACAAACGGGTACCAAAATCGCGCCAAGAAAGTACAGCCGTTCGCAGACGGACAATATCCACGGGACATTGTGAAAAACCTTATACAATAAAACGGCAATATTCCATATCAAAAGGCTTATGGTGATACCTGAAACAGCATAATGGATTTGCTTCTTATGCTTTCTCTTTACTACCAGGAATAAAAAGTAGAACACAACCAATGTGGAAAGAACCAGCAGCACATAAACCATATCGACATTGTCCAAGTGTGACGTTCCTCCCTTCATGATGCGGTTGCTCCATGTAAATCTGTGCCTGCTATCTTAGATGACGTAAATCGGTGCTCTAATTTCCTTATAATGCAAAACTCTGTAACTATAATATCGGACGTATGTCAAATGAATTTAGCAAATACTGCAATTGGCTGGGATTTTCTATGAGAACATTGCTCAAAATGTGCGCGCGAAGCAGCATTGATGTGTATGCAGTACAGATGCAGCTTCAGCGCCGGAGATCTTTTTGAAGGTTACACCATCAGATGCAAATTATTATCCCATAATTCCCTTTAATGTTGTTCTAAAATATGCCTGCGATTGTGCTTTCAAATCAAAATCCGGATAACGAATGCACCATTCATAGGTCAGCCCGCGCATGCTAAGTACCAGGTAATTAGTCAGCTCTTCCAACGGCAGATCAGTAACGAATTCTTTTCTTAGTAACCCTTTGGAAAGCACGTCTGAGATCGTATTATAAAGCATCCGATCGTTGTTTGCGGAAATTCCCGCATGCGACATATTCGTCAACTGTGTTCTGTAGAGTATTTTCATCCTCTCGATCCCGATGGTATCAACGATGACTTCTGCTATTCTGTGAATGAGACACAAGAGAATTTCCGGTGCCGGAGTATCTTCGGAAAAGGAATCAATATACTTCCGGTAGTCCATATCCACACCCATTACGTAATCTGAAATCAAGGTATTGACCAGGTTGTCCTTCGATTCAAAATGTACATAAAAAGAGCCTTTGGAGAGGCCGGCTTCTTCAACAATTCTATCAACACTCACATCGTCGTAACCATACTTTGTAAACAGCGCTTCTGCGGTGGCATACAGGTGATCTTTTGTTTCCAATGCCTTTTCTTTTCGGGTTCGGCTGTCTTCCTTATGCATAGACATGCTCCTTGATTCAAATACAAGCATGATATATAATGACTATAGTCGTTGACTGTAGTCGCTAATTGTTATTCATCTATTCTCATTATAGTATTGCATGATTTTTTTTACAATAGATGCCAACCGCATATCGGGCAGGATTATACCGAGGGTGGTTATGCATACAAATATAGGCTTCATCAAAGCATGCCGCACAGGCAAAGAAAACACAGAAATACAGAAAGGCAGGTACAATGAAAAATAAATTATTCGTCATGCTGTTGTTTGCGGCACTGATGCTGGTGATTGCACCCGCAACGGCGCAGGCAAACGGCACATATGAAGGCCTCACCATAACGGGCGGCGAACTGGGCGTGGATTACACTTATGAACAAGGCAGCAAGTTGATAATACGCTCCGGCACGCCGATGACACTATCCGGCAGCACCAAAACAATGGGCATTGCTATCTATACAAATGTAGCTGCAAACCTAACGCTGCAGGACGCTGCGATTGACGCAACAAACGCCGGCGGCGCTATGCATCTCTTTACTGGCACGTCGCTGACCCTCACGGTGCTGGGCAACAATACGCTGCTGAGCAAAACCAATTATGGGGGCATCGAGGTAGCATCCGGTAATAAGCTGGTCATTACGGAGGCAAGCACCGGCACGCTCAATGTCACGGGCGGTTACGATGGCGCAGGTATCGGCGGCGGCAATGGGCGCTCCGCCGGTGATATTACCATTTGGAACGGAACAATCAATGCAACCGGAAGTAATGACGGCGCGGGCATCGGCGACGGCAAAGACGGTTCCGGCGGCGGCAATATCACCATCTACGGCGGTACCATAAAAGCAAGGAGCGTAGATGGCGCAGGGATCGGTGGCGGTCAGGGTAGTTCGGGCGGCAAGATTATCATCTACGACGGTGTGGTAGAAGCCAAAAGCACTGGGTGGGGCGCGGGCATCGGCAGCGGTTGGTTCAATAGAGGCGACATCACCATCGATATCAAAGGCGGCACGGTTAAAGCTATTGCCGAAGAAGGAGGCGCGGGTATTGGCGGCGGATCCGGCCAAGATGCCGGCAAAATCACCATCAGCGGCGGCACGGTCGAGGCCGTGAGCAATTATGGCGGTGCGGGCATCGGCGGCGGCGTATACTATGGCAACGGTGGTACGGTTCGGATCACGGGTGGCGTAGTGTTCGCGAATTCCTTAAGGGGCCCAAAGGATATAGGTTCCGGAGCACCTGATGAGGATGAAGTGCTTTCGGACGGAACACTGGAGATTTCCGGTTCGGCAGCATTGTTTTTGAAACACGATACCTGCCCTCCCCCCACAACATCTACCCATACGCATATCAACGTGAGTGGGCATACGGCGAATGCATCCGTGTATGGATACCCGGTGGCGTGGAGCGGCAATTTCGGCGCTTACCTGTTTCTCTATCCGCTTTCCTATGATCTTGGCGGCGGGGCGGCAAGCCCTGCAAATCCGCCCTACTACGGCCCGCAGTGCAGCAGCTTTACGCTGGTAAACCCCACAAAAACGGGGTATACCTTTACAGGCTGGACGGGCACGGAAATTGCGGAGCCATCGTTCAGCGTGAACATTTCGCCGAGCTTCACGGGCGCTCGCGACTATACCGCAAACTGGAGGCCTAACACCTATACCGTCAACTATCACGCCAATGGCGGGACGGGCAGTACCGCTTCCGGCAGCCATACTTATGATGAGGCGAATGTGCTTACTGCCAACGGCTTTACGCGGATAGGCTATACATTTGCAGGGTGGGCGACGAGCGCGAGTGGCGCTGTCAAATATAACGATGGTCAGAGCGTTCAAAACGTGACGGCAGTGGATGGCGCTACAGTGACGCTATACGCCAACTGGACGCCCAACACATATACGGTCAGTTATGACGCGAACGGCGGTGAAGGAAGCACCGGCTTGAGCAGCCATACCTATGACACGGCAAAGGCACTCACCGCCAATGATTATACGAAAACAGGCTATACCTTCGCTGGCTGGGCAAATAGCGCAGAGGGCGCGATTGCCTATAGCAACGGACAGAGCGTTTTAAATCTTACATCGGAAAATGGCGGAAGCGTAACGCTATTTGCCAAATGGACACCCAACAACTATACAGTCAGCTACGACCCTAACGGCGGTGTTGGCAGCACCGCTTCAGGCAGCCATACATATGACGCGGCGCAGACGCTCACGCTCAATGGCTTTACGCGGACAGGCTATACCTTCGCGGGGTGGGCGACGAGCGCACAGGGTACTGTCGCCTACACCGATGGGCAGAGCGTTTCAAACCTCACGGAAGTAGCAGGAGGAACGGTGACATTATACGCCAAATGGGTACCGCACACCTACACAGTTAGCTACGACCCCAATGGCGGCACAGGAAGCACCGAACCAAGCAGCCATACCTATGACGAGCCGAAAGCGCTCACTGCGAATGGCTTTACGAAAACGGGCTATACCTTCGCTGGCTGGGCAAATAGCGAAGAGGGTGCTGTCGCCTATGGCGACGGACAGAGCGTTTCGAACCTTACATCGGAAAATGGCGGAACCGAGACGCTGTTCGCAAAGTGGACGCCCAACACATACACCATCAGCTACGACTCGAACGGCGGCGCGGGCAGCACGGCATCTTCGGGTCATACCTATGACGCAGCGCAGACTCTCACAGTCAATGGCTTTACACGGACTGGCTATACCTTCTCGGGATGGGCACTAAGCGCGCAGGGTTCAGCCGTGTACACCGATGGGCAGAACGTTTCAAATTTCACGGATGTGCCTGGTGAAACGGTCACGTTATACGCCAAATGGATGCCGCATACCTACACAGTCAGCTACGATCCTAATGGCGGCATGGGCACCACCGCTGCAAGCTGGCATACCTATGATGTTGAACAGGCACTCACGCCCAACGGATTCAGGCGAAATGATTACAGCTTTTCTGGGTGGGCGCTCAGCGCGAAAGGTGAGATCGTTTATAGAAATAATCAACTTGTGAGCAACCTCACACCGGAGGATGGTGGTTCGGTAACATTGTTTGCGGTATGGAACCGCAGCACGAAGCCGACCAACAGGGGTACTGTTGTAAACTGTGCGACAGGAGTCGATGTTCACAGCGGACCGGGAACAAATTATCCGGCAATCGGGTTCGCCAGGAAAGGCGCTATGTATCTCATATCCGGGCAAACGGGCTTGTGGTACAAAATCAATTTCGGAGGTAAAGTCGGATACATTTCGGTCAGCTACATGGCTTCATCCTTAACAACTCCTCCTCAACCGGCCGTACCCGACAAGGAATACGGGCATGGGTTGGTTGTAAACTGCAATAGCAGTGTCAATGTGCGCAGCGGACCGGGTACGCAGTATGCAGCGATTGGTGCTGCGCCCAAGGGGGCGACGTATAAGGTTACCGGGCAATATGGTTCGTGGTACATCATAGCGTTTGGTGATAAGACAGGGTATATTTCAGCGGGCTACTTTTCGGTAATTTCTTCGTCGGCAGATGCGCCTGTTTCCCCCACCCTGGGGTATTCTGAACTGGGGACAATTATTAACTGCAATAACAGCGTCAATGTACGCAGCGGGCCGGGTACGAATTATTCCATCATTGGTTCAGCGCCTAGGGGCGCTTCGTACAAAACGAACGGAACCACCGGCGCGTGGTATAAAATTGAATTTAACGGCAAGACGGCGTATATCTCAGCGAGCTATTTCCGAAGGGTATCCTATGAATGATGCTTGTAAGCATACTTCCACGAAAGCGTTCAGTTTGATATAACTTAGTAGGTAACAGTATCCTGGTACATAAGAATAACCCAATAGTCAAAACCCCCGAACGCCATGGCGTTCGGGGGTTTTGACTATTACTCCCACTCAATCATAAGGACTTTTTTAGCTCATATTCAACGATATTTGCCCTGTTCTCATTGGTCATTTTCGCCGAGCATGAAGCAATAAGTTTGTTCTGATTTACGTGTGTACTCAAAATGTACTCATGAAATGGATGCAATGCTCGGTAATGAGCCAGACGCTATATCAGCAATAAGGCTTCATTTAGCAAGCTCCTCAAACGTTTGACGGTGCTTGGAAAGAAAGCGCGCCCCAGCTGTTGCGACATCCTCATCCGATGCTGCTTCGTCGGCAAGAAGCCGATCATACTCTATAATAACATACCGCGGGGTATTGTTTTTCAATATCACAGCTGCGCCGTTCTGGTCGACTAGGCGCGCAACTTTTGAGAAATTTTGATTAGCCTCAGTGATCGAGACTAAGTTTTGAATGTTAATCTGCATTGCGAACGCCTCCTATGTATTAGTATACACTATATAATAGGAGAAATACAACCTAGCTTCAAATTGCTTATTCAATTGCGCTAAACATGAAAAAACCCCCGAATACCAGCATTTACTGAGCATCGGGGATTAGGTAATTATTCTTATAGATATTTCTGCAACACACTATCATTCGCCATTTTCAGTCCATCCAATTTTGCCTGTACAGCCTTGATTTCTGCTTCAATCCATTCGATTTCCGCAACGATTTCTTGTTGCCTATTTAAAGAAGGCAGAAAAATCATTAATTGTTCATAAAATGAGATGGGCACACGTCTATGTCCGCTTGCTCCTGTCATCCTCTTTTCAGCCTCTTCACGAATAACACGTCGATTCAAAAAACCAAACAAATAGCGTGGAATAACAGTATTATTACACCGAAAAACATGAAATTCCGAACTACCCATTCCGATATTGTTTGAAAGGTCAGTCGCTAAAGCGCACTTACCGTTCTCCATACAGGGCGTAATTTTTGCTACGATAATATCATTCTCTCTAAAATATGTGTAACTCCCCTTACGAAGATCGGCAAGCGGACGGTCAACAGCAGTAGCTATATACCCGTAATTACTTACAGAAGCCATTTCTATAAAGGAAATGACTGTATCATCTGGAACATTCGCAAGCTCAGACTTAGATGGATTGCACTCAACGATTTGCCCAAAATGTGTTTGGGTTGAATCGGTGTCAATATAGTTGTATATAGACTCAATCTGTTGCCGCAACTCACTAATACGTTTGTTTGATTGTTGGATTTCCCCTTCAATCCCCTCAATCTCCGTAATGATTTTCTGTTGCACATCAAGCGGGGGAAGGGGGATTTTTATGCTGAGCAAATTTGCTTGATTTAACTTAGGAACATTAACCTCCCCTGTAATGTAGTACGATAAGTCCATCTTATTTAACACGGAAACAAGATAAGTATCTAAAATTATATCAGAATTTGGTTTTAAAACATGGGCATGATTGTTTACCCAGCACTTTCCTTCAATAACAAATGCGGATTCTTCGCTTGCACTCCATTTTGCGCCATCTTCACCTATTAACACATATCGTCCATCGAAGATAAAATCATCGACATAATCGACAATACCCGTTGCTCCATAATATGGGTAATCGCCCTTATTCCTATTTATTTTTGACACCGGTTTTCTCATAGAATCCAAAACTTCCACTAAGCCATCGCCTAATTTAGCATATGGATACTGACTTTCGATAATATCTCGTACTTTGCTTTTGATGTTTACCACCTTATCGAACTTACTCGTTCCATAGTTAATAAATCCGCTCATGCGTCCGTACGACACATTGCGAGCTAAGCTCTCATCAACAGTGACCATCTTGCCCAAGAAAGCGTTATAGATGTAGCTATTGACCTTTTGCGGATTCAGCAAATCTCCATTTTCATCAAACAGCTTTGTACCGTTAGGCAGATGCTTAATGCCCTCATGACCACGCCGTTCGCTGAACTCATAGCCTAAGAAATTCTTTTCTTCCTGCTTTTGCCCTGTTTTCACTAAGACAATATTCTGCGTATATGTAAGCAGGAAATAACGCATTTTTTCTTTTTCAAGCGTAATCGCTTTGGCATATAAATCATCACCAAAGGATTTTTTATAATCATGATACAACTCATGTTTCTGCATAATAACGCTTGCCTTGCCATTGACGAAAGAAATGTAATCATCAAAGGCGAGGTCATCATAAGCATTAGCAACATACTTTGAAAAAGCGTTTTCAATACCCAAAACGGTAACATCCTTGAGATTGGATACAAATGTATTAATTGCTTTTTCAATTGTTACAAAATCGTTGTCCGAGCGACGTTCAAGAAACAGTACAACTGTATTTGTCCCTGTTTTCATAAACGTGCCGGAACCCAATTCCACAATGGCCTTTACTTTGAAATACTTGAAGAGTATCTCCCGCGCTTTGGAATGAATACCTCCGTTTGACAGAATTGAACTAGGCAGAATCACGCCTGCCCAGCCGCCTGCCCTCAAAAGCTGTTTCATACGCTCGACAAACAGGCACTCAATTTCGGAACTATTGTCAGTAATATTATTGTATAGCTCAAAACTTTCTTCACCATATTTAAGCGTACTCTTAAAAGCCTCCACGGAGTATGGGGGATTAGAAATCAAAATATCAAAATGCCCGTTGTTTTTTCTGTCATAGGGCTGGGTTTGCCGTAAAAGGTCACGGTATTCTTCGGTTTTTTCAAAATTATCCAAGCCGTTCGCCCAAATAATATTGGCCTCGCCATCGCCGTTGAAAAATGCGCTAACCTTTGTAGTTTTTACAAGGCGATTATCTAAATCAATACCGTAAACAGAATCCTTCGCCCAAAGGAATTTCGATAAGCCCTGCCACGACTGAATCATATTCCTGACGTTGGGCAAAGCCGCAGACACATCAATCTTGCTATCAATCACGGTCTGCATTTGATCCATATACTCGGTCAAGAAGTGTCCGCTACCGCAGGCATAGTCCATCACAGTAGGGAGGACATTACGCTCTCTGTTGTCAATTTTGCGTTGCACAAACTCCTTTAATGGCAACGAAGAAATAATGAACCGAGTGATGGGAACAGGGGTAAAAAATTGCCCTGCTTCTTGCTTCATGCTGGTATTGAGCAGCAATTCAAAGAAGTTCCCTAAAAACTCATGCTTTTGCTCATATCTAAATTTATAAACTTGAAGCAGCTCAATAATTTCGCGGACAATTTTGGCGTTAAGCCTAAATGTTTTCTCGTCCAAGACCTCAACAAATGCAAAGTTAGGGCTTTTCTTCAATCGAGCATCTCGAAACATATCCATAAGCTGCCGCTTTTGCGTAGGATTATCAATACCCTCTAATGCCTTGGTTACATCTTCTTCCGAATGGTCAATTACCTTGATTTCAAGAAAGCGCCACATGCCTTCCTTATAGAGGTCGTTGAGGCGCATTTGTAAACTCTCGTCTGTATCGGTCTCTAACCATTGAAATTCAAGCTCATCAGTGGGATTTTTATTTTCATCTATGATTTTGCAAACAAACAGATTCAACAGCTTATTAAAAGCGTTGGGCTTGTCGGAAATAGCGTTATGTCGCAAAATCTCCATAATCTGATTGTAGATTTTTCCGCTGTCCTCTTCTTTGAGAATTTTAAGCATTCCGTATGTGAGCGCCTTCGGCTTAATGTCATACGGCGTGGCATATGTCTCAAAGATACCATTGTCTTTGAAATTCTTATTCCAGTAGTCGTGAATATCCTTTGCACTTGATAAGTCGCGCCAAGATTCCTCAACCAAAACAACATTGTTGCAATATTCAATCTTTTTTCTGTCAAGGCGCGAAGCGTACAAGCATAGGAACTTTGCGGATCTGTCTTGCTGATAGTACGAGAAAATCTGCCCGCCATCTTTGAGGGTCTTGGCAGATTCTTTTTCATACTCGTGCCCCCAAGTTTTGCACTCAATCATCAAAAATGGAGCATCATCATGTTCGCTATAAACGAGAATATCCAACTTCCCTTTAAGGTTACGTCCTAGAGGATATTTCTTTTCAAGCTCAATTCGTTCGGTTCGATACCCTTTTGAGAGCAAACGATCAACGCATTCAAGAACCACAAAATTTTCAGGCTTTTCAAGGTTGCTGGTAGTCAAATCACCAAGCCGAATACGCTTATCTGTCTGAACACTTTGATGAGCATATTCGATTTTTTGCTTATCGAAGTCAACGAAAATGGGATAATTATCGTTTGAGGCATAGTACTTTACAAAAACACCACTGGTGCCGTCTTGCGGAGCAAAGCCTAATTCGAGAATCAGCTTCTTCACATAGTCGATATTCATTATGACTTAGCTCCTTTCTTTCCGTTGGAATTGGCAGTTAGGTAGATGTTGATGTCCGAGCGCTTTATTCTATAAATTCTCCCTACCTGTGAAGCAACAAGTTTATCGCTCTTTATCAGCTTCAGCACGGTTTTATCCGAAACCTTTAGATAGGTCGCGGCCTCGGCGACTGTCAGAATTTCATCGTTCACCGGGCACAACACCTCCATTTTTATATTTACCACTTTATCACAGGAAGGATAAGATGCATAGAGGAATTTAACTAATTTAAAAGAGTTTTAAAGGATTCTACGGGAATTTAAGTACCAATAGAACTGAGTTTATTTCTCTATAGTTAATTCTCTATTTCTTGCGGGTACATTGCCCTCCATACCCCTTTCAATCTCTATCTGCCGATGGATAACCGGCAGATCCTCCAGTAAATTTTGAGCTGCTCTTATTTCTTTGCGTATTTTAGTGATCTCACCGGACAGTCCGCGCCGGCTCTGCTTCCATTTCAGCAAGTCATCCTCGCTTTTCGCCCGGCGTATTTTTCCATCTACCTTGGTGCGAAGCGCCAGCATGTCCGATAGGCTGGAGTGTTTTACTTCAATGAAAGCGTTCAGTTCATCGATGGTTTGAATATCATGCACGCAAAGAAGCTTATATTCAGCGGTATATCGATCCAAGCGGGCTGCTTCTGACCGCATAGATGGCGACAACGGGGCTTGCTTTTGCGGGGTGCTCTCCCCGATCACCATTTTCAATAGCTGTGTAAACAGATACATAAGGGCTTGCAGCGTATCCATACGCCTAACTTTTCTTAACTCATACTCTAGATCGGTGAGCGGACGTGAACGCAGACGATTGACCGGGATATATCTGAGGGGGTTTTTAGTCAGGTTTTCTTGTAGCCGTGCATGAATGGTTTCAATCGCGTATTGATGCCCCAGGTTATCTAGGCGTATTGCCCGCGTCCAGCCGGGAGCTATGATTGAAACATGTTTGTACTCGGTACCGCGTTTGAACGTATAGCCTTTTGCCATGAGGTGGCGCTTAAATTCGTCCGGCGTCGCGGCGTTCTTTACAGCATCATCAATATCCCAGCGAAGGATATCGCGCCTTGATAATTGGCCTGACTTTGAGATCCAATATTCTTTTCGGGACTTGCTATAGAACGAGGAATGCTCAAGTACGGATAAATGATGGGTGCGACAGATTTCATCGGATACTTGGCGTAGCTGAATATGATCGGATATATGGTTTTCAAATTTTCTGCCCGTTTTGAAGGATACAGAGTTTAAAACTATATGGTTGTGTAAATTATCCGTGTTTAAATGCGTGGTGACAACAACTTCATATTCAGCGCCCCAAAGCTGCTTTGCGGTCTCTATGCCGATCTTGTGAGCAAGCTCTGGTGTGACTTCATTGGTTAGAAAACTCTGATATCCATGGTAGGCAACATTGCCGCCGGTTTTCCCAAATCGCCGCTTAGTGGCCATCATCTGCTCATAGGCAAGCGCAGGCGTACAGTTTATTCCGCTGACGAATAGCTGCTGATCTGTCTTTTCGTCTTTGCCCGCATAGGAAAGAACACTCCTAAGATCATCGTCAAGGCATCCCGGCCGGGTAGTCTTGTCTGGGTTACCCGCATATGCTATTACATCTTTCAGATTGTCCTTTACGGGCCAGAAGCCGGTTGTAGCCATGTTTCTACTCCATCTCACGCAAAATATCAGTGTGGGGGCTTATACTGTCTTTACCGGGCAGGATGAAACGGGCAAGCATACTGGATATAAGCGTTCGTAAATCATTTTCTGTATTTTCGGATATACGCCCTTCATATTGGCTGCAGAGCGTGTTGAGTTTGTTCAGGCAGTCATAGAACGCGTCCGGAGGTATCGGCCTCGGAGCGTATCCTAAAGCGCGTTGGCGCAGATATTCCGAAAGGGTAAGACCGCAACGCGTTGCGGTCTTGACTATGATATTCTTCTCTTTTTCATTGACACGTACATATATGCTGGAATGCCTTTCATCCATGTCACACACTCCTTTTGCGGGGTTGAAGGGGTGTCCCCCTTAAGAATTCTGGAGCATGTGCAATACATGCTCCCTGCTTGTTACCGGATCGGACAAACAACTACCGGCGCTCTTAGCCGGTCAATTTGTCAAGAACGTAACACCGCAATATTGTTCGATAAACTGCGGCCAAGGCCGCAATTTCATTTGCGTGGATTAAGCATCTTTGCGGTGTTGCGTTCTTGAATTATTTCGATATTCTGGCCAAGACCGCATATCTTGCGGTGTTACGTTCTTGAATTAGTTCAGGCTCCAATACCATGAAGACCCCACACGACTGGACTTAACCCCAAGGGATTGCTTCACATTCTCAAGCGTCCTTTTTGATATTCCAAGTTCTTGCCCTTGCTGAAATATTTGACTTGCAGGGTACGATGGATTGCTGTTAAGTATATTCTTCAGAAAGCTCTCGGCTTTTGATCCCTTATCACGAAAGGACATTCCGCTTAATAATTCTTCAGCTGAAATATCGTAACTGCCAATCCATTGAAATTGGCCATCGACGAGCTGAAAAGCAACAGTATCGCCTTCGGGCGCAAGGTTATTCTTTATCTGCGCGATCGCACGGATATTCGGCTGATCAGGCACTCTTGCAACTAAAAGTACGCTTCTAGCGATGGCATAAAAGTCGATGGAGCCTATCCCGCGGTAGGCAGCTTTCGCGTTGCTTCCCTTGTTCATATGGCCAATAAGCACAATTGCGCAGCCTGTTCGTTCGGCAAGAGCGCCCAGTTTCTTCGTAACGTCACGCGTTTCGTTTGCGCGGTTCATATCAACTTTATCACCTAAGAATGCTTGAATCGGATCGAGGATAAGGAGCTTGGCATGCGTCTGATCGAGAGCCAATTCAATTCGATTATCCTGCATGCTCAAAGATTGCTCCGTATCATCAATTACCATTATTTTTGTGCAGTCTGCGCCGGCTGCTTCCAGCCTGGGCTTAATGGTATCTGCAAGTCCATCTTCCGCTGTTTGGTAGATGATATTGATCGGTTCATGAGGTTCGTTTCTGTCAAAATCAGTACCTAAAGAGAGTTTCGCGGCAAGGTTGAGCGAAAATACTGTTTTGCCTTCACCCGGGTCGCCTTGGATTATGGTTAGTTTTCCATAAGGGATGTAAGGATACCAAAGCCATTTCGTCTTCTCGGACTTGATGGTATCCATAGATATGATTTTTACTTCGCTATGCTTTGTTATCTCCATTTTGAGCGATCTCCTTTTGCATATTGGCATAGAGAAAGCTGCCGTGATATACTAAAAAACACAAACAATCTCCACGGCAGCGGCCCTTGTATTGGCAGATACAGGGGCTTAATTTATACTGCGAGTGCTTTCTTTTTTCAGCTGGTCTATAGAGGTTTGCTTGCGTGTTAGAAGGGATAACTCGTCAAGAAGTGCTTTGCAGCTTTTTAGTAATTCCAATGTTTCTTCGAAATTGCCGTTCTGGCATTCTAATTGCTCACGTAGACGCTTCAGTTCAACGCTTAACCTGTCGCTTTCAAATTTACCGGCTGAAAAAGAAAGAGGGCCGTGAAGAAGCGAAGAAATTATATACTCGTTCTTGTGTAATCCGCTAATTTTGACACGAGCATCGAGCTGCCTTCCTTCTTCTGGGGATACACGGAAAGATACAGTAATATTGCGATGCCTGTCCTTATCAAGTCCGCTCATTAAAAATCCTCCTTGTAGACATCATCAAGACGATTGGCCAATTGTGTCTGTTTGTTTGGGTATAGGTGCGCGTAAGTATTCATAGTCGTTTCGATCCGGTCATGACCCAGCCGCTCAGCAATCGCAAGCGGCGTAAAACCCATTTCAATCAAGAGACTGGCGTGACTATGGCGAAGATCATGTAGCCGTATTCGTTTGACACTGCTTGCCTTGATTCCTCGCTGCATTTCGTGCTCAAGAAACGATTTGGTGAAGCAGAATATTCGATCATCCTTTTCGTGGCCGTAGAGCATTCTGATATACTCCTGAAGCTCAGCGGATAGGAAAGGTGGCATGCTTATTGTTCTTTTGCTCTTAGGCGTCTTCGGCGGTGTTATAACATCCACGCGGTTAATGCGCTGAAACGATTTTGATATAAGCATAGTTCTTTTTTCAAAATCAAAATCACCCGCGGTCAAAGCCAACAGTTCCCCTATGCGTATGCCGGTCCAGTATAGTACCTGGAACGCCATATAGGACTGGCGCTTGTCCATCAAACAATCAATAAACTGCGAAAATTCCTGCTTTGTCCAGAATTGCATTTCATCAGCTTTGCTCTTCCCCATGCTCCCCGCTTTTGAGCAAGGGCTGCTTTTCAGGTCATAATATTTGACGGCATAGTTGAAAATTGCAGCGAGCTGATTATTGATTGTTTTCAGGTAAGTTGGAGCGTATCCTTGATGAATTAGTTGGTTTTGCCATGTCCTGATATCGGCTGCGCGGATCTCGTTGATTTTCCGGTTGCCGAATTGAGGGAGTATTTTTAGGTCGATGATATACTTTTTCATTTGCATGGTATGTTCGCGTAACCGCTTATCCATATCTGCATAATAGAGTTTCAAGAAATCATCAAAGCGCATGGTTAAATCGGACTGTTTCACAAGCAGAAAATTGCGCAACCATTCTTCGGCGTCGCGTTTGGTAGAGAAACCTCGCTTTGTTGATTTTTTCTGTGCTCCCTGCCAATCTGTATAGCGATATTGAATGTACCACTTGCCCGTCTTGGTATCTCTCTTTGCCTTTGTCAAATGAATAATCCTCCGTCAAGCGCCGAAGCCATACCAACGCTTTTCGAAATAACGTGTTGGTACTTTTCCCGCAACGACCAAAAATCCTTGCTTTTCAAGCTCATTATTCATTTGACGGATCATTTTATATGCGTGGCCAATAGAAACGTCGAGCAGCTTTGAAAGTTCATTTGCAGAAAGATAGATTTTGTTTTCTTTAAGCATAAGTATCTCCTTCTCTGAAATAATAATAAAAACGGTACAAAAAAGTACCTAAAGCAAATAATAAAGATACAAAATGGCGCTGTCAAGTATCTGTGCAAAAGTAAATGAAGTTGTGATAATATGATGATTAGGAATTGGGGTGATTGTGTATGTCTATAGGTGAAAAGATTAAAATGTATAGAGTATTGAATCGTATGACGCAGAAGGAATTAGCTGATAAGGCGGGAATTAGCGAAATTTCAATTCGAAAATACGAGGCAGGAACGCGAAACCCAAAATCCGAACAAATCATAAAAATTGCTGATGCACTAGGTCTATCTATTGTGATATTTGAAGAAGAAACAGATTTGCAAGTAAAACTAGATACTGTTGGTGATGTAATGTCTCTTCTGCTTTTACTAGAAGAAAAAATTGGGGTAGATTTTTTCTTTAAATATGAAACGGATAAGCCTACAGGTTTTTTGTCGATTGATCCCTCTACAGTTACAATCCAATTCAGGAACAAGAAGGTTCAAGAAGGCATAGCAAGTTGGATATTAACTAAATCTATACATGAGCATAATCAACTAGTATATAAGTATAGAAAGAAAGATTCACAAGAGGAAACTTCCATAAGTGATTTGGCAATAGAAAATTCAAGCTTTGACTTGGATAGATATCTAATGATGGTTGATCGTAAATCACTAGAGGACGATATTACCGAGTAATTTGTACTCAATCTGTACTCACAGCCATGAAACAAACCCCCGAACGCCAGTGTTTACTGGGCATTCGGGGGTTTTGACTATTACTCCCACTCGATCGTTCCCGGGGGCTTAGACGTAATATCGTAGACGACACGGTTCACGTGCGGCACCTCGCCGATAATTCGCTCGGATATTCGCCTCAACACCGGGTAAGGAATCTGCGCAAATTCCACCGTCATGGCGTCGGTGGAGGTGACGGCCCTTACGCCTATGGCGTAATCGTATGTTCTGCCATCCCCCATCACGCCTACGCTGCGCATGCCGGTGAACACGGTGAAATACTGCCAGATCTGTTGGTCGAGACCGGCGTTTTTGATTTCCTCACGGAATATCCAGTCGCTTTGGCGCAGGATGTCGAGTTTCCACGGCGTAATATCGCCCAATATGCGGATAGCCAAACCCGGCCCCGGGAACGGCTGCCGCCACACGAGATCGTGCGGGATATCGAGGCTTTCGCCCAGACGGCGCACTTCATCCTTGAACAGCATGCGCAGCGGCTCCACCAATCCCTTGAAGCCGATATCCTCCGGCAGGCCGCCGACATTGTGGTGGCTTTTGATCGTCGCCGCACTGTCCGTGCCGCTCTCGATCACGTCCGGGTATATCGTGCCCTGCAGCAGGTAATCCGCGCCGCCGAGCTTCTTGGCTTCTTCCTCAAACACGCGGATAAATTCCGCACCTATGATCTTACGCTTCTGCTCCGGGTCGGTTACGCCTTCAAGCTTACTCAAGAACCGCTCGCTCGCGTCCACGGGGATGACATTGAGCCCCAGCTTGTCCCGATAAAAGCCGATGACCTCTTCCGCTTCGTGCAGACGAAGCAAACCGTGATCCACGAATATGCAGGTCAGCCTGTCCCCTATGGCTTTATGCACCAATACGCTTGCCACGGAGCTGTCTACCCCGCCCGAAAGCGCGCCCAATACCTTTCCGCCGCCCACCTGTTTGCGTACCTGCTCGATGAGCGTTTCAGCAAGATTTTCCGGCTTATAATCGCATTTGAGTTTGCAGATGTTCTTCAGGAAGTTCTTAATGATCAGCGCGCCCTGCGGCGTGTGGTTGACTTCCGCGTGAAACTGAATGCCGTATAATGTGCGCGCTTCGTCCGCAAATGCGGCGACGGGGCAGTTATCCGTGCGTGCGATGGAAGCAAAGCCCTTGGGCGCTTCAATGACGGCGTCGTTGTGGTTCATCCACACGATGCTTTCGGTGACGCCCTCAAACAACGGGTGATTGTCGAACTCGATCTGCGTTCTGCCGTATTCGCGCACCGCCGCGCGGTCGATGTTGCCGCCGAATACTTTGGCGAGATACTGCATGCCGTAGCAAATACCCAGCACAGGCACGCCCAGGCTGAACACTTCTTCGAGGCATTCCTTCGCGCCGGGCGCGTATACACTGTCCGGCCCGCCGGTGAGGATCACGCCGGATAACACGTCCCCCCGGATCTTATCGATCCCCGATTTGTGGCTGAGCAGCTCGGAATACACCCCTGCCTCGCGCACGCGCCGCGCGATGAGCTGGTTGTACTGCCCGCCGAAATCCAATACAACGATGCGCTCTGTCATATCAAAATCCTTTCAGGTTAAACTTTGCATTTCAAAAATAGTGGGTAACGGTGACGTTGAGGGCTCCGCCCTCAAACTCCCGCCCAAGGGACATGTCCCTTGGGAATCCCATTTTGCAAAGCGGCTGTGCCGCTTTGGGGGATAGTTTAAGTTCCCCCCGCAGGAACATATTCTATACTACCGCATGGCACAGGCTGGCGCAAGCATGCCCTGCGGATTTTGCCTGTATCCGGCGATTTTGATCAAAATGTACGTGCTTGCGGCCGTGCAGGCACAGGAAGGAAATCAACGGAAACGGCTTGGTCTACGTGCCATTTGGAGCGTTCGTGCAGTCGCAGCATGTTCAGCACTTAAAAAGGCAAAATTTTCACTTTAAACTTTGGTTAAGAAAACCTTATGTCGCATATACTCTGCGAGGTAAGGTTTTATGCCATAAACAGACCGTTCGCGCCATGAAAAGCCTTGAGTCGGCAAAAACAGACAAGCCCTCAGCGCGAATATATAGCTGTCATCAACAGCACCTATACATCGACTTACAAAAGAAAAGTTTACTTGCAAAGCAAGGAAAAATGAAGGGAGGAAAACAATATGAAACAGGTACGGAGACAATCTATCCGTACGCTCACAGCCTTAGTTGTTACGCTGGTATTGTTGTTAACAGCGAGCATTGCTATGGCAACGGACGAATCATCGGTGGGCAGAATTCAAGTAGCCAATCATCCAACGGTAGGGCATCCCACAGGCGGACTTCCCACGGGCGGCTTCCCGACCGGCGGCTTCCCGACCGGCGGCTTCCCGACGGGCGGAGAACAGGGCTGGCCATGGGGCCACAACGACGGGCCGTGTGACCACAAGCAATATCCCGAAAGAGAGCACCATTCCCGCAGGGATAAAATCAAAAAAGATACCGTTACCGTGGATCCTGTTGTCGTTGTAGAGGAGGTCCCCCTCGTCGTCCCCAAGACTGGCACTGTCGATAATACTTCGATGGCAATCGGCATACTCCTTATGCTTGTCTCGGCCGCGGGCATAGCGTTGGTAAACCGCGCGCGCGTATCGGCAAAATAAATTGAGCGTTAACATACCGAGTATTAATGGCATACTGGCGCGCAAAAAAAAGGGACTCCAAACGGAGTCCCTTCGCCATTTTGCTCTTACTATGGAACATTCAAATTGCAGGCGCACCTATCATGCGGATCGTTTACAGCTCTATCGTCACGTTGTACTCCCGCATCCACAATTCCAGCTGCAGCAGATACGCGATGAGCTGCGGTCCGCGCATGAGCTGCCCGAACCACGGCCTTCCAAACGACCCGCCCTGCGTGTTGATGAGTGAACGCACAGACCGCATATCGAGTATTTCCGCAATCCGGCAGCCTTTGTCTCGCGTGAGGGTTTTGAGCGCGCGGCACACTGCTTCTGTGTATTCCGGGTGGAATGTCTTGGGGTATGGGCTCTTTTTGCGCATCAGGATTTCCTCAGGCAGTATGCCTGTCAGCGCTTTGCGTAAAAGCCCCTTTTCCCTGCCCTGGTAGAACATGAAATCGCGCGGGATATTATACGCGTACTCCACAATACGGACATCCGCAAAAGGCACGCGAACCTCAAGGTTAGTGGCCATGCTCATGCGATCTTTGCGCGTTAAGAGCGTGTTCATGAACCACTTGATGTTCAAATAGAACATGCGCTGGAACTCACGGTCAGCTTCGGATGCTGCGTCCGTGTGCCGCACTTCCCTGAGCGTAGCGTCATACTGCGCCTGCACGTATTCCGGCAGACAGATTTTACGAACGGCCGGAGCCAAGAGCGCTTCGCGCTCTTTAACGGCGCCGGACCACGGGAATGTGCCCTCGTGGGCAAGATCCTTGCGCACATACCACGGATACCCGCCGAACACTTCATCGGCGCATTCGCCGGAAAGCGCCACGGTGGCGTATTCCCTTACCTCACGGCAGAACAGCAGCAAAGAACTGTCGATATCCGCCATGCCCGGCATATCGTTGGCGATGGCGGCGTCTATCAACGCGTCCGCGACACGTTGGTTATCGAGTATGACGCTCAGATGATCGCTGCCTATAAAATCGGCCATCATGCCCACCCATGCCTCATCCGGCGCGGGCTGAAAATCGTTGGCTTTATAAAACTTGTCGTTATCTTCGTAATCGATGGAAAATGTCCTTAACGTGCGCCCCTGTTTCTGAAATTCCTTGGACGCTATGGCGGATATGGTGCTCGAATCTAACCCGCCCGAAAGGAATGTGCACACAGGCACATCTGCCACAAGCTGACGCTTGACTGCGTCGATGAGCAGATACCGCACATGTTCGGCCGTTTCAAAAAATCCTTCCTTGTGTTCCTGCGGGGCTACTTTCCAGTATTCCGTTTTGGTTACGCCTTCGTGCGTATACAGCAGCCAATGCGCGGCGGGAAGCTGCAGAATATCCTGGAATACGCCGCTGTGCTGCGCGTGCGCGGGGCCAAGGCCCATGACTTCGCAGATGCCCTGTGCGTCTACGACGCGCCGGATGCAGGGATGCAGCAGCAGCGCCTTAATTTCGGACGCGAACATGAGCATTTGGCAGCGCAGCGCGTAATACAGCGGCTTTACGCCAAGAGGATCGCGGCAGAGGAACAGACTTTCCCCCCGCTCCTCATAGATGCCGAATGCGAATATACCGTTGAGCTTTGTCGCGCAGTCCACGCCCCACGCGATGTACGAACACAACAAAACTTCGGTATCCGAATAGGATTGGAACGTAAATCCCATTGTTAAAAGTTCTTTTCGCAGTTCTTCCGTATTATACAATTCGCCGTTGTAGACGATGGTGTAGGTGTTGCCATCAAATGTGCGCTGCATGGGCTGGTACCCGCCGGCCGGGTCCACGACGGCCAGCCGCCGATGCCCAAGAAGCGCGTGACGCGTCACATGATGCCCGAAGGAATCCGGCCCCCTGTGGCGCAATGCTTCCGTCATATCTTCAATCAGCGGTTTCTGATCATACACGTCGCGCTGATGATCGATCACGCCAACAATTCCACACATACCTTTTCTCCCGTTTCCTGATTGATGAATGGCCCGTAAATTTGAAAAGAGCCTGGGCCTATCCTTCATCATATGGCGGAAGGACAGGAATGGTCCCCAAACCGGATATGGTTCTACCAGAGACCAGTCAGGCCAACACCTGCGGTGTTGGCCTGAGTATCAAAAAAGCGCTGAGGCACTTTTTTG
Source organism: uncultured Oscillospiraceae bacterium (assembly GCA_964440115.1). GTDB lineage: Bacteria > Bacillota > Clostridia > Christensenellales > CAG-138 > JAEWWD01. The sequence continues at coordinate 78,094 of CAYTPV010000008.1, read as the reverse complement.
AGAGTCACAGTAACCGCCTGCGCCAATGGCGCGGTCGGCGGTTCCTGAAAGGAAAGCCTTGGCCCGGCAAGGCTAACGCTCGCGGCGTACATGCCGCCGCGAGCGAATAAAGCCTACTGCAGGGGCGCGGGGAGTCGGAGCTGCGCGCCGCCGGTGGCGGAATAAGCGCGGCGGAAGACCAGTGAGCAAATGAGTGCAAGGAAACAGCTTTGCTGTGACACAGCGCGAATATTGCGAACTGCGTAAAGCCTCTCCCGCTTTTAAATAAAATAAATCTTCGTCGACGCCAACGGCGGCGATACATTGTGAATTTCAATAGGGCGTATCACAAAAATGATAGACATTTACTGATTGTTTTACATTGTTTCACGTGAAACAATGCATGCGCTTCATATGCTGGGATATATGTAGCCCGTGAGAGTACCCAGATTACAAATAAAAATGTTTCACGTGAAACAATGCATTCCTATCACCGCAAAACGCCTGTGTGCGGGCGTTTTACGTGTTTCACGCTAAGCATACGTCAATATATGCGCTATTCTTTACTTCTTACAATCTATACACCCGCTGGAAAATACCCTATAATACAGCTATGGCGGCATAATAGCATCATCTGACGTGGTTTTCCATCACAAGGTATCGCCGCTTACAGCGTCGACGACAATTTATTTTATTTAATAGCGGGAGGGCTGAGGCCCCCCGCGTCCCCCTAGGGATGAGGGGTTAAGTGCGTCAACGGCGCATGGCTCCAATTCTCCATTTTCCCTAAGGAATGCGGAGTGCCGGTGCGTACGGCTTCGACTCCCCGTGCCCCAATTAGGGGTCGGAAACAAATACCTAATATCCCCCCCTGCAAACGGCTTGGAACAAGACGTTTGCGCTACGGGTTTCCAAAGGGATGTATCCCTTTGGTGGAGGTTTAGGGGGCCGAAGCTGAGCGCTGCCTGTGGCAGAACAAGCGAAGCGAAGGCCCAGTGAGCAAGGGAGTGTAGGCCCATTAGGGCGTAAACGACCATTGCGAACTGTGGGCCAAAAGCCTCCAACGTCCCCCCTATCACCAACAACAAAGGAGCGGCGAACATGTCAAAGATCATCGCCATAGCGAACCAGAAGGGCGGCGTGGGCAAGACCACGACCGCTGTAAACCTCTCCGCGTGCGTTGCGGAAAAGGGCAAGCGCGTGCTGCTGGTGGACCTTGACCCGCAGGGCAACTCCACGAGCGGCTTGGGCACCGATAAGGATACGCTGCAGCACTCGGTATACGATGTGCTGATCAACCGCGTGCCCACCAAGGACGCGATACTGCAGACCGAAACCGACGGCCTGAAACTGCTGCCCTCCAAGATTGAGCTTGCGGGCGCGGAGGTCGAGCTGGTCGGCATGATGGCACGCGAGCAGGTGCTAAAGCGCGCTCTTGATAAAATAAGGAACGATTTCGATTACGTATTCATCGATTGCCCGCCTTCGCTGGGGCTTTTAACGCTCAACGCGCTGACGGCGGCGGATACGCTGTTAGTCCCCATACAGTGCGAATACTACGCGCTCGAAGGCTTATCCCAGCTCATGAACACCGTGAAGCTGGTGCGCATGCACTTAAACCCCGAACTCGACGTCGAGGGCGTGGTGCTGACCATGTATGACGCGCGCACGAATTTATCATCGCAGGTCGTGACGGAAGTAAAGAAGTTCTTCAAGAATAAAGTGTACGATACCATTATCCCCCGCTCCATCCGCCTGGGCGAAGCGCCGAGCTTCGGCAAGCCCATCACCGCGTATGACCCGAAGAGCATCGGCGCCATCGCGTACCTGAAACTGGCGGACGAGCTGCTGCAGAAAGAGGCGTAATGATGATGAAAAAATCCTCCGGCCTGGGGCGCGGTCTTGACGCGTTGCTGGGCGATTTTGACGCGCAGGCGCGTCCCGCTTCCCCCGGCGTGCGAGAGCTCGCCGTCACCGAGATTTTCGCTAACCCCGATCAGCCGCGTAAGGAGTTCGACCCCGAACGGTTGGAAGAGCTGGCCGGATCGCTCAAGCGGCACGGCATGGTACAGCCCATCGTCGTCAAACGTCAGAACGACAAGTACATGATCATCACCGGCGAGCGCCGTTACCGCGCCGCCAAGCTGGCCGGGCTGACCACCGTCCCCGTTGTGGAACGCGAAATCGAGACGGATCAGGTGCTCGAAATCGCGCTCATCGAAAACATACAGCGCGAGGATCTCAACCCCATCGAAGAAGCCGCCGCCATCTCCTTCCTCATGCAGCAGCACGATCTCACGCAGGAGGAAGTCGCGGAGCGGCTCTCCAAATCCCGCCCCGCTGTCGCCAACGCGCTGCGGCTGCTCTCCCTCCCCGAAGCCGTGAAGAAGTATCTTCGCACCGGCGCGCTTTCCGCGGGCCACGGCCGCGCGCTCTCCGCTTTGACGGACACGGCGTTGCAGGAACGGCTCGCGAAGCAGGCGGTAGAAAGCCGCTGTTCCGTGCGCGCGTTGGAGCAGATGGTGAAAGCCGCCGAAGGCGAGGCCGCGCTCGCGCGCGAGCAGAAGCCGCGCCCGATAAAGCCGCTCGATGCGGACCTCGGCGAGTTTGAAATGCGCCTGCGCGAGAGGTTGGGCACGAAGGTGAAAATCGTCGGTGGTAAGAAACGCGGCAAGATCACGATCGAGTATTTCAGCGCGGATGTGCTGCAGGAGATATACGACGTGATATTGAGGAGTTGAGGGGGCTATTGCAGGGGTTTCACCCCTGCACCCCACCAAAGGGACACATCCCTTTGGAAACCCCAAGGGGATATAATGCGGCCTTGGTTTCTGTGGAAACCGAGGCCGTTGATCTATAGCAAATCTGGTTCTTCCAACAGTTTTGCTCTTTTATCTTGTAGCAGCACTTTCAATCTTGAAATAGCACATATATTGTCAAATATCCATGTTCTTTTTACGATATCATAGAGTTTCTGATTGGTAATAATCTCTTTTATGGTATATTTAGTTTCGTTGAATTGATCTAAGCGTAGCATATGTTTCTGCTCTTGACTTAATTGTAAAAAATGTATATTTTGCTTGCGATAGTTAAAAGCATATTTAAATAACATTGAATAGTGTTTGTTTAATCCGTCTTCTGTGATTGCAATAATTGCGCATTTTTCATTAGAGTATTTAAAAAAAGATACTCCGCTAAGAACTCGTTCAAAAATAGCGGAACACCTATCATTCTCAACAATCTCCTTTTCCAATTTTTCAAGTATCGGCAACAGGATATTCATTTCAAATCTTTCTGGAATCATATCATAGAGCATCCCGAGTACAGAATCAGTGTTGGATTTAGTATTATCAATTAAGAAAAAGGCTCTTTTTTGGAGGATTTCATCAGGCATGTCTTTTAAGAATAGAGCTGTAAAATACTCCTGAAAAGATCTGTGAGTGAACCTTAAATTTAAGCCTTCATGATAAAGTATACATACTGAATTCAGCAAGTCTTCCAGATAATCGTCTTCTATAAGTCTTTCATACTCTCCTTTGCATTTTATATAAGTTATAATATCACGCGCTTGATTATATTCAAATTCAGTTTTAGTATCTTTATATGTAAGAAAACAGAATTTTGAAAGAACCTGTTTAAATAAATCAACAGATAGTTTACTTCTCATATCTCTTTTAAAGCAACCTTTTGTTGCGTCGTGTCTGGAATATAGTGTATCGAAAGCATTAGCATAAAAATTGTGAAGCTTTTCTGGTATTTCAGCATAGCTATCATAGGTCATAAGCATTATGGTAAGTAAAAGAGGGTTAGATGCAAAGGATTGATGAGACAAGTATAAGGTTTTATCTAAGTCATTTATAAAATTAGTAGTAATCTCAGAACCATAGTTCAATTTCAGTACAAGATTAATAGCCTTTTGTTTAGTCAATGGTAAAGTAGTAATCGTAGTGAATCTTGCCATTGCAATAAGTGAATAGTCTGGCCTTGATGAAATAACAAAATGATTATAAGGGTATTTATCGCAAAAATCATTAATTTGATGGCAAACAGCCGAACTCCTCATTTGATTGACTTCATCAAATCCATCAAAAAGAAATAGAAAGCAACCAGAGTCCATTGCATATTTAATATATTGAGTATCAAGCTTAAAACCAAGGTTAATCAATGTTTGAGTAATAATTTCTTCTAAATTACTATCAGCAATGTTTAAATCACGTAGTTCAATGAAAACAGGTACTAGTTCTCTTTTCTCCAATTCATTCAGAAAAAAATATTTCATTGTCGTAGATTTACCGACTCCACCTAGGCCATCAATGATGATATATCTGGATATCTTAAAAATATTATTAATGTCTTGTGCATCGATGGTTACCTTATTATATAAAAATTGAAGGGGTTCATAGAAATCCAACAAAGGACGTGGTTCATTCTTATATAGGAGGGTCTTCATTTTAGAGTACTTTTCAAGCGAACGAACTAAATACTCAGAAAATGCAATGTTTAAATCGACTTTTAGTTTGGAAAACTGATCTTGAGTAATAGTAGATATTGTCTTTCCAACTCTTTCGCAAAATCTAATGATTAGCTGTGATATAATTGCATTAATATCAAGCTCAATACTCATGGATATTTAGTCTCCTTGAAATCAATTTTTATAGGAAAGATTATTTATAAATCATTAATCAATTATCGCGAACAAAGACACTGCCCAACTAAGTCTACACATACCTCCCCACCCGCTCCATATACCGCAAATACTCCTGCCCGAACTCGCGTATGCACCAGCGTTCTTCCGCGCGTATAATCCAGTGGGACGATACCTGTAAAATGAGCGTCAGCAGAAGCAGTATCAACGAGCCGGTGATGAGCGCGCAGCCTAAAAAGTAAAGCAAATACGATATATACATGGGGTTGCGGGATATGCGGTAAAGCCCTTTGGTATTGATTCCGGAAGCAGCGGGCCGGGCATAGTTGCATACGGATATGATAAAAAGCAGCGTTCCCAGCGCGTACAGCAGCAGACCGGGAATGAACCACGTCGGGTCTGTGCGGATTTTGAGGAAAAACAATGTTACGAATATGCAAATGGTCGAAATCTGGTAGATCCAGTAGGCGAGCTTCTCGTTCCCCTCCATCGGTGGGAAATGCGCCGCGCGTCGAAGTGCTTCTTTGCTGAGCATGCCAAGCAGCCCATATCGTATGAGAAAAAGGGGTATCAACAGCACAATTGCGATCATGGGTTCCTCATTTCTTCTTTGCGCGTTTCTGCGCTGTCATGGATTTCGTCCGCCGTTGCGAACACCCACACCGGCCACCTTTTGGCGTGTTTATCTAAGAATTCGCCCATGCCCGTCACATGTTTTGCGTTGCCCAGCACCGCGTTGAAAAATCGGAATTGTCCGTCCGCTTCCTTTGTGAACGCCACAAAATGCAGACCCCGGCTGTGCAGGTAAAAGAGTATACCCGCGCCGGATGCATCCGCGAGCTTGATCGCCGCGTCCCTGCCCCGTGCGAGCGTCAGAGAATACCCGCGCCGTTTGAGGTAGCGTTTTAATCGGAACGGGCCTGTCCCCAGCGCGCACAGAAAAGGTGAGCCGCGGCGCATGTCTTTCACGATCTGCTGCCAGTCGGCTTCCTCCCCCACCGCGTGCAAAAAGTTGTACGCCGCAATCCAGCCGCAGCCGTTGCGGTCGGATGTCCGCGCACCGTATTTCGCAGCCTTTGTGTGGCGCTGGTCTATGATGAACCCGTCGGGGGAAAATGCGGATGGATGCATGTACTTATCCTTTATGAATGGGAAATTCTAACTATCAGAGTACCATATATCTGCTGAAATTGCGCGGGTTTTAGATGAAAATGCGGATAAATGTTTATCCGGCGGGCGCGTTTTATTAAGGTATCGCCGCCTGCACTCTCGGCAGGAGATGCCTCGGGTACTAGGCCTGCGGGCCGTCGCAGCCGTCGACGAAGATTTATTTTATTTAAAAGAGGGCGGGCTGTACGCAGTTCACAATGGTCGTGCTTCGTCGCGGCAGGCCGCTTCCTTGCACTCCCTTGCTCACTGGTCTTTCGCTGCGCTGCTTCCGTCACTGGTGGCGCGCAGCTCCGACTCCCCGCGTCCCCCAGAGGAGTTTAAGCTGTTTTTGTCCCTAGGTCGTTAGTTGAAGCTGCGCACCGCACTTGGGGGTGCGCGAGGGGGCTTCGCCCCCTCGCAATTAAAATAATTCGTCGGCTCAGCATGAGCCGATACCTTTTCTTAAGGAATTGCCCGCAGCATGAGCAAATTTGCAACCCGCTTTCTTACTTCCTCAGGTAAATTTCCTTCCAACACCCGTTTTAGCAGAAAGGGATGCTTGATTCCGTTTGCCATCAGGTATTCTTCAATCATGCTGACTTTGCGTTCTCTGTTCGGCAGCAATTGATACAGCACATACCAGTCTTCCAGCGACGCAAACGGGATGCTTACCCCGTTGATGATTTTGAAATCCGTGATGGACGCTTTGTCAAAGACATATTCAAACACGCCTGCGGCATGATATACCGCCAACCCAGCCATGACGTCGACTTCCACTCCATCAACGATATACTCATAAAACTGCTTTGTCGCGTAAAGGGGAGTGCCGTTCAGTTCTTTCTTTACGCCGATGCTTTTGAGTATTTCGTCCGCTTTCTCGATATCCCTGCTGTCCACGCAGATATCGATATCGTTGGGCTTCTCGACCAGTCCGAATTGACTGAGCAGCATGGAAGCGCCGATTCCCCACACGATCCCCGCATCATTGAGCCTTTTGCCTATTGAACTCAAAACAGTATACATAGCAACCTCAGCTTGGATAGGATTGTAAGATTTCAATTATCAGAGTATCACAGTTTTGTCAGGTCTGCGCAGGTTTGGGTGGAAAATGTGGATAAGTTTTTCGCTGGCGAGTGAGATGTGTTCGGGTATGCTTTGCAGTCATGAATATAAGGTATCGGCTCATTCGTCCTCGGCGGGAGACGCCTTCGGACACTAGGACTGCGGTCCGTCGCTGACTGCCGACGATTATTCTAATTGCGAGGGGGCTTCGCCCCCTCGCCCTCCCCCGAAGCGCGCGTGCTGCTCTAGTCTTCGCGCCCCTTTAAAAAGCATTCGCATTGCTTTCGCTCCATGGTTGGGTAACTACAAAAAAAGCCGCGCTGTTAAGGGCGGCTTCGATCAGCTTATGCACAGATAACCTATATTTCGTGATTATTTCCCAGGAAACGCCTGAAGGGCGTTTCTGATAGGGATACCCAAGGGACGTGTCCCTTGGGCGGGTGTTTGGGGGCTGAAGCTGAGCGCCGCCTGTGGCGGATCAAGCGAAGCGGAGGCCCAGTGAGCAAGGGAGTATAGGCCTACAAAGGCATATACGACCATTGCGAACTGTGGGTCCGCAAGGCAGAGCACTCAACGTTCTCCTCACTTCTTCTCCGCAGCGTACTCCGCCGACGCTTTCACGAATCCCGCAAACACGGGGTGCGCGCGGTCGGGGCGGGATCGGAACTCGGGGTGAAACTGCACGCCTATAAAGAAGCGGTGGTTGGGCAGCTCCATGATCTCGGCCAAGTGCCGTTCCGGGTTCCAGCCGGAGTATACAACGCCCTTCGCCTCAAACTCGGGCACGAACGCGTTGTTGACTTCATAGCGGTGGCGGTGGCGTTCGCGTACGAACGTGCCGCCGTAAAGCTTCTCGGTCAGCGTTCCCTTTGTGATATCGCAGGCGTAACCGCCCAGTCGCAGGGTACCGCCGATGCGGATATCCCCCGCCGCGTTGATATGGTCGCGCTGGTCGGGCATCAGGTCGATGACCGGGTGCGTGGTGGCGGGGTCGACTTCGGTGGTGTACGCGTCCGCCCAGCCCAGTACATTGCGCGCGAACTCGACGATTGCCATCTGCATGCCAAGGCAAATGCCGAAGAACGGCACATTCTTCTCGCGCGCATAACGGATGGCTTCGATCTTGCCCAACAAGCCGCGCTCACCGAAACCGCCGGGCACGAGAATGCCGTCCACATCTTCAAGATACTTCTCCGCACCGCACGTTTCCACATCCTCGGCGTATACCCAGCGGATGTCGACCTTCGCGTTGGCGGATATGCCGCCGTGCTTCAACGACTCGGCTACCGAAAGGTACGCGTCGTGCAGCTCCACATATTTGCCCACGATGGCGATGACGCAGCTGCTCTTCGGGTGGAGGTCGCGTTCCACAATCGCCTTCCACTCGGAAAGCTCGGGCACGGAAATGGGCAGGGAAAGCGTGCGGCAAACAGCGTCGCACAGGCCGTTGCTTTCAAGCAGCAGCGGCACTTCGTAAAGCGAACGCGCGTTGAGGTTTTCTATGACATTGCGCTGCGCCACGTTGCAGAACAGCGCGATCTTGGCTTTCATGCTTTCGGGGATGGGCTGATCCGCGCGGCATACGAGAATATCCGGCTGGATACCGATGGAGAGAAGCTCCTTCACGGAGTGCTGCGTCGGCTTGCTCTTCAATTCGCCCGCGGCGGCGATGTAGGGGATCAGCGTAACGTGAATAAAGCAGCAGGTGCCCGGGTCGCGCTCGGACTTCAACTGGCGGATGGCTTCGAGGAACGGCTGGCTTTCGATATCGCCTACGGTGCCGCCGATTTCCACAATCAGCACGTCCGGCTGGCTTTCTTCGGCTACGCGCAGCACGCGCGCCTTGATTTCATCCGTGATGTGCGGGATCACCTGTACGGTGCCGCCGTGGTAACCGCCTTGGCGTTCGCGCTCTATGACGGTGGAATAGACCTGCCCTGTTGTGGTGTTGTTCGCGCGGGATAGCTTTTCATCGATAAACCGCTCGTAGTGGCCTACGTCCAAGTCGGTTTCCGCGCCGTCGTCGGTGACATATACCTCGCCATGCTGGTAAGGGTTCATGGTGCCGGGGTCTACGTTCAGGTAGGGGTCCAGCTTGCAGATGGATACCGAATGCCCCCGCGCTTTTAGCAGCCGCCCCAGCGAAGCCGCCGTTATGCCCTTGCCCAGCGACGATACCACGCCGCCCGTCACGAATACCAGCCTTGTCATACTCGTCCTCCCTTATTACTCTTCGCAAATCTTCAAAAAATAAAAACAAAAAACGCCTCTTTCGCGAAGAGGCGTCTTGGGGTGCCCTTATTAGTATAGCATCGGGTCTGTTTTTGAGGCAATAGTTTTTTTCATGAGTTTATGCACAAGTAAGATGGCATTTTAGCGCTATGGCAGGGCCACGATGCGTCATTTACCCTAAAATGCGCGGATTATCCGCAGAAAACGGCACTTTTTCCCGCCTGTGACTGCCCCTTTTTGTGCTCTCGATCATAACGTATATCGAATTACCATAAAACGGTTTACTATCACCTGTTTTTGTCGAAAAATCCTTATAATTTGTGGAATTTTCCGCTATGCCAGCCGTTCTACGGAATTGAACGCGCCGCTTGAAAGCAAAGTCTGGTAAACGAGGCTCTTCGTGGAAGAATTGATGGTTCCATCCTCTCCCAGCGACTGCAGCGGGTCGGCAGAAGCATAGCTGCCGGTATACGCCTTCTTGGCTTGGGATAACGCGGCGGCATCGCGGAAAGTGCTCTCCACGGTATCCTTGGTGCTTTCGCTGAGCGTGCCATCCTCCACCAGATTGTTCAGATCCGGCTTTGTGCCGTTCTTTTGCGAATTAAGTAAGTATTCGAGTATGCTGTTCTCTTCGTCTTCGGTAATTGTGCCCTCGTCAGTCAGCGAAGAAAGGCTGCTGGTGATATCGGAAGGAATGCTTCCCCCCTTAGGCGGCGGCGGAGCGGATTTTGTATCGGATGCTGCTTTATCGAGCGCGGTCTGTACGCTTTTGCTCTGGTCGTCCGTGATGGTGCCGTCCTAAAAGGATAGCATAAGGAATGCCCGCAAACGCATCTTTTTCTCCTGTCTCATAAAAATAATGTAAAGTAAGCTTTACATTATCGCGAACCTATGATAGCATAGCAAATGGAAAGCAAGCTTTCCATCGGCGCGCATGTTGCATGACAAACGATAGAACCGGGAAGGGGTGGCGGCTTGAAGAACAGGCTTGAGGAAATCCGCAAGCAGCGCGGCATCCGGCAGGAAGAACTGGCCGACGCGCTGGAGGTATCCCGCCAGACGATAGGCTCGCTCGAAAACGGACGGTACAATCCGTCCATACTGCTGGCGTTCAAAATCGCCCGCTACTTTGGCATGACGATTGAGGAAATATTCCTGTACGAAGAGGAAGAGTTATAACGGTTTTATGGTACGGTTTTTGAAGGAGGAATGGATATGAAAAAAAGCGGCACAGGGTTTTTGCTGCTGATCATCGCAGGCGTGGCGGTAGCCGTCGCAGGTTTATTGCTGGACGGTATTATCCCCAAGCAGGTCTCGGGCGTGATGTTGGGCGTGGGCGCGGGCCTTGCGGGCATGAGCCTTTCCAACTATCTTGTATGGAATACGGAGCGCAAGAACCCCGCAATCATGAAGCAGGCGGAAATCGAGCGGCGGGATGAACGCAACGGCATCATTCGCAGCCGGGCAAAGGCGAAAGCCGGGGATATTACGAAGTGGCTTGTCATGGCGTTGGCGTATGTGAGCATTCTCTTATCCGCTCCGCTGTGGGTAACGCTTGTAATCGTGGGCGTTTTCCTGTTTTATGAGTTCACATGCCTGTATTTCTACGGTAAATATCAAAAAGAGATGTAGTTAGGCAGCCGTAGGACGATATGTCGGCTTACTATGCAGAATATTCGCACAAAACCGCCGTTTAGGCGGTTTTATGTATATATGGGTGTCATTTGCTTTTCATGGTATTTTACGTAAGGTATCGGCGCACAAGGCGCCGACGATTGCATTTTTTATTTTAAAGTGGGAGGGCTGCGGCCCCCCACTCCCCCTAAAGATGGTGGTGACATTCCTCATTAAGTTACCTTAACGCTCGCTTATCGAATTTGACTTGCATTCTGATACAGTTCGCTCCAATACTTTATAGACAAATCCTTTGCTAATACTTCTCCACTAATAGAACTTTCATTATCCAACACATCACACACATATACATGCATCGGCCATCTGTTTATTGGAAATAAAGTATCTCCTTGCAATCTAACGCCAATCACAACTTCATCAGCTTTCACTGTTCCATTTTCATATTCAAACGGCGGAATTACTTTAACCAATAAAAAATCATCTCTGTTTTTTGCAACAAGCCGTTGCTTAATAAAACATGCTTTTGTATCAAATGCATGTGCAGGTTCATAGGCGGCCAGGTAAAAATCAATTTGAGTGGACATAAACATTCCCTCTATACCTTCGTACTCTCAGGGGGACGCGGGGGGCCGCAGCCCTCCCGCTTTTAAATAAAATAAATAAACGTCGCCGCCCAGAAAGGCGGCGATACATTGTGAAATCCAACGCGGCAAAACCCTATGCCGCTTTGCGTTTATACGCCCGCATGGCGAATAGATACGCTACCACCATAATCCCAACCATCCAGGCAAGCGCAACCCATATATCATTCCCGACCGGCTCACAATTGAGCAACGCGCGGATTGCGTTTACGATTGACGTCACCGGTTGATTTTCCGCAAATGCCCGCACGCCCGCAGGCATGGATTGTGTCGGCACAAACGCAGAACTGATAAACGGCAGGAACATCAGCGGGTACGAGAACGCGTAAGCTCCATCCACCGTTTTTGCAGTCAGCCCCGCAACCGCCGCGATCCATGTCAAAGCCAGCGTGAACAGCGCGAGTATACCGATGACGGCAAACCACGATAGAATTCCCGCCGAAGAACGAAAGCCCATGATCAGCGCCGCGAGCAGTATCACAGCCACCGAAATGGCGTTGGAGACGAGCGACGTCAGCACATGCCCCCACAGCGCGGCGGAGCGCGCAATCGGCATGGAGTGGAACCGTTCGAATATGCCCCGCTGCAGATCCAGAAACAGTCGGTATGCCGTATACGCGATGCCGCTCGAGATTGCAATGAGCAGTATGCCGGGTAGCAGATAATTCACGTAGTTGTCCGTTCCCGCCTGTATCGCGCCGCCGAATACGTAGACAAACAGCAGCATGAACGCGATGGGCATGAGGGTGACGGTGATGATGGTATCCATGCTGCGCAAAATATGGCGCATGGACCGGCCCAACATGACGCCAAGGTCGCTGAAGAAGTGTTTCTGCGTTGCTTCCATTTAGACCGCCTCCTTATGCTCGCCCTGCGCGGCATACCCGTTTGTTCCTGCGCCGACGATAGAAAGGAATATTTCCTCCAATGTCGGCTGCTTTTCCACATACTCCACCTTTGCTGGCGGGAACAGGCTCTTCAGCTCTGATAGCGTGCCGTTTGCTATGATTTTGCCTTCATGCAATATGGCGATTTTGTCGGCAAGCTGCTCGGCTTCCTCCAGATACTGCGTGGTCAGAAACACCGTCGTGCCGTTGTTCGCAAGTCCTTTGACCGTGTTCCACACCTCTATGCGGGCTTCGGGGTCAAGACCTGTCGTCGGTTCGTCAAGGAATATCACCTGCGGGGTCCCGATGAGGCTCATGGCGATATCCAGCCGGCGGCGCATGCCGCCCGAGTAGGTGGCTACCCTGCGGTCGGCGGCGTCTGTAAGACCAAAGCGGGTTAAGAGTTCATCCGAGATAGTCCGTGCATCTTTCATATGCCGCAGTTTCGCGATCATGATGAGATTTTCGCGGCCTGTCAGAATTTCATCTACGGCGGCAAACTGCCCGGTCAGGCTGATGGACTGCCGCACAAAGTCCGCTTTTGATATAACATCGAAGCCGTTGACGGCGGCAGTTCCGCTATCCTGTTTGAGCAGCGTGGCGAGTATCCGGATTATCGTCGTCTTGCCCGCGCCGTTGGAGCCGAGCAATGCGAATATCTCGCCTGGCTGTACTTCTAAATCCACGCCCTTTAATACTTCTATTTTGCCGAAGGATTTTTTCAAGGCATTGATACTGATCGCAGCGTCTTTCATTTTTCGTTTTTGCCTTTCCCGACATGTTTTTGTATGTCGCGGTTGAGCTGCTCACGCCAGTTTTCGGTGTAGGTTTTCGCGCTGCGCAGAAGCTCTTCGCAGAAAGAGGCGACGTCTTCGCCGGTAATCTCCAGAACCTGCTTGCCTTCCGCCGCGCCCGACTCGAACAGTTCGATGAGGTCATAATGGATCTTGAGCATGTCATAGCCGGAGCCTGCCGCGAACATCCACATATGAGTCTGGATTTTCTTAAATACGTAGCGGTAGTCTTCGGGCAGAGCGTTCACCCTTGCCATCTGGCGCTTATACTCGCGCTTGCTCTCGATCATCTTCCCGATGTTCAGATAATTATCAAAAAACTCAGACATTTGATTGCTCCTCTTTCAGTTGGTTCATTTTCGACGCGACGAACTCCCACTTTTCCCAGAACCTATGCAGTTCCTCGCGGCCGGTGTCGTTGAGAGTGAAGAAGTTGCGCGGCGGCCCTTTATCCGACGACTTCTTTTCAATATCCACCAGCTTGTTTTTTTCAAGCCGGAGCAATATGGTGTACACCGTGCCTTCTACGACATCCGCAAAACCTAGGGCATTGAGCTTGCGGGTAATTTCATAGCCATAGGTTTGCCCGCGGCTGATGATTTCCAGCACGCAGCCTTCGAGCACGCCTTTGAGCATTTCCGTTAAGTTTTCCAGTACAATCACTCCTTGCTATTAAGTAGGACTGGTATGCAGTGATACTGACTACTGCTATATAGTATTACATAGTAGTGTGTTTGTCAACAGGGATTCAATTATTTTTTGCAGAAAGAAGCATTTGAAAAGCGCATGTGTTTTAGTCAGAACAAGGTATCGTCGCTTGCAGCGTCGACGAATTATTTTTTTGGGGCGGGAGGGCTGCGGCCCCCGCGCCCCCTAAAGAATATTAAGACGACGTTGCCTGCGCTGTTCAGGGAGGGGGCGATGGGGGGGCCGGATCTGAGCGCCGCCGGTGGTGGATGAAGCGAAGAGAAGGCCCAGTGAGCAAGAGAGTGCTGAATTTTTCAATTTCAGCACGACCATTGTGAACTGTGGGATACGTAAGTTCCCCCCATCATAGAAAAGTAATCGTCGCCGCCTACAAGGCGGCGATATCTATTTCAAGCGTATTCGTCAAAACCAAACCTGATATCAGCCAGAACCCCACATTCCAAAACAGGCTTGTACACGGTGTATTTCTGCCCGCTGCATTCCATCCTATAAGAATACAATATGGCCTGCGCTCAACATACTAAAAATTATTTTATACTATTCCTAACAATATACCTTGACAGGCATAGTATACTGTCGTATATTATACCTGCAAAACATTGATACCCCGATGGAAGGAGGAATACCTATTGTCCATTACATCGGATTTAATCCGCGGGCATACGGATACCATCATACTCGCGCAGCTGCTCAATAAAGACAGCTACGGGTACGAAATCAATAAGGCAATACAGGAACGGGCCGGGGGCGGCTACGAAGCCAAAGAGGCCACATTGTACTCGGCATTTCGGCGGCTGGAAACAGCAGGCATGATCACCTCGTACTGGGGGGACGAAACCACGGGCGCACGCAGGCGGTATTACGCCATCACCCCGCTCGGGCGGACCATGTACGAACAGAACAAAGCGGACTGGCAGGAAGCCAAGGCATTGATCGACAGCCTGATATAGGGGAGGGTAACGATATGAACGAAAAATTGCGCGCACAGCTCGACAGGCTGTTTGCGGATGCCCCGCCGACACGCCGCGCGGCGGAATTGAAGGAAGAACTCCTCGCAAACCTGACGGAAAAGTACAACGATCTCGTCGCACAGGGACGCAGCGAGGATGAAGCAATGAGAATAGTCATCGACGGCATAGGGGATGTCGATGAACTGATCCGGGGGTTAAAGGGGAGCGATATTATGGATTACAAGGAAATGTACAAACAAAGGCAGAAGACGGCGCTGGTCGTCACAACGGCAATCGGCATGTACGTGCTGGGCGTGATACTGCTCATACTCGGCATCGTGGCGCTGCACATACAGCCCATCATCATGGTTTCCGTGATGCTCACGCTGTTCCTTGCGGCGACGCTGACCATCGTATACCACTTCATGTCTCGGCCCAAGTATGTGAAGGCCGACGACACCATGGTAGAAGAGTTCAAGCAGTGGAAATCCCGCAACTCCGCGCAGGAGCGCATGCTCGCATCGATTTCCTCCATACTGTGGACCATCACGACGGCGATTTACTTTCTTATCAGCTTTCTGTACGGCATCTGGGGCTATTCGTGGATCATATTCATCATAGCCGCCGCGGTGGACAGGATCATCAAACTGGTGTTCGAGCTCAAGGAGGAAAAACATGAATAGGACCCTTATTATCATTCGCATCGTCATATGGGCCGCCATCGCCATAGCGCTCATCGGCCTGCTTGTTACCGGCCTGCTGGGCAGGGGATTTAGCGGATTTAACTTCGAATTCAACATCACCGACGGGGGAAATATGAAAACGGTTTATGAAGAAACGGTACCGGTAGCGGGTATCAACGACCTGACTCTGGATCTTAAGAGCATGAACGTGGTGTTCACCGCAGCCGACAGCGCAGAAATGCGCATCGTGCATGAAGCCGCCGGCGATATCAGCAAAGACCAGTATATAACGGTTGAAAAGGCTGCGACTTCCATTACCGTAAAACAGCCCATGCCCAAGGGCATCTGGTTCTTCCGCTCGGTGGTGCCGCAGAGGCTGACGGTATACCTGCCCGCTTCTTACGCAAACGCGCTGAACATCAGCAACACGAGCGGTAACCTGAAAATTGAACCGGCGCTCAACCTTACGGCGTTTGCGCTGCGTCTGACCTCCGGCAATTTCTCCTGCGATGCGCCCCTCACGGCGAAGGATATACTCATCCGCATGACGTCGGGCGACGTGAACGTGAATGCCCTTTCCTGCGATACGTACGATATCATATCCACTTCGGGCAATGTACGCGGCGGGTCGCTGACCGGCAAAGGAAGCCTGCGCATGACGTCCGGCGATGTAGGGTTTGAAAGCATTACGGGCGCACAGCATGAAATCGAGACGACCTCCGGCAATATCCGCATTAACTCGATCTCGGGCAAGGCGACCGTGCGGGATACCTCCGGCAATGTATCGGCGACGCTGACGGGGCCTTCGGCGGATTTCACGGCGCACACCAGTTCCGGCAATATCGATGTGACGCTGCCCAAGGACGCGAGCGCGCGCATTCAGGCGAGCTGCAGCTCCGGCAATATCCGCGGGGACGTGGGGTTCAGCTACGATGAAAAGGGCAAGCACGCATCGGCGACAGTGGGAAGCGGCAGCGCTACGATAGATGTATCGGCTACGTCGGGCAACATTAACGTGAATACGCAGCAGTAAGCGTCTGATATATTTCGAGAAGGGGCGGCTATGCCGCCCTTTTTCTTTGCAGATAATTTCAGGTTAGTCCTATATATAGATTGATGCGTGATCAAAGGAGCGCAAGGAAGCTGTAATGCAGCAACGTAGCACGACCATTGCAAACAGTAAGCCCGCCCGCTTTCTAATAAAAAAACAATCGTCGGCGCAGTAATGCACCGATACCTTGTTTTGGTATAAACAAACTCACACAGCCGTTTCCGCCGCTTTCCATTTTTGCCTATTTGTCTTATACTGTTAATGAACGCAGGAAGGCTTGCCGAATTTCCCCAAAGCGGTGAAGCGACTTTGCATAACGGTCAATATCCCCCCTAAAGCGGCAAAGCCGCTTTGCCAACGGGATTCCAAAGGGACGTGTCCCTTTGGCGGGGGTTCGGGGGTGGAACCCCCGCTCAAGCTTTATAACAGGGAGGCGCTGTGCATGGCTTTGAAGGACATGAACTGCCAGGAAGGGTGTCTGGCGCTGCACACCGGGCTGCACCGGCTTACGGTGCTGCGAGATGCGCTTTCTGAGCTGCCGCTAAGCTCGCTGGACAGGCTGCTGGCCATGCTTCTGCACGGCGACGCGCTTGCCGCGGCGGAAGAATATCACGCGCTCACATCCGCATTATTGACGGGCGGATACAGGCGCACGAGCGGCGATCTGTTCCGGGATTATCTGTTGTATCTGCTGCTGGAGCGCGAAAACGCGTTTTCTTCGCTCGCTGCGCGCGGGAAATGGGACGAACCGCTCTGCGCGGGCATGCGTAGCGATCTTGCGCGGCTCAACCCGCTGTTTCAGCTCAATAGCGTACTGCTCAAGCGCTGGATCGGCGAACGCTACCGAGATCAGCGCCAGCGGCCTCGCCAGCAGAAGGATAATATCTCCGTATTGTCCACCGCCATCTGGGGCGGCAATACGTCGCGTCCGCTGCCCGCCGCGAGCACTTCCTCCCCCGTGCCGCAGCCCACGCCGCCCGAACCCATGCCCGCAGCGTTGGACGAAAACGATTTTTTAAGCTGGCGCTACAAGCCGGACGAGCATCCCGAACCCTATGCCGCCGATTCCGCGCTCGAAGAACTGTATCGCCGCCTCGATTCTTCGGACGACCGCGCCATGCTGCTCGACGATTTGTGGAGCCTGCACGCATCGTGCGGATCGGGCGCGTTCATACGGGACAGGCTGTTCACCATCGGCGCGGATGGCGTACTCACCGGCATACCGCTCGATTCTCTGCCCGAAGAGGATTCGTATACCTTTTACATCAGCCAGCGCGAACAGGCTCTGCACAACGCCATCCGCTTCATGCGCGGCGACCGTGCGGATAACATGCTGTTGACCGGCGGCGCGGGCGCGGGCAAAACCACGCAGGTGTTCTCGCTTGCGCGCGAGCTGCCCGAGCTGCGGCTGGTCTGCTGCCCGCCGGGGCAGATGGCTGCGCTCAGTAAGGCCATCCCCGCGCTGTGCGCACAGCCGCTGAAGTTTGTGCTGTTCCTCGACGAGTTCGACCCGAACGACCCGGCGTGGCCGTTGCTGCGCGCTGCGCTTACCCCCGCCGGTACCCAGCCGCGCAATCTGCTGCTGACTGCCGCCGCAAGAAAGACAGAAGACGCGTTCTTCCCGCTGCGCATCCACCTGCCGCCACCGCAGCTCAAGGAGTTCATTGAGCTCGTGCAGCTCATGCTCGTGCGCGGCGGCAAGGATATCGATTTCGACAGCATTCAGAACGCCTGCATCGATTACGCCGCTTCCGCCGGTGTCAACGGCGGCTCGCCGCTGTCGTTTAGGTCGGCGGGAGTGATAGCTGAAGGATTGCTGGCTGGGGAATAGAGAAGTGTCGAGGGCTTCGCCCTCGAGCTCCCACCAAAGGGTCGTAACGACCCTTTGGAAACCCATATCAAAGCGACTTCGTCGCTTTGAGGGGTAGTTATAGAATGGCCTAGCTAAACCCTGATCAAAGCAGACCGATCATGAACGGAATGTTGCCCGAAAATATGCCATAGAAATAATCCGCAGGCTTTTGCGAACGTCATTTCCCGGGTAATTTCCCGAGTATAAACGGCCACGCCCGGCATGGGTGCCAGAAAAGGAGCACAGTTTGGAACAGCATACCCCCTACCCTCCGCTCATGCGCGCGCCGCTCAAGCTGCGCGGCGTATTCGGTTTGTCGTGGCAGCTTTACAAGCGCGGCTTCTGGCCGATGTTCTTTTTTACGCTGCTGATCGTCGGCGTGTTCATGCTCATACTCATGCTGGCTATGGGCAATATGCTCTCCCAAACCGGTGCGCTTAAAGCGATTGAAAGCGACATCATGCCCGGCATGGGCAGCGGCACGATGCAAAACGATGTAACCGCCGCCACTTCCGCGCTTGCATTCATGGCCGTGGTGTGGCTAATATCCCTGATTTATGCGTTCCTTGGCATGCCGGCCTATATGGGCGCGACATTCATGGAAATGGATCAGCGCATGGAAGGGCGGGTCGGCACATTCGGCCAGCTGTTTCGTTACGCGCTGCCCATCGGCCTAAAACGGTTTTACACGACATTCCTCTCCCTGTTTGTGGTGCAGATTATTGCCAGCATCGTGATGAGCCTAGTGCTCAACGTCATCATGCCCATCATCATGCTCTCTTTCATCGCGGCAGGCATGCAATCCTCCAATGCGGCGAATATTTCTATCGCCGTCGGGGTTACCATGCTGTGCTCCATGCTGCTGAGCGTTGTATACATGGTATTCATGTCTCTGATTTACCCCGTCGCTGCGCACGAAGGCAAGCGAGCATTCGAAGCGGTGGGCCGTGCGTTGAAGCTTTCCCTCAAACGCTTCGGCCGTCTTTTTGGCGCGTTGATACTTTACGTTTTGATTTTACTTGCGGCATTGGCCATACTGATGTTGCCTTCGGCGCTTTTGTGGCAGAATACAATTGCGGCGATTATCGTGATGTCTATAGGCCTTTGCCTGTGGGCGGCGATTATCGCCCCGTATTACCCGGCGTTCTGCACGGCGTTGTATGTGGATGCCGCCGCGCGCGTTCCGGATCTGCCGCCGCAAGCCCCGGTTATCCCGCCTGCCTCGCCCATACCGCCGCAGGCGTAATCTTAGAAAATCATTCCGAAGGTCGCGCTCCGGTGGGGGGCGCGGTGAAAGGAGCAAACCAATGGAACAGAATACCCCTTATCCTCCGCTTATGCGCGCACCGCTCAAACTGCGCGGCGTGTTCGGCGTGGCGTGGCAGCTTTACAAACGCGGCTTTTGGCAGATGTTCGCCATGACGCTGCTGACGCTCGGCCTGCTCATGCTCATACTCATGCTCTCGATGTTTTCCATGTTCCAGAACACGGGAATGTTCGGCCAAATGCAGAAGGAGTTCGCTCCGTTTGGCAATATGGCCGCCCCTTCCTTCAATTATAATTACGGCGCGGACTTCCCCGTCGGCGCGGTATTTTCCTTTATGGGCATTGCCATGCTGGTAGGACTGCTGATGGCGTTTTTGATCATGCCCGCCTACAACGGCGCGGTGTACCTCGAAATGGATCAGCGTATGGAAGGCCGCGCGGGCACGCTGCACCAACTGTTGAAATACGCGCTGCCCATAGGACTCAAACGGTTTTATACCACATTCCTCTCCCTGTATGTCGTGCAGATCGGCGCGAGCATCGTGATGAGCATGTTCACCAGTGTCATCAGCTTTGTGCTTACCTTCTCCACCATATTTTCTTTTGCGCTGCACGATAAGCTGACCCCCGGCAGCATTGCGCTCATTGCGCTTGTCGGGCTGATTATGCTGTTCCTGGGCGTGGTGTACGCCGTGTTCATATCCCTCGTATATCCCGTAGCCGTGCATGAAAACCGGCGCGCGTTTGACGCGATAATCCGCGCCTTCAAACTTGCAGGCAAACGCTTTGGTCGCCTGATGGGCGCGGTGCTGCTGTATACCGTTGTTGTGTGCTTGCTCAGCACGGTCGTTGTGGGCGTGCCCATACTTCTTCTTTATCAGAACATGGGCGTGATGTTTGCCGTTATCGGCGTTGTATACACCCTGTGGTTCGCGCTCATCATGCCTTATACGGCGGCGCTCAACACCGCCCTGTATGTGGACAGCGCTGCGCGCGTGGATCTGGCCGCCAAGCGCATGCAGGTGCCCCCCGTTCAGCCGCAGCACATACAGCAGGCGCAGCCCGGCTTCACGCAGACAACGTATCCGCCGCAGCAGGATGCCCTGTACAGGCAGCCGCCCATGCCGCCGCATCCCGAAATGCATCAGCCCGAAGCACAGGCGTTTGCGCAGCCGCAGCCGGATGTACAGCCCCAGCCGAATACGCAGCCCCTGCCCGGGGTGCAGCCCCAGCCGGGGGTGCAACCCCTTCCCGAGGGATGGGTGGATGCTGACGCACAGCGTAATGATGAGCATAAGCAATAATCAGCAGTCTGTTCGAATTGCATTGTTCCTGCCCCTGTGGGCAGCGCTTTCGACAGCGATATACGCAGACTGTGCCGTACACGAAGCTGAGCGGGAAGTTGAATTGAGACGCGTCCCGACGCAGCGCAGTGAAAGCGACAATCTTTGTTATGCGAAGGCGCTTTCGGTTATAGTAATAGCACGGGTGCAAGACATCGGCCCTGCCCCGCTTTTAGAACGAACATCCCTCCCCTTCCCCCAAAGCGACGAAGTCGCTTTGCTAATGGGTTTCCCAAGGGACGTGTCCCTTGGGTGGGGTTCGGGGCAAAGCCCCGTCGTCTCTTTTATTAAACACTCATAGGAGGTACCTACATGCCCAAGACACTGCCCGCGCGCGCGGAACTGGACCAGGCGATGACCTGGGATCTTTCCGCAATGTTTTCTAACGATCAGGAATGGGAAGCGGCGTTTACCGCGCTGCAAAAGGATATCGCGGAATTCCCGGCATTTTCCGGAACGCTCAATCAGGGGCCGGAAGCGCTGCTCAAGGCGGTACGCCGCGAGTTTGAAATCTCGCTCGCGCTGGAGCGGCTCTATGTTTATGCGCACATGAAGCGCGACGAGGATAACGCGGTCGCGAAATACCAGGGCATGACGGATCGCGCCATGCAGCAGGGCGTGGCGTTTGGCGCTTCGGCGTCGTTCATGACGCCCGAAATGCTCGAAATCGACCCGGCGACGATGAGAAGCTGGATCGACGGCGATGTACTGAAAGAATACCGCCGTATACTCAACAACATCGAGCGTGCGCGTCCGCATACGCTCACACAAAACGAAGAAAAACTGCTCGCGCTCGCGGGCGAACCGCTCGCCGCGGCGGACAGCATATTCACCATGCTCAACAACGCGGATATCCGCTTTGGCGAGATCAAGAACGAAGAAGGCGAAACGGTAGAGATCACGCAGGGCAATTACCGCAGCTTTGTAGAAAGCAAGGATCGTGCCGTCCGTGAAAACGCCTACAAAACGCTGTACACGTCGTACACCAACCTGAAGAACACGCTTTCCGCATCGTATGCCGCCAGCGTGAAATCGGATGTGTTCTATGCCCGCGCGCGCAATTACGAAAGCGCTATCGGCATGGCGCTCTACGCTTCGGACGTACCGCTTTCCGTGTACGACGGGCTGATTGAGGCCGTGGAAAGCCGCCTGCCCTCTTTAGGCAAGTATCTGGATCTGCGCCGCCGCGCGCTGGGGCTTGACGAACTGCGCATGTACGACCTGTATGTGCCCATCGTGCCCGAAGTGCAAAAGCGCATGGAATACGAAGAAGCGAAAACGCTGGTCAAGGCTGCGCTCGCGCCGCTCGGGCCGGATTACGCGAAAATGCTGGATACCGCCTATGAAAGCCGCTGGATCGATGTGGAAGAAAACCGCGGCAAGACGACAGGTGCGTATTCGTGGGGCGCTTACGGCACGCATCCGTTCGTACTCTTGAACTACCAGCCCGAAGCGGATTACGCCTTCACGCTCGCACACGAGCTGGGGCACGCCATGCATTCGCATTATTCGGATACCGCGCTGCCCTATCAGGATGCGCAGTATAAAATTATGGCGGCAGAGGTCGCTTCCACCGTTAACGAAGTGCTGCTTACGCGGTATATGCTTTCGCAGGAAAAGGATGAAGCGCGTCGCGCATACCTCCTCAACCACTTCCTCGAGCAGTTCCGCACCACCGTATACCGGCAGACCATGTTCGCCGCGTTCGAGCGCGAAAGCCACCGCATGTGCGAAGCGGGCGAACCGCTCACCGTGGAGTCGCTCTGCGAGGTGTACGGCAAGCTCAACGAAAAATATTACCCGGGCGTGGTTGTGGACGACGAGATCAAAATCGAGTGGGCGCGCATTCCGCATTTCTACAACGCGTTCTATGTCTATCAGTACGCCACCGGCTTCTGTGCCGCTGTCGCGATTGCGCGCGGCATACTCGAAGGCAAGGGCTTAGATTCTTACCTCGCCTTCCTCAAGAGCGGCGGCAGCGATTTCCCCATCACGCTGCTGCAGAAAGCGGGCGTTGACCTCACCAAGCCCGAAAGCATATTAACCTCGCTCGACGAGTTCGACCGCATGGTCGGGGAACTGGCCAAGCTGGTGTAAGTGTGAATATGTACGTACGGGGGCGCCGCCCCCGAACCCCCGCTTAGGGGCGTAACGCCCCTAAGAACCCATAATCAAAGCGACTGCGTCGCTTTGGGGGATATATACAGAGCGTTCGGGGGCGGATTACCGCCCCCGTTGTTGATTCATATATTTTACGAATACGGAGATACGCAATAAAAGCGTGATGCTTTGGTGTCTATGAGCCGAATTGCCTATATGCTTGGCTAAGTATCACAGGCATATGCAGGGGAGGGCGAGGGGGCGAAGCCCCCTCGCCATAAAAATTATTCGTCGCCGCCCCAAGGCGGCGATACCTTGTTATAGCAGTCAGATGTAACGACTAAAACAATATACCTCTGATATCTCAATCCAATGAAATGATTCTCAGGTTGCGAAGGGTATTTCTGCAATCCGTAAATACTAGGCAGATAGAAACGATAAAAGGAATTGGACTTGTGCAGGTGATGCCTTTCAGACTTCTTATTGATAAAATGCCGAACTTTACCGCATGCGCATACTAGTTTGTTCATTTGCAATTATACAAATGTATTGGTACAATTGATTCTTATAAGAGAGGAGCAAGCGGTATTTCATGGCCAAGCCTTCGCAGGATAACTGGTTCAGCTACGAATGGGACGTGCGCGGCGCGCACGCGCTCTTCACCGTGGATACGGCATACGAAGAGCCTTCCGCCGGGTACGAAACGCTGCTGTATATCGCATTGAGTCCGCGCGAGGACGATGTGCCGGAGTTTACGCCTCGTATGAAGAGGCACGCGGATAAAATGACAAAACGCATACTGCGCGCCTTGCCGGAAGCCAAATATGTGGGCGTCATCGAAATGAGCGCGCTGCGACAGCTCTATTTTTACGTGCAGGATGGCGACGAAGCCGCGCAAGCCGTGCGCGATGCCGCGCGCAAGGAAAAGCTCATCGCCGTTACCCCCGGCACGGCGGCCGAGCCGGATTGGCTCAGCTACCATGCGCTGCTGCTGCCGGACGCCGCGAAATACCAGACTGTGCTCAACGAGGAAATGATAGAGCGCCTCAAGCGCCACGGCGACGGTTTGACCACTGTGCGCAGAATTACGTTCTCGCTGTGCTTCCCCTCCGAGCAGACGCGCCTATTGTTTCAGGAACAGGCGCGGCAGAACGGTTTCGCCATCGGCGAGCCGCAGTTTCGGCCCGAGCTGGAGCTTCCGCACGTACTGACCATCCACGCCCTCTCTGCGCTTAATAAGCCGGATGTGGATAAACTCACTACCCGCGCTATCCGCGTGGCCGAACCGCACGGCGGGGAACTGCTTCGGTGGTCCTGCCCCGTCATGCCCAAACGAAGCCCGCTCTCCTGATCGCAGGCGAAGCGTGCCGTATTCGTTTATACATTCATACATGCTCGCGCTGAGCGAATTTTCATTCGATGGAGAATATTGTCGAACCGAACGAAAACTGATCACTTTGCAGGGCATGAAAGCACGGCTGTGCACATTCTCAAAAAGTTTTGCACAGGAGTTATGAACATTATGAACAGAGTTATCCACCGATGCCCGCAAATAGGGGGTTGTCCATGCACAGCCCGTGTGCATGACTGACATGGATCAAAAATGATGGCGGATACGAAAAATACTTGGTAGTTTTTTGCAGGTTTTCCTGCAATTCCTGTTTCTGGAATATAGAACTGTTGTTTGCATGAAGCGAGGAGGTGCCGCATGGCGTATACAATCGATGAAGTCCTTTCCTTTGTGGAGGAGAACGACGTAAAATTCGTGAGGCTGGTGTTCTGCGACCTGTTCGGCCGCGGCCGGAACATTTCCCTGCAGTCCACGGAGCTGCCGCGGGCGCTGACGGAGGGCGTATCCTTCGACGCATCCGCAGTACCGGGGCTGCTGCACACCGCAGAAACCGACCTCATGCTTAAGCCCGACCCCAACACGCTCGCGCTTTTGCCGTGGCGTCCCCAGCAGGGGCGAGTCGCACGGCTCATCTGCGATATCGAATATCCGGATGGCAGATCGTTTGCGGGCAATTCTCGCGGCATACTGCGCGATGCCTCGCTGCGCGCACAGGCGATGGGACTTTCCTGCCAGATCGGCGTGGAAGTGGAGTTCTATCTGTTCCAGCTCGATGAAAACGGCAATCCTTCGCGCACCCCGCACGACAACGCCGGGTATCTTGACCTTGCCCCGCGCGATCGCGGTGAGAATGTGCGCCGTGAAATCTGCCTGAATCTCGAAAGCATGGGCGTGGGCGTGGAAAGCTCGCACCATGAGGCGGGCCCCGGCCAGAACGAAATCGTATTGAAATACGCAAGCGCCCTGCGCACGGCGGATAACCTTGTCACGCTCAAGCAGGTCATACGCACCATCGCACACAAAAACGGCCTGTTCGCGTCGTTTTTGCCCAAGCCCATCCCCGGCATCATTGGCAGCGGCCTGCATGTGAACATGAGCCTTCTTTCCGGCGGCGACAACCTGTTTTCTCTGCGCGGCGCGCCCGCATCGATTGCGGATTGCTTCATCGCCGGTATATTCCGCCGCGCTGCCGATATGACGGCCATATTGAACCCCATGCCCAACTCGTTTGAACGGCTGGGCAAAATGGAAGCGCCGGGCTTTGTGAGCTGGTCCAATCAGAACCGCTCACAGTGGATTCGCATTCCCGCGGCCGAGCGCGAGAGCGCCCGTATGGAGCTGCGTGCGCCCGACCCGGCCGCCAACCCCTACCTCGCGTTTGCGCTGCTGATGAACGCGGGCCTGGAAGGCATTGAAGAAAAGCTGCCTTTGCCCGCCAGCACGGATATAGACCTTACCTTCCCCGCCGCAGCCGCCGCCGCGCAGGCCGCAGGCTGCCGCAGGCTGCCCCCCAATCTGCTGGACGCGGTGCATGTCGCGCAGAACAGCGAGTTTATCGCGCGCGTGCTGCCCGAGCAGGTATTTAAGCAGCTGTTCGATATTCAGCGCAGGGCGGACTCGTACGAGCCCCCGGCCCTGCCGCCGCTCGAAGACGCTTTATTCGACATATAACCTGGCAACTGACAAAGTCCTTCTGACTTTATCATTGGGTATTGGAGAGTATGGTACGGCGAAATCCGCCGTTGGGGGTTTTTATGGAATGTGACATACCATTGCAGGGGAGGTGATGGCCACGGATAGAGTGCTCTTGGTTTCCAGCACCATTAAGGGCGCTGAGCTGTTGCAGGAAATGCTCGCGGATATGGCGGGCGAGCTCGTCAGTTCGCAAAGCGGCGCGCAGGCACGCCGCGAAATCCTGGAGGGCGAATATTCCCTGGTGGTCATCAATACGCCGCTTTCGGATGAATTCGGCCACGATCTTGCCGCAGACGCGGCAGTCAACACCGCCGCGGGCGTAGTCATGCTCGTCAAGGCGGAATTGTGCGACGAAGTTGCAGACCGCATCGAGTCGCAGGGTGTGTTCTGTGTCGCCAAGCCCATGATGCGGGCGAGTCTTTTACGAACTGTTCGGCAGGCGCTCGCGTCGCATACGCGGCTCAACGCGCTGCTTATGCAAAAGCGCGCGCTTGAGCGGCGCTTTGAACAGCAGCGGCTGACCGACCGCGCCAAGTTTGTGCTCATGGAGCGCGCGGGCATGACAGAATCGCAGGCGCACAGGTATTTGCTCAAGCAGGCCATGGATCTGCGCACCACAAAAGAAACTGTGGCGGCACAGGTACTTGCACATTACGAAGTATAGGGAAATGCAAAAAGCGGAGGTGTCTCCGCTTTTTTGTTTTCTGTTCGTATGCTATCATGGGGTTAAGGTATCGCCGCCTTCTGGGTCCTCCGGCGGGAGACGCCGTCGGACACTAGGCTTTTACAGTTCGCAATGGTCGCGCTGCGTCGCGGCAATAGCCGAATTCTTGCACTCCCTTGCTCACTGGGCTTCCGCCGCGCTTCATCCGCCACAGGCGGCGCGCATCTCCGCCTCCCTCACGCACCCCATTACCGCGTAGTTTCACCCACCAATGGCGCAGCCAGCAAGCCCAATACTCTTCGGAACCGCCGAAGGTGCACATGCAGCTCCGCTATTCAACATAATATAGGTTAGATTTCGCTTTTCCCCGTATTTGGCTTGTCCTAAAGTGATCCCCAGGGGGAGCGGGGGGCCGCAGCCCTCCCGCTTTTAAATAAAAAAGATAATCGTCGCCGCCCTAAGGCGTCGATACCATATAAACCATCGGTCCTAGCCAAAAGAACAGCGAAGCCCGGAAAGGAGTCCCCTATGCGGCTGATCATCCACGATCTCACCCCCGAGCAGGAAAACAGCCTGCTGACTACGGACGCGAATACCCGCGTCATCGCCGACGACGGCAGCATCCGCCCTTGTGTCGGCTGCTTCGGCTGCTGGATCAAATCGCCGGGGCAATGCGTCATCCGCGACAGATACGCCGATATCGGCGGCATGCTGGGCCATTGCGACGAGCTGGTGCTCATCAGCCGCTGCCGCTATGGCGGGTTCAGCCCGTTCGTCAAAAACGTGCTGGATCGCAGTATCTCCTATATCCTTCCGTATTTCTGCATTCGCAACCAAGAAATGCATCACAGTATGCGTTATGCTCACCCATTCCGTGTGCGGGCTTACTTTTACGCAGAGGGCATTGCCGAGGAAGATAAGGCGCTTGCCCGCAGCCTCATTGAGGCCAATGCCGTCAATTTCTGCGGCACCGTGGAAAAAGTCGAGTTTGCGCAATCCCCCGAAGCGTTCGGAGGAAAGATACAATGAACATCATGCTCATCAACGGCAGCCCCAAGCCGAACGGCAGTACATCCGGCGCGATATTGAGCGAACTCAGGGACTACCTGCCCGGGCATACCATATCCGAGTGCGCATTTCACGCGGCAAGTGCGTTGACGCCCGCGCTTGCGGATACGCTTGCTGCACAGGATGTGCTGGTGTTCGCGTTCCCGCTGTATGTGGACGCCATCCCCTCGCATCTGCTGCGCATACTCGTGCAGCTCGAGGATAAATGGAAGAACGCCGACGTGGATCAGCAGGTGTTCGCCATCGTAAACGCCGGGTTTTATGAGGGCAGGCAGTGCGTCAACGCGCTGCGCATGATCAAAAGCTGGTGTGAAAAATGCCGCCTGCGCTATGGCAGGTCCGTGGGAATAGGCGCCGGCGGTATGCTGCCGAGCCTTGTGAATGTCCCCGCCGGGCACGGACCGCGCAAGAACTTCACCAAGGCACTTCGTCAGCTTGCACAAAGCATCGATGACCGCGTTGGCGGCGAGGATATTTTCGCCGTACCGAATTTCCCTCGATTCCTGTATATGAAATTAGCGCATATGGGCTGGCGCATGCAGGCGCGGCAGAATGGACTCAGTCCGAAACAGCTGTTTACCCGGAAATAGTTCGATATTTTCAAAAACCAAAGGCGGCCTGTGAAGGCCGCCTGTATAATACTATCGTTTCACATTACAAACCGTATCAGAACAGCTTCTTGATGCCTCCGAGCAGATCACTTACGGAATCAACGGCCAGCTTCGCCTTTACTCCTTCGACAACGTTCATAATGAGATCGTCCGGCAGATCAACGCCGATGAGTTTTTCCACAGTCGGGATGGGTTCCTTCTGGAAATTGGCAAACAGGTTTTTGTCGCTCTGTATCTTTTCTACGATTTCCTCAATTTTCGCTTTGATGTCCATTGGTATCATCTCCTGTTCTAAATTCTGTCATATTAAAATACCACGCATAGCAGCGCGGGAAACAGCCCCGCAGGAAATATTACCATAAACAGCAGCTCCTTGCCAGAAACTATTGCCGCTATTAGCATAGCGCTCCCTTACTTTAGGGGGTGCGGGAGGCCGCAGCCCTCCCGCCCCAAAAAAATATTCGTCGCCGTCTTAGACGGCGATACCTCTGATTCCTGTCAACGACATAAGAATGTGGCAACAGAAATGCCCTTGAACGCCCCAAAATGTGAATAAGTAAAGGCATTCTTTGCATTCCTGCGCATGATTTGATAAAATGAATTACCACACCCGAGGGAAATTCCCCCTTTGCAAAGGAGAACGGGCATGGAGTACAAGAGACGCCGAACCGTAAAGAGCAAGCGCAGAGTCATCCTGCGTCTGTCTCTCGTATTCGGATTGTGCGCTCTTGTCGTCGCAGGCATCGTGGCGGCTGTGCTGCTGCTGGGGAAAAACTCCGGTTCTGAAGCGCCGTTGAAGCAGATGAGCTTCACGCGCGCCAACGAACGCTTTTTTACCGGCGCAGGCTTTTTATATATTCAGGACGGCACGCTCTATTACGACGACCTGTACAATGATAAGAACGATTACTACGCCCCCGTCTCCGGCGAGGGCGTAACGCTGTGCGGCAGCCCCACACTGCACGCGCTCTATAACTCCGCGGCGCTTAAAATCGTGGGCGCGAGCTATCCCGTGGAATTCACGGGGCGTCTATTATATGTGGACTGCGGATCAGCGTACGTTGCCGCGCTGCGCGCGGACGCATCCGGCGCGGAAACCGTGCAGGTGTTTGATAAAACAGGCGCGCAGAAGGATCAGATCGACAGCGGCGGCCAGTTTATTGAGGATTTCGGCTTCTACAACGCCGGCAATGAATATTTGTACGTGCTGACCCTAACGCTGGACAGCGGCACCCCCGTATCCACCATCGCGGTGTACGATATGACGCATGCCGCCACCAGCGGCGTGATGCAGGTGCAGAACCAGCTCATTGAAGATATCTACTTCACCCAGAGCGGGATCTTCGCCGTTGGTACCAACCAGATTATCCGCTATTCGCTTTCGGGCAATCGCGAAAGCTACCGCGAGACCGTGTATGGCTGGAGGGTGATGGATTTTGAATCCGCATCTTCGCCCACGTTCCTGCTGGGGCCGCGCGGCGTGGAAAAGCCCGGTACCGTTAAGCTCGTCACGCTCAAGGATGCGGATGTTGCCGGTACGACGCAGCGGCTGCTGCAGCTTCCCGCGGGGACAATCGATGCGTTTGTTATGAACGGCAAGCTTGTCGCCGTGACATCTGGTGGATATATCGTGATGGGCGTTGACGGCAAGCGTATCAGCGAGCGCAACGTGGAAATCAATATTGAGGAAGCCGAAAAGCTGGATGCCTCTACCCTGCTGCTGCGTTCCGGCGAGGCATACTACACGGTGAAAATTGTGTAAGAATCTGCAGGTATCGCCGCCTTTGGGCGGCGACGAAAATTTATTTTATTTAATAGCGGGCGGGCTTCGCCCCCCGCGTCCCCCTGAGGTACGGCAGAGTTCCAAGTAGGTGTTCTTGACTGGCCTCAGAATTGAAATCCCAATGTCTCCCCGCGAACGGCCTTGTAAGGCCGTTCGGAAGATGGGATTCCAAAGGGCCTTAGGCCCTTTGGCGAGGGTTTGGGAGCGGAGCTCCCAATGGAAAGAGGTGTTGCCACGTGAATTTGCTGGATGTCGCCGTACTGGCGCTGTTCGCGTTTTTCCTGCTCTCGGGCTGGTACCGGGGGTTTGTAAACACGCTGCTTTCGCTGGTGGCGTATACGGTATCCTGCGGGCTGGCGCTGTTAATAAGGCCGCTTCTTGAAAACGCGGTGAAGCACAGTGCGGATATCTACAACGCGGTGCTCTATTACGCGGAAGGCGGCGAACTGGTGGGCGACGTGGAGCTTTCGCGCACGGCCATATCACAGCTGAGTGCGGAACAGCTTTCGGGCGTTATGGAAAACGCGCAGCTTCCCGTGCCAATGGGCGCGCGCATCACCACGAATATCGCACGCGAAGCGTTCGCCAAGGATGGGCTGACCACACTGGGCGATTATTTCAACCAGACCATCGTCAACGTGTTTATTAACATATTGTGCGTATTGCTGCTGTTCGTGGCAATCCGGCTGCTGCTGGGGTTTGTGATCCACATGATCGATTACGCGCGCGACGGTTACCCCGTACTGCATACCACGGACGGGCTTTTAGGCGCATGCTTCGGATTGATACGCGGCTTCCTTGCCATGTATGTGCTGTTCATGCTTGCGCCCATCGCGCTCATCGTACTGCCCAGTTTGGTCAAATACATAGACGCCTCGTATTTCGGCAGCTTCTTTTACAACTCGAACTTTTTGTTGAGGTTGATACCGGGGACATAAGTTGCACCGATAAAGTCCGTTGGACTTTATCGGCGGCAGACAGCTTTGAGGTGAACTATGGAAATGCGGCTGGTGGAAAGGGAAGCATTTTGTGTATGCGGCTATGCCGTTGAAACTACGCTTGCGCAAAACGACAAGGACGTTGCGGCATTGTGTCGGGACTTCTTCGAAAACGGAAGAGAAGCGGCGCTGCTTTCGCTCAAAGGCTCCACAAAAGGATATTACGGCGTCAGCTGGTATACGCAGGGGCAAGAACGATACTGCTATCTGCTGGGAATAGAGGTGGGGCCGGAAAGTACCGCCCCTGCAAACGCTGTTGTGAAATCGCTGCCCCAAACGACATATGCCGTGGCCGGATTTTCCAAAGGGGAAGATATTATAAAGGCATGGACTGATTTCTTTTATGAGGAAATTCCGCATGCCGGTCTTAGCGTAAACGCACAACCCAACGTATACTTTGAATACTATCCGGGTGCAGTGGACGATGCGTATGAACTGTGGGTGCCCGTTATAAAAACACAAGGTTAGCATACACAGAACCGCAAACAATCACCGTTTGACACAAGTATGCTGCGTATGTATACTATCCCGTGGGAATGAAGTGCTCCCGTGGGCAACCTGAACCGCCGACAACGGCTGATGACTTCTGTATCTCACAGAAGGATTCGGCCGTTTTATATTTAGGAGGATTTGTCATGCTCAACTGCCTGCTCATCGGCATAGGTGGATTTATTGGTTCCGTGTTTCGGTATTGGATGGGGTTTTTGCCCGTGCGGGCGGAGAGCGGGTTTCCGGTCGCCACACTGCTCATCAATGTCATAGGCGCGGCGGTAATTGGACTCATCGCTGCGCTGGCGGCAAAAAGCAGTTCCCTCAATGAGCATCTGGTGCTGTTTCTCAAAGTGGGCCTGTGCGGAGGGTTTACGACATTCTCCACGTTCTCACTCGAAACCACGGCGTTGATACAGAACGGATCTATTGGCGTGGCGGTATGCTATGTGGCGCTGAGCGTAATTTTGTGCGTGGCGGCGGTGTTCGGGATGCAGTTGTTGGTGCGGTAGAGAATCAATTGCATTCGGCTTTTCATGATATAAGAGCGGTTCCGGTGGGGTACGCATACTGCGGAAACTGCGCCGTTATTCCGTCAATCATATAGTTCGCCATCATTAAAGCGTTTTGATAGACTTGGTCATAAATGGGAATTGATGCGGAGAACTTATCTTGATTTATTTGCCTAATGAGCTGTTCTTCCAGCTGATACTGGGTATATAACATCCCCTGCCACGTTGCCTTATCCCAGTAAGGGTTTAAACTGGAGAAAAGCGTCGCAATATCGTCCGCGTTTGCCTGTATTTTTGATAGCTGGACCGAGACATCGCCGCCTATTTTTATTGTGGTTGCCAGTTCAGCCAACAGCAGAATTCGTTCGGTTAGCAAAGCCTCATATAGTTTTGCATTTTCCATTCCATAAAAAGGTGTGAGCTGCGTCGAAAAATCAACGGCGTTCTGTAAGGTGCGTATCGTCACATAGCTCAAATCCCGCAGTCTGTATATCAGGCTGATTAAAAATTGCCGGACCCATATCAAATGATCGGTCCAAAGAATGCGGATATTTTCCTGCCAGCTCATAACAAGTACCGCCTTATATTTGATAGAAAACCCGGTATATGTATGCATTATTGCTATAGGCGGCTCTCCGGCAAGAGGTCATGCGGTAGGGGTGGGCTAATATGCCGTCAATGTGGGCCGCTGGCTGGGAATGGTGGTCTAAGATATAAGCGTGGTGCCGGTGGGATACGCATACTGCGGAAACTGTGCCGTTATTCCGTCAATCATATAGTTCGCCATTTTTAAAGCGTTTTGATAAACTTCGTCATATGTGGAAATCGACGAGTAAAACTTGTCTTCATTTATGAGCCGTATGAGTTGTTCTTCAAGCTGATACTCAGCATATAGCATCTCCTGCCATTTCGCTTTATCCCAATAAGGGTTTAAATTGGTGAGAAGCGTGGCAATTTCGTCCGCGTTTGTCTGCAATTTTAATTGCTGAACGGATACATCGCCGTTGATTTTGATTGTGGTCGCCAGTTCGGCCAGCAGCAGAATACGCTCGGTTAGTAGCGCTTCATATAGTTTTGCATTTTCCAAGCCATAAAAAGGTGTGAGCTGCGCCGAAAAATCGATTGCGTTTTGTAAGGTACGCATCGTCACATAGCTCAAATCCTTCAGCCTGAATATGAGGCTGATCAAAAATTGCCGGACCCATATCAAATGATCGGTCCAAAGAATGCGGATATTTTCCTGCCAGCTCATAACGTGTCCCTGCCTTTATATCTGCTTATGGAACCAGTATATGTGTGCGCAATCAGATTCAGGCGCTATGTTGAGATGCTCGGATATGAAAGACCGCTATTGCGAAAGTAACTGAATGCTTTTTCTCTATCTAAAGTGGCGATACCTTGAAAAAATAAGCACCCTGTTTTCGCAGGGCGCATATTGATGGGTTCTTAGGGCTTAATAGCCCTAAGCGGAGGGCATGGGAGGCGGAGCCTCCCAACCCGTATTCTTCTGTTACGCCTTCCTTACCGGCCGCGCTTCGATATACCCGCGATACCCCATGGGCGCGAGCTGAATGCGCGGTCCGTCGTTGTCCGCCCACGCAAACCCGTAGATGGATGGATCGTAACGCTTCATGGCGTCCCAGATATCGCTGATGGCGTCCTCAAAATCGTCGTCGTCAAACGGCGCGCCCTGGAATACCATAAGGCTGCAGGGCGGCAGTTCGATGATCTCGTAACCCTCGGGCACTTTTCCGGCGTAGCTGAGGGGCAGCTCCACACCCTGCACATATTTTGATGTGCCGGGCTTGATCATACCCTGCGGCAGCCACATGCCGACGGGTTCGTACAGCGCTTCCTTCACGCTGACCAGCGTGGGCCATATGTCGCAGCCCACTTCCTCGCAGTACGCATAATAATCCTCCGCGGCCACGCCCCTTCTGATGAGCGCCTTGCGCGCGGGCCGTTCAATTACCTGCACAAATATGGTGCGGTCTGTTTCTTTGTTTGTCATACTCTTTCCTCCCTGATGATTTGGAAGGGGAAACTCCATGGCCGGGGCGGGCATGAACAGCCGTATGGGCTCGGGTTCGAGGCTGTATCGCTTGGGCGGCAGGCCGAACTCCCGGGTGAAGGCCCGCGTAAACCCTTCGTGCGAGTCAAACTCGAAATCCAACGCCACATCCAGCACTTTATCCGTGCCGTCGCGAAGCTGCAGCGCCGCGGCGGTCAGCCGAAGCGCACGGATATAGCAGAATGGGGATCTGCCCGTATGCTCGCGGAATATCCGGCTCGCGTAAAACGGCGAATATCCGGCTTCTCGCGCAAGCTGCAGCATAGTGATGGGTTCTTTGAGGCGCGCCTCGATATAGCGCTGCATCCTGCGTACGGCGAGTATGGTTTCCGGCTGTTCCATGGTGGCTCCTCCCTTCGTTGTGAGAAGAGTATACCTCGCGGGTCCCGTTGCTTTCTTGACCGTGGTTGCTATGTTAAGCTGAGCGAAATTTATGTGCATTGCCAGTATTCGTGGCAATAGTTTTTCGTCATTCGTAATGTATCGCCGCTTCCGTCCTCGGCGGGGCACGCCTCGGGCACTAGGCCTGCGGGCCGTCGCAGCCCTCCCGCTATTAAATAAAATAAATCCTCGTCGCTGCCGTAGGCGGCGATACCTTTTCGGGCTTGCGTCCTGCCCTGAGTATACACAACGGGGCATAAAAATGAAAGAATGACCAAATGAATATGAGGGATCGAAGCAATACAATGCGCTGGGAGTATATATTCTTCCATCCGTCGTCACGGTGCCTGAATTCGCGTTTCAAAACGAGCGGTACTGTCCATAACAGCAATAGAGGCATTATGTAATAAAGAAAAGGAGAACAGACATGAGCATTCTTAAGAATATCGATATCGCGGCCGTATTGCCGCTCGCGGAGCTTGTATCCTATCAGGATGGGCAGATCGTCAGCCGTACGCTCGTACAGAACAAGGCGGTTTCTATTACGCTGTTTGCGTTTGAGGCCGGTGAGGAAATCAGCACGCACGCCTCCGGTGGAGATGCAATGGTGTATGTGCTCGATGGGTCGGGAGTCATCACCATCGATGAGAAGACCTATACGCCCAAGGCGGGCGAGTGCATCGTGATGCCTGCGGGGCATCCGCATGCGGTGGCAGCGACAGAGCGGTTCAAGATGCTGCTGGTAGTGGTATTTTAGAGAGCAGGTTTTTGCCCTCACTCTTATTGGGTAGCGGTAGTTTGCTCGCAATCTCTTAAGGTATCGCCGCCTTAGGGCGGCGACGAAAATATTTTTTATTATAAAGTGGGAGGGCTATCGCCCCCCACTCCCCCTAGGGATGACGCTAAGCGGGCCATTAGGGCATGCTGAAGTATCATTACTCATTCTTTAGGGGGACACGGGGAGTCGGAGCCGAGCGCCGCCTGTGGCGGGTGAAGCGAGGCGGAAGACCAGTGAGCAAAGGAGCACAATTTGAAGAAAATTGTGCGACTATTGCGAACTGCGAGAGCCCGCCCGCTTTTAAATAAGAATCCGTCGGTCGCGACGGCCCGCAGGCCTAGTGTCCGAAGGCGTCTCCCGCCGAGGACCCATAGGCGGTGATACATTGTGAAATATAGAAAAACACAAACGCCCGCGTTGCTGCGGGCGCTTCGTTTATAAAATGATTAGACCAAATAAAACCTATCTTTGATAATCTAAAACAAGCAGCCTATCCTCCCCAAGATTCCCCTTGGTGATGGTCGCCTCGCTCTGGTTCAGCTTGTGAATATGGCAGTTCTTCGCAATATCGATGAGCGCGTCCACGCCCAAAAGAGGCAGCTTTGCTTTGAGTACGCTCGTCTGATAATGCATGGGAATAAACACCTTCGTCTTGGTGCGGTTGGCTATGGCGCACGCGTCCGACGGCCCAATGGTATATGTCCCGCCCACGGGGCACATCAAAACATCCAGCTTGCCGAGCGACGCAAACACTTCATCCGACGGCATGCAGCCGACATCTCCCATGTGCGCCACACGCAGTCCGTCCATCTCATACAGGAATATGAGAGTCTCGCCGCGCTTTGCGCCGTGTGCGTCGTCATGAAACCATTTGATGCCGGTAATGCGGACGCCCTGCACCTCGTACTCCCCCGCCTCACGGATCACCATGGGCGTGCCGACAAACGCGCCCAGATAATCATGGTCGTGATGGCCGTGGGTGATGGTGACGACATCCGTCTCGATATCCTTGAGGGTATAGCCTGTCTCCGGATGGCAGGGGTCCGCGAATATTCGTAGCCCGCTGTCGGCTGTTAAGAGAAAACTGCTGTGTCCGAACCATTGTAAACGCATATGGTCTCCTCCTGTCATTTATCCGTTGTCGTGAGTGTGCGAAGCCCGAGAGCGAACACGCGCGCCGCCGCGTCTCCCACATGTGCGCATTTTGCGCACAGCGCCGGACGCTGTCGCGGCAGTACGCTGCGCGTCATGGTCAGCAGCGCGTCGGATGCTTCCAAAAGCCGCAGCGTCAACGCGCGCGGGTGATCAAGCCGGCCCAATGCGCCCAAGGCAAGGTAGAGTGCGCGCTGGATGGCCGGGTTGGAAGGGCAGGCGATCTCGCCGCCCTGCGCCTTGCGTGAAAGCATCCACATACGCCGCAGTGTGTAGGATAGCCGCGCCATCGCTGCGTCGTTCTCAGAAATTCGAATGGCCGGGGTATCGATACGGGGCAATTCGAGGAGCGCGTTGTGGAGCGCCGCCGTATAAAATTCGTCCGTAAAGGCGAACAGCAGATGCCCGCCGTTGTGCGTTACCGTCTGCACCAGAGGGACGCCGAACAGCGTAAACGCTGACGCTCCATTTTGCAGGATGAGTGCCCACTCGGCTGCATCCGCGCCCTGCGCGAGCGGTATCGCGCTGCGCGCCGGGTATTCGTCTGCTACACAGTCAATTTGCGCGGGAGCTACGTCGGTTCCTAAAAGCTTCCCCGCTTTTTCGGCAAGTTCCGCTCGCAGCAGCGCATACAGGTCGGTCATGATAATTGCCCCTTCGTGTATGTTATAATAGAATACTCCAACAATCTGCCAGTTGTCAAATGCTTTAAAGGCCATCGTCCATGAATAGGCGCGCTTACAAAACTGCATTTTCAAGGGTGGAAACTCAGGCGTGTGTGCTTGATTTGCCGGTATTGCACGCATTGTTTGCGCGGTTTCCGGTACTTCCCATGTGATGACGGCAAAGCTGTGCGGTTTCATTGCGATAGCGAGGCCGCTGCCATTTTCCATGCATGCAGCTTATATGGGCGCGACGCCCCGTTTTTTCTCCGCTTGTGTAGCTTGTGCGATTTGGGTATGATAATACTATCCTATTAACAGCGAGGTCCGCACATGCAAAACACGGTATATTTCAGCAACCAGTATGACCCGTATTACAATCTCGCGCTCGAAGCTTTGCTCTTCGACGCGCAGGGGTCCGGCTGCACGCTGTATCTTTGGCAGAACGAAAATACGGTCGTCATAGGCAAGAACCAGAACGCGTGGAAGGAGTGCCGCATATCCCTTCTCGAGCAGGAAGGCGGCAAGCTCGCGCGGCGCTCTTCAGGCGGTGGCGCGGTGTTCCACGATCTCGGAAACCTCAACTTTACGTTTTTAATGCCGCGCGCAGACTATGATGTCAAGCGCCAGCTTTCCGTCATACAGAATGCCGCCGCGTCCTTCGGCATTGAGACGGATTTTACCGGCCGGAACGATCTCGTGGTACGTGAAAGCGGCGCGAAATTTTCCGGCAACGCGTTCCGCTTCACCAACGATACCGCCATGCACCACGGTACCGTGCTCATCAAGGTGAACATGGAAAAGCTGGCCCGCTATCTCGCCCCCTCGCCGGATAAACTTTCCGCCAAGGGCGTGGAAAGCGTTCGCGCGCGCGTGCAGAACCTGGCGGATATCAACCCTGACGTCACGGTGGAAACCATGAAGCGCGCGCTGCTCGATTCGTTCGTTCATGTATACGGCCCCGCCCGCGTCGGGCAGGATCACATGATCGATTACGAAAAGCTCAACGCGCTGAGGGAACAGTACGCCTCGTGGGAATGGCGCATGGGCCGCACCCCCTCCTTCGATATCGTGCTCGAACGCCGCTTTGCGTGGGGCAATATCGAAATGCAGCTTTCGCTGCGGCAGGGCGCCATCGTTGACGCCAAGGTGTATTCCGACGCCATGGACGAAGCGTTTGTAGAGCGCATAGCCCCCATGCTGCTGTGCTGCCCGTTCCGCTCCTGCGATATCGCCGAACGCCTCAACGCGCTGCGGCACCCACAGGCGGCAGAAATCGCGGATTGGATACTGGAAAAGGGATTTTAAGCAGCATCTGCAATTTGCTTTTCAAAGGCCGCCTTTTGCGTTGCTCGAGGCGGCCTTATTTCATGCAGCCGGACACATATGCAAAAGTGAATTCTTGCCCTGTTTATCCGGGGATGCTAAAATAAATTGCAGGCTGTATTCGGCAGGCCTGCGTCACCTGTGCGTAAGATGAGCCCCAGTCAGCCGGATTATATATTTTTTGCAGGGGATTTACCGCGATATTTCATACGCAGGTCACAATTAGGCCGGAATTATCTGATATATTGAAAGTGAACATAAGCCGGTGAGGAAACCAATGAAACGATTGATCCGCGTGCTGCTTGTAGCTGCGCTGTTGTGCGCGGCGGCGGCCGGATGCTCGAGACCCGCGCCCGCGGATGCTTTGGCGCAGTTTTTATCGGATATCAACACGGGCGATTACGGTGCTGCTTACGATATCCTGCACTCTTCCGTGCGGTACGATGAAGCGCTGCTTGCACAGGACGAAGCGGCGGGCAAAACGCCGCCGCGCGAACGCATAACCAAAGCGCAGTTCATTGCGCGCTATAAGGCCATATTCGATGAACTCAAGATCAAGGGCCTGACCTACAACGTGGTCAGCGAAGTCGAAGGCGAAGCCATTTGTGTATACGATTATTCGCTTACGTACAGCAGTGAACTGCTTGATAAAACGCCCATGAGCTTCCGCATGACGGTGATGCGCGAAAACGGCGTGTGGACGGTGGAATGGGACCCCTCCCTGCTGTTCCCCGGTATGGATTGGGGCGATACCGTGCGCGTGGCGCAGCTTCCCGCCGTGCGCGGCGAGATATTGGCGGACGGCGTAGTATACGCGCAGACGGTGAACGCCATCAGCGTCATCGCCGTACCGGAAAAGATCGAGGATACCGATCAATTTGTGCGGCAGGTTTCCATGCTGCTCAATATGACGCAGGCGGATGTTCAGAAAAAGCTGGATAAGGTCTACGGTGATTTCACAATCATAAAGCAGCTTTATCCGGATGAACTCACGCAAAACCTGGAAGAGCAGTTGCTGCTCATCCCCGGCGTATCGGTGGATAAAACCAATTTCGGCAAGCTGCGGTACTATCCGCAGGGCGAAAGCCTTGCGCACATACTCGGATATGTCGGCCCCGCCAACGAGGACGATTTGAAAAAGCTCACCGGCAGCGAAAAGGGCGATAAGCTGTATAACGCTGATTCGCGCGTGGGCAAAACGGGCCTCGAAGCCGTATACGAAAAGCAGCTGCGCGGTACCGACGGATACATGGTATACATCAGC
This sequence comes from uncultured Oscillospiraceae bacterium, assembly GCA_964440115.1. Lineage (GTDB taxonomy): Bacteria > Bacillota > Clostridia > Christensenellales > CAG-138 > JAEWWD01. The sequence goes on along the minus strand of CAYTPV010000008.1, from coordinate 38,312 downwards.
GGCGCGGATGGGCTCAATAAGCAGACGCTCTACAAAAACCCGGCTCAGGATGGTCTGGATGTGCAGCTTTCGCTCGACCCCGATCTGCAGTCCCGCGCCGAAGTGCTGCTCAAGTACTCCCTGTTTGGCGACGACATGGCCGGCGCTGTCGTGGTGCTCAACCCGACGACCGGAGCGGTGGAGGCCATGGCCTGCTATCCTTCCTACAATCTCAATGAATTCACGCGCGGTATCTCCGACACGGACTGGCAGAAGCTGACCACGCAGAAGAACGCGCCCATGTTCAACCGCCTCACGCAGGGCCGGTATCCGCCCGGCTCCATATTTAAGCCGTATACGGCTTCTGCCGCGCTCGAAAGCGGGTCAATGACAACCACTACGGAGTTCCCGTTCAATGTGGAGAGCATTGAAGAGGATAAATGGATTCCCGCCGGTCGCGGCGAATTCGGGCCGTGGGGGTACGCCGCCATTACCCGCGTCAAGCTCAACAACCGGCATTCCCCGCCGCTGAACATGCGCACCGGCATGATCGATTCGGACAATATTTATTTCGCGTACGCTGCTCTGCGCACGGGCGTTGAAAAGTTTTCTTCGTTCATGGAAAACGCGGGATACACCGAAAGCATCCCCTTTGAAGTCGGGGTCGCCGCGCCGCAGATGAAGAACAAGGACGCGGACTGGACGCCTATGCTGCTCGCGGAAAGCTCGTTCGGTCAGGGCGAAGTGCTCGTGACCCCGCTGCAGGCCGCCTGCATGTTCAGCGCGTTTGCCAACGAAGGCAGCATTGAAGAGCCGTTCATCGTCAAGGGGCTGTACCGCACCGACGGCAACGCCTATACCGCCGTCACCGAGCATGCGCCGGCCGTTTGGAAGCAGAATATTATAAAGAAGGAAACCGTGGATACCATCCGCCCCATGCTGGAGGACGTCATCTCCTCCGGTACCGGCGTGTGGCTGCACCTTTCCGACGTGGCGGGCAAAACGGGCACGGCACAGATTGGCAATGACCGCAGCCGTGAAATCAGCTGGTTCGTAGGCTTCCGGCTCCGCTCGGACGATCCGCGGCTGGTGCTCGTTATGCTCGAAGTCCCCGCCAACCAGAAGGATCTTTCCCTCGCCCGCTTCGATATCGCCCGCGCGCTGCTGCGCGAGCCGGAGCCGGAGCAATAGATACGTTCGAGGGCTTTGCCCTCGAGCACCCACCTAAGGGCCAATGGCCCTTAGGAATCCCATAAGCAAACGTTCCTTCGGACCGTTTGCGGGGTAAATATAAGTAGAGTGGTTAGCTCTAAATAGGGATACAAATTGCTCCTCTGTCCTCAAACGCCGTTCAAGCCGTTTATTGGGGGAAACGGAGGGTACGAATAGTAGTCTCTTCGGTCATTTCCAGGAGGAGCGGGGAGCCGTAGCCGCACGCCGCCAGTGGCGGAAAAAGTGCGGCAAAAGGCCAGTGAGCAAGTAAGCGCTAGGAAGCGGCACTTGCCCGTGACGAAGCGCGACCATTGCGAACTGAATAGCCCTCCCGCTATTAAATAAAATAGTTCATCGTCGCCGCCACGCGGGCCCGCAGGCCAAGTGCCTGAGGCGTCTCCCGCCGAGGGCAAAGGCGGCGATACCGGCAAGCCCACTGGCCGGATTATTCGAACAAACTTAAGGAATTATAGAAAATGAGCGACATACGCAACATCTGCATATTTGCTTCGTCAAGCGAAAAACTCGATCCGAAGTATTATACACTTGCGCAGGAACTGGGCGAAGAGATCGCCAAGATCGGCGCGGGGCTGGTGTTCGGCGCGGGCCGTGAGGGCCTGATGGGCGCGGCAGCGCGCGGCGCAATATCACGCGGCGGGCGGGTGACGGGCGTGATCCCCAAGCTTCTAAACAAGCCGGGCGTGGCGTACCCCGATCTTGCGGAACTGCATGAAACACAGACCATGCACGCGCGCAAACAGATGATGGAAGATTTGTCCGACGCGTTCATTGTGTTGCCGGGCGGTTTCGGCACGCTGGAGGAAGCGCTGGAGGTTATCACCCTGCGCCAGCTTGGGTACCACGACAAACCCGTGGTGCTGCTCGATATCGATGGATTTTTTGACCCGATGCTGGAGCAGTTTGAAAAGCTGTTTGCGGAAGGGTTCGCGCATGTGGCGTTCCGCTCCCTCTATGCCGTGGCGCATACGGCGCAAGAGGCGGTGCTGCTGGCGCGGACGTATCAAGCTGCCGCGCGTCCGGATAAAATCGGCGCGCAGCGGACGGAGGATGCTATATGAAAAAGGCAAAGCTGCCCGAGATCAAGGCGGAGCCACACGAACAGGATATCGTCATGGTGTGCGTTACCCGGCAGCGCACCTGCGCGCGGCTCATTGAGCGCGGCGAGGGCATCGCTGCGGAGCGCGGCCTGCCGCTGCATGTGGTTCACGCAGTAAAAACTGGGCAAAATTTTCTGGGAAATGCCTATGAGGGCGAGGCGTTGGAGTACCTGTTCACCGCCGCACAGCTTTCCGGCGCGGAAATGACAATGCTGCGCACGGACGATGTGGAAAATTCGCTTGCGGAATACGCGCGGATGCACGAAGCGCAGGTGATGGTGCTGGGCGAATCTCCGCAGACAGGCGACGACAGTTTCGTGGCGCATATGCAGAGGCTGCTGCCCAGAACGACAATCATTACCGCATAGATGGGCGAAGCCCATCTATGCGGAATTCCTTCGGGGGTTTCTCACGCGGCAGCGCGCTCGGAAGCCTGCGGCTTCTGTCGTGCACAGCCGCGTGCAAGGTGTCAAAACTGACGCACATGTCGTCAGTTTTGACGGGATTATATGAGTTTTATCATCGATCATCCAGTGAGCGGGGCGGCGGTGCGCCCCGCTTGATATTAAGAAATTTCAGAGAAGAATACACAGGGATGAAATAGGTAATATGAACAAACGAGAACGAATCACGACATTACTTCTATATGGCGTGTTCCTGTGCTATGTACTCTTGCTGTTGAAAATACTGTTTTTATCGCGAGTTTCGATTTCGCAGCTGATGAACGGGCAGTGGGAAATCAACAGGTCCATCAACCTGATCCCGTTTCAGAGCATCCTGCAATACATTTCCGGCAGCGCTGAAGTGAAACGGTTTGCCTTCGGCAATGTCATTGGCAATATCGTACTGTTTGTTCCGCTTGGCGTGTATCTGCCGGTATTCAAAAGGATAAACGGATACTGCCCAGCTTGCTGCTTGTATTCTTTGTGAGCTTGCTGACAGAAGTAATTCAGGGCTGCTTCGGCATCGGTGCGGCGGATATCGATGATGTCATACTGAATTGTTTGGGCGGTTTCGTCGGCATTCTGTTGTATAAATTGTTATATCTCATTGTACGGGATCAGAAAAAAGTCCGATCCGTAATCGCAATACTTTCCGCCTTCATAGGATTGCCCGTATTGTTTTACTTCATGTTCATTATAAAAATGAGATTCTGATATTGCTTATGCACCAACATAAAAAGACTTCGCTTGCAAATGAGGCGAAGCCTTCTTTATATCGTGTTGCGGGTCAATCATCTTTTCCCTGCAAACGCCGATAGGCGTTTGCGAAATGGGTTCTTAGGGCCATGGCCCTAAGCGGGGTATGGGGCAGAGCCCCATACGTACTATTTCCTATCAAAAAACGGCGACTTCCCGGAAACGCTCACCGGTATGCCCAGCACCGACACCACTTCGTCCCCGAGCAGCTTCAGTTCCATTGCCGCGCGGCCGATGGAATACATGACGCGGCTGTCCACGCGAAGATCCGCCGCGACGGATACCGCCGAACCCACCGCGATCCCGAGATCGATATGGTCGTACGCGCAAATCGCGCCTGCCGCTGTGCAGGCCGAACATCCTGCAAACCCGCAGTACTGGCATGCCGCGTCCAGCCCGTGCACGGCAGTGGTCGTACCGATGAGCACCACCGCACCGCCCGCGCGAAGGTTGTTGGCATCGCGCACAAAAAACGGCTTGTTGAGCGGTTCCGCCAATGATTCAAGCGTAGCCGCCAGCGCGTCCTTATCCTCGCCGGTCAGCACCAGTGTGCGGATGTGGTCGGTGCCCTTTGTCTTGGGCGCGGTGCGCGCCGCCGCGCACATCTGCTGCGCCGTGCGCAGTATCGCTTCCTGTTCGCAGACGGTTGATGAATACTTCATGTCCGGTTCCCTCCTCAATGGTATTGATTAGTACCCGGCAGAGCCGGTAAAACTGCTTTGCTATTCCGAATAGTGGATAATCATGGCCACGAGCGTTTTTTCCGTGCCCGTGTTGTAATAGCTGTGCGGCACATCCGCCTTAAAGCGCAGCGAATCGCCCGCGTCAAGGCTGCAATCCGTTTCGCCTACGCGAAGCAGCAGGCTGCCCGCGAATACGGTGACATATTCCTCCGCCCCCATCAGGTGCGGCTGCGCGTCCAAATGCCCGCCGGGCAGTATTTCGATGCGGTATGTTTCAAACCGCGTGCTTTCTTCAAACGGAAACGACGGGTGGTTGATAAACCGCCCTTCGTCCTCAATCATGGGCTTGGTCGAATCCGCCTTTACGATCTGCAGTTCCTTTGCGGGCTTTTCAAGCAAAGTGGAAAACGATATTTTCAGCCCGTTGGCTATGCGCCACAGCACCGATATCGTGGGGTTGACTTCCCCACGTTCTATCTGCCCCAGCATGCTCTTGGATACGCCCGTAAGCCTTGCCATTCCGTCAAGGCTCAACTTGCGCTGCTCGCGCAGCGCTTTTAGATTGGCGGCCACCGTGCTGTTTACATCCATCTACTCACCTTTGCGTTGACAAGATACTGCATATATCGTACAATATATAGCACAACAATATCCTGCACTGTTTGTACAGGATAGTATACCACGAAACGGTCCGGAGGAAAACACCCATGCCCAATTTAGCCGCTTTTATCACGTATGTCATCGTCACCACGTTCACGCCCGGCCCCAACAACATCATGTCCATGACAAACGCCAGCCGTCTGGGCTTTAAAAAGAGCCTGCCCTTTTCCATAGGCGTAGGCGCGGGCTTCTTCGTGATGCTGCTGCTTTCTGCCCTGTTTTCGAGCATACTTTATGCCGCCATCCCTTCCATCAAGCCGTACATGCTGGGCGTAGGCGCGCTGTATATGCTGTACCTCGCGTATAAAACGCTCAAAAGCGCCATCCACCCGCACGCGGATGAAGAAACCAACGGTCACTCCAGCTTTTTGTGGGGGGCGATCCTGCAGTTCGTCAATCCCAAGGGCATACTCTACGGCATCACCGTGATGTCGGCCTATATACTCCCCTATTATCAGGCGCCCGTTACGCTTGCGGTGATCTCCTTTGTGCTCGGCATCATCTGCATTGCCAGCACTGTGTGCTGGGCACTGTTCGGTTCTGCGTTCAAGGCGCTGTTTTCCAAGCACGCCAAGGTGGTCGGCGTCGTGATGGCGCTGCTGCTGGTGTATTGCGCCGTGTCGCTGTTTATTTGATGAATTCGGTCGCTGAAAAAAGCACTTCAGTTTTTCCATCCGATTTCCACCCGTATATGATACAATAGAACAAAAAAACGAGGTACGAACGCTTGCGCAAGTCCGTAACGCTGTATAACGTGATATTCCCCGTATGGTTTTTGATTTTGATCCCTACCGTATGGATTATTGTGCTGCCCGCGAACTTCCTCATCGATTCACTCGTGCTGCTGCTCATATTCCATGTACTCAAACTATCCGAACGAAAGACACTGTACAAGAAGACCATATTCAAGGTCTGGGGCTTTGGCTTCCTCGCCGATATCATAGGCGCAATCGTGCTGTTTTTTGTATACTATCTCGATTCGATACTCGGCGTATCGGAAAGCCCTGCTGCGCGATGGTTTTACGACAATGTCACCGGCCCGCTCGGCTACAACCCGTTCAAAAGCGTGTACGCGCTTCTGCTGATGTTACTCGTGATAGCCGGCGCGGGTGCGCTCATTTATGTTTTTAATTACAAGGTATCCTTCAAGCACTGGCCGGTGGAGGATATGCAGCGCAAAAAGGCCGCGCTGCTGATGGCGATTATCACAGCGCCGTATACCATGCTCATTCCCGCATCATGGCTGTACAGGCAGAGCTGGTAAAGTATTTTTTATCATAATTTACTAGCGTATTTCAGCTTCGCGCGGGCATACTATTTACCGAGGCAGAACGTGCTTTTTAGTATCGTGATGAACCTCACGATGCCCGGTGAAGGGACCCTGTACCAATCAGGCCATTGTTCAGTCCGGGTGACAGCAAAGGCGGGGACTTTATGTCTCCGCCTTTTTCATTGTCACGAAAGCGGCATTTTGCCGCTTTCGTGAATTCTGTAGGTTAAAATGCCGCTCATGGCGGCATTTTTTCACAAATCCGGCGAATGAATCGCCGGATTTGAATTTATGGGGGAACGACATTGCCTTACCCACCATGCAAGGTGTCATTTTGCACTGCGCATGCACCAGAATGATACATTCGGGTCTTCAAGGAATGATGTGCGGCAATTGCCGCACAACCAATCGCCTGCAAAATGACGATTGAAAGCCTATGGCGGCAACGAAACGCTTGCTTCAGAGTCGACACCGCAGGCGGCGCTACCTTTAGAAGCATAATGAGATGCGAAAGAGTGCCGAACGAGAAAGAATGAAGCCACTACTTCCGGGGGACAGGGGGGCATCGCGGCCGCAGCCGCGATGCCCCCCTGTATAAAAATAATTCGTCGACGCCGCAGGCGGCGATACCTTAAGGTTTTTCGCCTTATCCGGCAATGTAGCACGTCAAACCGCTTTTTTTCACTCGCTATAAGCGGGAGACTTCACCGCTTACGCCTTTTCGTACACGAGTATGCGCATGGCGTTGTTGACCGTCTTCATCCCCATCGTCAGCCGGAACATCATGCGAAAATACGCGCTTTTGATTGTCTTTACAAACCGCGCGTCGTTCAGATACAGGCTCTTGATATATCGCATGCCCAGATAAGAAAGTCGCTCCGGCTCGTCGATGCCCCATTTGATTGTGGCTCCCGTGCGGTTTAGAAGGGAATTGAGCCGCTTTTGCGAAAGTCGCACCGACATCAAAGAATACACGTCAAATATGTACATAACAGACGGGAATTTCTGATTGATTGCCGTGAACAGCCGCTCGATCTCCTGCTCGCTCAGGTACATGGTCAGCCCTTCGGCGATGACGAGCGCGTGACCGTAACCCTGCACGCCATCCAGCCAGAAAAGCTCGTTGACGGACGACGCGAGCAGCCGGTAATGCCCGCTTTCTTCTTCGAATTCCCGCTTAATCGCGATGACCTCCGGATAATCGAGATCGTACCAGTCGCAATCCGGCCTGCTGAGCCTGTCGTACCGAAAATCCAGACCGCAGCCTAAGTGCAGCACGCAGGCATCCGGCTGCGCTTTGAGGTATTCCCGGGCGAAGTCGTCGATGATAGCACTCCTAAGCGCCATGAACACTTGCGTCTTTTTGTTGACGTTGAGCTTGTGAAAATCATACTCCACGCTTTTAACGGCTTCCTCAGCCTTGCGGTCGGTGATGATCTGACCGGTTTCGCTCATTTTTGCCTTGGAGTACAGCGTAATGAGCAGCGTTTCCATTTCTTTTTCTAGGCGGATCATGGCAAAACCCTCCCCAATGGACGATTGCACTTAGTATATTGCCGCACGTTCATTTCAGTCAATACACGATAAAACGCCCCGTTACATAGGTAAGGGGCGCTCTATTATCACTCGCGTTATATAATCATTTTGAGCTATTCGACCACTGCGCTATTTTTTGAGCGCTTTGATATCCCCGCCCGCCTGCTTCAGGCAATCCTCCACGGCGGTGAGTATGGCGTTGGAGGTGTAAGTTGCGCCGGAAACGGCGTCCACATTCAGGCTCTGGCCCTTCACGATATCCGCGGGAATGCTCTTGAGCGCGGCCTTTGCGTATTCGGGGGTTTCCTTTTGTTTGGTTACTTTTACGCTTTCAATTTTATCCGCAGTGACGGTAACTTCGACTGTCACGTCCCCATTTTTGCCCTTCGCGCTGGCAGTATAGGTGCCGGCTTTAAACTTGCCCGAGGCGGCGGGCGATCCGGCAGGTGAAGCGGACGCAGCGGGTGATGCCGAAGCAGCGGGCGATGTCGAAGCAGCGGGCGACGCCGACACTGCAGGCGATGCCGATGCGGCTGCCGATGCTGTTGGCGTTGATGTAGCCGACGGGGTCAGTTCAGCGGGCGGCACTGTAGTCGTTGGGGGCGTGGTGGCGGTGGGCGGTGTATTTGCTGTGCCGCAGCCTACGGCAGCAAGGGACAGTGTCAAGCATAAAACTGCGCAAAGCAGTATTTTAGCGGACTGTGATTTCATCTTTTCCTCCTGATTTGCTTATTAGGTGTATTATTTAAACGTATTTTATCCGCTTCAAGCACGCAGTATCCGTTTTTAATAAACAAAGGGCCGCATCACTGCGGCCTTTTATAGTATCATAACAGCTAATTCAGCGATCGCTCAACCGCCTGCTTTGCTCCCTCAGCCGCAGCGCGCGCTCTTTATTGGGCGCGTCCTTTAACAGGAACGCCGCCCACGGCAGGTTGAGTCTGTCCGTGTTTTCCTGAAAATACAGCAATCGATCGTAATACCGCTTAATTTCATTTGCGACGGCTTGCTCCGCGTGCGCAGGGTCTAAGTAGGTCAGCGCCGTCAGCCCGTAAAACGGCAGCCCCAGCGCGTGTGTTTCTACATGCACGGTTGCTGCGGCGTGCCCAACCGCACGCGCGGCGGAGCGGGCGACAATGTCATCTTTCGCCTGCGTTGCGGCGTTGTGCGCCGCGTGTATGGCCCGTTTAGCTTCGGGCATTTTGACTTCCCCGCGCATCCATGCGCGCGCCGTGATGAGCGCTTCGCGCGGGCGCAGATCTTCTTTGACGCGGTTTTCAAACAATGCAAGCATGGGCGCCGCACAATCGAGCGCCCACAGCGCAAGCGTGCGGTGGGTCTGGTTTTCAATGAGTTCGCGAAGAGGCTGCAGGCATTCGCTATGGCGATCATAAAGAATTTTTCTCATCAGATGTATCCTCCCCGTACGCAGAATGTTTACGCAAAGCTGCCGAACATGCAAAGCGTGGAAAATATCACCACGTCCTGCATGAAATGAATGATCCACGAAGAAACAAACCCGTCCGTTTCAAACATGCTTCTCGCCATAAACCAGCCTAAGATCCCGCTCATCGCAGCACCCAACAGGCCGCCGGGCACGCCGTAATAATGCGCAATGCCAAAAAACGCCCCGGATATGAGGATAACCTGACATTTGGGCAGAGTATCCCGCAGCGCGCCCAATATTGCGCTGCGATAAACGACGCCCTCACATGCCGAATTGGCGAATGCGAACAGCAGTATAAGCGGCAGACGGCCAATCAGCGTGGGAATGCCATGCGCTACCGAAACACCGATCATCGTAATGAATGTCAGCAATATGGTGCCCAGCGCGATGAGCAAACCGGATACGACGCTCAGCCGCGACCAACTGATCTTGTTCCCCTCGATGCCCAGCCACGCGATTTTTCCCGACTTTACCCGCAAATCGCCCTGCGTGAGATAGGCTGCCTTGCGCGAGCCCGTGACCAAACAGAGTGTAACAGCGACCGGAATAACAGTAACAAGCTTTAACAGGATTGTACCCCCGAAGTTCCCCGCAAATGTTCCGGCGGGGAATGCGGATATAAACACAGGAACTGTTTTCAGAAATTCAAACAGCCGCTGTGCTGAGAGTATGACAATGAGCATGATCAGCAGCCATCGGTATAGCCGCAGGCTTTTCACAAATACGCAAAGCAGGAGCAATAGTGCAAACAGACCAAGCTTTGCAACAATGAGCCACCAAGGGCAGCTGCCGGTAAGCGCAATCCATACAATATCCGCAGCAATGGAAGCCGCCAGCATCAGCAGAAGCGCCGGTAAAAATTTTTTATGCATGCAGCAATCGTCCTTGATAAGAGTTGGAACGCATGAAACAGTCTATATATTTATCATACAGAAAAACGGCATAAAATCCAGCGCAGATTTTATAATAAGGTTAGCGATTTTTGAGGATTTCGCCCGAGGTATGCCGTATACTCCCGCGCGACGTACGATTTAAAAAACTTTTGTATTCCCTTGTGATGCAGGCATGAGACACCGGGGTATATTTGAATTACCAGTTTGAATACAGTGCCGCTTCTACAGCGGGGAACGGAGGTTCAGAATGAAGAGGAATACTATACTATCCATCGCTTCGACAGTTCTTTTCCTGGTCATGGTCATCGTGAACTATCTGGCCGTCGCGCTGCCAATCAACGGTATTACACCCGGGGAGGTGTCCGATTCGTACCCGAATTTGTTTGCTCCGGCAGGGTTCACATTTTCTATCTGGGGCCTGATTTACACGCTGCTGCTGGGGTTCACCGTGTATCAGTGGATCATCAGAAACAGAACGGACATCCAGCCGATACTTGAAAAAGTGCAGACCTATTTCATACTGTCGTCCCTTTTCAACACGGCATGGGTGTTTGCCTGGCATTATCAGATCATCCCGCTTTCGCTGCTGCTGATTGTGGGCATGCTAATAAGCCTGATACTGATCAATGTCCAATTGCGTGGGACAAACCTGAAGAAGTGGGATTACGTACTCATCCGTCTGCCGTTCTCCATTTACTTTGGCTGGCTCACTGTTGCGACGATAGCGAATGTCACGGTATTGATGGTCAGTCTAGGCTGGAACGGATACAGCATGTTTGCGGATTTGTGGACAGCGTTGGTCCTGCTGGTTGGTACGGCCATCGGCATACTGACCATGCTGAAAAACCGCGACATTCCCTATATACTCGTGCTGATCTGGGCTTACTTCGGCATATTCTCCAAGCATATGTCGGCGAACGGATTTCATGGGCAGTATCCGCTTGTGAGTACGACGGCGCTCATCTGCATCGGTCTATTTGTAGTAAGCGCTATCTGGATGCTTCTGAGCAGGAAAAGAAAAAAGACGGCTTAAAGATCTATTTCAAGTAAGATTATCTCCGGCAGACAGTTAAACAGCAACGAACAGAAAGGGTATCGGAAGATACCCTTTTTCTAATTTTATACTGTCTGCTGCAGCAACAGTGCGGAATACTGACGCGCTTGCCGATATTATGGAATTTAACATACAAACGAGGAAATACATGGAACATATTTAAAATGAGACTGAAATGAGACCAAGATGAGGCCGTTTGCGAGATATTGGGGTGTTTCCAATAAGGTTTTGGTTGTTAATATTGATATACAAGCGATGTAACCAGCAGATTTGCTGGAAGCGGAGAAATCAACTCTCCGCGAATTCAAAAGAAAGGAGCTGACCATTATGTTGGCAAGAAGAATGATATTACGACGGCTCATCGTATCGGTTGCCTTGAGCGTCCTATTATTTGCCGCATCGGCGGCAACAGCACTGGCAGTTGACAGTGTTGCGGATTTTGAGAAATCGAGTTCCGGCGGAACAGACGCAACAGTGGATGTTCCCGATCCGATCGATTTCGCGGTAGTGAAGCAGGCAACCGCAGCGGTTGTTTGGACAAAGTATTTGATGACCGTCGATCAGCAGAACAGCCTGACGTCCATTATAACGCAACCGGGGTACGACGCCTCCCTGGCGACCGTACACAGCAATGGCAAACTCTACTATACCGACCTGCTCGACTTTACGTTCAATTCCATTATGGGAAACGACGCTAACCAGTATGCCACACGTGTTACGGTGAATTCGGATAAGACCGTATTGACCATCATTGGAGCATACAGCCACTACGACGTCGGCAATTATGTACCAGAGGGCGGAGACCCGCAAGACCCCGGTGGTGGTACCGATAACCCCGGCGGCGGCACTGATAACCCCGGCGGCGGCACCGATAACCCCGGCGGGGGAACCGGTGAAAATCCCGGCGGCGGAACCGGTGAAAACCCCGGCGGGGGAACCGGTGAAAATCCCGGCGGCGGAACCGGTGAAAATCCCGGCGGTGGAACCGGTGAAAATCCCGGCGGTGGAACCGGTGAAAATCCCGGCGGCGGCACGAATAACGGCGGCAACAATGGCGGCAACGGCACGGTCATCCCGCTGGGAGCCGGCACCGATGAAGAGGTCAACGCTATCCCGCTCGGAGTACCCCACACCGGCGGCGTAGCCTCTATGGCTGGTATCGCCCTGATTGCCTTCAGCGTTCTCGCTGGCAGCACAGCCATACTGGTTCATAGAACCAAGGAAGACTAACCAAAGTTACAACAAAGCCCGTCCAAATCGGACGGGCTTTTTCTTATGGAACCCGATGCTCTGTCTGCCCACGGTGACGGGGTTTACTCAACAACTTTAAGAGGAAACGGTGAGACATCCCAAGCTTCGATTTCATAGTCTCTCACCCCATGCACAATATACGGGTCTTTCTCAACCAATGCCTGCGCTTCTTCAAAGGATTTCGTTTTAAACAAAAGATATCCCCCGACCTTACCTATAAACAATCCGGCCGTCAGTAAAGTTCCCGCATCATATAATTTTTTTAGATACTCAATGTGATCAGGCTTTACATGTGCACCTTTATCATTGCCTTTTAAAGTATATTTTACTAAGTATAGCAGCATATTTGATCCTTCCTCACAGAGATTTGCCCGCGCCGCCGTTACGACACCTGAAACAGGTAGAACTTCAGATAATCCGTTTCCGGCACGCCCCACAGCATGGGGTGGTCGGCGGATTGCTGGCGCGCTTCGATCTGCCGCAACCGCACGTTTGCGTCCGCCGCAGCTTCTGCAAGCATCTGCTCGAACAACCCGCGGTTCATGAAATGCGAGCAGGAGCAGGTAGCGAGATAGCCGCCGCGCGGAAGCGCACGCATGGCCTTCATATTAATTTCCTTGTAGCCCTTGAACGCGTTGCGTAACGTCGCGCCGCTTTTTGTAAAGGCGGGCGGGTCGAGTATGATATAGTCGTATTCGCGGTTCTTGGTATCCACCAGTTCGGTTAAAAGATCGAACACATCCGCCTTTAAAAAGCGCATGTTGGCTTCCAGACCATTTCGGATGGCGTTTTTCTGCGCCATATTGAGCGCGTCCTGCGAAATATCCACCGCCGTCACCCGTGTCGCTCCGGCTTTTGCGGCGTTGAGCGCAAACGCGCCGGTATGTGTGCAGCAATCGAGCACGCTGTGGCCCTGCGCCAGTTTCGCGGCAGCGAGGCGGTTGTATTTCTGATCCAGAAAGAAGCCTGTCTTCTGGCCGTTGATATAATCGACATCGTAGAATATGCCGTTTTCGCATATTTCGGTGTGGCCGTCCAGATCTTCCAGCAGGCCATCCATGCGGTAAAAGCCTTTGTACTTGGGCAGGCCTTCCTTATCGCGCAGCGAATCCTCGTTGCGCTCGAATATGGCGCGTACCTTGACGCCCTGTTCCGCAAGAACCTTGACAAGCAGCGGGTAAAGCATATCCCTGCGCCTATCCATGCCGAGGGAGAGCACTTCGGTGACGAGGATATCGCCGAATTTATCCACCGTCAGCCCGGGGAAGAAATCCGCTTCGCCGAACACAAGGCGGCAGGCACTAAAATCGTCGCCCATGACAGTGCGGCGGTATTCGACAGCGTGGCGGACACGGCGATCGTAAAACTGCTCGTCGAAACGGTCGTTGGTGTTGTTGGATATGATGCGCACGCGGATCTTGGAGTTATCGTTGTAATACCCCGCGCCGAGCCAGCGGCCTTTTTTGGTGTATACGTCCACGATATCGCCGTTGTTGAATGTACCGGCGCTTTCTATGATCTCCTCCCCATATACCCAGGGGTGGCCTGCGCGCACGGAGCGCTCGGATTTTTCGGTAATGTTGACTTTGGCGTAGGGTCGTTCCATTTAAGGGAGCCTCCAAACTTGCGCGCGTTTTGTTGGCGCGCTGTGTTTATTATAGGTTGTGCGGCAATAACGCGCAATATCGGGTATTCAGTGTCAACTATTGCTCCGTTTGGGAGCAAATTTACAAGGTATCGCCGCCAAGAGGCGGCGACGATATTTTTTTATGCGAGGGGGCTTCGCCCCCTCGCGCTCCCCATTACCACTCTGCTTCATCCACCAATGGTGGCACAAGCGGCGCTCGGCTTCGGCTCTCCGCTTGCTTTAGCAGGGCCTTATGCATTTATGCTTCATTCGCGAGCAGGCGGTTGGCTGTGCGGCAAATGCCGCACATCATTCCTTGAAGAATACCCGAATGTATCATTCGGGTGCATGTACGGCGCGAGCGCAAGCCTTGCCGCGCCAAGGATTTCCTTCCAGGAACCGCCGGCCGTACCTTTGGTACAGGCGGTTCCTGTAAAACTCAAAAAAGTGCCATAGGCACTTTTTTGAAAGGGGAGAAAAGAAGAAATACTCTGATCTATTGCGCGGTCGCCTGCTGCCCCTTATTGGGCTGACGCTGGCCGCTTCCGCCGCCCATGGCAGCGTTGAGGGAGAAAGTAGTCACCATTTCCGATAGCGTCACCTCCTTCACTGTTGTTCCGTTGACGGCTATGGTATAGGTTTCGCCAGTATGCAGCTCCGGCGAACTGAACGCGACGAACTGGTATGCTTTATTGGGCTTGTAGGTAAGAATAGCCCTGCCCGTCGAGTCCAACAGCGTCAATGTGGTGTTCGCCTGCTGCGCGGCATCGAGATTGCCCGCGATGCTCGGCTGCGTGGTGCTTTCCGAGGGGGCTTGTGCCATACCGGAGCTGCCCACCGCAATGAGCGTTCCTCCTGTGATGACGAATTCGCCGTTATAATCGAGCGCGCCGTTGCCGTTGCTGGTCGGCCCGCTGACGGTGACCTCACCGCCGGTGATAGTGCCGGAGCCGTTGGTATCCAGCCCGTCGCCGGAAGCGTTGATATGCACCTTGCCACCGCTGATGATGAAACGCGCGCCTTGCGTGACCGCGAACATATCGTTGCCGCCGCCGCTGCTGTCGTTGCCACCCGCGATATTCAGGCCGTCGTCGGAAGATACGATATCCACTTCGCCGCCGGTGATATCCACGCGCAGACCTTCCACGCCTTCATAGCTCGACGTAATGCTGATCAAACCGTTTGCGATGAGAATGCTGTCATCGGCGTGGATACCGTCGTCGCCCGCCGCGATGGTAAGCGAACCGCCATGTATGGCGATGGCGTTGGAGTGCACGGCGTCTTCCTGCGCGTCGATGGTAAACGACCCGCCCATGATCGTGACGAATGTACCCGCTTTGAGCGCCTTGAAGCTTTCAGACGAGGTTTCGTCCGTTGCCGTCGGAACGGCGGCATTGCCGCTCCCCTGTGCATTCGCGGGCGCATTCGCCGCAGTATTGCCCTGTGTGTTGTTCACGGTCGCCGAGCTTGTACCGTCCACGGTCGATTTGGCTGCCGTTTGGATAATCGTCAGGCCGGAACCGGAATTTGCAGACGTATCTTCCGCCTGCACGGTTGTGGAGCTTGTGCCATCCGTTGTACCGCCGGGGCCTCTGCCGCCCTGCGGGGGCTGGCCTTGGGGCGCTTCTCCGTTCTGGGGTTTTTCACCTTGCGGAGGCTGGCCGCCCCGCGGCGCCTGCCCACCCTGCGGCATTTCGCCCTGCGGGGGTTGATCGCCCTTCTTCTGGGCAGCAGCGCTTCCGGCGCCGGTGGTGATGTTAAAGTCACCGTCTTCAATATAAAGTTCCGTCTCTGCCTGTATTCCGTCCGAGCCTGCCTTGATGGTGAACTTGCCGTTTGCTATGGCGATAAAGCCCAGATATTCCTCTTTATCGTTTGTGGATTTGATGCCGTCTCCGCCCGCATTGATGGTAATCTGCGCCGTTTGCACGGCCACGAAATCCTTGCCGACGATGCCGTCGTCCTTGGCCGTAATGTCAAAGGTGCCTTCCACGATTTTCAGGGAATCTTTGCTTGTAATGCCGTCGTTGTGCTGTGCCGTCACCGTGAGTGCGCCGGTGCCGTTGAAAACGAGATCGGCCTTGGAGAACAGCGCGGCGGAAGGCTCGTCTTCCTCCTTGTCATACGCGTCGTACGTATACTCCGCCGCGTCGGTGAGGGTGTTCTGCGTACCCGGCGCGAGGGAGATGGTCACTTTATCCGCGTTTTTCACAAACAGCGGCGCGCCCGATGCGCTGGTAATCGACGCTGCGTTCAATACGATGCGCACATCCGCGCTGTCCGGAGCGTCCACGAGTATGTATCCGTCGCTCAGAGTACCGGAAAGCACATACGTGCCCGCCGCCGTGATTGTCAGCTTGCTGCCGTCGATCTGCGCGCCGGTGCCGTTCGCGGTGATGCTTGTACCGCTGAACGTTACAGTGGTATACGCGTCGCTCTGCCAATCGGTATAGGCGTCCTTTTCGTCAAATTCGGCGTTGGCCATTGTAATTTTGCCCGCCGTGGGCACCGCATCCGCATCCGTAACTTCAGGCGTTGCCGTTGCCTGTTCAGTCGCAGCGGGAGTCGCTGCGGCTGTGGCGGATGGCGGCTTCGTTGCCGCCGTACAGCCCGTGAGCAGCAGCGCGGTAAACAACGCCGCCGCCCTTAGAAATCGATGTTTCATATGATAGCACCTCACTAATAATTGGTTTGCCCGAGAAGAGAGGGTATAGTCAGGAAGTTCACCCAGTATTGCGGGCAGAGAACCCGACATATCATCGTATCTCAGGGGGTGCGGGGGGCGAAGCCCGCCCGCTATTAAATAAAATACATTTTCGTCGCCGCCGCGAAGCTCGAGGCGTATCCCGCCGAGAGTGACGGCGGCGATACGTGCAGTACTCCTACAGCGCTTCCTGCAGGGATTTTTTCGCCAGCACCACGGTGAGATTGGCGTTGCGGCAGCGCAAAGCGTCTATGAATTCCTTTTCCCTGCGTTCATCCTTGAGCTTCACGCTGTAGCGAAGCTCATACATACTGCCCAGATTGACCGTTTTGACGCGATCGAGCGCTACCCCATTGGTGTATTGCGCAAACAAATCGTCAAACGCGCCGGTGTAATCGAGCTCCTCGGGGATGGTGATGCGAAGATCCTTTTCCTGTTCGCCGCTTTCGCCAAAGCGGGTTACGCTTAATACGAACAGTGCAATGCCGATGATGACTGTAAACGCCGCCGCAAACGCGAGATACCCCATACCGCAGGCAAGGCCCACGGCCATCGCAAAGAATATGGCCACGATTTCACGCGCGCTGCCGGGGATGGAACGGAACCGTACCAGACTGAACGCACCGGCGACGGCCACGCCCGCGCCAAGGTTGCCATTGACCATCAGGATAACGAGCTGTACCAAAGCCGGAAGCAGCGCGAGCGCTATCGCGAAGTTTTTGCTGCAGCCGCCCCGTTTTGCATAAAGAATAGAAATAAAAAGTCCGAGCGCGAGGGATACGGCCAAGCACAGCAACACGTTTCCTACCGTAAGAATACCCGTGGATAATACCGATTCAAACACAGGCCAGCACACTCCTTTGCCCGCAAAGGGCATTTTTATATACTGCTCCATACTTGGAGAAGGACGTGGGGAATATGGACAGATCGCAAAGCGTATGGCTTAGCCACAGCGGCATGGCCCCATCGGCCTTGATTTCCATGAGGCAATCCCCATCCTGCATGAGCTGGCTGCCCCAATCGCCCGCACCAAGACGCAGATTGTCTGTCCGAAAGCGGATATTCGTATCCAGCGTCAACCGGAGCGCAGGGTCTTCCTTGCCGGTAAACGCCCGGCGGTCATACGCGAGGTAAACTCTGGGCTCGGGGTGATACAGCCTTTGAAAATACTCCAGCTCGTTCCATATCTGCGAGCCGCCGCTGTGCCGCCCGGTTTTACAATACCGCTCAGCTTCAGCAAGCGTCATGGCCTCCCGGCGTTTATATACCACGCCGTCCACCTTACGTTTGAGCTCCAGAAATACGGTATCGGCTGAAGCGGGCACGCCGTAGCCGCGCAGCCTGAGTTTTTCTTTTAAATGCGGCTGCTCGATGGAGCGGCGGGCGAGCAGCCAATCCGGCGTATCGAAATACACGTTGCTTACGGTATATCGGGGGTAAGCGTCCGGCGTGAGCTGGTCGCGAATGCGCAGCAGCAACGTGCGGCAGGCCAAGGCATCCAACAGGTATTTCTTTTCAATTCGCTGAAATACGGTTTTCATGGCGGACCTCCTATTCATTGGGATGCGTCTATTAAACCAACCGCATGTGGCATCGCAATGTTGGCACTATGGCGCAAATTACACAAAATGTGGCACTTTTTTAAGGCGGGCATCAAATCCCGCCACATTTTTAAAACAATATTCTGCCGCATGAAAACACAAAACACGCGCATTTCTGGTAATTCCTGTGTGCTGATCGGGAGGGTGCCGCTCATAGACTCTTGATAGAGTGCAGGAGGGGGCAGTCATGGAAAAGATTATCAAACGAATTCTGCTGGATCTGGGGGCGGATGCCTGCGGTATCGCGGGGATTGAACGTTTTGACGCCGACCCGTGGGAAATGCATCCCGCAAACATATTCCCTGCTGCGCGCTCGGTTGTCGTATTCCTGCGCAGACTGCCCCGAAGCTTTGTACTGAGCGACTCTCTTGTCGCGTATCAGCAGGCCATGGAAGTGGCGGACAGAGAACTGGACCGGATATCCTTCGAAGCAAGCCTGGATATTGAAAGCATGGGCGCGGGCGCAATGCCCGTACCTGCCGGAAGGCCGCTTGAGCAATATAACGAACATGGCAGGCTCGGGCGCGGACTCATCAATTTAACACACGCGGCAGTATTCGCGGGGTTGGGGGTGCATGGACGGGGCACGATGCTCATCAACGGCAGGTTCGGGAATTTTGTGAATATCGGGGCGGTGATCACCAATCTGGACCTGCAGCCTGACTCGATGTGCATAGGCAACTGTCTGCCGGATTGCAGGCTTTGCGAGGAAAACTGCCCGGTACACGCATTAGCGGATCATAAACTTAATGCAGAACATTGCCTGAATTTTTCCATGGGACGCGCGCCCGACGGTACGGAGTTAATACTCTGCAACCGCTGCCGCGTAATTTGCCCGCTGGCTGTCGGAAGATATTAGAGCCTTCATGCAACGAGTTTCTAAGAATATCAGAGGTATCGCCGCCTATAGGCGGCGACGGAGTATTTTTTTATTATAAAGCGGGAGGGCTTAACAGTTCGCAATGGTCACGCTAAGTCACGGCATAGCCGTTTCCTTGCGCTTCCTTGCTCACTGGGCTTCCGCTACGCTTCATCTGCCGCAGGCAGCGCGTGGCTCCGCCTCCCCGCGCCCCCTATAGCTTGTTTCACAAACTTAGAAATCTCTATGCAAACGCCATAGAGGGCGCAGGGGGGGGCGGCAGTTCCCCCCTGCAAAATAGAATATCGTCGGCTCATTATGAGCCGATACCTATGCAACCATTTATAGCCATATACTGTACAAGCATCAGTTCGCGTGGTACCATAGGCAAAACAGGAGGGGGCAAGGGTATGGGCATCGAACAGAAAATCAAGGAACTCGCGCTTTCGCTGGGCGCGGACGCCTGCGGCATAGCCGCCGCCGACCGTTTTGAGGGCGCGCCCGAAGGGTTCCATCCGCGCGATATTTACTCCGCGTTCCAAAGCGCGGTAGTATTCCTCAAGCACATGCCCAAGGGACTTACGCGCGTAAGCCCGCGCATTGCATATTGCCACTTCAGCAACCTCACGCTCGCGCAGGTGGATGAAATATCGCTCGCGCTCAGCCGCGAAATAGAGGAAATGGGCGGCGAAGCCGCGCCAATTCCCTGCGACGGCCCTTACGAATACTGGGACGCCGAGCGCACCGAAGGCCGGGGCATCCTCTCTATGCGCCACGCCGCGCAGCTCGCGGGTCTGGGCGGCATAGGCAAAAGCGCGCTGTTTTTAAGCCCGCAGTACGGGTCGATGGTCAACATCGGCGTGGTGCTGACCAATCTCGCGCTTGTTTCCGATCCGCTGATCGAAAGCCCCTGCGTCAAAAGCTGCCGTATCTGCATGGACAACTGCCCCGCCCACGCGCTCGACGGCGTATCCGCCAACCAGCTTTTGTGCCGCGCGCACACCTATGAGAACAATGCGCGCGGGTTTTCCGTTTGCAACTGCAACCGCTGCAGAACGCAGTGCCCGGTTTCGCAAAGGGCGGCGTCCCGCTAGGGGTCAGTACATACATTCCAATACGAAGAAGGAGGAGTTTAATTTGCGGTATTATGTTGTAGACGCGTTTACGGACGCGGTGTTTTCCGGCAATCCGGCCGGCGTGTGTGTTACGGAGCAGGAGCTTGCAGCAGCAACCATGCAGCAGATCGCCGCAGAAAACAACCTCTCTGAAACGGCATTTGTGCACAAACGCAGCGATGTGGGCGATTACGGCCTACGGTGGTTTACGCCCACGGCGGAAATCGACCTGTGCGGCCACGCCACGCTGGGCGCGGCGTATATCATAGCGCGGTATATCGCTCCGCGCATACAGTGCATGCGTTTTCACACGCAAGTCAGCGGAGAGCTTACTGTCCGCTGCAGCAAGGGTCTGTTTGAGCTGGATTTCCCCGCGCGTTCACCCGAGCCCATTCCGGTGGATGCTGCCATGGCAAAAGCCGTCGGCGCGCCGGTACTCGAAGCGCATTTATCGCGCGATCTTATGCTGTTACTGCCGGATGCGAAGGCAGTCCGCGAAGCGAAGCCTGATATCGAACTGGTAAAGGGACTTACTGGCATGGGGCTTATCATCACCGCGCCCGGCGACGAGCAGGGGACGGATTTTGTTTCCCGCTTTTTCGCGCCCAAGGTGGGCATTGCGGAAGACCCCGTCACGGGCTCTGCGCACTGCACGCTGATCCCTTACTGGTCAAACAGGCTCAATAAGGAGCAGATGCTTGCCAAACAGGTTTCCGCGCGCGGCGGCACGCTGCATTGCAGAATGGACGGCGAGCGCGTGCGTATTGGCGGGCGCGCGGCGCTGTATCTTTCGGGGCAAATATTCGTATAAATTTCGCAGAAATGCCAAGGCATTTCTGCGAGCTGGTGCGGCGGGTTTCACACAAATGCCTGCGCCTGACGGCGCGGCCGGCATTTGTGCAAGGGTTGAGGCCGATGCCGCAGGCAGCGAACGGTCCGGTGGACCGTTTGCAGGCCGAAACGGGCATACGCTTGCGGATGCCCCGGGGTGAAAGCTGACGCGCATGTCGTCAGATAGGACATATTGAACTTTAAGGAACTGTTGAGCGGGAGTATACATGCACGGAACAAAGACCGTCAGGGTTATTTTTAACAGTATCTATGGGATTGGTTCGGCTGCCGTTTTCATATTGGGGACGATAGCCCTTTTCGGGCCGAACGAAGCAGTTTCACCCATGGCCATGATTCCCTTCACCTATAGGGAACTTGCTTTTTTATGGCTTGCTTTTGGAACTGTTCCGATGGTTTTGGCCTGCGTGGCGGTTTATCAATGCAATGATATCCGAAACAGCGCGCGCAGAAAGCGAAATTTCATTCTGATATTTCTGCCGGGATTCATCTGCTCGGCCTGCGCGCTGTACGGGATCGGTATAATGATAGCGGGATATATCCATTCCTTTGTCCTCCGCTAGGACTGGTTGATGAAGCTGTCATCAACCATCGGGTATATCAAATAAAGTGTTTTCAGGGAAAGTCCGTTTCCCGGATGGAGTATTTGAATGAAAAAAAGTATCTGTATTTTCCTTTTGTGTCTGGCGATGGCCGTCAGCGGATGTTCGACCGCCCAACCCGTGCCCGTTTCCGCGCTGACGGAATCTCCAACGGCTGCGCCCGTGCAGGTAACGCCCTCGCCTGCTCCCACAGCGGAGCCTACCGCCGCGCCGACCCCTGCGAATACACCCGCGCCGGGCTGTGAGCTGGAAGGCGAAGAATATACGCTGACTTACCCCATGACTGTTGGAGACAGGACGTTTACTTTGAAAGTGCATGGCAAGGTACTTTCCTGCATGTACGGCCTCCGCGATATCGATGTGTACAAGGGCGATACGCTTATCCAGACCATTTCCATGAAGGACGCCATACTTAAGGTTTGGAAAGAGGACGATTTCGGCGGCTATACGCAGGCTTTCGATAAAGAAGGCGGGCTGACGCTGACGGATATGAACTTCGACGGCTACAACGATATCGGCGTAACGGCATGGACGACGGCAGGTGCGAATATCCCCGCGTATTACTGGCTGTGGAACGAGAAAGAACAGCAATTTGTTTACGCGTTCTGCCTCGACAACGCGGAGGCAGACCCGAAGACCAAGCAGATCGTGACCGGCACGCGGGATGGCGCAAATGTCTATCATACGGATTATTACGAGTTCGACAAGAACGGGCAGCTCATCCACGTCAAGCGGATCATCGAAACCTACGATGAGGCCGGAAAGGTCACGCGCACCGAACAGAATAAGTTTCCGGATGAAACGCCCATCATTACGCAATAACAGTCACGCTTATATAAAAAAGGGCTGCCGGCTGGCAGCCCTTTTTGTGTTGATCGCATCGTCTAATCCTTGTTTCTCTTTCCCTTCACCCTGAGCGCCGTGAGTGCGGCAAGGGAGGCAAGTATGAGTTCTACCGAGTAGAGCTCAATACCACCGCCGGTGCTCGGTACGCCCAGAGGAATAGCATCGGTTCCGCCCGGTCCAAGCGGGATATTGCCGTCGTCATCGTCGTCATCGCCGCCATTTCCGTTATCGCCATCGTCGCCGGGGGCTTTGAGCGTGATGCTTGCGCTGGCTGCGGAGGTTCCGGCTGTGCCGATGAGCGTTACGCCGTTGCCGTTTGCTGTGAAGCCTATCTCATAATCGAATGTGATGTTGAGCGTATCGCCCCACGCGCTGTCCCAGTTGCCCAGCCGTTCATAGGATACCGTACCGTCCGCCGCGACCTTTACCCTGACGCTGGCGTTTTCGAACACGAACCCGCCGGAGCCGTCGGAGGTCACTGTCGCGGATACGCCGCCGATCAGGGCGTTGGTGACGCCGACCACCGCGGTATCCGATACCGTGGTACCTACAGCCTGCAGCTTGTTGGCCGCCGTGGAGTCGCTGAGTATATTGTATACTGCGCCGCCCGAAGCGCCGCCTGTGCTGCCGTTTAGAAGGTTGAAGCTGAACCCGTCGTTCGAGTAATTCTCCTCCACCGTGTCGTCGTCCGCGTACGGGTCGATGACCACGGCGGGCCTGTCGAGCACGATGGCGATTTCATCGCCGCCGTTTGCGACGGGTTTGGCGAAGAGTATCGCCGAGTCGTTGGTGTACGCCGTGCCGTAGGTATAGGCGCCGCCAAGGTTGGAGTTGGGTACGAGGAAGTACCGCGTGCTGTAATTCGCGCCGTTATTCAGGTTGCCGATGTACCATTCGATCACCGTGTTGCCTTCTGCATCGGTACCCACCACCTTGAGCTCGGTATTGCCGTTCACGAAGTAGATATCGAACCCGGCAGGGATTACGTCGATCACGCGGGCTTCAGTCGCCACTATTGCGTCGTTGACGATCTGCTGTGCGATTGTCCTGTACGTTTCCACGATTGCCTCAGGCGTATTCGCCCAGGTGTAATTCACGCCGAAGAGGCTGTAATCCACCTTGTCGTCATCCGCGCCGTCCGCCGCGTCCAGCTTGTTGTGGAAGTAGCCGCCCGATTTGTTCGGGTCCATGTAACTGGATACATTCGCCGCTTCGCTCGCGTCGTTGATGGCTACGTTGTGCAGTGATACGCCCTTTTCAAGAAGCGCGACTGCCGCGTCTGCGCCCTTCTGGCCGGCGGTCGTTGTATTGCCGCTGCCGTAAGAAACGCTGCTGGTGGTGTCGTTCGCGTTGGCGTAGTAGGTATTTGCCTCGCCGTCCGTCATGAACACCACATGGATGTTTTCAGCCGCCACGCCGTAGCTGGGGGACATCAGCGCATCCACAAGGTTGGCTGTTTCCATGTATCCGGCCTGCGAGTTGGTGCCGCTGTTCTGGAGCATATTGACGGGGTCATCCATGGCGGTACGCGCCTTGGAAGCCGAGAAGTAGCTGAGCAGTTCAGTCACATTCGCGCTGGTGAACACCTTGCTGCCCGAACCGGACACCGTTATGGTGCGCGCCACTACGTCGTTATCGCCGCCGCTGTATACTACTAGGGAGATTTCAATGTTCTCGTTGAGAGAGCCCGCATTGGTGATGTTTCCGCCGCTGTCGCGCTCAACGCCGTACACGATGTCGATGAATTCGGACGCCGCCTGTTTGAGCACATCCCAACGGGTGTCGTCGCTGCCGTCAAACTCGGTGTCCATGCTGCGTGTGATGTCGATGGTCAGTACGATGTTGGTCTTGCCGGTGATGCTCACGCCGCCTTCAGAGTCGAATATCTGGTCGTTGCGGGTGGCGTTTGCCTCCAGCGTGACTTCATACCCCGCAACCACATCGCCATCCGCGTTGGTCACGGCGACTTCCTGTACCTTTTTATCGCCGGAAATTACGGTTTCGCCGACGACCACAAGGTATTCGCTTCCGTCTTCGGCTTCAATGCCCTTGCTGTCGAGTATGGCGGCCGCCATATCTCCATTCTGTGTCACATCATCGCCATCGGGCAATCCGCCCGATAACGCGCCGCCGTCTTCATCGTAAAATGCGGATTTATCGGAGGTGTATGCCCCGCCCGCGCCTGTGTAGGAGCCAAGGTAGATGTCGTTCGCGTTGATGCCGCTTGCGTCATACGATCCATCCGCGCCTGTCACCGCGCTGTTGGGAATGGTACTGGAAGCTTCATCCTTTACGATGTTCAGATCTTCCTGCGAGCCCTGCAGGGAGACATCCGTCACATTTTCGTCGCTGCCCGTGTAGGTGTAGCCGTTGCCGGTTGTATCGGGAACGATGGCTGCGCCATCCTCGCCTGTGTAAGCGCCCCCCGCTGCTTCGGCCTTATCCGCTACTACGGTTTCGCTGCTGATGGTCACTTCGATCTGGTTGGGCTCGAGTGCATATGCCACAGAAGGCATTGCCAGTGCCGAAAACAGCATCGCGGCTGTCAATATCGACAGCAATCTTTTCCTGTTCGCGTCCTTATTGTCCCTCTCCTTTCGTAATGGGGTTTGTGTTTTATTGAAATCTCGGAACCAATAATTCCGAGTAAATCGCTTGTATTTTATTGTTACAGCGACGAACGGACATTCAAACACGTTATGAAAATAACGATAATAAAAAGCGGAGCGCTTGCTAGCGCCCCGCAATGACTATTTTCATATTACTTTTGCAGCTTATTCCGTTTCCCAGCCTTTATGCAGGGAGCGCCCCATGTCGCGCGCTTTTGTTTCATAGACGCTGTTCACCACGTCTTCACGCGTTTTCGCATTGGTCGCAAGCAGCATATCGGCTACCTCCCAGCGCATATAGCGGCAGATGGCGCGGATCTGTTCCACGAGGCTATCCATAACCCTGAGCTCTTTCCCCTCACCCGCAGCAATGAGCATCACACTTTTTTTCATGCCGCGCAGCTGATGGTTGGGGGCATACATGCGGTCTATGACGCGCTTTAACTGTGAGGTCATGCCGTGATAGTAGATTGGAGTAATGAGTGTGATCACATCGGCGCTCAGGAGTTCGGGCGTGATATGGCGCATATCGTCGCTATGCACACAATCGCCGTCGTGCTCGCGGCAGTAGCGGCAGCCAAGACAGGGACGCAGTATCAGCATGGCGGTATCAAAGCGAATGACTTCATTGCCCGCCTCACGTGCGCCTTCGCAGAATTCATCGGCCAGATGCGCTGTGGTTCCATGTGCATGCGGGCTGCCGGTGAGTACCAGTACCTTCATGTCGTAACCTCCGCGAAAGTGATTGCATGTATCAATATGATACCACAAATTCGCTTTATTGAGCTATTTTAAAGCATAGTGCTGCAGAAAGATTCTGTTTTATGGTGGGGAAAAGGTATCGCCGCCTTTGGGGCGGCGACGAGAATTTTTTATGTTGGGGGAAACGTACGTGCCCCGAATGGTACATTCGGGCATCATATAAGGATTAAATGTGAAGCATTCGGCTTCACAACCGATCCCTCAATCCCCCCTTCTAGTCGTATAGAAGGTGCTTGCATTCTTCTGATATTATCCCAGCAAACGCCCAATTGGGCGTTTGCTTATAGTGATACCCAAGGGACGTGTCCCTTGGGCGGGAGTTTGGGGGCAGAGCCCCCAAGGTCTCTATTACGCCGCCGGTGTGATCTCGGGTACGGGTGTGACTTCCGGTACAGGCGTGATTTCCGGCGTAGGCGCAGGTGTTGCGGCGGGAGTCTTTGTGGGCGACGCCCCGGGCGTTGTGGACGGCACGGGTGTCACGGATGGCACGGGCGTGGCGGCGCGCGCGGGCAGCGACTTATATACGGATTCGGGCAGACGCGATCTGCTCACGTCCCGCTGCGATACATTAGCCGCGGTGCACAGCGCGATCATGCGAGAATAGAGCGCGGATTGCCCCGCGCGCATGGCGCGGATATCGAACGGGATATCCAGATTAGAGCCATCCGAGCGCGTGCACAACTTGCGCAGCTTTTCTACTTGATCGGTAAGCGCCTTCGCCGCGTTGGATGCGGCGGGCTGCATCGGATCGGCCGCCGCCTGCTTGACTTTATTGAGCGAGAGCAGGTAGTCCGCGTCGGATGCATCGCCTCTCGCCTCGCGTGCCGCTATATCGGCCAGCACATAGTTGATGTCGTAGCGCGGGTTGGTGGGGATATCGATGCCGAATATGCTCTTGATGAGCGCGGCGAGCTTTGCGTTGTCTATCAAATAGTAATTGGCGCTCGAATAAGGCGTGTTGCTGCGATATTCACCCTCCAGCGTGTGGCGGTGGATATCGTCCATATCCAACTGCATGCCGAACGCGGCGATTGCCGCCACCTGCTCCGCATTCAGGTTGGTGCGGATGTATTTGCTGATGCTGCGGTATATCTTCGGGAAATTCTTAAGCTGATCCTTGCTCTTGAGCTGTTCGAATATGGCGAACAGCATGCGCTGCTGGCGGTCGTTGCGGCCCACATCCGTGCTGATGCCCTTGCGCGCGCGCACGTAATCGAGCACATCCTGCCCGTTGAGCTTCTGGTAGCCGGGGCGAAGCGTGCGGCCGTTGAGGTGTATGGTCAGGTCCACGTTGTAGTTTACGCCGCCCATGGCGTTGACCACGCCTTTGAGCCCGTCCATATCCACCGACGCGTAATAATCGATGGGCACACCGAGCAGATGCGATACCGTCTGCATGGCGAACTTGAAGCCGCGGGTGCCTTCGCTGCCGCCCTTTGCAAACGCGGCGTTGATCTTCCACGTGCTGTGTTTGCTGTATAAAGTGCCCTTGTCGGTGTAGATGGGCGCATAACTATCCCGCGGAACGGATACGAGGTGCACGGTTTTGCCTTTGAAATCCACCGTCAGCAGCATGAGCACGTCGGATCGAAAATCGTTGGTTTCGTCGCGGTATAGCTCTTCCCCTTCCACCGTGCGCTCCGGGCTGCTATCGTAACCGAGCAGCAGGATGTTCACGCGATCATTCATGTAGTCCATGTTTGCGGGCGTGAACACGGGTGTGGGAACGGGTGTAGGCGTAGGCGACACGCCGGGCGCGGCGGTCGGCGCTATCGTGGGCGACGCCGTGGGCACCGCTGTCGGGGTAAGAACGGGATGCGGCGTTTTGAACGCCTGCATGGGGTCTTCGAGCACGACATAAAGCGTGCGCGCAAGCACGAGCAGCGCCGCGAGCGCAACCAAAATAAGGCCTGCGCGGATCATGCGCGCGGTCTTCCCTTTTTCCTTGCCCTCGTTGCTCATACGTACCCCCTCCGGTTCCTGCTGTTATGGTAATATGACGCACACGCTTTGTAAAGGTGGCAAAAACAGGGGAGGAAACGGCTGGAATAACTCCCCATGAATTGTATGTATTCACGGCGCGAATTTCTATACACTTTCACGGCAAGCGGCGTTATAATGGCATGAGCGCGGCAGATATCCGCGCGTAATGAATAGTCAGAAGGTAGATTGTGAAACAGTTAAAACAGGGCAATGATGCCCGGCAGGCCCACCCGCTTTTGTTCGCGCTGACGCTGACCTCCGTATACCTATTTTGGGGCGGCACGTTTCTCGCCATGAAATATGCCATCGAGACCATGCCCGTGTTCCTGATGGTCGCCGCGCGGGCTGCTATCGCGGGAACGATACTGTATGTTTCCTGCAGGCTAAGCGGCCAGCCGCGCCCCACCGCCATAGAGTGGCGAAACGGCGCGATCGTAGGCGCGCTGCTGTTGGTAGGCTCCAACGCTATGGTGACATTGGCGGTGCAGTTGGTCCCCACCTCCATAGCATCCGTAATCGTCGCCACCGTGCCGCTTTGGATTGCTTCATACAGCTTTATCGCCAAGCTGCAAAAGCCCAACGTGGGCAGCATACTCGGCATACTCCTTGGGTTATCTGGCATCGTGGTACTGGTCTGGAACCCAGGCGAAGTAGCCGCCCACGGTTTGAACCTGCTGGGTGTAGGCGCGCTGCTGTTCGCTTCCTTTTCGTGGACGACGGGCGCGATCTATTCGCGCACGGCGCGCATGCCCGCGACGCCTTTATTATCCACCGGTGTGCAGATGATCGTGGGCGGCGTGCTGCTCACCGGTATTGCGGCCGTGAAAGGCGATTTTGTGGGATTTTCGCTCGCACAGATAACGCCGCGATCTTGGCTGGCGTTTGGGTACTTGGTGTTATTCGGCTCGCTTGCCGGATTTACATCTTTCTCGTGGCTGTTTAAGAACGTGAAGCCCACCATCGCCTCGACCTACGCGTTCGTGAACCCCATCGTCGCCGTGTTCCTTGGCTGGTTCTTCGCCGGGGAACAGCTTGGCGTGAACGCATTCGTATCCACTGCCATTATCATATTGGCCGTCGTGTGCATCACGGTGTTCGGAAATGGCCACGGGGCGAAAAAGGATGCGGATGCAGGCGAGAGCGTTACGGTGGAAGAGTGACGTTTTGCAGGGGTTTCACCCCTGCACCCCACAAAAGGGACATGTCCCTTTTGAATCCCATAGTGAACGCCTAATAAGGCGTTCAAAGAAACAGTAAAAACCTTCTGGTGCTTTACCGCCGAACCTCTACCCAAGAGACTGTTATTTTGGAATACTTCCTTGAAAACGTCCTAGAATAGGACGTTTTCCCAAATGGGTTCTTAGGGCCGTTACGGCCCTAAGCGGGAGTTTGAGGGTGGAACCTTCAACGTAAAGAAAGGGGAGACTATGCCGCATCCGTGGGAAGAACTGCAGCTTTCGGATTACGAAGCCCACATGTCCATGCAAGGCATTGAACAGCTGCAGGCGCTCAGCGAACTGACCCGGCGGCGGCTTTTGCGCCATCCCGCCAGAACCATCATGATCTGGGGCGTGGCGGGCGGCAACGGATTGGAGCACATCGACCCGACCACCATCGACCGCGTCACCGGCGTGGACGTGAACCAAGACTACCTCGATGCCTGCCGCGCGCGCCATGCGCGCTTGGGCGAAAAGCTTACGCTCGTAAAGGCGGATTTATCTAAGCCCTGCCCCGAATTGGGCACGGCGGAGCTGCTGATTGCGGATTTATTAGTGGAATACATAGGAATAGACGCGTTTATAGAGCGCGTGAAAGAGTGCGCGCCCAAAACGCTGTGCTGTGTGATACAAAAGAACAGTTCGGCGGCGTTCGTTTCTTCTTCCCCGTATATGCACGCGTTTGAGGGCATCGGCGCGCTGCATCAGGATATTGAGGAGGCCGCGCTGGTCTCCGCGCTTGCGGGCATCGGGTACTCCGTGACTTTCCGCGAGGAATTCCCGCTCAAGAACGGGAAGATGTTCGTGGCGGTGGAGTACGGAAAAAGATAGCATTGCCCAAACATCATTCGCAGCGCGTATCAGCCGCTGCTCTTAAAAATGGCTGCCTATTGCCCCTGATATTCTACAACAACGACTTCATTGCCATCCGGATCTTTCAGCCTCAGCTCATAGGTACCCCACTCGAATTTCACAGGCGGATCAAAAACGAGCCCTTTATTCTTCAGCTCTTCACAGGTTGCATCCAGATGATCGCATATAAAAACGAAGGATGCCGGTCCATTAGCAGGCACTCCCCATTTAGTTGCATCCCAGATACATATTGTCGGGGCGTTTTCAAGAAACCCCAGATGAACGCCATCAGAGTCGTCAACAATAACGTTTCTAATCGGTATCCCCAGTTTTTCATGGTAAAAAGCGATCAACCGAGCAACATTTTTCGAAAAAAGATTTGTACACGAAAAACTATTGATCATTTTACCCTCGCATCAAACTTATTAAAAAATTGGATTTTAGCGATATCTTTCTTTTACATCAACATATTTAGCTAACTTAATACCTTTGTTTATTTCGGCAAAATAGGATTCTGGCATTTGTGCAACCTTTAGTATTTCTGCGGGAGTATAACCATTATTCCTAATTTCATTTGCATACTTGATTGCAAAAAGATGTATCATAGCCGTTTTATCACCGTTATTACCTTCGTACATTTCTTTCAATGTGTTCCCTAATTCCCAAATCGTCATAATGACCCCCTAGTCTTTCATAGCAGAATTAAGCAACGCCTGTTGGTATATCGCAGTAAGACCATAGTAATTCATTAACGCAGGATAATGATTCGCAGGGTGATAATAATCAAGAAATATCCGGCCACGAGTGTCTCGATAATACCAATTATCACAATAGGCTTTTGATTTGTTAAAAGGAGAATTCAGGACCGAATTCAAAGCCTCAAAAGTATAGCCACAAACTATAACGTTGGGTGATATCAGTTCAATCTCTCGTTGTATCAAGTCTGCATCGTGTTTCGCGTAGTTTCCGATATCATCCATCTGACTGGAAGACTTTCCATTACTCTTCTTAAGGTTTAAGATAGCAATCTGTCGTAGACAGTTGTTTGCCTCATCCGAACTAAGTTCCTTATAACGCTGAAGTTTTTCCGTAGTAGTGAACATTAGCCCATATGCCCATTCTGCGACCCGCAACCATACACTGCCCCATGGCCCATTCGTTCGCAAGTCATCGGCCAGATCATATTCTGTCCCTTGAAAATCACTCGTATGATAGGCCTCTTTTAATACAAATAAAATTCTGGGTTTATTCTGCTCTTTCAAATGAAACCAAGTTTTCGGATCGATAATTCCATCATAATTAAAAACCTGATTATAATGGTGGGGACGTGATTTCCAATCAGAAAACAATGAGCAAATCTCTGATTTATAGTTTTCAACTTCATTCATAGTGCTTTTACTCCTTTGATCTTCGTGGATATGGAGTAATGTTCCGCGAGGAAGTCTCGCGCGAGTAGATGTTTTGTGGAGGTGGAGTGTGGGGGAAATAAAAGTGAAGTGCATATAAAGACCAAACGTTTGTTGCTCAATGGTCTAACGTTAGGTAGAATTTGCACTTTATGTTCTCTTCAATTTGCATTTATTGTTCATTGTACGGATTTGAATATTGTGTTTTTTGGCCTTAAAAGTTAAATTTAGTAACATATATAATTCGTCTTTATATGGCAGTATTTGTGTATAAAGTTGTATATATGCTCGTCCAATTGCACCATGAAATAACAACATCTCAGGAACATTATTACCACAATTTATTATGTGCTCATACGATATGCCGGGGTACTGATCAATGTAATAAATCTTAGATATCCCTGTATGACATGCTTTTTTAGAACACAGCTCACAAGGGCTAGCAGTTGTAAACAAATATCCCCCGCGTACGGAAGCACTACCTATTTTAGCTGCATGTAAAAATGCCATTTCCTCGGCATGAATCGAACGAGTATACACTTGGTTTTTTTGCGCTTTGAAAGCATTATACGCATCTTTAAAACAATATGAGCAAATCCTTCCACCTAAATTATCAAAATGAATATTAGCTGTTTTCCTTTTCAGGAACCTTTTATACTTTACATTGGTTCGTTCAAATTCGCTCATACTACACTTATCATCTAAGTCTTCTCTTATTAGAGAAAATAGTGATCTCATATTACATGGAATTTGGTTTGAGGGAGTGCAGTTCCAGCCTACGGCTATTGTATTATACTCAGCATCTGAAATTACAGCGCCTACCTGACGCGAAAGGCACCCTGAATTTAGCTTCGCATCGTATGCAATCTGCATACAGCGTTCAATTGGGGTAGGTGATACTAAGCCAGGATGCATTATCAAACTAACATATCTAACTAATTGCTGTTTCGTAAATGAAAAGTCCCCCGTTGACTCATTGCGATTGTCAATATGAACATCAGCAATTTCTATTGTTTTTTCAATATTGATTTGATAAAAATCTTCTATTGTATTATTTCTAGAGGGATATTCCTTTTTATCCAAGGCTTTAATATCTGCATATTTCAAACCTTTATTTGCAAGGCGATTTCTTCGTTCCTCATCAGTAGTATTAATAGAAAACAAGTAAAATGCAGAATATCTATCTTTAAAGAAAGTCGCTTCAAATGGATTTCTCAGGGCATCAATTACAACTAAAACTTTTTTTCTTGTATTCAAATTTCTACGCCTTAAGATTTTTATGAGCATGTTCACTCTTTGTGCCAGATTCAGAATATTATCAGGCGAAATATCATTACAAAAGGCTTTTCCGGAGGCTCTAATATTATCTCCGACTCTTTGAAGTAGTTTTGTATAACAATTCGGAGGAATAGCACTTTGAAATTTTTCGTAGAATTTAGGTATATCGGTGAAGTAATACTTATAAATTGCATCATCGCCAGGTACGTTTTCACCTTTTGAAGTGAGATTTCTGACGAATTCCTTATAATACAAACGTGTCTTATGTAGCTCTGCGTATTCTAAACGAAGATTGTTTAAGTCAACCGTCTCACCGGTAGTGCTTTGGATAAAGGCCATAAATGAATCCAGATCATTTTCAACAATAAAAGTAAAAATAATATGTTTCATTTCAATGAGCATAAATGGAGTCCACGTAGGCTTTGAATAGTCGTATGCGATTTCATATTGACGCTCATTAAAATCACCATGCTTCGTTGGGCATGGAGGTTGTAATTCTTTAAAACTCTTAGTTAGAAGATTTGCTACTGTCGTGCAGCCGCTGCCTGTCCTTCCGGTAAGACCGATTACAATAAAGTCCTTTCTTTCTGCAAACAACTTCTCAACTGCTGCACGCTCTAACCGATTTTCAACAATAGGCATAATTACAGCTCCCCATGCAATAATTAACAACATTTTACACTATATATAATAGTATATATACCGTTATTTTACAATAATCACATATTATTTTAACCTTGTCCTGTTTCCTACCTCTCCAGCGATAATTCGGCTTAATCCCGCCCATGCTATCCAAACGAATGCCGAAGTCCGTCAAACAAATAAACCACTCCGCTCAAACAAGCGCGCCTCTATTCAGGCGCGCCTCACTCCTCTATTCCCTTTCCTTACTCCCCCAACAACCCCAACAACGCCGCCTCAAACTGCTGATCCTGCTCGGCGGTTCGCTTATGCGGTCCCTTGAGCCTGCCGCCCGCGTTGCGGATTTTGCGCGCCGTGTGGCGGGCAAGCAGCAGCGCGTCTATGTTGTCCTCGGTGTATTGCATGCCGTTCTGGTTGAGTATAATGGCGCGCTTCGCCAAACACATGGCGGCCAGCCCGTAATCCTGCGTAATCACGATATCCCCCGGCGCAACGCGGTTGACCAGCGCAAAATCCACGCTGTCCGCACCCTTGGAGAACACAAGCGTCTGTGCTCCGTCCTTTTCAAAATAGTGGGACGTATCGCACAGTATCAGGCATTCGGTGTTGTGCGCTTTGGCTATGCGCACGGCTCTATCTACCACGGGGCAGCCGTCCGCGTCGATGAGTATTTTCATGTGGATTTCTCCTGCGGGGAACAAAACTTAGGATATTTTGCGCGCCCTATTTCTGCGCTTCCGTCATCTGCGCTTCTATTTTTTCCGCCAGCTCGTTCAGGTACACCCACCGCTCCGTTTTCTGTTCCAGCTCGGCTTTTAAAAGTTCCAGCTTCGCCGTCAATTCCTGCAGGCGCACATAATCGCTGGCGACTTGTGTGATCGCATTCGAGCACGCGGCAATATTGGCTTCTATGGCTTCGATATCGGCGTCGATGGTTTCAAACTCCTGCTGTTCTTTAAACGTAAACTTCAGCTTCTTTTGCCTTTGCGGGGTATCCGCCTTGGGGGATGCGGCCGCAGATGATGTTGGCGCGGATGAGGCGGTCGCCTCTTTCTTTGCCTCTGCGGGCTGCGTCGCCCGGATTTCCGCGTATTCGCTGTAATTGCCCGTATAGATGGATATTTTGCCTTCCCCGTTCACCTCGAATATGGAGGATGCGACTTTATCTAAGAAATACCGGTCATGCGATACGGCGATGACGGCCCCGGGGAACGATTCGAGATAGTCCTCCAGTATGGTCAGCGTCTCGATATCCAAGTCGTTGGTCGGTTCGTCGAGCAGCAGAATATTGGGCGCGGCGATGAGGATGCTCAAAAGATACAGCCGCCGCCTTTCCCCGCCGCTGAGCCTAGAGATGGTGGTAAACTGCAGATCAGACGTGAACAAAAACCGCTCCAGCATTTGAGACGCCGAAAACGTACCTTCCGCCGTCTTGGTTTCACTCGCGATGGACTTGATAAAATCGTGTACCCGGAGGCTTAAATCAAGCTCCCGCCCCTCCTGCGAAAAATAGCCTATGCGGACGGTGGAGCCGACATCCACCCTGCCTTTATCCGGCGTCAGCTGCCCCGCGATGATATTGAGCAGCGTGGATTTGCCCGCGCCGTTTTTGCCCACGATGCCGATGCGGTCGTCCCGCTGGATGTGGTACGAGAAATTGTCGATGACGGTGCGGCCGCCGAAGGCTTTCGTAATGCCGTCCAGTTCGATGAGCTTTTTGCCAAGGCGGCTTGTGACCGTCGCCATCTGCACCGCGCCGTCCGTGACGGGAGTTGCTTGATCCTTGAGCGCGTCGTACCGTTCGATGCGGTCTTTGCTCTTGGTGGATCGCGCCCTCGCGCCGCGCATAATCCACTGGTATTCCCGGCGCAATATGGACTGCCGCTTGCGCTCGCTCGCTTCGTCCATTTCGGCGCGCTGCGATTTCAGCTCCAGATATTTCGAATAATTGGCCTCATACGTATACAGCTTGCTGTGGGATAGTTCGGTGATGCGCGTCGCGACGCGCTCTAGAAAATAGCGGTCGTGCGTGACCATGATAAGCCCGCCCGTAAAGCGGCTCAGGCGCTGTTCCAGCCAGATCGCCATGTCGCTGTCCAGATGGTTGGTCGGCTCGTCCAGTATCAGCACATCTGCGGGGTGAATAAGCGTTGCACAAAGCGCCACGCGCTTGCGCTGCCCGCCGGAAAGTGTGCCTATCTTCGCGTCAAATTCCGGTATGCCCAGCCGTGTCAGCATGGCGATGACTTCGTATTCGTTGATCTCCCGGAACTGCGGCGTAAATTCCGAAAACACCTGCTCCATCACGGTCAGCTCGTCGTTCATCTTAGGGTTTTGTGAAAGGTAGGCGATGCGCAGATTGGAACTGGCAGATATACTGCCTTCGTCGGGCGGCTCTATGCCGGCCAATATCTTTAAAAGGGTGCTTTTGCCCGTGCCGTTGATGCCCACAATGCCGATATGGTCCCGTTCATTGAGGTACACGGTGACATCATCTAGCAGTTGTCGTGTTCCGTAATTCTTGGATATATGTTCCGCAGATAACAGCATGGTTTCTCCCTGTCACAGGCAGCGTCACTCTCACCCCGCCTGAAATCATCCGTTTCGTCCGCCCGATTGCATCGGCCTCGTTCCATACCGAAATGAAACCCATACAAATGCGCTGCCGGATTTACGTGACTTCCGGCAGTACGCGGCGTATTCATATTATATCCTTATGAACCTGTTTGGCAACACCGGTGAAGGTAGCACGCTTGTGGAAACGAAAATGCTTAATAGATATTCACAATCCCCCTGCACTGCGGGTACTTGGAACATCCCCAAAATTCACAGCCTGCGTTGGTTCCCCTCGTCGCCTTGCGCCGTACCATTGGCGCGCCGCAAGCAGGACAGGCGGGGGAATTTGTGGTGCCGTTTAAGTACGCTTTGAAGTGCTTTGCCTTTTCGGCCTCGGCTTCTTCCTGCGCGGCTTGTATTAGCCCGCGGTACTTTTCCACATAGTCTGTGGGGCATTCGTGGTGGAGATTGAAAAAGAACTGCGCCAGCTTTTCCATATCGGCTTCGAAGCAGTTTTCCGCATCCTTTTCGTCGTTGACCTTTTTAATAAACGCAATCAGCTGGTCGGCGCGAATTACCTGCTTTTTGACTTCCTTGGGGGCATATTTGGCGTTGAGCACGGTTTTCGGGTTAGCGAGCACAACCACCGAACGGTATTTCTCATAGAAGAAATGCTCGAACATAGCCTTTGTAAGGACATTGTTTCGTTCGTCGCTTCGGATTTGTTTTATGAGTTCCAAATGCCTTGCACACTGCGTAACGGGGGAGTATATGCCCTCTTGTTTTCTCCACGCCGTGCGTACAAAATCGCCCGCGCTGTTGATACTGATATCGCCGTAGAGGTTTTTACATTCCACCACGAAATTTCGTCGCCGCGTGACGATTAAAAAATCGATCTGCGCAGAAAGACCGCCATGCTCTAAATATAGATCGTGCAGCACAAACATGGGGATGTGGCTGTTTTTCAACTCATAGAGTATGGTTTCTTCCCCAAATATTCCAGCCTTAACAGCTGCAATATCGTTTTCCAGCATGGCTTTGAGCTTTGGGTCATTGACGGCAACCGCAATTTGCTCCAATTGATCGAGCTGTCTTCTGGCGCTGCTATCCTCTTTAAGGATTATCGGTTCCTTGATTTTATCAAATAGTCCCATATACTTCTCCGCGCAGAAATATCGGCAGATTTGTGTTCCAAATACTTACATATTATGTATCGTTTATCTCTGGTCTGAACATGAACCCGCCGACGGGAAATATTCCGTTTTAGCCATTTTTTCTAAATACACCAACGTCAGCCCCGGCGATACTTCCTCTTCCCGCGTCCGTACATACCCCAGCCGTTCATACAGCGCAATATTCCTTATGCTTTTGCTGCTGGTGAACAGTTCGTATCTCGCGTGCGGGCTTGCTTGCTCTATCGCAAGCAAAAGCGTCGTGCCGATGCCCTTGCCCTGCTGATCCGGCCGCACGATGAGCCTGCCGATGTACAGCGTGCCCCCGTCAGATCGCGCGCGGACAGATCCGACGATGCCGCCGTTTTCATCAATGGCTTTGAGGAATATGCAGGTTTCAAACTCTGCCTGAGTCTCGTGAAGCGTCTGTTTGAGCGGCGGAATATTCTGGCTGCCCACCAATTCCGCTTCGCTTTGGTACGCAATATATTGAAGCTCCAATATCGAGGGTAAATCGCAGAAATCCGCGTGCGTAATGTGCATATGCTGCCTCTTGATGGATCGTGATACGCACAGTGTAGCACGTGCTGCTGTAAATAACCACCATACGCGCGCCTGAATATACGCCCCTTTCCCGCCCATACTAAGCTCACAAAGGAGGTGAGCGGATGCCAAAGGACAGCCAGATGGATTCTAAGCTCGTCCGCGAACAAAAAGCAAGGGCACAGGTTCCCCTGACGCAGGAAAATCAGAACCAGAACAAGACGGATAAGAAACAATCCGCCGAACACAGCGACGTATAGCGGGGATACCCCGCATAAGGAGGATGGTCATGGCAAAAGCAGGCATGCGCAGGCCGGATCCGGCCGATCCGCATGGAACAGAAAGCAACGAGAAACTGCATATTCCGAAAAACGAGCAAAAACCCGTGCCGGAAATTCAGGGGAAAGCAAAATCCGGCAACGAAAGCGCCGGCAATGTCGTCGACGCGCACGAGAAGCACTGGTAATCTACAGCTATATTTACGGGCAGCCTAAACGCTGCCCCTTTTTGTTTCAAGCCGGACACTAGGCCTGCGGGCCGTCGCGTCCGACGATAATTATTCTATTGTGGGGGCAGAGCCTCCACCCCCCTATTAAACGTGGGAGGGGTGAGCCAAAGCCGAGCGCCGCCTCGCGGGGTATCTTGCTTCTGACATTTGGGGGAGCGAGAGTCGGAGCTGAGCGCCGAATGTTGGTTATTGGCGAGATACAACTTCTAAATGCCCCTGGGGGACGCGGGGGGTGAAGTGCACCCCAAAAGTTAGACAGTATGATAAACTGTAAAACGA
>CAYTPV010000007.1:0-229019 GCA_964440115.1 uncultured Oscillospiraceae bacterium | reverse complement strand
CTGGTGTAGCTCAATTGGCAGAGCAGCTGATTTGTAATCAGCAGGTTGCGGGTTCAAGTCCCTTCACCAGCTCCATTGATAATTCAATATTCTTTCGTGGATGGGTTCCCGAGCGGCCAAAGGGAGCAGACTGTAAATCTGCCGTCACAGACTTCGGTGGTTCGAATCCACCCCCATCCACCACTTATCTGCGGGAATGGCGGAATTGGCAGACGCGCACGGTTCAGGTCCGTGTGCTGGCAACAGCATGCAGGTTCAAGTCCTGTTTCCCGCACCAAAGACTGTCGGTTATTATCGACAGTCTTTTTTTACTCCAAAATGATAAGAATTCTGCTTGATTATCAGTATGAAAGCTTAAACAACCTGAATATTCTTAATCATTTTATTGAGTATACCTTCGACTCTTTCTTTATAAGTATGATTCTGAACACTGATAACGGCTTTCTTGCGCACATCATTGTAAGCATCCGGATTATTTCGATAGTATTCCATTAATTCAATAGTATCATTTGCAGAATTCGAAATTGCCAATCCCCCGCTTTTACCAAACATGTTTGTTACTGCGGTATTATTACAAGACAAACCGAACCCTCCCAAGCCTAAAATATCAAAGGTGTGCCTTGTTATGGTTAGTTCATGGTTTTGTGTTATCAGATTAATAAAGGAATTATTATAAATATCGCAGGTTCTGGCATAGGAAATAGTGCCTTTGAACCATTCGATAGGCACATCAAGACCTAAAAATTTCTTGATCACCTGCTTGTACTCTGTAGTTCCATAAAAATCGATCGGATACCCTTTTTCAATCAAAGGCTTCAAAACAACATGAATGGCTTTGCTGTATCGAAAATGGGCAGGATAATGATTTGCATACCATAACCACGCATTTCCGACTAAGCTGATTGCATTGTTTCCACTTGCAGATGCGGGCTTTGGAAAATGGATTGTGGGGTTATAAGCAAAATCAAGTCTCTCAGAGGGGATGTTCTTACTTTTAAGCCTTTCAATCATTTCTGGACAAATGGAAAATACCATATCTGGTTTTAGCAGCTCAAAAGCTGTCATCTGCAATTCGTATTGGCCGACACCTTCGGTATCCTAGCAAACACACTTGTACTTAGGTGAATTTCTGGAGCCGATATGAGTAAGCATTGGCTTTGAAAAATGCCCCATATAGGAAGAAAGAACCAATAAATCCGGATCTGTTTCCTCCATCATTCTGTTGAAGCTGTCTATTGAATTCGGCTTTATTATTTTTGCTTCGCAGCCTGCGGCAGTAAATCCCCATAATATATCACCGGCATAAAGGTCATGACAATAAATCGCCACCTTACATTTCATACACAATAGTACCTCCGGCATCTTTTTACATTATCTATAGAAGTATATGAAAGATAAATACAGGTGTTACAACACGTGAGATAACGCAGCTTATATTGAAACATATATTAGGCCAAATAAAAAAGTCCCCTGCGCTTGTCAGGAGACTAAAAGTGCCTTCTTTTTATTTAGAATATATTCTCTCTCATCATGCTCATCTGCTCTGTTATACTAATCATTTGTTCAAATATACTGACAATATTCTTGGAAAGAATTGAGGCTTCAAAAGCGCCAGATTTGGCGGCAGCTGCATCTCCATTATTTATGGAAGCGATTACTTCGTCGCCCTTGCTGTGAATTTCATGATGCAGCGTTTCTATGGACAACCAAAGATCAAGCAGTTTCTCGTTGGCAGGTTTTATGGCATAATAGAAGTGCCCGAACCCGCATTTGCGTTCGTCGGTTTGTATGGGTGAAATTTGCATAGTTGAGGCCATACCATTTAGCAGGCCTACCCAAGCTTGATGTGCAGCAGTCGCATCTTTGAGTGTATCAATAAAGTCTTTGTTCTGAAGAAGCTGCGAGCCGTTTACGATGATGCTTCCTGAGATCCCGGCAAGCCCGTCGATGTTGGTTTCTATTTCTTTCATCGCCGATGAAAGCTGATCAAGAGAACTGCTGGTTTGATCAA
The DNA here is from genome assembly GCA_964440115.1 of uncultured Oscillospiraceae bacterium. Lineage (GTDB taxonomy): Bacteria > Bacillota > Clostridia > Christensenellales > CAG-138 > JAEWWD01. The sequence continues at coordinate 227,008 of CAYTPV010000007.1, read as the reverse complement.
GCTCCTTTGCAGAATCGGATATACAGTCCATTTCGGTGTTTATTGAATTCAAAGCAGAAGTCGTCTCATGCAGAGCATCATTGATTTGCTTGCTTGTCTGGGTTACATTTGAAAGCCGGCTGACAAATTGGCCTATTGTATTTGCATTGGCTGTAGTCATGTTGAACATGTCTTGAATGCTTTCATTGATTCGGCCAATCGACTCAGCAGTGTTTAGAAGGTTTGCTTCACTGTTTCGTGATGCCTCGTTAATCTGGTAGAACAGATCGTTGATTTCTGACGTCAATCCTTTTGTTGTATCTGATAGCTTCCTAATCTCTTCAGCTACAACGGCAAAGCCCTTCCCCGCCGCTCCGGCTCTTGCTGCTTCAATGGAAGCATTGATGGATAGTATTTTTGTCTGATCAGAGATCTGATTAATGCTCTTTACCGAATCATGTACTTTTTCGAATATTGATAAGAGATTGCTGACGCTCGCGCTCAGGTCATCAGAGTAGCTCAGCATATCCGTGTTTTCCAGTTCAATACTCTTTATCAGGTTTGCACTTTTTACGGTGTTTTGATATAGGCCTTGGGAATCCCTTGATATTTCGCTGATTATCGTATGAAATTCTTCGTTTGAACTTTCAACTTGAGACGATGAAGAATTGATTTCCTCCAGTGCGGCAGCCACTCTTGTGGTCAATGAACGCAGTTTTTTAGTAGTTGCTCTGATCGAATTGCCGAAAAAGGAGAGCTTCAAATCAAAACTGCTGATCAAAGTTGCAACGTGAAATATACCCTTAAAAACTTGAGCAGTTTTTTCATTCTGCTGAAGTGCTTTTTGCCCCGGAGTTTGGGACTGCTCAGCAGCTTGTTCTACAACAGGCTCTTGAGTTACCCCTTTTTTTATTCTAATACTCATCACATGATGTTTCAAAGCGGATACTGTTGACGAAGTTGAGTGTATTGTATGCTGTATCAGCTTTTTTGATTTCTCCGCGCAAGATTTGAGTGAAATTGATTTGTTATTCCATTGCATGATATTAACTCCTCTGTTTACTAGACTAAGAAAAAACAAGTCAGTACTGCAACCACAAATCCGTTTTACCATTATCAGAGCATAAACCTAAATATAACGACTCGTTCCAATCAGAATATCGGTATAAATACATAAGAGTTAACAATAATGTATCAGTTATTTTTTTCGGTTAATCTTACTTGATACTTTTATTTGAATTGATAATAACAAAGGACCTGTTTCATGTTGGAAACAGGTCCTGTTGGCATGATCCGAAAAATGTTATCAGTCGTACACTACAATGGCATCGGTCCTCTTGATACGCAGCAACAAGGTCTCAAGAATTCGTAGCGCATGGTTCAGATCCTTTGTCTCAAGATAAGCGGCAGCAAGATCCTGACCGACGGCGAGATCCATATATTGCGAATCGGCCCCTACGAGTATCGCCTTGTTCGTGCCCAGTACGGGGGAACGGAACACGTTGCCGTCAACCAGTGCACTTACGCGGTCTATTTCCATTTTACCCGTGCCGGGCTGTATGCGCTGTAGTTGCGTATACAGATCCGGACTCATAATGAGCGCCATACGGCCCCAGATGCCCTTATCGGTCAGCAGTTCCACGCCCTTTGCAACATCGGAGAAGGGATTCTCCCCTGTCTTCCAATCGCTTCTGGCGATATGCGAGGAGCCTTCCGTCGAGAACAGTCCATCATATCCCAGCGCTTTGCTGCCGAAAAATATCAGCTCGTCTTCCTTCTTGGCGCACTGTGCGGTAGCTTCCGCAACTGACGATAAATCTATCGGTAAATCGCTGCCTTGACTGTTCTCAATATCTCTCCAATATAGCGTAGCATCGCTGTACAGAAGAGGCAGTTCTTTATAAACCCTGCCTCCTGTTTTTATTACTGCTCCATCTTCTTCAAATGTTCCACGCTTTGTCAAATCGTCAACGGGAACGCTTAATGTTTGTGCACCAAGGGGGCCGTAGAGATTAATAAATCTGCGTCCGATCAACTGACGACTGGCCGTCCTGACCACTATATTGTCAATTTTCTCCCAAAGTTCGCCTGTAAGAGGCGCGCTTTCACGAAACAGATAATCCAAAATAATCCCTCCCTATTCCTTAATAAGGCTGCCAACGGTAGACTTAGAAGCCCCGATGGACGACGAAATGCCTAACTCATCCAACATTTCCTTGACTTCCGCCTCACCGGAAAGAAAATGCGTGGCTTCCTGTGGGTCCAAATGACGCAGCAAAGTCATCAGTTCTCCCACATGCGCCTTTTCTTCATCGCGAATGTCTGATATAATCGCCTTTGCAACAGGATCGTCCGTGGCATGTACATGCGAATCATATACATAAATCGCTTCAAGTTCGCCAGCAATATCCAATCGGATTGCCTGGATAAGTTCTTCCTTAGTGATTTTACGGTTGACATTTCCCTGAAAAGGGTTTGCAAAATTTGGCATACAAGAGAACCTCCTTTATTAATAATACATACAGTTAGGGAACTCTACCCTATTTTACCACAAAGCTGGCTTGGTTAAACTACGAATTATTATAAAATCAAAGCGCCGCGTAAAGCGGCGCTCGTAATCATCGGGCTGAATAATTCGGAGCTTCCTTTGTAATATACACATCGTGCGGATGGCTTTCCGTAAGTCCGGCGCTCGTGATGCGTATAAACCTTCCATTATTCCGGAGGTCGTCAATTGTAGCTGCACCGCAATATCCCATGCCGCTGCGTAAGCCGCCGCAAAGCTGGAAAATGGACTCATATAGGGAGCCTTTGTATGCTACGCGGCCTTCTACGCCTTCTGGGACCAGCTTGTCCGCATCTTCCTGAAAATATCTGTCCTTGCTGCCCTTCTCCATCGCGCCTATGGAACCCATACCGCGATACACTTTGAACCTGCGGCCTTGATAAATTTCCGTATCCCCCGGGCTTTCATCCGTTCCCGCAAGCAGGCTGCCCAGCATCACGCAATTTGCGCCTGCGGCGATCGCCTTTGTGATGTCGCCGGAATACTTGATGCCGCCATCCGCGATGATGGGGATATTATGTTTTGCGGCAGCACGTGCGCATTCCAGAATGGCGGTAATCTGAGGCACGCCTATGCCGGCTACTACGCGGGTCGTGCAGATACTGCCCGGCCCAATGCCGACTTTCACTGCAGACGCGCCAGCCTCAATGAGCGCGTTGACAGCTTCGCCGGTGGCTACATTACCCGCTATGATCTGAAGATGCTTATACGTGGCTCTAAGAGCCTTCACTGTTTCTATTACGCCGCGGCTGTGACCGTGTGCTGTATCCACTGCAATGACATCCGCTTTGACGGCCACGAGGGCTTCCACACGCTGCATGGTATCCTTTGAAACGCCTACAGCGGCGCCTGCGAGCAGTCTGCCATCGCGGTCCTTTGCGGACAAAGGATATTGTATTGCCTTTTCGATATCCTTGATGGTAATGAGGCCTTTCAGATAGCCATCCTGATCAATAATAGGAAGTTTCTCAATGCGATGTTTGCGGAGAATCTCTTTTGCCTGTGTAAGCGTAGTTCCGACCGGCGCAGTGACAAGGTTCTCGCTCGTCATCATTTCGCGGATAGGCACATTGATATTCTCTATAAAGCGCAGATCACGGTTGGTCAGTATGCCCACCAATTTTCCATTGACCGTGATGGGCACGCCGGATATGCGGTATTTGCTCATCAATTCCAGTGCGTCAGAAACGAGGTGATCTGGTGAAAGAAAGAAGGGATCAACGATAACGCCGTGTTCGGAGCGCTTTACCTTGTCTACATTGACTGCCTGATCTTCAATACTCATGTTTTTGTGAATAATGCCGATGCCGCCCGCGCGTGCCATGGCGATTGCCATTCGTGCTTCTGTTACAGTATCCATCGCGGCGCTCATCATGGGAATGTTCAGGTGTATTTCCTGCGTGAGCTTTGTTTGCAGGCTGACGTCTTTGGGCGTTACGCTTGATTCCGCCGGAATCAGCAATACGTCATCAAACGTCAGCCCTTCCATTACAATTTTGTCTTCCATCATCCTGCTTTCAGCCATTTCGTTTACCCTCCTGAAAATGTTGCGTACAGTTTACAGGAGCTGTGCTGCAATGTCAAGTGCACAAAGCACAAACATTCTTAGAAATTAACTAAACGATCAGCGCGTCTGTGCAGGGAGATTCGCCCTTCGAATAGGCTTCGTAATTTGGGAGATCGGCTATGGAACCAATTCCGAATTGACGCAAAAAAGCGTCGGTCGTACCGTACAGTACAGGACGGCCGACGGCATCTTTTCGGCCGATTGGCTGGATCATGTTCAGTTTCACAAGCTGGCTCATGGCGTATTCACAGCGGACACCGCGGACAGCCTCAACATCTGCGCGTGTCGCCGGCTGCTTATATGCGATGACAGCCAGCGTTTCAAGAAGAGATTGTGAGAAAGTTTTTTGCTGAGCAGGCTGGAGCAGCTGCTCCACATATGCGGCATATGCGCTGTTGGAGCATAGCTGCACCGTTTCATCCGTTACGGATAGCTGTATACCTCTGGCGTTATCGCGATAAAACTTTTGCAGTTCCTGCAGCAGCGAATTCAGTTCAAGTTCCGTAATATCCAGCACGCGTTGCAGCTCGGGCATAGGGACCGGGTCGCCCGCTATAAACAACATGCATTCAATTGCGGCTATCTGTTCAGTGCGTTGCATGAAAGTTCCTCAATCCGTATATTCATCCATATATTGGCCGTCCGGCTCATCGTCACCCAGTACGCGTGCTTTGAGATGTATCGGCGTGAAAGGGGCTGGTTGACGCAAATGTATTTCTCCGCGGCTGATCATTTCAAGCAGAGCCATAAAAGTCGTCACGATCTCCATTCGAGCAGGATGCGCGTCAAACAAATCTTCAAAGGAAAGTTCGTCGTGCATGCTTAACAGCTGACGAATTCTTGCAATTTGCGTGCGTACGGTGTATGCATCCTGTCTCACCTGATGCAGGGGGTGTTCAACCAGCTCCTCAGGCTGTGCATGCAGCAGTGTGAAAAATGCTTGATACAGTTGCTGCAAAGTTGCGCCGGAGAGCGAAATTTCCTGAGGCGGCAGCAAAACATCTTCGGGGAGTCGCGTATAAACGCCTATTGTTGCGTCATGCAGCGCCTGCAGTTCTTCCCCTGCCTGTTTGAATGCCTTATACTCGCGCAGCTGCCGTATGAGCAGCACTTCCGGATCTTCTTCTTCCGGCTGCTCCTTGGGGGGACGTGGCAGCAGCTGCCGTGATTTGATATAAAGCAGTGTGGCGGCCATCGCAAGAAATTCGCTTGCAGTGTCCATATCCAGCCCGTCCAAATTCGACATATAGCTGAGATACTGTGTGGTGATCTCAGATACAAATATATCCTTGATATCCACTTCTGCACTTTCAATCAGATGCAGCAGCAGATCCAGCGGGCCGTCGAATTGACTCAGATGCACATGGTATGTCATATCAATAGCCCTTAAAACAGGGAGACCTGGAAAGAGAATATGGCATTGAACATATACTGCATGCCCAACTGAATGCTGCTTACAGCTGTTCCAAGTATATTGGGAAGCACGCCCGTGATCAGAAGCGCCAATAGAATATAATTGCCGTATCGAGCGAGGAAATAAAATGGTTTTGGGCCAACGCGCCGGATAAGCAGATTCTCCAGTACATGAGACCCGTCGAGCGGCGGAATGGGTATCAGGTTAAACACCATAAGACCAAGGTTGATTGTGCAGAAATAATACAATATGTACAAAATCGCTCCGTTTGTACCGCCAAGTATTAGAAATATGTATATGCAAAGCATACTGACGATCGCTAGCAGAAAATTAACGCAAACGCCTGCGAGAGATACAAGTGTTTCATCCCTGCGAGGATTGCGGAAATTGCGAGGATTGATAGGAACGGGCTTTGCCCATCCAAAGCGCACTATAATGAGCATAAGAAAGCCGATAGGATCAATATGATGCAGCGGATTAATTGTCATTCGGCCAAGGTTGCGTGCGGTAGGATCTCCTAGCCGATAAGCTGCGTAAGCATGCGCCCATTCGTGGAAAGAAAGGGCAATCAATATTGCGGGCAGGCTGTATAATATCTGCCGAATAATCGATTGTGTATCCCCAGAAAATAGACTACCCAGCATCTGCGTGTTTTCCTCCGTAATACAAAATGCCGGGCGAACCTGCCCGGCACCGCTTTGTACCATTATACGAAAAAAGGGCTAACGATGCAATGCTATAGGGGTAAGACGTTATTGCCTCAAAAACCCAAGCAGTATTTGCCGAATGATGTCTCTGAAAAATGCCTCTCCCACTTCTGTTTGAGCGACAAGTTCCACTTTCCCCTTTTCAATGCCGTCTGCTGTCTGGTACGAAATGCTGCCCAGTACATCTTTTGCGCCGAAGGGGGCCTGCAGATTTTCAGGAATATTCTGAACTGCGGTGAGCGCGGGGTCACTTTTATCCAGCAGCAGAACAACCGTATCTTTGGCGACAAGATTGACTTCCCGGCGGGTCCCGCCTTTAACCCTAACATTTTGTGCAATAACATCTCCTGCATTAGCGAGGCACTGCGCTTTTTTTGTTGCAAATATCTGATCGAGCATATTCCCGGCTACGGCGAATCGCGTGTTGGCATTTCTGCAGCCAAGCGTAACGCAGATCAGATGCGTATCGCCTCTTACAACGTAGAATATGCCGCAGTAGCCATCCTCATTGGAAGAGCCGGTCGCAACACCTGTACAGCCAGCGTAGGTTCGGAGCATGCGATTGGCATTGACTAGTTCCGTTTCTCTTCCATCCTTATGCGAAAATCCTTCCAGCGTAAGCTTACTGTGCGCAGCAAAGCAAGGACTCTTCATAAGCTGCGCCCCTATGATTGCCAACTGTCTTGGGCTGAGTTTAACTCCCGTGCCAAGGGCGTTGTCAAAGGTCACGTCTATACCAAGTTCTTTCATTCGGGCATTGATGCGTTCCGTAAAAGAAGATTCCGGTCCGAAGGCAGTTTCACCCAATGCCTGTATGGCGTCGCCTGCGCTGATCATGACCGCCGCCTTCATGAGAGGCGCCGCAGCAATTGTTTCTCCGCTTTCAATAAACGCTGTCGGTCCGCCGACGCTTGCCGCCCTGTCACTGACCATCAGTTCGGAAGTAAGATCTAAAGCTCCCTGATCCACGGCCTCGCACAGCACCAATACTGCCGGCAGTTTGCATAATCCGGCAACGGAACGCTGCGTATCCGCTTCTTGCTCAAGCAACGGCTGTTGCGTACTTGCTTCCGCCAGAATTGCTCCGGCCGCATCTTTCATGGATACGGCGGGTTGTTCGGGTGCTGCTTTTGCAGCACATACAGGAAAGCCCAGGCATATGGCAAGCATAAGCGCCAGCCATTGAAAACGGGCCTTTACGCATTTGATTTTTATAACGGCGGCTGCTTTTTGCAACATCGCCCATCCCCCCCTTTTTCACTCCCTAAAACATATGCCTATCAAAAAAGCCGCATGCAGATTGACATAACAAACCTATGACATATGAAGAGAAAAAGGAAAGCAAAAGAAAAAAAGCGCGCTGCTCAGCAACGACGCTTTTGTTAATGTTATTCATGTACTGTGCTTTCTCTGCGCAATAGTCTAAGCTTCTTTCTAATTGGAATTGCGATGAGTAATATGATGAATGCAAGAGATACGTTCATTATGCCTACTGAAAAGTTGCCAGGTGCTTTCATCGCAATATTCACGATGCCGATGAAGAGGTTTAATCCGGCACCCCAGTTGCATAGCAAATTCATACGCCGAAAATGTTTGATCTTGGATGGAATATCGGAATAAATATCAAAAGGAGTATCTCCTGCCTTCTTTCTGAAATAAGCCCAGTACAAAAGTGATGCAACATGTTCTACTCCCATATCCTCCATAAACCGAATGTATGCGATGCTCTGCGCATTCGTTGGCGCGTGCTCAAGAAGTTCAAGCCGATAAACGTATTCACCCGGTGTCCCTTCTTCAAAAACATACTTGCAAAATCCAACGTGGGTTAGCTGCATGCCCTTAGAAGACATTTCATTGAGCCATTGTTCCTCTTTTTCATATTGGCCTATGGTGAAAACCCTGTATACGGTGTGTTTCATAGTTGACCTCCAGCTATCCTTGAACCATTCTTAATCAATTCCCGAAGCCGTTCAATTTCCGATAATACGGCCGCACGACCGGCATCCGTAATCTCGTATTCTTTCTTCCTAGCATTTTCTTCAACAGGCAGCGAGTGAATCCATCCTTTTTCGAGCAAAGTGCTCAATGCCCCATACAAAGTGCCGGCTGCAAGAATTACCCTCCCCCGGCTCAGTTCCATAACGTTCTGCATAATGCCGTATCCATGGCACGGCTGATACAACGACAGAAGTATATAATAAACAGCTTCCGTCAGTGCGATGTTTTCCTGCATACTATCCCTCCTCAATAACGCTCCACGATATAACGTTAGACGATATAACGCTGCGCGATATTATTATATCGGCGGGCGATATAATTGTCAACAGGAAATATAAAAAACCCGCTGCAATAATCAGCGGGTGATCTAAGTCTATATCGTCTTACTCTTTCATTCTAGGTTCCAGCAGCGCCTTTGTGCTTGAGATGTGTTCATGCAATATAGCACAAGCGCGTTCCACGTCTTTCACTCTGCAGGCATCCAAAAGTTCTGTGTGCTGTCGATTGGATTCTTTGTGATACATGGCTTCGCTGTAGTAAACGCGGATATACCGGTCTACGTTTGCATGCATCTGTTCTATTAACCGAAACAGCATTTGATTTTGGATCGGTTCGTATAGTGTAAAATGAAAACAGGAATTTAACTCTTCCAGCCTATTGGGCGCAGTTTCCTGCTGTTCCTCATCAATTATGGATTGCGCTGTCTCAATTGTCTCAATTGTCATGATAGGAATGGCAACACGCAGCGCGCCCACTTCCAAAAGTGCGCGCACATCCATGATATCTTCCATTTCCTCAAGCGATAACTTCGTAACGACGGCACCACGATTGGGATATATGCGTACAAGACCCTGTGCTTCCAATTGACGAAACGCCTCACGTACGGGAATATGGCTGACGCTCAGAGAAGCAGATATTTCATCCTGCTTCAAAGGCATACCGCCGGGTAATATGCCGCGTACAATTGCCGCGCGCAATACCTGAAACACCCAATCCCGCGCCGCCATGGAGCGCGGCTGCATTTCACTGGCAATCTGACCCAAGTTTAACGTGACATGCTCTTTCATGCTGTTCGGCGCCGAAAGCTTCCGGCGCATGTCCCCCTGTCTTTGGTAATGTTCCTGCTGCGAAATATCTCGCGCGCATCTTTGCTGCGCATAGTAAGCAGTTTCCCGCCTTGATATAGTGGCGCATTATCCCTGCGATGAATTGGAGCAGATTTATCTTATATAGTATATATGATATAGGATTGGTGCGCAAGTATTCAAGCGTAAGCTTGAGCATGGCCTGCTTGCTTATGCTGCTTTTCCGGCAATAAAGGGATTTGCAGGTACGTGAAGCTGAATCTTTCTGCTTGCAGGTCCTACAACCTCCTTACCGGCGATTTTTAACTGCGGATGGGCGGGTATTACATAGTATGTATAGGTCTCGCCCGGCTGCGCGTTTGTATCCGTGAAACGGATGGTTCCGCTGCTGCCAGGCCATTCACCCACCATCTGGCCTATGCCCGAACCGCTTTCACGATACAGACGGTACAGAATAAAACTCTCCTGCGGCTTAAAGGATATGACCGGCTGACCTTGGCCAGAGAGTACTGCAGTAAATTCGGCAGGAGGAGACGGGACGATCCAATAATTGCTCATGTCTTTGGGCTCAGTGCCCGCAGCGAATACTTCGCGTACTACGGATGTGGCAGGTGTAAGCGCACTTGCCAACACCGCAGTATGCTGGTTCTGCAGCGTATACGAATCGATTTTCACTTCAATAACGCCCTGTGGCATGACAAACTCGGGCGGCATTTTGCTCTCGTACAATTTGGAAAACACTTCTGAAAGTATCATGGCCGGGTAAGTTCCGCCGGTAGCGGCATGTGGCAGTGTCTTGCCCTGCGCGGCGTCGTCGTAGCCCATCCAAACAGCGGCAGCGTATTCCGGATTGTAAGCTGCCATCCATGCATCACGATTACCTTCTCCTTCGCCTGTTGTGCCGGTTTTTCCGGCAAGAGCAAATTTGAGCTGACCCAATCGTCGTCCTGTGCCTTCCTCAATGGCGCTCTGCAGCATATCCGTAAGAATATACGCATTGGCTTCGCTCATCACCCGTTTGTGTTCGGGCGTGTAGGTATATAGGGCATTCCCTTTGCTGTCGGAAATGGACATGATTAACGACGGCGTGGAATATATGCCGCCTGCAGAAAAAGCTGCATATGCGCCCGCTATTTGATAGGGAGACACGCCATACGTAAAGCCGCCCAAGGCTAAAGCAAGACTCGTATCCTGCGCATCAAAAGAAATGCCGACCTGTTGGGCAAACATTTTGCCTGAATCAACACCGATACTGGATAGCACCTTCACTGCCGGTACATTGAGCGAATACGCTACTGCTTCGCGCAGCGTTACCCACCCGCGGTATTTATCGCCGAAATTCTGCGGCTCATAGCCGTTGAAATCTGTTTTTTCATCTAAAAGCATGCTGACCGTCGTATAGTCGTTGTTTTCAAGTGCCGGAGCATATGCAATAATGGGTTTGATGACGGAACCCGGCTGACGGCGTATGCGCGTTGCCCGGTTGTACTCCAAGGCTGCAGTGCTTTGCCTGCCGCCCATCAGGGCTGCTACTCCGCCGGTCTTTGAATCAACAACGACAAGCGCCGCCTGTGCATCCTGCGCTTCCGGCGGGAAAAGTTTATTGTCTTTTAATATCTCTTCACATCTGCTCTGCAGATCGCTGTTCATCGCGGTATGAATGCGATATCCGCCTGTCAGCAGCTGGGTCATGGAGACGTGCAGCGTGTCACACGCCTGCTGCAGCGCAAGATCGATATAGTATCCTCGTGTCTCCTTATTGAGCGCGCTTTTCAGCACGACTTTTTCCGCCTGTGCGGTTTTGCATTCCTCCTCGCTCAAATACCCATATTGCTGCATAAGGCGCAGTACCAGATTTCTGCGTTCAATACTCTTCTGCATATTCAAATGCGGCGCATAATGACCAGGCGCTTTTAGAACGCCCGCAAGCAGCGCGCCCTGCGCGACAGTCAATTCTTGTGCGTGCACGCCGAAATATCCGAGCGAAGCTGCCTCGATGCCATAATACCCTCCACCGAAATTCACATAGTTCAGATACATTTCGAGTATCTGGTCCTTGGTGAACTTCTGCTCCATCTGATACGCCAGCACGGCCTCTTCCAATTTGCGGGTCATAACCTTTTCTCCGCTCAGATGACTGAATTTTATGAGCTGCTGGCTGATTGTAGAAGCACCCTGTACGTAGGCTCCTGCTTTTATATCTTCCCACGCCGCGCCTGCAATACGTATAAAGTCTACGCCTATATGCTCGTAGAACCTGGCATCTTCAGCAGATATAAAAGCCTGGCGAATTTTGAGCGGTACTTGATCCAATGATACGTTTATTCTTGTTTCCTGTGCCGAAAGACAGCTTACTTCATTGCCTTCTCCGTCATACACAAGAAGCGATTGTTGGACACCGAGTATTTTGTTCGCGTCGAACTCCCGCCAGGCATCCAGCCGGAGTATATATACGGCTCCAAATATTAAAAAAGACAGGCCCAGCAGTGTGAGCCCTAATAGAGACCGCAGAATGAACCGCCTGCGGCGCACTCTTTTTTCTTTACGTTTGATGCGTTCAGATTCACTTAACTTGCTGCGCAATGATTTCGCCTCCCCATCTGGCGTAGCGCTATAGGCATAACGCCTAAATGCGCTAAACATATCATTCCCACTCTGTAGGGATTTAACAGCAAGTGTCACAACAATTCCACGGACAAACATAAAAAATCCTCCACGAAGGAGGATATGCTATGATCGATGAAGTATGCAGTCTATCTTCGGGGTACCATTGAGCGGCGAAGACGTGACTCATATATGATGATTGCCAATCCATACAGCACGTCAAATAGAATAAAACCAGCTTGTACAAGCAACACAAGTGCCCAAACAGGCAGCCATCCGGGGGCAGAGATCGGTATTTCTCCAAATACCAGATTGCAGACATACAACGATAATCCGGAAAATATATCGCAATACAGCAATTTCAATAGAACCATGAATACTCTGCTGTTTAAGCGCGAATGAATGGCGGTGCGGAATATACCATAATGTCCAAGAAACAAGGCATAGACGATTGCGGGAAGTTTATTAGGAAGCAGCAAAAACGCAAGACTGGCGCTAGCCAGATATGCCGCGAATGCCGAACCATATGCGCCTTCGCACGCAAGCACATACACAAATACAGAGGAAAGAAAATACAAGGCAATTTTGCCTGTTGGCAGAACAGATACAGCATACAGGCACAATATCGTCAATGCGGCAACCATTGCGCCCAGCGTCAATTGCTTGGATGCGGATAATCTTCGCTTGTTCATCCCCGATGTCCTCAGCACATGCGGCCGCCCATTGCACTGCAGCAGCACTCCATACATAGAAGCGTGCTGCATATATCGCAGCCAGCACAACCGTCGTCATATCCCCCCGTGTTGGTGCCTGCCCGTCGGCCAAACGGATTGCCGGAATTGTTCACAGCTGCATATGCGTTGCGGTATTCGGGGTTGCCTGGTTCCTGCTCGTAAGCGCGGGAAAGGTATTCTCGTGCTTTATCATACCAACCCTGACGCAGATAAATGATGCCGTAAAGATAATACCATTCGGCATTCCGCACAGAGATACTATCGAGCACCTGTTTTGCGGCCTGCAGATTGTTCTGGTTAATGAATGATCTTGCGCGAGCGAATTCCGCGGCCGAAGGGCCGGAATATGAGCCGCCCGTGCCGCTGTATGCTCCGCCGTAGCCGCTTCCGAACGGATCACTATAAGAACCCTGCCTTCCGGCAGAAGAAGATGATGCAGTCGTGCCTTTTTTAGTAAGCTGTTCGTACGCTTCGTTGATTTCTTTCAGCTTTTCGTTCGCCAGTTCTTTGAGCGGATTATCCGTATACTTATCCGGATGGTATTTTTTCACCAGCGAGAGATAAGCGGCGCGTATTTCCTCCTGCGTCGCATCTTCGCTTACTCCCAGAACCTTATACGGATTCATCCCTTGACTCCTTCCAATAGCTGCCGCGTACGGAACCGGCAGCCCTGATATATGATATTATCCAATAGCCCGCGATTGGACTGTATATTGAGCAGATCGTAAGCTTTTTCCATTTCACTGAGCGAAGCATATAGTAAAAACGATGCACAATCCTGCTGCGTATTGTTGATCAGGAAGGGATTATATGCTCCTGCTTTCTTATTCTCTTCTCTGTCTTCCCAGGCATCCATTAGATAAATCCATCGCCCCAAATGATATCCAAGCCATGACAAAGCTTCACGCTGCGGCGGCGTAAGCGGCGGGTACTCACAGGCTAATCGCTGCAGCATGCGGGCAAAAGCATCTGCCGCGCGATCAATGGACGTTTCTTGCTCTTTTTCCATTTTGGAAAGCTCTTCAATTCCGGTTGCTATGGCCTCGGCTGCACCAGGTCTTTTTATTGCGGCACGATGAGCGGCAGACTTCAACGCAGCATGTCCCATAAGAGAATAAAGTTTCTTTTCGTCGTGCCAGTCGTCTGCGAGTTTGTACCAATATAACAAGACATTGATATCGGCTGCGTAATTGAGCGCTTCGCAAGGCGGTGCTATGGGTGATTTCCTTTTGAAAGGTTTATAGCCGCAATACTCTTTTACGCACGGCTGTACGATGCCCTGCACGCCAGCGAGCAATAGCGCCAAAAATGTACAATCGTAATCCAATGATAAACGAGGGATTTGCCCGTAATGATGCTGCAGGGTTTTACACAGGCCACAATACCATGCCTGATATTGGGTGTGCTCCCGCATTTTCAGCTCTGCCATATGCGGCTTTACATAACCGAACATGCTTTCCCCCGTCTCTTCTGCACTACATTGTATCATCAATGCAAAAGAGTGTACCAGTATTTTTTGACAAAGTTAAGTCAAAAGAAGAAAATACTCGAAATTTTTTTGAATTTCAGGCTGGTATAAGTGTTAATTTTACACAAATGTCAATTGCGAAATGACAAAAAATGCGCTATAGTTGATAATTATCTGCCATACTATCGGTTAAAATAGTTTCGGAGACAATATAAAGTTACCTCACACAAATGTATCATACTATAATTGGAGGTTTTAACCTATGAGTGAACAGTTGAAGGGTGCCTGTATTATCGGACAATCCGGCGGACCTACATCCGTTATTAACGCAAGCGCATATGGGGTAATACGTACCGCTCTGGACAGTTCGGCAATTACCAAGGTCTACGGTGCAGCACATGGCATCCGCGGCGTCCTGGATGATGTTCTGTACGATATGGGGCAGGAAGACGCCAACGAGCTGGAACTCTTGCTGCATACGCCTTCTTCGGCTCTGGGGTCCTGCCGCTATAAACTCAAAGACAGCGATGTAGATGACACCGATTATAAGCGCATACTCGAGATATTTAAAAAATATGATATCCGCTACTTCTTCTATAACGGCGGCAACGACTCCATGGACACCTGCAATAAAATATCCAAGTACATGCAGAAGGTTGGCTATGAATGCCGTATCATGGGCGTTCCTAAAACGATTGATAATGATCTCTGGGGAACCGACCATTGCCCCGGTTTTTCGTCTGCTGCAAAATACATCGCCACAAGCTGTATGGAACTGTATCTTGATGCGCGTGTATATGATTCGAGCATGATTTGTGTGCTTGAGATCATGGGCCGTCATGCCGGCTGGCTGACAGCTTCCTCTGCTATCGCTTCCTACTACGGTCAAGGCCCGGATCTCATATATCTGCCCGAACGCGTATTCGAAATGGACAAGTTCATTGAAGATGTAAAGAAGGTTTACGAAAAGACCGGCAAGTGCATCGTCGCGGTTTCTGAAGGCATTCATGATGCGAAGGGACAGCTGATTGCCGAATATGGAGCGGCAGAAGCAAAAACGGATGCGTTCGGTCATAAGCAGCTTGGCGGACTTGCCGCCACGCTCGCCTCGATATTAAAAGAAAACACAGGCGCGAAAGTTCGCGGCATAGAATTCTCTCTTTTGCAGCGCTGCGCCGCGCACTGCGCTTCTCAGACTGACGTTGAGGAATCCTATGAGGCGGGAAAAATGGCTGTGAAATATGCCGTTTCCGGCGTTACGGATAAAATGGTAGGCTTCGAACGTTCCACCGATGCGCAGGGGAATTATACCTGCAGAATCAAACTGTTTGATCTGGTGGACGTTGCAAACGCGGAAAAGAAAGTGCCGCTTGAATGGATCAACGCGGAAGGCAACAATGTTACCAAAGAGTTTGTGGATTACGCACTCCCGCTGATTCAGGGACAGCCCAAAGTGACATATGAAAACGGTGTACCGCGCTTTGCTAACCTCAAAAAAGTGAAAGCATAAAGAATGTTATACAAAGAAAGCGGGGTATTCCCCGCTTTCTTTGTGTAAATTTTAGCTGCGGCCAGCCGCCGTGTAAATGTTGTTAATATGCTCCGCGTCTATAAGCGATCCTACATGCGATAAGCTGCCATCGAAGAACAAACAGGCATGACCGTCCATATCGTTTCGGGCAATCGTATCATCGCCGTGCGGTTGACCCTGCAGCGAACAGGCAATGAGTTCGCTGTCTATCGAAATGAGCATAGCTCTTTTAGAGTAATTGTATTCACCGCCGAATGCCTGCTTATATTGCGTCGCATCCATTGCAGTAGCGCATTCCATCTCTGCGTGGTTTTCTCCGCCGGTATAAACCATGCTGAAAGTGACGCCAGTATTGTAATCTGTCAGCGTATAAGACTGACCGGTCACGAGACGGGATTTTATTTCGTCCCATGCGACCAGTGAACCATTCTGCGTCTGCTGTCCGTTTGCACGATCTCCAATAGGAATATGTACATCCTGCGCAATGGGGGATCGGATAGCTTTTTCTGAAAAGAGTATCTGCATGCTCTGCTGGCCGAATGTACCGTCAGCGATAATGGGTGCGCCATCGGGCGATGTCTGGTTCTTTTGAAACTCAATCACTGCATTTCGTGTCATGCTCTGGTATCTGCCGGTCGGTTTGAAATGAAAATAATCAAGTTCCCGCAGTCTTGTCTGCAGCATCGCAACAAGTTCACCGGTTTCATCCAAAGCAATGATTCCGTCCTGATTGCTGTCTCCCGTAATAGCCAAGGACCGCGTACAGAATAAAAATGCTGCAGCCATCAGCACACACAGGATACTTCGCTTCATCATAAGCCTCCAGATCGCTTTTTCTTGGTAGTTAGTATACCATAGTTTTTCATGCCTTGCAGGATGTCCGGCGTGAAGAATGTGAAAACTCGTAGCATTCATGATATACTTGTTTCGGAAGTCACATAGGAGGCGCTATATGAGATGCGGATGCCCGCAATGCGGGACATATATGATACAGAGTGAACAAGGGTTGGAAAGCGGATGTATTTGCCCGGCATGCTTCAATCGCTGCAGCGCATGTATGGGGACGGAACAGCCGCCCTTGCAAATTGCAGAACTGCAGCAGAGAATCACGGAACTGCAGTTTGACGAGATAAATGACTATGACGATGAAGTGTACAATACCGAAATGAATAAGGAGAAACTATGGTAAGAAAAATCCCCAATAAAGCAAATAATTCGCAGTCTGAACGCGGCCGTACGCCCATGGACGCGGCTCTTGGGTTTCTTTCAGCCCGCGCAAGAACCGTCCGGGAAGTGGAACGATACCTGGACGATCAGCAATATGGGGAATTTGAGGTACAAAACACGGTGGACAGGCTGCAGGAACTTGGATACCTCAATGACACAGCCTATGCCGCAGATTTTGTACGGACAAGAATAGCTACAAAGCCAGTTTCCCGTTCAAAGCTGCAGGAACAAATGATGCTGCATGAACTGCCGCGCAATATTGTGGAACAGGCTCTATGTTATGTAGATGACGATATGGAAAAAGATCATGCAATGCAGATCGCGCGTAAGTATTTTCAGCAGATGACGGATATGGATGAGAGTGAACGGGAACGCCGAGTGATACAACGATTGATGGGTCGCGGCTTTTCTTATGATGTTAGCAAAACCGTATTGAACGCCATTCAGGAAGATAACTAAAAAGACCTATGGAGGCATCATGCGCGAGACAATACTCCGCATGCTTCAAGCAAGCGGTGAAGAGTTTCTTTCCGGGGAGATAATCAGTGAACGGCTGGGTATTTCGCGCGCGGCGGTATGGAAACACATGCAGGCGCTCCAGCATGAAGGTATTACTATTGAAGCCGTTACCAAAAAAGGATATCGGTTGAAGGGTGCAGAAAGTGCGTTGCTGCCCGTCCTTATTGAGCCGGGGCTGCGTACACACAGCCTTGGAAGAAACATAGAGTTTTTTAACAGTGTTTCTTCCACCAATCAAATTGCACGTGAACTCTCCCGCCGGGGCTGCCCGCATGGCATGGTCATCATAGCGGATGAACAGACCACGGGGCGGGGCCGACTCGGACGCAGTTGGATCAATTCTCCCGGAAAAGATATCTGTATGAGCGCAATACTCCGGCCGCAGATAGAATCGCAGCATGCTCCCCGGTTTACGCTTGCGACGGCGTTGGGCGTTTATCGGGTTGCGGCGGATTTGGGGCTTGCTCCGAGCATCAAGTGGCCGAATGATGTGCTTGTAGAGGGGAAAAAAGTCTGCGGCATACTGCTGGAGATGGAAGGCAATATGGATTCCCTTGATGCATTAATCGTCGGGCTGGGGTTGAATATCAACACGGATGACTTCCCCCATGAACTTCAATCCATAGCGACATCGCTTAGCAAAGAACTTCGCCAATCCCTGAACAGACGGGGGATTCTTTGCGCATTGCTCAACGAGCTGGAACCTCTTTTTGACGCATGTGAGAATGAAGCTGCATTCGCCAGAATGCTCGAAACTTATAAAACCGCCTGCGGTACGATTGGCAAAGAGGTTACCGTGCATGGCATTCGGGAAACGTTTTGCGGTGTTGCTGAGGATATCGATGAAATCGGAAGATTGATGGTGCGTACGGATGACGGCGTTTTGCATACGGTTTCCGCCGGAGATGTTTCGTTAAACAAAGGATAAATTGGAGTAGATTTTTAATTTCTCAAAAATTGCATGGCTTTGAGCATCCGCTGTACAGTTCGTATTCTAAATATGCCAAACCCCGCGGCCGCACCAGAAACATTGAGCATGATATCATCCACATCAAAGCTGCCTACACGGCAAACAAGCTGCAGCGCTTCAATCAACAATACCGAAAGAAAAATTAGCATTACAAAAAACGGAAACTTCCTAGCTTTCTCGAAAATACAGGGCAGGTATATGCCCATAGGAAAAAACAGCAAGAAATTGCCGACTGCATTGTCAAACACGATATCCGAATTGATGCTGTGCTCTGCGTTTCGCTGGAATAGTTCAGAAAGAGTCTTAAAGGGTATCAGGTTTACAGTATGACGCGCATAATCCGATAAATCCTGCTCTGCAACAAAAAAAGAAGGCCTGTTGAGCAGGAGCAAGCCTAAAAGCACGATACAATATATCGCGAACGTCACATAGAATAACGATCTTAGGACGCTTTTCATATCCCTGTTCCTCATGTTTCCGAAAACGCGCTTTGCGCGACGCTATTTATTGTAGATGGTTCTATACGATTTATCCTTTAAAATTCCGTATCGAAAACAAAAACGGCAGAAGCAAATGCGCTTCTGCCGCTTTTTTCGATACCATCACCGAGCAATTGTTTTTAAAAACGATTTCCCAATCGGCCAGTTGGCGCCGGTCAGGTATTCATAAATCGTAGCGCCTATATCGGCGAAACTGGTTCGCGTTCCAATATTGCCTCCCGATGCGATTGGCTTTCCTGCGATGACTACAGGAATATACTCTCTGGAATGGTCTGTGCTTGGCGTGGTAGGATCACATCCGTGATCCGCCGTGATTATGAGAATGTCTGCCTCCCCCATTCCTTCCATAATGAAAGGCAACTGTTTATCAAAGTATTCCAACCCCGCAGCGTACCCTTCTACGTCGTTGCGGTGCCCATACAGCATATCAAAATCAACCAAGTTAGCGAAGAAGAAATCTCCATCCGTCTCTTTCATTAGGCGGATAATCGCCTGAATGCTCTCTTTGTTGTTGTGTGTGTGATCCGAAATGCTGATACCGCGATGATCGAATATATCCTCGATTTTGCCTATGCCCACGGTCTTCAAAGAAGCGTTTACCAATCCGTCGAGTACCGTATCCTGCGGCGGCGGAACAGCGTAATCCCTTCGGTTTTCAGTACGCTGATACACACCCTTAGATCCAAGGAACGGCCTCGCAATCACGCGCCCTACGAGGTTGTCTCCTGTTAGCATCTCACGTGCTGTTTCACAGATTCGATATAGCTCATCAAGAGGAATCACCTGCTCATGCGCAGCTATTTGAAATACGCTGTCCGCAGATGTATAAACGATGGGCTTTCCCGTTTTGACATGTTCGTCGCCAAGCTCTTGTATAATTTGCGTACCCGAAGCCACCACATTGCCTAAGGTGCCGCGGCCGATGTGGTTTTCAAACTCTATTATCAATTGAGGTGGAAACCCATTTGGATAGGTGCGGAACGGCGTGGCCATCGGCACGCCCATCAGTTCCCAATGTCCGCTTGTGGTATCTTTGGCTGCAGTAATTTCAGCCGCGCGGCCGAAGCTGCCCGCCGGAAGCTTGTCCAACTTGGGCAGACGGCTATCCTCAATATGCGCAAGGCCAAGTGCATACAGATTGGGAATATCCAGATGGCCTCTTACGCGGTAAATATTGCCCAGCGTATGGGAACCCACATCTCCATATGCTGCGGCATCCGGCAAAGCGCCAATGCCAACACTGTCCAGAACGATCAATATCGCGCGTTTTTTCATAGCTGATCCTTTCCGAAGTGCATTTTTAGCGATTTTACACCGCGGAAGGATATTGGTCAACATCGATTGCATATGTTCAGCAAAAAAGCGCAAGTATGGCCGGAGTAATAAGACACTGGAATGCCACGGCGGGAATTAAACCCAAAGAAGCCTTCAGAAACAGAACGGCATAATCATTTGGGAGCAGCGACTGCTGTGTCACCCCAAATTTCTGTTTGCATGACGCCGTAAACTGTTTTTGTGAAAGTACAGCAAGCCTTAAAAATGGCGGCAGCATAACGGCTGTTTCCAATTGCAGCAACAGCATTGCAATGATCGCGGTATGAAGCGGCCATGCGGATACACATGCGCCAATCGCCGCCCCCACAAGCATCCCGCGCATGAGTATGCTTGCAATCCACAAAGGCACGGTCGGCAGCCAATGCCCCGAAAGCAGCAGCATGCAAGCAATCAATGCGTGAGAAAACAAAGACAGCATGAAGCACTGCAGCCATGGGACACCGTTTGAACGCAGTATGTCGGGGAGTATCTGAAGAATTTCCGCCGACTGATCATGATACATCGACTGAACAATGCGTATCCCGGATGCCAGTCCAGCCACAAAAATGAACAAAGTTACGGTAATAACTCCAAAGTTTTCTTTTAAATACGCCTGCAGTCTGGCGCGCATTGCGGAATATGTCAGCTCCAATACACACACCCGACCTTTCTCAATAAATATATGCGGTTACGTTTATGAATAGTCACAATACCTGATGTGAATGTCACGAAGCGTTGCATCCCTTGAAAAAATCCAGCATTTATGGTATGATAGCAAAGGTGGTGCAGTATTCTAGTCAGTAATGCTGATTCCGAAGGCGGGCCTAAAAATCCGTTGAGGGCACATCGATGAAGTTCCTGGTGTTTGCTGCCGACGCCCAGTCGGGGGCGGATGCTGGGAGTTAAGAAGGCTGGGCGATCCATAATGGCATATGGGCGTTGACCCATCCTTCGTGGAGACCTAATGGGGTGGTTGTATCAACTTCTACTCCTTAGGATTAAACCTGTATTGCGGTTGAGACTGTGTACAGTGTAGCCTGCCTTGCGTGGCAGCGGTGGATTCGGGAACACGCTATTGCGCGTTTGGCCAAATGCGCAAAGGCGATTGCCCGTTGAAACCGTTACTGCAAAAGAGGCTAGGAATCCGCAAAGCTGTCGAGGAAAGCTCCTAGACTGTTTTTCACAGGCATATTGGGGATTACGGTGTGGCCTAAGTGGCAATCCAGTCCTGTGTATGGCGACATACCGGCTCCGGGCATAATGGGAAACCGCTCCTATCGGCGACGGGGAGTGAACGGAGGGGAAACCCTACTGGACCTAAGCCGCAAAGTCTACTCAATATGCCACCACCATTTCCTTTATTACTATTGAAAGCTGAGGTGCAGGCGTGGATTCAGCGCCTTCCAAACGAAGCAAAAAGCAGAAAAGCAAAGATTTTTGGCCGGTGAAAGTGTTTTTCTTAACATTTGCACTGGCCATGATTATTAGTTTTTTTTCTCAAACAACGCTATTGGGGGTCAGTCTCCCCGTTGCGCTGTTGGTCTTATTTTTTATCATTCTGATCGGCATAATCGCAGACGTCATCGGCATAGCGGTGACATTTGAAAATGTCACCGCGTACACCGCAATGGCTTCGAAAAAAATTCGGGGAGCCCGTCAAGCGATCCGCCTCGTTCAATCCGCCGATACAGTATCCAATATCTGTAACGACGTGATTGGCGATATCTGCAGTACAATTTCCGGCGCTATGGGCGCCGCTATTGCTGCACGGCTGATATTGGGCGCTTCTCACACACATGAGGTACTTTCCGGCATCGTTGTCTCAAGCCTTATTGCGGCAATGACGGTCGGAGGGAAAGCAATAGGCAAGAAAATTGCAGTATCGAAGAGCCATCAGGTCGTTTTTGCTCTTGGAAAAGTATTTGCCTTTTTCTCTGATAAAGAAGCCATGAGCAAAACAAAGCGGGTATAGATATGAGACTTGATGTGCAAATGCTGGAGCAGGGACTTGTTCCAAGCCGCGAAAAGGCGAGAGCGCTTATTATGGCCGGAAAGGTAACCGTAAATGGAAAACCTGCGGATAAGCCGGGTATGAATATTCCGGAACAGTCCGTTGTTCAGGTTGCGGAAGATCCCATACCGTTTGTCAGCCGCGGCGGCTTAAAACTTCAGAAAGCGGTCGATGTGTTTCATATCGACTTAACAGATATTTTAGCGGCAGATATTGGCGCTTCTACCGGCGGCTTTACGGATTGTATGCTGCAGCACGGCGCTAAAAAGGTTTACGCAGTGGATGTCGGATACGGCCAGCTGGATTGGCGTCTTCGAAATGATGCGCGAGTTGTCGTGATGGAACGCACCAATGCGCGCAATATGCTTCCGGATTGGTTTGAAGAACCATTGGGGTTTGCCTCTATTGATGTTTCCTTTATTTCATTGCAGCTTATTCTGCCTCCTCTTTATCATTGTCTGTCAGTTGGCGCTCAAGTGGTTGCATTGATAAAGCCGCAATTCGAAGCCGGTCGGGCGCAGGTTGGGAAAAACGGCGTTGTAAGGGATAAAGAGGTGCATTTTTCCGTATGCGAAAGCATACTGCAAAGCGCCGCTTTATTGGGATACGATATCAATGGCCTATCCTTCTCCCCCGTTACCGGTCCAAAAGGAAACATTGAGTTTCTCGCGCTGCTCCAAAAAAGATCATCCAATATGGAGTCTGTCAGTTTGCCGGCAGCATACATTCGCAGTGTCGTTGAAGAAGCGCATAGCTTTCTTGATCGGTAATTGCAATTCTCCAGCTTTTTGCTGTAATCCGTTTCCAAATATTATAATGTAAATCGAGATTTCACTTGAAATGTGGATAAACATGCGGATATAATAAATATGATGTTTTGTCAAATCATGCGGAAAAAGGGAAACGGAGTATCTATCAGTGGCTGCTAGTATTGTCTTTGTTGCTAACACCGGAAAGGCTGGTGCTGCTTCGGTTCGCAACGAAGCGATGCGTATCGCAAATGAAAAAGGATTTAGCTGTATCGAGTACGATCCTTCCTTCCCCCCTTCCAAAGATATGCTCAACGATACCGCGTTTTTGGCGGCAATCGGTGGGGACGGTACAATATTAAAAACTGTTCCGTTTGCTACTGCTCATGATTTGCCGATACTCGGGATCAATCTTGGCCGCGTGGGTTTCTTAAGTGAAATCATGCCCAGTGAATTTGAGCGTGTACTGGATTTGCTTTTAGCCGGCCAATTGCATACCGAGCGGCGCATGATGATCTGCTGTAAGGTAAACGGCGCGCATACATACCATTGCCTGAATGACGTTTTGTTGTACAAGCAGTCGTTCTCCGGCGTTGCACATATCAGCATGAGCGTTGACGGCAAAGATGCTGGAACAGTATTTTGCGACGGCATGATTGTAAGTACACCTACAGGGTCGACTGGTTATTCTATTTCCGCCGGAGGCCCTATCATTGCCCCAGGGCTGGATGCCTGCATCATTGCACCTGTATGCCCGCATTCCCTTCTTGCAAGGCCAATTGTTACGCCGGCCGAGTCTAAACTGGAATTGCGGATGCATAGTGACGGCTGTCTGTATGCGGATGGACAGAAGGTGCTCGATGTGGATCCGGACGACAGGGTTATTGTTACGAAATCGGAAATACAGGCAAAGTTTTTGCGTGTGGGAGCGCATAATTTGTACCAACTGATCAGACAAAAATTGAGCTGATCCAGCCAAGGTGTAGTCTCATCATCACGAGCGGGGGGTAATTATGAAGGCTGCCAGACACGCAATGATACTCGAACTCATCGAGCAATACGACATTGAAACCCAGGATGAATTGGCGGAACATCTTCGCCATCACAATTATGTTGTCACGCAGGCGACAGTTTCTAGGGATATTAAGGAGCTTAGGTTAATCAAAGCCCTTTCAGAAAACGGCTCCTATAAATATGCTACAGTCGATAAGGCGGAAAGCGGGCTGCAGGAACGCTTTATTCGCATTTTTTCGCAGTCGGTCGTCAGCATTACCTCTGCGGGTAATTTAATCGTGATTAAAACAATTACAGGCAGCGCGAGCGCAGCTGCCGAAGCTGTGGACTCCATGAAATGGAGTGAAATAGCGGGAACGATTGCGGGCGATAATACCATTTTTATAGCAATTAAGGACAATAAAGTGGTTCCCGAAATCATCAAACGTTTCCAAACGATGCTCAAGTAACCGGTATGGTGATTTCATGTGCGCAGCGTTATTGTGCTGCGCCTTTGTTTTTGAGGACAATATGCTTCAAAATCTTTGTATAAAAAATGTAGCGCTCATCGAACGCCTGGACATAGAGTTTTCCGAAGGCTTTCATGTCTTAACCGGTGAAACAGGCGCGGGAAAATCCATTATCATTGATTCTGTCAATTTTGTACTGGGTGAACGGGCAACTAGAGAGCTTATCATGACCGGAGCTGAGAAAGCCTCGGTGGAGGCTTCCTTTTCAGTCATCGGCCAACCGGATATCATTTCACGTCTTTTAGAGTTAGGCATAGAGCAAAACGAAGAGGATCAACTGATTCTCAGCAGGGAATTGTCCATCAGCGGCAAGAGTGCCTGCCGTATCAATGGAACGCTTGTCAATCTCGCCGCGCTCAAATCGGTATCCGATTTTTTGATTGATGTTCATGGGCAGCACGAACATCAATCTCTTTTGCATGCCGATACTCATATTCATTTTCTGGATTCTTTTGATCGGAAGGCGATAGATCCCTTACGATCAGAGGTTGAGACGCTGTTTTTACAGCACCAGAGTATTCAAAAAGAACTTCTTTCCGGGTTTCCTTCCGAACAGGACAGGCTCCGTCGTATGGATGTATTGGAGTATCAGATAAAGGAAATTTCGAGTGCGGCTTTACAGCCGAGTGAGGAAGCGGAATTGGAAGCGCAGCTGCTCATGCTCAGCAATGCGCAGACCATATTATCCTCGCTGGAGGCCGGATATTCTTTGCTGACACAGGAAGATGGCGGCGCGTTGGTCCAGGCGGGTTCCGCAGTCCGTCAACTGGAACATATTCAGGGATTGCATGCGGATTATAAAGAAGCCTATTCCCGCCTGCAGGATGCCTATTATGCGATGGAAGACGTCTCCTATACTCTTCGTGATTTAAAAAACAGTTTCGAATTTCAGCCCGAATTGCTTTCGCATGTGGAAACAAGGCTGGAACGCATACACATGCTCAAACGAAAATACGGCAGCAGTGTCGATGAAATACTTTTGTTTTTAAAAAAGGCACAGAATGAATACGATACCCTTTTACAAAGCGATTTGCGCAGAGAAAAGCTTCTGCGCTCTCTCAGCGAGTGCGAATCGCAATATATCGCGGCAGCGGATCGGTTAATGAGTGCCCGTACCGCGGCGGCGAAACTGCTTTCTGAAAAGCTTGTTTCACAACTGCGTGATCTGGGGATGGAAAAATCCTCATTTGAAGTACTGCTTCAGCCTTTGGCCGCGGGCAAATTTACTGCAAACGGGATTCAGAGTGCGGAATTCCTGCTTTCAACCAATGCGGGAGAGCCTGTAAAGCCGCTGCAGCGAGTTGCATCCGGCGGCGAATTGTCTCGAATTATGCTTGCATTTAAAACGATATACATGGGCATCATACCCACTGTCATATTTGATGAAATTGATTCGGGCATCAGCGGTCACATCGCCACGATAGTAGGCCAAAAAATGCTTCAGATTGCATCCAGCAGACAAGTGCTCTGTGTAACCCATCTGCCGCAGATTGCTTCTATGGCAAATACGCATTTTCTTGTTGAAAAGCATGAGGTGAATGGACGGACTTTCTCCAGAGTTCGCAAACTAAGCTATGAAGAACGCGTAGCGGAGATTGCACGTATTATGGGAGCGGGAAATGAAAATACTCGTGCTGTTGAGCATGCGCGAGAACTTTTGGAAAGAACCAAAACCGATAAGTCTCGATAAATCTTATAAACAAATATAGCGGATAGATACGGCACTTCGTGATCATCATAGAATTGTCGCCGCATACAGGCAACGATTGATGTATACGAGGTGTTTGTTTTGAGAAAAAGCTTTGTGCCGCGGTTGCGCAATACATTTGGCATACTCATTTGCGTCGCACTTTTAATATTCAATTATACCGGCCCTATGTCTTCTTTGCGTGCAGTACAAGAGGACATGCATATACAGGCAGGAGACACATATGCGCTTCCCGTACTTCCGGAGGGAATCTTTACTGCTTCTACCGATGATGAAACATTGGAAGTATCCGGTACAAAGGATCAAACCCTTGCGGAGGCAGTCAGCGGCAATCGTGAATCGCATATCACGATTAAGCTTTTAGGGGTCATCCCTGTTAAAGAAATCAGTGTATATGTGCGAACAGACATCAAGCTCGTGCCAGGCGGCAGTTCCATAGGCGTTACTTTGCATACGCGCGGTGCTTTGGTTGTAGGGATTAGCAGCATCGTATTATCCGATGGTCAGGAGGTCAGCCCCGCTGCGTCGGCAGGTATACAGGCCGGAGATCTCATTGAAAAAATCAATGGCATTGAAATCAAAGATGCTGCCCATCTTGCCCAGTTATGCAATGAAAGCAGCGATTCGGTCGAACTGACAATTCTGCGCGGCGGTGAACGCAAGAATGTGCAAATGCGTCCAGTACAGGACCCTTCAGACGGGCAATATCGCATGGGT
The DNA here is from genome assembly GCA_964440115.1 of uncultured Oscillospiraceae bacterium. Taxonomy (GTDB): domain Bacteria; phylum Bacillota; class Clostridia; order Christensenellales; family CAG-138; genus JAEWWD01. The sequence goes on along the minus strand of CAYTPV010000007.1, from coordinate 200,117 downwards.
ATGTGGGTACGCGACAGTACAGCCGGTGTCGGTACATTATCTTTTTATGATCCGGCTTCGCGATGGTACGCGGCGTTGGGACACGCTATCACCGACGTGGACACTCGCTCCAATCTTACCGTTCGCGATGGCGAAATCGTGCAGTCCAGCATTGTGGATATTGTACAGGGTGCGCAAGGCGAGCCTGGCGAGTTAAGAGGAACTTTTGGTGTTGGAAGTCTTCCTTTAGGGACAATTGAAGTTAACAGTCAATATGGCATTTATGGCCGTATGTATCAGGATTACCGCAACCCGCTGTATCCCGACGGTGTGCCCATGGCATACCCTGAAGAAGTTCATACCGGCCCTGCAAAACTGCTGACGACACTTAACGACGAAGGCGTTAAAGAATACGACTGTGAAATCATAAAAGTAAATCCACAAAACAGTCCTTCTCAAAAGGGCATGGTGGTTCAGATTACAGATCCCAAACTGCTTGCCGCTACCGGTGGAATTGTTCAGGGCATGAGCGGCAGTCCCCTGATACAGGACGGAAAACTGATTGGGGTAGTAACGCACGTGTTTATCAACGATCCCACCAAAGGGTATTGCATGTATGCACAATGGATGCAACAGCAGATAGCATAGATTAGAATATTCTGCTATTATAGTAGCAGGAATGGAGGGATGTCTGTTTGTTTACTCTATTAATAGCGGATGCTAGCAGCAGCACATGCGATGAAATCGCATCTTTCTGCGATGATTATGCAAACATCCGCGTCCTGCCCTGCGTGCACAACGGAAAGGATGCTCTTGCCAAATTGGAATCTGAGCAGGTCGACGTCCTTTTGATGGATATTGTTATGCCCGTGCTGGATGGATTAAGTGTATTAAATTATATTGAAATGATGGACGCCCCCAACAGACCTGCTGTATTCGTTCATACGGCTTTTCTGGATAACAGACTTCTTCAGGAATTGCAGAAACTGAATGTTATATATTGTTTTGTAAAACCGATGGGAGCTGAACACATTATTCCTAGAATTCTTCAGCTCATGCGAGTTCGCAGTACGGATGTGCAGCAGGATGAACCGAATCCTCTGTTACCGCGCAGAAACAATGAGGAACTCAACACTGAGGTAACCCGGCAAATCCGTGCTGTTGGAATACCCGCCCATTTACGCGGATATCATTACTTACGCAGTGCCATTCTGTATTCTGTAGAGGCCAAAGATCCTTCCGTCGTAGCTGTTACCAAGGATATATATCCATATATATCCAAACAATTCAATACACGCCCACCGCTGGTGGAACGTGCAATCCGAAATGCAATAGAAATAGCATGGACGAGGGGAAATACGAAAATACTCCATCAGTATTTTGGCTATACCATAGACGATTATAAGGGTAAGCCTACCAATGCTGAGTTTATCGCAATGATTGCAGACCGTGTTCGAATGGCAGTATCCGGCTAAAAATAAGCATATTCACAAAAGACCGGCTTCGTGTGAAGCCGGTCTTTAGCTATTACTGCACGGAAGCATCCTTTTTCTTCTGATAGTCCTCGATGGCGGCTTTCACAGCTTCCTCAGCAAGAACGGAACAATGAATTTTTTGAGGCGGCAGCCCTTCCAGTGCTTCTACAACGGCCGCATTGGTCAGCTTTAAGGCATCCTCAATGGATTTGCCTTTAATCATTTCAGTGGCCATAGACGATGTAGCGATTGCCGCACCGCAGCCAAACGTCTTAAATTTCACATCTTCAATAACGTTTTCGTCGTTAACTTTGATAAACATCTGCATGATATCTCCGCACTTGGCGTTGCCTACCATGCCAGTGCCGTTCGCGTCGGGAAGGTCACCAACGTTGCGGGGGTTTTGAAAATGGTCCAGAACTCTTTCCGTATACATAACTCACACCTCGATGCAAATAGAATTATTGCTTGTGATATAAAGGAGACATATCTCTTAAGCGCTGAACCACTTTGGGCAGCACTTCGAGCACATATTGTACATCCTCTTCCGACGTATCGTCAGAAAGAGTCAGGCGCAGCGAACCATGCGCGATTTCGTGCGGCAGTCCCATAGCAAGCAGCACATGGGAAGGATCCAAAGATCCGGAAGTGCAGGCCGAACCGCTTGATGCCGCAATGCCGTTCAAATCCAGCAGCAGCAGCATGCCTTCGCCTTCAATGTACCGGATGCTGAAGTTTACGTTGTTACCTAGCCGCTCGGTCGGATGACCGTTGAGCTTCACTTCGGGAATAGTATCCGCAATGCCCTTGATCAGCATGTCACGCAGCCTTATGATATGTGCATTGTTTTGAGCTAGGTTTTGTACGGCTATTTCGATCGCAGCGCCCATGCCGACAATTCCCGGTACGTTTTCAGTGCCGGCACGCCTGTTCTTTTCCTGCCCGCCGCCATGAATAAAGGATGGAAGCCGCAGCCCTTTGCGCATATACAGCGCGCCTACGCCTTTGGGCCCGTGAAATTTGTGGGCCGAAAGCGACAGAAAATCAATATGCATAGCGTGAACGTCGATGGGTACCTGGCCGATGGCTTGTACCGCATCTGTATGAAACAGCACATTGTGTTCATGGCATACCGCGCCAATCTCTGCGATGGGCATGATGGTGCCGACCTCGTTATTGGCAAACATTACGCTGACCAATATGGTGTCAGGACGAATGGCATCCGCGACCTGCTGAGCGGTGATGCGTCCATATTCATCCACCGGCAAATAAGTAATCTCGCACCCGTGTTCCTTCGAAAGTGTTTCCGCAGTATGCAGAATTGCGTGATGCTCAATTGCTGTGGTGATGATATGCTTGCCCTTTTTCGCATATTTGATTGCGACGCCGCGCAGTACGGTATTATCGCCTTCGGTGCCGCCGCCGTTGAATATGATTTCATCCGGTTGGGCGTTGATTGCCGCCGCAACCTGTGCCCTTGCTTTATCCAACCCCGCATGCGCTTCACGGGCAAACCCGTGCAAGCTCGAAGGGTTACCGAAATATTCCGTAAAATAAGGAAGCATTGTCTGAACGACTTCAGGTTTTACGGCCGTTGTCGCGGCATTGTCAAGATATACCCGTCTCATCATGTGTTCGCCTCTTTTGCTGTATATAATCGTCTGCCATGTCTTTAATGGTTGTTTCGTCCAATACGGCGTTGATGCGGTTCTGAAGCTTCAGCCATAGCGGCCGGGCGGAGCATGTGCATGCCTGATCACAGCCGAACGCTTCATATCCTACGCAATCTGCAACCGTCGTACTGCCTTCCAGAGCACGCAGTACTTCCCCTACCGTAATGCTCTTAGGTTCACGCGAAAGCGTATACCCGCCTTGAACACCTCGCGCGGCCTGAACCAAACCCGCTTTCTTAAGCGAAGCAATCAGTTGCTCAAGGTACGCCAGCGATATTCCCTGCATCCCTGCAAGCGTAGCCACGCTGACCGGACCATTGCCGTATTCAACGGCAAGGTCAACCATTGCCTTGATGCCATATCGTCCTCGCGTTGACAGTTTCACAATCCTGTCTCCCCTTCGATATCCAACTAATTAGGTTGGATTTGTTTCCGTAATCACTCTAACATAGTGTGCGCGTGATGTCAAATAAAATGTTTACTAATTTACTTGGAAATAAAAAAAGCCGGAGGCAATTGCCAACCGGCTTTGAAAACAGAACTATTTACTCGTAAAGCGGGAAACGCTTGCACAATGCCTGTACTTCCTCGGTGACTGCAGGTACGGCTTCTTCCCCGCCGTCGATGATGCGGGCGATGAACGAGCCGATCTTCTGCATGTCCGCCTGCTTCAGGCCACGGGAAGTCACTGCGGGCGTTCCGATACGCACGCCGCTCGTAACAAAGGGGCTTTGTGTTTCGAACGGGATTGTGTTTTTATTGACGGTGATATGGGCCATATCCAGCAGCGTTGCAACCTCTTTGCCGGTACGTCCTTTGGGCGTAAGATCGACCAACATCAGGTGGTTATCCGTTCCGCCGGAAACCAGCCGCACGCCGGAAGCTGTCAGCGCCTTACCAAGAGCCTGCGCGTTGTCAATGACCTGCTGCTGATAGGCCTTAAACGAGGGCTGCAGCGCTTCCTGGAAGCAGACGGCCTTTGCGGCGATGGTATGCATGAGAGGACCGCCCTGCGTGCCCGGGAAAATGCCTCTATCAATATCCTTGGCAAACTGCTCGCGGCAGAGGATCAGGCCGCCGCGCGGTCCGCGCAGTGTTTTATGCGTAGTAGAAGTGACCACATCCGCATACGGTACAGGATTCATATGCAATCCTGCGGCGACAAGGCCTGCGATATGCGCCATATCCACCATGAAGTAGGCGCCGACAGATTTGGCGATCTCGCTCATGCGCTTGAAATCGATAGCCCGCGGGTATGCGCTTGCACCGGCTACGATCATCTTCGGCTTGTGTTCCTGCGCAAGCCTGTCGAGTTCATCGTAGTCGATCTGCTCTGTCTCTTTATTGACGCCATAAGGAACGATATTGAAATATTTCCCGCTCATATTGACGGGACTGCCGTGAGTCAAGTGCCCGCCGTGAGACAAATTCATGCCCAGTATGGTATCGCCCGGCGTAAGAAGCGCAAAATACACGGCAAGGTTTGCCTGCGCGCCCGAATGCGGCTGCACATTTGCATGCTCTGCGCCGAATATCTGTTTCGCGCGGTCGCGTGCGATGTTTTCGACGATATCTACATATTTACAGCCGCCGTAATAACGTTTATCCGGGTAGCCTTCGGCATACTTGTTGGTCAGATGGCTTCCCATGGCCGCCATAACGGCTTCTGAAACAAAGTTTTCAGATGCAATCAGTTCCAGATGGTCGCGCTGACGGGCAAGCTCAAGCTCCATTGCTTCAACAATTGCCGGATCAGTCGCACGGATGAGATCGAATTGAATCATCAGATGTGTACGCTCCTCTTGCAGTATTATCGTTATTATAATATGAAAGTGGCTAGCATTCAACACGATACGACTCGCGTGTAATGATTTCCTGTTTTTACTGCGAGGGGGGCGATATCTCGCCCCCTTCACTTGATGGGTTTTATACCAGTAAATCCTTCTTGCGATTCGTCAGTTTTTCAAGCATTTCTTTAGCGGTGTTCAGTTTCGCATGCTCCTCCGCAATAACACGTTCCGGCGCTTTCGCAGTAAATCCCGGATTGTTGAGCTTGCTTTCTGCACGTGTAATTTCGCCCTGTATGCGTTCGATTTCTTTATCGACGCGTTCCATTTCCTTCTGGATATCCACGAGCTGCTCCAAAGGAATAAACGCTTCTGCAGAAGAGCACACCACAGAGACTGCGTTTTGCGGTATGTCGGTCTTTTCCTGCTTTACGGTCACATCCGACACACCGGCAAGCCTGCTCATATACAGCGCGGATTCTTCAAACACTTTGCCCATTTCGGGCTTCGTCACAAGGATAGCGCCTATACGCTTTGCGGGCGGCACGTTCATCTGCGCACGCAAATTACGGATGGAGCGGATCAATTCCATAACGGCTTCCATATTGGCAGCATCTTTATCAAACTGGCACGCTGCATCCGCCTTTGGCCATTCAGCCAACATGATGGTATCATCAGCATTCGTCAGATGCGTAAACAATTCTTCCGTAATGAAGGGCATAAAGGGGTGCAGAAGTTTCATGGAATCTCCCAGCACCTTGATGAGCACGCCTCTGACATGGATCTTTGCGGCCTCATCGTCGCCGTACAGCCGCGGTTTGGCCATTTCAATGTACCAATCGCAGAATTCCGACCAAATGAAATCGTAAATCTTCTGCGCCGCAAGGCCAAGCTCAAACGCATCAAGATTATCTGTCACTTCCTGAATGACAGCGTTGAGCCGGTGCAGTATCCATTTATCGGCTGCGTCCAGCTGCGCCGGGTCAATACGACCTTCGCCCTCTACGTTCATAAGTACAAAGCGCGCCGCGTTGTAAATCTTATTGCAGAAATTGCGCGCCGCTTCAACCTTTTCCCAATAGAAGCGCATATCGCTTCCCGCGGCGTTGCCGGTGAGCAGGCTGAACCGAAGTGAGTCCGCACCATATTTTTCAATGATCTCCAGAGGATCTATGCCGTTGCCCAACGACTTTGACATCTTCCTCCCCTGGCTGTCGCGCACGATGCCGTGGACATAGACCGTATCAAACGGCTTTTCTTTCATCACATCCAACCCGAACACGATCATGCGCGCGACCCAGAAGAATATGATATCGTAGCCAGTCACCAGCGTTGAGGTAGGATAAAAATACTTTAGCTCCTCCGTCTGATCAGGGTATCCCAGCGTGGAGAACGGCCACGTACCGCTGCTGAACCAGGTATCCAGCACGTCCTCATCCTGCCGCAAAGAGGTATTACCGCACTTAGGGCAATGATCGGGCGCCTTTTCCTGCACGATGGTTTCACCGCAGGCATCGCAGTAGTATGCCGGGATGCGGTGTCCCCACCAAAGCTGACGGGAGATACACCAATCTCGGATATTCTCCATCCAGTTAAAATACGTCTTATCAAAGCGCTCCGGCACAAAGCGTATGCTGCCGCTGCGCACGGCTTCTATGGCGGGCTTCGCCAGCGGCTTCATCTTAACAAACCACTGCTTGCTCACAAGAGGTTCCACTGTTGTATGGCAGCGGTAGCAGGTGCCGACATTATGCGCATAAGGCTCGACCTTCACCAATGCTCCCGCAGCATCCAAATCCGCAACAAACTTCTTGCGGCATTCGAGCAGCTTCAGCCCGGCGTACGCGCCGCCCAGTTCGTTAATATGGCCGTCATCCGTAAATACACGCATAACGGGAACACCGGTGCGCAGGCTGACCTCAAAGTCGTTCGGGTCATGTGCAGGCGTTATTTTCACAGCGCCGGTTCCGAAATCCATTTCCACGTATTCATCCGCGACAATGGGAATTTCACGGCCAATCACGGGAATAACAACGGTCTTCCCAACGATAGCCTTATACCGCTCATCTTCCGGATGGACGGCGATAGCAGTATCGCCGAGAATTGTTTCAGGGCGCGTCGTCGCAACGGTAATAGAATACGATTTGTCCGGCGCATCGTAACGCACCTGCCAAAGAAAGCTGTTCTGTTCCTCGTATTCCACTTCCGCATCGGAAAGGGCTGTTTTGCAATCCGGGCACCAATTGATGATGCGGTCTCCTCGATAAATTAGCCCCTTATTGTACAGGTCCACAAATACCTTGAGCACCGCGCGGTTGCAGCCTTCATCCATCGTGAAGCGTTCGCGCTCCCAATCGCAGGATGAACCGAGCTTTTTGAGCTGATTTACAATGCGCCCGCCGTACACGCGCCGCCATTCCCAGGCACGCTTCAAAAAGCCGTCGCGGCCGATGTCCTTTTTTTGAAGGCCTTCCTTTGCCATCTGTTCCACGATCTTTACTTCCGTTGCGATGGAAGCATGATCGGTACCGGGCAGCCACAGCGTTTCAAAGCCACTCATACGCTTATAACGGATCAAAACATCCTGCAGGGTATTATCAAGCGCATGACCCATATGCAGTTGTCCTGTAATATTCGGCGGCGGAATGACGATACAGTATGGATCTTTATCCGGGTTTGGGACAGCATGAAAGTATCCTTTCTGCTCCCAATGCTCGTAAAGGCGCTGTTCGACTGCGCTATGCTCGTATGTCTTGTTCATTTCCATGCCATGCTTCCTCCTAATTCACTTCCGTGCAAATAAAAAACGCTCCCCGTCTCAAAGGACGAGAAGCGCTCGCGGTACCACCTTTGTTGAACGCAGGTATCATTCTGCATTCCACCTCATACGCCGTATCGCTGCGTGCGCGTGGGGGCGATATGCCCCGCAATGCTCCAAAGCTACCTTCCGTTTTTCGAATGACCGAAGTCCCTTTCAGCCGCGGGGGCTCCTCTCTGCTGCCTGAAAAAACGTACTCTTCTTCTTCATCGCATCGTATTCGACTGCATTCAAGTATACCCCGATTAAAAATATTCTGTCAAGAGAATCCGACAGTCTCAGTATGCAAATCTATACAGATTACTCCAAAAACAGCTTTTCCTTCTGCGCATAAATAACGGAAAGCTTGCCGATATACGTAGGTATGTCCTTAGGCGCGGGTATTCGTTCCACGCGCTGATCCCTGCCTTGGAAAACTCGTTTGGACATTGCGCCCGCACCGTGGGCAAATATGCTGGCTGCTTCCTCCATCATATCCACGTTGTACACACAGTCCTTGCCTTGTGTGGCGTATCCTACATTTTCCAGATTGCCGCGCATATATTTTTGCCGGTACATATAGTACGGATGCATGGAAAGCGCCGCGGCATACTGTGCGCCTTGCTTCACCATGCGTTCCGCCACATCGGAAGAAGGCAAAGGGTATTCCTCGAGCTGCCGTTTGAGCAAAGAGGAACGTTTTACAGCAAGCGTATGTACTGTCAGGTTATCCGGCTTTAATGCGGCAATTTCATGCAGAGTATTCTTGATATCTTCCTCGGTTTCGCCGGGAAGACCCGCTATTACGTCCATATTAATATCAAAGCCGATTTGACGCGCAATCTCATAGGCTTTGATAATTTCTTCCGGCGTGTGAGCGCGGCCTATGCGTTTTAGCGTTTGCGCCTGCATGGTCTGCGGATTGAGCGAAATGCGATTAACGCCCATTTCCTTTAAGGCCCGCAATTTTTCAGCATCCACAGTGTCGGGACGGCCGGCTTCCACCGTAAGCTCCGTGCCGTATCCGCCATAGCAGCTGATCGCATGCGCGAGTAATCGTTTGAGCTGCTCCGCGCTCAGCACGGTGGGCGTTCCCCCACCTACATACATGCTGCGGATATGATAACCGCCCCGGCGCGCAATATCCGCGCCAAGTTCAATATCCCGATATAGAGCGTTCTGGTATTCTTCCGGTACGCCGCCTTTGCCGATAAGCTCCGACGCAAACGAACAATACAGGCAACGGGTTTTACAAAACGGGATGCCGACATACACATCCGCGTCCAAGGGACCAATATACTGTAAAATACTTTTCTGCGCGGATAATATCGATGCAGCTAACGCAGCCTTTTGAGGCCGAACATCGAAATCTTCAGTGAAGACGCGAAGGGCTTCACGCTCCCCCATCTCTTCGATTAGCTCACGAAGAAGTTTGGTTGGGCGTATACCGGTCAAAGATCCCCATGGCAACACAATATCGGGTTCCAATTGACGCATCACGCGAAAAACTGCAATTTTAAAAGCGCGTTTTTCTTTTCGTTTACGGATAATAGCGTTGTCTGCGTTGGTATCCACCGACCATGTGTACGATACTTCAAGCATACCATGCTTTTTGCCGCGTACCGTTACCTCACCGTTTTCTAAAAGCAGCGCTTCTATTGCATATGCATTTTCTTCAAGCCAACAGTCCGCCTGCGTTATTTCTTCCATGCCCAAATACGCACGGATGATTTCTGCGATATCTGCCGCATAGCCCGGCCTGTTGGTATACAGGCTTACCATCCGTACCCCCGATAGTGGCGAATGAATGTATTCCGCTCTCTTTCGAATGCCAGCGTTGTTGGACGCATGTGCCCGGGATACATCGTATAATCACCCGGAAGCTCGAATAACTTGTACACGATGGATCTATATAAATCCACCTGATCCGAGCCGGGAAAATCGGCACGGCCCGCACCCAGCCGGAATATCGTATCCCCCGTGAATATTGTTTTGCTATCCTCAAATACAAAACATACCCCGCCGCGCGTATGCCCTGGCGTGTGCAATACGCGGATATGGAAGCCCGCGGCCGATAGCATGTCTCCGTCGCTGAACAGTACATCGGCAGTCGCAGGCGGTACAAGCAGATTCTCTATGACGGCCAGGCTCTCATTATCGTCTGAGAGCATCTTAATGTCTTCCGAGTGGATGCAGATTTTTGCACCGGTCAGTTTCGCAAGTTCCGCCACGCCATAAATATGATCAAAATGCCCATGCGTAAGAAGTATATGAGAACAGGATAGACCGTTCTCCATTAAATAAGTATGTATCGGCTGCGCGTCCGGCGCATCGATCACAACCGCTGTATCGCCGTCTTCCTGATATACAACATAGCCGTTTACTTGTAAAGGTCCGCAAACAATAGCCTCGATTTTCATTAAAACAACCTCTTGCTGTCCAGCAGTATTGTGACTGGCCCGTCATTGACGAGCGAAACATCCATCATAGCTTGAAACTCTCCGGTTTCGACAGGTACAGACTGACGAAGAAGCGAAATCGCCTGCTCATAAAGCGGTATCGCCTTTTCCGGCCGTGCTGCTTTTATAAAGCTGGGGCGGCGGCCCTGACGGGCGTCCCCATAGAGTGTGAACTGCGAAACAAGCAATATGCTTCCGCCCATATCCTGTACGGAACGGTTCATCTTTCCGTCGTCATCTTCAAATATGCGAAGATTTGCCGTCTTGTCGCAGATATACCGTAAATCGTCGGTACCGTCGTCTTCTTCGATGCCTAAAAATACGAGCAGCCCGTGGCCGATGCTGCCCGTTACCCGATCCTCAACTCTGACACTTGCCTGTTTTACTCTTTGTATCACCGCTCTCATGCGGCATTCCCCTTTCGAATATCGAACCTGCATCAGTGGCTTGCGCGATATACCTCTGTAACGGTTTTGATTTTTTTCAGGTTCTTGATAATATTGTTCAGCTGCGAAGCGTTGCTGATCTCAAACGACAGCTGCACATACACCATACCGTTGCGATCGGTTTTAGCATTGACCGTTTTGATATTGATGTTCATGCTCAGCAGCACCTGCGAAATATCCATCAGTACGCCCGGCCTGTCCGCAGCAGCCAACCCGATATTTGCCGTATAGCTTGACTTCTCGTCCACTGCCCATTCCACAGGAATGATGCGGCCTTCGTCGTCAAGCAGCTCTTTGGCGTTCGGGCAATCTCTGCGGTGCACAGATACGCCGCGTCCGCGCGTAATATAGCCTATGATCTCGTCACCGGGAACGGGGCTGCAGCAATGGGCAAAGCGAACCATCATATTAGGCTCGCCATGCACAATCACGCCATGTGTGCTCGATGGTTTTTCCGGCATGCGCTGAGGTGCGGCTCCGGTTTCTTCAAGCTGTTTTAAGCGCTGCGCAAACTCTTCTTCTTTTGCTTCCTGCCGCTGGCGTTCCATCAGGCGATGGAGCACTTGTCCGGTTGAAATACCGCCGTAACCGATCGCGTTGTAAACGTCGTCCATGTTGGACATGTTGTATTTTTTAAGCATGTCCCCATAGTATTCGGGTTTGGTCAAAAGAGAAAGCTGCTGCCCATGCCGCTTTGCGGCTCCTTCAAGCATTTCTTTTCCCTTCTGAATATTCTCTTCCCGGTTGGCTTTCTTAAACCACTGGCGAATTTTCGATTTTGCCTGCTGCGTTTTGACGATATGCAGCCAGTCGCGGCTTGGCCCGGGCTGGTTGGCGGATGTTATAATTTCAACGACATCGTTTGTTTTCAGTTTATAGTCTAGGCGCACCATGCTGCCGTTTACCTTGGCGTGCTGGCAGTGGTGACCGACATTGGTATGGATACGGTATGCAAAATCCAAAGGAGTGGAGCCTGTAGGCATATCGAGTATTTCGCCGCGTGGCGTCAGCACGAAAACGAAATCGCTGAAAAAATCCTTCATGATGTTGTCTACGAATTCACGCGCATTATCTGCGTCTTTATCGTATTCGAGTGCAGAACGCAGCCAAGCCATTTTCCCGTCCAGATCGTCCTGCGCGCCGCGTCCTTCTTTGTACATCCAGTGAGCCGCGATACCGTATTCAGCGGTCCTGTGCATCTCCGCAGTTCGGATCTGTACTTCAAAAGGCAGACCTCTATCGCCGAATAACGTGGTATGCAAGGATCGGTACATATTTGTCTTGGGCATCGCAATGTAATCTTTGAAACGACCCGGCATGGGTTTCCAAATGGAATGAATAATGCCCAGCGTTGCGTAACAATCGTTTACTGTCTGTACGATGATGCGTATAGCGATCAAATCATATATCTCTTCGAGTGGTCGGTTTTGTTTGACCATCTTGCGATATATGCTGTACATGTGCTTGGGGCGGCCGTTGATATCGGCTTCAATGCCCATTTTGTTAAGCTGTTCGCGGATGAGGGAAACTGCGCTGTCTAAAAGCCGCATGCGTTCAGCCTGCTGCGGCTCAATCGCAGCGCGCAGCTGCTCGTATTCATCCGGCAGCATATGCATGAAGGAAAGATCTTCGAGCTCGCCTTTGATTGCGCCCATACCAAAGCGGTGTGCGAGCGGCGCATAAACTTCGAGGGTTTCCTTTGCTTTGCGCGCCCTTTTTGCGGGATCGCAGTATTCGAGGGTACGCATGTTGTGCAGGCGATCCGCCAGCTTTATGATGACCACGCGTACATTGTTTGCCATCGCAAGAAACAGCTTGCGCAGGTTTTCCGCCTGTTGTTCCTGTTTCGTCACAAAATCCTGAGAACCGGATTTGGTCAGCTTTGTTACGCCATCCACCATTGCGGCGATTTCATCGCCGAACAGATCGGATACCTTCTGAACCGTAACATCCCGGCCATCTTCTATTACATCGTGCAGCAGACCAGCCACCACAGTAGCATAGTCCATACCCATATTGTAGAGCATAATCGCGACGGCTTCGGGGTGGACGTAATAGGGTTCTCCGGATTCGCGCCGCTGCTCTTTATGCACTTCCTTGGCAAAATTGACAGCCTTCTGCAACACCGCAAGCTGTTCAGGCGTGAAAGTCTTGCTGCATATATCATAAAGCGTATCAACATGCTGTTCCAACGGTATCCGTTTGACAGCGCAGAAATCGATCGGCCTTTGTTCCATGCTCACCCTCCTCTCCGTCACTCTTACATGCAAGTCGATGTGTACATATACTTGATGCCCGCATCAGGCAATCGTATCTTCTTCACGTTCATTTTGATTGGCTGCGGCATATACGCTGCTATCCCAAAGGGCTTTTGCTATGGGATTGGTCACCATTTCCACCTTGTCAGTAGAAATATCCCAGCATAGGAATCCCAATTCGATGAACACCAGCAATGCCAGCAATGCAGTTTCCTGGCTCTGTGCGCCCGCTTCGCTGATCAATACCGCTCGATGAACAGCTCCGGTTTTGAGCTTCGCTGTGAATGCTTGGTATATTCGCCCCATACCCTCACGGGATAATCGAACCGGAGAAAGCAATTCATCCGTATAATCCCGGTTTGGAACATAAGCAAATTCGCTTTCGAATTTCATACACCAAGGCACGACAGTATCAAAATAGTATATTCTCTTAAATCGCTTTGCCGCTATTGCATCCGGATACGGGGCAAGCAGCAGCGCATTGCACGATCCTGCAGACGGCGGTACTGTATTCCAGAAAACATCCAGAGCATCTTCCAAGCAACGTTCTTTTAGAAGCTGACGAATATGCTGTGCGCCGTAGGGTGTGGTGCAGACAATTAAAGTTCCGCTATCGTTTTCTGACACGGAACGCGCAACCGCATCATCCATGTCATCCACTGTCTGCGTAACCGCGCTACGAGTAACATTATATAAAACATTCCGAAAAAATGCATCATAGAATTTGAGTCGGTGCTGCGTTATGTAATACAGATCGTCGAAAAAAACGACTGATTTTGCAGCCTTGAGCATGAGCTGCAGTTTTTTTGTTTGCTGCCAGATATTGATGCCTGGCGTATACAGCATATCAAAGATACCGCCCTGTGACCATTCTCCTGCCCGTCGTCCATGGCCAAAAGCCACAATTGACAAGCGCCTGTTATCCTGAACGGCAATTGCGCGTAAATGCGCGTCATTGCGGCCCATTCGCGTAATGTCTTCAAGCCTAATTCCTTTTACTAGGAACACTGGCTGCGGATTTCCTTCTCCAAACGGCGCAAGCATGGAAAATGCCTCTACATCTTTGATGGAAAGCTCAGAGAACGACATCTCTTTTTCATAATACACGGTTGGTATGAAGGTTTGCGCGGGAATATGCTCGCGAAGATACTTATCGAATTCGGACGCAAATGTATCAAAATTGGAATGCAGCATGGTTATACCGGCAGCCTGCGCGTGTCCTCCATACCGAATGAAGAACCCTTCAAATTTCTGCAAACAGTCAAACAAATGGATGTCCGGAATGCTTCTGCAGGACCCTGTTAGTACATCTTCTTGCTGATGAAACAGCAGCACAGGGCGATAATACTCTTCCGCCAGCTTCGCTGCAACAATGCCCATCACGCCCGGATTCCAATCCCGAGAATATAGAAGTATCGCGCGCATACTGGGAATATCCTTGTTTTGCAGCATACTGCGCGCATCGCGCAGCATGCGCTGCTCTTCTGCCTGCCGGCGTTCATTTTCGTCGTTGAGCGTCAGCGCAATGTTTCGTGCCTGCTCGGCATCTTCTGTAAGAAGCAGAGATAATGCGCGTGAAGCATCACCCATACGCCCAGCCGCATTCAGCCGGGGCGCCAGCCGGAACGCCATCATATCGCTTGTAACTTCCTGCCCTGCGCTGCCCGAAACACTTAGTAACGCATTTAACCCGACATGGTCCGATACTCTTTGCATTCCCAATGCCACGATAGCGCGATTTTCCCCTTTGAGCATGACAACGTCCGCTACTGTGGCGAGGGCTGCAAGCGGCAAGTATCGGTCAATTGCCTGTAAGCCGCCCATAGCCTGCACCAGTTTTAAGGCAACACCAGCACCGCAAAGGCAACTGTTGGGATATCGGCTGTCAGGCCGTTGGGGATTGACGACTGCCTCGCATATTGGCAATACAGAGGGGCATTGATGATGGTCTGTTATGATGACGTCTATACCGAGCGAGCGGCAGACAGCAGCCTCATTGAATGCCGAGATTCCGTTGTCAACAGTGATGATGAGCTGGATACCCTGCAAGGAAAGCCTGCGTACTGCATCCTCATTCATGCCATAGCCTTCCTGATGTCTTGACGGTACAAAAGGCTCCGCCAATGCGCCGCATGACTGCAGATATTGGATCAGTATGGCAGTCGCACAAATCCCGTCTGCGTCGTAATCTCCGTATACGCAAATCTGCTCTTTATTCTGAATAGCAAGTTGAATTCTATCGACCGCTTTGTGTATATCCGGCAGCAGGAACGGATCATAAAGATGATCTATGGAAGGCTTTAAAAACTCCTGAATTTCATCATGCTTTATCAGGCCCCTGCTGACAAGCAGCGAGGCCATGAACGCGGAGAGTTCGTTTTCCCGCATAACTGTTTCCACCGCATTCATAGAAACTGCCTGCGGAAGTTCCTTAAATCGAAGCATACGGCTCCAATACAGCGGGCGGGCATGGTGCCCGCCCGAACAGATTTACTTTTTCTTTTTCGTGGATTTCTTCTTGTTGGTTTTGGCCTTTTTTGCTTTTTCCGCAGGTTCGGGGGTCAGTTTTGCCCATATTGCCGCAGTAAGGAATACGGAGGTATATGCGCATACGATTGATGCAATCGCCGTAGGCAGAGCAAAAGGAATAAGCGAAGATCCGCCCAGCACACAAATCAATATTGCAATCAGCGCAATGATAAGAGAAGGACCGATCAAGCGTGGCATACAATCACGCGTGCTCATATCGACTATACCGGCAATATGTCTGTCCGCCTGTTGATCCGCAGCGATATTCTCACGTATCTGCCTGAACAGTACCATACTGGAATACACAGAAAGCCCGATCGTAAGCAACAGGACAGATAATAAGGAACTGAAAATCGGAAGCCGTATCGCACAGGTAAGAGCCGACACCACAGCCGCGTTAATAAGCAGCACAATCGCACCCGCGCCGCCGGCTGCGGCCTTGGAGCGCATCGCAAGCAACGCAAACAGCAAAACCATCCCGCCTACTGTGCAGATCAGTGCGTCACGCAGCAAATCAGATGTCTTGAGAACGCCGCCCGAGTATTCCGAGCTGAGCGAAACGCCGCCCATCGCGAGGCATGCCGCGATGCTTAAAACGAGAACGCCCGCGATTATGAAAACCGTCAGCCTGAATTTCTTTGTAAATTCCATCTGCGTTCCCTCCAATTACGCGGTTTCCCCGCCTCGGCGCGAACGCAGGGGCAGGAACAGCTCTTTGTTTTGAAATTGAAACCCTAACACAAGGTTCATAAGCCCATAGGCAAGGAAAGTGGATACCAACAGGCCAAGAAAACTGCCGATAAACAGGTAAAGGGAAAATGCTTTGACTGCACCCTGCGTTACGCACAGCAATACGAATGTTACGACGAGTATGAGCGTACCGGGTAGCCATGCTGACGAGCATACCTGTTTAAAGCAGCTTTTCAAAGCAAAACGAAGCGATTTTCCGGATTGTATTTCCTTGCGCATTTGTTCAAACAACACAATATGCCAATCCGCAGTCAGCGCTGCCGCAAGCAGCAAGCCCGCAAGGCTGGACAGCGACAGACGAACATCCTTGAACAAAGCGAGGGTAAACAGCATGAGCAGTCCGTATATGGTCATCGACAGAACGCCTACGAAGCCGGCAACTCTGTAATAGACGATCCAGAATGCGAATAACAGCAGCAGACCGGCTAATACCGCGATACCGATCTGTGTGGCAGCGTTATCACCCAAGCTTGCGCTGAGTGCTTTTGCGCCGGATGTAGACAGCATGATGGGATATGCCCCGCCTTTAAGTTGCTGCGAGAACATCATGGCTGTTTCATGCGGCAACGTGCCTGTGGGTATGATTGCATTGCCTGTCGTAATGGGGGTGGATATCTGAGGCGTGGAGATGGTATTGCCGTCCATGGTAACAGTCATCTTTTTGCCGGATGCAGAAAGATTGGTTGTTAAATCAGCAAATGCCTTTGTCGCAGTCGGATTCAACTGGAATGTTACCACATATCCGGGTTTTTGGCCTTGCGCAGTGGTAGCAGCGGTGGTGGTATTGCTACTGTTTTGAATTTCGACTTTAATCATATCCGCAGATGAGAATACGACATTTCCGTCGGGATCCTTGAACTCCAGCTTAGACGGAGAACCAAGATAGTTAACCAATGTAGATACCTTTTCATTGTCCATGCCGATAGGCAGATGAACGACAATTTCCCCGCCTTCGCCGCGAACGATGGCAGCATCATCGTACCCCTGCATATCCAGACGCTTACGCATGATGCTGTAAACAGCATCCATATTCTTATTCAACTCGGGATCGGTGGCATCCTTAGCCTTATAGGTGATGGCAATACCGCCGCCTAAATCTAAGGATTTTGAGATCTGTTGAGACATGGGTTTTATCTCATATATCCCCCATGCAGCCCCAGCGAAGGTAAAATAACCGAATACAACGGTGAGGATTAAAATCAGCGATAACGCGACAACCTTGCGTACGTTCACTACGCATTCCTCCTTCGTTCATAGCAACGTACCTATTATGTCACAGAGCATGTCCCGATGCAAGTAGAAAGGGAGCTGTTGTGCCTCGGCGGCCCTATAACCTTCATTTCCACATAAAATAAGCCGGGAAATCCCGGCTTATCAGGCCATCGATAAAGTCCTTTGGACTTTGCCGATGGGTTTTCCCCCGAAAATGCTTGCACTTTCGGGATTTCATTAAGGAGCTATGCGTTTGGCCTTTGGCACAAATGCCACCCTTGTGGTTAAAATGCAGCTCACGGCTGCATTCTTTTCACCGATTGACGCGCATGTCGTCAAATCGGATTGAAAATGGGGGATTATCGAATCCCCCACACCCCCATAGAGGGTTTGTAGACACTCTGAAGCCAGGAATTCCCGATTTATACTATACGGCTGGAACGGTCTTGTAATGCTTGAGATAGGTTTCAATAGTCCATGTATCGGTGTAAGGCACTTCACCCGGCTCCAAGGTTTGCCTGGTATCGGGGAGCTTAGGGCGTGTCAGCTGTTCGCGTATGGAAGCAGTCTTGGTATCGGCCGCATCTCCCTTACGAATCTCTATGGAAGTGCCGGGCGCGACATGATAATACACCCATCGCGCATCGGGCACCAAAAGACGCACACAACCGTGGGAAACTCTTTTGCCAAGCTGATTATAGGAAGTCTTGGTATAGCTTCCGGCATTCTTTTTTGTATACAATATGGAATGAAAATAGATTCTTCGCGTGATTTGAGTCCAATACTGCCCATAGACACCATTGTTAACGAAAAGCCCGAAACGAACTCGACTGTCTCCCGCCGAAAAGCTGCCGCGAGGTGTGGGAGTCGTTGATTTGCCTGTCGAGCAGAGCATGTATCGTACGGGAACGTTGTATTCTCCGCTTGCGGAACGCTTATAAACGAGCACGACCTGATACCTTAGATCTACAATAACGCGGAATGTATCCGGCGATGGATATCCTTCCGGCTCTTCGTAAATACCGTTATCCCCGACGAGTTCTTCGAATGACATCGTTGTAGTGGGTGCAAGCTCAGAAAAAGGCAGTTCTTTCGCCGCGAGTTCCTGAACGGGCATTGCCTGAACACTTGGCGTTATTGAAATTTTAGGAGATGGCGAAGCAGATGCTTTTGGCACCGAAGATTTTCCCGCAGCTTCCGGCTGGGGAGTAAAAACAACCTCTACTGTGTGTTTTTTAGGAAGGCCTTGCGGCACGCCTGCAGGTCCGCGTATAATTGCCGACTCGCTTGAGCAGCCAGTCAGCATAACGCTGACAAGGCAAACAACAATGGTTTTGATACAGGCAGGACGCATCCTGACTCCCCCTCCATATGCTATCTGTCACATGTATTGATCCCTATCGCGCACTCCGTACGCTTACGCTCGAATGTACAGGTAATCTCATCCGGAACATGGATATCCCGGTTATATTTCCATGCGTTCGCTGCGCATCCCCCGCTGCAGAAATACTTAGCCCAGCAATCCCGGCATGCGGGTTTCGTGCGTACATTGCAAGATTGAAAAGGCTGCTGCATGGTATCGTCAAACGTGCCTGTAAGCACATTTCCCATTGCAAACCCTTCTTCACCGACAAACTGATGGCAGGGATAAATATCTCCATCCGGCGTTATGGCAACATATTCCGTGCCGGCTCCACAGCCTGTGATGCGCTTTTTGAGACACGGACCATGATCCATATCCAACATAAAGTGAAAGAAATTCAGCCAATTCCCATCCTGCCTGCTTTGCATAACATAAGCCGCAAGCTTATCGTATTCGTCAAGAATGCTCTGAACATGCTTTTCTTCAATCGCATAAGGATTGTCTTTGGGCAGTACAACAGGCTCCAGAGAGAGCTGTTCAAATCCCATATTCCGGAGTGCTTTCACGTCCGCAGTGAAATCGAGGTTTCGATTTGTAAAAGTTCCGCGGATATAATACTCCCTGTCTCCTCTTGCCTCCACCAGCGCAAGCGCCTTTTCTGCAATCGCGTCGAACGAACCCTTGCCGTTCACAGTCGGGCGCAGTTCATCGTGGATTTCTCTGCGGCCGTCCAGACTCAGTACGATATTATGCATCTCGCGATTGAGGTATTCGATTTTGTCAGGGGTCAGCGCAAGACCGTTTGTCGTAACGGTAAAACGGATGATTTTGTTGTGTTTTCGTTCCAGTTCACGGCCGTAAGCCACGATCTCGCACAACACATCAAAATTTAACAGCGGTTCCCCGCCGAAAAGATCAACTTCCAAATGCTGCCGCTTTCCGGAATGTGCAATCAAGAAATCCAGCGCCGCCCTGCCGACTTCTGCCGTCATCAGCATACGTGAACCGTGAAATTCTCCGGTCGAAGCAAAGCAGTATTTGCAGCGCAGATTGCAATCATGCGCTACATGCAGGCACATAGCCTTTATCACTTGCGTGGTCTCTTTTCGTACAGGCGCTTCCTGCTCCGATGAAAAAAGCAGGCCGTCTTGCCGCAGGCTTTCAAACTCCGCAAGTATCTCTTCGACTTCTTCCTTCGAAGGGCCGGCGCAATACGGATCTTGCCCCAGTTCGATGGAGCGGGCGATTACATATGCCGATTCATCCAAACGGTGAACGGCTCCACTTTCAACATCCAGCAAAAGATAGCGTTTGGTGCTGGATATGGGATCGTAAAAGGTGAACGCGTGTATCAAGGAATGACCTCCGGATTTCGTATACAATGTTTTGGAACAGCAAAATGCCGGGCGGGCAAAATGCCCGCCCGTCATTTAAAAGCAATTTATTTCTTTTCTTTCTGGCAGGACTGATTGGCGACGGTGCAGCTTGTCTTGCAGGCGGACTGACAGCTGGCCTGGCATTCGCCGCAGCCGGTATGTTCGCCAGCCTTTATGCAGGGCTTCTGAATGGTCTGTACATGCTTCATTTAAGGTACCTCCGTTTTGATTGCTATTTGATACCGACGACGCTAGCCGTATCGCGCGCAATCATCATTTCTTCATCCGTCGGGATGACAAACACCTTTACGCGGCTGTTCGGCTTGCTGATTTCGGCTTCCTCTCCACGCGGGCAGGTTTTGTTGGCCTCAGCGTCGAAATCGACACCAAGGTATTCCATATCCTCGCACACCCATGCACGTACATCCCGATCGTTTTCACCAACACCAGCCGTGAACACGATGGCGTCCACGCCGTTCATGGCTGCAGCATAAGCGCCGATATAGCGCTTCACCTTGTAGCAGAAAACTTCCAGAGCGGCTTTGGCGCGTTCGTTGCCAGCTTCAGCCGCACTCCACAAATCGCGGAAATCGGAAGATACACCGGAAAGCCCCTGCATACCGCTCACCTTATTCAGGTATGCATCTACTTCCGCAGTGCTCCAACCCTTTTTACTCATCAGCTGAGTCACGATCGCGGGATCGATATCGCCGCAGCGGGTGCCCATGGGCAACCCTTCGAGCGGCGTATACCCCATGGAGGTATCCACGCTCTTGCCGCCAAGTATGGCTGCAATACTGGAACCATTACCAAGGTGGCAGGTGATGATCTTCGTCTCTTCCGCCGGCTTGTTGAGTTTTTCAATAGCCTTCTGGGAGACATAACGATGCGACGTTCCGTGGAAGCCGTAACGACGTATCTTCATTTCAGTATACGCCTCATAAGGCAATGCGTAAAGATATGCTTTTTTCGGCATGGTCTGATGGAACGCTGTATCGAATACACCACCCATCGGGGTATCCTTCATGATCGCCTTGCAGGCCCTTATTCCCATCAGGTTTGCAGGATTATGCAGCGGTGCAAGTTCCGTGAGTTCTTCCATTGTAGCAAGTATCTCATCAGTGATGAGTACCGTGCCGGTAAATTTTTCGCCGCCATGGACCAAACGGTGACCTACCGCAGCGATCTCTTTCATATCCTTGATGACGCCGATTTCGGGATCGATCAGGGCATCCAATACCATACGGATGGCGTCGGTATGGTCGCGCATATCTTTTTTAATCTCATGCGAACCTTTGCCTGCCGGTTTGTAAACGAGCTTGGAATCCGGAATGCCGATGCGTTCGCAAAGACCTTTTGCGATTACGGTTTCGTTCTTAACATCGATCAGCTGATATTTGAGTGAGCTGCTTCCCGCGTTTACGACGAGTATATTCATGGCTTCCTCCTTATATCTCCTGCGCCTGCACGGCGGTAATAGCGACTACGTTCACGATATCCTCCACGCTGCATCCGCGGGAAAGATCGTTGATGGGACGCGCAAAACCCTGGCATACGGGGCCGATTGCTTCCGCTCCGGCAAGACGCTGCACCAGCTTGTATCCGATATTGCCTGCCTGCAGATCCGGGAATATCATAACATTCGCTTTGCCCGCAACAGGGCTGCCGGGCGATTTGAGCTGTCCGACCTTCTCCACCAGCGCCGCATCTGCCTGCAGTTCGCCATCCACGTTGAGGCTGGGTGCAAGTTCCTTGACCAATTTGGTAGCTTCTACGACCTTATCCACCAGTTCATGCTTCGCACTGCCCTTCGTGGAGAACGAAAGCATCGCAACGCGCGGTTCCATACCGCAAAGCGCTTTTCCGGTAGCAGCGGAAGAAATGGCGATTGCCGCAAGCTGTTCGGCCGTGGGATTGGGATTGACAGCGCAGTCGCCGAATATCAGCAGACCGTCATGGCCATAGGCCTTATTGGGAACATCCATGATAAAGCAGCTGGAAACAACGGAAATGCCTTTTGCCATTTTGATAATCTGAAGGCCCGGGCGAAGTGTGTCGCCAGTCGTGCTGATTGCGCCCGCGACCATACCGTCTGCCTTTTGCTCTTTTACCATCATGGCCGCAAAAAAGAGCGTATTCCTCATCGTCTCACTGGCGATTTCAGGAGTAACGCCCTTGGTTTTGCGCATTTCATAGTATTTCTCGATATAGGATGGCAATTCTGCTGATACTTCGGGATCGATAATGCCAATACCATTGAGGGATACACCCAGCTTGTCCGCAGCAGCGCGGATATCCGACTCTTTCCCCAGCAGTGTGACATCTGCAATGCCTTCATTAACAATAATAGCAGATGCCTGAATAGTACGCTCTTCCGTTCCTTCGGGTAATAGGATGTGCTTCTTGTTGCTTTTTGCTTTTGCTCGGATGCCTTCAATTAACGCCGACATATTTTTGATTTCCGCTCCTTCCTATTTATAAAAACACAGACATTATAAACTGTATAATTGATAGCAGTACGGGTTTTTATCCCTTAACCCCGAAAATTATATCACAATATTCCACATTAGGATACGTAAAAAACGTGTTTTTTTCGTTTCGAGTCAACTTTTTATTGGCAGGCCGTATGTGATAAAATAGATGAAAACCGGAAGGGAGATCAGCATTCATGCGTGTGACAGGTATTATTGCGGAATATAATCCTCTGCATAACGGACATGTTTATCATCTGCAGCAGGCACGGATGGCTTCCAATAGCGACTATGTCATAGTCGTCATGAGCGGCGATTACGTACAGCGCGGTGAACCGGCTGTAGCCGATAAATATATCCGGACACAATGGGCACTTGAAGCCGGAGCTGATCTTGTACTGGAGCTTCCGGCTGCCTGCGCGTTAAGCAGTGCTGAGCGCTTTGCTGCGGGAGGCGTAAAAATTCTTGCCGGTACAGGCGTATTACATTCTCTTTGCTTTGGCAGCGAAACGCCGGATATTTCTTCGCTAGAACAAGCCGCGCAAGCGCTCAGTGAAGAACCGCCCGCATTTTTGCAATCCCTCCGAGAACAGCTTTCTCTCGGAAAATCCTACCCCAGGGCACGATATGACGCATTGGAAGCATGCGGGGCCTCCCCCGCTTTGCTTGAAACTCTGCGTTCGCCTAACAGCATTTTAGGAATGGAGTATATTCGGTATTTAAAAAAATACGCGCCGGATGCACGGCCTATCGCCATACACCGGCAAGGCGGAGGATATAACGATGCGGAACTCACAGGCGCCTTTTCCAGCGCAACGGCAATACGGGAAGCCTTGTTTAAGGGCGACCCGCTTGCCATGAATGGCATGCCCATGTATATTGCCGGAAGGTTCCAGATCGGTGGCATTCGCCCCATCGGATTGGCGGACGCCGAAATGCTTATGCTGTATGCGCTGCGCCGCATGAGCGTAAAAGAAATAGCTGAACTTCCCGATGTGCAGGAAGGGTTTGAAAACGTGCTGTACCGTTCCGCACGGCAGGCTGTCAGCTTAGAACAGTTATTTTCCATGCTCAAAAGCAAGCGGTATACGATGGCACGCTGCAAGCGTATCGCAATGAGCGCTCTGATAGGCATAACAAAAAACCTTTCCAGAAGCACGATGGAAGACGACGCGTTATATTTGCGCGTGCTTGGTTTTAAGAGAAGCGCGCGGCCGCTGCTTTCCGCAATCGGCCATAAAAGGACACTGCCGCTGCTCATTCGGCGTGCTGATATTGAAAATTGTCCGTCTGCTGCGCAGGCTCTCATTGATCTGGACATGCGTGCACATGATATTTACGCACTTTTAGCTAAGCAGGACAGTCCGGTTCGCGATTTTTCTCAGCCGCCCATCGTTCTTTGATACCGAATTTGGGCTTGAGAGGTATGCCCTTTTCTTTTAATACTTCCAATATGCGGGGCATAGCTTCTTCTGCAACCCGCCTGCCTTCGCAAATGCAATCGTCCGTTCGCACTGTAGAAAACCGTTTCATCATCCCACGTACATTGGGCGTAAGCATGATATCCGCAGCTTCAGTACGAAGGCGCGTAATTTCCCATTGCATGATATCCAGCGCGTTGTCAAGCAAGTTTCGAACGCTGGGCGTTTCTATGCGCTGTGTTTCCCCGCGATAGCCCACATCCACACCTATCACAACATCAGCCCCCGCCTCTTTCAACGGTATACAGGGGACGCGTTCGAGTACGCCGCCGTCTACACATAGCCTGCCGTCTATACGGATCGGTACAAAAACGCCGGGTATGGACATGCTGGCGCGCACGCATTCATGCAGTTTCTTGCCTTCGCGGAATGTGATGAGTTCTCCGGTTTCTACATCCACTGCCATACACAAAAATGGAATGCGGGTCTGATCAAATGTCTTATCGTGCGTCAATACGCGGATAAGTTCCTGCAGCCGATCCCCTTTTACAAGGCCGCCCTTCCCCATGCGTGGTAATGTCATATCCATATATTCCCTACTGCTCATACAGGCAAAGAATTTGCCGAGCATATCCAAATCTGTACCGACAGCATAAATCGCGCCTATGATTGCACCGGCACTTGACCCGGCAATGATATCAATAGGCACGCCGTATTCTTCCAAAACCTGAATCACGCCGATATGCGCAATCCCTTTCGTACTGCCGGAGCCAAGCGCAAGTCCGACTGTCTTCGTCATGCTACGCACTTCCCTTTCATAAGAATAATGCAGACGATTCCGTCACAGTACCCATTTATTCCGGACCGGAGGCGCATATGAAGCGCACCGTGGCATTTGCCGCATTTTTATTATGTTTATCGCTGGTCATGTTCTCGCGCCCAGCATTGAATGCCGCTCAGACGGCGCTTTCGCTTTGGTGGGGAACATTGCTGCCAACGTTATTCCCGTTTTTCGCAAGTGCAACGCTTATGGAACGCACCGGCGCGCTGCACATGCTTGCGTACCTGCTTCATCCCGTTTCCAAACGGCTGCGTATTTCCCGCTACGCCCTGCCCATGCTGCTGCTGGGCGGGATTTCAGGCTACCCTTCCGGCGCGAGACTGTGCGGTATGCTGCAGCGTTCCGGCAGCGTATCCGCCGAGGAAGCGGAACGGCTTGGCACGATCTGCAATCTGTGCAGTCCCATGTTTCTGATGGGCGCTGTCGCCGGGGGAATGTTCTCGGATTTGCGGCTGTTCCTTCCGCTTGCAGTGTCACATTACGCGGGCGGTCTTATTGTAGCAGTGCTGCAGCTAATATTTCAACCTATGAAATACGCCGAACCGCCTCGTGCTGTTCGTCTGATGCAAGAACCTCTATACCGGGTACTGCCGCTTTCCATCACGGATGGCATGGCGGATATGCTCAAAGTGGGCGGCAGTGTCGTCTTTTTCCTGGTGCTTGCCGAGGTACTAAGTGAACTCAAAGTGATATCCGTGCTGGGCGCGCCCATCGATGCTGCATTCTCAGCAGTCAAAGGCTCTTCTCCGTCACACGGACTGCTGCTCGGATTGCTGGAAATGACAGGCGGCTGCCATCTGATATCCCAAACAGGATTGCCTGTGCTTTACACGCTTCCGATGTGCACTTTTTTGATTTCATTTGGCGGCTTAAGCATCATGGTGCAGGCAATGGCTTTTGTTGAGTTCAAGAAGCCTGCCCGTTATCTTGGAATAAAGCTTCTGCACGGCGTCATCTCGGCCGTCATTGCTTACGTTGTGCTAGTGCTGTTCCCAAACAGTACAGAAACCTTCTCCGGGACTGCGTCGATGTATGCCATTAATGCGGTTTCAGGTCTTTCGATTCTGTTTGCCTGTGCGCTGGGGACAGCGGCGGCAACTCTGTTCGCATTGATATTCGGCAGCACACACCGGAGCTCTTAGTCAGGAAGTACTCTGTTCCAGTCGCTTCACGATGCTTTCATCCGGCGTAACATAGATTGTCCGGTTTGTGGTATAGATCACCATACCGGGCCGTGCCCCTGAAGGCTTTTTTACAAATTTGCGAAGGCAGTAATCCACCGGTACGGCTGCCGACGAGCGTGCCTTGCTGTAGTATGCTGCAAGCATAGCCGCTTCCAAAAGCGTTTTTTCAGGCAGTTCTCCTTCACAGCGAACAATCACATGCGAGCCGGGAATATTTTTGGTATGCAGCCACCAGTCCTCCGATCGCGCAAAGCGCAGTGTTAAAGCATCGTTCTGCTGGTTATTGCGGCCAATATAAATTTCCAGACCGTCAGATGAACGCGCTTTTAGGGGCTGGGACGGCTGGATTTTCTGGGGTTTCATGCGTGTATTTTCAGGTTTTAAATATCCTTCACGCACCAATTCTTCGCGTATTTCTGCCAATTCCGCATCCGTCGCGCATTTGTTCAGGTTATCCTGCTGGCCTTCAAGATATGCGATTTCTTCAAGCGCCTTCTCTTTTTGTTCTGTTGCCAGCGCTCTTGCCGCCTTGCCTTTTTGGTAACGCTTAAAATACCTTTGCGCGTTTTCCTGCGGAGAAAGCCGTTCGTCCAGTTCCACAATGCTCTCCGCCGGCGGATCAAGATAGTAATTCATAACCTTAGCCGTCTGCAACCCGCGGCTGAGCGCATGCGCGTTTGAGAGTATGAGTTCCCCGTTTAAACGTAGCTGTTCCAAGTCCTCATCCTGATGCAGTGCCTGATCGGCGACTGCCAATCGTTTATAGCTGCGCTCAAGATGATTTTGCAGTACGCGCTGAGCGGACGAACTTCTGCGCCGGAAACGTTCCAGTACATCCCGTTGGGCATAGAAGGCATCAAGCGCGGCACTCATGGACTTCATCGTTTCGCAGGTTTCTGCTGTGCAGGCCGGTTCGAAAGCATACACCGCAACAGGCTCACGGAACTGATTGAATACAATTGTCGGAGAAAACACGCCCTGCGCAAAGGACTGGTAAACACGATATAAATACCGTGCAAGTGCGCGCTTGTCTGTATCGGAAATGCTTTGTACATCCAATTCCGCTTCGCCGGACCATCGGGCCGTCATCTGTCGGGCACAGTCGGGTGAAAGGCCGAAGAAACGGGAACTCAGCAGTTTATGGACGCTGCCGCGCCCCTGCAAGGAGTCGAAGAATGTATCTTCTTCCGCGTATAACGGATTGATCTTCTCCTGGGTCGGCGGCGGCGTGTAGACCATGCCCGGCAGCAGTATTCGCACGCTGGACATGCCGGCACCTACATGCCGCACACAATCGAGGATTGTATTCGCTTGATTTAAGAAACAAATATTAGAATGCTTCCCCATCAGTTCCGTAACGAGTGTAAGCGAAACAGTATCTCCAAGCTCATCTCTTGCTTCCAGAGTGATACGCAGCACGCGGTCGAGCCCCGGCTGTTCAATGGCAGTTATGCGGCCGCCTGTCAGGCGTTTTCTAAGCAGCATGCAGAATGCGGGAGGTTCAGCCGGGTTAGGGTAGCTTTGCTCCGTCAGTTGCACACGGCCGTTTTCGGGGTGCGCACAAAGGAGCAGCCTGTGATTGCTGCCCCCTGCACGAACTGTAATGATGATCGCATCGCGTTCCGGCTGCTGTATTTTATCCACCTTGCCGCCCAGCAGGGCTTGCAGCTCGGTGTTTACAGCCAGCAGGGACAGACCGTCCATGGACATGTATATCCTCCGATTTGCCGTTATTTCTCGGCTTTTTCGTTTTCCTCAAGACGTTTGAGCATCAGCTGATATCCCCCTGAACCATAGGTCAGGGATCGGTTCACGCGGCTGATTGTAGCAGTAGATGCGCCAAGCCGCTGCGCAATTTCCTGATACGTGATGCCGCTTTTCAACATTTTTGCAACTTCAAGCCGCTGCGCGATCGCGTGTATCTCGGATATCGTGCAGATATCCTCGAAAAACCGATAGCACTCGTCGGCATTGTCCAGCAGCAGTATCGCCTCAAACAGGGCGTCCACTTCTTTAGAACGAAGTTTTGAGTAATATTCCATGCGACACCTCCGCTATTTCAGGGAAGACGAAGCTTATTGCGCAATACGCCGATTCCGGAAACTTCCACTTCAATGATGTCCCCGGGCTGCATGGGGCCTATTCCCGCCGGCGTGCCGGTGGCGATAACGTCGCCGGGCAGCAGCGTCATCACGCGGCTGATATAATAGACGAGCTTATCAATTGGATGAATCATCGCAGCAGTACTGTCGCTTTGGCATACTCGTCCGTTCAAGCGCGATTCCACTCTGACTTCAAATGGATTGAGTTCCGTTTCAATCCACGGTCCTATCGGGCAAAATGTGTCATAGCCTTTGCCGCGGGTCCATTGTCCGTCACTTTTCTGTAAATCGCGCGCAGTCACATCATTTAAGCAGGTATATCCCAAAACCACATCGCGGAAACCGCCCATCGGGACATCCTTGCAGCGGCGGCCTATCACAATGGCAAGTTCAGCTTCATAATCAACGCGGGAACTATCCGGCGGATACACGATATCCGCTTCGGGATCAATTACGCTGGTGGAGGGTTTCAAAAAAAGCAGCGGCTCCTCGGGAGGTAGCCCTTCCTGCATTTCTATGGCATGTGCATAATAATTCTTCCCGATACAAACCACTTTGCTGGGCTGTACCGGCGCTAGGAGCCGTACATCCTCGACAGGATATGATTGGCCGTCCCGCTCGATGCCGCCGAAAGGGTCTCCGTGAAGAGGATATACCGTATCCCCTTCCATCACCGCATAGAATGTATCGTCTTTATATTTTGCTCTGCATATCCTCATTCGGGAAGTTCCTTTACTCGCAGATATCTTATGCATATTTTAGCACGTTACAGCGCGAAAGCAAGAGATTGCTGTAACATTCCAAGTTCGTACGCCAATTCTGTGGTATCAGTGATATTTTCTCAGGCCGTCGAGATTTTCAGGTTTCTTAGGCAATGGCTGAATGTTGAATTCTTCCACATGCATGGAAGGCATTGCCCGCACATATATGCTTCTGCCTGCGGTAGCCGGCAGCAACGGAGCCTGTGCGCTGGAATGATCGTCAATAAGATCGGCAACTGTTGGATGTACCTCGACAAGGTAATCCATCATGGATTCATTTTGAATGCACTTAATGAGCGCTTTTCTTACCTTCAATACCACTGTTTCTCCGGAAAGTACCCGGCCGTCGCCATGACAATACGGGCAAGGCGTTTGCAGCGTATTGCTGATGCAATGCCGCATTTTTTTGCGGGTCATTTCCACAAGGCCAAGCTGCGTAATGCCCAGAACGTTTGACTTTGTCCTGTCTTTCTTCAATTCAGCTTTTAAAGTATCCAGTACGCGTTCCTTATCGGCGATATCTTCCATGTCTATAAAATCCACGATAATGATACCGCTGATATCTCTTAAACGCAGCTGCCTCGCTATTTCCTTTGCGGCTTCACAATTTGCCTGCGTGATGGTTTCCTGCAAATTATCGGTGCCGACGAAACGTCCGGTGTTGACATCTATGCTGGTGAGCGCTTCCGTTTGATCGATCACGATATACCCGCCGTTAGCAAGCCATACTTTTCTTGAAAGCGCCTTTTCAATTTTACTCTCCAGATCAAACCGGTCAAAGAGATCCTCTTCCCCTTGATACAGAACCACCTTATCCTTAAGCTGCGGCGAAATAATATTCGCCACGATCTGTATGCGTTCGTAGAATTCAGATTCATTGATGATCAGCCGTTCGATATCGGGAGTAAACAAATCCCGGATAGTACGAAAAATGAGCGGCTCCTCCGCATGCAGCATGCGGGGGGCGCTGACCAGTGTCTTCTTTTTGCATATGCGCTGCCAGAGTCGTTCCAAAAAGCTGATATCTGTCTGAAACTCTTCCTTGTCTTTTCCAACAGCAGCGGTGCGTACGATAACGCCCATTTCCGCAGGCTTGATATCATCGAGTATCCCCCGAAGCCTGGAACGTTCTGTTTCATCCGCAATACGGCGCGATACACCTACATAATTCACCGTTGGCATGAGTACTAGAGTGCGGCCGGGCAGCGTAATGTGCGTGGTGACTCTTGCGCCCTTGGTACCAACCGGCTCCTTGAGAACCTGCACCATGATTTCCTGGCCGGTTTTTACAATATCCTGTATGTTGGGCGTATTGATCCGCATTTCCTGTCCGCCGTCGCCAAACTGGAACTCAGATCGGTCAACCTGAATATCGCCCGCATAAAGAAAAGCGTTGCGTTCTAACCCAATATCCACGAACGCAGCCTGCATGCCAGGCAAAACATTCTGTACTTTACCAATGTAGATGTTGCCGACAAGCCTCTCATGACCGCGGCGTTCAATATAGATTTCGCTTGGCTGCCCGTCTTCGAGCAATACGACGCGGGTCTGGTAGGGATTGATGTCGACCACAATCTCCCGGTTCATGCGTTACACCTCTATTTTTTCAAAATCAACCGCAAGGCGATGGACGCGCGTTCTCCCAGTAACGCCGCACGTTTCCATCAGCGCCTGCAGCAATAATTCAATCTGTAAGCCGCCGGAGGCATTCAATATGCCTTCAATATCAAATTCAGCGCTCTGCAGCGAACCAACAGGATCGCCTTTGATCTCCATAGACAGCAGATGAGGGCGGATATCCACATCCTTAAGACCGCCTTTTGTATGCTTGGTGACGATAATAGGACCTCCAAGCAGCTTCTGCATGCCGGTTTTCAAAGTCTCTGCTTCCAGCGGAATATCAAAATAGATGGTCGCCGTATACCGTGCACGCTGAATGAGCGCCGTCAAGGCAGGCATGGCTTCTTCAATTGCCAGTGCTTTTGATACATGGAGGCCTTCGGGCAACGCCTCATTGAGGCGTTTCATAAATTCTTCAGGAGCTGTTTCTGCAGAAAGCCGAACATCCAGCCATTCACCGTCGCTCGAATACCCAACAGAAAGCGCAGACGCGAAGGCCATGATTGGATGCGGATTAAACCCCTGCGAATAACTAAGGGGTAAATCCGCGCGCCGCATCGCACGCTGCATAAGCCGCTGCATATCCAGATGGGATATGAAACGCAGCGACTCACCTTTATGAATGTTTGCAATAATCCGCATATTTCTTACCAAAGCAGCCCGTGCAGCCGTTGCGGCAATCCTTCGTCACAGCGGCCTGCATAGCCCTTTCATATTCACTCTTTAAATAGTCCGTCTCAACAAGCATGTCTATATGCTGCCAAGGCAAGGGTTCGTCAAGCGTGCGTTCACGATTGGCATAGTATACCGTATCCAGACCGCACTCAGCAAACGCTTCTTTCCATGCGTCGAGTTTAAAATGCTCCGCCCATGAGTCAAAACGGCAGCCGCGCGCATACGCCGCGCGCAGAACCGCGCCCAACCGCCTGTCTCCGCGCGAAAATACCGCTTCGAGCATGCTAAGCTCCGAGTCGTGATAATTAAATTCCGCTCCGCGTACATCCCTGAGCGCACCCTTGAGCAGGCGCTGCTTGCGTTTCAATTCATCAATGGTATCCTGCGCTACCCACTGGAAAGGCGTAAATGGCTTGGGCACGAAGGAAGACGCACTGACGGTAATGCGAAGCCCTTTGGCACGTTTCTCCTTGGGTATGGAATAATAGACTCCGCTCACCTTGCGAGCAAGATCGGCTATGCCCAGAATATCTTCATCGGTTTCGGTCGGCAGGCCTATCATGAAATACAGCTTAATGCCGTTCCAGCCTGCTTCAAAAGCGTCGCGCACTGCCCGAAGCAGATCTTCTTCCGTCACACCCTTGTTGATGACATCACGCATACGCTGCGTACCCGCTTCAGGCGCGAACGTCAGTCCTGCTTTTCGCACAGACTGCATGCGTTCGAGATCTTCTCTTATAAACGTATCTATGCGCAGCGACGGAAGCGATACCGATACCCGCTGGTTCTCCATGCTGTCCAGCAGTTCGGGCACCAGTTCGTGAATACAGGAATAGTCGCTTGAACTTAAGGAAAAAAGGGATACCTCGTCATACCCTGTGCTTTGCACCAAATCCTTTGCC
Source organism: uncultured Oscillospiraceae bacterium (assembly GCA_964440115.1). Classification (GTDB taxonomy): domain Bacteria; phylum Bacillota; class Clostridia; order Christensenellales; family CAG-138; genus JAEWWD01. Next base: position 168,036 of record CAYTPV010000007.1, on the reverse strand, counting down.
ATTTGAAGCAAAGTTTCTTTTTTCCTTTCGCGCACCGGGCGGTAAATATATCCCGCCTGGCAAAAACGGCATCCGCGCGTGCAGCCACGGAACAATTCTATCGCAACGCGATCGTGTACGATATTCAAAAAAGGAACAATCGGTTTGCCGATATATGCGGCGGTATCCAGATCCTTCACCACGCGCCGCGCTATGCTATCGGGCGCGGAAGGTTCGAGTTTTTCAAGGGAAACAAAAGCATCGCCTTCATAATGGGCTTTATAATAGGATGGTATATATACGCCGGGTATCCGGCTCAGGCGTTGGAGTATTTCCTTTTTGCTTTTTCCGGCCTTTTTTTCGGCTCGATACGCATCCATTACTTCAGGGAAAAGCTCTTCCCCGTCACCGAGCAATACCGCATCCATATAATCCGCAAGCGGTTCCGGATTACAGGTACAAGGCCCGCCGCAGAGTATGAGAGGATGCTCCTCTCCCCTTTCCTGTGTGAGGGCGGGTATGCCTGCTAAATCCAGCATCGTCAAAATATTGGTGTAGCACATCTCATAAAGCAGAGAAAAGCCCACAATATCGAACTCACCAACTGGCCGCTTTGTTTCAAGCGAAAACAGCGGGATGTCTGCGCTGCGCATCGCCTGTTCCATATCAGTCCACGGAGTGAAAACACGCTCGCAAAAAACGTCTTCCTGCGCGTTAAGAATGTGGTAGAGTATGCGGGACCCCAAATGTGACATACCTATTTCGTATATATCAGGAAAGCAAAGCGCGACATGCACATCTGCGCTCTGCTTCATGACCATATTCCATTCCCCGCCTGTATATCTAGCCGGCTTTTCGACTTTTGTCAAAATGCCGTCCAATTCCGTTTTAATCAAACATTTACCTCCTAATTGGCAGACGCCTCTCGTCATTAGTTTAGCATCAAACATATTATGGGTCAATCGAAAGGAAATTTAGGCTTGTCCGCAGGATAAGCCGCTCAGCGGGAAAGCAGCTCTCCTATTGTGATATCCCTGCCCTTGAGCGCGATGCCATTTAAAAGCCGGCTTTCATCGATCTGGCCTATGGTTTGCATGTCTTCATCCAGCACCAGCAAAAGATTATAGCGCGAAGCAGAAAGCTGCCGGAGTGCCGATCCGGCCGAAACGCTCGATCTTACCGCCATATGCCTTAACGGCAAAGCTTCACCTCTTGAAAATGCGTCTCTGCGACGCAGCATTGCACTCAGCTGCGCCTGAGGCGCCGTCCTGAGTTCGCGGATTGCGGCCAGCAGCAAAAACGCACCCATCATGAGCAGGAAGGGGTTTAAAAGTCCCAGCATCAGCATATAGGCACATAGAGCTAATAATGCGACTCCTGCGGTTATGCCTAACCATGCAGCAATCAATGTTGCGGTTCTTGGGCGCAGAATATGCAGCAATATGGCGCGCAGCATACTGCCTCCATCCAGGGGCAGGGCCGGAATAAGATTAAATAGAGCGAGTGCCATATTGATATTCAAAAAATACTCAAGAGAGTATTTCGTGACAGGAAACAACGATATGGCAATGGCAGTTGCTCCTGCAACAATGAAGCTGCACAATGGGCCTGCAGCCGCTATCCAGAATTCTGAATTTTTAGAAAGCGGCCGCCCTTCCAAACGCGCGACACCGCCAAATGGCAGAAACTCAACAGCATCCACGCGATATCCCATAGAGCGCGCAACAATCGCATGGAAGACCTCATGCAGGGTCAACGCGAGCATTGCCTGCACCAATCTTCCTAGAACGCCCAACACCACAGCGCCTGCGAGTACCAATAACAGACCGGGATGTATCCGTATCTGCGTATTCCCTATTTGAAACAGCTTCATCCTTCGCGTACCAGATCAAGATACGTATCGGGCGGCTGTGGTTTGCCCGCCAACAGCACGCTCAGGCGCAGCGTTCCATCCTTGCCCAATGTACCCAACGTATCCTGTTTGCGGACAGGCTGGCCTTCTTCGACCTGTACGGTTGCGAGGCCGTAATATATGGTTTCAAGATCTCCCCCGTGACTCAAGCGAACATATTGACCCAATACGCTGTCCTCGCCAATCGCTCGCACCTCACCGGCGGCAGATGCGATGACTTTCGCGTTGGGTGCACCTTCCCAAATAGCATACTGCGCCTCGGGCTCGACATACGCCTTGGGCGCATTGACCGGCACAACCATTTTGCTGTCGGTGGAAAATACCGCCAGCGCGTCGGGCAATTCAACGAACTGCAGCTTACCAAGCATTTCATTGATCTTAGTTTCATCCGTGATTGCGGTTCTCACACCGGAAACCACCTGATCCGTGGCAGGTGTATTAAGCGCTTTCATACCAAACATAAGCGCTAAGGCTGCAGCGCAAATTCCTATTTTCACCATAAGAGATTGAGGAACTTTAGGGAGCTTCCTGCGAAGACGGGAACGTCTTGAAGTCCTGCTCTTTGAAAAATTCGGCCGGACTCTGGCCGGACCTCCAATTTCTTCTGTAGTAAAAGGCTTTACATCCATGCGCTGCAAAGCCATCGCAACCCCTCCCATCCCACTGCGCTGAAAACAGCGCAGAAATATTTCGGAAGCGCAGAGCTATATCTGCGCCCCTATGAGAGAAGTATATGCTTCATGTTGACGAATTAGGCGCTTTACCGCCGCTGTGTACGGCGAATCCAGACATTGATGACGATTCCTGCTGTCATCATATTGGCAATGAGATTTGAGCCCCCATAACTGAGAAACGGCAGCGGTATCCCCGTAACGGGCATTAATCCAATCGACATGCCGATATTCTCAAATACGTGCGCGACAAGCATGCCGGCCGCTCCGACGACAAGGCAGGTTCCAAAATGGTCTTTTGCCTGCGTGGCTATATAAAGCCAGCGGAATATCAGCAGGAAATACACGACTATTAATACGGTACCGCCAACAAAACCGAATCCTTCTACAACGCCGGAAAAAATAAAATCCGTATGCCGTTCCGGCACATATTTAAGCTGTGCAAGAGTGCCCTGTGTAAAATATCCTTTGCCCCAAAGCTGACCCGAACCAATTGCTTCCTTGCTTCGATCGACATGCAGACCGGCCCCCTGCAGATCTAAAGTAGGATCAAGAAAGACGTTGATACGAAGTTTCTGATCATCATCCAGAATATAATAATACGCCAAAGGCAATATGGCTGCGCTTGCAACTACAGCACCCAATATATATTTCCAGCTGATCTTTGAAATAAAGAGAATGCAGACGAAAATCGCGAGAAAAACTACCGCCGTCCCCATATCCGGCTGTTCAATAACCAGCACAAAGGGAATGCCAAAATACAGGGTAAGCGTTGCGATATCCTTGAAGCTCTTTAACCCGCCGTCTTTGTCTACCACATCGGCCGCATATTTACTAAGAAGAATAATCAAAGTTACCTTACAGACTTCGGATGGCTGAAACGCACGCGTACCAAGAGTAAACCAGCCAAGCACGCCGCGGGTCGAGTTGCCAATGATCAGCAGGATAACAAGCAGCGCCAGGTTTGCGAAATAGACATATTTAATAACAATCCGGAACATCTGATAGTCGATGGCAATCATGAAAAACATCGCGGCCATTCCCACCAGGAAATTAACAATCTGCCGCTGTACGTATTCAAGATTTAGTTTGGATATGATATCGGCAACGCCTTTTTCTTCTCCTGTGAATGGTTCGGCCATCACATTGGCAATGGTAAGCAAACTAAAGGTCACCAGACCAAGTATGAGCAGTATGGTGATCCATTCTATTTTTTTAGCCTTTTGTTTGTTATAGCGTTCGCCTTGCAAAATACTCTCTTTCCGAGTAAGTACTCAAACGGTCAGTGCAAACCAACTCTGCACCTGATCATATATAAATGCGTACTTATCAATTGTTGCCTTTCTTACGATAGGCATATTCACCCGCGTGACGGCAGGGACGCTCTCTCCGCTCAAAACACGATCGAGCAGCATAAGAGACTGTGCGCTTGCTTCGTAATATGGCTCCAATACAAAAGCGTAAACATCTTCGCTGCGCACGAGCGCAATGGTCTCATCGCTGATGCCGTAACCGGCAACGGAAATCGTAATGGATTTTATCAAACCGGGGGGAACAGGAGTTGCGGCAGGAGAAGCAGCCGTAGGCGTACTTGAACCGGGAACAGCCGTTGACGCACCTGAACCGAGAGTAGCAGCAGGCGTAACCAGCGGCTTAGACGAAGTGGAGGCTTCGGGCGCGCCCTCCTTTTTGAAGGTAGACTGTGCTTTTGATCTTGCGCTTACCGCAATCTTTGCGCCGTCAGAGTCGACGCAAAACAGGCCTTTGATATCCCTGTTCCACAGGATATATTCTGAAAGCTCATCTATTGCCGCCTGCTCGTCAGCAGCTGTACGGACGAAATATCCCACATTGTATTGCGGGTAATATGAGTCAATGGATTCTTTAAACATTTCATATGCGGCTTGCGGCTCGCGGCCGTATACCAGTATTTTTCCCGCTTTGCATTCGCGTTCAACCATACGTTCCGCGAGGCCAAGAGCGATCTCTTCGGTATAACCCATCAAATCCGCAACCACATTTGCGGTGACTCCCACATCGGATATACTGTGATAAGGGACAACAACGGGAAGCGTTAACGCGGCCGCGCGCTCGATTGCCTTCACGTTCACACCATTTGGGTCCCATATGAGCAGGCCTTTGCATCCCTCCGCGGCAGCCTGTTCTACGGCGGCAACAGATTGAGCGCCTGCATCCGCACGATAGAGCTTGGCGGGATATCCAAGGTTTTCTGCCGTACGCAAAAATCCGTGCATTGCCGTGCAAATCGCCATGTCGTCTGATTGCGGAATAATGAAGCCTATGAGCGTACTTGACACATCAATCGCGTTTGTCTGAACCTGCGGCTGATACACAGTAGCTGTCGGCGTAACTGCCGGTGCCTGCACAGCAGGCTTTGTGCAGCCCGCCAGAAACAGCATAGTTGTAATGCACGCTATCATACCAGCCAAGCTCCGTACGGCTTTCTTCATGCGTTCTCCTTCCGCGCGACAGATGCCAGTTTATCAAGCCTATTTTACAGCATAGTCGGCACAATGTCATCCTGCACTGATTGAATTTACAGCTTGGACAAAATAACGTATAGTAAACTTCATAAAAAACGGCGTGCGAAAGCACGCCGTCCTTCCTGACAAATTAAATAATATATCTTTTTTTTCGTTCGGGCGCAGCGTCAAGTTCAGCCTTTTTCGGAGCAAATCCCGGCTTCCCCAGAAGCGCATAGGTAGCGTTCTTGCCTTCCTCTACACCGGGCTGGTCAAACGCATTGATGTGCAGCAATTCTCCGGCGAATGCCGTCATGACTTCAAGCAGATACAGCAATTGCCCGACTGTGAACGCATTGACTTCCGGCAGTGTGACGGTGTGGCTCATATGTCCGCTCTTCATAAGCGCGTATTCGGTTGCCATCTGTTCGGCTTTTATCAGCTCATTGAGCGAATGCCCGCACAGGAATGAGACATCGGGAATATCCGCAAATCCTTCGGGTATTTTGAAATCATCCCGATAACGGTCTACTCCCAGGAAGGTTACGACTTTATCAAAAGGTCCTTCCGTATAGAGCTGCACCTGACTGTGCTGATCGGTAACACCCAACGCCTTTACAGGCGTCTGGCCTTCATATACTTCTTTTCCGGAATTATCATAACGCTTCCCCAGCGACTCAGCCCAAAGCTGTGCATACCAATCCGCCATATACTTAAGCGAATCGGCGTATGGCATCATGACCGAGATATTATGACCGCGGCGCATAGCGATATATTGCAGCGTTGCCATCATATACGCAGGATTTTTCCAGATATCCGGAACGCTGCAGATTTCATCCGCATATGCCGCGCCGGCCAGAAGTGCACGGATATCAATGCCGCAGGCAGCAGCAGCAATCAGCCCCACAGGGCAAAGCTCGCTGAAACGTCCGCCCACGCCGTCGGGAACGTAGTAAGTTTTTAGGTTCAATTGCTTTGCGATTTTGATAAGGTTGCCCTTATTTGAATCCGTCGTGGCAATGAGATGCCGTTTGATTGCATCTTCCCCCAGCCGTTCCCGCAGCATCGCTGTAATAATAAGAAGCTGCGACATGGTTTCGCTTGTGCCGCCCGATTTAGTGATGACGTTGAATACGGATTTGCTTGGATCAATCACATCCAGCAATGCTGCCATACGCTCGGGATCTACATTGTCTTCCACATAAAGGCGCGGCCCATTCCTGCGTTCCTTGGGAAGATCATTATAGTGCAAATGGTTGAGCGCCTGCTGCACCGCAATAGGACCTAACGCACTACCGCCAATGCCGAGCACTACGAAATTCTCGCACCAGGGGGTGATTTCTGCAACAGTCTGCAAAATATCCTGAACGATCTCATCCTGCGAGTAAGGAAGCTCTCTCCATTTCATCTGTGTGCGGCGCGTTTGCATCGCGTTAACCGCTGCATCCAATTGTGGAGCTATTGCGTCGATTTCTTCCGAGTGTATTCCCCGTTTACCGATTGCTTCGTGCATCATATTGTTGAAATCTACGCGAATACGCATGTTATCCTGCCAGGACTTGTCCTTGTACTGATCCATAGTATTCCTCCGATGCTTTTGATTAAGATTATTTACAGTCAGCAATATCGCCGATGCATCGCTGGATATATCGAAAACTCTCCTGCAATTCGGAATCTTCCCGATACATATCGCTGTATACCTCTAAAAAAGCGGGTCCGGTATACCCCTTTTGTTTCAAAGCAGCCCGAAGCGCGAAGAAACCGCACTCCCCCTGCCCCGGCATGGACAGGCGAAACCTTCCCGCAACATACCGATAATCGCAGATGTGCAGGTTAATGAACTTTTCACCAATCGCGTCTACGTATTCAAGCGGAGAATACCCGCTCCGAACTGCCTGCTTGATATCCAGCGTAAAGCGAAGGTCATCCTCTTTGGTCGCTTCAAGCAGTTTGGGTCCGAATGAGGGGATGCTGAACAGGCACCAGCTTACATTCTCCCATGCTAGCGTTATGCCGTACTCCTTAGCAATTTCACACAGGTTCTGCACGATCGGCCCAATGCGGGTGAGCTCTACGTTTTTGACAGCGCCGTTTAGCCCTGCAGGCCCATGCATGACGTAGCAATGTGCCCCCAGTATTTTACCGGCACGCAATACCTGCCGGTAAATACGCATCGCATCAGCTTGCTGCCGCGGGTGGGGAGAAAATAATTGAGGTTCAAACTGCGTACCCATCGGGTGCACACTGTAGACTTTCAGACCGTTTTCGCGTATACGATCTGAAAGCAAATAAACGAAGTCTTCCTCGTATTCGGAAAATGTATTTAAAAATATTTCGCATAAGGACGTTCCGATATTTTTTAATCTGACTGGAGCGTCCTCAATATTGCATTTATTAAAAAGGCTTGCCGTTGAAATACCAACCTGCAATTCCATCGCCTCCCATGTTAGTATATCATTCTCTTGTTTTCCGGAAAAGAATATGTTTTTGCACTCGTATCCGCGTATGCTATACTATGCGCATGGAAGAAAAAGAACAAGCGTCGGCGCTGCAATTGCCGCAGGAATGGATACGTGAGTTAAGAAGACTTCCCTGGCTGCTTCTTATCCCGTTTGGCATTATTCTTTCTGCTTATTTGAGCCGTTTCCCGGATACAATTGAACGGCTTTACTGTCATGGACTGTATCCCGTAATCAGCGGTATTATTCAAACGCTCACCGGCTTTTTCCCGTTTTCTCTAGCTGAGTGGATTCTTTACACACTGGTCATCGGGGTGCCGGTGCTCATATTTCTGTCACTGGTTCGAGCTTTACTGCGCCGCATTCGTTGGTCGCGTTTTGTTCATATTCTCATTACCTTGCTGATTATTGCGGGTATTATGCTGAATGCATTTTATGTACTTTGGGGTTTAAACTATTCTCGCAATACATTGGGCAGGCAGTTATCTCTTGATGTGCATACCAGATCCATTGAAGAGCTTGAAGATTTGTGTTTTTCATTGGCACAGCAGGCAATCGTTCTTCGCGAGCGGGTACAGGAAGATGACCGCGGTGTATTCATGCTGCCGGATGGTATTTCAGCATGTCTGCGGAAGGTACCCTCCGCTTATCAGCGGCTATCCCAGTTTGTTCCGCAGTTTGAAGGCAATGCTGCGCGGCCTAAACAGGTTTTCGCTTCCCGCGGCATGAGTTGGGGAGGCATCTCCGGTATCTATATTCCTTTTACAGCCGAACCGAATGTCAACACAGATCAGCCCGCATTGCTTTTACCATCTTCCGCTGCGCATGAAAGCGCGCACAGCCTTGGAATTGCCCGGGAGGATGAGGCAAATTTCGCCGCATATCTTGCTTGTATGGCATCAAACGACCCGGCACTTCAATATTCCGGCGTCATGCTGGCACTTATCCACAGCGGAAACGAATTGTATCGGGAAAGCCCTAAAAAATATGCAGCGCTGTATGGTACATACAGCGCCGGCATGCTGCGGGATTTAATGGATTATGATGCGTATTGGGATAAATTTGAGGGCCCTGTTGAAAAAACTGTTAATAAGGTAAATGATGGATATCTGAAGTATAACCGCCAAGCGGAAGGCGTGAAAAGTTATGGGGAAATGGTAGACCTTCTGCTTGCCTGGTACGAAAAACAAATCTGAAGAAATGTCTACTCCTGAATTAGGTACTGCCGCATATTCAGGGCAAAAGAACGCGCGCGATCTTCAATCCCCTGCAATTCGAGTATGCTTTCGGGATCGTTGGCGGTTTCCATCATGCAAAAACGCGGCGGAAGCTGAAATGTTTTGTTCATATTTAGGCCGGAAATCAGCTGGCGGGCGATGATATCGGAGCCGCTGTAGCCTGAAACAACAATGCCAAACAGTGATTTATCGAAGAACTTTGTTTTCAACGATAATGCCGTCAGCCTGTTAATAAAAGCAGTGATATTCGCGCCCACAGCATCATTATAGTTGGGACACAACAGCAATAGCGCGTCGCAGTTTTCCAGCGCGGGATATACTTCCTCTACCATCAGGCCGCCATAAAAACAGTTTCCGCTTTCGCTGTAATGCAAGCAGGTCTTGTAGGAGCAGCCCCTGCAATCCACGAGTTCACCGTTTCGAAGCGTGATCTCCTGTATGTCCATATCTTCTTCTATGTAACCCCGCACCTTCGACCATAGTGTCAGGGTGTTGGACGTTGCATGGTTGCTTGCGTGCAGCACCAGCACTTTCGGCCTCTTTATTACCGGCTTCTGATAGGCCAGTATGCGCTCAACAAGGTCCTTAGCGGCATCTTTATAGGCGTCCAGCCTGTTAATACCGGCGTTACGCGCAAGCACCGTATAGTTATACAGAGAGCCTGTTCCTTCCACAAGCGGCTTTCCCGGGAATGCACAGCCGCACATATTCGCGCTTTGCACCACTTCCCTGCCGGCGGTTTTTGTATATAGCTCAGTTTCACCGTCGATGATAACGCCGCCGCCTCTTCCTTCGAGCAGATTGGAAGATACGCGAAGGTTTTGAAGCAAAGCACACAGCGGAATGTTAAAACCCGATGCCCCAACATTCGCCGCGAACAGAATAGGCCCGGATATTGCCGGGTCGATGGCGCCGCGTTTGATATGCCGCTTGCCTGAAAGCGCATATCCCAGCACATCCTGCAGTCTGGAAGAACATTCGCCTGGTAGGATTATCTGTAACATATTGCCCCCCTATTCTGGCTATTTAACCCTTAGAAAGCCTCCATTGTCCACCCTGTTCCCATAACAAATCATGCGCGCTGCAAATTTTAGCATACAACTGTTGTGGGATATCCAGTGATTCGATTTCCACCCCCAATGCCGATTGCCTGTTCTTACAGCCCAAAAACACCCCGTCCAAAAACACCGCACTGTAATGCCATTGCCTGCGCATTGTTAACAGCAATGACATTGCACCCGATGAAAGCGCAGGCGCGATATAAGGCTTAAACCCCTTCTCGCGCATACGCAGGTTGGCTTCCAGTGTCAGGTTCGTCAATTCAAGCGACAGCGCTTCGTCATACTCTTCTATGCTGTTGGCAATGACGAGCCCTTTGCCATGCGGTCCATATGCGCGCCCTTGCGTTAAAAACGAGGCAAAACGATCCTCACGTTTTGCGTAGTACGCTGCCCGCGCGTTCATAACACCCAGTCCATACCCTCTGATCTGTTCCGCCAGCAGTCCGCGCCAATCCAATAATCCATCCTCATTACGATTGCTTTCCAAATAGGCGAACTGGCAAAGAAGATCGACAGGGTCTGAAACAACAGCAAATATGCCTTCAAAACCAGCATCGCGCGCTTGTCTTGCAAACATCTTTAATATTTTCGTATTGCCCGCAAGCTGTGCCATGCGTACGTCCTGCACGCCCGAATCGACAGGGGGGATTGCACCGGATGCGCAGAATACAAATACATCGCATTCAAACAATTCGTGTTGTGTAATGGCATCTACAGCCGGCAGTGCGTTGTATTCAAATGGCCACGTGACCTGATTCATCTCAAATTCATATCGGCGCAGTATCTCTTCCCGCACATCGAATATTCCAATGGAAGAAATTACGTCGCCGCCAAGCAGAACCAGCCCCGTCAGCAATGTAGCGCCTACATCACCCATTGCAAGAATATGCACACGCATCTTTCTTTGCGGAATATCCCAAGGCTTTTCAATGAGACGCTGCGCAGCAGGATGACGCATATTCACCGCTCGCGCCGCACCTGCTTGTACTATTGCATGTATATGCGCGGAAATGGCCGAATAGGGCACAGATTTAGTATCAAGCCAGCCGATGCTTTCATCCGCCGCAAGCTGCCCGGTGTGTGTTACGCGATACCCGGCTTTTGCGCGCAAAGGATCACGTTCGAGTAAAAATACGGTATCATTTTGCTTCTTGATATACTCCAACGTTGTTTCTCCCTTTTCATCAACCATGGTCTTTATTGTCTACTTGAGCTGATTTTCCAGCCGCAGCAGCATCTCGATATCCGTTTCCACATATACGCTGGGCGAAAGAATGCGGTCGTACCACAGTTTTCCGCCTCTGTCGGGAACTCGCGGCGTAACTGTCGCTTCTCCCAGCCGGTTGAGGGTAAGGTTGCAGCCAAACATAACCTGATGCCTGCGCTCGAGAGTACGCAGTATTTCGAGGGAGTTCAAAAGGCAGGTCAGCGACAGGTCGAACAACCCGCTGCGCGACGCGCCGGAAATAAAGGACATCGATGTGTAAGGATATATCTGGTTGATGGAAGGCAGCAAATACGTAGCTCTGCTGGGCGGCCTTCTGACGCTGTCGCCGCCCAGAAACGGATAAAGCATGCTTTCCACAAACCAGTACCGCAGATTGGGAATAAAATATACGCTTTCTGCATGCCGGCCCTGTATGTCCATCAAATCCTTTCCTCTGCCGGAAAGTATGCATACGATGATTTCTTTGATGTCCAATCCGGCCTGTTTGAACTGAGGGTCCAGCGCTTCGAGCCTGTATCCCTTATGCAGCAAATCATCCACCAGCAGCACCGGCCGATTGAAGGATTTGATGGCCCTGATCTGATTGATCAGCGAGGAATATCCGGGATATGTCGTGATGGAAAAGCTTTTCATATCCGGCTCATACGTCTTATCCACGTGCAGCGTTTTGGTAACTGTATTTGGTACCATAATGCCGCGCAATGTTTTTCCGTACGGAACGCACATGCATTCCCCAAGCTGGCGCACATTATGAGGGATATGATCGACATGGTTGGCCTGCATGATCTTTTTTGCCAATGCGTGATTCAACATACCTGCGTGGAAGGAAAGCACCAATCTGCCTTCATACAGCTTGCTCATAGAGAGCGAGAATTTTTTATGTGCCGCCTGCAGAACGGCGCTCACTTCCGGATCATCGTAGAGCGGCGGTTTTATACGCTGCTGAACATCTTCGATAATGGCAATGGGCGATCGCATATCCACCGCGTAAACAGGCGCTTCCTTTACCGTCTGGGGCAGCGCGATAAATCCCTGCCGTTCCAGCGCGTGATAAAACTCGTCATCATGGGGGCTGTTTGCGCCTATACACAGCGCATAGGTATAATCCTGCTTCAAGCATTCCGCCAGTGTTTCGGTCAGCAGAAACCGCACCGTATTCTCCCGATCATATCCTTCCCGTACATAAATACCGGCGAGAACCGCTATTTTTCCGGAAGTATGCCTGCGGGCATACTCCGCAAGCGTTACATTCTGAAATTCGTCAAACAACCTATCGGCTGAGGTGGAATAATACACAGCGATACCGCGCACTGCGGTCTGCGTATGGTTATCATGCAGCGCAAGAAGCTGCGCCCCCGGCTTCTGCAGCCGCCTCGACAGATCGTCGGTCAGCTGGCCGACATCCATTGGGTTGGAACAGCAGGCATTCTGAAGGATAGCCATTTCGAACAGCTGCTTTCGTACGCTTTCCCGAATTGGGCTGTATTTCTGAAAATACATGGTTTCCGGGAGCAGCAGCTGCTTATACTGCGGTTCGCGTAGGTACAATCCGTTGTCATAGATGAACGCCTGAGCGACCGGGTCCACCAAAGTGGAGATATCGCGGTTATGATCGATGTTTTCCCGTATGCGGCTGGAACTGACGTCCTCCAGATACGGAGGCAGAGACAGCTCATGAATTTGTCCGCTCACTCGGGAAGATACCATTTCCCTTTCCTGCTGCCAATCGTCCCTCTCCATATTGCGCAAAAACACAATATGGCCGAAACTGTGTATCGAATGTTCCGTCGGAGGATTTTTGTATGCCGACGCATTGCGTATGACATCGCTTCCAACAGCGATATGCACTTCTCGGCCCGGAAACAGTGACTTCAGGGTTTGCATGTCAGCCGGGTTTGCAAGGTTGATGGGAATATCATCCGGAAACAAATACACGCCAAATGCATCCGCAACCGACATATTGACAATACGCCGACGCGTCATATGCGGCTGCGTCTTCTTTGACCAGCTGAATTCATCGAGTGCAAGATACACTTCATAACCCATATTGCGTATCTCGTTCACGATGCCTAAATGGCTAGCCGAGAACGGATCGAATGTACCGGGGAAGAACGCGATATTCTGCGCGCTTGGAAACAGAAACGGACCGAAACGTATCTGCGAATCGATGATGAAACGATAAATATGGTTCAACGACGCAGCGTTGTTGAAGAATGTCAGGGTTCGCGCGGATTGTTCCTCAATCAGCATCAGAAGCTTCTTGTGCATGATACAAAACAGCTCACTTTTGCGCGCGTGCGGCAAGGCGCTGCCAAATATCTGTTTTCCCAGTACAAGAAAAGCTTCCCTGCTAACCGCTTCGCTGTAGTGCGAAATTCCGCCGAGCAGCATACTCAGCATACGGCGTTTGCGCGCTTCATAGCTCTTTCTTGGCTCCTGAAAAGCCAACAGGTATTCCACATCATATTGCTGAATCAATACGCCGATCGTGGATAGCGTAACGCAAGCAGCCTTTGCGTTTGCGGATTTGATGTAGTGCTCCAATTCGTTGAGCACTTCGTCAAATTCTTTGGGATGAAGATACAACACAAACTGGCCGAGATATTGCGGGATATACTTGGAAAATTCATAGCTTGCACTTTCCATGCCGCGAGACATTTCTACGGCTATTTCATTTCGCTGATCCAGCGTTAAAAGAGGCGCCATGCGAACAAGCGCTTCGCCCGCCCTGTGACGTACGGCAAAGCGCTCACTCACGCGAATGAGATTTGCCAAATGCGTTGCAACCTGGAATGCGTGCGCCTGCCCTTCATGATACACACGGTAGAGCAGCAAAAGAATATTGACCTCTTTCATCACCCAAGGCGTGGCTGTTTTTAGGTTTTCAAGAAACAGGTCGGCGATATCAAGATCATTGAGTGATTCTACGCATTGGGCATGCTCTCGTTCCTTTCCGGGCAGCCGCTCATACGCCTGCAGTGCCAAATAAACGATTGCCATGTCTCGTTCAGCCGGCAGAGCGGCAAGTACATCTTCGACGGCTGAAATGCAATTCTGCCGTACATTGGGAAGTTCCAGTACGCGCAGCGCTAGCCGCAGCGCCGCCGCCTGCATGCGCGGTTCCGTTAAAGCGGCCAGACGTTTGGCAACCTGAAGCGGCACACATAACCATTCCGGCGTAAGCATGTGTGAGGGAACATGCAACAAGCTATCGAGAAGAACAAACTCTATGGAGTCATCCTCGAAACGCGCGTCATCAAAACAGGAAAAATAAATTCTAAGGTAGGTATCCACGTCAGCCGGCTTGCACGAATTCAACAGCGAAGGCAATATCACCTTGAGCGTATAGGAAATCCATGCCCGGTGGCTGGGCGCAATTTTATGATCCGGCGCAAGTATCAACTCCAGGCTTTCCTGCCAAATCGAAAAGCTTGTTTGTTCCTCCGGCGCAATGTGGATATTTGCAGGCAATTCCTTTCGATATACCGCGTCATAGCCAGATAGCATGCGGCCATACAGCGTTGCGGCCTGATAGCGGATATCCCCCTGCGTGTGCATGAATAGGTCATACAAAAAGCGCATGGTCAGAAGCTTCTGCTTCTGCGTCATGTAGGTAAAATACTCTTCAAATATATCAATATAGGTACGGATATTCTGCCAGTCCGTTTCGGTACGAGCATCCTCCAAGAGATCAACGAAGGATGTTTCGGAGCTGATTTTGTGCATCAATCTAATGTTGTGGGAAATAGCCTGATATTTCAGACCCTGAACGGCTTCTTCGGCGCTTAACAGCACTGCGTCCATCCGAACAGATGGCTTGCGTTCGTCAGAGTAAGGATCTGAGTTAACACCCACCGATACAATATATGCCTCGAAATCGGCAAGTTTGGCATATACGCGTTCATACCGCTTGCGTTTTACATCGTCAACGTTATCCAACTTGCTAAGAATGACATCGTAGGATTCTTTGAGCGAATAAAACAATACCTGTTCTTTTGAGCTGTCTTTGCGTTGGCTTTTCACACGGAAATCGGCGTAAATGAGAAGCAGTGATTCTACAGGCAGATTTTCGAGCTCCAAATCCCATGTCGAATGGTTTGCCGCAATATGGGCTACGCCTTCCAGATCATATCGCTTGAGCCATTCTTCCGTATAATAATAATGCAGATACGGAATGCGCTGCTGTTCGCTTCCTTTGCAGCCGTATTTTCCAATATCGTGCATTGCGGCAGCAGCAGATACAAGAGGCAGGTCCACAGGTATTCCCAGCCTGACAAGCTGCCTGGCAGTATGCATGGCGATATGATGCACGCCGGCCACATGACCGAGCAGATCAAATGGCTTGATATCGCGGCCAATACGCATAAGCTCTATGATATAATCCTGCTCTGCACGCTGCAGAAATACAGAGTATTGCTGCGCTGTCTGGCTGTTTTGCTGTTCTTCCGCTGTAGCGAATTGGAAATGAGACATGGGATCAAACGTCTCGGTTTGCTTCTCCTGCTGCAAAAATGTGCGCAGTACGATCAGAAAAAACAATCCCCCGCGAGCAAACCAAACCGGCTGCTCTTTCGGCGGATTGGATGGAAACAGTCGTTCCACAAGAATATCGTACAGGCCGGATAAAAAAACATCCATTGGTTCTTCGCATAGCTGAACCAACACGGGGCGACACATTTCAAGTATTTCCGTGCAGTCATATCGTT
This sequence comes from uncultured Oscillospiraceae bacterium, assembly GCA_964440115.1. Classification (GTDB taxonomy): domain Bacteria; phylum Bacillota; class Clostridia; order Christensenellales; family CAG-138; genus JAEWWD01. Next base: position 152,299 of record CAYTPV010000007.1, on the reverse strand, counting down.
CCCGCGCAAGCAGGCCGGAAAGACCGCTGCGAAATCCGCTTTCCTGCAATACTGTCTGCAGTTTTTTCTTTGATATCTGGGCAGCCCGAAAATACGAGAACTGCCCCAAATTTCCCCATAGGCGCTGCCAGAACTCCGCCAATTCCTTCTTGGGCATAGTTTACCCTCCGCTGGTGTTTGTTCCTTCCGTCGTCACAGGCAGGTCGGATTTGGGCATTATTTTTTGTGTAACCTGCAGGGAAAAGGGAAGCATCTGTATATCCATATCCGTATCAATCTGGGCATAAAGCACCGTATCGCCGGGCAGATATTCCTCGTTCCCGGCTCGTGTCATAACGGGAGCGCGTGCAACGACCGTTCCATCCTTATCGGTAAATACGATCTCAAACGAACCTTCCAGTGTCTGCGGATACGAATTCTTACATACGCCGTCAAATAGCGTACCACCATCGTATTCGTACACGCGCAGATTGACGAATGTCAGGTAACGCAGGAAATGTGATTCGTCAAGAATTTGTGCTCCCAAGGCATCCGTATCGGCCTGTTGCGGCGGCAAAGACTGGTTGACGGGCGGCAAAGTCGGCGTTGGCGTTGGTCCCGGGGTCGGATCTGCAATAAACACAGGCCGCTGCCGGATACAGCCGGACAGCAGCAACAGTATTATGAGAAGGAGGCCCGGAATTATGCGCCTGTTCATGCTTCCTGCACGCTGCCGAATTCACGCAGCAGCTTTTGCTTCAGATCATACAGCCCGTCCGACAAGTCAACTTTGTAAACGTGAGGATTGAGCAACCGCTTGTATTCTTCCCACATGGTCGAAAGCTCTCTTTTCGCGTATTCCTGTATTTCGTGAATGTCAGGGGATTGATACACCTGCTTGCCGTCTACATATACAGGGACCAGCATTTCGCGTGCGGTAAAATCCGCAAGAACCATGGATTTCCACGTCTGCGCCGGATCAAATATGCGCAAAGGCTTGTCTTCATCGATCGACTCATGCTCCAATGTAAGAAGATCGGCGATAGCTTTGCCGTTTTTCTTTTTATACAAACGATAAACCTTCTTGTAACCGGGATTGGTCACCTTCGCCGGGTTATCGCTGCGCTTGAGTTTGGGAATCATTTCTCCGTTTACGATTTCTGCGGACATTTTGTATACGCCGCCAAGCGCCGGATGATCGTCGGAGGTGATAAGCTTTGTGCCGACGCCCCATACGTCGATGCAAGCGCCCTGCGCCTTGAGATCGCGAATAAGAGTTTCATCCAAATCGCCGGAAGCGCAGATTTTTGCATTAGGATATCCGGCATCGTCGAGCATTTCACGGGCCTTTTTCGTCAGGTAAGCAAGATCCCCGGAATCAAGGCGGATGCCGACCGGTTCATACCCTGCCGCACGCAGTTCGTCAAACACCTTGATTGCATTGGGCACGCCCGAACGAAGCGTATCGTACGTGTCAACCAATAGTGTGCAGGCTTTGGGATATGTGTCAGCGTATGCCCGAAATGCTGTCAATTCATCCGGGAAACTCATAACCCAGCTGTGCGCGTGCGTGCCCATAACGGCAATATCAAAAAGCTGGCCGGTCAAAACATTGCTTGTACCAACACAGCCACCGATTACGGCAGCCCTTGCCCCCAGTATACCGGCATCAGGGCCCTGTGCGCGCCGCAAACCAAATTCCATAACGGGGTCGCCATTTGCCGCGTATACCACTCGGCTGGCTTTTGTCGCAATGAGTGTCTGGTGGTTAATAAGATTGAGTAAAGTAGTTTCTATGAGCTGTGCCTGCATGATAGGCGCTTTGATGCGCAGCAGGGGCTCCTGAGGAAACACGATCGTTCCCTCGGGCATGGCATATAATTCGCCCGTAAATCTCAAGTTTCGCAGATACTCAAAAAAGTCCTCGTCAAATAGATTCAGGGAACGCAAGTATGCAATATCATCTTCTGCAAAATGAAGATTATTGATGTAGTCTATAGCGCTTTCAAGACCGGCCATCACTGCATAGGCGCTGTTCTCACGTGTTTGACGGAAAAAAAGATCAAACACCGCTTCATTTTTATCCATGCCGTGTTTGAAATACCCGTACATCATGGTCAGCTCATATAAATCCGTCATCATTGTAAGATTGCGCATATCGTTACCCCAAATTCTAAATTATAATCAGACGGCTTTCAGCCAAGAGTCTGAAAGCCGCTATGAATGCATACACTATCTGTCGTTACAGGTCGGCATCCTTTTTTTCATCGTCGTTTTCGTGTCCGACATCGTCCGTAACCGGCTCATCTTCTGTGGTATTCTGGTCATCAGTTACATCGTCCATACTTTCATCTTCAATATCTTTATCTTGCGATTCGTCTTCATCAAAATCTTCCGTATCATCTTCTTCGCCGTTCTCCCGCTTATTATTTCCTTGAGCGAGTATGGCATTCTCAACCGCAAGTTCTACAGCCTCTTCAGGGGATGGCCAAATGAGACGATCGAGTTTCTTTTCCCTTGCCCGGCGTATCAGCAGGAAAGCTATACCGGCTACGAAAACGATGAAGCTCAGAAGCTGCGAAACGCGAACAACATCCTTGATCAACCAAAGGCTGTCGGTGCGAAGACCTTCAATGAACATCCGTTCAAAACCATACAGTACCGCATAGGCGATCAGCATATCGCCGTCATGTTTTGTGCGCTTTCTAAAATAAAACCACAGGAATGCAAATACTAAGAGACACCACATGGATTCATAGAAGAATGTGGCGTAATAAAACGGGTGCTTAAGAGGGGAATTTTCAATATAGACAGCAAACGGAAACCACCAGAGATTGGGGTTTGTAATAGGCGCGCCATATGCCTCTTGATTGAAAAAGTTGCCCCAACGGCCGATCGCCTGCGCCAATACAAGGCCCGGCGCTATGCAATCCGCCAGTTTTAAAAACCGGATTTTCTTAATGCGGGCGTATATCAGTAAGCCAACCAAACCGCCGATAACGGCGCCATAAATGGCCAGACCGCCCTCCCATATGTACAACATCCGAATGGGATTGGAAAGATACTGGTCAAGTTCAAACAGAACGTAATACAGCCTTGCGCCTACAATGCCGCAGGGAATAATCACAAGGCACAAATCCAGCATGGCATCTTCGCTGATATTCTTACGTTTTGCTTCGCGCATGGCAAGCATAACGGCGATGAGTATGCCGACAGCCATCAACACGCCATACCAGTAAATATCTCTCCCGAATATGGTAAATGCAACCCTGTCCGGGTTTGTCCAAGCTATTGTGCTGGAGTCCATGAGACCTATCCTCCTACTACTGTATCAGACAATGAATTCCACATCATTATACTGCATATGCCTTCAGGAGAAAAGCATCGATTACACAGTTTGGGCGTGAGCATCCGTTTGCACGATCTCTTTCTGCCTATCTCCTTCGTTTTCCCGAGCTGTTACTCTTATTACCGACAGAACGTTTTTGACTATATTCTGTGTCAGAACGTTCCGGAGGAACCAAAGCATCGCGTCCATAGCCTATCAAGTCATCCCTGTCGCAAATGCGCAGCGCTTCCCTGACCTTATTGAAATTTCGGGGCAGATAGTATTGCATCAGCGCCCTCTGCAATCCCTTTTCATGCTGCGAACGAGCGACATATACAGGCTTCATGGTTCGAGGATCCAGCCCCGTATAATACATGCAAGTAGAAAGTGTTCCGGGTGTCGGGTAAAAATCCTGCACCTGTTCAGGCCGCTGTCCGCTTTGTTTGAGATATTGCGCCAGTTCAATGGCAGCACTGATATCGCTGCCCGGGTGCGAAGATATAAAATACGGGACAATGTATTGTTTGAGTCCAAGTTCACGGTTGACGGCTTCGTATCGCTGCACAAATCGTTCATACAGGCCGTTTGCAGGCTTATTCATATAATACAGCACTTCTTCGTTCACATGCTCCGGCGCAACCTTAAGCTGCCCGCTGACATGATGCTGCATGAGTTCCCGCAAAAACGACTTATCCTTATCGTACATGACATAATCATATCGGATACCGGAACGTACAAACACTTTTTTGATACCCGGCAGCGCGCGCAATTTACGAAGCAGCACCAGATAGTCATCATGGCTCACTGTCAACTTTTCACAGCGTGAAAAGCCGATACACTGTTTGTTTGCACAAACACCGGATTGTTTCTGTTTCTCACACGATGGATTGCGGAAGTTTGCCGTAGGTCCTCCCACATCGTGAATATAGCCTTTGAAGCCCGGGGTATTAATCAGTATCTTTGCTTCTTCCAGCAGTGAATGATGGCTGCGGGATTGCACCACGCGGCCCTGATGAAATGTCAGCGCGCAGAAAGAACAGGCCCCGAAGCATCCACGACAGGAAGTAAGCGAGAATTCAACCTCATCGAGAGCCGGTATATGCTCTTTGTACCTCGGATGCGGTTTACGCGTATAGGGCATCGCATAGACTTCATCCAGTTCCTTGCGATCAAGCGGGGCCGCAGGCGGGTTTGCCACAAGGAACGCCTTTTCGTGCTTCTGAACCAGACGTTTTCCGCGCACGGCATCCTGTTCGTTGTACTGCTGCAAAAAAGCACGGGCATACAGGTGCTTGTCGGAAGCTACGTCCGCATAAGACGGCGTTTCAGAATAATCGTATACACGCTCCAGCGTTGTTGCCATAAAGCAGGTACCGGCTACGTAGGTTATGTCTTCTACAGGCATATCCGAAGCAAGCGCATCCGCTATTTCCACAAGGGCGCGCTCCCCCATTCCGTATACGAGCAGATCAGCGCCGGAATCGGCCAATATGGAATGCCGAACGGTATCGGACCAATAATCATAATGGGCAAAACGCCGCAGGCTTGCCTCAAGCCCGCCGAGTATGACAGCCACCCCCTTGTATGCCTGCTTGCAGCGATTCGCATACACAATGGCTGCACGATCAGGGCGAAGCCCTGCCTTACCGCCCGGCGAATATGCGTCGTCAGAACGCCTGTGCTTTGTAACGGCATAATGATTGACCATTGAATCGAGGTTGCCTGACGTCACAAGAAACGCAAGGCGGGGCCTGCCAAGTTCCTGAAAACCCGATATTCCATCCCACGAGGGCTGTGCGATAATTCCCACGCTGTATCCGTGATGCTCCAGTACCCTGCCAATAATGGCAGCCCCAAAACTCGGGTGGTCAATATACGCATCGCCCGTGATTAATACAAAATCAGGCTGAATAATGCCTTTTTCCTGAAGTTCCCGTGCGCTCATTGGCAAGGGGTGTGTCTGCGGTGTTTTCATATTCCTTACTCTACCCTATTCATGTCAGGGTTGCAACCTCTCGTACATTCGTTTGCCTATATTGTACCCGTCAGGCGCTAATGCTCTGCAAGTCGAATCGCCCACTGCCATAGTTTTATGACGAGCCGACGGAAATTTTTTTACGACTTTCGTTATATAACAAGAAAGGAGAATTTGCCCGCACAGCGAGCAAATTTCTCCTTTTTGGCATGCAGTAGCCTACAGCAACCTGTGTTTACTTTTCTTTTCGTAATACAGGTAAACCCAGCCTTGTTATCTTTTTCGAAAAGTAAGTTTTCTTCGTGTTACGATCACCGCAGCCAACCCAGCTACTGCGGAACCGTATATCAGCCACCAAGCCCAAGGGGACCCAAAGTCGCCCGTTTTGGGCGGATCGGTCACCACGCTATCCGGTGCCAGCAAGTCTGTCGTGACCGCAAAAGGTGAAAGTTCCGTGACGCTAAATGTGGCTTTCCCGTTTGCCACCGTGGCAGTAATCGTCTCCGGCTTTCTGTTTATGCAGTGCAGTATATTCACAGTTTGGCCGTCATATTGATCGCCAACAGGCATGGAAATGGTAAGACTGCCGTAAAAGCCTTGCGTGAGGCTGATATCATAGCCAAGTATCAGCTGCCCGTCTGCCTGCGCCTTGCGTATTTCATCGCAGGCAACGCAGGTACCTGCCGGATGCAGTTTGAGTGCCGAAACTGTAAGACGTGCCTGACTGTGTATATTACCCGATATCGTAACACCTGTTGCGCTGTCGGTCAGAGTACGTGTATTCTTCGAATTAGGTTTGGATACTTGGAAGCTTACGGTGTAAGGAACAACGGTTTCTCTATTCACCCATACCCCGCCCGTAAAAGCCTGATAGACGAAGCTGACTGTCAACTTATGATCACCGCGCGATAACCCGGACATGTCGACCGTGCCGTCAAATGCACCCGCAAAGGCGGCCGGCGTATAATTATCCAGACACCATGAAACCGGAAGCAGGCGCAGATCGCCCTCGCTAGGTTCTCCCTCGAACAGGTTTTCCGTTTGAGTGGAAAAAGCGGCCGTGTCGGTACTCTTATAGGTCTTGTTAGGAGTAATGCCGGATACGCCGAGCACGGACGGTACCGGCACGATCACATTCGTGTAATTGGTCACGAAAGGAACGCCCGCTGAAGTCAGCACCTCGTCTGTCACAAACCGAACCCGGACTTTATCCGCAATAGAGTGCAGCGCCTCGGGGCAGCCGTAGCCGTCTTCCTCGGCTACATCTTTTTGATAGTTGAATGTGGCTTGGCAATGATTTAGCCATGCGCTGCCTATTTGTCCGAATGATTTTCTTAAAGAAGCTTCGTCGTTGGGCGTACGTGTATACCGCTGCAGAACTACTTCGTTTCCGCCGCCGTCTACATAATACACTTCATAATAAAATGAATTGCCCAGTTCGCGCTTCACTTTTTCGAGCAGATCCTCTGACAAACCTTTTTTAAATGCCGAATTAAGATCACCACGATACGCCATTATATCAGCCATAAATACGTCTACACCCCGAGTAGCAGCTGACGGATCACCCCAGATATCGGAAAGATATCTGGTAAGGCATCCGGTCCCATCCGATAATCGCTCAAATAATCGCATGTTTTTCAGTGCAGCCAAGTCCTGTTCATGCAGATCTGTAAACCTGACTGCGAAATAGTCGTCTACGATGCGATCCCAGTTTTCCTCACATATCAGCACCTCTTCGCCGGTCCCCGGTATTGTCAGGTATTTGTCTCTGGTTCTAAACGCGTTTTCCAAATATGAAATTCCGCTAGAAGGCAAATGATCATTAAAAACATTCCTTGCGTCTTGGTATTCCGCGATTGCCCTTTTCAGTAGTCGCGCGGCCTCAACGTCTCCTGCGCCTATATCCGCGTACTGCGACAGGTCATGGTTCCCCATAAGCTCAACAGCAAAATCACGGGCCGGCGTATATGATACGCCAATATGGTCATTGCCGACATCCATTGTTGCGGAAAGATCGCGGAATGGATTTGCAGGATATGCGGGAGCTAGTGTTATGGGTGTTTTATAATGTCCCTCCAACGTGACAGCATTGCCCGGCATACTGAATACAACTGAGGGGCTTTGGGTGTCTGCCAGTACGATTCCGTCAGCCACCCAGTGTGTAAATACCTGGCTGGAATAATCGTAATTCCCGCTGAACGATCCGCTGGGAAGTGCAGCTGTAACGGTTACCGTATCCCCCGTCTTCACGTAAGGCACGCCGTTATATACCTGAACATTTTCTGCCGAAACCGCGCCGTATTGCACACGGACAGGATAATACATCGCCGGCGGCGTCGCATTCGCGGCCATGGGCACCAGCGTGAATACCAGCACCGCTGCAAGCATAATGCTCAATAAACGCAGCTTTTTCATTTTTCTTCCCCCTTGACCGGTTTGCGCCGCAGCGTATTGAAATAATTACCTTTGATCAGTCTTAAGACGTAATCTCAGGTAGTCCAACTCAAGCAATCTCCAGACAGCGGCTTCCGCATTTTGTTTTTACAATGAGCAACCATATAAAGAAAAAGGCTAAAATACTCCAATGGTAATTATTAACTCTATTATAAGACCTTTTTTGCACAGAAAAAAAGTACCTTTACTCATTCAAAAAGTCGCGTATTAGGGGCATTGAAACACAAATTTCATATTTACTTGAAGCAAAGCTATCTCTCGGTAAAAAGGGCGGATAGATATGCAGCGAGGTATAGCGACTGGCATGACTTGAAGCAGCCAACGTGGTTACCACGTTGGCTGCGGTTTAGGCGATCAGCTCTACTAATCATTGGAAACCCTTACATAAGAGCGGACGCAATTACAGTCATCCGGAATATGTTATTCTTCTCTTGCGGGTTTCTGCTCAAACAGCGCATCATACTCTTCAAGCTGGGTAAGAAGTGCGTCTATACGGGTTAACAATATATTGCGCTCCTGCTCCAGTTCATCAAGCGTACGGATAACCTCGTCCAGAAAAAGATCGACCTCCTGAACGTCATAACCACGAAATGCCTTAGAAAACCGGGCCTTTACGATATCGTCAGAGCGCATGCCGCAATCTCCTTTCCGTTCAAAAAAACGCGCCGAATGTTTCGGCGCGCCAAGTTACCTACGAAGCCGGTCAGATCAAGCCATCCTCGCCCAAGTCGCCTTCTCCGTTGCCTATGACATCGTAGTTGTTGGGCGCAACTACGAATATCCCCCTCGAAATCTTGAATATGGTGCCGTTGAGTGCGTAAACAGCTCCGGCCATGAAATCCAGTATACGCTGTGCGCATTCGATTTCAAGTTCTTCCATATTCACGATGACGGGTTTGCGGCTCTTCAAATTATCGATGATGTTCTGTGTATCCTCGTAGCTGATGGGATGGTATACAATCATCTTCATTTGGGAAGCCGCGGGCATACTGACGACATTGGTTCGCCTTTTGTCGCGCGCACCGAATGTGACCACATTATCGGGCTGCTCCATCTGGCTTTCGGGATAGTATTCGCTCTGGTACTCGTCTTCCGGTTCTGCCTCCTCGATTCCGATGTAGTCGAGGAATCTGTTAAAGAGTTTCGCCATGTTCTTTCCTCCAAACGAATATAGTATTCGTTGGCGCTTGGAGAGGAACATATTTGCCTTGGCATATGTAATGTATGAGCCTTGGCATATCTGTAACGGGTGTGTCTATCTGATTATAACCCGTTGACATTCGTTTTTAGTGTCTTGCTCCCAACAATGCACTTCCTATGCGCACCATTGTAGCGCCTTCTCGTATGGCGGCTTTATAATCCCCGCTCATGCCCATGGACAGATGTTCCATGGATACCCCAGCTATCCCTTTGGAATGGTCAAACAGCTTTCGCATGCGGGAAAAATAAGGTGCAGCTTCCTGTTCGTTTAAAGCAGGCGGTACGCACATCAGACCTTTCACCCGTAAATGTGGCATTGCGGACATGGAATGAAGGAATTCATTGAGATTACCCTCTTCAATCCCGCCTTTTTGCACTTCATGCCCGATATTGACCTGAACGAGAATATCCTGTAGGACGTTGAGCCTAGCAGCGTGCCGTTCCAGTTCCTGTGCGAGCGGGATACGGTCTACAGACTGAATCAAATCAGCTTGTCCGATAATATATTTTACCTTATTTGTCTGCAATTGTCCAATAAAATGCACAATACATCCATTTGATCTAAAGAAATCCAGTTTTTGCATCAATTCTTGCGCCCGGTTTTCCCCGACATTTTTGATGCCGAGCGGAAACGCCGGAGCGATGCGGTCTTCACTCACGAATTTGGTAACCGCTATGCAGGTAATATCTTCGGGTTTTCGGCCGGATTCTGCACATGCAGATGCAATTCCTTCCTGAATATGCTTATAATTATCTTCAATACTCATTTTTCCCAACCATCCAGCATGTTTTTCGGTTAAATTTTTGATTACGCAATCCATCTATTAAGGTTTATGATAGCGCAATCCTTCCATCAATGCCTGAGCAGGATTTGCGGATTGTATGACTGCCTGCTTTTCGTCTGCAGCAAGCACCTCGATTTCCGTCCAAACCTGTTCCTTACCGGAAACACGAAGTATTCCCGGCTTGCCTTCACGCATTTCAATTGCGTTTATCGGCACAGTAAGCCCGGTTACATCCTTCATGATTGTCACGCCGACTACTCTGATACCCATCAGGTCTCCCATTGGCTGCTGAAACTCCAAAATATTAACCACCTGTTTTTCGGAAACGATGGGCGCGAGCGCAGTACCGGTAAAGGGCTTGTCCGAATATCCGTCGAATGCAACCGTATAGGTTTCCCCTTCTACCAGCCGGAAGGGGGATGAGCTGTTCGTTAGAAACGCTATATAAAAATGTGAATCGTTAATCAGCCTGTACAGTGGGCTTTCTGTCGTCGTATCTATTCCTGATGATATATTACTGCCGCGCAGTACGCCTGCCACCAGGTCGGAGTTGAGCATATTCAGCTTTGATGCTGAAATTGCCTGCTCGTAGCCATCGAAATAGAAACTGACAACCCCATCGCCTACCGTATTGATAATATCTCTTTTCCATGCGGTCAGGTTGTTCAGCTGCTGTTCTTCCTGCTGATATAAATCGGTCAGTTTTTCATCCGGCTGAATGTTTTTAAGAATATCCTTACGCTTGACAAGAAGCTCTTTGAGCTGCTGTTCCAGCACGAGCATATCATCGCTTGTTTCCTTCCGGGACGCGGCGCGAATGGCATCCTGCTTCTGTTTGATCTGCAGGTTCACCGCGTCAAGATCAGGATTGACAATGTCGGCTATCAAAGTCATCTGCTGGTTGTATATGGATTTTTGCACATCAAGAAGCGTCTGCATGGTTTCTTCCTGATAGCCCCATTTGAAAACCTGCGCTATTTGATCGCCTTCTTTGACATGCGCGCCCTCAATGACATCAAACAGTATTTTATCGTAACGCTCGGTCGTCACGCTCACTTCATCGCGCACCAATACTGTTTTGGCTGAATAATTCAAGCGCATAACGCCCGTTTGCAGTTCTCCTTCCCGGCCACCGCCAAGCAGGAAAAACAAACCGACTCCCAGAATCGCTAAGATAGCGATCACCAATACAAAAAAACGCGCTTTGAATCGGACTCTGGCCATCGCTTCCTCCTATCTCATGCGCCGGCTTCACTGTCGGGAATGGCGTATCCGGGCTTTTGAGAGCGGCCATGCTGTCTGTCTACGTTTTCCTTGTTTTTATCCGAGTAAATGCGGAACAAATCCTCCGCGCTCATGCCCGCCCGGATGCACATGCTAATGAAAAAATGGAAAACATCCACCATTTCTTCCTGTACGGCCGCAGTCTTAATCTCTTTCGGATTTTTCCACCATTTGAAATTCACTTCGTCCAGCAGCTCACCAAGCTCCGCAACGATGGCAAGTACATCTTTTTGGATCCATTCCTGCGGTGTGAATTCCAGATGCCTGCGCGAAGTAATATCGTCATCCAGAGCTTTCTGCATGGCAAATATACTATCCAGCTTGTCCATGTTTACCCCCTGCACCCATTACGTAAATGATTTCGAATTGGTTTATCAGCCGGTCACACCCAGCAGATCTCGCAATTCTTTCTCATGCTTTTTCACTTTACCCACGCATACAGTGGACATGTTGTTGATGTCCAAAACCTTGGGAAGTATCCTTTGTATGTCTTCAAGAGTAACGCCTTCGATTCTGCTGAGCGTTTCTTCCTCGCTGTATAATTTATCGAGCAAAAGTGATGTCTTGCCCAGTGCGTTCATGCGGCTGGACGTACCTTCCTGCGCAAGCAGGTAGCTGCCCTTTAATTGATCTTTGCAGCGTTTAAATTCCTTTTCGGTAAAACCGTTCTTGATTACTTCTTCCATCTCTTCGCGCATCAGCCGCACAACTTCAACTGCCTGCTGATCGCCGGTGCCGGCATAGAACGAAAAGCTTCCGGTGCTCCTGTAGCAGGTCGGGTACGAATAGATGGAATATGCCATACCGCGCTGCTCACGGATTTTCTGGAACAGCCGGGAACTCATACTGCCGCCCAGCGCGTTGCTCATTACGAAAAGCGGATATTGATCGGGTTCGTCCAGCGCAGTTCCGGGCATGGCCATGCAAATGTGGATTTGCTCGATATCCTTTTCAACCGCAAGGAATCTTCGACCGCCCGGCGCCTTGTTAATACCGAAATCCAGCCTGGTTCCACCGGGAACGGATGCGAATTTCTCTTTCACAAGATCAATCAGTTTGTTCTTTTCAAAGTGACCGGCAACGGAAACCACAATATGCCGCGGGACATATTGCCTGTGCATATAGTTGAGAAGGCTATCGCGTGTGAACGCACGGACACTCTGCTCGGTTCCCAGTATGGGTTTGGACAAAGGGTCGCCCTGATAATATAAAGATGCGATGGTATCATGTGCAAGATCTTCAGGGCTATCCTGTACCATCAGGATTTCTTCGCATACGACACCCTGTTCTTTTTTGATATCCTCCGGATTGAACTTGGAATTCAGTACGATGTCGGACAGTATATCCACCGCGCGATCTAGATGCTCGTCCAGCACTTTCGCGTAAAAGCAGGTACATTCCTTAGAGGTAAATGCATTGATATTACCGCCGATGGCATCCATTTCTGCAGCGATATCCTGCGCGGTACGCCGCTCGGTCCCCTTGAACAGCATGTGTTCAATGAAATGGGAAGCTCCGCCCTCCCCTTCGCCTTCAAAGGCGGAACCCGTTCCCACCCATATCCCAATGCTGCAGGAACGGACGTTTTCCATTGTCTCGCCTATAATGCGTATTCCGTTTTCAAGCGTTTCCTGAATGATCATATTCGTACTTCCTTCTGTGATTGCTCGCCCAGCGTTTCGCTGATTGTCCCTATGCGAAACCCTTGCTGCTGAAGCCCTTCAATGCAGGCAGGCAAGGCTTTTGCCGCCTCCGCAGTTGGCTGTATAAGCAATATGCTTCCATCAAAAGGCTTATCCAATGCACGCGATAGTATGTCAGCTGAATCTCCGCGGCCGGAAAGCAAATCTACCGTGCACAGTACGTGCGTCAGCCCCAGTTTGTTTGCAGCTCTTGTGGAAATGGGTACCCTCCGGACGCCGGAATAATAGAGCTTTGGCCGTATGCCCGCTACAGTGTTGATGATCTGAAGGGATTCTTTAATATCAGCTGCAACAACATCTGCGCTTCCATCCTGCATGGGGTTCTGCCCCATAGTGCCAATCTCATGTCCCTCCTGAACCATCTGCACCAACAGCTCAGGGTTTTGCTGCGCCCATGCGCCGCTTACCACAAATGTAATATGTATGTTTTTTTCTTTGAGTGTGGCCAACAAACCAGGAATCGCTGTGGCATTCCAGCTGACGGCACATTCTACAGCGATAACCCCTTTTTTGTGTCCCCGGTACACCGGGCTATTATATAATGCGCCCATTACTGACTGTGCGATAGGCGTAGCTGTTGTAAAATACAACACCGCCATCAATGCAGCCAGCAGAACGTTTACAAACGCACGACCTTTTCCCCTCAACATGTCCATGGTCCCATCCTCCTTTGCATGCTGTTATACTATATGCCGCATGCAAAGACGGAATGTCACAAGGAAGCTGATAGTACGGAAGGCGGAGCGGGTTGACCCCGGCCCCGCCTCCCGCGTAATTCAAACTACTGAACGTTTCAGTCTTAGTTCTGATCCTCAGGAAGCAGGCCTTTGCGCGTCAGATTGATTTTACCCTGCTTATCGATTTCCACAACGCGGACGAGAATTTCATCGCCAATATTAACGACATCTTCTACTTTTTCAACGCGCTTGTTGTCAAGCTTGGAAATATGCACAAGGCCGTCCTTGCCGGGTGTGAGATTGACAAACGCGCCGAACGGCATAATCCGCACTACCTTGCCCAGGAATACGTCGCCAACTTCGATATCCTTTACGATGCCTTCGATGATGCGCTTGGCGGCATCCGCTGCGGCAGCGTCAGGAGAAGCAATGAATACCTTGCCGTCGTCCTCGATATCGATCTTTACGCCGGTATCGGCAATGATCTTGTTAATCGTCTTGCCGCCGGAGCCTATGACATCGCGGATCTTATCCGGATTGATGCTGAAGGAAATAATACGCGGCGCAAAGCTGGAAAGCTCGGTACGCGGTTCGGGCAGCGTTTCAAGCATTTTATCGAGTATGAACAAGCGGCCGAGCCGAGCTTGTTCCAACGCACGGGTCAATATTTCTTCACTGATGCCTTTGATCTTAATATCCATCTGTATGGCGGTAATGCCATCCTTGGTTCCTGCAACCTTGAAATCCATGTCGCCCAAGAAGTCTTCGAGGCCCTGAATATCCGTTAATATGGCGATATTGCCGTTGCTGTCATCCTTGATCAGGCCCATGGCAACGCCTGCGACCGGCTTTTTAATGGGAACGCCCGCATCCATCAGCGCCATTGTGCTTGCGCAGATGGAAGCCTGAGACGTACTTCCGTTGGAGCTGATGACTTCGGAAACCAGGCGCATGCAATACGGGAACTCTTCAGGCGTGGGAAGAACGGGTTCCAAAGCACGTTCAGCCAATGCGCCGTGGCCAACTTCGCGGCGGCCGGGACCGCGCATCATACGCGTCTCGCCTACGCTGTAGGGGGGCATATTGTACTGGTGCATGTAGCGTTTGTTTTCTTCCAGAGTAATTCCGTCCAGTATCTGCGCTTCCGCGATTGTACCTAATGTTGCGATTGTCAAGACCTGTGTCTGACCGCGGGTAAACACTGCGGAACCATGGGTACGGGCGAGAATGCCGACTTCGGACCAGATGGGTCGGATTTCGTCACGCTTACGGCCATCCGGGCGAATTTCTTTGTTGATAATCTTATCGCGTACGATTTCCTTTGTGAGCGAGTACAGTATGGCATCAATATCTTTCGCGCTGCCGGGGAATTCCTCTGCAAACGCGGCAATTGTTTCTTCCTTAACCTGCTGAGAACGCACTTCGCGTTCTTTGCGGTCGAATGTATCCAGCGCCCAGACCATTTTATCAAAAGAGGCTTCGCGGACTTTTCCCTTGAGTGCCTCATCGGGTGCGTACACTTCGTATTCGCACTTAGTTTTGCCTGCTTCCGCAGCAATCCCTTCAATGAACGTAACGATTTCCTTGATATGGCCGTGGGCAAACAATATGGCGTCAAGCATTTCCTTTTCGGTCACTTCGTTCGCGCCCGCTTCCACCATCATAACGGCGTCACGGGTACCGGCGACCGTAAGTGTCAGCCTGCTCTTTTCGCGCTGCTCTACATTGGGATTGAGTATGAACTCATTATCGATCATGCCTACGTTTACGGAACCTGTCGGCCCCATGAACGGCGCTTCGCTGATGGACAGCGCGATGGAAGAACCGATCATGGCCAACACATCGGGCTGAATATCCTGTTCAACGCACAGCACAGTGGAGATGACCTGTACATCCCTGTAAAATCCCTTGGGGAACAGCGGACGCAGCGGACGGTCGATGAGGCGGGATGTCAGAATGGCTTTTTCCGAAGGACGGCCTTCTCGTTTGATAAAACCGCCGGGGATTTTGCCAACAGCATAAAGCTTTTCTTCGTAATCTACGCTCAAAGGTAGAAAATCAACGCCGTCACGAGCGGTTTTTGCGATAGTCGCAGCGGTCAGTACAGCAGTATCGCCACAGCGTACGAGACAGGAACCGCCCGCCTGTTCAGCATATTTGCCGGTTTCGACGATCAGTCTCCTGCCGCCAAGCTGCATTTCAAACTTTTTCTGCATGTGTCTAAAAACTCCTTCTAATTATCTTCTTCCTTTATTTCTTCCAAATTAGTATAGCACGAGGCGGTCATGTGCACCACAAAAAATATCCCAAAATAGAAAAAACGGCGCAATTTCGCCGTTTTTTCACTTTTTGCTGAAAAATGACCTTTTGAACAACTATCGCACTGATTTTATCCATGCAATTAGTATGCCCAAAAAGAAAGCGGAGATTGCTCCCCGCTTTTTGCACTTATTTCCTCAGGTTCAGGCTTGCAATGATCGCCCTGTAGCGTTCAATATCCTTATCTTTGAGGTAGTTCAGAAGGCCCCTGCGCTGACCGACCATTTTCAGCAGGCCGCGGCGGGAGTGGTGATCCTTCTTGTGCAGTTTCAGATGCTCATTAAGATGATTGATGCGCTCGGTAAGAAGCGCAATCTGTACCTCAGGAGAGCCAGTGTCACCATCGTGCAATTTGTATTGCTCGATGATCTCGAGTTTGCGGTCTTTTTCCATGATATCCTCCTGTTTAATGGTATCCCCGCCGGCAGAGTGATGCGTTGGAGAGTCGCAGGACTATGCCGCGGTTCACTTGATTTACAGCTAACAGTGTAGCATACGGCAGCATGGTTGTAAACATGTTTTGCCTGGAATGCCCTGTTTCAGCCTAATTCGCGCATTTGCGCCTCGCACAGCCAAGCGCGGGCGCGTGTGGTATCGATTTCAATCTGTTGCGCCAATTCGGTTTTACCCGGGAAACGCACCTCGTCCCGAAGCCTCACCCTGAATTCCACGCAGATTTCCTGCCCGTATAAATCGCCATGGAAATCCAATATGTGGGTTTCCACCGTAACAAATTTGCCCGAAACCGTAGGATTATCACCCACATTGGTCACAGCGGCGTATCGCATGCCCTGATACAGCATGGTAGTAATATAAACCCCTGGCTTTGGCTGCACCTTTTCTGTAGGCGGAAGAATATTTGCGGTCGGAAAGCCCAGACTTTTTCCGATACCCCGGTTTGCTGACACCTTGCCGCAAAGTACATATGGATTGCACAGCATCGCGTTCGCCGTATGCAGGTTTCCGGTCTCCAGCAATTCGCGGATACGGGAACTGGATACGGTTTCTCCCTCATAAACAATGGGCTCTATGACATGTACATCGAACCCATATTCTTTCCCGAATGCCTGAAGCGTCCGAGCGCTCCCCTGCCCGCCCTGGCCAAAAGCATAATTAAAGCCGACCACAATCGCACGCACGGCGTATTCCCGCAGCAAGCCTTCAACAAATGCTCGCGGAGACAGCGAGGCCGTCGTCCGATCAAACATTTCCATACTGACGATATCCACGCCTGTGCTAATGAGCCGCTCTTTGCGTTCGCTAGGAGTTGTCAGCAGTTTGGGCGGACGTGCAAATAATGAACGGGGGTGATTGGAAAATGTATACGCTACGCTTTTGCAGTTGAGCGATTTCGCCTTTTCCACTGCGCATGCAAGCAAGGCGCGGTGCCCCAGATGCACCCCGTCAAACATTCCGAGCGCTATTACGGCTGATTGTTTTTGATCGGTTGGCATTTCCATCCTCTAAGCGCCTGCAGTTTTGTCGCAATCGCTACTATTCAGTATCTGCAGGCCACAAATGCAGTTTCAATTTTAAACCGGAATGAGTATAAGTCCCTACGCCAAGCAATTCCGATGCATAAACCCTGCACCAGCCAAAATCAGGCGTACCTGAGAGCGAGTCCGCACCGAGCGTACAACCGTTTTTCAGGCGGTCTTCATCGCATTGGTTCTGAATGTGTACGCTGGGCAGGAACTCCAGTACACGTTCGATAGACAGGACGGCTTCCGACAGCCGGTCCTCCTCCTTCAACGCCGACAATTCCGCAATGGAATAAGCATCTTCCACCGTAAATGTGCCGGACGCGGATCGCAAAAGAAAAGACATATGCGCACACGCGCCAATTCTTTTGCCGATATCCTCACAGAGTGTACGGATATAGGTACCGCGTGAACAGCGAATTCGAAGCAAAAACCGGCTATAAGCGGTCTGGGCAACGTATTCCAGAACGTAAATGTTCACTTCACGCTCTTTCTCGGGAACTTCCTGACCGCTGCGCGCAAGCTCGTAAAGGGATTTACCGCCGGATTTGAGCGCAGAGTACTTCGGAGCGGTTTGTTTGGATTGGCCGACAAAATCAGGCAATACCGCTTGCAAAACCTCAGCTGAAACATACGTTTCATCGCGTTCGGTAATTTTACCGTAAGAATCCTGCGTATCTGTACATGTACCAAACGCTATTTCCGCGATATACTCTTTTTCTTTTTCGATCAGTATATCGAATAAGCGGGTAGCCCTGCCCAGTGTAATAGGCAGTACACCCGAAGCCCCCGGGTCCAGAGTGCCGGTATGGCCAACGCGCTTTGTATTGAACAGTCTTCGCACATCGGATACGACGTCGCTGGATGTCATGCCGGGTGGCTTCAGCACATTTACAATGCCCTCCACACGCATCATGCAAGCGCGCCTTTCGCCGCGGCAAGCAGCTTGTCCATGATTTGCTCAGGCTCGCCTTCCAAGGTACAGCCTGCCGCATGTACATGCCCGCCGCCGCCGTAAACATGGGCAATAGCGCTCACATCCGCATATTGCTTGGAGCGCATGCTCGCTTTATAGGTACCATCCCTGCTTTGTCTGACCAGTATAGCAATTTCAACCGATGCAACATCGCGTATGCCATCGATTGTGCCTTCAGCATCCTCCGCAAGTGCGCCAAGCCTATCCAAATCTTCAAGCCTGACAAGTGCCATGCCTATTTTTCCATTTTCGTACAACTGCATATTGCTCAGCACAAATCCTAGCAAACGCGTTTTCCCCAGCGGAACCGTACGATAAAGATATCGGTTTACGGTAGAAATATCAAATCCGGTTTCCAGTAAAGCCCCGGCAATATGAAAGGTTTCGGGTGTCGTATTGCTGTAAGAAAAATTCCCGGTATCCGTGCTGATAGCCGTAAACAGGCATATGGCAATATTCTGTGCAGGCTCGCCCTCAAGACCGGCCCCGAGTTCACGCCAAATTCCATAAATGAGTTCACCCGTCGCTGCGGCATGATCGTCATGCAGTATGTAATCCCCGTAGAGCGGATTTGTGCGATGATGGTCGATATTGCCGGTTTGGGTTGCCGCATGGAATATTTCAGCCGCTTGGCCCATCCTTTTCATGTCGGCGCAATCCACGGCAATCGCGTTTTGATACTCTTGCGTATCCTTCAAATCCTCGATGCCCGTCAACTGGTCGGCATAAGGCAGGAACGCGTAAGTTGCAGGCATACGCTGATCGCACACAACGCGTACGCGTTTCCCCATGGCAGTTAAAACGCCATACAGCGCCAAGCTAGAGCCTATCGTGTCTCCATCAGGCGAAACATGTGCAATGAGCGTAAATCCGTTTTCCGTCCTCAGCCATTCGGCAATTGTGAGGGTTGCTTCATTCATCGTCATGCTCCCGCTCCGGTTCGGCTGGATGCAGTGTATTGAGCAATTTGCCGATATGCACGCTGTATTCAATAGATGTATCCAGTACGAATTTTAAAGCGGGCAGTCGCCTGATCTGCATACGCTGTCCCATCTCACGGGCAATAAACCCGGTAGCGTGATTGAGAGCATCCACAGCATCCTTGCGTACCTGCTCGTCCTCCTCGTACACGCTGACATGGATCTTGGCATACTTGAGATCGTTCGTTACCTCAGCCGCCGTTATAGTCGTCATGGAAGAAATTCGGGGGTCCTTCATTTCCCGAATTACTTCACTGACGGTTTTTTTGACTTCCTCATTCATTCTGTCCTGTCGTATGGCTGACATCGCGGTCTCCTTATGCCCTACCCTATTTTATTTCTTGACTTCTTCCATGACGAAGGCTTCTATCGTATCGCCTTCCAACAGATCGTTGAAATTCTCGATTCCGATACCGCATTCATATCCTTGCGCAACTTCCTTCGCATCGTCCTTAAAGCGTTTGAGCGAGGAAATCTTGCCTTCATGAATAACTATGCCGTCGCGGACTACACGCACCTGCGCATTGCGGGATACTTTGCCTTCCTGCACATACGCGCCGGCGATTGTACCAACACCAGTAACCTTGAATGTTTCGCGGACGGATATACGGCCAAGCTCCACTTCTTTGAATACCGGCTTGAACATACCCTTCATGGCGTTCTGCACATCTTCTATGGCGTTGTAGATGATGCGATACATCCGCACATCCACTTTTTCCTTTTCCGACGATGAACGGGCAGTGGAGTCCATACGCACGTTGAAGCCGATGACAATCGCGTTGGAGGCGGCGGCGAACATGATATCCGACCCCGTAATCGCACCGACGCCGCCATGGATGCAGCGGACGCGGACTTCTTCGTTGGAAAGCTTTTCAAGCGCCTGCTTGACAGCTTCGACAGATCCCTGCACATCCGCCTTGACGATGATGTTGAGGTCTTTGATCTGTCCTTCGGCGATCTGGCTGAACAGATCGTCCAGAGAGACTTTGGAAAGGTTCTTAAGCTGCTCCGCCTTGATTTTATCCTTGCGTTCTTCGGCCACCTGGCGGGAGAGCTTATCGATTTCAGCCACGTTGAGAGTATCACCTGCGGCAGGTACTTCGGAAAAGCCCAGCACTTCGACCGGCTGGCTGGGGCCCGCCTTCTGTACGCGGCGGCCTTTGTCGTCCATCATGGCGCGCACGCGGCCATAAGTCGTACCTGCTACGATGGTGTCGCCTACGCTCAGTGTGCCGTTCTGCACCAGAACTGTCGCGATGGGGCCGCGGCCTTTATCGAGCTGCGCTTCAATGATGGTACCCTTAGCAAGACGCTTGGGGTTGGCTTTGAGCTCAAGAACATCCGCCTGCAGAAGTATCATTTCAAGCAGGGTATCAATCCCCATCTGCGTTTTTGCGGAAACGGGCACGCAAATCGTCTCGCCGCCCCATTCCTCAGAAACCAGAGAATACTCGGTCAATTGCTGTTTGACGCGGTCGGGGTTTGCTTCCGGCCGGTCCATCTTATTGATGGCGACAACGATGGGTACCTTTGCGGCCTTCGCGTGGTTAATGGCTTCCACCGTCTGCGGCATGATGCCGTCGTCGGCGGCGACCACAAGCACCACGATATCCGTTACCTGCGCACCGCGTGCACGCATGGAAGTAAACGCCTCATGGCCCGGTGTATCGATAAATGTAATGCTTCTGCCATTGCAATCGACCATATATGCGCCGATATGCTGCGTAATTCCGCCTGCTTCGCCCTCGGTCACCCGGCTGTTGCGGATAGCATCCAGCAACGAAGTCTTACCATGGTCGACGTGACCCATTATGGTGACGACCGGCGGACGGTCGACGAGCGTATCCGGCTGATCGGCTTCCTCAGAGCTATCCTGCAGAACCTCTTCAAAGGTCTTCGCAATCTGATGCTCCAGAGTAATCCCATATTCGGAAGCGATTAATTCACAGGTATCAAAATCAATCTCCTGATTGATGGTTGCAATGATACCGAGCATGAAGAGCTTTTTGATAATCTCTCCGGCCGGCTTTCCGATTTTTTCACATAAGTCCTTAACCGTTACGTTTTCCGTTGTGATGACCGCCTTCTCAATAATTACGGGCTCGGGTCTGTGCGGCTGCATCTGCTTACGCGGCCGTTTCCGGCTGCCGCCCACAGGGGCATCCTCATCCCAGACCCGCGCGTTGGGAACAACAGGAGTAACAACTTCCTTTTGCATTGCCTTCTTGCTGCGGGCCTTTTTCTCAGCCTCATAGTTTCTCGTGTAATTATTCTTATTCGGATCATAATTGCTGACCCGTTCCTTGCTGACTGCAGGCGTTACGGCAGCCCCGGCAGGCTTGCGCTGAAAACCGCCATCCTGCTGCGGGCGCGGCGCAAAGCCGCCGCCGCCCTGCGGACGAGGCGCGAACCCGCCGCCCTGCGGACGAGGCGCATAGCCACCGCCGCCTTGCGGACGCGGTGCATAACCGCCGCCTTGCGGACGAGGCGCATAACCGCCATCCTGACGGGGCGCATAGCCGCCGCCTTGCGGACGCGGCGCGTAGCCTCCTTGCTGCTGCGGACGCTGCTGATATCCGCCCTGCTGATATCCGCCTTGCTGCGGACGCTGCTGATATCCGCCCTGCTGCGGACGCGGCGCATAACCGCCTTCCTGCGGACGCTGCTGATATCCGCCCTGCGGACGCGGCGCATAGCCGCCTTCCTGCGGACGCTGCTGATACCCGCCCTGCTGCGGACGCGGCGCATAGCCGCCTTCCTGCGGACGCTGCTGATACCCGCCCTGCTGCGGACGCGGCGCATAACTGCCTTCCTGCGGTCTCTGCTGATACCCGCCCTGCTGCGGACGCGGCGCGTAGCCGCCTTCCTGCTGCGGTCGCTGCTGGTACCCGCCCTGTTGCGGATTCCTCTGATACATAGACGGATCGATCGTCCGCTGCTGATACCCTTGCTGAGAAGCGGGCCTTTGTGTGCCTTGCGACACGGGTGGCTCCTTTACAGGTTCCTGTTCCTTCGCTTGAGGAGCAGTCTGCTGGACCTGCTGTGTTTCTGCGGCAGGTTTCTGTGCAGCGGGAGCTATGGCTGCCGGTTCCTCAACCACATTCTGTACCGGTTTTGAAACAGTCTCCGAAATGATAGCCGGGTTCTGCGCAGCGGGTGCATGCTCCGCTTTCGCCGGTTTTTCGGCCGTTTCAGACGAAACCACTGCGGCAGGCTTTGCCTGTTCAGCAGGTTTTGTTTCTTTTATCGGGGCAGTTGCGGCAGGTTTTTCAGTCTGCTGCTGCAAAACAGGCTTTGGCTGTGCCTCCGGTACTGGCATATCATGATCGTGATCATGATCGTGCCCGCCGATATGCACGGCAAGATCCTTATCGGATGAAAGCACCTCCATCAGGCGCTCCTGTCTTTCACGTTCGAGACGCACCTGACGCTGCGCTTCTTCTTTCTCCTGCAGCTCGCGTTCGCGCGCGCGAACCCCCTGCAGCGTTTCCCCTACATCTGCATGGGTTTGGTTAATTCGCGCAAATAGCGATTGCGCACGAGCTTCAAGCTCTTTAGCAGCGTCCGCGATGTTTACTGTGGCCATAGTTTGCACCCCCGCATATTTCGAAACAATTCTCTATCATTCGTGTAAATTCTGGTTATGATTGCTGTTTTCCTGTGTTGCCGCACTACATATCATATGTACAAATCGCTGGTCAGTGATTGCGGCAATCTTTCCGCCGGGCTTTCCGATCGCCGCACCCATATCGGATACTTCAATGCAATCGATCCCTCTGCCGGAGCACATCGTTTGATACCGTTTGCGTGTAGCATCCGATACACTGCTATCGAGTACCACTAGACCAGCCGTGCCGGATTTAACGGCTTTCTCTACCGCGAAATCTCCGGCAATACATTTTCCTGCCCGCCGGGATAAGCCAAGTGCACCGTACAGTTTTTGCTGGTTATCCATAGCTTTCAAAATCCGTTTTTAGCCGTTCATATATTTCAGGTTCGACCTTTTGTTCAAAGGCCCGGTCAAGCGCCTTGGATTTGATTGCTCGCTCCAGGCAGGCGACCGATTTGCATAAATACGCGCCGCGCCCCGGCGCTTTTCCTGTCAAATCAATGCTAACTGCACCTTCAGCGGATCGCACAACGCGAAGAAGTTCTTTTTTGGGCTTCATTTCGCGGCATCCGACACACATGCGCATAGGGATCTTCTTTTTTGTTGGCATGAAATTCTCCCCTTTACGTGTGCAGTATCAAGTGATTATTCTTCTTCCAACTCTTCAAGTTCTTCCGGTTCTTCAGGCGCCGAAGAATCGAACAGATTGACCATCGCTTCCTCAGCCTGGGATTGATTTTTAATATCAATTTTCCAGCCCGTTAGTTTAGCGGCCAGCCTTGCGTTTTGACCTTCCTTGCCAATGGCAAGTGAAAGCTGGTTATCCGGTACGATGACCTTGGCGGCCTTTTCCTGTTCGTTGATATACACCATCAGTACTTTTGCCGGGCTGAGCGCCTTGGCTATATAAACAGCCGAATCGGAATCCCATTCAATAATATCGATCTTTTCATTATGCAGTTCCGCAACGATGCGCTCAACGCGTATACCGCGCTGCCCTACGCACGCGCCCACCGGGTCAACCTGCGGGTCATTGGAGGATACGGCAACCTTTGTACGGAAGCCAGCCTCACGCGCGATGGATTTGATCTGCACAATACCCGATTGGATTTCCGGAACTTCCAACTCAAACAGCCTTTTGACAAGGCCGGGATGCGTACGGGAAACCAGCACCTGCGGGCCTTTGTTGGTTTTGCGTACTTCCAGAACGTAAACTTTTATTCTGTCGTTGCTCTCGAAGCTTTCGCCGGGGATCATTTCATTGGGCGCAAGGAGTCCGTCCGTTTTACCCAATTCGACATAGGCTCCGCTCTTTTCAACGCGCTGAACGATGGCCGTAAGAACTTCGTTCTCTTTTTCTACATATTCTTCATAGATAACGCCACGCTCGGCCTCGCGGATGCGCTGCACAACAACCTGTTTTGCTGTCTGCGCCGCAATTCTTCCGAAATTCTTGGGCTTCACTTCTTCTTCAAGAACGTCCCCAACCTCATACAATACATTGATTTTTCGGGCGCTCTCCAAGGATATCTCAGAATGCGGGTTTTCAATTTTCTCTACGACCGATTTGGACGCAAAAAGCTGTATTTCGCCTGTTTCTCTATCCACTTCGGCACGTACATTATTGGATGTTCCATAATTACGGCGATAGGCGGAAATCAGCGCGTTTTCCACTGCATCGATTAAAATTTCTTTATTAATTCCGCGCTCTTTCTCAATTGCGTTCAGCGCCTCAATAAATTCGCCGTTCATGTATTTGCACTCCCTTTTTTATCAAATAAACACAAAAACCTGCTGTATGCATGTTCTGATATTTAAAATACGATGTGCGGCTTAATGCTCGCAGCATCCTTTCGCAGAAAGCATCGTATATTTCCTTTGGATTCAATAGTAAACGACTGAGCGTCAAACTCTTTTAATGTGCCGATAAATTCCTTTTTCTTATCAACGGCAGCATAGAGTTTGACAATAATATCTTTGCCTATATTCCGTTCAAAATCACGATCCTTTTTGATGGGACGATCCAATCCCGGGGAAGAAACGCTCAAAAAATAAGATTGTACGATAGGATCCGCTTCATCAAGAACAGGCTCCACCGCACGGCTCACTCGTTCGCAGTCATCTAAACTGATACCGCTGGACGAATCTATATACAGGGTCAATACCCAATCCGTCTGTTCTTTTTGAAATTCCACATCAACGAGCTCGTATCCAAGCTCCGTAACGGTGTTTAGTACCAACGCATGTACTACTTCGACAGTCTTCAAGCCTATCCTCCGTTGCTTATTGCGGCCTAATGCGCTCCGCTGCCCGCCTATCAAAATGAAAGAGTGGGAAAACCCACTCTCCAATACGCCCAACAATTCCAACGCTTCGTATTATATCATGGTAGAGAGCATATGGCAATAGTATTCGAAAAACCGCCTTAAACAGCCAATTACGAAGCGTTATCCCACACACTCTTGACACATTATACATCTGATGATATATTCGCGTAAATGAAGAATGTTGTAATGGCATATATGTCGGCGGCTACCGTGCATTTGCATAGTATATATTAAACAAGGCTTTTGATCAGCAGCTTCAAAAGTCTTGTATTATGCTTACCGAATTTTCTAAACTATATGCAAATGCAAGAACTCTTAATGTTAATACCGATACAATCGGTAGAAGCAAGCTAACGCAGTATATTGGTTGACATCATTCTAAAGAAAGAGTGTTTATAGACATGTTTCGAAAGGTAAAACGCATTTTACTGGGTCATTCTTTAAAAAGCACAGAAGAAAGCTCGGAAAAATTCAGCGTATTGTGGGGACTTCCTATATTATCCAGCGACGCCATCTCTTCCGTATCCTATGCCTGTGAAGAGATTTTAATGGTATTAATTCCATTACTGGGGATGGCTGCCTACCAGCCTCTGCTGGGGATAGCTTTTGCTATTGTGTTACTCCTGATGATATTGGTGTTCTCCTATCGCCAAACGATAGATAACTATCCAAACGGCGGCGGTTCATACAGCGTTGCAAGCGAAAACCTCGGTCATTTTCCGGGATTAATCGCTGCCGCGTCGCTTTCCATAGACTATACGCTTACCGTTGCTGTCAGCGCAAGTTCCGGCGTTGCGGCAATTACATCCGCATTTCCTTCCCTACTGCCGCACAAGACGCTGCTGGCGCTTATAATTATATTGCTATTGACCTTGGGCAATTTGCGCGGTATTCGTGAGTCATCCATACTGTTTGGCGTACCGACGTATCTTTTCATTGGCTCAATACTTGCCATGATATTTGTTGGTCTCTTCAAAGTACTGGTTCTGGGTATTGTTCCGCAGCAAACCACGCCGCTTCCGCAGCCGATGCAGGATCTGACACTGTTTCTTTTCCTCAGGGCGTTTTCGTCCGGCTGTACGGCGCTCACAGGCGTGGAGGCTGTCAGCAACGGGATCCCGAATTTCAGGGAGCCAGCGCAGAAGCACGCCAAAACGGTACTCGGTCTGCTCGCTTTCATTGTTTTCATAATATTCGGAGGCGTATGCGTTTTAGCAGCAATATATAAGGTTGCGCCGCAGCATAACATCACGGTTGTTGCACAGATCGCAACTCAGGTATTCGGAAACGGTTCTGTGATGTTCTTCGTTGTACAGGCAACCACTGCAGTTATATTGATCATGGCCGCGAATACAGCTTTTGCCGACTTGCCGCTGCTGCTTTCACTGCTTGCAAGGGACCGGTACATGGCAAGGCAGTTCCGCAATCGCGGCGCAAGACTGAGCTTTTCAAATGGCATCATCATGCTGTGCATCATTTCGGGTATACTGGTTATCGCGTTTAAAGCCGATACGCATCTTTTAATACCGCTTTATGCAGTGGGTGTTTTCCTTTCGTTCACGCTTTCTCAGATGGGCATGTTTAAACGATGGATCACCCGCAAGGAAGGTAACTGGAAGCATAAAGCGCTGATAAACGGCTTTGGTACCATTATCACTGGCGTCACCTGTATTATCATAGCTGTCAGCAAATTCACGCACGGCGCATGGATTGTGCTTATTTGCATACCTGTTTTGGTGTTTCTGATGACTCGTATCAAGCAGCACTACGACAGAGTCAGGGAAAACCTTATTATAAAGGAAAGCGCTGAAAGCCTTATCTTTGATCAGCCGCCGAAAAGCCATATTATCATTCCTGTACAGTCGATCAATAAGTCGTTTATCAAAGCGCTGAATTATGCGCTGTCCTTAAATGGCGAATTGGAAGTTTATCATGTCAGCACCGATAAGAAGGAGACGGATAAACTTGAACAGCAGTATCGCCAACTCGGCTTAAACATTCCCCTCGTAATAGAAGAGGCGCCTTATCGGAATGTGAATGAAGTACTTCTTGAGCATGTGGATCAAAAGCACGCCCAACTGCAAAAGCATGAAATGCTAACGGTCGTTCTGCCGCAATTCATTATACCGAAATGGTGGAATAATCCGCTGCACAATCAAACTGCGCTGCTTCTAAAATCCTCGCTGTACAAGAAACGTAATTTGGCTGTGGTATCGATACCTTACATCATCAATGAATGAAACGGCATGCAACGTACCAATGATTAAGCAGAAGGAGTTTTCATCCATGCAACAGGTTTCTTCGTCAGAATGCTCAGTCAGAAAGCCCAAGAAGGTTCGAATTGTTGTGGAAGAATGTCCTACCGACAAATTCGGGGAAACATGCAGCTGCCACAAGGTCGGGGATACCTATGAGTTTGATTTTGAAAGATGTCCGCAGAATTTCTGCGCATCCGCGTTTCACAGCCTGTGGCCAAGCCTGCGGGTTTTAGAACTCGGAGGAAGGCATCCATGGGACACGGAAGAGAATGTTACCCATGTATCCTGCCCGGATTCGACCAAGCCTACCATATTCAGAATTGAAGTATACGACGAATAACACATTGACACGTAGCTTTCCGAAATTTTGAGCAAAATGAATATACGAGCGGCGTGCGCAGGCTGTCTGATTTGGCAGCCTGCTTTCTTCATTGAAAATGCAAGAACCATGTTTTAACCTGCTGCTTTTTTGCGTACGCTTTAGAGCGAAGTGTCGATAAGCAGTACTTGAAAACAAGGTACTAATGAGCTCGCAGGGAGGTTTCCATTTGTCGATCATTGAGCTGCTGCTGGTTTCTGTTGCCCTGGCTACAGATGCTTGCGCTGTCGCGATATCTGAAGGAATCCGCATGTCGCGGCTTCGCCGCAGGAATGCCCTCAAGGTGGGTTTTTTCTTTGGCGCATTTCAGGCGGTTATGCCTGTAATAGGATACGTCGCGGGGATAACCGTTGACCAATACATTGAAAGCGTGGATCATTGGATCGCCATGGGCATTCTATGCTTCATCGGCATCCGTATGATCATTGAAGCCTACCGCGCATCGGATGGTAAGGAATCCCCTCCCTGCGCTTCCAATACGCGTATGCTGTGTGTGCTTTCTCTGGCAACCAGCATCGATGCACTTGCAGTGGGCATCAGCCTCGCCATTCAGCATGAAAATATTATCCGAAGCGCTGCCGTAATCGGGTCGGTAACATTTATCATTTGTTATTTCGCGGTAATCGTCGGAAAAAAGCTAGGCCATGTGTTTCGGAAACGCGCGGAAATTCTGGCCGGCGTTGTACTGATACTGATCGGTGTAAAAATATTGCTTGAGCATCTGCTGACATAAAAAGACCGCCGGAAAGCCGGCGGCCCTAAAGTCTGTATGTTAGACTTCTATCTTAGCTGTAATTCTTCCTGTTCCCTCTTTACGGATTAACGGGCGGACGATGTCATTAAGATATTCGGATACCTGTTCAGGCGCGCGCCCTACGTATGCTGCCGGATCAAGTATTTTCGCAAGATCATCCTTGTCCAAACCAAAGTTCTGATCGGCAGCAAGGCGCTCCATCAGATCACAAGGTGCGCCTTCTTCCTTCATTTTCTGTGCGGCCGCCATGGAATGCTCCCGGATTACCTCATGCAGCGCCTGCCGGTCTCCTCCACGCTTTACAGCTTCCATCAGAAGATTCTCAGTTGCCATAAACGGCATCTGTTCCATCAGGTTCTTGCGAATAACCGCGGGATAAACCTTCAGCCCATCTGTAACGTTCAGAAGCAGGTTTAAAATGGCGTCCACAGCGAGGAACCCTTCCGGCAAAGAAATTCGGCGGTTTGCTGAATCGTCAAGCGTGCGTTCCAGCCACTGTACGGAAGCCGTCATAGCTGCATTCTGAGCGTTCACCATCACATATCGTGATAGCGAACAGATCCGCTCACTGCGCATGGGGTTCCTTTTATACGCCATTGCGGAAGACCCAACCTGCCCTTTTTCAAACGGTTCTTCCACTTCATGCATGTGCTGCAGCAGCCTGAGATCGTTGGCAAACCGGTATGCGCTTTGCGCGATGGCGGACAACGCATTCAGAATGCGCGAATCCGCCTTTCGGGGGTATGTTTGACCCGCAACAGGGTAGCAGCCCGGCATATCAAACAAAACGGCAATCCGGTCATCGAGCTGTTTAACCTTTTCGTGATCACCTTCGAACAGCTCCATAAAGCTTGCCTGCGTGCCGGTCGTGCCCTTGCTGCCCAGCAGACGCAAGCTGCCCTCTACAAAGAGCAGTTCCTCAACGTCCATGACAATATCCTGAATCCACAGACAGGCGCGCTTTCCGACCGTAACTGGCTGTGCCGGCTGAAAATGCGTATATCCAAGCGCCGGAAGCGACCGGTACTCGTCCGCAAAATCCGCTAGGTTTGCGATTACGCCGATCAGTTTGTTTTTCACAATGGATAGCGCATCCCTGTAAATGAGAATATCCGCGTTATCCGTCACATAGCAGCTGGTTGCTCCAAGATGGATAATACCTTTCGCCTTAGGGCAGACGAGCCCATAGCCGTAAACATGGGCCATGACATCGTGACGGATTTCCTTCTCTTTTTTTGCGATGGCTTCGTAATCGATATCATCGATATGGGTACGAAGCTCTTCCACCTGCTCCTCGGAAACAGGCAAACCCAGCTCATGTTCTGCCCGTGCAAGAGCAACCCAAAGCTTCCGCCAGGTACGGGTACGTGTATCCTGCGAGAAAAGCGAAAGCATTTCTCGGGAAGAGTATCGGCTGCAAAGCGGGCTTTGATACGTATCGGTGTTTTGCATAGCGACCTCCGAACTTACCTGAATATCAAGGCGTTTCTGTCGGCCCCTACGGACACGTACGGAATGGGGCATTCCAGTACGCGCTCGATATAATGAACATACTCCTGCGCTTCCTTAGGCAGTTCCTCAAAAGAGCGCGCGCCCGAAATATCCTTTTTCCAGCCGGGCAGATACTCGATGACAGGCTGCGCACCTTCCATAAGCGGCGTAAACGGGAATTCTGTAACGATTTCGTTTCCAAGTTTGTATCCTGTGCAAACCGGAATTTGATCCATATAAGAAAGCACGTCCATTTTCGTCAGTGCAATCCCCGTCGTCCCCTGCAGCCTTACACCATAGCGGGTAGCGACAATATCAAACGGGCCGACGCGTCGTGGTCTTCCGGTCGCAGCGCCGTATTCGCCGCCGGCTTCGCGAAGCAGTTCAGCGTCTTTCCCAAACCATTCCGCAACAAACGGGCCTTCCCCCACGCAGGTGGAGTATGCCTTTACTACACCTATTACCTCATCCACCCGAACGCCGGGTATGCCGGCGCCCAAAGGCGCATAGGCCGCCAGTGAAGAGGAAGAAGATGTAAACGGGTAAATACCCAGCTCAATATCGCGCAGCGCGCCAAGCTGAGCCTCAAACAATATGCGCTTACCCGATTGATTTGCCTGATGCAAATACAGGCCGGTATCCGTTATGTAGGGCTTTAATACATCACCAAAGCGCTTGAGCCATGCCATAATGTCCTCAAACGAGTAAGGGACAGCTCCGTATACGCCGGTAAGGGTTAAGTTTTTCCAATCCAACAGCAGACGCAGATGCTTCTCCAAGACTTCAGGATACAGCAGGTCGCCCATCTGTATGCCCTTTTTCTGATACTTATCGCTGTAAACCGGAGCAATGCCGCGCTTCGTAGAACCATACTTCGCATCCTTAAGACGCGCTTCTTCCAATCCATCCTGATCCTTATGGAACGGAAATACGATGGCACAGCGATCGCTTATCTTCAGCCGGGAAGGATTGATATCGATACCTGCCGCGCGCAGCTTGTCCATTTCGCCGCAT
The DNA here is from genome assembly GCA_964440115.1 of uncultured Oscillospiraceae bacterium. GTDB lineage: Bacteria > Bacillota > Clostridia > Christensenellales > CAG-138 > JAEWWD01. The sequence goes on along the minus strand of CAYTPV010000007.1, from coordinate 121,325 downwards.
AAATGCTCAATGTCTACCACGGTTCCATTGCCGAGCACATTGACGACTTCAGGACGGAATATTCCCGAAGGCATCAGATTGAGCGCGAATTTTCCGTGCTCATTTATGACGGTATGGCCGGCATTGCTGCCGCCCTGATAGCGAACGACAACATCGTATTGGCTGGCCAAATAATCGACCATTCGACCCTTGCCCTCATCTCCCCAATTTACTCCGACAATGGCACATGTTGACATATCGTTTTCCTCCTCATTGAGAGTTACTTACGGGGAACGAATTAAAGTCCCTTACCATGTTATTGCAATGGAGGGATTCAGTCAATATTAAATCTCAAAACAGATCTATTTGTTCGGAATGGATCCACAACAAGAGCTTATATCACAATGAAACGTTCGCTGAGAATACATTCTTTTCACATAATAAAAGCGTACCTTCGTACGCAGCAGCTTTTTTCAACATTTTTTTGTTCTTCAGGCTGGGGATATATGGAGCTTCACCAAAACCTTATTGGCCGCACTGTTGAATATTAAATCATCGGCAAGTGAATTCACTATGTGCAGCCCTCTGCCTCTTTCCTCTTCCACATTGGATAGCATACAATCCTGCGGATAAAAACCCTCGCCGGAATCATACACCAGCACATGAAGACACAGATCTCCGCGGCATACGGCTGCAAACACTTCCACCGGGCATTTTCCGTGTTCCAGAGCATTTCCGCACAACTCATGTAAAATGATCTTGAGATCGTACCACGTTTCTTCCTCAATAGGCAGTTGCGAACGCGCTGTGTTGAGCACGTTGCGCAAAACCAAACGCATTTCTTCAGGCGTAGAAAACGTATCACGAAAGCTCAAATCCGGCATTCCATCACTCGCTTCGGGCGCTGATTAGACAGCATTGCGCTCCGTATAGAGATATTAATCAACACTTTTTATCGATTCTAAACAGGCCGGATAAAAATCATTCCCCAACCATTCGTTCGCGCAACTTTGTGAGAACTCGCCTTTCCAGACGCGATACGTACATTTGAGAGACACCCATTGTCTCCGCAATAGAACGCTGACTTTTTCTGTTTACAAATCGTTCTATGAGCACTTTTCGTTCTTCATCGGTCAACTGGCTGAGGCTGCGCTGCAGGAAATCAACATTTTCAATGCTCGTATATTCTTCGGATTCAGCGCCAATCAAATCGGCCAGACTCCGTTCACCATCCTGCCCCTGTACCGTTTCATCCAGGGATAACAATTGCGCGCTTGCTTTTGCTTCCATCAGTTCATAAACGGTTTCAACAGAGACTTCCATTTCCAAAGCGATCTCCTCCGGCCTTGGGGGTCTGCCCGTTCTATTGGTGAAAGCTTCCTGCACTTCATACAGTTTTTTGAGCAGTTCTATCGCACGCCTTGGAAGCCGTATCGATCTGCTGCGATCACGGAAATAGTTCTTTATTTCACCAATCACAGAAGGAGTCGCAAAGCTTCCGAATTTTATATTTCGGGTACAATCAAAACGTTCTAACGCACGTATGAGCGCAAGCGAAGCAACCTGATACAGATCATCATAATCCACACCGCGGCCTACAAATTTTTTTGCGGCGATTTCTGCAATAAAGAGGTAATGCCGCAACAATTCATTCCGCAGTGAAATATCCCTCGTCTCGCAATATTCAGCCATCAGCGAGTCGTATTTGTACGCTTCCTCCAACGAATTCCCCCCCTCCTGTTCAGGATTGGCATTCACGCCTGCAGCGATTTATACAGCCAATACTCGCTTTCTTCGCCGTTTTGTTTATGCTCAACCTCGTCGGTAAGCGCTTCGAGTAAAAACGTGCCGAATTCACGTTCGGGAGAATTTTTGCATTCTTCCTGAAAGCGGTTGCACCGGACAACGGCATGAAATCCGTTTTTTATCCATAATTCCAGCCGCAGTGTATCCTCCTTGCAGGGCATAAGCAATAGGCAGGCTTCGGATAGCGCTGTCTTCACATCCTCAATATCTTCCATGTTAAACCCAGCTTGTCCCGCAACAGATCCCGCCACCAGACGAACTGTTGTCAGATACTCTGCCTTTGCCGGCAATGAAATTTTAATGACATCGCCGTTCATTGCTCCACCTCTATCCCCATCGTACCCTCAAGCCCCGTAATGACAAACAGCTTGTAAATGCGCGGCTTCATACGCTCAAGCTTGATGACGCCTCCATGCTCTTCTGCCATTTTGCGCAGCTTAACAAGGGCCCCAAGTCCCATGCTGTCAACAAAATCCAGCAGTTTGCAGTCGAATATCACATCCCCCGGATGTTCATTCAATGCGTCGCGCATGACTGACAGCAATTTGGGAGCCTGCACGGCATCCAGATCGCCATACAGGCTGCCTCTCCATTGATTGCTATCTTCATGATACTGCATCTGCTTAATCATGCGTACTCCTCCATAGTGAATATTCTAATCGGCCAAGTAACCGCATTTCGTACAATGTGTCTGCTGTTCGGGCAACGGTTCCCCGCAGTTTCGGCATATCGCTTGTTTGAGTTCTTTGGATCCGGGCAGTCTGGCGCCGCATTTACTGCAGAATTCGTCGTCTTTCCCTGTGACGGTGTCGCAGCTGGGGCAATACATCAGGCCCTTCTGGGCAAGGAGTTTTTCGTTGCGTATGCGTATTTCGTGCATTTTATATGTAATCTGCTTGATAATCTCTGTAAAAGGTCCGTCCGGATGCTCTTTGTTTTCCTCGTAATACGCTTTGCCAAGCTCAAACTGAAGATCCTCAATATCTGCCTGCAGCCGGTTAATATCGGCATTCAGCTTTGCCGCTTCCATTAATTCGCTTGATTTTTTTGAGGCGTTATCCGCTATATCCCCCAACTTTTTGCCTAAGCCAGAAAATGCACTCATAATACGCGCCTCCCGCTCATTCATATTCATTATAGCATTTCGAAATATATGCCGCAATCGTTGTGCCAATCAAACAAAGCGAACAATATAGTCGCGCAGATTCTGATAAGCGATCTTCCTCACATCGTCCTCAGAAAATCCCGCATTCAGCAGCGCGCGCAGCAGCCTTGGGAAGTCGGCGCTGTTGCGCAAGTCCTCCGGATACTGATTCATGCCGTCAAAATCGGAACCTATCGCGCAGCAGGATACACCGCCTACCTCAACCATATGCGCGATGTGCCGTACAACATCCTCCACATGCGCGCTGTTGCCCTCACAGAGCTGCTTATAGTAGAAATTGACACCGATTACCCCACCACGGCGTGAGATTTCGCGTATATGCGCATCATGCAGCGAGCGCGGCGAATACAGCACCGATCTTGCGTTGGAATGAGACGCAAAAACCGGTGCAGTTGTTTTCAAAAGCACCTCGTCTATGCCCTCGTCGCTCAAATGCGCGACGTCCATTGCAACACCGATGCGTTCCATTTCAGCCACGACCTCGCGGCCAAGCGAAGTCAGTCCTTTGCCGCCTCTGCGCACAGCCGCTCCAGCCAGCTCATTGTTGTGGTTCCATGTCAAAGTCATAGCCGCTACGCCAAGCCGTTTGAGCATACGCAATACGGCAAGGCTGCCTTCAATGGCTTCCCCGCCCTCAATCGCAAGCACCGTTGCAATGCGGCCATCCTCCGGAGTAAACGAGGACGAAAGCGGCGTAAACACATCGGGAAACCGGTTCAGCACGGAATAATACGCGTCGATCATGCCAAGGCATTGCTGCAGAAATGGGGTTCTGAGCGAGTGATCCACCCATACGGCAAAAAACTGCAGGGCAACCCCACCCTGCCTCAGATATGGTATGTATATCGTCTGATGTTCACTGAGCGAATCAATTTCAAAGCCGTCCTGCCACATATTATACAGAAAATCGCAGTGCGCATCCGCCACGGGCATTAACATATCTTTTTTCCTCCCCGCAGTTCCATATATCCGCGTTGAAAAGCGCAAATATTTCAAACTGCAAAATAAGGATATGCGCAAAGGCATATCCTTATGGTTAATTACGGAACAAAATTACTTTGCGTAGTCGACGGTACGCGTTTCGCGAATAACATTGACCTTGATCTGACCAGGATATTCAAGTTCCGCCTCTATGCGCTTTGCAATATCTTTTGCCATAACGATTGTATCCGCATCGTTGACGCATTCGGGCTTAACAATGATACGCACTTCACGGCCAGCCTGAATGGCAAATGAGCTATCCACGCCTTCAAACGAATTGGCGATCTCTTCGAGCTTCTGCAGACGTTTGATATAGCTTTCAAGCGTCTCACGGCGAGCACCGGGACGGGCCGCGGAAATAGCGTCGGCCGCCTGTACGAGTACGGCTTCCACTGTCTGCGGTTCGACATCGCCATGGTGCGCCATGATGGCGTGCACGACAGCATTGCTTTCCCGGTATTTCTTTGCGACATCCGCACCGATTTGAATATGCGGGCCTTCCACTTCGTGGTCGATGGCCTTGCCGATATCGTGCAACAAGCCGCCGCGCTTAGCGAGTGCAACATTCGCGCCAAGTTCCGCGGCCATGATGCCCGCAAGATGCGCAACCTCGATAGAATGCTTCAAAACATTCTGGCCATAGCTGGTACGATACTTCAAGCGGCCCAGCAAACGAACCAGTTCGTGGTGCAGGCCATGCACGTCGACATCAAGAACGGCCTGTTCACCGGCTTCGCGTATCTGATTATCTACTTCGCGGCGGGCTTTATCCACCATTTCCTCAATACGGGCCGGATGAATGCGTCCGTCGAGTATGAGTTTTTCGAGAGCGATACGCGCGACTTCCCTGCGTACCGGGTCAAAACCGGAAAGAATGACCGCTTCGGGCGTATCGTCTATGATGAGATCCACGCCGGTCGCCGTTTCAAGAGCACGTATATTGCGGCCTTCTCGGCCGATTATGCGGCCCTTCATTTCATCGTTGGGCAGGGGCACGACGGAGACTGTAGTTTCAGCTACGTGATCTGCGGCACAGCGCTGAATGGCCAACGATACAATATTACGGGCACGCTTGTCTGCTTCTTCTTTAGTCTTTGCCTCGATATCCCTTAGCAGCAATGCCGCTTCATGCCGCGCATCGCGTTCCACATTGCTCAGCAGCATTTCTTTTGCTGCTTCCATGGATAAGCCGGAAATGGTTTCGAGTTCTTTGAGCTGACGATCGCGAATTTCCGTTACTTCGTTTTCCATGGCGTCGATATCTGTCTCGCGCTTATTGAGCTGACGTTCGCGCTGCTCTAACCCATCCTGCTTTTTATCCAGTGTTTCGTCTTTTTGGGCTATTCTGCGCTCAGAGCGCTGCAGTTCATTGCGCCTTTCGCGAAGTTCTCGTTCGCTTTCGCTTCTGATTTTGAATACTTCTTCTTTTGCTTCGAGTATCTTTTCTTTGCGGAGCTCTTCCGCGCGTTTCTGCGCGTCTTCGAGCATGCGATTAACTGCTTCTTCGGCCTTACCGGTCTTGCTTTCCGCAATATTTCTCCTGTAATAATAGCCACCTACCGCGCCGACGCCCAACGCCGCAACGGAGCTGGCTATTGTGATTAACACTTCATTCACTCAGGCAACCTCCAATGTATATAAAATGTAACCGAGCATAAGGCTCGATTTGCATACCGGCGAATCCATAAACATCCATTTATGAATGCACAGCAAGTCTGCATGATTACTCAAATTTGATTGTAAATTGTTTGTGTGCAATTGTCAAGCAAGCGAATTTCCAGAAAAATGAAGACGGGAATGCACGCATTCCCGCTGATAAGACTGATATGAGGTTAAAACAAACTGATCTGATTCGTTTTGGGCATGCTGCTAAAGCAACCTGCTTCGGTAAGCGCCGCCACAACCGCGCTGTTTGCATTTGTGCGGGCTTGAAAATCCTCAATGGAAACAAACCGTTCCCCTTTTGTGTTCTGAGCAATTGAAAGCGCAGCCGTTTTGCCAACGCCACCCACCGCGCTCAGCGGCGCACGTATGCCATCCGCCTCTACCAGAAACTTGACAGCGTCGGATTTATATACGTCGACTGGCAGCAGCGCGATGCCGCGAAGGTTCATTTCATATACGACTTCCAATATCGTCAGAAGATCGTTTTCAATATTGCTTGCTTCTTTTCCCTTGGCTTCAATTGCTCTGATGTTTTCAAGAACCTGCTTTGCACCGCCGACCGCGTATCGTACATCAAACGCGTCCGCACGTACCGTATAATAGACGGCGTAGAACGCTTCGGGATAATGCATTTTGTAGTAAGCGATACGGAAGGACATCATCACATACGCCACAGCGTGCCCGCGCGGGAACATGTATTTGATTTTTTCACAGGATTCAATAAACCATGCGGGTACGTCATGCGCGTGCATTTCCGCTTTCATATCGTCGGTGAGGCCTTTTCCTTTACGCACGTTCTCCATTGTTTTAAAGGACATGGAAGGATTGCAGCCGCGCGAAATGAGATAGTTCATAATATCGTCGCGCGTGCAGATGACCTGCGACAGTGTAGCAACGCCGTCGAGAACCAGTTTCTGCGCATTGTTCAGCCATACGTCCGTGCCATGGGATAGCCCTGCAATACGAACCAGTTCCTCCATGGTTGTCGGACGCGTATCCTTCAGCATCTGCCGCACAAAGCTGGTTCCGAATTCCGGTATGCCCAAGCTTCCTACATCGCAGCCATTCAGAGCGGAAAGATCGATATTGAGTTTTTCAATACTGGAATATAAGCTGAGCGTTTCAGGATCATCCAGCGGGATATAGCGGGGGTTGACGCCCGTCATATCATGCAGCATTTTCAATGCGGTCGGGTCGTCATGGCCAAGAATATCCAACTTGACCAGCCGATCATCGAGCGCATGGAAATCAAAGTGCGTTGTGATGGTGTTTTTCTGTTTCTGATCCGCAGGATACTGCACCGGAGTGAATTCCAGTATATCGTTTTCGAATGGGACGACAACAATACCGCCCGGATGCTGACCGGTGGTACGCTTTACGCCAGCGCAGCCTTCGCACAGGCGGTCGATTTCGAATTTGGAAACCGTTCTTTGCAAATGCTCAAGATATTTCATGACATACGCATATGCCGTTTTGGTTTGAATGCCGCTGATCGTACCGGCTCTAAACGCGTGCCCTTCGCCGAACATTTCCTCCACATATTTATGCGCTACAGGCTGATATTCTCCGGAAAAGTTCAGGTCGATATCAGGTGTTTTGTCGCCATGAAAGCCTAGGAATACCTCGAAGGGAATTTCATAACCCGCTTTATCGTAACGTGTCCCGCAGACGGGGCAAACAGCAGTGGGCATGTCCACTCCGCAGGCGAATTGCGTCCGGTCGATATCAAATTCACTGTGGCGGCACTTGGGACAGACATAATGCGGCTGCAGCGGATTCACTTCTGTGATTCCCGCCATGGTTGCTACAAATGAGGAACCAACGGACCCTCGGGAACCTACCAGATATCCGTCGTCCAGCGATTTTTTCACAAGTCTCTGCGCCATCAGGTACAGCGACGCGAAACCGTTGCTGATAATGGAATGCAGTTCCTTGTCCAGCCGCTTCTGCACCACTTCGGGCAGCGGATCGCCATAAAGTTCCAAAGCGCGGCTGACCGCCATATCCCGGAGCAATGTTTCCGCATTTTCAATTTTAGGGGCAAATGTGCCGTCAGGATACGGTTTTAATTGCCCGCAGCGATCCGCGATTGCATTGGGCGCGTTTACGACGACATCGATCGCAGTTTCTTCTCCCAAATATGCGAATTCGGCGAGCATTTCGTCAGTGGTTTTAAAATACAGTGGAGCTTGTATCTCGGCATCCTGAAATCCCATTTCGTACATGAGAATAGCGCGGAATACAGAATCCTCCGGCTCCAGAAAATGCACGTCACCCGTCGCCACAACCGGTTTCCCAAGTTCTTTCCCTAATGCCACAATGCGGCGGTTGAGATTCCGCAATGCTTCCTCGTCGGGAACCATGTTTTTTCTGAGCATAAAAGCGTTGTTGCCCAACGGCTGAATCTCAAAGTAATCGTACCATTGCGCGATTTTTCGCACTTCGTCTTCACTCTTATTGCGAAGCAGAGCCTGATACAGTTCACCCTGCTCGCACGCGGAACCGAGCAGCAGTCCCTCGCGATACAATCGAAGCAGACTCTTGGGTATCTGCGGCTTTTTGTAGAAAAAGTCTATATGGGCATGGCTGACCAGACGATAGAGGTTCTTCATGCCTTCCTGTGTAGCGGCCAGTATGACAATATGATTGGGGCTTTCCTTCGTGCGGTCTTCCCCGTCATCCGCTTCCGGAAGTACTGCAGGTACTTCGTGGACGCCAAGCGCGCGCATGCGATCCAGCAGACGCAGAAAAACCTGTGCGGTAGCTTCGGCATCATCCACAGCCCGGTGATGATTTTCCAGCAAAACGCCAAGATGTGCACAAACGGTATCGAGCTTGTGGTTTTTCATGCCCCAAAGAAGATATCGCGAAAGCATAAGGGTATCCACGCTGGCGTTATCGAACACAATCCCATACCGCCTGCCATGTTCGCGGATGAACTTTACATCGAATGATGCGTTGTGCGCAACCAGCACACAGTCGCGCGTAAATTCCTCGAATTCGCGAAGCACATCCCTCGCCAGAGGCGCACCAACAAGCATATCGTCTGTAATACCAGTCAGCGTAGTGATATTCGGAGGAATGTGCACACCCGCATTGACGAATGTTGAAAAGCGCGAGAGCACTTCACCGTCGCGGAGCTTAACCGCGCCGATTTCGATGATGTGCCCCTGCTCGGCTTTTAAGCCCGTCGTTTCCAAATCGAATACCACATAGGTCTGCTCCATGGGCAGACTCTCGGTATCCGCTTTCAAATAGCCTTCAACGCCGAATAAAACCTTAATCTTATTCTTAGCGCCCGCCTTTGCAGCATCGGGGAACGCCTGCACCACGCCGTGATCCGTAATGGCTATTGCTTTATGCCCCCACTGCGCAGCTGTCTGTATGACTTGCTTCACATTCGTCAAGCCATCCATTGCGGACATCTGCGTATGCAAGTGCAGCTCAACGCGTTTTTGTTCCGCCGTATCGCAGCGCGCTTTCGCGGGAATCGCCATGATGTCGTCCACACGCAGCATTGTCTCGCGAGCAAATTTATCATATTCGTATGTGCCGCGTATACGCAAAAACCCGCCGGAATCGATAACGCCTTGCAGGCTCTTTTCGATCTGCGACGCAGTTTTTCCAATAATAAAGGCCTTACATTGGATAGTATTCGTGTAGTCTGTAACATTAATAAATAACAGCGTTTTATCTGCGCCGTTTTTTAATGGTTTATTCTCCAGCAAAAGCGGCTTTCCCTCAACAGTGACGCGCCCGGAATCTTCCCGCAGGGCATGCATGGGCGTAATCTCAGAACGCGCTATCCGTTTGCCGAATATGAGCTTCTCTTCCTCTTTTTTATCTTTTTGCTGCAGCTGTGCGTCACGGACTGCCTGCAAAACGGCAGGACAATCTACACTGACCTCAACAGAATAGGGCGCGAACCGATCCGCAAACAACGCACACAGCGCCTGATGCTGTGCGTCTGTTAGCGGTCTGTCGCTGTATAATCTGATTTGCAGCGCCTTTATCTCAGGATTCCAGTTTGCCTGCTCGAGCTTTAAATCTGCTGCCCAATCCCCGGCTCGCAGTAGCAGCTCTTTTAATTCCGTACTCAATGATGTGCGATCCTCCAACCAACCCCAGTAAATTATGAAAGCATGCTTTCGGCTTCCCGTACAAGCAGATCCAGCATATCCTGCACAGCGCCGGAAGCAATTTTTTCTCCTTTTTTAAACAGTACGCCGTTGCCGGGACCGAATGCGATGCCGATGTCCGCATCACGAGCCTCCCCCGGTCCGTTTACAGCACATCCCATCACCGCGATCTTTAAGCAGCCTTCCAGCTTAAGCCTGTCGCGAAGCGTCTGAACGATGGACGCAAGATCCACGCCACACCTGCCGCAGGTAGGACAGCTGATGATTTCAATGCCCTCATGCCTGAGCCCTGCGGCACGCAGTATGGTTCTCGCCGCATGGACTTCCTGCACCGGATCACCTGTCAGGGAAACGCGCATGGTATCGCCAATTCCCTCGAGCAGCAGTGCACCCAAGCCAACGGCCGATTTTACAATCGCGAACTCGCCCATCCCCGCTTCCGTAATGCCGATATGCTGCGGATAATTGCATCGACGCCCGATTTCGCGACAGGCGGCCACGGTATCCGGCACATTCGAAGCTTTGAGCGATATGACAATGTCGTAAAACCCTTCCTGTTCAAGCATGGCGATATGGCGCAGGGCGCTTTCCGCCATTGCAACAGGAGAATGTCCGCCGTATTTCTCCAGTAAATCCCGTTCCAATGAGCCGGCATTGACGCCTATTCGTATGGGTATGCCAATATGTTTGGCGCAGGCCGCAAGCTCCGCTACCTTCTGCTGGCCACCGATGTTGCCCGGATTAATGCGAAGCTTGTCCGCGCCGTTTTCCGCCGCAGCTATTGCAAGCCTGTGATCAAAATGAATATCCGCAACGAGCGGGATGTGTATTCTTTGCTTGATTTCGCGTATGGCGCGGGCGCAATCCATATCGTATACGGACGCGCGAGCAATCTCACAGCCGGCTTGTTCCAGCGCAAGTATCTGCGCGGATGTTGCTGCTGCATCCCGCGTATCCGTATTGGTCATGGATTGTATGCTGATCGGTGCACCGCCGCCGACGGGCACATTCCCTACACATACGCGGCGCGTTTGTTCCATACGGTTATCCTCCCAGCATCGTTTTAATATCGTTGAATGTCAGTATGATGATCAATGCAAACAGCAATACAATCCCTATAAAATGTACCATGCCTTCTTTTTCCTGCGAAATGGGCTTTCCGCGTATACCCTCCACCGTCAAAAATGCAAGCCGTCCGCCATCCAACGCCGGTAATGGAAGCAAATTGATGACCGCAAGGTTCACGCTGATAAGCACGGCTAACCGCAGCACCGTTTCAAAGCCGGTTCGTACCGCATAGCCAATATACGTGATGGTTCCAACAGGACCGAGTACATCACCCTGTTGCACGCCCTTTGTAAACAGACTCCCCAGAAATGAGAACATCTCCCCTACAATAGAACCAACAAATGGGAATGCTGCGCCTATCGCGTCAAAAAAACGATAGGGCATGCGTGCCGCAGTCAGGTTGATACCGATGACGTTATAACCGGCTTTCTCGTTATAAATATCGTGCAGGGCGATATCCTTCTTTTCGCCGTCGCGTATAACGGTAACAACGGTATCCGTGCCTTTGACAGCGCGTATTTTATCGACAGCGTCTTCATAGTATTCGACCCGCTGCCCGTCAACAGCGTATAGAATGTCGCCTGGCTGCATGCCCGCAACCTGCGCCGGACTTCCCTGTTCCGTGATGGAATGCACAGCGGGGACAATATCGCCATAGGCGGTAAGCGCTACGACCGCAAAAAGGAACGCAAAAATCAGGTTCATGACAGGCCCAGCCAAAATAACAAGGAACCGCTTCCATGCCTTTTGCGCACCAAAGCTTCTATTATCCTTCGCTTCTTCGTCCTCGCCGTAAAATCGGCACATGCCACCGATAGGAAATGCGCGTATGGCATAGAGTATGCCATTCTTTTCCTTGCCGAAAATCTTCGGCCCCATACCGATGGCAAACTCCTGAATTTTGAAGCCCAGAAGTCTTCCCACCCCGTAATGACCTGCTTCGTGGACCATTACAAACAAGCTCAGCAACAGCAGAGCGGCGATAATGGACAATATCTCCGAAAACAAGCTTTCCAACTTTCGTCTTTCCTTTCCTTAGCCAAACAAATCGGCTACTCGCTCCCTAGCTTCGCTGTCAATCAGCATGACATCCTGCAGTGAGCAAACCGAGGCATACGAGGCTTTTTTCATAGCGTGCTCCACAGCGCGCTGGATATCCAAGAAACCGATCCTGTGCTGCACAAACATCTCAACGGCAGCTTCGTTGGCCGCATTGTATATAATGGGCAGCGCGTCTGATCCGGTTAGCGCGGCATGGGCGAGGCGAATAGCAGGATGCTCATCCGTGTTTGTAAATGTCAGACTGGCTAAATTAGTAAAATCCAGTCGCTCAATACTTCTCGGCAGACGATCCGGATATCCGAGCGCATACTGTATTGCCAACCGCATATCCGGCACAGCCATTTGCGCCATTACAGTTCCATCGATATATTCTACCATAGAATGTACGATGGATTGTGGATGAATCAGTACAGAAATATGAGTATTTGGAAAACCGAACAAAAAACTTGCTTCAATAACCTCAAGCCCTTTGTTAAACAGCGTTGCCGAATCGATGCAGATTTTATTCCCCATGCGCCAAACAGGGTGCTTTTTTGCCTGCTCGGGCGTAACCAGTTTAAGCTGTTCCTGCGAATAATTCCGAAACGGGCCGCCGGACGCCGTCAGTATCAGGGAAGCTACTTCCTGTTTCTTTCCGTTTTGCAGACACTGGTAAATTGCGGAATGTTCGCTGTCCACCGGAATAATACGGCCGCCATATTTTTGAAGAGCTTCCTGCACCAAAGGATTGCCGCATACGATGCTTTCCTTATTTGCAAGAGCTACCGTTTTCCCTGCCTGCAACGCGCTCAGCAGCGCGGGCAGCCCCTGTATGCCGGATATGCCGATCATCACAATATCCGCTTCTGGAAGGCCTGCAAGCACGCAATTTGCCGCAGCCCCTGCTTCCACGCATACATCAACCGGTATATTTTCTTTCAACTGATAAACTGCGGATTCATCCGCAATACCTGCATAACGGGGACGAAACGCAAGAACCTGTTCGGATAATTTTTGCGCATTCGATCGTGCGCTTATTGCGAGTACTTCGAAATGATCCGGATTTGCCCTGATAACATCCAGTGTCTGCATGCCTACAGACCCGGTACTTCCAAGCACGACTATTCTTCTTTTCATTCAAAATGCCCTTTTGTTGTATTGTCAGTGCGGCCAGTGATTCAGCAAATAAAAACCGAAATATATGAACGGCGCACACATCAGTACGCTGTCAACTCGATCCAATATACCGCCGTGGCCCGGAAAAATACTGCTGAAATCTTTAATGCCCGACCAGCGCTTAATAACGGACGCAAACAAATCACCTATCTGCCCGAATATTCCGCAGACAGCGCCAAGTATCAACAGCGCAGACAGCGGTACTGTGGTATCCCAATATCTCTGCAAAATAAACACCAGTGCGCCGCCCAGAATGCTGCCGAAAAACGAAGCGATACTTCCCTCAACGCTCTTTTTCGGGCTGATATCGGGGCAAAGTTTATGTTTTCCGAAAAACGTACCAAAAAAATATGCCAGCGTATCGCCCACGAGCGGGCACATGAACGCGCAAAGAAGCGCGGTTGTGCCCTGCGCTTCACCAAACATCACGCTTGGCTGCAGCAATACCGCGAAGAAAGGAAGCGGATATATAAATGCGCCGAATCCGGCAAATGCATCCGGCGTGGTCCTATTCTTATTCAATATGCGTTCTGCAATAACGCATATCACGAACAACATCCAAAGAGATACCCATTGGATATCGGGAAGAAGATACATTACCACCGCATATGTAGCCGCAAAAGCATATGCGGGAGCCATAAACGGCTTGTACCCTTTCATTGTAAATACATGCTGCATTTCATGCACTGCCCAGAGAGCCGCGCATGTGAACGCAATGGTCTGTACAACTCGGCCCAGATACATCATGGAGAGAAAGAGAATGGCCAGCACCACCCCCATGACGACGCGTTTCCCCATTTTTGACCACCCCTACGCTTATAGTCCGCCGTAGCGCCGTGAGCGTTTCTGGTATTCACGCAGCGCATCCATGTATCGATCATTTGAAAATGCAGGCCAGTATTCTGCTGCAAATAGCAATTCCGCATATGCAGCCTGATACAGCAAGAAGTTCGAAGTCCTCTGTTCGCCGCTTGTACGGATCATAAAATCAACTGGCGGCAGCCCCGTGGTATCCAGTTTGCTTTCAACAAGCTCTGCGTTAACGTCCGATGCATGAATGACGCCGTTCTGCACATCTGCAGCGATTGCGCGCGCGACTCGTACGAATTCGTCCCTTCCGCCGTAATTAAGAGCAATATTTAATCTGAGTCCGTTATTTTTAGCTGTCTTTTGCATGGCATTCTCGATCACTTCGCGAACTTCAGCAGGAAAAGGACTTCTTTCCCCCAAAATTCGAATACGTACATCGTTCTGATGGAGTTCATCTATTTCACGGCTGAAATATTCCAACAGCAATCCGAACAGTATGCTGATTTCATCCTGCGGTCGTTTCCAATTCTCAGTCGAGAATGCAAACAACGAAAGCGCCTCGATGGATAGATCAGAAGTCAAACGAATAATTCCGTTTAATCGTTCCATGCCGGCCCGATGCCCCAACGCGCGCGGCAAGCCGCGCTGCTGCGCCCATCTGCCGTTGCCATCCATTATGATAGCGACATGCTTAGGCATTTCACCCGGCAATCCCATAGCCGCCCGCTGTTCGGCTGTATACTTCCCCATGGCAAACCCTTTCATGAACAAAATGCAAAGCGGCCTGCGCTTTGCATCTGTCAGTTTCTTTCATTCATTGACTTGCGTACAAAACACGGCGTATGTGAGACATATCTGCGGTCGCCCGTCAGCCGAGCAGGGCAGTTTCTGTTCCCGAACGACACGGCTTTCATTGCCCTGCACGCCCTTACGGCTTTTTACTTCCCTTGTAAGAACCTCATACCCCGCCTGTTCCATAAGCGCTATGGCATGTGAAAGCTCGAAGCCCAGCACACCGCTCAAACTTCAAGTATCTCCTTTTCCTTGTCGGTAATAATACGATCGATATCTTTTATGATATCGTCCGTCAGTTTTTGCGTTTTATCCTCGAGTTGTTTCTGATCGTCCTCTGTAATTTCACTGTCTTTACGCAGCTTCTTTAAATGCTCGTTGGAGTCACGCCGGATAGAACGAATAGCCACTTTGGCATCCTCGCCCTTTTTACGTACAACTTTAACAAGTTCTTTACGGCGTTCTTCCGTCAATTCAGGGAAGACCAAACGAATCAACTTACCGTCATTGGACGGGTTGATGCCGATATCGGATTTCTGTATCGCTTTTTCTACAGCGCCGATGGCTTTCTGATCCCATACGGCTATGGTCAAGAGCCGCGGCTCAGGCGATGCGATGTTGCCCAGTTGGTTGATGGGCGTAGGAGTCCCATAATAATCCACCAGTATGCGGTCTAGAACCTGTGCATTTGCACGGCCTGCCCTCAAACTGCTCAATTCCTGTTTCAGTACCGCAATCGTTTTCCCCATGCGATCTTTTGCGTTATCGAGTACATCGTTGGCCATGCGAATACCTCCTTAGTATCCTTATGCGCATATTGTTCACACGCAATAAGCTACACTCCTATTTTACTGGAAATCCTTCAGGCAGACAAGCGCTAATTACACATCCGCGATGAGCGTGCCTATACGCTCGCCTTTGACTGCGCGCACGATGCTGTCTTGTTCTTTCAGGCCAAACGCCAGAATTGGTATATTCTGCTCACGGCAGAGCGTAATGGCCGTAAGATCCGTTGCACGCAGATCACGTTCTATCACGTCTTTATAGCTAAGCCGTTCGTACCTGACTGCGGATGGGTCTAGCTTTGGATCCGCAGAATAAATGGCGTCTACGTTTTTTGCAAGTAGCAATACCTCCGCGCCAATTTCAGCCGCACGCAACGCTGCCGCGGTATCTGTGCTGAAATAGGGATGTCCGCTTCCGCAGGCAAACAAAAGAATGTGCCCCTTTGAAAGCAATGCGTGTGCCGAACGTGCAGAAAATGTATCGCAGAATTTTTGCATATCAACAGCTGACAGCACAGTGCACTCGGTTCCTGTTCGAAGGAGTGCGTCCTGCATAGCCAGAGCGTTGATGGCCGTGGCCAGCATGCCCATGTTATCCGCACGGCTTCTGTCCATATCGCCGGAACTGCGGCCGCGCCAGATATTCCCGCCGCCGACCATTACGCCAATCTGCACGCCCAAACGAGCAGCCTGCGCAAGCTGTTCAGCCGTTTTCTCGATCACGTCAAAGCTGAGCGTTTCACCGTGGGTACTGAGCGCTTCGCCGCTGAGTTTGAGCAATACGCGCCGATACATAAAGGCATCCTCCTTTGTATGATAATTCCATAAAAAAAGAAAAAAGGAACACAAAAAAGTGTTCCTTTTCAAATGGTTTACTTAATTGCGCTCATGACTTCTTCTGCAAAATTATCCTGACGCTTCTGCAGGCCTTCGCCCATCTCGTAGCGTACGAATCGACGGATGCTGATCTTTTCGCCGATCTTGGCAGAGGTTTCATTGAGCATCTGCGCAACGGTGATATCGGAATCCTTTACGTACGGCTGCTCGAGCAGGCAGACTTCCTTGTAGTACTTTTCAATACGGCCTTCGACCATTTTCTCGATGATGGCATCGGGCTTGGGCTTGGGCTCGTTCTTAGCCTGGGCGCGCAGGATTTCCTTTTCCTTTTCGATTTCTTCCTGCTTGACCTCGTCCTTGGTTACGTACGTCGGCTTTGCCGCTGCGATCTGCATGGCGACATTATGCACAAACTGCTTGAAATTGTCCGTCTTCGCTACAAAGTCGGTTTCGCAGTTGACTTCGACGATAACGCCGATTTTGCCGCCCAAATGGATATAGGAATCCACAATACCTTCAGCGGCAATGCGTGCGGCCTTTTTCTTATTGTCGGCAAGGCCCTTTTCGCGCAGATAATCCTTTGCCTTTTCCATGTCGCCGTTGCATTCTGTGAGCGCCTTTTTGCAATCCATCATGCCAACGCCGGTTATTTCACGCAGTTCCATTACGTCTTTCGCGGTGAACATTCTATAATCCTCCCATTGCTGTTATTACGACTTATATAAAGGGGAGCTATTACCGGCTCCCCCTCAAAGCTAGTTATTCTTCTTCGGAGGCTTCTCCGTCGCTCATTTGCTCGCCCTGATGGCCTTCGAGCACAGCGTCCGCAATCTTGGAAGCGATGAGCTTCACGGCGCGGATAGCGTCGTCGTTGCCGGGGATAACATAATCCACTTCGTCGGGATCGCAGTTCGTATCTACGATAGCGACGATGGGGATTCCCAGAGCACGGGCTTCCATGATGGCAATGTGCTCTTTGCGGGGGTCAACCACAAACATGGCGCCGGGGAGCTTTTTCATATCCTTTATGCCACCGAGGTTGCGTTCGAGCTTTTCTTTTTCAGCCAGCAGCTTGATGACTTCTTTTTTGGGAAGCAGTTCAAACTGACCGTTGGCTTCCATCTGCTCGATTTTGCGCAGTTTGCCGATGCGGCTCTGGATGGTTTTGAAGTTGGTGAGCATGCCGCCCAGCCAGCGCTGGTTGACGAAATACATTTCGCAGCGGCGGGCTTCCTGTTCAATGGATTCCTGTGCCTGCTTCTTGGTTCCTACAAACAGAACGGTCTCGCCCCTGAGCGCAAGATCACGAACGAAATAGTAGGACTCTTCAATTTTCTTCACGGTCTTCTGCAGATCGATGATGTAGATGCCGTTGCGCTCGGTGAAGATGTATTCCCTCATCTTGGGGTTCCAACGACGGGTCTGGTGACCGAAATGAACACCGGCCTCCAACAGCTGTTTCATGGAAATGACGGACATAACAAATATACCTCCTCGTTAATTTCCTCCCCTCGCGTCAACTCCGCAGGAAACCCTTTTGGGGCACGAACCTGCGAATCGGCAAGGGTGCGTCATACCTTGCGTATTATAGCATGTGAATGTTCCAGAGTGCAAGGGGCTTTCCAGGCATCGATGTAAAATTCACGCACTCAATAGTAATAATTGTTCCCGCCTATCGTTTTATAAAACGTTCTTGAGGAAGACCAGTATTCCCCGCTGCTAGCGGAACGGAAATACATAACCCCCTCCGGAATTGTGCGATTTCCGTTCATAAACACATCCTGCGCAATTCTGTACGCTTCATTGCTCGGAATCATATCCGAAAAACTTTCATTGCGTACAACGGAGAACTGACCGGAGCGATACACTTCCTGCTCAACTGTTCCGCCGAATCTGCTGGAATTGCACCGGTTGTATAATACGCTGGCCATTGCATAATAGCTTTCTTCAGATTGATTTTTACCCTCGGCATACATCAGTTTTGCCGCGATATAAGCCTCATCCTTTTCATAATCGGTGTTGTCGCCCTTATCGATTACCGGTTCAGGAGTAGGCTTGGGCGTTGGTTTGGGAGTAGGCATAGGCGTTGGCACCGCGCCCACCCCTACATACTCTTTGAGTATATATCCTTGCGTATCTCCAACTTTAATGTGATACCACAAATCATTTTTTGCGGTAATCACAACTTTTGAAGGATAATCAACTTTATCCACTACCGCGTAATCCGTACCGGGGCCCTTGCGAAGATTAACGTCCTCTGCTTTGATATACCCTTTTTCGTTGTTGATCTTCTTCATTCCATACGCAGGTTCCGGCTTTTTGGTCGGTTCCGGCGTACTCGCAGTTTCCTGATCATCAGAAGCAGGCGAAGCCGGGGGTGCTTTAGCAGCTGGGGGCAAAGGCGTAGCTGTAGGAGCAGGTACGGGAGTCGGCGTTGCTGTTGCAACGGGAAGATCCATTACGTCAAGTGCACTTTTTGCTTCCGTATTCTCTGCCACTACAGGTTTGCTATTCGATGCGCAGCCAGAAATAAGCACAACAAGGCACAGCATGGCTGAAATCAGTCGAATTTTCATTTGTTCCCCTCCGGCTTAGTCGGCTTTTGTGCTAGTCGGCCCGGGGCACGCTTTACAGAATGTACTTATGGAGATCCTCGTCCACATAAGCGCTGGCCATTCTTTCCTTCACATACGCGCCGTCAATTTTTACATCGACATCGGGGAAATCCCCTCCGGCATTGAAAGAAATATCCTCCAGCAGCGTCTCCATAATGGTATGCAATCTGCGCGCGCCAATGTTTTCCGTACTCTCGTTTGCAATATAAGCATACTTTGCGATTGCATCGAGAGCATCCTCATCGAAGTTAAGCATCACGTGATCGGTTTTGAGCAATTCGGCATACTGCTTGGTAATCGCGTTTTCCGGCTGAGTCAGAATTCGTTTGTAGTCTTCCTGTGTAAGCGCATCCAGCTCTACGCGGATGGGGAAACGTCCCTGCAGTTCCGGTATGAGATCCGTCACCTTGGATACATGGAATGCGCCCGCGGCAATAAACAGCATATAATCCGTCTTGACCGGGCCGTATTTCGTATTGACGGTCGAGCCTTCCACAATGGGCAGGATATCGCGCTGTACGCCCTCTCGGGAAACATCGGGACCCCCGTTTGCCGCACGGGTCCCGGCAATTTTATCGATTTCATCGATGAATATAATTCCGTCCTGTTCCGCCTTTTCAACGGCTTCGCGTATCACTTCATCCATGTCGATGAGCTTATCTGACTCTTCCTGCACGAGTATTCTTCGCGCTTCTTTTACGGGCATTTTGCGGCGCTTCTTTTTCCCCGGCAGTATGCTTCCGAGCATTTCATTCAGGTTGATATCGATGCCCATGGCGATCATGGTATCGTTGCCGGTAGAGCGTTCTTCCACTTCTATCTCGACGATCTCATCCTCGAGACGACCGTTGCGAAGCTGCGCAAGCACAGTCTCGCGCCGTGTAAAGCGCGTTTTCTTTTCTTCTTCAGATAACTGCGGTTCCTGTTGCTGCTGCCCAGAGCCAAGCAGCATCTGCAGGGGATTCATATGCTGCTGCGTCTCGCTCTTGCGAAACGGCACCAGAATATCCACCAGCCGCTGTTCGGCGGCGGTTTCCGCCATCAGGCGCACTTGTTCCATTCTGGCAGCCTTTCTCAGGCGAATAGCGGCTTCTACAAGATCGCGCACCATAGAATCCACATCGCGCCCCACATAGCCGACCTCGGTAAATTTCGTGGCTTCCACCTTTATGAACGGCGCATCCACAAGCTTTGCAAGCCTGCGCGCAATTTCCGTTTTGCCTACGCCGGTGGGACCGACCATTATGATATTTTTGGGTGTGATCTCTTCGCGCATCTCAGGAGTCAGCTGACTACGGCGATACCGGTTGCGCAGTGCGACTGCTACCGCTCGTTTCGCCTTATCCTGACCGACGATGTATTTGTTGAGCGCTTCGACTGTCTGTCTGGGAGTAAGCATATTATACCTCCTCCACAACGATGTTTCCGTTGGTAAACACGCAGATATCGCCCGCGATGCGAAGGCTGCGTTCTGCGATCTCTCGTGCGGATAATTCCGTGTTCTCTTTCAAAGCCTTTGCCGCCGCCAATGCATACATACCGCCGGAGCCAATGGCCGCAATCCCATCATCCGGGTCGATGACCTCTCCTGTGCCGGAAATAATTAGCAGTTCTTCCTTGTTGGCCACAATCAGCAGCGCTTCCAGCTGCCGAAGCGCTTTATCGCTGCGCCATTCCTGCGCGAGTGAAACCGCCGCGCGCGTAAGACCGCCGCCATACTGTTCGAGTTTGGCTTCAAACCGCTCACAGAGAGAAAAGGCATCCGCAACCGAACCGGCAAAACCGGCGACAACTTTATTATGATACAAACGACGTACTTTTTTTGCCGTGTGTTTCATAATGGTATTCTTATTAAACGTAACCTGCCCGTCGCCCGCAATGGCGCAAACGCCGTTGCGGCGGACAGCGATAATCGTTGTTCCTTCGAGTTCCATATCGTTACTTCCTTTCGGCGCTTATCGGCATACCGGCCGCCAAGCTTAATGGCTTCATCATACCATATGTTGCGATACCTTGCCGCCATGCGCCGGAACCTTAACAATTCGTTTGCAGTTCCTCCACGATTTTGAGTGCGCGTTCCGCCATTTGCGTATATCGCTGTTCTTTATCGCGAGGTGCCCTCTCAAGAGGTTCAATAATGCCGTAAGTCACGTTCATCGGTTGAAAATCATTGCCGTTATATTCAGAAACATAATGCGCAAGAGCACCGATGGCTGTTTTTCGGGTAAAATCGACAGGCGGCTCCCCGTGAAGAGCCCTGGCCAAATTCAGCCCGGCAGCAAAACCGCTTGCCGCCGATTCCACATATCCTTCTACGCCCGTAATCTGCCCCGCAAAATACAGACCCGGTCGATTTAACATTTGATAATCCCAGCCAAGAAGGCCGGGAGATTTCAAAAACGTGTTGCGATGCATCACGCCGTAACGCGCAAACTCGGCGTTCTTTAGGCCGGGTATCATGCGAAACACACGCCGCTGCTCAGGGAACGTAAGATTCGTCTGAAACCCTACGATGTTATACAGTGTCGCGTTCTTATCATCCTGCCTGAGCTGGACGATCGCATATGGCCTTCTTCCGTCAGGCGAACGCGGATCAGTAAGCCCGACGGGCTTTAACGGCCCAAACGCAAGCGTTCGTTCCCCACGGCGAGCCATTGCTTCCACCGGCATGCAGCCCTCAAACACACGCGGCGTTTCGAATTCATGAAGCTGTGCCGTTTGGGCACCAATCAGCTCGGTATAGAATGCAAAGTATTCCTGTTTCGTCATGGGGCAATTGAGATAATCTTCCCCCCTGCCGTAGCGCGATGCGCGGAATACGATGTTCATATCCAGAGAGTCCGCGAACAATACCGGCGCTGCGGCATCGTAGAAGTGCAAACTGCCACCCGACGCCTCTTCTATAGCAGAAAACAGAGGTCCTGCCGTAAGCGGACCTGTTGCCACGATAGCGGGCGAATCCGGCAGCTGCTTCACTTCACAGGATAGTATGTGAATATTGGGGTGCTGTCGTATCGTATCTGTAACAAGACGTGAGAAATCTTCGCGATCTACCGCTAAAGCGCCGCCGGCTGGCACGCGGGTTGCGTCCGCGGCATGCAGAATCAGTGAATCCATGCGCCGCAGTTCTTCCTTGAGCAGGCCTACGGCGTTTTGTATTCTGTCTGACCGCAATGAATTGGAACAAACCAGTTCCGCAAAATCATCGCTGTTGTGCGCGGGTGAGCGCAAAGCCGGCTTCATTTCAATTAGCTGAACAGATATGCCGCGCTGCGCAAGCTGATAGGCAGCCTCGCATCCCGCAAGGCCAGCGCCGATCACAGATGCGCGCATCTCATTCGGCATCTTCTTTATCCTTCTTATTGCGCAGTATAAATCCGCACTCTTTTGCCGTGCACGAGACATAACTGCCTTTTTGCCCCATTTTCTGCACCATCATAGCGCCGCACTTGGGGCATCGGTCCTGCACGGGCTTATCCCAGGAAACGAAGCTGCAGTTGGGGTAGTTCTCGCAGCCATAGAAAGCTTTTCCGCGCTTTGATTTGCGTTTAATAAGGGTGCCGCCGCATTCCGGACAGGTCACATCGATTTTTTCGAGTATGGGCTTGGTATTGCGGCACTCGGGGAAATTAGGACATGCCAGAAATTTTCCGAAGCGTCCCATTTTGTATACCATCATGGCGCCGCATTTTTCACAGGGAATATCGGATATCTCGTCAGGTATCACAACTTTTTCAATGTTCTCAGAAGCCGCCTCGACAGTTTTCATGAATGGGGCAAAAAATTCCCCTAGCACGCTTTCGCCCTGCGTTTTGCCTTCTTCCACATGGTCCAGCTTTTCTTCCATATCCGCAGTGAAGGCTACATCGACAATATTCTCAAAATTCTCCTTCATCAGCTGCGTAACAACAATACCCAGCTCTGTAGGAATCAACTGCTTCTTTTCACGGCACACGTAGCCGCGCTCGATGATAGTAGATATCGTCGGCGAATAGGTGCTCGGGCGGCCGATGCCCTTTTCTTCGAGCATTTTCACCAGTGAGGCTTCGGTATACCGCGGCGGCGGCTGTGTAAAGCGCTGCTCGCTATCCACTTTCTTCAGAATAAAAGCGTCACCCGTTTCGATCAGCGGCAGTACAACCTCTTTTTCCTGCGCATCGTCTCGGCTTTCCGTGTAAACAACGGTAAATCCATCGAACAGTGTCCGGATACCAACTGCTCTGAACGTACAGCCGTTGGCGTCTATGGTGACAGTGTTGGTTTCATATTTCGCTTCAGCCATCTGG
Organism: uncultured Oscillospiraceae bacterium; assembly: GCA_964440115.1. Lineage (GTDB taxonomy): Bacteria > Bacillota > Clostridia > Christensenellales > CAG-138 > JAEWWD01. The sequence goes on along the minus strand of CAYTPV010000007.1, from coordinate 98,180 downwards.
CTTGCCAAGAAGCGTTCGTATATCAGCTTATAGAGCTTATACTGATCGTTCGACAAAGAAGCTTTTACGGAAGCAGGCGTATTGCTCAGTGCAGTAGGCCGTATTGCTTCGTGGGCATCTTGCGCACCCGCTCGGCCTTTATATACATTTGGTTTTTCCGGCAGATATTTCGCGCCGAATTCTTCTTCAATATGCGTTTTGGCCTGTGCCTGCGCTTCCTGCGCAATGCGCACGGAGTCCGTACGTATATAGGTAACAAGTCCGGTTGCGCCTTTTCCTTCAAGCTCGACACCTTCGTATAATTGCTGGGCAACCAGCATGGTGCGCTTTGTGGTAAAACCAAGCTTTCTTGATGCTTCCTGCTGCAGGGAGCTTGTGGTGAAGGGAGCCGCAGGATGCCTTGTCTTTTGGCCGATCTTGACATCTGTCGCAATAAATTCTGCGTTTTCGATGCGTTTGAGCACGGCTTCTGCCGCTTCTCCGTTTGGAATATCGGACTTTTTCCCATCGTAACCGTAGAACTTGGCTTCAAAGCTTTTGCGGGTGCGCTTTTCGGAAAGCTGCACATCGATGTTCCAGTATTCTTCAGGCACAAAATCCGCTATTTCCTGTTCACGGTCGCAGAGTATGCGCGTTGCAACCGATTGTACGCGGCCGGCAGAAAGGCCCTTGCGAACCTTTGCCCAAAGTATGGGGCTGATTTTGTAACCAACCAAACGATCCAGAATTCGCCGCGCCTGTTGTGCGTCAACAAGACGCATATCAATCGGACGAACGCCTTTAATCGAGTTCTTTACTGCCGAGGACGTGATTTCATTGAACACGATGCGGCATTTGGAGTTTTCATCCAAATGCAGTATCTGCGCGAGATGCCAGGATATCGCCTCACCTTCGCGGTCAGGGTCGGTTGCAAGGTACACGTTCTTGGCGGCCTTGGCTTCCCTGCGTATCTTGTCGAGAACCTCTCCTCTGCCCCGAAGCGTGATATACTTGGGCGCAAAGCCATGCTCGACATCTACGCCGAGCTGACTTTTCGGCAGATCACGCACATGGCCGTTAGAGGCGATTACCTTATAATTTTTTCCTAAGAATTTTCCGATTGTCTTCGCCTTTGCCGGCGACTCCACGATGACCAGCGTATCCGTCATCCGATCCTCCACCCGGGCACATGTGTCAGAGCCCGAAGACCCGGCCCGGTAACTGCTTAATTATTCCCGAAAACCGCAGCGATGTCAAGGCAGAATTTACATCCGCCGCCGCGAGTGACAGAATTTCACATAATTCGTCAGCGCTCTTTTCCCCGCTTCGTAGCTGTTCGACAATCCTTCGCTGTACATCATTCATACCCGACACGTCGATTTCTTCTGCCGGATTTTGCTGTACAGATGATGCCATGCCGTATTCCACGAGAATGTCCTGCACACAGAATACAGGCTTGGCTTCGCCGCGTTGTATGAGCCCGTTTGGCCCAACGCTGCTTTCATCCGTAATTCTGCCGGGGATTGCAAAAACGTCTCGATTTTGATCGAGCGCGTGGTTGACGGTAATGGTCGTGCCGCTGCGGCCCGCAGCCTCAACAACAATCACGCCGCGCGAAAGCCCGCTGATAACGCGGTTTCGAATGGGGAAATTGCCGCGAAGCGGTTTGGTGCCGGGTAAAAATTCCGAAACGATTGCTCCGCGCTCGGCTATCTCATCATAAAGCCGCGCATTGGAACTTGGATAAATGACGTCAATACCGCTGCCCAACACAGCGATGGTGGGGTTTTTCGCTTCTGTGCAACGCAATGCTCCTGCCGAAGCGAAGCTATCTATCCCTAACGCCATCCCCGATACCACGGTCACCCCGGCCTGCGCCAGTTCATACCCGAAATGCCGCGACACAGCTTCCCCGTAGGCAGTATTTTTTCTCATGCCAATCATGGCGATTGTCAGGGGATATGCAGATTCCAGCCGACCTTTTACATACAGCGCAGCGGGAGGATGGTGGATTTCCTTAAGAAGTTCCGGATACCCCGCGTTTGTAATCGGTATGAAATCCAGACGGTTCTTTTCGAGAAATCGAATGCTTTCGTCAATTCTGTCTTCCTGCGCCGCATTGCATAGCCGTGACGCAAAAGTAGGCCCCCATTGCGAGAACGCTGAGACTGTGCGCTGTTTTGCAAGGGAAAACAGTTCCTCCATATTCGGATACTTTGCCGTGAGTTGTTCATACAGCACTGCATCCGGCCCAATGACGCTGTTCAGCCACAGGCAAAGCCGTTCGTGATTGGAAAGCTCCCGCATATTATCCCCCCAGACATTTGGAGTCAAGGCTGCGATATTGTATTGCTTCAGCGATATGTTCGCTGCGTATTTTATCGTTTCCTTCAATATCCGCTATAGTCCGGGCAACCTTTAATATTCGGTTGTATGCCCGCGCGCTCAGATGCAGCGCGGAAAACGCCTGCCGAAGCAATGCTTCGGAGGCATCGTCCAACGCGCAGTATGTGCGGATAAGGCCATTGGGCAGCTGCGCGTTGAAGTATATTCTCTCCTTTTTATATCGATCGCGCTGGATTTGTCTGGCGCGGTTTACACGCGCGCGGATAACCGCCGAAGACTCCCCTGCCGCCTTGCTGGAGATATCCGAGTATCCAACTTCCGTCATTTCAATATGAATATCAAGACGATCAAGAAGCGGCCCGCTGATACGGCCCTGATACCGTTGAATCTGGAACGGCGTACAGCGGCACGGCGTGATCCGGGAGCCATAGTTGCCGCAGGGGCAGGGATTCATAGCGGCGACAAGCATAAACTCAGCCGGATAGGTGGCGTTTGCCATTGCACGTGTAATGGTGACTACCCCGTCTTCAAGCGGCTGACGAAGTGCTTCGAGCACATCCTTGCGAAACTCTGGGAATTCATCCAGAAACAGAACTCCATAATGCGCAAGGCTGATCTCACCCGGCAGCGCGTGCTGGCCGCCCCCTATCAGAGCGGCTGCGGATGCGCCGTGATGCGGTGCGCGAAAAGGCCGCTCGCGAATGATGCCGCCGCTTTCGCGCGTTGCTCCCACCACGGAATGGATCTTCGTAATCTCAAGCGATTCTTCGAAAGTAAGATCAGGCAGTATGGAAGGAATGCTTCGGGCCAGCATGGTTTTTCCCGAACCGGGCGTGCCAATAAGCAAAATATTGTGTCCGCCAGCCACTGCGATTTCCGCGGCTCGTTTTGCCCCTTGCTGACCCTTGATTTCTGAAAAATCAGCGCTGTGCACATTGCTCTGTATATCCCAGCTTTTATTAGGATACGGTGCGAATGCCTCGCTTTCACGCAGGCAATCCACCGCCTGCCGCAGGGACTGCACAGGCAGTATCGTTGCCCCCGTAATATAGGCTGCTTCCTCCGCATTCCCTTCCGGCAGCACAATCGTTTTGCAGCCATGGGCAAACGCGTCTATGACCATGGGCAGCACCCCGTCGATGGCGCGCACGCTTCCATCGAGAGCGAGCTCCCCTAAAAAGAGTATATCCTTTGTGCAGCCAGATTGGATCTGACCCGCCGCCTCGAGTATTCCGATGGCAATGGGCAGATCGTATACCGAGCCTTCTTTTCGCAGATCAGCGGGCGCGAGATTGATGGTAATGCGGCTGACAGGGAATGCCAGCCCGCTGTTTTTGATAGCCGCCCGAACCCGCTCGCGCGATTCGCGCACGGCGGCATCGGGCAGACCCACCGTTTCAAAGCTGGGCAAACCATTGGTGATATCCACCTGCACCTGTACGGCAAAGCCTGTGATGCCGTTTAGTCCATAGCTCTGTATGTTTGCAAGCAAAAGCCCATACCCCCGCTGCCGCCTTCCCCGCGGCGTTCATTTGTCAGTCCCCTATTATCCCTCTGTTACGCTTCTTACGATTTCAACCCATCTCTTCATATTTTGCGGTTTGTGGTATACCGTTTTAACATCTTTGAGCGTAATATCCTCAATATTACCGTTTTGCCTGAATATCCCGCAGGCATTCTCGACGGTCTTCTTAATGTTGTCCTCTTCGAGTATGCTTGTGATCATTTCAGCCGGGTTGGGACGCCAGGAAAGCACATAATTCTTACCGATCGTTTCAGCATAGGAAGGAATGTTGGCCCAAGGTGAAACGGAAATGCGTCTTAAGTTCTTAATCTGCTTAAGCAGTTCTATCTTTTTAGTCAGATCCTCGCAGCAACCGTAAGCCGAAAGCCCGAATTGTTCCAGTATCGGGATCTGATAGGGCAGTAAGAATTCCTTAAACATATCCGGCGATATGGACGTAAACTCCTGAGAGGCCATGAAGCCCCACAAGCTGCTCTTCTTGACAGGAGCATCAGAACTTGAAGGATCAGGCAATTCATCCGAATATGTAATGCACTGATTTCGACCGGATAAGCTCCTCCAGTCTCCCGCTTGTCTTTTTTACTATACATTAATACAGTTGCCTTCCATTTGTTATTATTAAATCGGCAAAAACCATATTATGAAATCATTATAAACAAGCATCCGATTAAAACTTGAAGGACTCGAATAGGTTAGTAAACTCAAATGTTCATGGCCATCGTTCTATTTCGAGCAGAAACTATCTTTAAAAGCGCGTATACTCTATTAAGACCACAGCTTCATTGTCGAACTGTAGCCAATACTGTCATTTTAACCATGATTCGGTTATAACACAAGAAAAATCAATGCACCAGAGCTTCTTGTGTCTCGTTTATTCGGATTTGGCTTTCGATGCCTTTTTAAACACAAACAGTCTGTTCCCGATAAAGTTAACAATGACGGAAGCCGGGGTCGCAATGAGATTGCGAATGTTAGCATTCTCAATATGCAGCCATGTGAGGCTTCCCTGCAATACAAAGCGCGCAACGCCGTAGGATACTAAGTTTACGAGTACAAACAGCCAAAACTCTCTGGCGGATTTTTCATGCTCCTGTTTAAACGTCCAACGGCTGTTCCAGAAATAACTGTTCAACACACCGCAGGAATAGGATATCGTTTTGGATAGGCCTTCTCCTAGTCCCGCCCATGTCAGCAACGCGAATACACCAAGATCCAGTGCAGTATTGAGTATACCAACAACGTTGAATTTGACGAACTTGATACACATATCCCAGTATTTATTCATACATTACACTCCGTACAATAGATTGCCGCCAGGCAGCCACTGCAATATCTTTCCGTACCAAATGGGAATCTGCAGCCCGGACACACCGGGATACAGCAGCAGGAACAACGCCACGCAAACGGCCATCCATACCCACTTCACCCAATACCGGTTCGGATTTCTTTCTTCATAATTGCGCAGCAAATACACGCCGCACAGTATGATAAAGGGTACCGTCGCAAAGAAGTGGTATATAAACGTGCAGCGCGTAACGAGTACCCACGGAAGCAAATTCGCGCAAACGCCGACGAACACCATCGTAATGCCGGGTTCACTCTTTACTTTATCCGTAATCCGCGATATCGCAAGCCAAACCGCCGCAATGGAGCATACCCACCATACAGCAGGGTTGCCTGATGCGGTCAGCGTAGAAACATACCCTGCGGGCGTACTGTCGCTCAGGTAATACCACATAGGCTTAATGGTGAACGGCCACTGCCACCATGTGGAAGAATACGGATGCGTTGCTTTGAGTCCGCTATGGTAGCTCCACATGAATTTCTGATAGTTCCACACATCCGCCAGACCATAGTGCTTATCACACAGATAGTATGGCATGTACGAAAGCAGGTAGATCACCACCGGGATAGCAATATAGAATAAACAGCACCACAGCAGCGTCGCAATCGTTTTCTTCCAGAACCGCCTTACGCGCTGTCTTTGAGAAGAATCACCCGAAGCCATCGCTTGCCTGTATTCCTTGTATCGGTTGAAGAGCGAAATGAAAAGCAGTACGGCAAGCCCTCCGCCCGCATAGATGCAAATCCATTTTGAAGCCGCGCCCAATCCGAAAAACAGCCCGGCAAGCCCCAACGGTTTGAGCGTTTTCTTAAGCCCGTCGTCAAAGAAGTTCATGCTGATGTACTGATGCATGAAATAGAACATCAGCAGTATGAAGAACACGGCATACACGTCGATGGTCGCTATCCGCGTCTGCGTAAAGTGCATGAAATCAAACGCAAACAGCACGGAACCTAACAGCGCGTATTCAGGCTTTTTGAACAGCCGTCTGCACAGAGCGTAGAATATGGGCACCATTCCAATGCCAAACAATGTGCCTACGATGCGCCAGCCGAATGCGTTCATTCCGAATATCGCAACGCCGAGCATAATGAATACCTTGCCAAGCGGCGGATGCGAATTTTCGTATGGGTCTATGCCATGCAAATGCTCGTATGCGGTGCGCGCGTGGTACAACTCGTCAAAATACATGCCGTTCAGATAAGAAGGCTGTTCAGGTACGGTATTCTGCTCATCCACAATCGTCGCGCCGGATGCGTCGACGGCCTGTACCGGCAAAAGGTTGCCGTTCGTATCAAAGAACGCCATTTCCCGTATGCGCAGCTCACCGGAATAGGTCATCAGAGTCAGTTCGTCGGCGGTAATCTCCGCTTTCACGCGGTGCCAGCGGAACATATCGTCGAAAACCTGATTGTAAGTGACCTGCCCGCCATCCTGCCCTTCTACGAGCAGCGTGCCCTCAGCGATACCGCCGTAAATCCAGAACTCGGAAAGCTGCTCTGTCTTATCAAAACGCAGCTTAACGGTCTGGCCCGGTTCAGCGCTTACATACTCTTTCTGCGGCGCAATCAACGAACCAAGATTGGTCAGCGCAAAACAGGCATACAGCAGCGTAAGGCCCCAGCAATACAGTGTATGGCGGCGGTTTTCCTCAATCTTAGGTACATGCGGCGATTTTAGTTCAGTTCGGCCACTCTTACCGGAAACATGCGGTTGGGTCTGCTGCGATACTTTCGAAATACGTGTCGATATGGTTCTGCCGCGAAATGCGATATCTGCACATGCATAGGCAAAATACCAAAAGCCTGTCACGGCAGTCAGTGAGCCTAAAAATGTCAGCGCATCATACGTGGCGCCACGCGCCTGCTGGTGATCGACAATAACAAACGCGCAAAGCGTATTGAATAAAAGGGCTATGGACAGCCAGAAAAACGCAATATACAGTCTGCGATCGTCATACAGGAGAGCGGCAATCATAAGCGAGAACAACGCAGGGAACAAGTATCGCTCGTGCATATAAGGCCCCAGCGTAAACAGTGCCGCTATCAGGAACGCCAACGAAATATAAAGCGCACCTTCCTGTTTCTTTTTCCTTGCCACGATAAACAAACCAATCGAAGTAAGGAGGCTGACAGCAATCCCGATATATCCCCAGACACCAAATGAAAACAACAAAGGAACACTCTGAATTGCCTTCCAGTTGCCGCCAAACAGCGAAGCAAGATTAAACGCCTCAACCGATGCGTACGGATACGAAGTCGCCGTAGAGAAGTATTTATCCAGCAGCCAGCCTGGCTCCTGCCCTTTTCCAAATGGCAGAGCGAGCAGCAGTATGACGGCGATTGCGCTCAGCACGCCCAATACTGTGTCAATAATGCGCTTTTTCCAATTATCTTTGTTCCAGCCCCACAAGTAGGCAACGGCAAACAGCGGCCCTGCCATCAGTGCCTGCGGCTTGAGCAATATGGTCAACCCGTAAAGTGCACCCGCCAGTATCCGCCTATCTTCTTCGAACAAATACACCACGCCGAACAGGCCAAGCGCTAGCAGCGAGTCGATTTGTCCCCAACCGCCTGCGACAAAAGCGAATACCGGGTGGAACAGCATTACTCCCATCAACAGCAGGGCTTTACGCTCCCCAATTCCCTTTTTAAGAGCAATGCGGTATACGATATATGCAGTTGCAAGATCCGCTGCAATGGCGGGCAGTTTAATAAGGAATATGTAAAACGCATTGCCGTAGTCAAGCCCCAGCAGACGCCGCAGCGAGCCCAATGCCCAAAGCACGTACATATATCCTGGAGGATAATCGGCAAACGAACTTTGCGTATAAAACCCTGTAGGGCCGTATTGTGCCATGGCGTCCGACCAGCCAAGAAAACACCCAATATCCGTCGGATGTCCAACGAACAGCAAGGAAAGTATCGCCCGAACTGCCAACGCGCCGCACATCAGCGTAATTATGCGCGCTCTGCTTACGCTTTGCGCGTTGTCAGGCTGAATACTGCCAAGTATGCCTTTTTGATAAGCATAGGCGAACGCAAAGCCCGAAAGCGCAACCACAAGCAGCAGAATGGCCCAGTTAGGCGTTTCTGTTGTGTTGTCCGTGTCGGATGATCCTCCGCCATCGTATTGAATTGTTTCAAAGGATAACGCACCGGAAGGGCGGGTTTCCTCGACCGTCATGGAAACATTCTTGAAGCTGGCTTGTCCGCTCGCAAGCGCGCCATATCCGCCTACACGCAGCGCCAGTACCAGTTCGGTCTGATTTGGCCCGGTTATGCCAATCAGTTGGGCATGCTGATACCCATCCGTGTCAAAATACTGCTCGGAAGATGCGAATGTGTCCAGTACAGATATCGTCGCCCCTGCATCGCCATAGATGCCCTGCGCAGAAACATCGCATGTAATTTTATAACAGGTATTCGGGGATACCTCTACACGCTGGCAGATACGCGCGTCGTTGTCCTGAAAGTTCTCCAATACGACGGATGCACTTGCATCCGTATCTTCCTCGGTATATGCTTCTGAATTCTCAGGAATCCAGGCGTCGTAATACCAACCGGCCGGAAGAGTTTCAAGCTGAGTCTTTTCGGCGAAGTCGCCGTTATACAGCAACTCTCCCCCATTGGTTGCCGCAGCTGCCGGTATAAACATCAATATAAACAGCGCCGCGATACATACTGCAAAAATCCTACGCATGCTGCCCCTTGCATCTCCCATTAACGGATTTCTCATCCAACTGATCATAGCACAAAATACAAGGCCCGCAAAGCGGACCAATACTTATTTACATCTGCGCCATAAAAGCGTTTATAATATGCGAAACCTCTCTTGTCCGCAAGTCTACCTCAACGACATCGAAACGCGCAGGCACATCCATCCCCTTTAAATAGGCCTGTGCCGCGCGTGTCATGCGCTGTTGTTTACGTATGTCCACTGCTTCACGCCCCGCGCCAAACTCATTGGAGGAACGCGCCTTTACTTCCGCAAACACCGTTACTTCGCCGTCAAGCAATATCAGGTCGATTTCATCGTGCCCGAATCTTGCATTTTTGTACAATAGAGTATACCCCAGATTCTCAAGAAACTGAAGAGCCAGTGCTTCGCCGCGGGTTCCCTTTTCTCGATTATCCATTGCTGCCGCCCAATATGCCGCCTATGAAACTGCGACGGTGCAGCGGGCAGGGGCCATACTTTTTAAGCGCTTCAATATGCTCCGGTGTGCCGTATCCCTTATGGCGGGCAAATCCGTATTCGGGGTATACAGCATCCTGTTCGCACATGTATCTGTCCCGTTCCACTTTCGCGATGATGGACGCCGCTGCAATCAGATAACTCATCGCGTCCCCATGGATATAGGCATGCTGACGCGCATTAATAGGAAGGTCCTTGATTGCATCCACCAGCACATCCGTCACCGGCAGCCCTATGCCCTCAAATGCCATACAAAAAGCACGACGTGTCGCCTGCAGGATGTTCATTTCATCTATAACTTCCGACGCCAGCCACCCGAATGAATAACACAGCGCCTGCTCTTTGATCTGTTCGTATAGGTATTCCCGCCGCTGCGGCGTCAACTTTTTTGAGTCGTTGACATAAGAAATCAGCGGTGTCTGTGGCAGCACCACACACGCGGCCACGACCGGCCCAGCCAGCGGCCCTCTTCCCACTTCGTCCATGCCTGCCAGAAGAATATTCGGTTGTATCCAGAGCGTGCGTTCAATTTCCGTGAGCGCGTATAGCCGCTCCACTTCAGGCATCCGTGGCATGTTCGTTCTCCATTTCTTTCGGATCGTCCAGAGTCACGCGTGCGATACGCCCCGCACGGAATTCATCGAGCGCGATGCGGGCGCCTCTTTCCGTATCCGACTCGCCGCCCGAAAGCAGGAACCCACGGCTTTTACACAAAGCGATAAGCAATTCCTCTTTTGGTGTATCCGGCAGTATGGCTTTATATCGTTTTTGCAGTGCGTCGGGGCATTTTTGCTGCAACGTTGTCAGCAGAAGGGCCGCAAGCTCTTCCACATCCATGATATCGTCCTTGACAGACCCCAGAAACGCGAGCCGCTGCGCATAGATCGCGTTGTCAAGCTTGGGCCAGAGCAAGCCGGGCGTATCCATGAGTTCCAGATAAGGCGTGATTTTTACCCATTGCTTGCCGCGCGTTACGCCGGGCTTATCCCCCACCTGCGCTCGTACAGCCCCGGCTATGCAGTTGATGAATGTCGATTTCCCCACGTTGGGAATGCCGACGACCATTACCCGCACCGTTTTCTGCACGCCTTTTTTGCGCATGCTTTCCACACGGGCGGATGCAGCACGGTCTATCATAGAAATGATTGATTTTTTATCGCTACCCGTAGAAACGAAAGGAATTGCGGTAATCCCCTGCTGCGCATAATAATTCACCCAGCGCTTGGTCGTCGCTGGATCGGCAAGATCGCTTTTGTTGAGCACCGCAATGCGCGTCTTATTGGCAAACAGCTCGTCAAAATCGGGATTGCTGGTGGAACGCGGCGCACGGGCATCCACAATTTCTATAACCACATCTATCAGTTTCAGATTTTCGATGAGCATGCGGCGGGCCTTCGCCATATGCCCGGGGTACCATTGGATCAGCATACTTGCTCCTTCATAGCGGCGAATCTGGCCAAATGGCCAAACGCACAGCTACTGACGTAATTCCAAAAAGGTATGATATAAAAAAACCCGCCGCCCGGTTGGCTGTGCGCCAGCGTGGCAGTCGGGTTTCTCATTTGCCTGTTTCTCAGTCCTTTTTCTCGGTGATACGTTCGACTACCTTTGCAGCCTTACCTACGCGATCGCGCAGATAGTACAGCTTGGCGCGGCGAACCTTACCATGACGCACGACCTCGATGCGGCCGATACGGGGGCTGTTGTAGGGGAACGTCCTCTCCACGCCTACACCGTAGGATACGCGGCGGACAGTAAAGCTCTTACGGACAGCGCCGCCCTGCATTTTGATAACGACGCCCTCGAAGTTCTGCAGACGCTCACGGTTGCCTTCAACAACCTTGACGAATACGCGCACAGAGTCGCCGATTTTAAGCGCAGGCAGATCCGTTCTGATTTGTTCTTTTTCTAGTTCGCGGATGATATCAGACATTTGTATTTGTTCTCCTTCCTCATAGACGTTCGTGTCCGTATTTTTTCACGAACAGAGGACCGCCCGTTGTCCGTTCGCCATTATAACACAGCACATATTGGTTGGCAATAGATTTATCCTAATGCGGGGAGCTATCCCCGCCATTAAGGTTCCTCTGCCTGAATTTCTTCAAGCATCTTTCGTTCCGCACGGCTTAGCGTTATGCCCCGCAGCAGTTCAGGACGGTTCTGCTGCGTTTTGATTACGGACTGCGCTTTTCTCCACGCCTGAATGTTTGCATGATGCCCATTGAGAAGTATTTCCGGCACACGCTTCCCGCGATATTCCGCCGGGCGCGTATACTGCGGATATTCGAGCAGACCCTGCGAAAACGATTCTTCTTCTGCAGAATCGCCGCATCCCAGCACGCCGGGAATAAAACGGCTGACGCAGTCTATGAGAACCATCGCCGGCAGTTCTCCGCCGGTAAGCACATAGTCGCCAATGGATACCTCTTCGTCCATGATATCCATCACACGCTCGTCCACACCTTCGTAATGCCCACAAAGCAACAGCAGACGCGGCTCTTTTGCAAGTTCCCTTGCATAGTCCACAGTCAGCAGCTTTCCGCGGGGCGAAAGCAGTATGCGCCGCGCGGGTTCTCCATTGAGCACGGACTCCACGCAATCGTATATGGGCTGCGCCATCATGACCAGCCCAGCCCCGCCGCCGAAGGGATAATCGTCGGCTTTGCGGTGCTTGTTATCGGAATACTCGCGTATATCGTGCACCGCAACGGTAAGGAGACTGTTTTGCGCAGCGCGGCCCAGCATGCTCGCACCGAGCACGCCCGGAAACATATCGGGAAACAGCGTCAGCACGTCAATCTGCAAACAGCGCGACCTCCTCGAGCACTGCGGCATCAACCACAATGCGTTTGTGCTCCACATCTACTTCGTGCAGCACTTTTTTCAGCGCGGGCAGCATCATGCCTCGGGGCCCTTCCACAACATACACGTCATTTGCGCCTGTCTCGAGCACGTCTGTCAATCGACCGTATACAACGCCGTTCGTATCCAGAACCTCACAGCCGATCAAATCGGCTATAAAATACGTATCCGGCGGCAACTTTACGGTGTGCGCTTTATCCACGCACAGATAAGCATCGCGAAGCTTTTCAGCCTGCTCACGCGTATCCACGCCTTCCATATGCAAAGTGACTGCATCCGGCTGTACGCCGATATCGGAAAGCTTCACAAGCCGGTATGTCCCGTTATGCTCTAAATAGGCTTCTTTCAAGCCCTTAAAGCGTCCGACATTGTCGGTCAGAGGTTGCAGCCTGACGCCACCCTGCACGCCATGCGGACGCGATATGCAGGCAATGCGGTAGTATTCCATCAGACGATTTCCACGATGTATTTCTTGTCTTCTCTGGCAGAAGCCGCTTTGACCACGGTACGGATTGCCTTTGCGATACGGCCCTGTTTCCCGATCACCTTACCCATATCGTCCGGCGCTACGGAAAGCTCGATGATGGTAGCGTCAGCTTCTTCTTTGACGACAACCTTCACCTCATCAGGCTTATCCACCAGGTTAACGGCGATAAATCTCACCAGTTCCTGCATGATATTTCTCCTTCCCCGAAGGCCCTCAGGTTTTTCGGGATTTCATTAATGTGCCAAGACAAAGCCTTAGGCTTTGTCATTATTGAATGGCACCGCTCTTTTTCAGAAGCGCGCGTACGGTATCCGTAGGCTGTGCGCCCTTCTTCATCCAATCGGCAGCCTTTTCATTATCGACTTTGATTTCGGCGGGGTTGGAAAGAGGATTGTAATAACCAATCTCTTCTACGAAAGCGCCGTCACGCGGAGCGCGGGAATCAGCAACGATAACACGGTAAAAAGGAGCCTTCTTTGCGCCCATCCTGCGCAGTCTGATCTTAAGCATTGTTTCTTCCTCCTGGTTTTACATTTTACATATTGAATACGGCTTATGCCGTGCTTCAGCAAATTTTTAGAACGGGAAGGGCATTCGCATGCGACCTTTTTTGCCCTTTGCCCCGGCGAACTGGCGCATCATTTTCCGTGAAGCATCGAACTGATTCAACAGACGGTTGACGTCCTGAATACTGGTGCCGCTGCCGCGCGCTATGCGCTTCCTTCTTCCGGCGTTGAGAATATCCGGATTGTTGCGTTCTGCCTTGGTCATAGAGAGTATGATGGCTTCCATACGGGCAATCTGCTTTTCATCCACCTGCACGTTGCCAAGCTTGCTTGCGTCCATGCCCGGCACCATGCCAAGAATGTCCTGCAAAGAGCCCATGTTCTTGACCTGACGGAACTGTTCCAGAAAATCGTCCAGCGTAAACGCATCCTTGCGCAGCTTTTCGGCAAGTTCCATGGCCTTTTTCTCATCAAAATTAGCCTGCGCCTTTTCAATGAGCGAAAGCACGTCGCCCATACCGAGTATACGTGAAGCCATGCGATCGGGATGAAAAGGTTCGATATCCGTCAGCTTTTCACCTACGCCCGAAAACTTGATGGGCTTGCCCGTAACTGCACGAACCGAAAGTGCAGCGCCGCCGCGCGTATCGCCATCGAGCTTTGTCAGTATGACGCCCGTCAATTCGAGCGTCTCATTGAATGTCTTTGCGACATTGACGGCATCCTGACCTGTCATGGCGTCGACTACCAGCAGTATCTCGGCCGGACGAACGGCATTCTTAACTTCGACCAGTTCCTGCATCATATCGGTGTCGATGTGCAGGCGACCTGCGGTATCCAGTATCACGAGGTCGTGAAAATTCTTTTTTGCGTATTCGATGGCTTCGCGCGCAGTGTCGGCAGGGTTATTCTGGCCGCGTTCGAACACGGGAACGCCCACTTTTTCACCAACTACCTGCAGCTGTTTGATAGCCGCAGGGCGGTAGATATCGCATGCGACGAGCAAAGGTGATTTTGCGTACTGCTTCTTGAGGTAAGCCGCGAGTTTGCCGCACATTGTGGTTTTGCCCGCGCCCTGCAGGCCGGCCATGAGTATGACGGAAGGCGTTGCGGAACCGAACTCCAGCCTCGCGTTTGATCCGCCCATCAAGCGCGTCATTTCCTCATTGACGATTTTGATGACCTGTTGGCCCGGGGTAAGGCTTTCGAGCACTTCCTGCCCGACTGCGCGGTCCGTGACATCCTGAATGAACTTCTTAACGACAATAAAGTTGACGTCCGCTTCGAGCAGCGCGAGTTTAACCTCACGCATGGCTTCTTTGACTTCTTTATCGGAAAGCTTGCCGCGGCCGGTCAGCTTTTTGAATATATTTTGCAGTTTGCCGGATAATCCTTCAAACGCCATGGTCATCCTCCCATTGGTTTAACAGCGTATCTACATGCTGCAGCAGGGATTGCCTTTCTTCATCAGGCAGATGGGTCTGTTCAATTTCAGTATACAGCGCCTTCAGCCCGGATTCTACCGACTTCGTGCGCCGCACAAGGCCTAGACGCGCTTCCATTTCAAGCAGCTGTGTTTCCGCACGCCGCAGGGCGTCGTGTACACCTTGCCGGGATATTCCCTCTCGTTCGGCTATTTCGCTTAACGAAAGATCCTCGTCCACATGCATCGCGAGCAATTCCTGCTGCCTTGTCGTCAGAAAAGCACCATACCAAGAAAGCAGCATGCCCAACTCAATATTTCGTTCCATAGCCGCACCCGCCTTGCCGTGTGCTGTAAAGGTATATTGCTTTACACCTTAGTTATTATACCCGATCAGGCGGGATAGTCAAGCAAAAATATGTCTCAAAGCATTATTCCGATTAGAAATCAGCTGTCGCGCATTTCTTTACCCCTGTTTTCAGGTATAATGCAAGAAGTACTATAGAACAGGATTATAGCAGGAGGAGAAAAATGGCACTAGGACTATTTGACGTTGTAGGGCCTGTGATGCACGGTCCCTCCAGCAGCCATACCGGCGGCGCCAACCGTATCGGTTACCTGGCCGGCAAGCTGATGGGCGGAAAAGCGAATAAAATACGATTGGGCTTTCATCCCGCTTATATGGGCTCCTATATCGGCCAGAAAAGCCACACAGCGCTGATTGCAGGCTGTCTTGGATTGCGGGAGTACGACGAAGAGAGCACGCGTTCTATAAAGATTGCAGAAGAACGCGGTATCTCATGGGAAGCTTACGCCATCGATGAACTTGAGCGCAGCCGGAATACCATGCGAATTATGGCCGAAATTGATGGACAGTCCTGGGAAATCAACGGCGAATCCGTCGGCGGAGGCAATATTGTCATCGACCGTATCAATGGCCTTGAGGTGCGCTTGGACGGGAACGCATGGGAGGTAATTGCTCTGGCCGATACCGAATCTTTGATGCAGGAACTGCAACACTTTCTTTCCGGGCTGGAGGGTTGCAAAACCACTGCCTCGGGGCAGGTTTTGGGGCATTGCTTTCTTTGCTGCGGTGTCTTTTCTCTCGAGCCGCAAATTGCTGCTAGCCTTCCGCCATATTTAAAACAAGCAGAGGAAGAATTGCGGCTGAGATGTTGGTTAGTGCCGCCGCTATATACATTCAGCGATTCCGGTCACCCTCCCCTTTTCACAACCTTCGGCGAGCTTTTGGAGTTGTGCAAGGATCGGGACATTCTGGACGTTATTCTCGAGTATGAAAGCCGTCGCAGCAATGTTAATAAGGAAGATGTGCTTTCTGAAGCAGAGTATCTGGTGGACGTAATAGCTTCTGCGCTTGATAAAGGAGAAAGCGAGCCCATCGACCTTGTAGGAAAGCTCACCGATCCTGGAGACGGTAAGAAAATGCTCCGATGGTCACAGTCGGGCAAGTCCGTACTTGATGAAATGTTCTCCCGTGCAATGGGAAGGGCAATGGTACTTGCCCAGTTGAATGCCGCGTCGGAACGCATCGTAGCCGCGCCTACGGGTGGCGCTGCGGGCACTCTGCCGGGCGTTCTATTTACTGCAGCGGAGCGTTACGGCAAGGATAAAACTGAGCTCGCTAAAGCATTTCTTATTGCTGCAGCTATTGGGGTTATTATCGGAAATCAGGCATCCTTTTCCGGTACTGCAGGTGGTTGTCAGGGTGAAATTGGCATTGGCGCAGCAATGGGAGCTGGCGGAATCGTATATCTTGCGGGAGGAAGCACTCAGGAAATCGTGCATGCAGCTGCCCTCGCTCTGAAAAACGTATTGGGTCTGACTTGCGATCCCCCGGCCAGCCCTGTGGAGGTACCCTGCATCAAGCGCAACGCCATGGGAGCAGCCATCGCTTTCTTTGGGGCGGAAATGGGATTGGCGGGTATTCGGTCAGCCATTGAACCCGATGACGTTGTGGCTGCAATGGCACAAACACAAAAGCTAATGCCTACGGAATTGAAATTCTCCCACTGCGGCGGTCTTGCAGCAACAAAATCCGGTAAAAAGTTGAACACACAGTGGCAGGAACGATTGAAGACTTTGAACTAACGTAACTCATTCATCTGCATGCAAAAAGCCGCGCGAATACTCGCGCGGCTTCTAATTTTGGTAGTTTATAGCTGCTTGTCAATCATCTGTGCAAACGCCTGCTTGGATTTCGCACCTATCGTTTTCTCCGCTATCTGACCGTTCTTGAATACAATGACAGTCGGGATGGTCATGACCTGAAAACGTTCGGCAAGCTCCGGTTGTTCGTCCACATCCACTTTACAAACCTTCGCCTTGCCCTTATATTCAGTGGCCAGTTCTTCAATAACGGGGCCAATCATGCGGCAGGGACCGCACCAGGTTGCCCAGAAATCCACCATGACGGGTTCGGAAGAGGCAAGCGTCGAGTCAAAGGTTTCCCTCGTTAAATACAACAGATCATTGGACATGTTCGTTTCCTCCCACAGTATCTTAGTTTGGTTCAATACTTATCATGCGCGGATGAAATGCCTCCATGCGCGCAAATCTTGGTTCAAGCCACCGCAGCAGAACGAAAGATAGTCCTGCAAGAGTCAAGCCCAATAGCAAACCGGTCAAATCACTGATGCGCGTACCTGCTATTACACCCAATAGCAATGCGCACAGCGGCAGCATATAGGCAAACAAGCTTGCGCGCATCAGGCTTTTCTCGTGGAGTTCCACGCGAACAGAGTCGCCTACCTTCGCCTGCAGCGTATTCATAAGTTCCACCTGCGCCTGATTTTCGCCCAAGCTCATGCACGCGCCGCAGCGCAAACAAGCCTTTGTGCGGGTAAAGCGCACAATGGCCTTATCCCCATTGACTTCCATTACAACGCCGAATTGCTGCATGCTTGTCCTCCTGGCTTATCTTACCCTTCTAGCATGCGGTGAAACGCTTTATTCCAGATTCAGTTTGATGTGCAGTTCTTCAAGCTGCTTATCATCAACCTGATCGGGTGCTTCCGACATCGGACAGGACGCGTTCTGTACCTTGGGGAACGCGATCACATCGCGAATGGAGCTTGCGCCCGCGAGCAGCATGGCCAGCCTATCCAGACCATACGCCAAACCGCCGTGCGGCGGCGTGCCATACTTGAACGCTTCCATCAAAAATCCAAATCTCTTCCACGATTCTTCCTTGGTAAAGCCAAGCGCACTGAACATGCGTTCCTGCAGCTCGGAGGAATGGATACGGATGGAGCCACCGCCAATCTCGTTGCCGTTGAGCACGATATCGTATGCTTTTGCATGTACAGCGCCGGGGTCGCTTTCCAGTTTATCGATATCCTCATCCTTGGGGTGTGTGAACGGGTGATGCATCGCAAAGAAACGGCCCGACTCTTCATCCCACTCAAGCAGCGGGAAATCCGTAACCCACAACAGGTCGTAAGTGTTCGGCTCAATAAGGTTCAGGCGTTTTGCGAGCTCAAGACGCAGTGCGCCAAGCGAGGCGTAGACCACGCTGTTTTTATCCGCAACAAAGAACAGGATGTCACCCGTTTCTGCAACGGCGCGTTCGCAGATAGCCTGAATTTGCTCCGGTGTCAGGAACTTCGCAAAAGACGCCTGCGGGCCTTCGGGCTTCATTGTCAGCCAGGCAAGTCCCTTCGCCTTATATGTTTTCACATGCTCGGTCAGGGCGTCGATCTCGCGGCGGGAAATCTTATCCCCGGCAGCCTTCACATTGATACAGCGTACGCTGCCGCCCTTCGCTACGGCATCCGTGAATACGCCGAACCCGCAATCCTTCACGATATCGCTCAGGTCCACAAGTTCCAGTCCAAAGCGCGTATCCGGCTTATCCGAGCCAAACCGATCCATCGCTTCTTTATAGGGGAAGCGGCGCAGCGGCAACGAGATATCCACGCCCATCTCTTCTTTAAACAGACGCTTTAAAAAGCCCTCGTTGACGGCGATGACGTCATCCTCTTCTACGAAGGACATTTCAAGGTCGATCTGTGTAAATTCCGGCTGACGGTCGGCACGCAAATCCTCATCGCGGAAGCAGCGTGCGATCTGAATATACCTGTCGTAACCAGAAAGCATCAACAGCTGCTTAAACTGCTGCGGGCTTTGCGGCAGCGCATAGAAGGAGCCGGGATGCACGCGGCTGGGCACGAGATAATCGCGCGCGCCTTCGGGCGTGCTCTTGGTGAGTATGGGGGTCTCAATTTCCAGAAACCCCTGTTCCGCATAGTAATTGCGTGCAATGTTCGCGATCCTGTGCCGCAGCATGAGATTCTTCTGCATGGCAGGACGGCGAAGATCGAGATAGCGGTATTTCAGGCGCAGCAGCTCGTTTGTCTTGGTATCGTCGCCGAGCTCAATGGGCGGTGTTTCCGCCTTGCCAAGTATTTTGAAATCCTTTACGAGCACCTCATAGGCTCCCGTCTGCATACGTGCGTTCACCATATCCGGCGAGCGACGGGCAAGCGTGCCCCTGACGGCAAGCACGTATTCGGCGCGTATGGTCTGCGCTTTTTCGAATATATCCAAAGGCAGATCGCTCGATGAGAACGTGACCTGCATGATGCCGGTACGGTCCCGAAGGCCAACGAAAATCAGCGCGCCCAAATCACGGCGGGCGTTTGTCCAGCCCATGAGCACGACTTCATTCCCGACATCCGATTCACCCAGATTGGTGCAATAGTGTGTGCGTTTCCAGCCGCTCAGCAATTCGCTCATTGCAATACTCCTTTTTTTCTCAGGCAGTTATTTGAAAATGGTATCTTATTGTATCGCGCGGGCGATATCCTGCGCGTCAAGCTTCGTTTGTGTTTCCGTGCCGGTTGCCATCTGTTTGAGCTTGATAATTCCCGATTCCAGTTCGTTCTCACCAAGTACGGCAACATAGCGCGTGCCGAGCTTATCCGCATATTTGAACTGCGCTTTAAAACTGCGGCCTACATGATCGCATTCCACGCGCAGCCCCAACGAGCGCAGCGTAAATGCCAGCGCAAAGCCCTTAAGCCTTGCGGCGTCGCCCATGGCGGCGATATACACATCGCAAGGACGAGGTTCCGGAATGACGACACCCTGATTTTCCGCCACGAGCAGAAGGCGTTCGAGCCCCAGCCCGAATCCAACTGCCGGCAGGGACGGCCCGCCTATTTCTTCCACCAGCCCGTCATAACGGCCGCCGCCGCACACCGTGCCCTGCGAGCCGATATGTGTCGAGATGATTTCAAACACGGTACGCGTGTAATAATCGAGACCCCTGACGATATAAGGATCGACGGAGTATTGCACGCCCATAACATCCAAACAGGCTTTCAATTCTGCCATATGGCTGTTGCAGTCGTCGCAAAGATAATCGAGAATAACAGGAGCCTCTGCAGTAATGCGCTTGCATTCCGGTTCCTTGCAGTCCAGCACGCGCAGAGGGTTTTTCTCCAGCCGTTCTTTACAGGTCTTACAAAGCTCGTTTTCACGGCCGTGCAGATATTCCTTGAGCGCCGCATGGTACTGCGGGCGGCATTTCGGGCAGCCAATGCTGTTGATGTGCACCGTGAGATCCTTCACACCCACACGCCGGAACAATTCCAAAGCCACGCCTATGCACTCCGCATCCGCGCTGGCCTTGGGCGCACCGAACATCTCGATACCAAACTGGTGATGTTCACGCAAACGGCCTGCCTGCGGCTTTTCATAACGGAACACAGGACAGTTGAGGTAATACATTTTGGTGGGCTGTGCTTCATTGGACAGATTGTGCTCAACAAACATGCGCACGATGCCTGCCGTACCCTCCGGTTTTAAGGTAATGGAACGGCCGCCCTTATCTTCAAATGTGTACATTTCCTTCTGAACGATATCCGTTGTATCGCCCACGCCGCGTAAAAACAGCTCCGTATGCTCGAACACAGGCGTGCGGGCTTCAGAAAAACCGTGCCTTTCGCAGATTTCCCGAACCAGACCTTCGACATACTGCCACTTATAACTTTCCTGCGGGGTAACATCCCTCGTTCCCTTTGGGGCCTGCAAAGCCATTTTCTTTTCCTCCATATCCCGGATATGAATATAGGGTCCCCCATCCTGCATAGGGACGGGAGACCCGCGGTACCACCCTGATTGAGCCATTATGGCTCCACTCATACCGTTAACGCCGGCATACGTCCCCGCCTGAGCCAATATGGGTTTGGCGGAGCGGCTCCAAAGGTGTCCTTCACAAAATGCGCCTGCCAAAACGGCTTTCAGCCTTGACCGTTTCTCTCTGCTGCCGCGCAGTCCGTTACTCTCCCTGTCATCGCCTGTCGTTTCATTATATCTAGGTGTTTCATGGCTGTCAATCTTGGCCATTATTTTCTTCAAGCCCGGTGGGGGGGTGCTGCATGTCCAGCAAACAGCAGGCTGAACGGGTGCAGTGCACCCGTTCAGCCGTAAAGCAATGACTCTTTCCAAAGAGCTTGCAGCCTATTAAACGTTAATGGTGAGAGTCAGTATGGCATCGTGTTTGGCGGCTTCTTCGAGCAGTTCTCTCGTCAATACGACATTGGTATCGACATGGAATTCTCCATCTTCGCTGATTACTGCGGTTTTGAGGGTTTTCCCAAGCAGAAATTGAATGGATTCTTCTTCAATCTCCGAGAGCCGATCGCTTTCCGGCGGGGCGACCGGATATTCCTCAAGGTTAAGGAACACAGTGTTTCCCGCCAATGCGGCTATTTTATCCGCTAAAAATTCGTTGCCGTTGTCCAGGAAAAGCTTCTGAAGTTCACCTGTTTTCTCCGAATAGCTGAAATCATTTACCTCGCCAATAATATCACCTGAACTCGAAAGCACCGTCGCGCCAATAATATAGAACCCTTTTTCCGTGGCTTCCAAAAGTTCCTTGAATTCGTACAGCCTTTTCACATTGTCTGCCGAGGAGGTGATTGCATAATCTGCTCCGATGCCGATGACATCCTTGCATGCAAGTGCGTAAAATCCGTAGCCTCTACCGTGCTTAATAATGTAATACTCCACAAGCTTTGTGACCGCATTTATCAAGATATCCTCAATAGTGCCCTTATCTCTTCCTTCGCGAATGCCCATCACTTTGAGACGTAATACCTCGCTCGATTTTTTCATGACTTCCCTCCTGCTTAGCTCATTTTATTATTTCATCTGTACCCAGATATACTGTTCCACGCATGGCACGAAAATGGTCGTATGAGATTTCTTCACTCATCACAATTTCGCCATTCTTCAGATAATGCCGGTAGACCGATACTTCGTATCCCTTCCTGCTTGCAATTTTCACTCTACGTTCCCCTGCAGGGAGTTTATTGGTATAAACAAAATCAGGGGCAGGCGCTTCGATTTCCTTGATGATCATCGTCTCAATATCAATTTCAACTCCCTCCGGAGGTGGCTGGCCGAAAAGTTCAACTTTTACTACGAGATTCTTGAATTCCGCTGAAATATATATAGGATAATTGGAATTGTTTTTAATCTTGAGATCCTTATTATTCCAATTCAAAGTTGCATCCAGCCCTACAGGCAAATATTCGGATGGCCAGGTATGGTGCACCCTCTCCACGATTTCCATGTTTGCATACAAAGCTGCATTATACAGTGTACCGGCAAGCTGGCATATTCCTCCGCCGATATCGTTAACCAATTGACCGTCGATTATGGATGGGGCGGGCCGGAATCCCTTTCCCTCTGTTCGCTGCCCAACCAGGGCATTGAGTGAGAGCGTTTCCCCTGGAAGAATGGCAAGCCCATCGATCGCATCGCACATCAACTGAATGTTGGCGTTGCGATCCATATTGTTGCTGGCGATAGTAGAACATTGTCCGATAAGTATTGTGTTTTTACGAAGCATCGCCTCGGTTGTTTTTGCATAAGTCTTGTAGACAAGCTTGCCCTTTAATTCAAGCGGGCTGTAATCATTTTTCAGGATCTTCGTTTTTACAAGCTCACAGACTGCATTGGCATCCGCTGAAATACCGTTCTTCTCATGGGTAAAGAGAAGTTTTCTCGACGCAACGTCGAATGACGCACTTGCATCCTGCGCGGGGACATTGTTTGCATCCAAAAATGCTTGAATTGTATGCCTTAAACGGAAATCGTCAATTCTGATGCTCGTTTCGGTTTGATATGCTTCTTGATATTGATTGAAATCCCCTGCAATCTGCCCGGTTTTATTGCGCCTGTACGCGACGGTAAGCGCCTGTTCTGCGTTGGTGGAAATTCCAAGTTCCGACGCGTCGAACGATGCCTTGACGCCGTTATATACTAAGCAGATTTTAATCTGGTTGAACTGCTCATTTTCAAAATCCAGTATTTGAGCTCGCCCTTCTTCAAAGCTCATTACCCCGATGTCAACACCATTGATAACCGTTTTCGGTGCAAAAACCGGCGCTTCAGCCACCCTCCTCATACCCGCGAGCGCACCCAGAAATATCATTGAAGAAATCGCTATAAGGGTTGCGATTATACCGGCCGTTACATTAATGTTTCCTTTCTTTCTGTGCATTTCAGCGCGTTTGTATTCCATCGGCACCCTTTTCCTTATCTTTAAGCAACTTCATAATCAGCATGAGTCTCATTTTGTCATCAGCGGATAAATCCAAATTCATGCCGAGCACCTCAAATATGCCGGCCCTCGCACGGGAATATTGCTTTTCGGATACTAACCGGGTAATCTCTTGCATGTACGATTGGAAAGGCATGTCATACGATACGTTTTTAGATTTTACGGTGCTTTCTTCATCATTTTTTGTTGCCGGAGAATCTTCCTCGATCTTTGTCGTCGGTGAATCTTCCTCGATATTTGTCGCTGGTGAAACTTCCTCGATCTTTGTCGTCGGTGAATCTTCCTCGATATTTGTCGTCGGAGAATCTTCCTCAATATTTGTCGTTGGAGAATCTTCCTCAATATTTGTCGTTGGTGAAAATTCCTCGATATTTGTCGTCGGAGAATCGTTGATCATTTGATCCTGCACATCAAGTACCGGATCTCTCTTATCGGCCGGGTGGAAAGGATCAGCGCTGATATCCGAAGCCTCAGCATCGACGACCGCCTCAAGTTCAGAACACAGCGAACTTTCGGCAAACTGGTTGGGCGTGCTGTCATCCATCTGGCTGATTGGCATAGCCTCCAGCACATTTGCATGTTCTTCCATCACTTGTGGATATCTAACTTCCCCCAAAGGCCAATTGCCCGGAGCAATAGTCAACATACCTGCATTGTGTGACACAAAAACATCAGGTATTGCATCAAGGGTGTTTTCTTCTGCTACATACTGTATTTCACATACAACCGGTTTTCGTTTAATATGGAGTTCAGCAGCAGAAGTGTAAGAAAGATCGAATGCTTCGCAATTCGTTTTTTGAATGGGTGTGTTTGGTGCGGAATTGACGTTCCTTCTGCCCGCTTTTTTCGCGTTTCCTTTTTTATGAATACGGCGGTCATTGCGTACAACCAGAAAAAGATAGAGCGTATCTAAAACTGCGATGCAACCGCCCGAAATTATCAATATATTGTTCCAATTCTTGAACAGCGTGATGTTATTATATAAAAACAGGCCAAAGGCAAGGCTGAGAAGCGCAATAAAAAATCCCCACAATTTCGAGTGGCCCTTGTGCACTAACGATATAATTCCACTCGCCAGAGCAGCGATAGGAATCATAATCATTGTTCCAAAATCCAATAACAATCTCCTTACAGTATTTAACAAATAGGTACGTAAACATATATTATTTATAACTTCGGCACAATTTACAATTAGTTTAGTAAAAAAAATAAGAAAAATATAATTATTTTTATTCGTTATAATTAAGTCAACTTTCCCAAGCATCAATTTGTATAGTTTAGAAATATCCAACCGATCTGAAGCGGTACGTAGCAGAGTTGACAAATTTTACTGTACATGCTATGATTCATAAGTATTCAGCATGCACCATTGCCTCACATGTCCTGTAAGTCATTGTTGGTTGATGATTTGCAAAGGACATGTGTTTTTTATTGTAATAAAGTATGGCGGCATGCAGGCGCACTTGAAATTCTGTTTAACAGACATTCGGACAGCCGGCCGACAGTGCGCAGCACAACGCAACCGATAGAATAGGAGTAATCATGGAACAAACGGCATTTAACACATTAGGAATATCAAAGGAACTGCTCACGTGCCTGGACGGGATGAATTTCTCATACGCCACGCCTGTGCAGCAGCTTTCAATCAAGCCCTTGCTTGACGGCAAAGACGCTGCTGTGCAGGCACCTACCGGAACGGGAAAGACCTGCGCGTTCGGCATACCCGTCATTGAGCGTACGGACAACACGTCCTACGCGCTGCAAACACTGGTACTTTGCCCCACGCGCGAACTCGCGTTACAAATCACCTCCGTGCTTAAGCAGCTGGCGACGAGCAAGCCCGGTGTGCGTATAGCCGCAATATACGGCGGCGAACGCATTGAAAAGCAGTTTGCGGCGCTGCGCCGCAGGCCGCAGATCGTCGTAGCAACTCCTGGGCGCTTGCTTGACCATATGGGGCGCAAGACCATTCGCTTGCAGGATGTACGCATGGTCGTACTGGACGAAGCAGATCGCATGCTGGACATGGGCTTCCGTCCTGACCTGAACAGAATACTCGATAGCGTTCCGGAAGAAAGACAGACTGCCTTGTTTTCCGCAACGCTCAGCAGCGAAATCCTCACCATTGCGGAAACGTATCAGCAAAATCCTGAAATCCTAAGGGTTGAGCAGACTTCGATGACGGTCGACTCTGTGAAGCAGTATTATTCGGAGGTACCCATCGGCGGGAAGGAAGCAAAGCTTTCATCGCTGCTCAAAGAGGAAAATTTTGCACTTACGCTGGTGTTTGTGAACACCAAACGTATGGCGAAAAAACTCGCAGAGCGCATGCAGGAAAAGGGTGTGCGAGCCGACGCGCTGCATGGGGATATGCGTCAAAGCCAGCGCGAACGCGTTATGCAGCAATATCGCACTGGCAAGCTTGACGTGCTGATCGCGACCGACGTAGCTTCTCGCGGTATAGATGTAAACAACATTGACGCAGTCATTAATTACGATATACCCCTCGACAGCGACAGCTATGTACACCGTATCGGCAGAACAGGCCGCGCGGAACAAAAAGGCATCGCGCATACCTTGATCTATCCCGATGAGCGTGCACAGCTCAAGACCATGATGCGCAGTTTACGCGCCATGATCATCCCGACTGGCCCCGAACTTGAGCAAAGCCCCGAAATGGCAAAGCCTAAGGTCGCCAATCTGGGCTTTAACCGAAACGGAACGCAAACGCACCGCAAGCATTTTTCGCCGAGGACAAAGTCTCGCAGTATGGCAGGCGGGTTCAGGTAATATCGGATCATCACAAAACCGGAGTAAAAGCTCCGGTTTTTTCTATCCAACGAAAAAGGCGGGGCATTGCCCCGCCTTTTGAAGTAGTACTATTACTGCACCGCGGCAGCGCCCTTTAGCAGCGCTTCACGGTTGAGCGGAATGAGGTGTGCTTTCTTCTCGCCCAGCTTATCGAGCAGAGCTTTCAACACATTCTCAATATCAACGCACTGCGTTTTTGCGATATACGCGCCCAGCATGACCATGTTGGCCACACGGCCGTTGCCAAGTTCTTCCGCGATTTCATTGCAGGGTACATAGTAAACCTGAATATCGCTGCGCTCGGCCTTCTTATCAATAATAGAGCTGTTGATAAACAGCATACCGCCCGGCTGCACCGAGGATTCAAACTTTTCCAGCGAGGGACGGTTCATCGCGACGACTGCCGTTGCTTTGCTTACGACCGGAGAGCCTATGGGCTCGTCAGAAATATTCACGCTGCAGTTTGCCGTACCGCCGCGCATTTCCGGACCGTAAGAAGGCAGCCAGGATACAAACTTATCCTCTATCATGCCCGCATAAGCGAGAAGCTGGCCCATCAGCAGGACGCCCTGTCCGCCAAAGCCTGCGAAAAGATTTTGCTCCAGCATGCTCAAACCTCCTTCTTGACGCCCAGCGGATAATACGGGATCATGTCGCTTTCCAGCCAATCCATCGATTCGGTTGCAGACTTGCCCCAGTTGGTCGGGCAGGTGGACAACACTTCTACCATGGAGAAGCCCTTCCCTTCCATCTGCGTCTCAAACGCCTTACGGATAGCCTTTTTTGCACGAACGATGTTTGCCGTTGAGTTGACCGCAACGCGCTCAATGTAAGCCGCGCCTTCGATTGTCGCGAGCATTTCCGCCATACGGATGGGGCTGCCGCAATGTTCCTGATCACGGCCGTAAGGCGATGTCGTGGTCTTCTGGCCAACAAGCGTGGTGGGCGCCATCTGACCGCCCGTCATGCCATAAATGGCGTTGTTGATGAATATGGTGGTAATCTTCTCACCGCGATGCGCTGCCTGCACGATTTCTGCCGTGCCTATGGATGCAAGATCGCCATCGCCCTGATAAGTGAACACGCAGCTTTCCGGTCCCAATACGCGTTTGATACCCGTCGCCACGGCGGGTGCGCGGCCATGAGCGGCCTCCTGCATATCGATGTTGAAATACCGGTAAGCGAATACAGCACAGCCGACGGGCGCCACGCCCACGGCTCTATCCTGCAAATTTAACTCTTCTATCGTTTCCGCCACAAGGCGATGGACGATGCCGTGGCCGCAGCCCGGGCAATAATGCATCACCGTATCGGCAAGAACCGGGGTCTTTTTAAATACGATCGCCATTGTCAAGCCCCCCTCATCTGCAATATTCTATCGGCGACTTCTTCGGCGGTGGGTACGCGGCTGCCGGGATGACCGAGGAACTCGACTTCTTTTTCTCCATTAACAGCGAGCTTTACATCCTCTATCATCTGGCCTGCACTCATTTCCACACACAGCCCCTTCTTCACGCCGGACGCAACAATAGCATCGTGCACTGCCTTCTTGGGGAACGGCCATATGGTGATGGGCCGTACCAATCCGACTTTAACGCCCTTTTTCGCAAGTTGGGCGATCGCCGTTTTGCAGATACGTGCTACAGTGCCGTATGCGCAAATCACATATTCCGCGCCATCGAGATTATACAGCTCGACCAACGTCTCGTTCTTTTCAATTTCGGCATACCGTGCCTGCAGACGATCATTCAGGATTTCCAGTTCCTCAACCTCTATATAAAGAGAGTTGATCACCGAACGGGGCCGTTCCGATTTTGAGGCGCTCCAGCCGGTCGTCGCCCAGTCCTTTTTCATAGTCTGCGGGTTTTGGTTTGTCTTTATCTCGACAGGTTCCATCATCTGGCCGATGATGCCGTCTGCCAGAACCATGACGGGTGTACGGTATTTATCCGCCACATCGAAGGCAGTCTGCATGAGGTCGATTGCTTCCTGCACGGATGCGGGTGCATAAGCGACCATATGGTAATCGCCGTGTCCGCCGCCTTTTGTAGCCTGGAAATAATCGCCCTGAGACGCCTGAATGGAGCCAAGGCCCGGCCCGCCGCGCATGACGTTTACGATTACACAGGGCAGTTCCGCACCGGCGATATAGGAGATGCCTTCCATTTTCAGACTAATTCCGGGGCTGGATGACGAAGTCATGACGCGCGCGCCTGCGCCAGCTGCGCCGTAAACCATGTTGATGGCGGCGACTTCGCTTTCCGCCTGCAGGAAACAGCCGCCTTCCAACTTGGGCATACGGGCGGACATGTATTCGGGAATATCGTTCTGCGGGGTGATGGGGTAACCGAAAAAGAATCGGCAGCCAGCCTGTATGGCGGCTTCCGCAATCGCCTCGCAGCCTTTCATAAGTTTCTTAGCCATTGCGTTTACTCCTCACTTCTCAATTTGAATAGCGACGTCCGGGCAGGTACGTGCGCAGGACGCGCAGGCGATACATGCTGCCATATCGGTTACCTCCGAAGGGTGATAGCCTTTGGAGTTCAGCTTGGATTTGGACAACTGCATGATCTTTTTCGGACACGCCCGCACGCAGAGTCCGCAGCCTTTGCAAAGTTCTTCGTTAATGGTTACCACGGCCATTGCTTGTTCAACCTCTCTTTCCTAAACTAAATATTATGTAAACGCTTTGCCGCCGTTTTAAGCCCAATCAGAAATTTTCCAGTCTGGGCAGGCGGCGCGTCATATTCCGAGTTCTGTAAAACGATCCCAGTCCCTGCGCATATATATGTTCAATTCCATTGTTTTTCCGATATACCGCTTGTCCAACCCTTTTTCTTCAGAAAGGGAAAGGTATTCCTGCAATGGTTCGGCTGTGCCGCAGGTATATTCGACAGGGATGCCTGTCTTTTCCGAAACTTCTTTTAGCAATTCATATCCCGCAAACAAATCATCCGATGATGTTTCATAGGACAGATTGGTATTGTTGATCAAGCCTGTAATGGCCAGGCGCGAACGGTAACTGATCCGATTGATCATATCCAGCACAGCGTCGGGCGTAGAAGAAAGCGGCCTGCGCGCATTGACTACATACAACACTTCGAGCGCTTCTTCGGGAATCGCGCTGAAATTCGCCTTATACTGGCCAAGCGCTGTAGCACCCGCAGGATCTCCCCCCACATCAAATATGACCGTATCGCTGTTATCCACAAATACTGAATAAATATCCGGTGGCAATGACGGTACATCCACTGCGGACAATGCGAATACAGGATACAGCAATTTCACGCCGGCCTGCTCCAGTTCGGCCTTGCGTTCTGCGGAACGGAAATAGGGATTTACAATATCCAGATCAACCAGAACGCTTTTGCCTGTCTTAACGGTGTTCATCGCCAGATTAAGCGAGATTTCCGTTTTGCCGCTTCCGAAGTTTCCTATTAACACGTAAAATTGCTTCATTGCAGTATCCTATCTGTATATCTCAGTCGCTCACAGTACAATTATACAACTAATTCTCAGAGAATGGTATGTATTATAATAAAAATCAATGTATAAATTTTCATGGCTGAGGTTTAAATTTCGCGGCTATGCGCTCTGCGGCATGCATACCGTCAATAGCCGCACTGACAATACCACCCGCATACCCCGCACCTTCCCCGACCGGGTACAGCCCGGCGGCACCCGGCGCTTCACCCCGCTCATCGCGCACTATGCGTACCGGAGAACTTGTGCGACTTTCTACGGCTGTGAGCACGGCATCGGGCAGATCAAATCCTTTCAGCTGCCTCGAAAATCCGGCAATCCCATCCCGTATGCCGGCACAGACATATTCCGGAAGCAGCGCATCCATCTTATGCATAGAAACACCAGGCCGATACGATGGCTTCACATCGCCAAAAGTCCGGCTTTGACGCAACGTGAGAAAATCTTCCAATCTTTGAGCGGGGGCAAAATACGCTCCATCCGATGCTCCCAGCAAATACGCCTTACGCTCAAGCTCCTGCTGAAAGCGCACACCTGAGAGCGGATCATGGCCGAAATCTTCGGGACCGACCTGCACAATAACAGCGGCATTCGCGTTTTTGCCGTTGCGCGCGCGGTCGCTCATGCCGTTGACAACCACTTGTTCTTCCTCAGATGAGGATGCCACAACCTGTCCTCCCGGACACATGCAGAATGTATATACGCCTCGGGTTCCGCTTTGGGCTGTCAGGCGATATTCCGCTGCGCCTAGCCTTGGATGTCCTGCCAAAGCGCCGAACTGCGCCCTGTCGATCATTCCCTGCGGATGCTCAATTCGCACGCCCACGGCAAAGGACTTGGGCACAAGCGTTAACCCTTTATGCAGCAGCAGTTCATATACGTCACGAGCGGCTTGTCCCGCAGCAAGCACACAAGCTGCGCAGGCGATTCGTTCCTTTTTTCCGTTGTGCATCACATCGACAGCAGCGAGTTCGCCGTCCTGTATATGCAGATCGGACATTCGGGACTCAAATCGAATCTCTCCGCCCATATTGCAAACGGCTTCGCGCATATCACGCACAACATTCTGCAGCAGATCGGTGCCTACATGCGGTTTCGCCTGATATACAATATCGTCCGGCGCACCATGTTTGGCTAATGTGGCCAGCACGACATCCGCCCGCGCATCCTTGCTGCGCGTAGTGAGTTTTCCATCCGAAAATGTACCGGCGCCGCCTTCCCCGAACATGACATTGCTTTGTTCATCCAAAGCTCCATTGCTCCAGAAGCGCAGAACATCTGCTTTTCTTTGGGCGACCTCCCGGCCTCTCTCCAATACAAGCGGCTTGTAACCGGCCTGTGCAAGAAAATAAGCGGCAAATATGCCGGCGGGGCCAAATCCGACGACTACTATTCTTCCCTTTGGCTGCTCAGTTCCAGTCGGAAGGCTGTATTCCGCAGGCGGCGTGTATATCGAGACACGTTTATCCCCGCGCTTTACCAGACGATTCTGCCAAATAGACTCCAATTGCGCCACTGCTGATATACGAAAATGAATATCGTTTTTTTTGCGTGCGTCGAGTGATTCCCGAATGATACGCGTAGCCTGCACGCTCTGTGCAGGCAAATCAAACTGGGCTGATATAAGAGCGGGCATTTCGTTCCATTGGGTTTCTATGGGCATTTTGATATCCGTCAGCAGCAGTGCCATGTTTGCCTCAATTCATTTCCAACATTCTCATAAAAAAGGCGCCTTTTCGGGCGCCTCATACTTTTCAGCAACCCAACCGTTATGCCTTTGATATGGTAACGGTGACCTTTGATACACTCAGTACCGAGGTCAGTTCCAGCGTAGTTTCATCGTTGCCAAGGTATACGCTGACA
The DNA here is from genome assembly GCA_964440115.1 of uncultured Oscillospiraceae bacterium. GTDB lineage: Bacteria > Bacillota > Clostridia > Christensenellales > CAG-138 > JAEWWD01. The sequence goes on along the minus strand of CAYTPV010000007.1, from coordinate 66,760 downwards.
TCCAAATCATATACGCCTTCCTTGAGGCCTTTCAGATCAACGAAAGCTTCGACATCGTTGCGTTCCAACAAATCAACAAGACTGATGCGCCCGGATACATCGATATCCGTGTTTTCACTGCTGACCGTTGCTTTGAGACCTTTTCCCAAGCTTTTGCAAACAATGGGTACGGATTCGAAGCGCTTGCTGCTGGTTTTCTCGCGAATATCTACGAACACTTCCACTTCACCGTTACTGCCAAGCAGCGTAACGCCTTCGGGCACCTGTACGGTCAAAGTTTCGTGCATAGATTCTTTCTGCCCGGCAACATCAAGCCCGGTAAGCACCAGTGAATTGATTCCTTCTAGCGCGGACGCCTCGCCCACGATATCCAGTGTGGCCGGCGTGGCTGTTGCAGCGTATAGCTCGTAATTTGCCGGCAGATTGTCGGCACCCAGCAAAGAACCCGTTACATTCACGGGAACCCGTTTCATTGGGTACACGGTCATTTTTACGGTAACGGCCGGCAGACTTCCCAGAAATAGTGAGGAATCCATCTCGTTGCCGTTCTCGTCGAGTAAAGTTACAGTAACGGCGTCGTTATAGCTTTGCTTGCGGTCCGTCATCTGTATTTTGCAGATTGCGCGCGTCACATGCTCCATATCCTGTTTGGGTCCGCGAATATCCACATAGGACATGCTTAGTTCGGCCGGCGCGCCCCAATAGCCGTTGGGCAGCGTTCCTTCATAGTATGCCTCGACAGGCACCGTTTTTGTCGCCAATACGTCGACCTCAACGGTAATCTTCTCCGGGTTTACACTTTCGACTCTTGTATCGGAAAGCCTTGCGGAAACGGTAGCATTGACGGGCAGCTCCCAGATACCGGCAGACTTGACGTTATTCAAACTGACGGAAGCGGAGATATGATCCACGCTCAGATCGGCGTAATTGGTAATTGGCGTACTGACCTTAACAGTAATTCCTTCCATACCGGAAAGCGGATTGCCTCTTACAACAAGATCGCGCGCCTGCAAATCGGCTTCTCCCGCGAAGCTGATGGGTACATTCTGGAGTGTCTTAATCCTATTGGGATTCTGGAGGGTAAGCACAATGCCCCACAAAACGGTAGCAAAAACAAGCGAGGCAATTTTAACGCCCAAATTCTTAAGGAATATATTTTTTAAGAATGTTCCAACCTTTTTGCCGGCCTCATTCTTATTTTTCATCCTTGTTCCTCCGCCCAAACCAAGCAAACGAATTGCCGCGATCCTTTTGATAAATGCCGTCCAGCAAATCCTTAAGCGCTTTTGAATCGATATAACGCACAAGTTTACCATCCTGTGCGACAGAAATAATGCCAGTCTCTTCGGATACAACAAGTGTTATGCTGTCCGACACGCCCGAAATGCCCAATGCTGCCCTGTGCCGCGTGCCAAGTTCACGTGCGATATCGACATCGTCAGAAAGGGGCAGGAAGCATCCTGCTGCAACAATTGTATCATTTCTTACAATCACAGCACCGTCGTGCAGCGGTGTATTGGGCTCAAATATATTTTCTATCAGTGAACTGGAAATGAGCCCCTCAATACGGGTTCCGGTCGATATAATATCTCCCAGAGCGACAGTCTGCTCCATCACAATCAGCGCACCTACACGGCGGCGTGCCATGCCCAGCACCGCCTTATGTAGCTCGCGCACAATATCCGAAGGATCCCTGCCCAGCCCATTCCAAACAGAACGGTCAAACAAATGCCCTCTACCTATGTGTTCAAAAGCACGCCTTATTTCAGGCTGGAAGAGTATGACAACCACGATAATTCCGGATTGTACAATCGTCCCGAGTAAAAAGCTAAGCGTATGAAGGGCAAGTATCTGGCTTACAAAATAAGACAGCGCAAGTATGGCAAATCCCTTTAAAACCTGATATGCGCGCGTTTCTTTTGTCCAGACAATCAGTTTATAAAGAATCCATGCGATAATGAGGATATCCAGCGCGTCCCCAAACGAAAACTGGCCAAAGCCGCTCGCTATGGCATTTACAATTTCGTCATAGGACATGTCTGCACCCCCTTCAGGCGCGCCAAAGCGCCCGTCCATCACATGTATACAAAACGGCGAAAAGTCGGGGCCAATAAACAGGTGTTCATTAAGCTCCACTTATATGCGCCGATACGCCTATTATACTAAATGTATTCCCTATTTAACAGCCGCCATGCGGCTGGGTATGAAATTATTTATGAATTGTTCACAGTGCTGTCATCTTGCCTGCGGGTGACGAGAAGCATACAGACGTCATCCTCATGGTCAATCAGCACCTGTTTTTCCAAGACATCCAGCAATGTTTCTCCCGTTTGGCGCAGCATCCGCCGCTCTAATTCGTCTTCGCTCAAACGGCTGGATTTTTGATCCAGAAGACCGTCGGTATACAGCAACAGACTGCCGTTTACGGGTAAAACGGTTTCATGATTATGGTAGGTGATGTTTTCTTCCCAACTGCAGATCGGCAGGGACGGCGCATATAAATGTTCCAGGCCATTTTCTCCCATAAGCAGCGGTGTAGCATTCAATCCGGCATTGGCCCACTGCAGCTTTCCGCTTTCGGGATCAAGCAACGCGACAAACATGGTCGCATAAAGCTGAACATCGCGCACCATGGACACAAACGCTTCCCGTGCACTATTGAGCATATGCGCGGCGGATTGGGCATGTATTCCGCGAAGAGCGTTAGCAAGAAGAAGCGTTATCATCGCCGCCGCCATACCATGGCCGGATACATCCGCTATATAAAAACCTATGCGGCCATCCGAAAGCTTTATGCTGCCAAACATATCTCCGCCCAGACTGCTGGCGGGAAGATAACGGGAACTTATGCTTACGCGTGAATCCAGTTTATCCTGCGCCAAGAACAATTCGCGCTGCATTCTGGCCGCAAGATTTGCCTCACGCAACAGACGCTTGTTCTGTGATCGCAGCAACTGCTGCTGCATGACCTGATCTGTAATATCCCGAAACACCTCGACGGTGCCAATTGCTTCACCTTGGGAATCATAAAGAGGCGAAGCGTTAACCCAATACGTCCGCCCTTTGAATTTTTTGTTCTTTTGATAGGTCTGCCCATTCATGAGAGCCTGGCGGGAAACACAGTTTCTGCATGGGTTCCCGGTACAGAACATCTCGCTGCAGGTATTACCAAGCTGTGTACCAAAACAGCGTGAGTAGCTCTGGTTGCTCAAAACTACGTTTTGCGAGAGATCGAGCACACGCAACATGTCCTGCATGGCATCCAAAATGCCTTGCAAAACCTCCGCAGTGTTCGTTTGGAGCATGCTAAGCCTCCGTCCGGAATGCCTCAGCCCAATTAATCTGGTTTCGCCTCATCCTGCAAAATATGCTTCTTTGCTTTTTCCTGAAAATACGTGTTTGCTTCCTGCAGCTTTTCACTGACAAGCGTTCCGGTATCCTCATATTCCTGAAGAGCCAAAGCATTCAGGCGGGCGCGTTCCTGTTCACCAGTTTCATCGAGCGCAGGTATTTCTACCGGCATGCCTTCAACAAAATTGATCTTACTTTTCATTTGATTATAACACGCTCCTCCCGTTATGCTCAACACACGAGTCGCATGATACTGATTTCATCATACCATAAGTTTTGATCAAACACGACAATTTTCGACTATTATTCAATTTTTTAACCTCTCACTGTACAAAAATAGAAAACGCATAGTATAATTTAGTCCAATAATTGTTTTGAAAGGGGTCACATATGCTCATCATCGACCGTTTCGAAGGCGATTATGCTGTCTGCGAATGTGAAACAGGTGAGTTTGTCAATATTCGCAGAAACTTGATAGCCGAAGACGCCAGAGAAGGCGACATCATTGTATGGATCGAAGCTTCATATCTGGTTGACACTGAAAAAACCGCCGCAAGAAAGCAAAGCATCCGCAAAAAGGTTAATCGCTTGTTCTCAAAAAAGCAACCTACATAACATAGATATACAACAGAATACCTGCTGTTAAACCAAACAGGCACAACAACAATGCGCCGGCTGTGCCTAATGTACGCCTCTGCTTGATACAGTGCCATGCGTAAGCAGCGCCATATACGGTAGATATCCCTTCCAATACTACAAATAACAGCATAGCTGCCCCCTTTTATTCCAATCTTGAATGTGTCGGATTGTATTCGATCAAAATTTCAACTGAAAAAGAAGCCTGTGTTTTTTTGTAGACTTCAGGCCAGTTGTAAGCTTCCCACTGTTGCGTGTCAGTAAACTGCATGACTGCCGCTTTCCCAAGTTCGAACGAATCGCATCCGATATCCCTGCAGGCATTGAAAACATTCAGCATTCCTTTTTGCAAATAGTCCGAAAAATGCGCAGTCAATTGTTCCCTGCTGTTATCCGAAACGGAAGCAGGCTGCTCAACCGAAGCGTACAACGCCAGAGAAATATGTGCCTGCGGCTGATCTGCAAGTGTGATTGAAGCATGAGGTTTACCTTTGCTCTGCAGCAGAACACTGATCAACCGTCCTTCAGGATCAGGCAGCAGTATTCTTCCCTTGTTGAATTTTCCGGTCGCCATGAGCAGCAGCTGCGTGTGCGGGCCATTCAGATATCCCTGCAGTTTCGTCCCATGGAACAACGCGCAGCCCAGCAGCCCGGAATCCAATCCCCCTTCTCGGTTTGTCTGCCCGGGCAAATAATCCGCTGACCCCAACAAATCGGTAGTCGGCGCAGGTATAGGGCTTTTTGTAGGGGCTCCATTGGATGGTTCGCTTCCGCTCTTTGACGTTTGTTTGTCAGTACCGGGCTTTGGCTCTTGCGTTGGTTCGGATGCTTTAGATTTATCGCCCCCGCTTGCTTGGTCCTTCTGTCTTTCGAGCATACCTAACGGAAGGACAATGTCTCCTGTCTCATTCCAGGCACGGTCGTAGAACTGCGCAAGCGTTATGGCGGGAACATATCCGGTCTCATTGCTGAACTCTACAAAGTTGTATTGCAATTTTGCTACATTTGGATTGAGTTCACTTTGTATCCCCGTTAAAAAATCCTGTGCTTTTCCCCGAACTGCAATCAAATTGGCGTAATACCGAATATGCAGCGTTCCAAGCGATGCAGACAAAAGTTGTTCGAGTGTGCCGCTTTTGGCGGCGTCTTCTCCAAATATAATAGCCGTTGTACGCGACAGGCTAAGCGCAAACGGCAGTCCGCTTTCAATGAGTTCAACTGCTTCAAACAAATCCTCGCATTCCACGCTGACCAGCGGGCATAAATTTCCTTCCTTGCTCTCTGATCCGCCGTTGCCTCTCTGCAGCAGCATACTCACAGAAAACGTTTTTTCTTTCCCCTGATCAATCCCTATTATCAGGGCATACCCATATTCGTCCGGGCTTCTTGCACCCATACAGCCAACGGACATCATAGTCAATATACACAAAATGAGCGCCATTGCCGCCCTGAATTTTACCCTCATACACGAGCGCCCTCTTTCCCGTTTCTTTTAACTATCCGGCTTAAAATCGCAGCAAACAATACCGGTACAATGGCAATGATCCATCCGTAAGCGGAAATAATTGCGGCCGTTTGTTCAATAAAATCCGCCTCCGCATGCATGAGCAAAGAAAGCGCTCCCATAAGAACGGAGAATGCTAAGATAGATGGCCGAATATCTTCCTGTTCAAACGCTTCACAAAATAACAGCGCGGCCGTGTATATATAAAAACCTGAAGCGAGCATACCGGATAAGACCCATCCAAACAGCAGCAGCTTATCCATTCTGGGGAAATAACCGCCTGACCTGAAGTTCATCGTGATGCGATACATCGGTGAATGCATTTGCGCAAGATCTTTGTATGGATATGTCATACCCAGACAAAGCTGACACACCGCACTCATGACGCCCGCAGCTATTCCAGCTACATAACCGGCCTTTCTTGCAGCAACTGTACCATGTACGCCCCGCGCGGATATTAGAAGACCTAACAGAGCAGGCAGAAACAACAGTGAATTGCGTGCCCCCAAATCTACCATATTTACCGCTCCGTCGCCGAGAAAAGGTGCAAGTCTGTGCAGTTCATAATTGTAAGCCGCCATAATGAGCGCACCGAGCAGCATCGCAAGTATCAGCCAAATAAACAACCGTGCCGTCCTGCCTATTCCTTCGAGCCCCAGCCACGCAGGAATAAAGGAAGCAGGCACAAGATAAGCAAGTATTTGCCATTCCGCAGCATCAGGATATACAAATCTGCTGAGCATAAGCGAAAAGCGGCTCAGAACCGAAGCCGCCGATGCAATGAGTAGTGCGCTGATGAGCAGGGCCGCAATACGTCCGAATATCGGGCCAAGTCCGCACCGCAGCAGGCTCCACAGCGTTTCACAACCGGTCCTGCGCATAGCACCTGCCACTAAAAGAAATACGATAAGGGCCAATCCTGCCGACAGCAGCATGGACACATACGCAGAATTCCCTTTAGAATATAAAGCCTGTCCATCCGGAGTGAATATACCGCTTGCCGCAGCCGCTATGGCCGCCGCACATGCCGCTTCCTGTCTTCCAATGCGCCCCTGCCGCAAATTCATGAAGCTCCCTCCTGCGTGTTCGTATAATCATCCCCGCGCTGATGCTGCGTGATTGCGCCGCGCAATATCGGCGGTCGACTCGAATAGGTCTTTGGCGCGACCGGCGTAAGAAAAGGTACGCCATACGATTTGAGCGTGGCCATCCATGCAGCAATTGCAAGCAATCCGGCAGTCAGGCCCAGTAATCCGCCAATCCAGCCCAATATCACTAATATGAGCCGAAAATATTCCGCCGCGATCTGCGTGGAATAATCCGGAATTGTAAAATTCCCCATGCCCGACAGCGCAACGATAATCAGTACGACCGTGCTTACCATATTAGCCGCAACTGCCGCCTGCCCCAATATCAATCCGCCGATGATACCGATTGCCTGACCAACTCCGCCCGGGACGCGCAACCCCGCCTCTCTGATCAGCTGAAATACCCATAACAGAAATATCATCTCCACGCCCAGCGGAAGAAATACCATTTGCCGAGAAGCAATAATTGTGGTGACGACTTCCGTGGACATCATGCCCTGATGATGCAGCGCAAGCGACAGGAAATAGCCCGGCAGCAATATACTCAATGTTGCGCCGATATACCTGACAATACGCAACACGCTGCCCAGCGGCCGCCGCATGAATGAATCTTCGGATGTTGCCATTAGAGTAAAAAGTGTGACTGGCATGACATGCACAGTAGGACTGCCTTCACAAATCACCACCACATGCCCTTGCATGATATGCGCCGCCGCGCGGTCGGGACGCTCCGTAGTGAGTATCTGCGGCAGCGGGGAAAGGCTGTGTTGCTCTGTAAGCTGTTCAAGAGTGCCGCTGTTGAGTATCATGCGTGTGTCAACCTTCTCCAGGCGACGCTTGACTTCTTCGAGAAGCTTGGGATTGACTACGCTTGCACGATAAGCAATCACCATCACAACATTGTTTTTGCCTCCAGCATCCTGAAATTCACAGATGAAATCATCAGTTTTGATAATTCTGCGGAGAAGCGTTACGTTGGTGCGAATACTCTCGTTGAACCCTTCCTGCGGCCCGCGGATGACCTTTTCATTCTGGGTAGTGCTTACGCTGCGTTTTTCGAACCCGCGCGTATCCATGAGCACTGCCTGGCTGTCACCCTCTATGAATACCGCCGTCCTGCCCTCGCAGATTGCCATTTTGATTTTCGCCCAGTCGTTCTCCAAAGACGCATCCTGATGTGCAAATACATGTTCGAACGCATATTGTGCAAGGTTTTCTCCCGCTGCCATCATACAGCCGGGAACCATGCCCTGACGAAGTATGAAATCGTTGACCTGAGTCGTACTGGCCATGCCGTTGATGCAAACAACAAGCGCAGGAATCGTGCCGCCCAGCATAAACCGCCGCAGCAAAATATCCGGGTTGATATCTTTGTAATATTCTTTCTTTAGCCTGTTTTCATTTTCCGTCAGGCTGCTGGATGCCGGCGGCGCAGGCGGTTCCTGCTTGGATTCCTGAGAATCCGGCCAGCCGCCTAAAAAGCCGGGATTTCCCTGCTCAGTTTCAAGCAGCTCGAACTCCTGATCAGGTTCGTCAAAGCGCAGCGTCTCCCATATCGTCTTCTTCATAATTTCACCCGCCTACAGTATCTGCAGGTTAACAAAAAAGCATCCCCGTTTTGCGGGAATGCTTAAGGCATCAGACTTTGTGTTATGACTTTATACGGGTACGCATGGCTTCCAGTCCCTTTAAAAGTCGTTTTAATGTACGCAGAGCCGCCTCGCGCTCTTCCCCTTCAAAATCCTCCAGCAGATTGTTGGCAATCATATCGACATCCATTTCGCACCAATGGGCAAATTCCTGCCCTTTCTTTGTAAGCGACACCCGATTGCTGCGGCTGTCCGCAGGGTCCTGTTCCCGTTTCACAAACCCGCTCTTTTCAAGCCTGCGAAGAGAAACGCCGACGGAAGATTTGCTTACGCCCAGCGACTGCGCAAGCTCGATCTGACTTGGCTTGCCCATATCCCGAATACGGAACAAAAAGGCCGGCTGCCCCTCATACAGACCGTATTTTTTCAATGTATGCTGCATGCAGAACGTATGCGTCTGACATAACTGCATGAAAATATTCCAGGTATCTCGCGCAATATTCTGATGTTCTTTAACGGCCATATCGGGAGCCTCCTCCTCTATTTTTTGCTCTTTCTGGCGGAAACGCGCTCAATTTCCCTGCCCAGCCGGATAAAGCGGAACATCCGGTTCGCTGCATTGTCAAACAGTACAACCGCCTTCTCAGTCGCGTCTTCAAGGGAAATCGGCGCATCTACCGCTGAAATCACGCTGCATTCGCAAATATCCAGCAATGTCTCCCCCCCGGGGCCGACCTGCCCCGCAATGACCGCAACAGGCACCTTATGCTTGCTGCAGCGGGAGACAATGGTTTCCACCACGCTTCCGGGTTTTAGGCTCCGCGCATCAAGGCTCCCTGTGCCTGTCACTACGAGCGATACGTTTTTCAGCCTGCGATCAAATTCCGCAGCATAAAGAAGTGAATCAATTGCTGATTTCCTTTCAGCATGAAGGAGTGCCATAAGCGTTGCAACAAAATCGACGGCAGGGGCAGATATGGATATGGTTTGCGTATCCGTGCCCCCGGCCCGATCAAGCAGCTGAGCGATTCCTGTAAGCCCTGCATTTGGCTGTATCTCGTCATCCGTCATAAAAATAAACTTTGTGTCGCGAAGGTGGGAATGCAGAAGCTCCGTATCTATTTTCGCGACATTTGCCAAATCCTTCGCAGCTCCGGCTAGTTCATTTCCTTCATTATCCAACAGTTTTGCGCCTAAAGCACGCAGACAGCCAAGTCCTCCGTCATCTATACAGTTTTGGGGAAGACCGATGATTATCTCTTTTAAGCCTTCATCCATGGCCCTGCGTATGAGTTCGCCTATGCCAAAGCTGGAGCATCCGCTATCTTGGGCTTCATTGTGCTTTACAAATTCACCGGGCATTTCAATGACAGCCGTTGACCCTCGCAGCACCGCATATCGCGCTTGCGTTTTTTCCCCATGCGGACCCTGAATCTGCACTGTGCGGCCTGTCCCATTGCAGGCGCTCAACAATGCGTCCACCGTCCCTGCTCCGCCATTTGCGATAGGCAAAGGCAAAACGCGCACACCTGTAAAGTGCTTGCGTGCGGCGAGCGTCAATCTGCGGATGACCTGCTTGGAGGTAAATACATTCGAAAATGCATCCGGAGCAAGCAGAAATACGATTCCCTTGCCTACCGGACGGCGTTTGCCGCGTTTTTTACAGACGCGCACGCCAAAGAGATCCTCATCCCCGCCATGCAGTGTACCGTCCCTCTGTATCCTGCCATAAAAAGTAAGGCCGCTTATTTTTTCCAGCGCATTGGACTGCAGAAACGGATGCGTCGCAGCAAGGTACATATTTACGCCGGCATCCTCTTCCAGTTTCCGGTATACACGCCGCATTTCTTTGAGCCTGCCATTTGTAAACGCGCAGATATAACAGGGCTCTTTGGACGCAAATTCTTCAGAGGATACCATTCCCCCATAAACGTGCATTCCCTGTACGTCGCTGGTGGTGAGTACGGAGAACACTTCTTCCCAAAGCTGTTTTGGCGTTGCTTGCTCTTCGCCTTCCATGACGTCAAAACGTACGCCCAACCCGAATTTGAATATTTCCATAGGCAGCCTCCCGTTATTCCTCCGCGCAAAGTGCCTCAAGATCGCGCTCAGCCTGTTCCCATTGCTCGTAGCACTGTTCTATTTCGGCCTTGCAATCCGCAAGAGCCTGAGCCAATTCGCCAGCCTTTACATAATCAGCTGCAATTTGCGGATCTGCAAGCTGTTTCTCCAGATCGGCAGCTTTTTCTTCTGCCTGCGCCGCATTCTTCTCCGCGCGGTTCAAAATACCCTTTTGCCGGGTAATTGCACTTTGCTTTTCCTTCTTTGCCCGGTATTCGTTTTGCGGCTTTTCGACTTCGCTCGCCGTTTCCTTTTCTTTTTGTACCTGTGACTGTTCAAGCAGGAACTCGTCATAGCCACCGATCGTCTCGAATAATCCGTCCGGCTTCATATACAGCACGCGGTCCGCCATCCGGTTGACCAGATACCGGTCATGCGTGACGACCAGCAGCGTTCCGTCATAATCTTCGAGTGCACTTTCAAGTGCTTCCCTTGAGGCGATATCCAGATGGTTGGTCGGCTCGTCCAGCAGCAGCAGATTGGCGCCTGAAAGCATGAGCTTTAATAGCTGTACACGCGCCCGTTCGCCGCCGGAAAGCATGCCAATGCGTTTTTCCGCCGAGTCCGCGCGGAATAAAAATGCCGCAAGCGCGTTTCTAACCTGCGTGTGTTCCATTCTGGGGTAAGCGTCCCATACTTCCGACAGCACGGATTTCTCCGAATCCATGGATCGCATGTTCTGCTCGTAATACGCCGTCTGTACACCCGCGCCGAACGCTGCAACACCCGAATCCGCGCCTTCCCTGCCCATGAGTATGCGCAAGAGCGTAGTCTTGCCGCAGCCGTTGGGACCCAGCAGAAATACATGTTCCCCTTTTCGGATCTGCATGGAAACGCCCGAAAAGAGTTTCTTTTCGCCGTAAGCCTTGGAAAGATGATCTGCAAGGAGCATATCGTTGCTGCCGGGTTCTCGTGCAGTGAAGGCAAACCGTATGGAGTCTTCGTCTTTTTCGGGTTCAACCAGCGTCGCCTTTAGCCGTTCAATCTGCTTCAGCTTTGATTCGGCGGTTCTGATGTTCCTTTCCCGGTTCCAGCGGCGTTGCTGCTCCACAATGCCGTAGATTCGGCGTATTTCCTTCTGCGTATTCCGGTAATGCCTGCGCGCGATTTCCTGTGCGCTCGAACGCTGTTCAATATGCGCAGAATAATTCCCCTGTGTCTGGAATATCTTGCTGTTCATCAGCTCAATGGTACGGTTGGTTACCTGATCCAAAAAATAACGGTCATGAGATATTACAATATAAGCGCCCGTGTACGACTTGAGATAGTTTTCCAGCCACTCAACGGATGCGATATCCAGATGGTTTGTCGGCTCATCCAAAAACAGGAGATCCGCGCCCGAAAGCAAGACGCGGGCGAGCATTGCCTTATTGAGCTGTCCGCCGCTCAGCGCAGACGCATTCAGGGAAAGCTCCTGTTCGGAAAATCCCAATCCAAGCAGCGAGGCGCGCGCGCGGCTGCGGCAGGTCAGCCCGCCTTCCTGCTCATACCGTTCCTGCACCTGATGCTGCTTTTTGATCAAAGGTTCAAGCTCGGCATCGGGCATAAGGAGCTGTTTGCTGATGTTTTCAAGTTCCTTTTCCGCCGCGAGCAAAGGAGCAAATACGTCCAAAACGAGGCCATAGAGCGTTTCATCGGGTGAAAACGAGGGCGTCTGTTCCAAACATCCCACACGAAGCAGTTTGTTTCTATGGACTGCCCCGGAATCCGGTTTCTGCACGCCCAGAAGTATTTGCAGGAGCGTCGTTTTTCCCGTTCCATTTGCCCCAACCAGGCCAATATGATCTTTATCCCCTACTTCGAAGGATACGTCCGCAAAAAGAGTACGTCCTCCGTATGCCTTTTCAAGTTTGTAAGCCGCCAATAATGCCATGTTCTATTCCTTGATCGTTTCTTATTATCTTTCAGCATCATACCATATGCAGGCTTGATTTTCCATAAGTGAAGCTGCAGAGGCATTTTAATGGTATAAATCTGTATATTATTTTGCCGTATATGCAGGAAATACTCATGTTTATGTTGGAATTTGCCGATATAATGGTATATACTATATATACATGGAAGGTATAACCAATTCTGTTATACATTCTCGTGGAGAGGAGCGTGCCACATGGCGACCCATGCGGGCAAGTGCACCGTAAAAAAGCGTACAAGCCATCGCAGCAGCTTCAAATGCGCCCGTGTTTGGTTAGTAATGATTGGCGGCGCTTTGATTGTTGCGTTTATTGGTCTGCCTCTGCTGTTCAACGGTTATCTGTTCGGCTCACCCATGCATGAGGATGTTTTTGCAGCCGCGCCGCGCTCGCTAAGTCCGTCTCCCGATAGTACTCCCACCCCTGTTCCTACGCCGATTGCCGCTCCTACGGCTTCGCCCACTTCAACCATTCTGCAAAGCACATCCCCGTCGCCCTCAACGGATGAAGCACAATACACAACACTGCAGCAGGAAGATGATTGTGAAGCTGTAGCGACATTGCAGCAGCGACTCATGGAGCTTGGGTATTTCGATTACGACGAAATCACGACTTATTATGGAACCGTCACGAAGAGTGCGGTTCAGCTATTCCAACGCGGCCAGAATTTACCGCAGGATGGTATTGCAGACGCCCATACCCAGCGGCTTCTGTTCAGCGATGAAGCGCTGCCGTATAGAATGAAATCCGGCGACAAGGGTTCAGATGTGCGAAGCATGCAGCGCAGGCTGATTGAACTCGGGTATTATCAGGACAAGGACAACGGATATTTCGGAATAGCTACGGAACGTGCGGTAAAAGCGTTCCAGAAGCGCAACAATCTTGACCAAACAGGTATTATCGTACATGCAGAACGGGATCTTCTTTATTCCCCCAAAGCGCGGTATCTCGTTGACCCTACCCCCAAGCCAACGCCTAAGCCAACACCAAAACCAACTGCAAAGCCAACTGTAAAACCAACGGTAAGGCCTGCCCCCACCTATGATATTCCGGTGCTCGATGACGACGATACGACGTACGAGCCCGAGAGAACGCCCAAGCCCACCGCCACACCCAAGCCAACGGTTCGCCCGGACTCTGAGGAAGAGGCCCCCGGTTCCTACAGCAACAGCGTAAGCGGTCTCATTTCCGCCGCGAAAGCGCAGTTGGGCAAGCCTTATGTGTGGAGCGAAGAAGGCCCGGATTCGTTCGATTGCTCCGGTCTGGTGTATTACGCCCTGCGTCTGTGCGGCGTAAGTGTCAGCCGCTACAATGCGATCGGCTTTAGTGAGGTCTCCGACTGGAAAGCCATCAGAAGCCTGGATGACTGTAAAAAAGGTGATATCCTTTTCTACAAGTCGGATACCAACGAAAACATCAACCATACAGGCATTTACCTTGGGGACGGAAGATTCCTGCACGCCTCCTCTTCGCAGGGAAAAGTCGTAATCAGCGAGACCACCGGATATTACGAACGCAACTTCGTAATTGCACGACGGGTATTCTGAACATCAAGAATAAATAAACGGGGCTTGCAACACAAGCCCCGTTTATTTGCATACATAACATTTATACTAACTGTAAGCGCTGAAGAAGCATTGGAAGCCCTTCCTCAAAATTTACGCCGAAACGCACATCTGTTTCAGACGCACGCGTGCGCGCAATACTGCATACTGTAAAATCAACCGCAAGCTGGGCAGCCTCCTGTATTGTCTGACCATTGAGCAACGCCCCTAACAGCGCGCTTGCGAATACATCGCCCGTACCATGATAACTCCCCTCAATTCTTCCTGAGAAAGCATAACTGACGGTATCCGTATCTCTGTCATAAGCCGCTACGCCCAGATTTTCCATATCAAAATATACGCCGGTCAGCACAACCTGTTTTGGCCCCAACTCACTCAGACGTTGCAATAACGTTTTGATGCATTCTTGCGTATACGGGCCTTCCTCATACGGGATGCCCAGCAGCAGTGCAGCTTCGGTCATATTGGGAACGATGACGTCCGCAAGCGCGCAAACCTTGCGCATGCCCGCCGGAAAATTCGAATTAAATACCTTGTAGAGCTGCCCGTTATCTGCCATGACCGGGTCCACGAGAATGATTGTATCCTTGTTTTTAAGCCTTCGGAACGTTTCGCAAACGATATCAATCTGTTCGAACGAGCCAAGGAACCCCGTATAGATGGAATTAAACTGAATATCCAGCGTCTGCCAATGCGACACGATGGACAGTATATCCGCTGTAAGATCGCGGTAGGTAAACCCGGAAAATCCCCCGGTATGCGTAGAAAGAACGGCTGTAGGTATAACACTCGTCTCGATACCAACGGCGGAAAGTATCGGCAGTGCGACAGTCAATGAACATTTGCCAAAGCAGGAAATATCGTGAATGGCAGCGACCCTTTTTTGCATTTCAACCTCCAAGCAACACCAGTCCGATCCCGGACATGCCTCGACTAGTATAACCCCATGAAAGCAGACTGTATAGCCCTAAGACATTTCCGCCATGTATTGCATAATCACAACGCTTCTTGGTTCATTATCCAATACGCCTACATCCTGCATGAGTCCTGTCTGCTTAAAGCCAAAGCGTTCATGGAAGCGTACGGAATTCTGGTTTTCAGAATCTATCCATGCCGTGACTACCCGCAACCCATTTTGTTGCGCGCGCATCAGCAAAGCGCACATCAGCGCGCCGCCATATCCCCTGTCTGTCAGTTCAGGGGACAGATAGATGCTGTTCTCCGCCGTTTGTCTATAACCGCTGTAAGCACGGAAACACGAAAGGGATGCAAACCCTATGACTTTGCCGTCTTCTTCTGCAACCAGCGCAGCATATGGCAGCGCACTGTGCTCTTCGAGCCACGCCTGAACATCCGCGTCCGTCAGCAGCTTTTTTTCCCATATGAAACTGCTGTTTTCGCGATAATAGTTCATAATTGCTCTGAGCGCGGCAATATCCCCTTCTGCCGCATCCCTTATTTGCATGGAAATACCCCCAACTCTATCATTCGCAGCCTGCGATGCTGCGGATCACCTCTCCCGCAAGTATCAGACCCGCAACAGAGGGAACAAATGCAATGCTGCCAGGCACCTGCCTTCTGACCGCACAGGTTCGTTTGGCGTCCGGCGGGCAAACGCAGTTATGCTTGCAGCTTAAGCTCTCGTCTTCGATCGGCGTAATTGCCTCTTCTTTTGAAAATACCACCTTAAGCGAGGGAATTCCTCTCGACCGCAATTCCTTTCGCATGACGCGAGCCAAAGGGCAAACGCTGGTTTTATAAATATCCGCTACTTCCAGCCGAGTGGGATCCAGCTTATTCCCCGCCCCCATACAGCTGATAATGGGAACGCCCGCCGCATATGCGCGTTCTATGAGTGTTAATTTGGAAGATACGGTATCGATGGCATCGATGATATAGCTGTAGCCGCTGAAGTCATATTCAGCGGCATTTTCCGCAGTATAAAAGCATTCGTTCGCCTCTACCATACACTTGGGGTTGATGTCCAATATCCGTTCGCGCATGACATCCACTTTTTTACGGCCGACAGTGGAGCGAACCGCGATCAGCTGACGATTGATATTGGTCAGGCACACGCTGTCATCGTCAAATATCGCAATACGGCCTACCCCGCTGCGTGCAAGCGCTTCCACGGCATAAGAACCCACTCCGCCGATGCCGAATACAGCTACGGCCGCCTGCCCCAGCTTCTGCATCCCATCGCTGCCCAACAGCAGTTCCGTTCTGGAAAATGCGTGTAACATCGTTTCTCCTCAAATACTGCGGTTTTTTACTTCAATCAAGTACCGCTCTTGCTTACCAATTCCGGCCCGTTCGGCGTTACCAGATACAGGCGATAGGGCTGTGCGTTTGCCGGATACTCTTTTTTTAGAGCCTCCTCCAGCTTTGGATATTCTCCCTCTTCTATGCGCAAAGATATTCCGCAGCCTGCGCTGACCGCTCGCAGCGTCGGCATCGCGCAAACCAAGAGCTGTTCCTTTAAATGCTGCTCCGCGCGCATGGCCGCATGCGTCGAATCAAATGATAACATATAGTAGGTTTCTCCTCGCATGCTGTCGCCTCCTGTCGTGGTTGAGTATAGCATGTGAATTTTGTATTGACAATGCGTATAGCATTATGCTCAAATAAGGACAACGACCGACATGTGAAATATAAGGAGAAAGTCATGAAGATACAACTCAATGCAAAGGGTCTACAATGCCCGCAGCCTGTGATTCTTGCGAAAAAAGCGCTGGACGAAGGAAACGATACTGTGGAAATACTGGTGGATAACGCAATCGCGGTACAAAACCTCACGAGGCTTGCGCAATCCGGCGGCAGGCAGATACAAAGCCAGCCTGTTGAGGGCGGTTTTTCTGTAATAATCACAGGCCAGTCCTCCGGCAGTCCGCTGGAGCAGACCCCGCTTCCCGTCATCAGTTGTGCTCCTGAAACGGGGTATGCGGTATTCGTCGGCAAGGATTTTGTTGGAGACGGGGACCCCACGCTGGGATATTCTTTGATGAAAATGTTCCTATATACATTGTCACAAAGCGATGCTCTGCCTCAATACCTGTTGTTCATGAATGCCGGCGTAAAGCTTGCCGCGGGTAACGAGCAACAGATCATCGACAGCCTGCATGTGCTGACAGAAAAAGGTGTACAAATACTTGTTTGCGGAACCTGCCTGAATTTTTACGGGCTGACAGATCAATTAAAAGCAGGAACTGTCAGCAACATGTATGAAATTCTATCCGCCATGCAAAAGGCTGGAAAAGTCATCACAGTATAACGATATATGCGAATGAAAAACGGGCGGGTCATTTGACCCGCCCGCCGTTATATTGCGGCTCAGCGCTCCGGTTCTATAAGACCATAGTTCCCGTCGCGGCGAACATACAGCACATTGATATCCCGCGTACTCGCGTTTTCAAACACAAAGAACGAGTGACCCAGCAGCGACATCTGCAGCATTGCCTCTTCCTCGCTCATGGGCTTGATGGGGAAACGCTTGACACGCACGATGCTGGGGCCCTGTTCATCCGCTGCATCTTCATAGGACTCTCCATAAACGGGAGAATCATACCTGAACGCGCCGGATTTCAGGTTTTTCTCAAGGCGGGTACGGTGTTTGAATATCTGCTTCTCCAGTTTGTCGAGCACATTGTCGATAGAAGCGTACATGTCGCCAGTTACCTCCTCGCCACGCAGAATGATGTTCTCGTACGGGATTGTTACCTCAACGATATGCCGGTTCCGTTCAACGGCCATGGTTACCTGGATTTCGGTATCCTTGGGGAAATACCGTTCCAGTTTGCCGACCTTCTTGTTGATGAGGTCGCGCAGGTAGTCGGATACTTCGATGTTTTTTCCGGAGATTGAAATACGCATGCTAGTCAACTCCTTCCGGCGCGCATTGATCTTAGACTGCGCGCTACTAATGTTCTATTCTACAAGTATGTACAAAATCCCTGCAATCCGTCAGAGGCATTTTTGTGAACTCGCTGCGTCAAAAAATGCAGCCAAAAAAACGCAGGGTATACAAAAAGCGGACGGAGGCTCACCCCGTCCGCTTTATGCCATTTTTACGCCTTCCCGTCGCTGCCGAGCACGTTGACGATTTTGTGCTTGACCATTTCCTTAATCGCGTCGCGGGCAGGTTTGAGGTACTGGCGGGGATCGAAATGATCCGGATGATCCGCAAGGTATTTGCGGACGGTTCCTGTCATCGCAAGCCGCAGGTCGCTGTCAATATTGATTTTGCATACCGCCATGCTCGCAGCCTTGCGCAGCATATCCTCAGGTACGCCGATAGCGCCGGGCATATTGCCGCCGTTTTCGTTGATCATGGTTACAAACTCCTGCACAACAGAAGATGCGCCATGAAGTACGATGGGGTACTCAGGCAGAAGCTGCTGAATACGTTCGAGAATATCAAAGCGCAGCTGCGGCTTTGTGCCGGGCTTGAATTTATATGCGCCATGGCTGGTGCCAATGGCAATGGCAAGTGAATCTACGCCGGTGCGGGTTACAAAATCATGCACTTCTTCGGGGCGGGTATAGGAAGCATCCTCCGCGTTGACGTTTACAGCATCTTCAATGCCGGCCAGACGACCGAGTTCGCCTTCCACAACAACGCCGCGATCGTGCGCATACTCTACAACCTTACGGGTGAGCGCGATGTTCTCTTCGTATGGATGGTGCGAACCGTCGATCATAACGGACGTAAACCCGCCGTCAATGCAGCTCTTGCACAGCTCAAAAGTATCGCCATGATCAAGATGCAGGCAGATAGGCAGATTGGTCTCTATAATCGCTGCTTCTACCAGTTTCATTAAATAGGTATGATTGGCGTATTTGCGTGCGCCTGCGGAAACCTGCAGAATCAACGGAGACTGCGTTTCTTTGGCCGCTTCGGTGATCCCCTGGATGATCTCCATGTTGTTCACGTTAAACGCGCCGATCGCATAACCGCCCGCATATGCCTTTTTGAACATTTCCGTGCTGGTAACCAGTGCCATTTTCATCACGCTCCTTTGTTTGTATTATACCCTAACAATACGGTATTGCAATCGTTTTTTGTCGACAAATACGGCCACATGTCCGAATAATTTGGACGCTGGCGATTTAGATTGTTTCCTGTGATAAAAATGGATATAATGTTACAAAGACGCAAGAGCCAAAACAAGCGTCAATCAGGCAAAACAGCCACATGGGAGGACATATGAAGGACAAGCTTCTTTCCGTTATCATTCCCGTATTCAACGAGCAGGAAGTACTGCCTGCTTCTTACGAGCGGTTCGATGCCGCAATGAAAGCTATAGGTTATCCTTATGAGTTGATTTATGTAGACGACGGCAGCAAGGACGGATCGCTTGCTATCCTCCGTTCGTTTGCAAAGCAGAACGATGCCGTACGCGTGCTTTCGTTTTCACGCAATTTCGGCCATCAGCTTGCCGTCACGGCAGGTATGGATATCGCAAAGGGCGACGCGCTTATCGTGATAGACGTAGACTTGCAGGACCCACCCGAGCTGATTGGAAAGATGGTGGAACGCTGGGAGCAGGGCGCGCAGATCGTATACGGCAAACGCCAGAAACGACAGGGTGAAACCGCATTTAAGCTGCTAACGGCATTCCTTTATTATCGCATTCTTTCTATGATGAGCGCGTATCCTATTCCGCTGGACAGCGGCGATTTCCGTCTGCTGGACAGAGCGGTCGCCGACGAATTCCTTCATATGCGGGAACATAACCGGTTTTTGCGCGGCATGTCGGCCTGGATGGGTTTCACTGCCGAACCGCTTGAATATGTCCGTGCCGAACGATATGCAGGCAAAACAAAGTACACGCTCAAAAAAATGCTCAAACTTGCGTTTGACGGTATCACAGGCTTTTCCTCCCGTCCGCTGACTTTGCCCGGCTGGATTGGTCTGTGGTTGATGTGTTTCGCAGGTCTTGGTCTGATAGCACTTATTGTGCTTGCCGCAACCATTGGCGTGGCTCCCTGGCTTTGGGCAGTGGACGGCATCGTGTTCCTGCAGGGAGCCATGCTTACCGCCATGGGCATACAGGGCGCATATATCAGCCGTATGTATGACGAATTGAAAGGACGTCCTTTGTATATTGTGAAGGAACGTCATGGATGCTAACGGCAATCATATTCACTGCAAACGCACATGATAATAACTAAGGATGGTGGAACTATGTTTGAGTTTTGGTCGATTTACACGGCGGTAGGTCTTATCGCCGGCCTTGGCCTCTCCATGCTGCTGTTCACAAAATTGAATTTTCCTGCCTGGCTCAGGCGCAATATGCACCTGAATACCAAGACCAAAGGCCTGCTTGCCGTATTGCTGATTGGCACGCTGCTTGCAACCCTCGTATTGGTTGTTTCGCAGATGCTGCAGCTGAGTGCGTCTGTAGCGCAGTCTCTCGAGGGCGTAACAATCGGATTCAACTGTGCAATTGTTTTAGGTCTCCTCAGAGAGCAGGACAATGCCACCAACCGTACCGGACCCGGCTCAAAAACCGGCTCAAGGAAGCGTCCGACGGATAATCGGGGCAGGCGCAGCAAAGGATAACAGCAAATAGAAGCTGGCAAAGGAGAAGAATAATGGTCGATCCTCGTATCCGAATTCTCGCTAAAAATCTCATTCGCTTTTCATGCGACCTGCAGGCTGGCGAAAAAGTGCTCATAGAATCCATTGGCGGCAACGAGCCGCTTACACAGGCACTTATTCAGGAAGCTTACGCCGCCGGAGGTGTGCCCTTTGTATGGCTCGGAGAAAAAAGCATAGACCGGGCACTGCTGATGGGCTGTACTGACGAGCAGTTAAAACTGCGGGCTGAACTGGACGGCGAAATGATGTCCCGCATGCAGGCATATATCGGCATACGCGGCGGCAGCAACGCATCCGAGCTTTCCGATGTTCCGCAGGCACAGATAGAGCGCAACCAGCGCCTGTACTGGGAACCGGTGCACAGCCATATCCGCGTACCGAAAACAAAATGGGTGGTGCTCAGATATCCGAATCCCAGCATGGCGCAGCTTGCCGCCATGAGCACGGAAGCATTTGAGGATTATTATTTCAACGTCTGCAACCTTGATTATTCACGCATGGAAAAGGCTATGCAGCCGCTCAAAGAGCTGATGGAACGCACGGATAAAGTATCCATAAAAGGCCCGGGCACAGATTTGAGCTTTTCTATTAAGGGTATACCGGCCGTCATCTGTGCAGGGCATATGAACATACCCGACGGAGAAATATTCACAGCCCCGGTGAAAACCAGCATCAATGGCGTGCTCACTTACAATACCCCTTCCGTACATGACGGCTTTACGTTTACGGATATCCGTCTGACTTTTAAAGATGGAAAAATCGTCGATTCGCAGTCCAACGATACCGAACGTATTACCAAGGTGTTTGATATGGATGAAGGCGCACGATATGTGGGTGAATTCGCCATAGGCGTGAACCCCTATATCAATAAGCCCATGAAGGATACGCTTTTTGATGAGAAGATCGCCGGCAGCTTCCACTTCACGCCGGGATGCTGTTACGACGACGCGTTTAACGGCAATAAGTCGGCCTTGCATTGGGACCTTGTATGCATACAGACACCTGCCTATGGCGGCGGCGAGATGTGGTTTGACGACGTACTTATCCGTAAGGACGGCATGTTCGTGCCGAAAGACTTGCAGCCTCTTAATCCGCAGGCTTTGCTGGAAGGCCAAAACACCTGAAATACAGGCTGTTTCCATAGGCCGGACGTATGTCCGGCCTGTCTGTGTTAATATTAACGAATAATGGGCAAATGGCTCTTGCATAAGCCCAAAAAATGCGATAGTATAAGCAAAGGTTTTATTGCCTTATATTATTTATATGGGCTTAAACTATAACTTAATATACATCATAAAGCAAAGGAGATAAGGAAAATGGCAGTTAAGGTAGGCATCAACGGTTTTGGCCGCATCGGTCGTCTCGTGTTCCGTGCTTCCGTCGCCAACCCGGAAGTAGAAGTGGTAGGTATTAACGATCCTTTTATCGACTTGGAATACATGGTTTACATGCTGACCTATGATACCGTGCATGGCAAGTTCAAGGGCGAAGCCCACACCAAGGACGGCAAGCTGGTTGTAAACGGCAAGGAAATCAGCGTATACGCTGCCAAAGATCCCACCACCATCCCCTGGAGCGAGTGCGGTGCGGATTATGTCGTGGAATCCACCGGCGTATTCACCACCACCGAAAAAGCATCCGCCCACTTCGTCGGCGGCGCCAAGAAGGTCGTTATCTCCGCTCCGTCGGCTGATGCTCCCATGTTTGTTATGGGCGTTAACCAGGATAAATACAACAAAGACATGAAGGTGGTTTCCAACGCATCCTGCACCACCAACTGCCTTGCTCCTCTGGCTAAGGTCATTCACGACAAGTTCGGCATCGTTGAAGGCCTTATGACCACCGTGCATGCCACCACCGCTACCCAGAAAACGGTGGACGGCCCCTCCGCCAAGGATTGGCGCGGCGGCCGCGGCGCGGCGTTCAACATCATCCCCAGCTCCACCGGCGCCGCCAAGGCAGTCGGCAAGGTTATCCCCTCCCTGAACGGCAAGCTGACCGGTATGTCCTTCCGCGTGCCCACGGCGGACGTTTCCGTTGTTGACCTTACCTGCCGCCTGGATAAGGCTGCGACCTACGACGAGATCAAGGCAACCATGAAGGCCGCTTCCGAAAGCCCGGAATGGGCCGGCATCATCGGCTACACCGAGGATCAGGTCGTTTCTTCCGACTTTATCACCGACTCCCGTACTTCCATATTCGATGCCGGCGCAGGTATCAGCCTCAACGATCATTTCGTCAAGCTGGTTGCCTGGTATGACAACGAGTGGGGTTATTCCAACAAGGTCCTCGACCTCATCGTCCACATGGCGAAGGTCGACGCGAAGTAAAACAACCGATTTGGCTGGGTTTTCTGTTGCGGGCGTGCCGATAAACGTTAAGGTTTGGGTATCTTTGTGGTACGATAAACCGCGCATGGTACGATAACCGTACAAAATCCAAAAGCGTTATCATACCTCTTTCTTTGAGTGTAAAGCTTTGAGAAAGAGGTATGTTTTTATGTTGCTCAAAGAGTTAGCCAAAGAGTTTGAATTCGATTGCTATGTGCGGAATCTCTCGCCCAGAACGGTCAAGTTCTATCAAACACAAATCTCTTATTTCCTTGCGTTCCTAGAACGGCAAAATATTTCTGAAGTAGAACAGATAAGGCCGCAGATGATAAAAGAATTTCTTGTCAGCTATGAGCGAAGAGGAAATAAGCCGTCCTATATCAATGACATTCTGAAATCAATAAAATGCCTGTCTCGTTATGCGTTTAATGAAGGTTATACCAGCTCACTTTTAACTGAGAAGATCAAGAATTTGAAACAACCAAAAGTCCTCATACATACCTTCTCCGATGAGGAAATAACAAAGATCATCAACTACTACAATGGAATGGACTATCTGAGCATCCGAAACAAGATAATACTTATGATTTTCTTCAATACGGGCATTCGCCTCGGGGAGCTTATCAATATGCGCTTGGACCAAATAAGAGACACCTACTTTTGCATTTATGGAAAAGGAAGAAAGGAACGTGTTGTCCCCAAAAACCCAATGGTTGCGAAATGGTTAATGAAATACTTACAAGTCCGAAACGCCTATTTTCAGTACAGGCGCGAGAGTGACCTTGTGTTTCTAAGCAAGAATGGAAAACGGTTGACTGAGGAAGGAATTTCGAAGTTCATTAAGAATGCGGCGGCAGCAGTAAATGTGAATCCTATGGTAAGAGTCTCGCCTCATACCTGTAGGCACACCTTTGCGCAACTACAGTTAAAAAACGGGCTTGACTTATATAGCCTTAGCCGGCTTTTAGGGCATGAAAGTGTTGCAATCACGCAAAGATACCTAGAATCGATGCAGGACGCTCAGATTTTGCGTACAGCTAGAAGAACAGGCGTATTGGCGCATCTTTGATAGAAGTCCATACAAACTTTATAGAAAATACTACAACCCAAATCAACTTACTGCATCATGATTGGTATCTTCAAGAAGTATCAAGCTCCAAGATGCCCTATTTATTTGGCAAGATTTTAAAACAGTCAGGACAATGGCGGGGGTGCAACGTAATCCATACAACTATGTGAAACGGTGGTTCCTTGCGACGTTTCCCCATTATAGGGAGATACCCAAGTTTGGGGACAATGACGGGAATGTGCTTGCTAGGGAAAACAGGTGGCACGAGGTTGCATGAATTATAAAAAGGAGCGATTAAAAGTCGCTCCTTTTTTCTATTTTAGCCTTTACGATGATATCAAACTAACAATTGCTCGAAGCAGCCTTTGTGGTAGTCAATTTATGTTTGATCATATGCTAAAGCTTTAAAGCACTCTAATTCTGTGGTAATGGTGTCATAATCACTTTTGCATAATAGACCTCTCTCTCTGTCTAATACAATTATCTTTCCCGCCGGATTATTGCCATATAATTCTGTTGTAGAAATAATCAGTTGTGTTTCAGGCGGCTGTTCTCTTAATAAAAATCTAAATATCTGCTGTATCTTAGCCTTTGCAGGTTCTTGTTGAAATATTGCATCCAACACTATAGGAGCCATAACAGTGTGTGAATATATTCCTGCAACGTATGCTATTGCATATACTTGGGCTAGAATAGCACACGGTAGATCATTGCCGCCGCTTGCAAATGATGCTGTAAATTTCTTTACATCGTTTTCTCGGATATCATTTACATCCAGTAATCTTAAGTAGTTTCTAAGCTGCTCGAGGTACAAATCAGTTATATCCCGCCCGTCTTTAGAAATTCTCGTCTGCTCTTTTGTAATATCCTTCAAATCTGCTTCCGTCTGTGCTAAAGAAGATCTGATAAGCCCCAGTTCTTTTTTCATATCATACAATATCGATTTTGAACCTTCGGCCAATACGACATCCCTAAAGGCCAGTTTGTCTCTTTTTCGATTGAGAATAGAATTAACCGTTTCAATATATTCGTTCAGTTTATTAAAGTCCGCAGTACATTCGCTTAGTTGCTTTTCGAGCTCATATTTTTTATCAAAATATGAACTCATTAATTGTTCGCATTCTTGGATATCACGAAACAGATTGAAGCGATTATTGAAGCTATTTGAATGTTCAGTTCCACAAATAGGGCAAACAATAGTGTCCTTTTTTATGGAACGTTCTAAATAGTCAGCATCACCCAATAATTCATAGTAATTGGAATAGGCAATAGAATATAATTCTGTAATATTGCGAAGATCGTTTGTATACCGTACAATTGCTTCCTTAATTGCGTTTCGCCTTGATAATTGTGTATTAAGTTCTTCAGTCAAGCTTTGTATTTCAACAACAAAATTATCTAAATCAACATTGATATCTAGATAGGCGTTATATTTTTCAACATGATTTTCAATAATTGATTCTAGAGTCCCTTTCTTGCGCTTATCCTCGTTCTTTTTTAATTCTAATGCAATCTTCCTTTGATACACCCCTGCTTAGCGCCTCGACTTGTCTACCCTCGTTCTGCTCAATAATTCAGCTAATATACCAAATGGCGCTTGATGGTTGCCGATACACTGAAATGATTGATGAATTGCGTTTACGTGGGTATAAGACAAAACGCGCTGATGATTTTCGCAAGAATTCAATTTTTGAGATATTGCGGAATCAGAAATATACTGGTGTCTATATCTACAATCGAGTTTAATTAAAGCGCCAACAGTTAAAATTTCATTCATTTTTATAAGATTGTTATTTGAAAAATCAGATATGAAATAGCGGGGTGGTATAAATGCCTTACCCTACTCTTTTGTATTGAAAAATCATAAGAAAGTTCTTACGTTTTCAGTTATTTTTTTGGTAGTTGTGAAGTGCTTCAGGATTGCCCCTTTTGTGTTGGGTATTGCCATTGGAATAAGCGCGGGGTGGATAGAGAAATTTTCGGGGAGCCTTGAATACGCAACTTTCTATCTCCCCATCCGGGTATAGGTTTCGCGGATTAAAGGCCAACCTTTCTTTTTGAACATGCGGATGACTTTCTGAATGCTCGTATAGACCCTACAGACACTATCAGTATGGGTACATCCACTACGTTTGAGTATGTTCGTGTGTGGATCAAAAACCTTTGATTTCGTTTACACTCCAACATCCATAAAAGAGAGCGTATTGCGGTGCAAAAATGGCGGCAAAATCCGTTTATTTCGTTTACAATATTTTCGTTTGCATTTTCTGCTTTTTGTATATACTAAAAGAAAATGTAAGGAGTATAAGGGAACATGCTGTACGGATATGCCAGATGCAGTACCAATGAAACAAAGCAGGATGTAGAGTATCAGCGAAAACAACTTAAAGCGCAAGGCGTTGATAAAGACAATATCTACTTTGAATATGAGAGTGGAACAAAAATTAACAGGTTACAGTTAAAGCGTCTATTGGATACTGTGGGTGAAGGGGATTCAATTATTGTAACCGAAGTAAGTAGGATCACCCGCAGCACAAAGCAGCTTTGCGACATTATTGAGCTTTGCCAAAATAAGCATATACGACTTGTTATTTGCAATAGCATCACGATTGATTGCACGGTCGGAAAGCTAGACCCAATGACTAAAGCGTTTCTTCAAATGGCAGGGGTATTCGCCGAATTAGAGCGTGATATGATAAGCCAACGTGTAAAGAGTGGTCTTTCAAATGCAAAGGCAAAAGGCGTGAAGCTAGGTAGACCAACAATAGGAATCAAGGACATATCCGCTAAAGTTATCAAAACTTGGGACTTGTATCAATCTGGTAGTATTACTAAAACTGATTATGCTAGAATTTGCGGGATTAGCCGTCCAACACTTGATAAATATCTTGCCGTACTGAGTGAAGCATGATTACACAAGCTATCGGGGAGCATTTACATCTTTAGAGATTTTTGTCCGTCTGTTTTGGGGTAAGTTGGTTTTTCTCACCGTGAGAACCGCTGCAGTAGAATCCGACTTATTCAATCAATTGACGAATTGTTACCGGTATCTCTTTTACAACTCTTTAGCCCCTGTATCTAGTATAATAATTTCAACCCCATGGTATGAATTTTGAATATTTTCAATCTGTTTGGGCTTCTGATTTGCAGTATAGAATATTATATTTCAATTCGAGATCATGGTTCTTCGAAGAATGGTCAAACCCAGATTATGCGGGTGCCGTTGAGCCTAAGCACTGTCACTGGTGCAGGTGAGGATTGGATCCGCAAGCTTAAGTGGGCAGCATATTCAGACTTCGTAAGCAAACTAATATAATCTGTCAATTTATTTTTTCGTGGGACGGCCTCATTTTGTAGCCCAAGCATCGTATTGGTGTTGGCGTTCCTTGTTATAAGCATCAGCCGAGGCTATAAGTATAGGTCTTAAAGGGTCATAATTCTCAAATATGGTCTATATGTCCTTACTTACTATATCAACAAAGACATTTAGCAATTCAGCATCAAATTGTGTTCCTGCGCCTGCAACTAGTTGCTTAATAGCCTGCGATTTACTCAAAGCTTTTCTATAAGGTCTATTTTCAGTCATTGCATCATAAGCATCGGCTATTCCGATAATTCTTGACATCAATGGTATAGCCTCACCCTTCAATTCGTTAGGATATCCATGTCCATCCCAGCGTTCATGATGCGCGAGGACGATATCAGCCAATGGTGCATATGCATTCGCTGAGCTTAAAATATTATAACCCACCTCTGGATGTCGTTTGATCTCGAGCCATTCTATATCAGTTAGAGACCCGGTCTTATCCAGCATTTCGTTACTTATAGCAATTTTCCCGATGTCATGTAACTCCGCAGCCGTAGTCAATTTACTAATTTCATTTGGATTTAATTCCATTGCTATGCCGATTTTTTCGCATAACTTACCTACCCTGAAAGAATGCTGCCTTTCTCTTGGCGTTTTTTCATGCAATGTTCTCATTATCATATGAATCGCTTCATATCGCTGGCTATTGCGGTCCGAGATCTTATCACGGTACATACAATCTTCTGCAAACTTTAGCATCTCGTCACTAGTCTTATTAGACTCATGTTTTGTATCCGAACCAAATGAAACCGAAATTTGGATCCCTTTAATACGTTCTTCCGAAAGGGCATTCTTAATTCTACCAATAAGACTATGAGTTCCCTTTTCGTCAGTTTGTGGCAGAAGAATAATAAACTCGTCTCCTCCAATTCTAGAAATAATATCGTCGGCACGGCATTCTTTTCTTAAAACGTCAGCAACTACTTTAAGCATCTTATCTCCGGATTGATGGCCAAATGCATCATTAATTAATTTTAGCCCGTTAACATCCAACATAACCATGCTAACCGGGAGATTTCGCGTTGTGTCAAGTCTTTTCAATTCCTCTTCGAAAAAGCGGCGGTTGTATAGCCCGGTTAATTGATCATGAAAACTTAAATACTCTACTTGTTTTTGCTTTTCTCGTTTTTCAGTAAAATCCCTGAAAACCAAAACAACCCCTGTTGTTTCATTATAAGCATTCTTAATTGGGGCAGCGCTATCTTCAATAGGTACCTCTTTCCCGCTTTTTGAAATCAATATTGTATGATTGGCAAGAGCAACGACACTGCCAGAATCCAATGCTTTTTTTACTGGGTTCTCGCAAGCCTCCCATGTATATTCATTAACAATTCTAAATACCTGTTCCAATGAACTACCATTTGCTTCAGCAAACTTCCAACCTGTAAGTTCCTCAGCAACCGGATTCATAACCGTAATGTTTCCCTGATTATCGGTCGCGATTACGCCATCTCCAACTGATAACAAAGTCGTTCTAAACTGTTCTTTTTCATTAAAAATCATTTGTTCCATCTTTTTACGTTCGTTTATCACTTCTGTGTAAACTATCATCCCTCCGATGCTACCATCGCTTTCATACCACGGCCTGCATTCCCAGCGGGTCCAGTCTACTGTACCGTCTTGCCGTTGATATTGATCCTCTTCTGCACTTAATACCTCTCCCTTCAGTACCCTTTGGTGTACATCCCTCCATCTTTGCGGTAGGTCTGGGAACACTTCATAGTGATGCTTGCCAATCACTTCTTGTTCGCTAATCCGATAACTTTCTAAATAGGGCCGACTCACATACATATAGTTCAGATTCTTATCATGAACTGCTACTGCGCTGCGATTATGCTCAATAATATATTGCATTAAACTATTGAAATGAGCCAATTCCGCATCCTTCTTTTTGCGCTCCGTAAAATCCCGGCAAAAGCAAATAACGGTAAGTGGTTCTTTACACATGCAAGAAGCAGAGATCTGAACGTCGATAATTGTCCCATCTTTTTTTCGATGTTTAGTCTCGAATATCTCTGATCCGTTCATAAGTATTCTTTTCAATTTTTGCTCTGCCTCTTCAGGTGCCTCATTTATCTCTAAATTTTCTATATTAAGATTGAGCAATTCGTCTTTTGTATAGCCGGATAAACGACAATAGGCTTCGTTCACATATGTGAGCCGATGATCCTCTCCAATTACCCAAAATCCGTCCTGTGTAGTTTGGATAACTGTCCTAAAGTACCTTTCCCGGTCTTGTATTATTCTTTCGGCTTCTTTTTTAGCAGTAATATCGGTATGAGAACCCGCCATTCTGTTAATTTTGCCATCGCTTCCTCTAATAGCCTCACCTCTGGCCCATATCCACCGGTAGCTTCCGTTTTTATGGAGCATTCGGAATTCGGTGTCAAATAATTTAAAATGACTGTTCAAGTAATGGCTTACTGCTTTTTCAAAATTTTGCTTGTCTTCGGGATGCAGCAGCAAAGCAAATGAGTCATAATGGTTGTCAATTTCACTATCAGCATATCCTAGCAGCTCTTTCCATCTTGCTGATAGAAAGAGTTCGTTGGTATTCAAATTCCAGTCCCAAATACCGTCATTGCTTCCATTTATGGCTAATTCAAATTGTTCTTTTTGTTCTTTTAGCTGATTTTCTAGCAGTATATGATCAGTAATATCGCGTGCTGCTGCGTAGATCTTTTCCGCATATGGTTTGGACCGCCATTCGATGTACCTATATTGGCCACATTTTGTTTTATAACGATTAACAAAATTCGTTACTTCTTTCTGACCAGAAAGTGTGAACATTGCATCTAAAGTTGCAGGGATATCTTCAGGGTGTACATAATCTAGGAAGCTGCTGTTCTCCAGTATTTCACAGGAATAACCCAGTATATTCTCCCACGACTTATTAACCCTAAGAAATTTTCCACTTTGATCTGCGATGCAAAGCAGATCCAAGTTAACTGAGAAGAAACCTTCGATTTCTTCACTTTTTAACACTAGTTCATGGTTAAGACTGCTGAGCTTTTCTTCGGCGCTTTTTATTTCAGTTATGTCCTTCATCACCGACAGGAAATGCCGGTTGCCCTGACTTTCAATAATTTCCCCTGAAAAAAGCCCATATAATAAATCCCCGCTCTTGGTACGCACTTTTAGCTCATTATTATAGGATCTTCCATGCAACAGAACCTCGTTTTTTATGTCATTAAGCTTTTCGGGCTCACTAAATAGTTCTAGTTCTGCGGCAGTCTTTCCAATAACCTCCTCACGAAAGTAGCCCAATGTATTTAGAAAGGCTAGATTTACGTCAGTAAAGATACCATTAATTGAGCTAATTGCCATTATTGCGGGGTTATATTCAAATATCTTATTAAATTTCTGTTGGGCTTCCTGCTCTTTCGACGAATCCCTTGAAATCCCTAGAAAGCACGGCTCGTCATCCCATTGGCCAAGCCAAATTCGTGTCTCGACAGGCAAATAAGAACCATCTTTTTTTAATAGAGGCAGAGCACAACTATTCTGCTTACCTGCGACCATATCGGCGAAGATTTGCTCTGCTTCTATTCGAAATGGCTCTGGATGAAGATCTAAAATATTCAATCCTTTGCATTCCTCACTGGTATACCCCAGTTTCTTAAGAGCAATGCTGTTTACATATATAGCAATACCTTTCAGATTAACTACAAAGAAAAGATCATCTATCGTTTCAAACACGGTTTTGAAATTAGACTCTACGCTTGCCAGTTTTGTTTCTGCACATTTTCGTTTTGTAATATCATGTATTACCGCATTAATATATAAAGGTATGCCATTAGCATCGCGAATAATTGAATATGTGATATTAACCCACAGAACAGAGCCATCCCTACGGGCACACTTTTTTTCAAATGTTATACTATTTTTTTCGTTTGAATCCAAACTGCCAAATGCTTGGGTGCTCTTATCCTCGTCTTCGGGGTGCGTAACATCGTTAACATTAAGTTTTAATAGTTCTTCTTCAGTATATCCCAGCATCTCGCACATTTTTCTATTTGCACGGATGAACAGCCCGTTTAGGGATAAATCACACATTCCAACAGCAGCCTGATTAAACGCGGCTAAATAACCGGTTTCACTTTGGAGCAGTCTATGACTGATGACTTTAGTATCAGTAATGTCGTCTATTATCGTGAGAATTAAATGATAACCTTGGGACTCAATTGTATGTGCTGAGAACACTCCGTACTTTATAGCGCCACCCTTAGTATTGAATTCAACTTCATATTCACTTAACAATCCATTTTGCGATAGCTGCTGCAATAACGCTTTTCTTGATTCGACATTGATGAAAATGTTTAATTCGAATATTGTCTTACCGACGATCTCATCTCGATCATAACCAGTTATTTTGCAGAATGCATCATTGACATGAAGGTAACACCCGGTGCCGACTTCAGTGATCGCCATTGGGCAAGGGTTATTTTCAAATGCTTTTTCAAAAATCGGATAATTTGTTGAGAGGTCCTTTTGAAAGCAACCCGTTTCGTACATTTAAAAATCCTCCGCTGCCACTGAAATATACTGTTAGATTAACAATCCTTGATGAAAACTTCTCAGACTTATAGTAATACGGTTAAATGATCTGAAACGAATTTCCTCTTACCAGATTGCTTTGCCTGATAAAGATAGCTATCAACGCTTTCAATGATTTCTTCTTTTGTCATTGTAAAAAGATCTGAAATGCTTAGCTCAGTAAAGCCCGCACTAAAACTAACACGTTGAATTTTCTGCCCGACAAAAGCTGCACTAAACTCGTTATGAATGCGTTGAATGATGGAGGCAGCTTGCCCAATTTTGACACCGGGAAAAACGAACATAAACTCTTCTCCGCCAAACCGTCCGATAATATCCTGTTTACGAATAGCTTGTCTGGCTAATTCCGAAAAACTATATAAAACTTCGTCTCCTTTCAGATGCCCAAAGTGGTCGTTAATATCTTTAAAATTATCCATATCAATAATGCCGACAGATAAGACATCGAAGTTTCCGGCATACTTGGTCAAATCCATCAATACTCCCATTAGATTATGCTTGTTGATAGTCCCGGTTGCCTGATCGATAGTAAGTTCATGTTTCAACATTTCTTCATATTGCTTCTCTTTGGTAATATCCGCAAATGACACAATTAAATATTTTCCCACGTCAGAACTAATTAGACTGGCGCTAATTTTGAACCACTTTAACGAGTGAATGTGATTTGTTACAAATGCGTGACTTATAGTCGTGTCTTCAATCATAGTGCCTTTATGCAATACACTAAGAACGCCCCCTCTTAGATCGCACAAAAGGCACGCTTCAGTTTCGCCGCATACCTTACCTTCTTCCGAAACTATGGAGCAACCAAACACGTTTCCGAACTTTCTTCCCCTATATTCAGGATCGTTGAGTGAAAAAAACTTAAACATATATTTGTTTACATCCACGATCTCAGTTTGTTCATTAAGGATAATCAAACCGATCGGGGAATGCTTATATACTTCGGTAAAAAACTGATCATTTAACACAATATGCCTCCCAGGTGGAAAGATCTAGGTCACCGATAAGCTTCGGTAATATCCATGAGGTAGCTACTCTTTACAAGGAGCTATACCAACGGGAAAGGATGTGCCTTACAGCATGTTCGATGGTGGCTCAAGCATGTTGGCTAATAATATCCCTTTCCATCCAAGCCTCATTGCTTGAAAGCATGATAAAAGGATGAATTTTTTTTCCCAAGTTTAGGGCGGGAAGCTAGCACGGAAATGCCAGCTTCCCGTATTACTGATCAATACTTATTTAACACTTCCAGCATAGTGTCAGAACTCTTAGTTTGGAGTTGAGTTGTCGACTTAACAAACGCACTTTCCGGAACACTAATGTTTTTTCTAAGCTTAAATATGCTTACAATCTCTTTCAAATGTGAAGCTTGAGAAGACAGTTCTTCGCTAGCCGCTGCGCTTTCCTCAGACGTAGCAGCATTCGATTGAACGACTTGTGAAATTTGCAAAATACCCTGGTTAATCTGTTCCACACCTGCGGATTGTTCAAAGGAAGCAACAGCAATGTTGTTCACCAATTGGGTTGTTTCCTTAACTTGATCAACGATTTTGTTAAGCGCTTCCGCTGTATTATTAGCAAGGCTTGTTCCTAGGCCCACCTTTATTCTTGAGTCTTCAATAAGCTCGGTTATTTCTTTGGCAGCGCTTGCAGAACGAGCCGCAAGAGTTCTGACCTCCTCGGCAACGACAGCGAACCCCTTACCATGCTGGCCGGCCCTCGCGGCCTCTATTGCCGCATTTAGCGCAAGGATATTTGTCTGGAATGCAATGTCATCGATTACTTTGATGATTTTGTTGATGTTACTCGATGCGTTGTTGATTTCGGTCATAGCGTTAAGCATATTCTGCATCTGGGAGTTACCATCAATTGCGTTGGCTTGCGCATTGGCCGCTAGCTTACTTGCAGTATCTGCGTTTTGAGCATTGTGTGCGGTTTGTGCAGCAATTTGCTGAAGTGACGCCGTCAACTCTTCCACTGAACTAGCTTGCTCGCTGGCCCCCTGTGAGAGCGCGGAACTTGACATAGAAACTTGATTTGAGCCGGATGCAACCTGGTCGGCGGCTACCACAATTGTTTCAACGATTTGGCTTAACTGATTGAGCAAATCCGACAAACTCTTTCCGAGCACATCATTGCCGGATCTGATTTTAGCCTCGACCGTTAAGTCATTTTCCGCTATACTTTGAGCGCACTTGGCTTGTTCATGTGTGCTTATGATAACTTTTTCAAACGAGTCTGCCAGATCGCCAACTTCATCTTTTCGTGAAGTTAGTATACGTCTGTCATTTTCGGTTATCAGCTTATCGAATTCAACATTGCCAAGCGCTAACATTTTTGCAAATTTGGAAATAATACTTATCGGTTTGCCAATGAGGGAATTCAAAAAGAGCCCTAATATAATCGCTAAACCGACAGCTACAATAATAACAACAACCATAATAATGATTGCTGTCATAACGAGATTTTGATTATTTTCTGACTTAATTTTCCCGCCCTCTGAATTATATGAAAATATGGTATCAAATGAGTTTTGTATCCCATTGCCGGTGGTTGCCATCTCGCCCATAATAAGCTGTTCAGCTTCATCATGCTTATTCGTTTGTATTAGTTCTATAGCCTTGTTCACATCTGTCTTATACAAATTCCATAATGGTTTGAGAGTATCAAAGTTTGTTCGATCAACCTCTGTTATAATACCATCTTCATATAGTTTTAAGTAATTTTCGACTTCCATGCTATGATCTTTTATATTCTGTATTGCAGTTTCCTGATCTGTTCCTTCTACTACAAGTGATTTCACCGCATTAAATCTGATATTTTGGTACAGTACCTGCGCGTTTCCGGCGTAAGCAAGGCCCAAGGTGTTTTCTTCATAAAGTATTTTGTCTGACTGACCAATAATAAGCAGACTGGTAATACCGACCAGACCAACAATGCCTGAAAGAATAGCCATAACCGCAAACGCAATAATGAGTTTTTTAGATATTTTTGAATTCTTGAACCACTTAATCATGATTTGTACAACCTCATTTGATTATTAATGTGATTTATATATACAGTCTTTAAGATACTAGTGTCTCTTCCTCTGAAAAAAGTCTTTCACAATCTAGCAGCAGTTTGACGTGTCCATTTGCCTTTCCGACACCTTGGAGGTAACTGTTTTGAAGGCCTGTATGGATATTGGGAGGTGGTACTATTTGATCGTCTTCAATTTTCATTACCTCTGCTACCCTATCTACTATAAGGCCAAAGGACAATCCTTGAATACTTAATACAATAATGCAAGTTCGATCTGTATATTCAATTGCATTCTTTTTTAATTTAGTACGCATATCGATGACAGGAATGATCTTACCTCTCAGATTAATAATGCCTCGAATATACGCTGGAGCTTCAGGTAATGTTGCAACTGGCTGCAGACCAATAATCTCTGTGACATGCCGGATCTCAATACCGAATTCCTCCTGATCGAGAGCAAACGTCAAGTACCGTCCATGCTGAGTGTCCTCTTGCTCTAAGGGCACTTCTAGAGTTGTTGTCATTTAGATCCCTCCTTTTACTACTATCAACTAGTTGGTCGTATTATATTTCGATACATATGAGTATAACTTTAATAAAATCTTCGACAAAAAATCCTTGATACTATTGGTATTTTATAGTATATTTGAACAATGAAAAAGCAAGAGATATATCATGCCGCGTTACATTTATTTGCCACAGAGGGTTACAACGGTTCTTTACAGAACGTAGCGGATGATGTTGGCCTTACTAAAGCTACTCTATATAATTATTTTAAAAGTAAAGATCAATTATATTTGACCATATTAGAGAATGAAATGAACAAATATCTTCAGGAAATTGAGATAACCGTAAAAGGAAATATTGGCACATCTTTGGAAATCGCGTTATTTGCGATTGTTAAAACATTTGTGAGGGAATCACCATTAGACCGGTTACTTTTATTGAAAAGAACACAGTTAATGATAGTGAATTCAGAAGCCCATTTAAGTATTGCATCGCGTAAAGTTATGCTTAGATTTAACAGCCAATTACACTCTGTTATTATGGACCTATTTTTAAGCAAAGGGATAGATATAACTGAAGCTACCATATTTAGTAATTTGTATTATGTATTTGTTATGGGCATATTAGAATGGATACTGCAAAATGCTGTTAACAAAATAGGTATTAACGACAAAACGTTGGAAGATATGTGGAAAATATTCTGGAGAGTCTGTAGCGTTATAGAATAACCTAAATATAATAGCGGATTGAGGAAGAAGGTGTATGTAACCGACCAAAGCCCATCCTATTATGCTACGATTCCCAAACTTATCATGGGTTGCTAGTTTTTAAACTGCAACATCGTTTAGTGAAGTCCACTCAGATTCACATTCATTACAACACTTGAACTCACCCTTGGTTATAGATTCTACACCACATAACTTTGAATTCGTAATTGTTCTTATTCTTTTGTCCTTTATTGTAATAAGTTATCATACGAATACCCGGCTCTCTATGAAATTTATCAAAAAGTGATAACTGGACGACGTAATGTGGTTCCCAAAACCCACTTTGATGCTGCTAAGCGACAATACTATAAGAGTCTAGCGGCAAAACGCCACAATTTATCGGCGTTTTAGTTGGTTTCTTATCTAAAGACCCGTCGGCCTTTCTCTCACCAAAATAAAACGATAGTAATAATTGCATACTGGATGCTAAGCCGTGTTATGTTCTACCGCGAGTTCTACCGAATGTTCCACCGAAATAGCTTAGTAGCTATCGTAGGTGCTTTCCAAAGGTGACTAAAACGCCCCATTTTAAGGCATTCCAATGCATACCGTTCCTAACCATTCCAACACTTTTCACCCTCTCAAAATCCGTTGGTAGCGAACCGTGTGGGTTCGAGTCCCACTTCCGGCAGTGGAATTAATTTAATATGCTGACTAACGCAATAAAACGAACCGCTATGTCCCAAACATTATTGTCTGTTCAATTATTCTTGCGCAATTTTAAGTGCAACATCTTCCCTACTGGCTACCCTAGTTAACAGAGAAAAAAGGTTTTGTGCAATTGTGGGACCCGTTATTTTGAGTCAGCAATTCTATGCTTGGCTACTCCGATTCGGTACTGATTTATAGATTGTTTCGCCTAATAATGTTGTGGATGATTTTAAAATGATGCTTAAGATGTATCGAAATTATATGAGACCTAAGGAAGTTTTACTAGTGATGTACTTTCATGTTCAAGTATGATAAACTCTATTTTAGTAAGCAATTAGTTATTGTTCTGGTATGATAACTATTTGTGAAAAAATACGAAGCTCTGCTTATTGAGAGAGCGAGAAAGCGCCTAAAATCGGGCATTTTTATTTCGTCAAGCTGGTTGCCTGGTATGACAACGAGTGGGGTTATTCCAACAAGGTCCTCGACCTTATCGTCCACATGGCGAAGGTCGACGCGAAGTAAGTTTAACCGGATTATCTGGTAAAAAAGCGAATTATACCTCTTTCTCTTAAGCGCAAAGCTTTGGGAAAGAGGTATTTTATATGTCCGCATCGTTTTTGGGTTATGTGAATGGTATATTAGTAAAATTTGCATATGCAATTGACACGGAAATTTCCACAATGTATACTGAAATCAAATATATACCACATATTATTACCTTGTAATATGATCTAATTGCATATTTGATTGACGAGAGTGTAGAGTCGCAATCTGACTTGCCTTGAAATAGGGCATATTGGATGCGGTCTTTTTTTATTTGATTTTACACTTGCTGTGTGCATAACCATACGGCCCATAAAATGAAAGGAGTAACTGTATGAAAAAACTTATCAACAGTCCTGAAAATGTCGTTGAAGAAATGCTGAACGGTCTGGCGCTGGCCTATCCCCAGTATCTCAAGAGGCTGAACGGTCTGGAAGTCATGGTACGCAGCAACAAAAAGAAAGGAAAGGTGGCTCTGGTCAGCGGCGGCGGCAGCGGCCATGAACCCGCTCACGCCGGATTTGTCGGAGAAGGTATGCTTGATGCGGCCGTGTGCGGTGCTGTATTCACCTCCCCCACCCCCGATCAGGTATTTGAGGCAATTAAGGCAGTACAAACAGACGCTGGCGTGCTGCTTGTAATCAAAAACTACACCGGCGATGTCATGAACTTTGAAATGGCCATGGAAATGGCGGAAGCTGAAGGTATCAAAGTTGCAAAAGTCGTCATCAACGACGACGTAGCAGTGATGAACAGCACCTGGACAGTCGGCCGCCGCGGCATTGCGGGCACTGTACTGCTGCACAAAATCGCGGGCGCAGCAGCTGAAGCAGGCAAGAGCCTTGAGGAAGTACAGGCGATCGGTGAGAAAGTAATCGCCAACATCCGCACGATGGGTATGGCACTGACGCCCTGCACCGTCCCCATGGCCGGGAAGCCCAACTTTACGCTCAATGAAGATGAAATGGAAATGGGGTTGGGCATACATGGCGAGCCGGGCATCCGCAAAGAAAAAATGCGTTCCGCCGATGAAATTACAGAGGAATTGGTGGATAAAATACTTTCAGACATGCCGCTGAAATCCGGCGATGAGGTCGCTGTTCTGGTCAATGGTCTGGGCGGCACGCCCTTGATGGAATTGTTCATCATGAACCGCAAGGTGAACGAAATCCTGACCGGTAAGGGCATAAAGATTTACCATACCAATGTAGGCAACTATATGACCTCCATTGAGATGGCGGGCGCGTCGGTCACCATACTCAAGCTGGATGGTGAATTGAAATCGTATTATGATGCAAAGGCAAACACCATTGCCTACAAAGTATAAATCATCGGCGCTTAACTGTTTACCCAAAAACGGGGAATGAAAAATGGAGATGCTGACATGAGTATTACATCGAAAGAGGTTCGGCACATTCTGTTGGATATAGCCGCAACAATCGAACTGCATAAGCAGGAGCTGACAGATCTGGACGCAGCCATTGGGGATGGCGATCATGGCCACAATATGGCGCGTGGCTTTGAAGCGGCAAAAGCCAAAATAGCACAGGACGAAAGCGCGGATGCCGAGGCATTGCTTAAGGCAACCGCAATGGCTCTTATATCCAATGTGGGTGGCGCGTCAGGCCCGCTGTATGGCACTCTGTTTTTGAAAGGGTCCGCCGTTGCGAAGGGTAAAGCCGAATTGACGCTTTCAGATCTTGCCCTGTTCTTGAAAACCGGCATTGAGGGCGTGCAGATGCGCGGCAAAGCGAATTATGGTGAAAAGACAATGCTGGATGTACTCATCCCCGTACAGCAATCCATACAAGCAGACGCGGACGCATTGGTATCCGTCGCCTCGTCTTTGGAAAAGGCTGCAAAGCTCGCAAGGGAATGTGCCGAAAAAACGAAGGATACTCTGGCCACAAAGGGCCGCGCCTCCTATTTGGGCGAACGCAGTATCGGGCACATTGACCCCGGCGCGATGTCGAGCTGCCTGATGATCGAAACCCTTGCCGCCAGTGTAAAGGGGGCATGAGTACATGGTTTCGCTGGTGATCGTATCCCACAGCAAAAAAATAGCGGAAGGCGTGAAAGAACTGGCTGGCGAAGTCAGCGGAGGCGCCAATATCTATGCGATTGGCGGCAGCAAAGCGGGCACGCTGGGATCGGACTATGACAGCATTGTTGAAGCGCTGACTGCCGCTGTGAATCAAGGCGATGTCATCGTTCTGGCTGATATGGGTTCTTCCGTGCTGACAGTCGAAACCGCAATCGATGCAATGGAAGAAAAAAGCCAGCATAGAATTCACGTTTCTGCTGCCGCTCTGGTGGAGGGCAGCGTATTGGCCGCAGTCTCTATCGCCGGAGGAGCGGGATTGGATGAAATTTTATCCCAGTTGGAGGAATTCAATTTAGATAAGTAACTCAATACCAAAGGCTGACCGTATACGGTCTCGCGCGGCCCTGCCTTAAGGGCAGGGCCGCTGTATCGAAAAAGTGGAAGTATCCACTTTTTCGAAGTTCACCGCGCAAGTTGCCGCTCGGTTCCTGCTTACGCAGGAAAGCTGTCGCGTCAACTTGCGCTCTAAGGTGTCATTTTGCACCGCACATGTCGCTGCAAAATGACGTATTGAAAGCTAAACAGGAGCGCGAAGTATGATTACTTTTGAGCACGAAATCAAAGACGAACTTGGACTGCACGCACGCCCCGCAGGGCTGCTGGTTAAGCTCGCTTCACAATACGCCTCGGATATTACCCTTCAAAGCGGTGCAAAATCAGCCAATGCAAAAAAGCTTTTTCAGGTCATGGGACTGGGTACAAAAGGCGGCAGCATGCTCGCCATATCCATCAGCGGCCCGGATGAACAGGATGCGCACATTGCATTGGCAGAATACCTCGATAAGAACATCTAAGCTGCCTCAGGGAGGAGGTTATGATGAACAAATTTACTGGCAAACCGGCCAGTCCCGGCATTGCCATAGGCCATGTCATTTTCATCCCCAGTAAGAGACCGGAACTAAAGCGCAGTATTACTGCGCCCGATGCAGAAGTGGAGCGTTATTTAGATGCCGTGGATCAGGCTATGAAGGAGCTCGAAGAATTGGAGCTTCATTCAACCGAACCGCTTGGCAAAGAAAACGCTGCTTTGTTCAGCGTGCACAAAATGATGCTTGAAGACGATGAATTCCGGGAGAATGTGCTGACCGTCATCCAAAACGATCGGTTGTGCGCCGAATACGCCATCGATCAGGCTTCAGCAAATATCGCCGCCATATTTTCCGAAATGGACGATGAATACATGAAAGCCCGGGCTGCCGATATACTCGATATATCCGATCGTCTGATCAGAATATTGTCCGGCAGGCAATCCTCCCCCGCCTTATCCGATACTCCAGCCATTTACGCCGCTGCAGATTTTTTCCCAAGTCAGGTTGCCAGCTTCAGGCACGACTCTGTGCTGGGGATTATATGCACGGGCGGCTCGCAAACTTCCCATGCTGCCATATTTGCACGGGCGCTTAGAATACCCGCTGTATTTGAAATTGGAAGCGATCTTGCTGATCTAGCAGGCCACACCGTGATTGTCGACGGTACCACAGGCATACTCATTGCAGATCCGGATACAGAAACATTAACTCAATATCAATCCTGACCCAAAGCTTTGCATAAAACCGGAAATACCAATCTCGTTTGAGCCGCCGATTTTTGCAGTATATATGCATATCAGCAAAAATGGGGTGTCACTATGATTCAAAATCAATGGTATGCAATACTTCCATGCAGTTCAGTTAAAAAGGGCAAAATCGTATCCGTTGTACGGCTTGGCGTTCAGCTTGCATTGTTTCGAAACAAATCAGGCGAGCTTGGGTGTGTTGAGGATATGTGTTCCCACCGCGGCGCGGCTTTAAGCGGCGGCAAAATAGTGGGTGATTGCCTGCAATGCCCGTTTCACGGCCTTCAGTTTCTTCCGGATGGCCGCTGCAGGTTTATCCCTGCAAACGGTAAAGCATCCACGGAGGATCTTTCCCGCTACCATGTAAAAAGCCATGCAGTCCGGGAAGAGCACGAAATGATCTATATGTGGTACGGCGACAACGAACCGAACATCCACCAACCGCTGCCCTTTTTTGACGAGTATCTGGATAACGGTTATTCCAGCAGTATGATGAGCGACCATTGGAACAGTCATTATTCTCGAAGCATTGAAAACCAGTTGGATGTCGTCCATCTTCCATTTGTACATCACAACACCATCGGCCGCGGCAATAAAACGCTGGTTAACGGCCCCGCTGTGGAGTTCTCAAGCGGCCTGCTGCGCACCAGCGCCGCAAACGATAAAGATAACGGCCAGAAACCCAGGAAAGCGGGAGAATGCTCGATTAACGGCCATACTTTTCTTACTTTCCGTTTCCCGAATGTATGGCTCAATCATATCGCCCCCAAATATAAGCTGGTGATTTTCTTCGCGCCTGTGGATGATGAAAACACCATACTTTATATTTTCGTTTATTCCAAAGTTAGCAGACTTCGGTTTATTAATAAGCTGAGCGCTTCTTTCAGCAGGATAATGGCCTATATCATTGAACGTCAGGACCGGCGCGTTGTGATTACGCAGCGACCCAAGGCATCTTCCTTTAAAGGGAATGAAAAGCTCCTGCCTGGGGACGGCCCCATTCTTATGTATCGTAAAATAAGGAATGAGCTGCAGCAGAACACTCAAGTATAATGATCTGGACTACGACACAAAAGGCGGCAAAATGCCGCCTTTTCAGTTTATCTATAAACCTATATATATTGATGCCGTGCAACGTTTTGTTCAATATGAGGCTTTCAATATGTCACTTTGCAGCGACATGTGCGGTGCAAAATGACACCTTAGAGCGTAAGTTGACGTGGCAGCTTTCCTGCGTAAGCAGGAAACCGAGCGACAACTTACGCAGTGAACTCGAAAAAGTGGATACTCCACTTTTTCGACAGGCAAAAGGCGGCAAATCGCCGCCTTTTGTTTGTAATCATTATCTGATTTGGTTATTCACCAAAACCCGACTCTATAAGGGCAACCAATGTATCCACCGCCTGCGCTTCATCCTCGCCGGAAGCGGATATTTCCACCGCCGTACCCCTCGTCAACCCTAAGGAAAGGACAAACACGATGGACTTCGCATTGGCTTCCTTATCGGAACCAGCGCGCTTAACTGTGATTTTGGATTTGAATTTGGTTGCAGTTGACACAAACTCTGATGCTGGCCGGGCATGCAACCCTGTTTGGTTGATAATCGTCGTTTGTTTCGTGACCATAGTCTGTCCTCCCAAATTTTGAGTCTATGATTATTCTTGTACCCAATGCGACAGCAAATATTCCTCCGCCTGTGCGCACCATAACCCCTTATGCTTCTCTACGATATCTGCCAGCTGCGCAAACCGATCATCGTCTTTGGCACACGCACGCAAATCCGTGAGCGCGGTGAGAGGCATTTCCACATGTGTATAGATGAGCTTTTTCCCGCCCGGAATACTGGGAAGCCTAAGTGTCGTATCGATTACGCTGTTTAGCCCACCAATATGTGTGACCATGACTGCGGGGTCCAAATATCCTGCCGCGCTCATGCGCAGGCTTTCGAGCATATCCTCCGTATTGCCGCCGGTAGTTCCTATGACATGTGTGCTGTTGTAGTGCACGTCATAGTAATTGAGCATGGCTGAGAAAGCGTGATCCGTCGGCCCGGC
The DNA here is from genome assembly GCA_964440115.1 of uncultured Oscillospiraceae bacterium. Classification (GTDB taxonomy): domain Bacteria; phylum Bacillota; class Clostridia; order Christensenellales; family CAG-138; genus JAEWWD01. The sequence continues at coordinate 23,861 of CAYTPV010000007.1, read as the reverse complement.
AAAGAAATTCAGGCAGCCGTCCCTTCCAAGCACGGCGCTTGCCTGCTCCATAACGGCGCGCACGGGCGCCATGGCCAATGCGTCATCAAATCCGCCTCCGGATATCGTACGAAGGTATTGCGTGTCGTTTTCGGGCAAAGAGGTATTGATGAAGTATAAATCAATTCCTGTTTCCTTCTTTATTTCATCAGGAGGGAAGAGATGCTCTGCTCTAGACAGGCGAGCTTCATCCAGATCCGTCACCACTACAAGACGCGGCCTGCGATCACATCGCAGCGCATATGCCACCGCGCCCAATCCCATGGGACCGGCACCTGCAAGTATAGCCAGTGTGCCGCCTTCACGTATGCCCATCTCATGATGGTACACGCCGTTCTTCGTATGAAACGCGGCATGAAAAGCGCCTATGATGCAACTCATCGGTTCCGCAAGCGAGGCCTCATAATAGGATCTGCCCTTATGTTCAAACAGACAGCCCATTTCGATAGCCTGCGTATTAATGATGCAATAAGTTGCATCCCCGCCAAAGAATTCAAACGAATATCCGGGAGAATCCATGCTCCCTTTATAATTAATTGCGGGCTGCAAAGCAAATTTCATTCCCGGTGTGAACTGCGACTTCAGGTTGCTGCCGACTTCTACGATATCCCCCGAGAACTCATGGCCTATTATGATGGGGTGTTCCGCAACATTTTTGGGCACACGCTTGTGTGCCGTCCCCTGAATCGCACACTTGTAGGAAGACATACAGATACTATCCGATACAATGCGTACAAGCACTTCATTTTCCGAAATAGGCGGAAGCTCGAATTCTTCCAGACGCAGATCCCCCGCGCCATATAATCTGACGGCCTTAGTTTTCATTCCATCCTCCGGTTGAGGCAGCGATTTTCCGATACTCGCCGCTTGTATTGTATCATATTTCCAACGCAGAATCACGCAGTGCTTCTGTGTTTACAGACTTTCCAATACCACTTTCGTTTGCAGTTCCTTCACAACGGCAGGATCAGCGCCTTGCGTACCACTCTGCATTACGCTGGCCGCGCTCAGTGCCACCGCAAGTACTGCGGTTTCTTTGAGCGGTAGGCTATTGTGTTCGCCAAAAGCAATAGCGGCCATCATAGCATCACCCGCGCCGACGGTGCTTTTTTCTTGAACTCGAATACCGGGACAATAATACCGCGCATTTTCAGACAGGAAGAGTGCTCCGCGCGATCCCATGGATACCGTAACAAGACGAATACCTTTTTCTACGAGCCGCATGCCTTCCGTGCACAGTTCTTCCACGCTGCAAAGATGTTTTCCGCACAACCGGGAAAGTTCGTGCTCGTTAGGCTTGATTGCGTACGGGATTTTATCCACCGCAAGTTGTAAGCTCTCCCCATCCGCATCCACAAACGCCTTCGCGCCTGCTTCTTTGCAAAGAACCGCCCAATCCGCATAAATGGAGGACGGAACGCCGGGCGGAAGGCTGCCTGAAAACACCGCAATATCATCAACCTTCAGAATGCCGGAAAGCTTGTGGGTTATCTCCAGCAGTTCCGGTGCTCCGCAGTGCTGCCCAGGTTCATTGATATCCGTGGTTTCTCCTGAAACGGAATCGATGAGTTTCAGGTTTGTACGTGTTGGGGCTTGGGTTGTGACAAAATCACAAGATATATGAAGCGCAGACAGTGCCTGCACGATCCACGCGCCGCTGCTGCCTCCCAGCAATCCCATGGCAATACTATCCGACCCCAATACCTTTAAGGACTTCGAAACATTGATGCCTTTGCCTCCCGGGTCCTGCCGGATAGATGTCAGCCTGTTAACGCTGCCTGGAGTCAGACGTTCCAACTCACCGGTTTTATCCACGGCAGGGTTCAAAGTAACCGTGACAATCATATTCTGCTCCTTCTCGCGGGGTTATTCCATATGCTCCATGAAGCAATCGAAAATATAGTTCGGGTCGGTACTGCTCAACAGCGGCGTGAGCAGTTCTTCCTGCGTCATGATATTTGCTATGCCCGCGAGCAGCGGCAGATGCTCATCCTCCAGCGCCGCAATACCGATGAGCAAATACGCGCGTCCGGTTTCAAACGCAATCCCCTCCGGAAATTGCAGCACAACCAGCCCCGTCCTTTTGATATAGCTTCGCGCCGCGCCTACGCCGTGCGGAATGGCCACGCCCTCGCCAAGGTACGTTGTCACAACCTTTTCCCGTTCAATCATGGCTTCTATGTACGGCTCTTCGATACATCCTTTTTGAAAAAGCTTTTCTCCGGCAAGACGGATAGCCTGCCATTTATCCATAGAGGGCAGACCCGTATACACATCATTGCGAGCTAATACAGTATTTCGATCAGCAGGCTCGCGCTGGGTCTGTATGCCTGCGATATTCTTTTCTTTCTTGGTAAAAAGTCCCACTAGTTTCGTTCCTTTCCTGTAATCATAAAATAGTCGCTTTGATAGGCTGACATCAGCCGTTCAAGCGCAAGATAACAAGCGTTGCTGTCCCCTGTTTTAAAAGCCTGCACCAGCCAGGGTTCGTTGATAATCCCCTGACTGATCGCACCCATGACGGCAATATGTTCTTCAGGACAGCGCATGGGCGCAAGCATAACCAATATGAGTCGGGCTTCTATTCTTTGCCCTTCATTGCCCAGCAGTTGAGGGTTTTCAGCCCGCAATATTCCAAAGTGAAGTTCCTGCACGCCCTCGGTACGGCAGTGCAGCAGCATGCAGCCGGAACTGAAGTCAATCGTACTGCCGATTTTTTCCCGTTCCGTAAGCGATTGGGCAATCAGTGTCTTCTGTTCCGGGGTATGCCCCGTATACTGTGCTGCGCACTCGATCATTTCGCGCAGGGTCGAATAAGGCAATGTATCGATAAGAAAGAAACTGTCCAGCACCTGCAATATGCCATCGATGATGTTTTTCACATTCGACAGTCTCTGTTTCATACCGGTTTCCAAATGCTGATCCCAATACGGACGCCTGATAATGGTCTTTAATTCAGTTGTAAGCCGTTGACGATCCTCTTCAAGTAAAAATGGAGAGACGGAAATATTGGGCACTTCAAGATTTTGAATGGATACCGTAGATATGACGATGTCAGCCGCACATCGATCCAGACGTTCTTTCAGATCGGTCGTCGCAACGACATCGGCAATTGAAAGGTTAGGGAATTCCCGGTTTAACAATGTTGCCAGAAACTGAGCCGACACCATGCCGGCAGGGCAGCATACGATCGCCCTTATAGATCTGTCGCGCCTGAGGTTTTTATCTTCGAGCGCGACCCCAAGGTACATTGCGATATAGGCGATCTCCGAATCGGGAACCTGTACTGAAAACAGCCGTTCTATGGGTGCGACGCAATGGGATGCAAGTGCATACAGCTGCGGATAGTGTGTTTTGATGGATATGAGCAAAGGATTTTTAATCTCCAGATGCAGTCTCATACGATTGACAGCCGGTATGAGATGCTCGCACAGCCCGCGATAAAACGTGCTGTTGCTTTCAAGCAAATATCCCGTTTCGCTTTCCGCTATTTGTATAATCTCACGGATTACTGGCTGCAGTGTTTCAATAGTTTGCTCTAAATTCGCGCTTCTTCCATGCGTCACCTGAAGCAGCAGCATAAGATAATCCAGTTCATCATCTGTCAGCCTAATTCCGGTTGCACTTTTGAGCCTTTCAATCAGGCTTCGAATAAGAGAATACTCTGGGCTGTTCATCCATTCTGCAATGCGTTCCGGTGAACCGGTAAAGGAATACCCTTGCGCCGAGCGCCTCACCAAATAGTAGGCCGCAATCATGAATTCGTAGTAATTTTTATCAGCCCTCAGCAGATTTCGCAGCGATTTATCCCCTTCCAACGCATCTTTTACCTGCCAAAGCAAATCAACATCCAAAAACGACAGGATATCCTGTTCTGCATATTCCGCAAGTGAGTCTTTTGAGGAAAGCATCGATATGACCGAGGCGTAGTCGTGCGCTTCAAAAAACAGGTTCAGCATTCCGCGCCGCAGCGCCCATTCATCGCCGGAAAGGTAGATCCCTACACCAGGTTTTCTGTTTAGTGCAATGTTCTGTTCCTTCAGCCAGCTTTCCATACGGTCGAGATCGGCGCTGACTGTTGCATCCGTTACTGCCAGTGTCAGCGTGAAGAACTGCATTTTAACCGGCTCGCTGCTTTGTAAAAGCGTGGACAGAATAAAGCGTTTACGTTCTTCCTTGGAACAAAGCATCAATTTCGTTTTTTCCGAGGCAGCGGCCGTCAAGCGTTCCAGTTGATCCTGCGGGCAGATGATTCGCACTCCCCTGCTGCTTTTGCGCTGTATCGAAGCCCCATACGCGCGCAGATCCTTCTCCAGCGTCAAAAGCTCGCGCATCACCGTACGGCCGCTGATTCCCAGCGCCGCCGCGAGTTCGGCAATGGGCGTAAACCCATTTTTGTTGAGTAATGCGCAGACTATCTGCTTTTGCCGCGATGTCAGCATATCGTCTCCGTTTGTTCTATGATAAGGAGAGCCGGCCGGAAGGGGACTCCCGGCCGGCCCAATTTCAATTATTTTTGTTTGAGCGATGCAACCAGTTTATCATACTCCCCGACATTCATAAAGTTATTGATGGTAAACAGCTGTGCCTGCGGCGCTTTTGCTGCAGCCCGTTCGGCAAGGGTTGCCTGTGTCACAACAATTGTAGCTTCCCTTGGAATATCCTCGATCGCGTAATGCTTGACGGGAATATCCAATCCGGCCTGATTCAATCTCTTCTTGAGTGTAGTAGCCCCCATCGCGCTAGACCCCATACCTGCATCGCAGGCAAACGCGATCAGACCGGGCAGGGACTTGAGCGCCGCGGGAACGGCCTGCCCCTTGCTTTCCGCCTTGAGCGCCTTTGTCTGGGCGATGGCATCCGTCAGATCTTCAGCAGCCAAGTCCTTCTTGCGCACAAACGGCATAGCGACGATGAATGAAACCGCTGCCGCAACCAGAACGCCCAGCAATACGGGCAGCCAGCCGCCCTTGGGGCACATTGCCATGACAGCGATGATGCTGCCGGGCGCGGGCGGTCCTGAAAGACCGGCGCCCAGAATGGATTCGACCAACAGGCCCGAAGCTCCGCCGGCGATTACGGCGAGCAGCAGTATGGGGTTCATCATGACAAACGGGAAATAGATTTCGTGAATACCGCCAAGGAAGTGGATAATGACGGCGCCGGGCGCGGTGGCCTTCGCCTCACCGCGGCCAAACAGCCAGTAGGCCAGCAATATACCCAAGCCGGGGCCGGGGTTGGTTTCCACCAGGAACATGATGGATTTGCCGAACTGCGCAACCTGCTGCACGCCGATGGGGTCCATGATGCCATGGTTAATAGCGTTGTTCAGGAAGAGTATTTTGGCAGGCTCCACGAACAGGGAGATGCCGGGCAACAGATGCGCATTGTTGATCCAGTTGGCACCGGCGGTCAGCATGGCGGTAATTGCCGCCACAAAAGGACCTACCACCAAGAAACCGAACAGTGCGAGTATCATTCCGAAAATACCGACGGAGAAATTATCCACCAGCATTTCAAAACCGGCAGCAATTTTACCCTCGACCGCTTTATCAAACACTTTGATAATCCAACCGGCAAAGGGACCAATGAGCATTGCGCCCAGTATCATCGGGGTTTCCGTGCCGAGTATGACGCCGGCTGTCGCGATAGCCGCGATCACAGCGCCGCGAGTACCCCATACCTGCTTACCAGCCGTATAACCCACCAGCAGCGGGATGATGTACCGCAGCATTGGGCCAACCATTGTTGCTAAACTCGCGTTCGGCAGCCACCCCTTAGGAATAAACAATGTCGTGATAAGACCCCAGGCAAGCAGTGCGCCGATGTTTGGCATAATCATACCGCTGAGGAAACGACCTATTTTTTGAACCGTCTTTTTACCGCTTTTGGCTTTGACAGCAGTCTCCATGCATACCCCTCCATTTTGTTCTTACTACTGTTTTGGATGGTTTGCCGGCAAACGATGGTGAAGGTTCCCAATGCCTGTTGATTTCTCAACATTGCGCATGGCATTCAGCGGGTCCTTCAAAAGATTATTACATCTACTATTATCTTTGCTTGCAATCAATAAAACAACGATAACATATTCTTATTTTGTCAAAACGATTGATGACAAAATTCATTTGCACATGAAAAATGCCTTGGCAGCAGCAAGGCATTCACAAAGACAATTGCACGTTACTTGTGATACAGGCTATTTCGGATACGGCCGACGACACCCTGTGTGCGGGATTCTTCCATTGTATTGAGTGAAAATACATATTCCTTATTGTCCAAGCAAAACACTTTAAAATATGTATTCAGGAATATGGTATAGGCGTCCGACACGCCTTTCATTTGCGTGTATGGTATATCGAACGGTTTCATAAAAAAGTGAGGTTTAAATGAAATCCGCAAATTCGTTACAGTAAACTCTCCTGTTATTCTCGAAGCTTCTTTGGGAAGATAGAATGCCTTTCGCTGATAATACAACGCATTTTCTTTGATTGGGCGCGCTTCTTCTGCCTGCAGCGCAAATGCATAACCGCATTTTTCGCAGAATTTGCCGTTTTGCGATGCGACCGTACCGCATTGCGGACAATACATGGCGTTTCCCCCTCACTTCAACTGTTTTCATAGTAATCTTCGGTTGATGTCCTGTCAAATACCACATAACATGCAGCCCTCCGATTAACCGGAGGGCTGATACTCTGTCATGGTTTTCTGGTTTACGAGCGCTAGATTACCATTGCGGTTTCATAAGCCGCCCAAATAGCGTCCATCACATTGGTGGGCTGTTTCGCATCACCGATTAGGTGCACATTCCCTGCCGCCACATCACGGTATAGCGCGTCGTTGCTGGTATATCCTACGGAAACAACGATATGATCGGCCTTTACCTCGTGCTTTTCCGGTATACCCTGCGGGCCAACCGCGAACATTAGCTTGGCACGGTTGGCGACATTGGGATAGTTCTTAATCGTCTCAATCACGGTTGCCACTCCGTTTTCATAGCTCTTGACCACCGCGTTTTTGATGACGTTCACCTTATAGTAATCCAACAGCTCCATCAGCATATTGTAATTTGCGGCGGAAAGACCAAACGCATTGAGTATGGTTTCCGTCATTTCCACAATGGTCACTTTCTTGCCTTGGCGTGCCAGTTCATAGGCGATTTCACAGCCGGTAAGTCCGCCGCCCACAATCAGTACATTCTCGCCTTCAACGTTTTTGTCGCGCAGCGTTTCGATGGCATACGTAACATTGGGCGAGTCAAAGCCCGGTATGTTCAGCCTGCGTTCTGTAGCGCCGGTTGCAATAAACACTTCGTCAAAGCCGCCTTTTTGTATATCCGCGGCAGTCACTTCGCTGTTCATATGGACATCGATATGCAGGTCATGCATCTGCTTCTTATACCATGCGAGCAGTTTTTTATCGTCATCCTTGAAATCCGGCGTTGTCGCAGCAACAAATACGCCGCCGAGTTCTCCCGTTTTTTCATGCAGCTGCACCGAATGGCCACGCAAGGCGCATACACGTGCGGCTTCCATGCCGCCAAGTCCGCCGCCGACCACGAGCACCTTCTTTTTGGCCGCTGCAGGTTTCAGAGCATAGCTCTTTTCTCGTCCGCACGCCGGGTTCACAGCGCAGCTGATATCCTTGCCCTGGAATATTCTGCCCAAGCATCCCTGATGGCAGCTGATGCAGGGACGTACATCATCGAGTTTGCCGTCTTTGAACTTGTTTGCCGCATCGGGGTCCGCAAGCAGAGGCCTGCCCATTCCCATCATGTCGATGCGTCCCTCTGCAATCGCCTGCTCCGCAAGTTCAGGGTCATCAAAACGGCCCGCACATACGACTGGGATGTCAACGACCGCCTTCACACGCGCTACGTCATTTAGGTTGCATGCTTTGGGCATATACATGGGCGGATGTGCCCAGAACCATGCGTCGTAGGTGCCGTTGTCGCAATTGAGCATATCGTATCCGGCTTGCTGGAATTTCTTTGCAATGATCAGACTTTCTTCAATATCGCGCCCAAATTCCGTAAAGTCTTCTCCGGGCAGTGCACCGCGATTGAAGCCCTTCGTGTAGCTCTTTACGCTGTAACGCAGAGAAACGGGAAAATCTTTGCCGCACTTTTCCTTGATTGCCTGCACAATTTCCACGGGAAACCGCATACGGTTTTCTAGGCTTCCGCCATACTCGTCAGTTCGTCCGTTCATGGATGCGATGACGAATTGATCCAGCAGATATCCTTCGTGTACGGCATGAATTTCCACGCCGTCTCCACCGCCCTGTTTTACCAGGTACGCGCTCTCGGCAAAGTTCTTAATATATGCCTTTATCTCATCCTTTGTGATCGCTCTGTTCTTTTTGGTGGGGTCCCATACATTCTGTATTTCCGAAGGAGCGGGCGTCAAGCTCTCGTTGCCATGTCCGGCACGGCCTGTCAACGCGGTCAATTGCAAGAATATCTTTCCGCCATGCTCATGTACTCCGTCAGTCAGGTATTTTATATTTTGAACAAACAGCTCAGGTTTTTTAATGAAGAATATCGGATTGGGGACGATTGGAATAAGTCCGGTGATAATAAGGCCCGTGCCGCCCTTTGCACGTTCAATGTAATAATCCGCGCCATCCTTTGTATAGGCGCCAATACTCAAATCCAGCAGACGCGGAGAAAAAACGCCCATCGGCATCATGGCAATGCGGTTCTTTACCTCAATACCCCCAATCTTAATGGGAGAAAACAGATGTGTATACTTTGCGGGCATGTTGTTTTCCATCCTTTCTGTATGAGTTTATGCGAGCCTCATGACTTGATAAAATTATAACGCTTACTATTTCACAATACAATAGAATACAGAATATTGTTCGGTGAATAATATTCTATATCATGGTATGCTAATTGCGCATTTTCCGTATTTTGTGATATGCTCTAGTTACCCGGGGAGGTAATACAACATGCTGCGCACAAACAGACAAATACAGGCGGCTGCAACCAAACAGAGAATTTTTGATCATGCAGTCAACCTTTTTGCGTCCAATGCATATGAAAAGATCTCCGTAAGCGACATCTGCAAATCAGCCGGTGTATCCGTAGGCGCTTTTTATCATCATTATAAAAACAAAGAAAGCATATTAAGCGAAGGATATCATCTATTTGACGAGGCTCTTGAACAAAAATGGAATGAGCAGCGGCCAATCGTTGGCCTTCAGGGAATTGAATTTCTTGTATTTGAGCAAATGCGGTCCATGCAGGATATGGGATCAGCCGCAGCAGCGCAATACTTTAAAAACCAACTGACCGCAGAAGAGAAGTATATTCTGAATAAGGAACGTTTCTTCTACCGTACAGTTGCAGATTGCCTGCAGAAAGAAATAAATGTCGGCCATTTGTGTGGAGAATCGCATGGAATAGCGGACGATATTTTATGCCTGTGCCGCGGGACTATATATGACTGGTGTCTGCATGGCGGGCAATATTCCCTCATCGAACAGGGTAAGAAAGTACTGGAAATGGTATTTGCATACTACAACCGTACTCTTTGATCATGATATAAACATTGCAAATTACATATTTGTATTGTAAACTAATAAATGCATTTTGGTTTACAATACGAGGTGTTTTTGTGAGACTAAACCTTCGGATCATGCTCTTTTCCGCTATGTTCACAGCCCTGACAGCTATAGGCGCATTTATCAAGATTCCTATTCCTCCTTACCCTGTCCCCATGACGCTGCAGACAGCCTTTATATTTCTTGCGGGACTATTGCTTCCTGCCCGCGCAGCGTTTCTATCTCAGGCAGCCTACCTGCTGCTTGGACTTATCGGAATACCCATTTTTACTGGCGGAGGCGGAATATCCTATGTTCTGAACCCGACTTTCGGGTATCTTCTTTCATTTCTTTTTTGCGCCCCGATGATACGATTGCTGGCGGAAAAAACGCTATATCAAAATAAACGGCTGCCATTTGCGCTTGGGGCAACAGGCGTCATTTCGGCTGTTCAGATTTGCGGTGTTTCCTATATGGCCGTAATCTCCAGTGTATTTCTAGCAGCACCTCTGCCATTTGAAAAAGCCGTATATATTGCGCTGATATTCCTGCCGCTTGATTTATTAAAGCTGACTTTTTGCGTTTTTCTTTCTGCGCAGATTAAGAAGCGTTTGCCCGCCATGTTTGTATAGATTTTCCAAAGAATCACCCCGCACGCGAATGCGGCATACCATATCGATAGTCAGGTCTGAGATTGATTTGGAGGTAGCATCGCATGAAAAGACTCGTTTCTCTGCTGTTAATCATTCTGGTAGTATGCGCTGCATTTGTAGGCTGCAAGCAGGAGAAGAAGCTACGTACTGTACAACTCAATGAAGTTACGCGCTCTGTATTCTATGCGCCGCAATATGTTGCCGCGTCACAGGGATACTTTGCTGAGGAAGGGTTGGAAATCGTAATCACAACCGGCGGCGGTTCAGATAAGACGATGACCGCGCTGCTTGCCGGGGAAGCGGATATCGGCCTGATGGGTCCTGAAACTGGCGTTTATGTTATAAATGAGGGCAAAAAGGATCATCCCGTTATCATCGGGCAGCTGACAAAACGTGATGGCTCGTTCTTGATGGGCCGTGCACCCGAACCGAATTTTCAATGGGAGAACCTGAAGGGCAAAACCATTATCGGCGGTCGTAAAGGCGGTATGCCTCTTATGACACTGCAGTATGTGTTAAAGCAGCATGGACTTACTCCCGGCACGGACGTTACTGTTATCGACAATATTCAATTTAATCTGATGGGCGGCGCATTTGAAGGCGGAACCGGCGATTATGTAACATTGTTTGAACCCACCGCATCCACATTTGCTTTGGCAGGCAAAGGATATATCGTTGCCAATGTAGGTGAGGCTTCCGGCGAGGTGCCCTATACGACATATATGGTGAGCCAGAAAACGCTCAAAAACGATCCCAAACTCGTTGAAAGCTTCCTACGGGCTATTTATAAGGCTCAGCAATGGGTACAAAAAGCAACGGATGAAGAGGTCGCCAAAGCAATGCAGCCCTTCTTCCCCGATACGAGCTTGGAAGTGCTGACCTCCGTTGCGCATAACTATCGCACAACGGACTCATGGAAGAGCGATCCCGTTATGCAGGAAAAAGACTTCCAGCGCCTTTTAGAAGTTATCAATGGGTCCGGGGAACTCAAGGCCAAAGTGGAATTCAGCGAATTGGTTGATAACTCAATTGCAGAGAAGGTTATAAAATAACTTCCCTGCTAAGCGGCAAGGTCATTGCGAAGGTCATAGACATATAGCTGGCGAATGTTTTTCTGGGCACGCTTTTTCTCAAGGCGTGCCTTTTTTTGAGCAGAACGTACGCCTTCCCCCAGCATCAACCCGATCAAAATACCCGGGAGCACGAAACAGATTAATATTCCTGCCATTGTTGTTACATCCTTTCTGACGTTTCCATTAAGGAAACATGTTTTGAAAATAAAAGCACGTTCGCGTGCTTAACCTTTTATGAGTATGTACCGTTATGGAAACATCCAGGCTATATTTTGCAATATAGATATCAGGATTACCCAATAATTGAAGTATAGTATCCGCATTGGAAACTGTCAATATCATATTGTTAAATATTTTGTTGTGTTGCGTTTCTAAATAGGATACAATGTAGAAAAGCATATTTTGTGAGGAAGCCTTATGAATCGATTAAAAGAACTGCGACTTCAAAATGCATATACGCAGGATATGCTGGGCAATTTTCTTGGGGTACAAAAGGCAGCAATCTGTAAGTACGAAACCGGACGTGCTGTGCTGCCGCAGGAGATGCTGCTGCGGTTGGCGGATTTGTTTTCCGTTAGCACGGATTATATTCTTGGTCGTGATGAATCTGCATTTTTATCAGTTACAAATGTGCCTATTCTCGGCCGTGTGCATGCCGGCTTGCCAATATTAGCCGAAGAAAATATTCAGGAACATATTCCGGTGCCTTCCGGGGATCTTCAAAACGGAGAATACTTCTTTATGGAAGTGGAAGGCGACTGCATGACTGACGCACATATTGTGGAAGGTTCTTTGGTTATGGTCCGCATGCAATCCAGGGTAGAAAACGGCGAAATCGCGGTAGTTCGTGTGGATGACGAGGTTGTATTACGGCGGGTCAAGTGGCTGCGCAACCAACTAATTCTTTATCCAGCCAACCCAAATTATGACCCCATGATTATTGCAAGCGGAGATGTTCAGATCATAGGCCGTGTCGTGGAGGTTCGCATTCGCGGGTTATAAACGGCCAGATTCATTCTGCCCCGGAGAAGCCAATTTACAATCGTGAATTAATATTGATATATATTCATCATACTGCTATACTTAAAATATCAATTCAACCAGATGAATAACTACAGAAAGCGTGACGGTTATTTCCAATACTGATTTCGCCTTTCATTACAGAATACTGCAGGATTCCCTGCAGCTTTTGTTTATGTAAATATTCCCCACCACCTATTGCCCCTGTTATTGATTAGGCTTACAATAGAATAAACAGTTCATAGTATCATTTAATATATATTTACGCTCAGGCGTATATAGCAGAACGGATACAGTCGTAGGGTAATCTGGTCCAAATCAATTAATTTAAGGGGGAAGACAAATGAACATGTTCAAAAAAGTATGCACCATTCTCCTAATCGCATCACTGATTATGTCCATTGTCGGCTGCGCGAGCCAAACAAGCGGTAAAAATGATCCCATTAAAATTGGCCATGAAGTTGCTTTAACCGGCGGCTCCGCTCTATGGGGACAATCGGAAAAGAATGCCCTTGATATGGAAGTCGAGAAGATCAACGCCGCGGGCGGCGTTTTAGGCAGACAGATACAGCTGATCGCGTATGACAACAAAGCCGATCAGGCCGAAGGTGTGAATGTCGCCAAGCGGTTAGCTGCTGATGGCGTTATCGCAATCATCGGGCCTGCGCAGAGCGGCGTAGGCATCGCGGCCTCCTCCATCACGGAAGGTGCAAAAATCCCCATGATCGGCACCACCGCCACGAACCCCAAGCTGACGGTAAACGATGATGGAACCGTGAAGAAGTATACGTTCAGAACCTGCTTCATCGACCCCTATCAGGGCCAGGTTGCTGCAACATTTGCTTATGATGAGCTCAAAGTAACCAAAGCCGCCATACTCATGGATGTCGGTTCCGACTACTCCCAGGGTCTTGCGCAGTATTTCCGCGAGACATTTACCGGAAAGGGCGGTCAGATCGTAGCTGATGAGGCCTTCCGTTCTGAAGAGCTCGATTACAGGGCCCAGTTGGGCAAGATCAAGGACTCCGGCGCGGAGCTGCTGTTCATCCCGACCATGCAGAAGGAAGCAGGTTTGGCCATGAAGCAGGCAAGAGACCTCGGCCTCACCTGTAAGTTCATGGGCGGCGACGGCTGGGCCAGCAAGGAACTGATCGAACTGGGCGGCGCTGCAACCGAAGGCGCGTTCTATGTCAATATCGCAAGCCTTGAAGACCCTGCCATCAAAGAATGGGTCGCTGAATATACTAAGAAATATAATACCGCCCCCGTCATGCCCAACCCCGTTCTTGCGGTTGACGCGCTGCGGATGATCGTGAAATCCATAGAGGCCACAAAGAGCACCGATCCCACAGTGCTTGCAGAGTATATGGCCAACATCAAAGAAATGCCCGTTCTGACAGGCACACTGTATATGGATCCTGCAACCCACAACCCGCTGCACAAGCCGGCAGTCATTGAAACGGTTAAGGACGGACAGTTCACCTTCTATAAAGGCATCGCCGCCCAATAAAAGAATCAATTAATTATTGTTTAAAACAGGTCGAATGGCCTTATGGCCATTCGACCTTCTTAAAGGAGGTTGTATGCAGTTACAGCTGCTTATGCAAACCCTGATTACCGGGTTGGCAGTCGGAGGCATTTACGCCCTGATGGCGGTCGGTTATTCCCTTATATTCAGCATATTGAATTTCAGCAATTTCGCGTACGGCGGCATCATTATGCTGGGATCCTATATGGGGTACTATGTGCTTACGGGATTGAAGGTTCCGTTTGCAATCGCATTGATTGTTTCCATGCTGGGAGCAGGACTGCTGAGCTTTTTTAACGAACGCATAGCCTACAGCTCTTTGCGCAAACGTCATGCCCCTTCCCTGTATTTCATGATCAGCGCTATGGGTACTTCCATATTCCTTGAAAACATGGTATATGCCACTATTGGTTCAAGCTTCAAGGCATATCCTGAAATATTCGGCATCTCTTCGATTTCCATTTTCGGGAGTACGATAGGCAAACTGGATTTATTCGCAATTATATTCTCCTTTATTGCCATCTACTTCATGAACTATTTCATTCAGCACACGCGAACAGGCATTGCTATCCGCGCAGCGTCCTATGACTCTACGGTCGCACAGATTAATGGCGTCAACTTAAGCGCGGTGATCGGCCTGGTGTTTGTGCTTGCAGGTCTGCTCGCTGGCCTGTCCGGCGTGTTTCTCGGGTTGAAGTATATGGCATATCCTACAATGGGCTGGATCACAAACAAGGCGTATATTGCGGCAGTCATCGGCGGCCTTGGCAGTCTGCCAGGCGCTGTGGTGGGCGGTATACTGCTTGGCGTACTGGAATCCTTGATTTCGGTGTATGTTTCTTCCCTTATCCGTGATGTATTCAGCTTCTCATTCCTCATCATTCTTCTTTTGGTGATGCCTTCCGGATTGTTTGGCAAATATCTGGAAGAGAAAGTGTAAGGGGGTTACATATGCTATATTATGTGCAAGGCATCCTGACACTGGCCATGATCAACGCCATATCCGTAGTTGGCTTATCCATATTTACAGGCTTTACCGGGCTTATGTCGCTCGGACATGCTGCATTCATTGCAATTGGCGCATATACCGCCGCCATCAGCACCAAGCTGTTCCACATTCCTTTTGTATTTGCAGTGATCATGGGCGGCTTTATGGCCGGTCTCGTCAGCCTCATCATAGGCATCCCGACATTGCGTGCAAAGCTGCGCAGCGATTATTTCGCTATTGCGACGCTTGGCTTTGGCGAAGCAACCCGCGTTTTGCTGGAGAATTTGCCCATCACACAGGGTGCGCGCGGCCTGCCCGGCTTGACCAATTATTCCACGTTTACATCCGTACTCATCGCATTTGTAATCGTAGTCTTTTTCGCCAAGAACTTTGTTTTCTCCCGTTACGGCCGTATGGCGATTGCGGTAAGAGAAGATTTTGTGGCAGCGGAGATGGCGGGTATTAATCTATTCAGAGTGCGTCTGCGCTCCTTGTTTTTCAGCGCGGTATGCGCCGGCATCGGCGGCAGTTTCCTCGCCCACTACATCACATACATCCAGCCGAATATGTTCACGAGCGTACAGTCCACGATGCTGACGGCCTCTGTCGTCGCTGGCGGTATGGGCAGCCTCACAGGGCCTATCATCGCGGCACTCGTTTTCGCGGCAATACCAGAAGTGTTGCGCGTAGCAAATATGTGGCGTCTTGTGGCATACGGCGTAGTGCTCGTTTCCATCATGGTGCTGCGTCCGCAGGGCATATTTGGTTACAGGGAATTGACATTCAAAGGTATCTATTCCCTTTTCAAGGGAAATGCCCGCAAAGTCTCCCGAAAAGAAGGGGCTCAATAATATGGAACACATTATAGAAATCAATGGACTGACCAAATCTTTCGGCGGTATCGTCGCGGTGGAAGATCTCACATTCAATATTAAAAAGGGCGAGATCATGGGGATCATCGGCCCCAATGGCGCCGGGAAAACCACTGTGTTCAACTTGATCACGGGCGTGTACAAGCCGACACGCGGAACCATTCAATTCAGCGGCCAAAATATCACCGGACTTGCGCCGGATCAGATTGTCCGCAAAGGCATAGCGAGGACATTCCAGAATATCCGTCTTTTCAGAAATCTGACTGCGCTGGACAATGTCGTGACAGCACTGGATCTTCACCATCCTTTGTATGGGTTAGGAGATGCGCTTCTGCTCAACATTCCTTTTGTCAACGGGAAGGTAAAACGCTCAGAAAAAGAACTGCGTGAAAAAGGCAAGTATTACCTGGATCTTGTGGGTATCGCACATCTTGCACAGAGCAGAGCAGACAGTCTTCCCTATGGACTGCAAAGAAAACTCGAAATCGCGCGTGCACTTGCTCTTGAACCAACCGTTCTTCTGTTGGATGAACCTGCTGCAGGCATGAATCCCGAAGAGACAATGGAGCTTGCCCGCCTTATTAAGAGCATCCAGTTGAAGCTGGATCTTACGGTATTCCTGATTGAACACCACATGGCCTGCGTCATGGAGCTCTGTGACCATATATTTGTGGTTAATTTCGGCCGTAAACTAGCCGAGGGCAACGCAGATGAAATTCAGGCCAATCCGGCGGTGCTCAAGGCATATTTGGGGGAGGGATACAAAGGTGCTTAAAGTAGAAAATATCAATGTATATTATGGCCGTATCCATGCCCTACGGGATGTCAGCCTTACCATTGAACCGGGCAAAATTGTATCCATGGTAGGTGCAAACGGCGCGGGTAAATCTACGCTGCTCATGACATTGGCCGGCGTATTAAAAGCAAAAAGCGGCTCAATTTCGTATAAAGGCCAGCCGCTCGCTGATGCCGCGCACAAAGTATTGGCACAGGGAATCTGCCTTGTACCGGAACGCCGCCGCCTTTATGCGAATCTCACAGTAAAAGAAAATTTGTTAATGGGTGCGCATCTTCGAAAGGATAAGGCCGGCATTCAAAGCGATATAGACAAAATGCTCGAAATGTTCCCAATCATGAAGGAACGCATTAAGCAGTATGCCGGCACGCTTTCCGGCGGTGAACAGCAGATGGTGGCAATTGCACGCGGCCTTATGAGCAGACCCGAAATTCTGATGATGGATGAGCCTTCCCTCGGTCTCGCTCCGCTTGTGATTGAGCAGGTATTCAACGCGGTTCTTGAACTGAAAAAAGAGGGGATCACGGTATTCCTGGCGGAGCAGAATGCCTATGAGTCGCTTTCCATTTCCGATTATGCGTATGTTCTGGAGACCGGACATATATCTCTGGAAGGAGAAGGCCAAAAGCTGCTGGCAGATACCAGGGTACAGGAAGCATACCTTGGTATTAAGCAGAAATCAGTGACGGCGTAAATTCTCGGGTATACGCCAAAAATCAACAATGAGGTGATCGTTCCTTGGAATTTGTAAAGATGCACGGTGCAGGCAATGATTTTTGCCTGTTTAATGGTTTGGAACAACCCCTCCCCGACTATAGAGCGCTGGCGTTAACCGTCTGCGACAGGCATTTCAGCGTAGGCGGCGACGGAATTATGGTCTGCCTCCCCAGCCAAACCGCGGACATTCGGATGGTGTATTATAATTCCGACGGCTGTCAGGGCGAAATGTGCGGCAACGGTATTCGTTGCTTCTCAAAATTCGTTTATGACAGCGGCATTGTACACAAATCCGAGTTCAATGTGGAAACGTTAGCCGGAATAAAGAACATCCGTCTTCAATTGGACGAACAGGATAATGTACAGTCAGTTACCGTAGGCATGGGGCAAGCAGAATTCGCCCCTGACGCCATTCCCACCGCCATGCAGGGCAACCCCATCTTTCAGCAGGAGCTGGAGGTGGGCGGTACGAAAGTCCGGCTTACCGCAATGCGCATGTCGGTCCCTCACTGTGTACTTTTTACAGACGAACTTGATACAGTTGACATCAACGGATTGGGCAGGCAGATTGAGATCCATCCTGCTTTTCCGGCTAAAATGAATGTCAACTTTGTTCAGATTGTGGATCGTTCTCATATCCGCGTTAAAACGTGGGAGCGCGCCGCGGGACGCACGCTTGCGTGCGGTACGGGATGTTGTTCTTCCGTTGTTGCAGGCCGCCTGAGCGGCCTTCTGGAGGATACGGTAACGGTTCAGGCGGAGGGCGGCGTGCTAAAGATCTATGTGGATGAGGACTATCATGTTACGATGACAGGCGAAGCAGAGTTTATATGCCGTGGCAGTTTCAGCCCGTGGATTATGAAACGAATTCAAAGCAGAATCAACGGCTAGTATAATATCAGACAACAAACCGACAGACTGCCAAATCATAAAAAAAGTAAAGGCGCGAGGCGATCAACCTCGCGCCTTTGTGTATAGGCGTTTTATTTGTGCTCAATAGCGCCGAATTTGCACTTCTCCATACAGGCGCCGCACTTAATGCATTTGGTCTGATCGATGACGAAAGGTTTCTTAACCTCTCCGGAGATCGCCGAGACCGGGCATACGCGCGAGCACAGGCTGCAGCCGGTGCACTTAGCCGGATCGATGGTATAGCTCAGCAGCGCTTTGCAAACGCCGGCTGGGCAGCGCTTTTCATTGATATGCGCCTCGTACTCGTTCCGGAAATAGCGGATGGTGGAAAGTACCGGGTTGGGCGCTGTTTGTCCAAGACCGCACAACGCGGAAGCTTTGATGTTGTTCGCAAGGCGCTCCAATTTTTCAATGTCGCCCGGTTCACCGCGGCCATCGGTAATTTTGGTAAGCATCTCGAACATGCGGCGCGTGCCGATACGGCAAGGGGGGCATTTTCCGCAGGATTCATCGACGGTAAACTCAAGGAAGAATTTTGCGATATCCACCATGCAGTTATCTTCATCCATGACAATCATACCGCCGGAACCCATCATGGAGCCGATGGAAATCAGGTTGTCATAGTCGATGGGAATATCCAGATGCTCCGCGGGAATACATCCGCCGGAAGGTCCACCCGTCTGCGCGGCCTTGAACTTCTTGCCGCCGGGTATACCGCCGCCGATTTCGTAAATCACCTCGCGAAGCGTGGTTCCCATGGGGATTTCAACGAGGCCAGTATTGTTGATCTTGCCGCCCAGCGCAAACACCTTTGTGCCCTTGCTGCGTTCCGTGCCCATGGAAGCAAACCATTCGGGCCCGTTGAGTATGATCTGGCAGACATTCGCATAGGTTTCCACGTTGTTGAGCAGAGTCGGCTTTCCAAACAAACCTTTTACGGCCGGGAAAGGAGGACGCGGGCGCGGTTCTCCGCGGCCACCCTCTATAGAGGCAAGCAACGCGGTTTCCTCGCCACATACGAACGCGCCGGAACCAAGGCGCAGATCAATATCGAAGCTGAAGCCGGTTTCGAAAATATTGTCACCCAGCAGGCCATATTTGCGAGCCTGATCGATCGCGATGCGTAAACGCTTGACAGCAATGGGGTATTCCGCGCGCACGTAGATATATCCCTGCTTTGCGCCAATCGCGTAACCCGCGATAGCCATGGCTTCGAGCACTGCATGCGGATCGCCTTCCAACACGGAACGGTCCATGAATGCGCCCGGGTCGCCTTCATCGGCGTTGCAGCAGACATATTTGATATCGCTGACAGGTTTCTGCGCGAGGCTCCACTTGATACCGGTGGGGAATCCTCCGCCCCCGCGCCCGCGCAAACCGGAACGCTTGACAATATCCACAACCTGTTCGGGAGTTAATTCTGTCAAACATTTCGCGAGAGCTTTATAGCCATCAAACGCAATATACTCTTCAATGTTTTCAGGGTCGATTACGCCGCAATTACGCAGCGCTACACGACTCTGTTTCTTGTAGAAATCCACCTCGTTGAGCGAACGGATATTCTGCTTCTCATCCATGCTTTCGCTATAGAGGAGATCCCGCACGATACGTCCTTTTACAAGATGCTCGGACACGATGCGGGGTACGTCGTCAACCTTTATGTGGCTGTAAAAGGATCCTTCCGGATAGATAATAACCACCGGGCCCTTTTCGCACAGTCCGAAACAGCCGGTGGGGACTACTTTCACCTCTTTGTCCAGTCCTGCGTTTTTAATCTCTTCCTCAAACTTTGCAATAATGCTTCTTGCGTTGGAGGAAGTACAGCCAGTACCGGTGCAACATAATACCTGCGAACGGAAATACTCCATTGTTCTCTACCTCCTACAGCCGGTTCACTTATTGTGAGCCTCGTAATAGCCAATGGTATATTCATCGACCACTTTGCCGTTAACGATGTGATCGGTTACGATCCGGCCCACCATGTCAGCCGTCACTTTTACATAGGTCACCTTTTCCTCGCTGGGCTTATATACCTCAACGATGGGTTCAAGCCGGCAGACACCGATGCATCCAGTCTGCGCGACAATCACGTTTTGGAGGCTGCGTTTGGCGACTTCATCCATGAAGGCGGTTAAAACCGGCCGCGCGCCTGCTGCAATACCGCATGTTGCCATACCGACAACTATGCGCGTTCCGTCGGAATCCTTTCTCAGGCTGATGGTATCCAATGTTTTTTTTCGAATGGCTTCCAATTCCTGCAACGATTTCATAGTTTAAATCCCTCCGTTTAATGCATCGATGCCCTCTGATATAAATCCCTTAATCCATGCTGCCACGTCCGGCAGATGCAATGGAATGCCTTCCCCTAATGCTGCTTTGATTTCCCTTGTGTCAAAACGAAATATATCTCCATCGACCTGATAATTGTATACAATATCAATTTGCTCATTGCAGATCACCGTAGCATAAATGGTTTCCGCCATATCCCCAAGCGGCGGCCGATCCCAATGAGAAATCTGATATTCGGCCTGAATGAAAGTCCCCTTCCCTGGCTCAGACTGTATCTGAAACGCCCCGCCGGCAGCTTCCGCTCCTGCTTTGAACATCGGAATACCCAGTCCGACTTTTCTGGTTGTGCGGCTGGTTGTAAATGGACTGATAACCTTTTCTAAAAATTTTTCATCCATTCCGCAACCATTGTCTTTTACGGACACCCGCATCCAGTCCTTTTCGTGCCATACCTCCACATCAATTTCGATCAGAGTAGCCTGCACCGCAACTGAATTCTGGACGATATCAAGCACATGAAGGGAAATTTCCTTCATCATCATAAAGCAAATTAGCCTTCCTGGCGGAATTTATTGATAATACCCGGTATATCTGAAGGCGTCAGACGTCCAAATACTTCATCATTAATCATCATTGCTGGCGCAAGTCCGCAGCAGCCGATGCAGCGGGTAGCATCCAGTGTGAAGAGACTGTCTTTTGTTGTCCCGCCGACAGAAACACCAAGTTCCTTTTCCAGTGCTTCTATGATCTTCGCAGCGCCACGAACATAACATGCTGTCCCGAGGCACATGGCGACTTTATATTTTCCTTTGGGTTGGAGGGTGAATTGTGAATAGAACGTAGAAATGCCGTAAACCACGCTTATTGGCTGGCCTGTTTTTTCCGATATATGGCGCTGGACTTCTTCATCCACGCATCCGCAGATTTCCTGCGCCTGCTGCATGATGGGCAAGAGCCCACCCTGTACATCCTTCCAGGATTGGATCACAGAATCCAGCTTCTCGAACTCCAGTTTTCGAGTGCTGCTGATATTGGACATACCGCATAACCTCCTAAATTATAGAAACTGGGTTTCAAATCGAATGCAGAATAATAGATTGACATAATAATATCATGCGCCATGGCAATTGTATCACAGCGGCTTGTAAAAAAAAAGACAATATATGATATGTTAGGCAGTAATATTTCTAGCTAAAGTACAACGTTTGCATTAGAGCAGATTATATCATAACTGATTTTACATTTGTTATTGAATAAATACGCAAAATTCAAATGGGTGGTTGAATTTCCGAACATTTTGTCGCTTGATTTATTTTTATATTTACGTTTCTCGTCTATATCATATGGTATTAGAAAGTAAACTTACGAATTTCATGGATATGGAAATTCGTAGTAATGCAGAGAACCGCATGGCATATGCCATGCGGTTCTTCGAATATATTATAATAAAATGGTGCAAATATCCCTTATTCTTCCAATATTGCCTGAGCAACCGCAAGTGTTTTGATGTGCGAAATACTCACATGTATGATGCTGCCGCCCAAATTTTTCATACGTGTAACGGCCGCATTCCAAAGCTGCACATATGGCTTGCCTGCATCATCGTGCAGTATTTCGATATCCCGCCAGCTGATGCCGTTAAATCCGGCCGCAAGCGCCTTCGCTGTTGCCTCTTTTGCGGCGAATGTACCAGCAAGCGTTTGAGCATCCGAACCGTGCTGTTCGTAGTAAGCACGTTCGCTTTCAGTAAATATCCGTTCTAAAAACGTCTTCTGCGCTGCTGCACGTCTTATTCTTTCAACTTCAATAATGTCAATGCCGGTGCCAACTACCATGCGAACCTCCTGTGAAGACTCCTCAAGTATTGTAGCCTGCATACTTGCAAATGTCAAACAAACGCATTCTGTATCGCCAGTGCCATTGCTTCTGCCGCCGCGCCAAGCAGCATCGTAAAGGGAAACTCTTCTATTTGCGCAGTCGAAAGAGCAAATATCGTATCCCCATCCATTGACGTATGTACCGGGCGAATAGCAAGCGCAAAGCCATCATGCGCTACAGAAGCGAGTTTGTTTGCCTGCTCCCGGTTTATCTTTGCATTGGTCGCAATTATTCCGAGCGTTGTATTGGAGCCTGCAAACAAAGGAGTAATCCCCTGCAAATGCTCCATACACGAGGCGGCCTTGCCATCTACGTTCGCTGCCGCCAGCAGTTTCCCCGTATGATGATCATAAATATCTCCAACGGCGTTTACTGCGGCAAGCGCCGCTATACGCACGCCATTCCAAAGCTCGATACAGCTTGATCCTATGCCGCCCGGTACGGCATATTGCATCCCCAGTGCCTTGCCAATGGTCGCGCCGGTTCCTGCGCCGATTCTACCCTGCAGCGGCACATCTTTTCCTGCTGCTGCACAGGCGGCGTAACCTTCCGATTTCCCCGGGCGAATTTTAGAAGATCCTACGGCAAGGTCAAACAACACAGCAGCCGGTACAATGGGAACAACCCCTACCCCGACATCCACACCGATGCCACGTTCTTCAAGATATTGCATGGCGCCGGAGGCCGCATCCAAACCATATGCGCTTCCGCCGCAAAGCATGACAGCATGAGCGCGTTCCACCAGATTATATCCACGCAGAAGGTCCGTCTCACGCGTGCCCGGCGCAGCTCCCCGCACGTCAACACCCGCTACAGCGCCTTCGGGGCATAGAACTACAGTACACCCGGTTTTTGCCTCTTCATTGGTCCAATGGCCTACCTGAATGCCGGGTATATCTGTAATACCGCCCATACGACACCTCCTGAAGCAATCCGTTACGCACATTGTACGGCATATATGTGTCCATCGCAACGCCGAAATATCACAAAACATGATACGAATACGAGTATTCCCGACTCAAGCGGCAATAACACCCGCCATAAATTCCATTTCGTGTATTTAACTATATTTAACTTGCGTCAGGGGCTCCTCCACTGGCCTCCCGCCGCTTGCTCACACCGCTCGCGGCTTGGGTCGGCTGCGCTCCGTGGGCAAAAAGCAACGTGATTGTCAGGGGCTCCTCTGCTGGCCTCCCGCCGCTTGCTCACACCGCTCGCGGCTTGGGTCGGCAGCGCTCCGCGGGGCGGGAAAACGCAAAGCGTGATCGTCAGGGGCTCGATTTCGGCCATCGGCAGGCCGCGCTAGTGCTTCACACTGCGCGCGTCCGCCTGGCACGAAATCCCGGCCGCTAAAATCGCTCCACCGGACCGATTTCTTGACGCGGCTTCGAGCCCCCATATTTTACTCCACCAAAAAGAAAAGACCATCCTGTATGGATGGCCTTTTCATTTTGGTGGGTCGTCAGGGGCTCCTCCGCTTGCCTCCCGCCGCTCGCTTACACCGCTCGCGGCTTGGGTCGGCTGCGCTCCGCGGGGCGGGAAAACGCCACACT
>CAYTPV010000006.1:0-274968 GCA_964440115.1 uncultured Oscillospiraceae bacterium | reverse complement strand
ACCCCTGACCTCCAGCGTGACAGGCTGGCATTCTAACCAACTGAACTACCGGGCCGTGCGTGCTTGAGAATGGTGGGCCTTCAGGGACTCGAACCCCGGACCAATCGGTTATGAGCCGACCGCTCTGACCAACTGAGCTAAAGGCCCTGAAAACGCTAGAAAAAAATGGTGACCCCTAGGAGACTCGAACTCCTGTTACCGCCGTGAAAGGGCGGTGTCTTAACCGCTTGACCAAGGGGCCTTATGGTCGGGGTGAAGGGATTTGAACCCCCGGCCCCATGCTCCCAAAGCACGTGCGCTACCGGACTGCGCTACACCCCGCTACGGATTGCACTTGACCGTTCTTGGCGACGTTTAATAATATACAACATGCCTTCTCAATTGTCAACCATGAATTTTACTCGGTGTCAGATGCTCGTTTTGTCAGTATTGAAGCCGTTCATTTGCCTTGCACGCTATCCAAGAACCCGGTATAATGAAAAAAAAGATTGGATTTAGACCACGTACATATATCAATTTGCGTGGCAGCAAGAGGAATGACGAAGAGATTGGATATAGGCGGCGCCTCGCTATCGGCGCAGCAGGAAGTTATCGAGGCGCTGTTTCAGGAGCTATCTCCTCGAAATCTGCGCTATTATATTGAGTCTTACGGTTGTCAGATGAACGCACACGACAGCGAAAAGATTGCCGGCATGCTCGGAGCAATGGGGTATCAGGCGGCTCAAAGCAGCGAAGAAGCAGATTTGATACTCTTTAATACCTGTTGCGTTCGCGAGCATGCTGAAAAGCGTGTTTTCGGCAACGTGGGCGCGCTTAAAAAACGTAAAGATGCGAATCCGGGCCTTATCATCGGCGTTTGCGGCTGCATGATGCAGCAGCCCGAAGTCGCACAGCGCCTGTATAAACGATATCCTTTTGTAAATCTCGTTTTTGGTACACACAGCCTTCATGAACTTCCGTCCCTGCTTCAGTGCGCGCTTTCGGGGGAAAGACCTCTGAGCGTACATGATACACAGGGCGATATTGTTGAAGGGCTTCCCGTGGAGCGTGTTCCGGGTGTATCCGCCAGCATCAATATTATGTATGGCTGTGATAATTACTGTTCTTACTGTATAGTACCTTATGTCCGCGGCCGGGAGCGTTCGCGGCAGAGTGAACACATACTAAGTGAAGCGCGCTCACTTGCAAAGCAGGGGTACAGCGAAGTGCTTCTGCTTGGACAAAACGTAAACTCTTATGGGAAAGAGTTTGAGAACATGTCATTTGCCAAACTTCTGAGAATGGTGAACGATGTAGAGGGCATACGAAGAATTCGGTTTATGACCTCACACCCTAAGGATCTTTCGGATGAACTGATTCAAGCCATGTCGGAACTGCCTAAGGTTTGCAACCATATTCATTTGCCGGTGCAGTCGGGCAGCGACCGGATACTTGCCATGATGAACCGGCGGTATACGCGGCTTGACTATCTAAAACTGGTCAGCAAACTGCGTTCTTGTAATCCAGAGATTGAGATTACGACGGATATCATCGTCGGTTTTCCCGGAGAAACAGAGGAAGAATTTGCGGATACACTTTCCCTGATCGACGAAGTAGGGTTTTCAGCCGCTTTTACGTTTATGTACTCACCAAGAACCGGTACCCGAGCGGCGGACATGCCTGATCAAATATTACCGGAAGTAAAAAAAGAACGTCTTTTGAGGCTGAACAGCCTGCAAGAGACAAAAACCCGTGAGACTAACGAGAAGTACATCGGCAAAACGGGAGAGGTTCTCATCGAAGGCTGCGATACCCGGAAAGAACCTCTGCTGTATGGCAAGCTTTCCAGCTTTAAAATGGTGTATTTCCCCGGAGAGCCCGACAAAATCGGACTTTATGAGCAGGTTTGTATACAAAAAGCGCATAATAATTCTCTGATTGGCACAACCGATATTGTAAAGTGCCAAAGAAAGGATAATATATGATACTCGAAAAAGCCAGAGACCTTGGGGTAGCGCTAAGCCAATCGCAGGAATTCATTCGTATGCAATCCGCCAGGGCCGTTTTAGATGCCAATGATGTAGTGACCAGTGCACTCAACGACTTCCAGAGTAAACAAGATCAGCTCATGGAGCTATTATCCGGTGAAAACCCGGACAGGCTGCAAGTCGCGGCGTTATCACGTGATGTGGAGGCACTGCAGGAACAGCTTGTCCAAAATCCGATATTTGCTGAAGCTATGGAAGCGCAGAACGCCTTTTCTCAGCTCATGACACAGGTAAACAGGGAAATCTCCTCCTGTATCGGTTTGCAGCGTGAAGAGAGCGGCTGCGGCGGCTCCTGCTCCGGCTGTTCAGGCTGCCATTAATCATTAATTTTCAGGGAGAGGGGGGAGCCTATGCCCGGCAGCTTAACGCCTTTGATGCGCCAGTATCTGGATTTGAAAGAAAAATACAGCGATTGTCTGCTGCTGTTTCGTCTTGGCGATTTTTATGAGCTGTTTTTTGAGGATGCTCTCACCGCTTCAAGAGAACTGGAAATTGTATTAACCGGACGTGACTGCGGCCTGGAAGAACGTGCTCCCATGTGCGGCGTTCCATACCATTCCATCGACGGGTACATTAATCGTCTCATCGAGAAGGGGTATAAAGTCGCGATCTGTGAACAGCTGACCGACCCCGCACTATCAAAGGGACTTGTTGAGCGGGACGTCGTGCGCGTTATCACGCCGGGTACAGTCATAGAAGAAACCATGCTGGAGGAACGGAAAAACAACTTTCTGTTTTCGTTGTTCTGGCAGGATGAACGGGCGGGCTTCGCTTACGCGGATGTATCCACCGGCAGTTTTTTTGTGGGGGAATTATCCGGCGAAAACGTGCAGACCCAGCTTTTTGATGAACTCGCCCGTGTACAGCCTACCGAGATACTGGCTAATGACGCGCTGTTTTTGCAGACAGGGCTAATAAAACGCCTTTCTTCGGCCTATTTCCTGCAGAATTATGCCGGTTGGGCGTATGAAGAAACGGCTGCGGTTTCGCGCCTGATCCGGCATTTTCAGGTAGCATCCTTGGAAGGCTTCGGATGCGCAGAACTGCATTACGGCATTTGCGCAGCTGGCGCTCTGATGGCATATTTGGAAGACACACAGAAAAATGCCCTCACGCATATCCATGCCATTCGGGTGGTCAACCGCAGCGCATACATGGTGCTGGATGCGGCAACCAGACGCAATCTTGAACTGACAAAGCCGCTGCATTACGGCGGCAGCAAGAAAAACACTCTGCTGTATCTGCTGGACCGTACGGAGACCGCCATGGGCGGCCGAATGTTAAGAGCCTGGGTAGAGCAGCCGCTGCAGCAGCCTGCGGAAATTAACGCACGCCTGCAATCTGTTGGAGAGCTCAAAACGCAGCTGATTCAGCGCGATTCACTTCGAACCGCGCTTTCCGGCGTGTATGATATCGAACGGCTGTGCTCACGCATAGCGTACGGTACAGTGAACGCTCGTGACTGTGCAGCACTGCGCACCTCGCTGTGCCGCCTGCCCGTTATCATTGGCATTACCTCCGGTTTTGATTCGCCGTATCTGAAGAGGATAGCAGCGCAAATTGATCCTATGGATAATATCCTCGATCTGCTGCAGCGCTCCATAATGGATGAGCCGCCCCTAAGCGTAAAGGATGGCAATATCATACGCCAGGGTTACGACGCGGAGGTGGACAAGCTGCGGGATGCCGCGACAAACGGCAAGCAATGGCTCATGGATATGGAAGCGGCTGAACGCGAAGCTACCGGGATCAAAAACCTTCGCATCAGTTATAACAAAGTATTTGGCTACTATATTGAGGTAACGAAATCTTACCAAAACCTTGTGCCGTATCATTACCAGCGCAAACAGACGCTGGCCAACGCTGAGCGATATATTACGCCTGCCCTCAAAAAAATGGAAGAAACGATATTGGGGGCTGAAGAACAGTTGCTTGCTCTGGAATATAAGCTATTTGCAGCTATTCGTGAGGAACTCCTCGCAAATATAACAAGATTGCAGAATACGGCAGCCTTGCTCGCGGAGCTTGATGCCTATCAATCCCTTGCGCAAGTAGCGGCTGACAACAATTACTGTATGCCCATCATTACCGATGACGGCGTCATGAGCATCAAAAACGGCCGTCATCCCGTGGTGGAGTGCTCAATAAAGGACCGCTTCATACCCAATGATGCGTACCTCAACCAGGATGACGACAGGCTCATCATACTGACGGGACCGAACATGGCGGGCAAAAGCACGTATATGCGGCAGATTGCGCTCATCGTACTGCTGGCGCATATCGGAAGCTTTGTTCCTGCGGATGAAGCAAACATTTGCATCACCGACCGCATTTTTACGCGCGTGGGTGCTTCAGATGATTTGGCGTCAGGACAAAGCACATTCATGGTAGAAATGAATGAGATGGCAAACATACTGCACTGCGCGTCAGGCAAAAGCCTGCTGTTATTAGATGAGATCGGACGCGGCACGAGCACGTTCGACGGACTGAGCATTGCGTGGGCCGTGCTTGAGCACATTGCGGACGATACAAAATGCGGGGCAAAAACTTTGTTTGCCACACATTATCACGAACTGACAGAGCTGGAAGGCCGTTTAAGCGGCGTAAAGAACTACCGTATCGCCGTTAAGGAAGTTGGCGAGGATATTCTCTTCCTGCGCAAAATCATGCGCGGTGGGGCGGATAAGAGCTTTGGCATACAGGTCGCCAGGCTTGCGGGTTTACCTGACGGCGTCATACTGCGTGCAAAATCCATATTAAAAGAACTTGAAAACGCGGATATCAACCGTCCGCGCAGCAAGCGTTTGCTCGAAGAACCGCAGCAGCAGCGCTCACTGCTGGTATCGGATCAAAAGAACGAACTGCTTCTGGAACTAACGCATTTGGACGTCGACGCACTGACTCCTCTTGAGGCCCTCAATCGGCTGAACGATCTGCATCAGCGCGCCAAGCTGACACAACTGAGGGAAGCAAAATGAGGCACATCGCTGTACTGCAGCCGCATCTTGCAAATCAAATCGCTGCCGGTGAGGTAGTAGAGCGTCCTGCTTCCGTCGTTAAGGAGCTTGTTGAAAACGCCATCGACGCCGGTGCCTCTGCTGTTACGGTGGAGATTAAAAACGGCGGCATTGACTACATCCGCGTTACGGATAACGGAGCCGGCATACCCGAGGAGGATTGCCTTCTCGCGTTTGAACGGCATGCGACGAGTAAAATCAGTGTTCAGGATGATTTAACGCATATTGAAACGCTGGGCTTTCGCGGCGAGGCGTTGGCTTCCATTGCGGCAGTTGCGCAGACGGATCTTCGTACAAGACCCATGGCGCAGGAAAGTGGCATGCGCGTGCGCATTGAAGGCGGCGAGGTCAAACTGAACCAACACACCGGCTGTTCGGAAGGTACTACAATAGAGGTTGAAAACCTGTTTTTCAACGTTCCTGCGCGGCGTAAATTTCTCAAAGCTGCCCGGTCAGAAGGCGCTTACGTAGGGGAATACCTTTCACGCGTTATACTCGCAAGACCGGATATTTCTTTTCGTTTTATAAACAACGGGAAATCCGTGTATCAGAGTGCTGGCGACGGTATTCTCAAAAATGCCGTATACTGCGTGTATGGGGCGGAGGTATTGCCCCACATCAAAGATGTCTCCTTTGACGACGGATATATACGATTATCGGGGTATCTGGGCACCGCAGAACTTGCGCGGCCTAACCGGTCTGATCAATCCTTCTTCCTTAACGGCAGATATATTCGTTCCAATCTGCTTTCTCACGCACTGCTGTCTGCATATGACACACGGCTGATGGTAGGCAGGTTTCCTTTTGCGGTTCTGAACATAACCATTTCCAGCCGTGAAGTGGATGTCAATGTTCACCCCGCAAAACTGGAAGTTCGATTCGCGCAGGAAAGCCGTATCTCTGCAGCCGTATCCAGCGCGTGCAGGCAGGCATTGCAGCAGTTCGATATTCCGCAGGTCCGTTTTGCTGCTCCGCCCCAAGAAGCTATAATGCGCCCAACGCAAGCATCAAACAGTATTACCCCGATTTCCATAAACGCAGTACAGACAAGCGGTATGTTGACGAAACCATTTGTCGGTCGTATGCCCGACAGCGTCCACATCGCTTCGGAAAAGCCTGATAAAACAGCCGATTTCAACCCTGTGGTCATGGAGGAACCGGCTGGCAGTATTCAAGTAAAAGAAGCCGTATATGAAATCCCGCATTTTCGTGTAGCACCTGCAGAAAAACCGATAGAGCAGGAAACTGCTGCAACGCCCGTTACGCAGGAGCAGTTCGGCCAGGTGCCCGTATCAATCGTTGGGCAGGCGTTTTCATCCTATTGGATTGTGCAGCAGGGCGAAAATCTGTTTTTCATTGACCAGCATGCCGCACATGAGCGCAAGCTCTACGAACGCTTCATGAAACAGTCCGACAGTTTTGCTTCGCAGACATTGCTTGGCGGTGAACTGCTGCAATTGACACACGCGGAACATGAAGTGCTTATGCGTAATGAGGAGGCGCTCAATTCCATAGGGTTTTCCTTGGAACCATTCGGGGCAACATCTGTACGGGTGCTTGGTGTACCGGTCGTATTTTCCGGCTCACCTGTCGGTACAATGCTGCGCGGAGTATTGGAAGCGCTGCATACGCTTGGGCGAGCGGCAAGCACGCAGGAGCTTCGCAGGGAAACGATTATACAGGCCGCATGCAAGCATGCCGTCAAAGCGGGCGATCCACTTCAAAACGAAGAGATTTCCGAACTGCTTCAAGCGTTCACAAAAGAAGGTATGCCAATGACGTGCCCGCACGGCAGGCCCGTTATGATTCAAATGAGCAAACGAGAGCTTGAAAAGCTCTTTAAACGTATTGTCTGAGGCGGTTGATATGAAACCTCGCATTCTTGTACTGGTCGGTCCGACTGCATCAGGAAAAACAGCAGTGTCCATTGAAGTGGCGAAGAAGCTGAACGCTGAGATTATTTCCGCTGATTCCATTCAGGTTTACCGTGGGCTGGATATTGGGTCCGCAAAGCCTACGATTGAAGAACGGCAGGGGATCAGGCATCATCTTCTGGATGCCGTCGATATCACAGAGGCCGGCTTCAGTGTGGCGGAATATCAGCGCCGTGCGTCGCACTGTATTGAAGACATAACAGCGCGATGCAAACTGCCGCTCGTTGTCGGCGGTACGGGGTTGTATATCAACGCTCTCACATATCCATTGCGGTTTACCAATGTTGCAGGTGACGAAACTGTTCGGGCCAAATTGCTTGCCCAGGAAAAAGAGCAACCCGGCAGTCTGCATTTGAAACTCAGAGAGATTGATCCGCTGTCGGCCATACGGCTGCATCAAAACGACATCAAGCGCGTCGTACGGGCGCTGGAGGTATTTGAAGTATCTGGCCGTACTTTGAGTTCCTACGGATCAGATTTCGTGAACAGCGCGCAGGCTGAAGCGCCGTATCACGCAAGCATCGCAGGGCTCACTATGGAACGGGATGCGCTGTATGCTCGTATTGAGCAGCGTGTAGATGCCATGATGCGCATGGGGCTGCTTGAAGAAACAAAAAAGATCTATGAATCCGGGTATAACAGCACGCTTCCTGCACTTCAGGGGCTCGGATATAAGCAGTTACTCCGGTATTTGGACGGGCAAATTACGCTCGATGAAGCTGTTGACGATATTAAACGCGAAACACGGCGGTTTGCAAAACGGCAAATTACTTGGTTTAAACGAGATCAGCGCATTCGCTGGTTTGACGTTTTTGCATTTTCGGATATAATGGCGTTATCCGATGCTGTGGCTTCGTATTTTGCGCAGTCCATGCAACAGGATGAGGGGGAGGGGGATCATTTATGACAAAGGAAAATCCGCAGGATCGCATACTCAATCAGTTGCGTAAGCAAAAACTGCCCTGCACCGTACATCTTACAAACGGATATCAGTTGAAAAACGCTATCGTGCGGGCTTTTGACAGTTTTGTCATCGTTATCCTCTGTGATGGAAAGCAAATGATGCTATATAAGCATGCCGTTTCATCGATTACGATGTCACAGCCGATTGCTTTGGATCCGACTTCAGAAGCGGCAGACGAATAATCATGGAGGTTCTCAAATGGAAATGACACCCGGCATGCTTGCCGGTTTTCCCGCGTCCGATCAAGCAATGGAAGCTGTGCTGTACGCGGAACAGGAGCTCTCGGACGTATTCGCAAGGTTCGACGCCATAGAAGCCGTCAATCAGTGGAAGGTACTCCATGCGTTTCAATCCGAAGGCGTAGCACAACGCCATTTTGCCCCTACGACGGGATATGGCTACGACGACATTGGCCGTGATATACTCGAAAGGCTGTTTGCCCGTTCTTTTGGCGCGGAAGATGCGCTGGTGCGCCCGCAGATTGTGAACGGAACGCATGCGTTGTATCTATCTCTTTCAGGATTGCTTCGCCCCGGCGATCTGCTTTTATGCATAACCGGCAAACCTTATGATACGCTGCACAAAGCGATTGGCGCACAGGGGGAGGCCGGTCCGGGCGCGCTTTCAGAGTTTGGCGTACATTATCGGGAAATCAAGCTTCTTGATGACACCATCGATCTTGCGCGTGTGCTCGAAGCCTTGCAGGATAAACGGGTACGTGTCGTTTACGCCCAGCGTTCGCGCGGGTATGCCTGGCGGGAGGCCATTTCCCTTTGTGCGTTTGAACAGATATTTCAGGAAATCAAACGTGCACGGCCCGATGTGATTATTGCGGTCGACAACTGCTATGGTGAGTTTACCTGTACTATGGAACCTACTTCCATGGGCGCCGATGTAATCGCTGGTTCCCTCATCAAAAATCCGGGCGGCGGACTTGCCCCAACCGGCGGGTACATCGCTGGAAAAGCGGAACATATTGAACGTATCGCGCACAGAATGACCGTTCCCGGAATGGGCCGGGAAGTTGGTTCATATGCGGCATCCTATGTGCCCTATTATCAGGGGTTGTTTCTTGCACCGCATGTAACGGTACAAAGCCTGAAGACCGCTGCTTTGTTTTCTCGTGTATTTGAAAACGCGGGAATGGTAACAATGCCTAAGAGCAAAGCCGCGCGTTCGGATATCATTCAGTCGCTGCAATTGCCGGATAAGCAAACGCTTATCACTTTCTGCCAGAGTATACAAAAAGCTGCCCCTGTGGACAGCTTTGCAATGCCGGAACCTTGGGATATGCCCGGCTACAGCCATCAGGTGATAATGGCCGCCGGAACTTTCGTACAGGGAGCTTCCATTGAACTGAGCGCGGACGCCCCCATACGCGAGCCGTACATCGCATATATACAGGGCGGGTTGACGCTTGCACACGGCCGTTTGGGTGCTATGCTGGCACTGGATGCACTGTATCAGTGCGGCGACGCAAATAGTTAGTAACTGCGCATGAGGCCGATAACCTTGCCGACTACCTCGACATCGTTGTAAGCCACATAGATCGGCTGCATGGTAGCATTCTCAGGCTGAAGGCGTACGCGGCCTTTTTCCTCATAAAAACGCTTGACGGTAGCCCGTTCGCCCTGTATGCGAGCGACGACGATATCGCCATTGTTTACCTGAAGGCCATTGTGTACCAGTATATAATCGCCATTGAGCATGCCGGCGTCGATCATGCTGCTGCCTTCGATTTTGAGGAGAAACACTTCATCCTTGCCTGCACCGTGCAACAGTTGAGGGGGGAACGGAAATTCATCCTCAATGTTCTCAACTGCCAGTATGGGAGTACCAGCCGCGACATTGCCTACGAGCGGTACATTCACGCCTGTTGAACCGCTTTGGGGTTCTGTAATTACAAGAGAACGCTGTTTAGCAGGATTGCGTTGAATAAGCCCCTTTTGCTCCAATTTGGTAATATGAGCATGTACAGTGGAAGTAGAGGCGAGCCCTACAGCTGAGCAAATTTCACGAACGGTAGGAGGAAAGCTGTTCTTTTCGTAGAAAGATACGATGAAATCATAAATTGCTTTTTGCGGGTTGCTTAACTTTTTCATAGTGTTCCTCCTGCCGGGCAACATGCGTATCTATTCACAACAGTATAGCATATACCGTACTTTTTGAAAACGTTCGTTCGGGAAAAATAAAGAAAAAGAACAATCTGTTCGGGAAAAATAAGCGTACCCGGATGAGGGAGGGGAGAACATGAAACAATGCGTTCTTGACGATACAAAGGTTTGCACAGAGTGCGGCGATTGCGACCGCTGCGATCTGGACCCGAATAAAATATGCGATAATTGCTGCAAATGTCTGGATTCTGATGAGCCGTTTCTGAATGTTTCGGTTGCAGATATTGTGACAGAACAGGCCAATGACTATTTGAAGGAATACTATTCTGACGCAGAGGATGACAGCGATATAGACTCCGATATACCGTATGAGCTGCCCGATGCGCAGCTCGCTGCTGAATGGGAACAAAAGCTTCGCGCGCTTGATGAGCAGGAAAAACAGCACATTCGTCAACTGCGAGGCGTGCGCAAGCGCCCGCCCCAATAGCCGGAATTATTCGCTCTTATCCGTAGGGGTATCAGGGTCTTCGCGTAGCTTTATCACCTGCGCTGCAATTCTGCGCCTGTCCTGAGAAATGGCAGCGTAGTGCTTACGGGTTGTGTTAACATCCTTATGACCAAGCACGTCGGCGACGAGGTAAATATCTCCCGTCTCCTGATACAGCATTGTTCCGTAAGTACTGCGCAGCTTATGCGGGGATATTTTCTTGAGCGGTGTGGCTACAGAAGCATATTTCTTTACCAAGTTTTCCACGGCACGCGCAGTAATGCGCTTTTTTTGTATAGATAGAAACAGCGCATGTTCATGTCCGGCCACTGTCTGCATGCTTTCTCGTTCCAGAAGATAATTCAGCAGTGCAGCACGCACTTCTTCGCCGAACGCAAGGGAATCCTGATTGCCGCCTTTTCGGTTGATTAAGAATCCGTTGTTTATAAAGTCCAAATCATCCATATCGATTCCAACCAGCTCACTGATGCGGATACCGGTCCCAAGGAACAGCGTTAAAATTGCTGCGTCACGTGATTTGGTAAACCGATGGTATTTTTTCTGAGCAGGGGAGAGACCGCTGCCTTCTTCAGCCGTATCCAGCAGATCAGCCACTTCATTGGGTTCCAATCGAATAATCGCTTTTTGATGCAGTTTGGGAAGCTCAACAAGTGCAGCGGCATTATTCTGCAGCATTTCTTTTTTAAAGAAATACTTAAAAAACGAACGCAAGGTTGACAATTTCCGAGCTTTTGCACGTTCGTGGTTTACAATTTCCCGGTCATCTTTTGTATAGAAGGATAGCCGCTCCAAAAACAGTTCAATATCAAACGCCTTGATTTGTTCAAGATCGGAGAGTGAAAGTTCAGTAACGGGCTTACCTTGAAAATACTCAATTTCGCTTGTTAAAAATGTAAAGAAAGTCCTCAGATCGACGGCATACCCATAACGAGTCAGAACAGAAGTTTGGCTTTCAATACCGCGCATAAACGTACCACAGCAGCTTGGTAATGCCTGCAGTATCGTACGCAGCTTTTGTGTGTATGCTTTGTCCTTTTTGGACTCATACGTTTCCTGCAAAAAACTCATCCTTTAAAACGTAATAATACAAAGAGTAGTAGGTTTTCCCTGTCAAATTTACCGACTATACTATTCGTTAAAGACAAGTTTAACGAATAGTATAGTCGATTTTTCGGCATCCAGTCCTGTCCGGCTTAAGTCTTTTCACTCCGCAGGCATGCTTACTGCCGCTGCCGCCACAGGTGGTTTTCCGTCACGCATCGCCTTTATTGCTGCGCGAGCAAGCGCATCGCAACGATTATTGTTCTCGTTATCGCTGTGTCCTTTAACCTTATGCCAATTTACTTCATGTATGGACGACAGTCTTATCAATTCCTGCCAAAGATCTTGATTTTCCACGGGCTGCTTTGAAGATGTCTTCCAACCGTTTCGCTGCCAGTTGACGATCCAGTTCTCAGAAAACGCTCGGCATAGATACGCGCTGTCCGTATACAAATCCACCTTACAGGGTTCTTTAAGAGCCTCTAACGCCTGAATTGCGGCTTTTAGCTCCATCCTGTTGTTGGTTGTCTCCTCTTCCCCGCCGCTAATTTCCTTTTTGTGGGAATTGTATTGCAAAATTGCGCCCCAACCGCCCGGACCAGGATTGCCGGAACATGCGCCATCCGTGTAAATGATGATTTCTTTGCGCGCTGCGCTCATTTAGAGGCTTCCATGGACTGGATCTTATCCACACAGGCTTCCACAGCGTCCAACACCGCAGCACGCAGCCCACCGCGTTCAAGGGCTACCACAGCCTCGATTGTTGTACCTGCCGGCGAGCAAACAGCATCCTTAAGCGCGCCGGGATGAATTCCCGTATCCAGTACCATCTTAGCAGAGCCAAGCACTGTTTGTGCGGCAAGGCGATAAGCCATGTCTCTGGGGAGGCCTGCGCGAACACCACCGTCAGCAAGCGCCTCAATAAATACGTACACATAGGCGGGTCCGCTGCCGCTTACGCCGGTGACAGCATTCATCAGATAACTCGGCACGAGTTCGGTTTTACCTGTAGCATCAAACATGGCCTGCGCAAACTGCAATTCTTCTTCCGTCAATGTATGATCCATATCCAGCGCTACCATCCCCTGCCCCACCATACACGGCGTATTGGGCATTACACGCAGAATACGGCAGTCCGGCGCAATCGCGGCCAGTTTGGGACGCGACCAGCCTGCAACAATGGATATAAGGGCTTTGCCTTTCAATGCGCCTGCGCAATCACTTAGGACCTTTGCGCAGATATTTGGCTTAACAGCAAGCAAAATAACGTCACAGGCACTGATCATGGCGTTAGCACTTTGAGCTGTCAATATGCCCAATTCACTTTGAAGGGATTGTATCTTGGCTTTATTAGGGTCATAAGCATATACATTATGCGGAGACAGCAGCCCTTCCCGCAATATGCCGCGCAGAATAGCTTCGCCCATATTGCCTGCGCCGATGAAGCCGAGTTTTGTCATGGTAGACCTCCTGATTATGAAATCTAAATTATTGTCATAATGGATTTTCGTTCTTGGGATTCGTGCCATTTGGATATAATTGACCACTTGTCCCGATGCTTTGATTATATCATAAAACCACGGTTACAACACAGAATGGAACTTATGCAGAAAACTCATTGAGCATGCTTGATTCAATAACGCAAAAACCGGCTACTATATGCAGCCGGTTATGTATTCGCTTGGCAGGGGCAGAAGGACTCGAACCCTCAAGAACGGTTTTGGAGACCGCTATGTTACCATTACATCATACCCCTAAAAAAGCCAACACGCGTATTATAGCATTACGCGAAAGTGCTGTCAATCATGACAAAAAAATCGGACGCCGTGCAAACAGCAAGGCGTCCGGAATCAATCGAAAATGAAAATCAGTCGTCGTCCTCATCAACAGCAGGAACGACCTTTTCATTGCAGGAAGGACAGATCAATTCATCGCGCGAAGAAAGCATTTCTTGATCAAAATAGATGACTTCTCCGCAATGCGGACATTTGACTTCGATAAAATCATCCTCGTCAAACTCGTCTTCTTCGTCGTCATCGTCATCATCGTCTTCCGAATCTTCATCGCCGTAGAGTTCATCCTCTACATCGTCGAGCGCATCGTAGATATCGGAAACGCATTCGTCAAGCTCTGCAATCGTAGCTTCATTTTCGTCTAGCGTATCCGCAACTGCATCCAGCGTGTCGATGATTGCGGCATACATTTTGCGCTGCACTTCGTCGTTGATCCCCAGGCCGTCGCACAGTCCGCGCAGATACGATACCTTTTCCTTAACATAACTCATGAAAGCGCACCTCCTTTTATTTGGGTATTAGTTTGCTTTATACGCGCTCCATGTATTCGCCTGTACGGGTATCGACGCGAATGCGGTCGCCTTCGTTCACAAACAGAGGAACATTAATTTTATATCCCGTTTCAAGTGTAGCAGGCTTGGTGGTACCTGTCGCCGTATCGCCTTTAAAGCCGGGTTCGGTTTCCGTAATTGCAAGCTCCACAAAGTTGGGCGCTTCAACGGAGAACGGACTTTCCTTGAAGAAACGAACCTTCACATTTTGGTTCTCAACGATGAAATTGATGGCATCTTCCACCTGATCAAAGTTCAGCGGAAGCTGCTCGTAAGTTTCCGTATCCATGAAGTAATACAGCGATCCGTCGGAATAGAGATACTGCATTTCCTTTGTTTCGATGTGTGCCTTGGGGTGCTTATCCGTGGGATTGAAGGTACGCTCAAGTACAGCGCCCGTCATCACGTTCTTCAGGCGGGTACGAACAAAGGCCGCACCTTTGCCGGGCTTTACATGCTGGAAATCGGTAATGGACCAAACTTGTCCGTCGATTTCCACCGTTATGCCCTTGCGAAAATCACCTGCCATAATCATAACTGTTTATCCTCCAAACTCAAATCTGATGTATGATATTGACTGCCTTCAGCCGAATAAAAAGCATCAAGCCAGATACCCAAATGATTTTACCATAGGAATGGGATGTCAACAAGGCTTTTATCCCTTTCGTTTAACCATTTCATACAATTTCTGCATCGTCTGAGCATCCTCTGCCATCGTACCGCGGGATTCGCAGATGACAACCGGCGTATATGCTCTTTGTGCAAGCAATTCCGCAAGAGGCTGGAATTCGGGACCGTACTGCGTATCCGCAAATGTATGGTGCATCTTTTCTCCACCTGCTGAAAATTCTATCCGGCTGAAGTGGATATGCATGGATCTTGCGCGCAGCTTGCCAAGGCGGTCTTCTGTGGCATTTAAAATAAACTCAAAATCCTCTTTCGTATTCAATGCGCCGTGACCCCTGCAATGCAAATGGCCAAAATCAATACATGGAATAAGCCTCTCATCTACGCCGCACAGGGTAAGCACTTCTTCAAGATCGCCCAGTTGGTTCAACTTCCCCATCGTTTCCGGGCATAGTGTAAAATCCCAGAAACCTTCCGCATCGAGGTCTCGCATAATATCACGCAGCAGATTGCAAGCCAACGACAGAGAGACGAGTCTGTTCTCCTTTCCTGCCGATCCCGGATGAAATACGCCGCGTATCGCTCCCATTTTTCGTCCGGTCGATACGGCCTGGAGGAAGTACTCACGGTTCTTCATCTGCTTTTCTGGCTCTGTTACCGCAAGATTGATATAATACGGCAGATGTACGCTCATCTGAATGTCGTTAAGCTCTGCTTGCTCGCGAATTGCGTTGGCTGTTTCATCACGAATGCGTATCCCATGCCCAAAGGAGTATTCAAACGCGCTCAATCCCATGGCGTTTATCCATGCCGGCGCTTGCGATGTCGCGGTATAGCCCTGTGCGTAAAAAATATCAGAATTCCCTGCCGGGCCGAACCGGATACGAAGCTTGTCCTCGTTCACGTTATTCCATCCTGTTTTTGAATATAGTTTAGTATACCACAGATACCGGCATTATGCGCGAAAAGCATGGTTCAGCTTGCACAGCGCTTTCTTTTCTATGCGGGATACATAGGATCTCGAAATGTCCAACATTTGCGCAATTTCGCGCTGAGTCATACAAAATCTCCCCGCTAGGCCGTATCGCAGTTCTATAACAAGCCGTTCCCGGTCGCTTAAATGCAGCCTGATCAGTCTGCGAAGCTGTTCGGCTGCCAAACGCGCTTCGACTTCATCACATACCAGCGAGGGGTCGGAACCCAATACCTCGGCAAGGGAAATGTCGTTGCCATCCCGGTCGGTGCCAATCGCATCGTATAGGGATATTTCCGTTGCCTGCCGCTTTTCAGAACGAATACTCATGAGTATTTCATTTTCTATACACCGCGCCGCATATGTCGCCAGCGCCGTTCCCTTATGCATGTTGTACGTGGAGACCGCCTTAATGAGCCCGATAGTGCCAATCGAGATCATGTCATCGCTGTCCCTGCCGGCGCTGGCGAATTTTTTCGCGATATGCGCTACAAGCCTGAGATTGTGCTCAATCAGGCGTGCACGTGCTTCGTCGTCGCCCAAAGCGCAGCGTTCCAGGCATTCTTTTTCTTCTTCAGCATTCAATGGTTCTGGGAACGAATTGCCGCCATTGACATAGGCGGCAAAAAAGAATATATCCTTGAAAAGCTGAAACAGAATATTCAGCATTCTCCAATACCCCCTTCGCTAATCAGGTGTATCAGAGAATATGCGGATACTGCTTGTAACTTGTTTGTCCCTCAGTTTTCCGTACCTAATAAAAAAACCGCCCTGCAGGGCGGCAACTGATCAACCATTCTTCATTGCTCTTCGAAGCAGATCCCCGGGAACCACAGGCGGGCAGTTTAAATATACATGCTGCTGGGGATGCGGCGCGCAGGTGATTGCTTCCCCATCCGCAGAGCGCATATCCTTGACAGCAAAGCTACGGTGAATATCTCTCGGTGAAAGGATTTCAAGAACATCGCCGCAACAAAAGCGGTTTCTCTGTTCCACCAATGCGCAACCGGTTACAACGTCATACTCCAGCACAACGGCCATCAATTCATGTGTCTGTACATAGCTTGCGCTTATAGGCGCCTGCCCCTCTGCACCCGGATTCCCTGCCGCAAACCCACGCGAGAACGGACGGTGGCTGACCTTTTCAAGCTCAAGAAGCAACGCATCCGGCACGCAAGTTTTTCCATCCTTTAAGAGATCAAGCGCCATACGATATGCGTTCACAACCCCGGCCACATAATAGATGGACTTCATCCGGCCTTCGATCTTTAAGCTGTGTACACCGGCAGCCGAAATTTCGGGCAGAAACGGCATAAGGTTTAAGTCCCTCGCGTTTAACAGGTATGTGCCAATATCATCCTGCTCAATCGGGAAATATGGACCGGACGAGCCGGTTTCTCGTATTTCATATGTCCAGCGGCAAGGCTGCGCGCATTCTCCCCTGTTGGAATCCCGTCCATTGATATAATTGCTTAACAAACATCTGCCGGAATAGGATACGCACATTGCGCCATGCGCGAATATTTCTATCTCGAGTTCGGGGGGGCAGTTTTCACGAATCATTCGGATTTCATCAAACGAAAGTTCCCGTGCTAGCACAATTCTTGATATGCCTTGCGCATGCCAGAATGCCGCAGATCGGGAATTCATCGTATTCGCCTGCGTGCTCAAATGAAGTTTCATGTTGGGCAGGGTTTCTCGCGCAATACAAAGCACACCGGGATCGTTGACTATGAGCGCATCGGCTCCTGCTGCAGAAATATCTGTTAATAACTGCGGAAGATCAGCAAGCTGTGAGTCACGAGCAAAAGCATTCACGGTAACATAAACACGGCGGTGCAAATCATGCGCAAAAGTGCAAGCTTGATCAAGTTCATCCAAAGAGAAGTTTTCAGCAAAATTCCGAAGGCTCATACGCCTCATGCCCAAATAGACCGCATCGGCTCCAAACCGAAGTGCAGTACGCAAACGTTCCATGTTCCCTGCCGGGGCTAATAATTCAGGCACACGCATCTAAGCTTACCAGTACTTGGAGTATTTTTCGACGTTCGCCAGATGCTCCTCATACGTGCGGGCGAATATCAGGGATTTGTTTTCCGGAAGATCCATATTGCAAAAATAGCGATAGTCCTTTTTCACATATTCTTCATCCGGATAAAGCGCGGCTTCAATCGCAAGCCTTCCCGGATTAGAGATAGGCCCAGCAGGCAGTCCGGCATACAAATAGGTGTTGTAAGGGGAATCTGTCGCTCGCTCTTCATCGGAATAAACGTACTTATTCACCTTGAGCACATATTGCAAACTCGCGCAGGATTCCAGTTTCTGCCCGGCGTTGAGTCTGTTATGAAACACAGCGGAAACCCGGGGGAAATCTTCAGCTACGGATGCCTCCCTTTCAATAATGGAAGCGAGCGTTACAACATCGTCGATACTCATATGCAGTTCTTTAGCGCGCGCCAAATACTCATCTGTAAATATATCATTGAAACGGATGAGCATTTTGTTGATAATCTCTTCGGGCGCGGCATCTATAT
The DNA here is from genome assembly GCA_964440115.1 of uncultured Oscillospiraceae bacterium. Classification (GTDB taxonomy): domain Bacteria; phylum Bacillota; class Clostridia; order Christensenellales; family CAG-138; genus JAEWWD01. The sequence continues at coordinate 256,885 of CAYTPV010000006.1, read as the reverse complement.
ACACCTCATAAGTATCGGGGAAAAGATACCCCTCCAGCCAATAATCCCTTTGCTTCCCGGATCGTTCCTGAACGTCATTGAGGAACCCATAAGCCGAGAATGCTTTTTTATCGTTGCAAAGTTTCAGGAATGTTTCCTGATCCACCTGAATACCGGCCTGTTGCAGCGCCCACAACACGCCGTTGATGGTGAAGCCCTCCTGAACAGTGAATTTCTCCGTCTTTCGGGCAGGATTTCCGGCGCAGATGATATCCACTATCTGCGGTATATCCATATTCTTTGATAAAATATAGGTACCCGCTTTGAGTTTGTTTGCTTTGCCGACAAAATCAACGTAAACCTTGAATACGGCTGTGTTGGAAATCAGCCCGGGTTTGCCTTCCCCACAGGCCTCAAACAATTTGGAAGCAATTCGGCTTGCGGAATCACTCTTTTCTACCATTAAAGAAATGGGTGTCGCATCGTTGATATCAACAGGTCGGATATACCGATTCAGCGCGTAATCCATGCCTTTATAGAATATTCCCAATGTGATGACAAGGCTGATAACCAGAACCGCTGCCGGTCTGATGTATTTCCAAATTTTCTTAACTTTTTGCGACTGCCATGTGGCGTGGCGCTCTTTTTCCATATGTGAGCTCCTCCAGCGGCATGAAAATACCGAATAATTGTTTCATGCATTTCTCCTTTATTATAGCAATGCAAAACTGCAGGTGCAACCAGCCGGCATCTCCAACCGAAATCATGCCTCCAGCATGCTTAAATCAACTTCAACCGCTTGAGCCAATTGCTGATAAATTCTCCCCAGCATGGAATTAAGCCTGTATTCTGCAAGAAGGAATTTTGAAGCCTCCTCGTCAAACTGCAGCAGTTCTCCAATGCGCCTGAGCTGCTCAAGTGCCTTGGTATCCTGCCTCCCCGCAGCAGCATCCGCCTGTGCCATGATTTGCAAACGACGGTATTCCTGATACAGTGCGCGTGTAGATTCCTTTTGCAGCGCTTCATCCCGCGCAGCGATATATTGCGTATACTCTTCGCTCGCACGCAAAGCCTGAACAAGAGCTTTTGTTGCCTCAGAAACCATACTTACCTCGCTTATATAAAATGCGCCGTGCACGGCGATGCCGTACACGGCGCTGTTTTCTTACGGAACCTCTACGATAATGGGAAGTATCACGGGATTTCGTTTTGTTTTGTTGTACAAATACTCCCGTAACGTGTTTCGAATGTTGTTTTTTATTCCGGACCAATCGGACTGCGGCTGTTCTTCAAATGAAGCCGCGATCGGGCGGAGCATGCTGCAGGCCTCGGCGATCAATTCCTCAGACTCTCTCACATACACAAATCCGCGGGATATAATATCCGGACCCGAGAGCAATTTGCCAGTCTTTTTCTGCAAAGCGATGACAACCACTGCAAGCCCGTCCTGTGAAAGAAGGCGCCTGTCCTTCAATACAACGTTGCCAATATCGCCGATACCCAACCCGTCGACCATTACACTGCCAGCAGGAACACTGCCGTTGATTTTGCCCTGATGGCAGGTGAGCTCCACAATATCGCCGATATCCGCGACGAATGTATTCTCCGGATCCACTCCCATTTCCTGAGCAAGCTGCGCATGCATATACAAATGCCTGTACTCGCCGTGCACCGGAATAAAATACTTGGGCTTTGTGAGGTTGAACATCAAACGAAGTTCTTCGCGGCAGGCGTGCCCAGAAACGTGGACGTCCGCCATTTGGTCATATACGACCATAGCGCCCTTTTGAAACAACTGATTGATTACGCGCGAAACACCGCGCTCGTTGCCTGGAATTGCAGAGGCAGAGATAATAACCGTATCGCCCTTGCCGATATTGAGCCGGTGGGAAGCGTTCGCCATGCGAAATAAGCCGCTCATGGGCTCTCCCTGACTGCCTGTTGTAATAACGCAGATCTGATCTTCGTTGTACTTTTTGAGTCGTTCGACATCGACGATCTTTTCAGCGGGAATATTCAAATATCCAAGCTCCATTGCCGTCTGCGCTATATTCACCATGCTGCGGCCCTGGAAACAGATGATACGTCCGTGAGCAAGCGCAACATCCGCGACCTGCTGGATGCGGTAAATATTTGAAGCAAATGAAGCGACAATCACGCGGCCCTGCGCAGTTTCAAAATAATGCTCGAAAGTCTTTCCGATTTCTCGCTCCGACTGTGTATGACCCGGACGTTCCACATTTGTACTGTCCGACATCAAGGCGAGAACGCCCTTTGACCCATAATAGGCTAACCGTGCGATATCCATGGGTTCGCCGTCAATCGGGGTATAATCCACTTTAAAGTCGCCCGTGTGGATTACGGTGCCGATGGGTGTCGTAATCGCCAGCGCAACGGCTCCGGCTATCGAATGACATGTTTTGATGAACTCAATGTGGAAGCAGCCAAGCTTCAAAACATCGCCGGGGTCAACACAGTTGAGCGAAGCGCCGCTGACCTTATTCTCATTGAGTTTATGCTCAATCAGCGCCATGGTCAGACGCGTACCGTATACCGGCACCTGGAATTTCTGCAAAGCAAAAGGCAGTGCGCCGATATGATCCTCATGACCGTGCGTAATCAGAAATCCGCGCAGTTTATCAGCATTTTTCTCCAGATATGTCATATCCGGAATAACAAGGTCTATGCCAAGCATTTCCTCATCAGGAAATATCAGGCCGCAATCCACCACCACGATGTCCTTGCCATATTCGATCACGGTCATGTTCTTACCGATCTCGCTGACACCGCCCAGAGGAATAATCTTCAGTTTTGACGCCAAAAAACAACTCTCCTTTTCATATTGGCCACAGTTTTTCATGCAAATGCATTCTGTTCACGCCGCAGCGTTGGACCCCGTGCATCCTATCGATGTCTTTGGCCTTTCACAGACGGCAAACCAGAGCTTGTACAATGCAGGATAATGTGAAGCCACATTTCATTCAGCTTGTGTTATTATACGCGCTAAGCGCCCAAATGACAAGCAAGTTTGTGCACTCAGCCGCAATATCAAGCTTTTTTTACCTGTTGCAGCATTCCACCGGCAGCACCGGCGAGAAAGCCCAGTATCATATCCGCTGCCAACCCAAAACTAAGGGACATAACCTTCTCAACAAGCGAAAATGCCGCAAATGCCATCAAAATATACACAACGCCGCCGAGGCCCGCCCATAACCACGGCTTGGTCTGCATATTTTTCGCGACGATCAGACCTGTGCAGCCGGCGCATAGCGCTTTGATGATGCTCGTGGCAATCGGTATACTTCCCTCTCCAAAGATTTCCCATTTGAGCAGCAATGCAAACAGGAGCAATATGGCTACCGTCATTACACAGCCAAACAGCGCGGCTTTGACAAGCCTGAGCAGATTACCGTTTTGAGAGACCGTTACTCTTTTTCTGCGCATAGACCTCATATGTATCCCTCCCATTCCCTAAGGAATACCTATGCAAACAGAAAAAAAAACATACCGGCTACATATTTGTAACCGGTATGATAAGTGATTATTTGTTTGGGATTATACGTTTTTAACTTCTTCGCTCATGGTGTTTTCTGCAGCTACATCTTCCACGGTGGAAATAGCGCCACGGGCAAACACAAGACGAACCTTGTCCGGCCCAACGATCAACGTAATAACGTCATCCTTGATGGAGCCGATAGTGCCATATAAACCGCCGATGGTGCGTACGCGGTCACCGGGTTTAATGGAATTGAGCATTTGTTTGATTTTCTTGTCGCGCCTGCGTTGCGGAATAATCATGAGGGCAAACATTGCCACCATGATCAGAATAAGGGGACCGTAAGACGCAAGACCCGTCGATATGCTTTCTGGCATGAATGATTCCTTCCTTTACACATGTTTGCAGTCTAATAGTATAGCAAAAGATCCAAAGCGTCAAGCCTCACAGGATATTGTGCAGTGTTTTCACAGTCTTGACGCATTGTTATGGTCTTCGCACCGCGTCAAACTTTTCGAGCATCTTCACAGGGTGATACGATAACTTTGCCTTACGCATACCCGGTATCCCCATATCCTCTTCGCGGTTGAGATACATGACGTCCTTCCATTGACGCTCCGCGAACTGCTGATTAATGGCAGCGTAAAGTCCGACATAAGAGGCATCGGCTTTTTCAATATGTATCAGCGCCATATCTTGGCGAATGCGCTCGCCTAAAGTAAAAGCAACCAGCTTATCTCCAACGTAAATGCTCCCCCCCGCTACGCCCAGCTCACGCATATTGGGCAGCAAAAAGCGGATGGCTTTCATTTCTCCCAATATTCCGGGTTCATTTATATCCTTTTCCTGCAGCCAGCTCATATAAAGTTCCATGCAAGCATCCGTCATATCAGGTGTGAGCGGCCGATAGGTATACTCATATTGGGTCGTAAACTGATTGATATGGTTGCGCTTGGCATGATACTTGCGTCCCTTGAGTTCGATCAGATCTTCCGTAAGATAAATATAATCGAAAGTGCTGCGGTCAGGAACCAGCGTCATCATGGAACAATAATTACGGAACAACTCAACAAAGGGTCCGCTTATGGAACGGAACCTGGGCGGCACGCCGATTTCGTTGAAGTATCTGCAAGCCTGAGATATTGCCTCAGGATATTCCGGCGTAATTGCCTTTGGTATCGGCGGGAACATGAAAGGCGGATGCTTTCCGAACTGAAGCCGAATAAATAAAACCCCATTGGATTGGGCCCATTGGATCTTCCCATCCTGGCCCCAGATGATGAAATTGGTAAACGTAAACTCAGAACACTCAAATGCATGCGGCTTAAGATAAGAATCGATCGTTTCTTTATCCTCAAGCCGTATCGGTTGAAACTCTAATTCCATAAAACCTTCCTCAATGTATTCACTGCCGGATTTGTCTGATTGAGTATACCCAATCAGGCTTCCCTGTCTTATTCTACCGCAATTTGAACGTGTTGCAACACGAATTTCCAATTCGTTAGCATTGAAAGTACCGGACACCAGCAACCGAAAACCTTGCAATCGACTTCACATACAAATACAATAGGTATCGTAACAGAAAAATGACGCAATACGCAGGAGGAATTACGTGGATAATAAAGATTCCAGATTTTTTTTAATATTGCAGCAGCATGAATTGGATGGCGCTGCGTTGTATGAAAAAATAGCTGCAAAAGCTAAAAATGACAGCGAACGGGAAACACTCCTTTCCATATCGAAAGAAGAATTCGCTCATGCCGCCGTATTTGCAAACTACGCCGGCAAAAAGCTGTCTCCGCGCAAAACATGGGTAAACTGGCATGCGTTTCTTGCGCGCGTATTGGGATATACGTTTATCATCAAATTCCTTGAACGCGGTGAAGATAAAAACGTAGCGCTTTACGCACAGAATATCGATCGTGTTCCCGAGATCAAACAGATACTCGCTGACGAACAAGCCCATGAGAAAAAACTGATGGATATTCTGGATGAGGAACGACTCCATTATGTCGGGGATATGGTGCTTGGCATGAACGACGCTCTTGTAGAGCTGACCGGCGCATTGGCCGGCTATACGCTCGCCATGCAGAATACCGGCGTCATCGCCATGGCGGGCCTGATCACCGGTGTTTCCGCAACGCTATCCATGGCCGCCTCCGGATATCTATCCTCGCGTGAGGCCGGTGAAAAAAATCCGGTTACTTCCTCATTGTATACGGGAATTGCTTACCTGATTACCGTCACGCTTTTGATTATCCCATTTCTGCTTTTCCCAAAGCATCAATACATGCTGGCTCTTGGGGTCACGCTGTTTACTGCTCTGGCAATTATAGCCGGTTTTAACTATTACGTTGCCATCGCGAAAGACAGGAAATTTAGAAGGAGCTTCTTCACAATGGCGGCAATCAGTTTAGGTGTTGCGGCGATTTCGTTTACTGTAGGACTCGTCGTGAAAAATGTATTGGGCATCGATTTGTAAGAATCAGAAGGGACCATTATGAGCATATTTGAAGCCATTATGCTGATTTGTTTTGGAGCAGCCTGGCCAATGAACATATATAAGTCTTATAAAACCAGATCGGCAGTCGGAAAAAGTTTATCGTTTCTAATGATCGTGATTGTCGGGTATATCAGCGGAATTATCAATAAGCTCCTCTACCATCGCGATATCGTACTGTATCTGTACATTTTGAATTTGGCTATGGTCTGTACTGATCTTGCGATATACATACGAAACAAACGACTAGACAAGCAACGGATGTCCTGATCACAAAATATATCAGTCAAGCGCCCCAATTTTTAGGGCGCTTTTTCTTTACAAGAACATATGTTCTGTTGTATACTCTGTTTAAGGAGAGTATAGCAATGGATCTTTTCGAAAAGCTGAAAATACTAACGGATGCGGCAAAATACGATGTCGCCTGCACATCAAGCGGTGTGGAAAAAAAGGCGGCTCCCGGCGGTATTGGAAATGCAACCGCCATGGGCATCTGCCATAGCTTTTCTGGCGACGGTCGCTGCATCTCTCTGCTCAAAGTGCTCATGAGCAACGCCTGTGCATATGACTGCACTTACTGCATCAACCGCCGATCCAACGACGTACCACGTGCTACGTTCCATCCCCGGGAATTGGCGGATCTGACGATTGCTTTTTACCGCCGAAACTACATAGAAGGGCTTTTTCTCAGCTCCGGTGTGCTTGGCAATCCAGATTACACGACTGAGCGCATGATACAAACCATGCGCATACTGCGGGAAGAATATCGTTTTTACGGATACATTCACGCAAAGGCAATTCCCGGTACCGACGAAGCTCTCCTGCATACTCTGGGCACGCTGGTTGACCGCTTGAGCGTAAACATAGAATTGCCTTCCCAATCCAGCCTTAAGCTTTTGGCTCCGGATAAATCAAAACAATCGATACTCGCGCCCATGGGATACATCCGTTCGAACATTGAACAGAACACACGCGAGCTTGCCATATATAAGCATACTTCCAAATTCGCACCAGCCGGGCAAAGCACGCAGATGATTGTCGGAGCAACACAGGAAAACGACCTGCAGATACTGAATTTGACGGAGGGGCTATATAAATCATACCGCCTCAAGCGTGTGTTTTTCAGCGCGTATGTCCCCATCGCCGAGAATTCACTGCTCCCGGCAGTCGGCACAAAACCACCGCTTTTGCGGGAACACAGGCTTTATCAGGCAGACTGGCTGCTTCGATTCTATGGTTTTTCAGCGGGCGAACTGCTCGACGAAGCGCATCCCAGCCTGCATCCTTTGCTCGACCCCAAATGCAATTGGGCGCTGAACCATCCCGAACTGTTTCCTTTAGAGATCAATCGCGCACCCTACGAACTTTTGTTGCGTGTGCCGGGTATCGGCGTCCGCAGCGCGCAGCGAATCATAGTAGCGCGCCGCACCGGCAGCATAGATTTTGTTGGTCTCAAGCGGCTGGGGGTCGTGCTAAAACGGGCGCAGTATTTCATCACCTGCTGCGGCAAGCGCCCTGATCATTTGGATATTGCGCAGGATATGCTGCTAAGCTCATTATTATCAAAGGAGGCCCGGCTAGAGTCTGAGCAAGGCTCAGCCCGCCAGCTTTCCCTTCTTGAACACCCTGCCATCGCGCGCGAGGAGCTGTACAAATGCCTGAGCGGTCAAATATGATTTACTGTTACGACGGAAGCTTCGACGGGCTGTTGTGCTGCGTTTTTGAAAGCTACGATAGAAATGAATTGCCTTCGGATGTGTCGACTGCCTATTCTCCCCTGCCCCTTTTACTCCCCGTCAGGCAGATTGCTACCGTTCCCGAACGCGCAACTCGCGTATTTTCTTCCATACCGAAAAAAATGGGCTGTGCCGTTCTTGATTTTATAAAACGGGCATTCCTGACCTGCCATCCGCGCAAAGATCTATTAATACTAGAATTTCTGCGTAAGGGGTACAGTGTTGGTCCATCAGTATTGAATATGCTCACGGATAATGTGGTGCATGAGCTCTATGCTGCAGTTAGGCATTTGGAACATGAGGCACATTTATATACAGGCTTTATCCGTTTTTCGGATATCAACGGAGCACTCGCAGCGCAGATTGAGCCAAAAAACAATGTGCTTCCCATCATCACGCCCCATTTCTGCGAGCGGTTTCCCGAAGAGCAGTTCCTGATTTATGATAAGACGCATGGGCTTGCACTGCTCTACGTCAACCATTCCTGGACGCTTAACTCTGTAGAGGAACTCTCTCTTCCGGCCCCCTCCGATGAGGAAAAGAGATATCGCAATCTATGGCGAATGTTCTATCATACCATTGAGATCAAGGAACGTCACAACCCACGCTGCCGCATGGGACACATGCCTAAACGATACTGGGGCTGTATGACCGAATTTTCTGAAGATGGGAAAGATATTTCTGCTGGTTCTGCAGCGGCTCTCGCGTCGATTGACATTACTAATCCGAATATTTAAAAATACCTGCGCAGTTGCGCAGGTATTTTTCTTAACCATTTTATGAACGGCTTTTTCCAAAGTGGAACAAAGCGATCGTGCCCGGTCCAGAATGCGCGCCTACAATTGGGCCGATAAAGTTAACAAGAAAGTTTTTCACACCGTAGCGTTCTTCCACTAACTGACGAACATATTCCGCGTCTTCCGCGCTGTCGGCGTGTCCGATGAAGACAATATCATTATTCTCAGGCGTATACTGTTTCTCCATTTGCTCCACAAGGCCTTTTAGAGAACGCTTTCTTCCCTGCACTTTTTCAAGCGGCACAAGCCTGCCTGCATTGTCAACGTGCAGCACAGGCTTTATGCGCAATGCAGTGCCTAGAAAAGCTGATGTTGCGGAAACCCTGCCGCCCCGTGCGAGATACGCAAGATCATCCACAGTAAACCAATGGCATAGGTTGAGGCGGTTATCAATGACCCATTGCGAAAGAGCTTCCAGATCCAGCCCTTCCTCCTGCTTCTTTGCCGCCGCATATACCATTAAGCCTTCACCCAGCGACGCGCACAAAGAATCCACCATATTTATTTTACGGCCAGGATATTTGGCTTCCAGTTCCTGTATGGCAATGACGGCAGATTGCTGGGAACCCGTCAGTGCTGAAGAAAAGGCGATATATAGAATATCCTCCCCGGCCTGCAATATCGGTTCAAAATGCGTTACATACGCGAACACATTGATCTGCGATGTCGCCGTGGATGCACCCTCGCGCATCTGCGCATAAAAGGCTTCAGGCTTCATGTATTTGCCTGTCGGCTCATAAATAAATGTCTGTTCGTTAAGCCGGCATTCCATAGGAATGACGGAAATGCCCATGCTTTCCACTAACTCTTGCGGCAAGTCCGCTGTTGCATCTGTAACAATACGATACTTGTTCATGGCAGCTGCTCCGTAAAGTGTGATGTAAGTATTATATCGTAGAACGATTCATCAGAAAAGGGGAAATCAGAATGCGAATGGATACACCCTGCATTTGAAATTATTCATATCTCTAAAGCTCAGTGTTTTTATCCCAAATCACGCTTAAGAAGATACCCCGCACTCATGACAATACCAAAAAAGGCCCCGCAATATTGCGAGGCCATAATTCATCTTATCTATCAGGCGTTTTGTGAAAGGAGTCCGCCCAATCGCTCGAGGCCGATTAAAATCTTCTCCGGCGTTGCGGAAGAGAAGTTCAGCCGCATCGTATTCTGCCCCATTGTGGCAGGATCTACGAAAAAGAACTGACCCGGAACAAAAGCTACTTTCAATTCCTGCGTGGCTGTTTTGAGAATGGCAGGCATATCTCGTATTCCGTCCACTTCTCCCCACACAAACAATCCGCCCTCCGGTCTCGTAAACCGGCAGGATGTGGGGAAGAAACGGTCCAGTCCCTCCAGCATAGCGTTCAGCCGTTCCGTATAAATAGGAAGTATATGCGCAAGGTGACCGGGAAGCAACTGATTGCGAAGGAAGGCGTCCGCTATTGCTTGCGTCAGATTGGATGTATGCGTATCGCTGCTTTGTTTTGCGACCGTCATTTTGCGTATAATTTCCGGCGCCGCGACAGCCGCGCCTACGCGCAGGCCCGGGGACAGTATTTTACTGAAGCTGTTCAGCAATATGACCTGTCCTGCGCGGTCAAATATCTTGATGGGCGGCATGGGTTCTCCGCGGTACCGAAGATCACAATACGGATCATCTTCAATCACGATAAAGTCGTATTTTTCGGCTAAGGCAGCGATTGCCTTGCGGCGTTCAACCCCAAGGGTTTTTCCTGTGGGGTTTTGGAAAGTCGGAATGACATAGAAGAGCTTTGGACGGTATTTGCGGATCTTTTCCTCGAGTTCGTTAATGTCAACTCCCTCGTCATCCATGCTTACGGGTACGCACTTTGCCTGATACGTGTTGAACGCCTGTAGTGCACCGAGGAATGTCGGAGACTCAACGAGCACCGCATCGCCGGGATCGACAAATACTTTGGTAACGAGATCCAACCCCTGCATGGAACCGGACAAAGTAAGTACATTCTCTATAGCGGCTTCCACACCCTTTGGGCCCGCAATATATTTCAAAAAGGATTCGCGCAGGGGCGAAAAACCTTCGGTCGCTCCATATTGCAGTATACCGGCGCCGTTATGCTCCAAAACTTCGTGAGCAATCCGTTCCACGACATCTATGGGGAAAGATTCTTTGGCCGGATTCCCCCCGCCAAACGATATCATTTCGGGATCTCCCATCATTTTGAATATCTCCCGAATAACGCTGCCGGATACGCCATCCATTCTCTTAGCGAAATTAGTCATATCACTATGCTCCTTCTATAGTAGAGTGGCAATTTTCCTGTAAGGCGGGTTTTTATCATTGTAGGGCTTGGCGAATTTGTGTGCAAGTATATTCTGGAATTTGTGATGGTTTTGGTGGAAAAAGGCAGCATTGAAACTATTGCCGATACGATGATACAATAAAGCAGTATAGAACAAGTATTTGGTTTTATTGCGGGAATTGTGGAGGGAGCCTATGTCATACCAGGCATTGTACCGAAAATACCGGCCACGCAAGTTTTGCGATGTCGTTGGCCAGGATCATATTACAACCATACTGAAAAACCAGATTAATTCCGGGCAGTTTGCGCACGCGTATCTGTTCAGCGGATCGCGTGGGACCGGAAAAACCAGCGTAGCAAAGATATTTTCCCGCGCTATCAACTGCCTCTCCCCACAGGATGGAGAACCGTGCGGTTTATGCGAAGCCTGCAGGCTTTCTCAGCAAGAGGAAGCCGTTGACATCATTGAAATGGACGCTGCTTCCAATACTGGTGTTGACGATATGCGCGCCCTGCTGGAGAAAGCACGCTTCACGCCCTTGCATTTGAAATACAAGGTCTACATCATCGATGAAGTGCACATGCTCTCCACCAGCGCATCCAACGCACTTTTAAAAACTCTGGAAGAACCGCCCAAGCATGTTGTGTTTCTGCTCGCTACCACAGAACCGCAAAAACTATTGGCAACGGTTGTATCCCGCTGCCAGCGATATGATTTCCACAGGCTGTCCATGCAGGATATCGTATGCACCATGAAGGACGTCCTGCATAACGCCGGTGCACAAATCGATGAAGGCGGCCTTTTGGCGATTGCCCGTGCGGCGGACGGCGGTATGCGCGATGCCTTGAGTCTAACCGACCAATGCCTTGCCTTCTGCGGCGATTCGCTGACAGAGCAGGACGTTTACGATGTGCTTGGCTATATGCAAACGGACTTTCTTTTTGAAGTTTCAGACGCGCTGCTGCAATCAGACGCGGCAAAGGCACTCAGACTAGTGGACGGAATTGTGCGAGGCGGCCGAGATATCGGTGTATTCACACAGGATATTTTGCAGCATGTGCGCGCGCTGCTGCTTGCAAAGACTTGCGGGGACTGCATGGATCTACTCGATTGTACACCGGAAGTAATGGCGCGCTATCAAGCGCAGGCAAAGCTTTGCTCACTGGAACGACTTCTGCGCACAATGGAACTTCTCACAAAAGTCCAAAGCGATATGAAATGGCTCAGGCAGCCGCGCGCACTACTCGAGTCGGCGCTCATTCGTATTTGCCGACCGGAAGACGAACAAAGTCTCATCGCTCTGTGCGATCGCGTAAGCAAGCTGGAACAGGCGCTTTCAAGCGGTGTCCAGATTGTCGACCGCGCGCAGCCTGCAGCAGCGGCTTCTATCGTCCCATCTATATCTAATTCTGCAAATTTGGACGATCTGCCGCCGTGGGAGGATCTTGTACCACCTCCGGAGTTTGCGCAGGCATCCGAACCTGTGCCTCAAAGCAGTCCGCAAAAGGATGTTAAGCAAAGCTCTGTGCTTAAGAGCGGAGCGAAACCTGCACAGAATGCTTCAGAACCTGTCTGGGAATCGATGCTGCAGCAGATGCGTACGCAGAATATGCCGGTATACGTATTGGCAAAGGCCGCGCAAAGCATTGGGCGTAATGGCAATACGATAATTGTTGCATTCCCTCCCAACAAGGAACCCAATGTAACTGCCTTGAATGTTCCGAAAAATTTGGACTATTTGAAAGGATTGCTCAAATCGATTGACGAGTCGCTGCAATTGCATGTTACTGTGCAGGTACAGCAATCCGACGATCCTCAGATACAGGATATGATGCGCATGTTTGGCAATAAGTTATCGATCGAAAACGGCAATTGACCGGATATTTGCGCGATATTCGGAGATTGTGGTATAATAAATTCTATATGGCATCTCAATCAGGAGGTAACGTATGTCAAAAGGTGGTTTCCCCGGAATGGGCGGCGGTGGAATGAACATACAGCAGATGATGAAGCAGGCGCAGAAAATGCAGCAGGATATGGCCCGCATGCAGGAAGAACTCGGCGCCCGCGAACTGACTGCCCAATCAGGCGGCGGTGTTGTAAAAGCAACTGTTTATGGCCGCAAGGAAGTGAAAAGCATAGAGATTAATCCTGCCTGCGTAGATCCGGATGATGTGGAAATGCTGCAGGATCTGATCACCGCTGCTGTAAACGAAGCATTGCGTATGGCAGATGAGATGATGAATGCCGAGATGGGAAAACTCACCGGCGGCATGAATCTTGGTTTTTAATACATGCTTCCTGTCATTGAGCCAATTGCCCGGCTGACAGCACAGCTTGCACGGCTGCCCGGCATCGGAATGAAAACCGCGCAGCGGCTTGCATATTTCCTGCTGGATGTGCCTGAAGCGCAGGCTGCTGAACTTGCGGAAGCAATTACGTCAGCTCGCCAGAAGGTACATTGCTGCCCCGTTTGCGGCGGATATACGGATCGCCCGGTCTGCGGTCTCTGCGAAGACCCCGGCAGGGATCACGGTACGCTTTGCGTTGTGCAGGACGCAAGGGATATTGCTGCTATGGAAAAATCTCGTGAATTTGCAGGCCAGTACCACGTGTTGCATGGAATACTTTCCCCCATGGACGGCATCGGCCCCGAAGATATACGTATCGGCGAGCTGCTGGATCGGGTAAAGGCCGGCGGCATTCACGAGGTAATACTCGCAACCAACCCGGACGTGGAAGGTGAAGCGACCGCCGCGTATATAGCAAGGATTTTGAGGGAGTTCGATGTTCGTGTCACGCGCATTGCGCACGGTATTCCTATCGGCGGCAATTTGGAGTATACCGATGAAGTAACGCTTGCAAAGGCATTATCCGGAAGACGCGAAATGTGATTTACATTTTTAGCAGATAAACCTTGGTTTTACCTAAAAATATTTGTGAACTTTGCGTGACTTGCAACAAAACGCGTTTTGAATCGTCTATGATATGAACATATCATGAACGAAGATGTTCGGATTTGATGCAAACTCTTTGAAAGGAGTGATATCAATTGGCTAAAACACTTCGGCTGTTCAGTGCAGTATTGTGCTGCCTGCTGCTTAGCGCCTGTGCTTCGCCGATTAAGAATAATATGATATCCTCTCCGCAATCCGAAGAACGCGTATTAACGGATGTCCGAACCCAATACCGAAACGCAAGCCTGATTGTATCTGGTCTATGCAAGGGATCGCATGTGGACGCAAATGGCGATACCTGTTATGATTTATCCGTTTCTGAGGTATATGCAGGCCAGGCCGGAATTGGAGATACCATTCATTGCACATACGGCGCCATGAATGAAGGAGAATCCTACCTGTTGTTTCTGGGACAAGGCGATGATGTCAACCATGCGGAAGATACGACCGGCTATAAACTGCTTTCCGATGCTCCTTTGCCCATAAAAGACAGTGAAGTGATTTGGGGCGGAAGACGATTACCGCTCAATACCCTCAAACAGGAAATTACTCAGCTTGATTCCATCATCAGTGCTCCGGCACCGGTGTATTATTACGATACGCTGTCGGAACTGGCAGACGCTGCGGACGAAATTTTTATTGGCCGCGTTGATCAGCTGCCGGATATGACCAGCCAGGCATTCTCCATACGCAACGGCGGGACGGTAGAAAAGATACAATGCAATTCCTCCGCCGTGACTGTGGAAGCTTATGGATCGATAAAGGGTTCTCTTGAATACGGACAGCGCATCACGCTGATACACTGCCCGGAACGTGTAAGCGGCATGCTGGATTCATCGACTTTGCAGCATACCCAGTTTACAGAGAGCCAGGCCCCCCGCTTACAAAAAGGCGGGCTTTATGTGTTCTTCCTGTCTTCCGGACCGGACAGCAAACAAAACAATTACTTCAGCATTAACCCAATACAAGGTTTTATCCCACTTTCCGGCGATTCCCTTTTCGTTTGCGACGCGAACGAGCCGTTAGAAGCATTCAATAAATTATCTCCTTTGGTTCAGGCTCTGCAAAGCGCCATGGATCAGTACAATGGCGCACCGCAAAGCCCGGCCTTAAGCGTAGAAAAATAACTGCTATCAGCAGCCGCATGCCCCGGCAAATTTGCGGGGGCTTTTTTGTATATTTTGCTATTTATCAAAATACATAGTATATAGCAGTAATAGTCAACTTACGATAGAATAGAATAAAAGGCCTGATCCTACTGGTGAATTATGAAAAATTACGTGCGTCATGTTTGGATATACAAATTACTCATGGCCGTACTATCCCCACTCTTTAAGTGGCGGATGCGTTATCAGTGCGTTCGTGCAGGCGCGTTGCAAGCGCCTTATGTCGTTTTAGCCAATCACAATACCGATTGGGATCCTATGCTGGTTGCGCTGAGTTTCCCCCAGCATATGTATTTTGTTGCGAGCGAGCATATTTACCGCTGGGGCTTCATCTCCAGATTACTTTTCTGGTGTTTTGCCCCGATTGCGCGGGCGAAAGGATCGACGGACGCACGCACGGTTATGGAAATACTCAGCCGCATCCACGCAGGCTACAACGTGTGTGTTTTCGCGGAAGGAAATCGATCCTTTAACGGGCTTACTACGGAAATACTCCCCGCCACAGGCAAACTCATAAAAGCCAGCGGCGCAACGCTCGTAACCTATAAAATTCAGGGCGGCTATTTGACTTCTCCCCGATGGAGTAAGACCATTCGGCGCGGAAAAATGCTCGGATATCCCGTAGGAACATATACTGCAGAGCAGCTCAGGCAAATGACGCCCGAAGAAGTCAACGATGTAATACGGAAAGATCTTAGCGAAGACGCTTATGCGCGTCAGCGGGAAAATCCCGTTCGCTATCGCGGAAAAAGATTGGCAGAATACTTAGAAACCGTGCTGTATCTTTGCCCTTCTTGCGAAAAGATCGGAACTTTGCGAAGCGATGACGATCGTTTTTTCTGTGATTGCGGCTTAGAAGGCCGGTATTCCGAATATGGCGAACTGCAAGGGAATGCAATTCCGTTTAAGAGTATTACGGAGTGGGATATTTGGCAGTCTGAAAAACTGCATACAAAATGCAACAACATTTCTGATACATATATCTGCACAGATGTTAAGCAGAAACTGTACCGTGTGCAAGCTGCCAGCGGCAGGACATTGCTTACCCATGATTCGCTATTTATGTATAGGGATAGACTGGTTTGCGGCGAATACTCTTTCAGCATCAGCCGAATTTCTAACATGGCGATCTACGGCATGATGTCCATGATATTTACGACTGTCGATGGCGGATATTATGAAATCATTTCTGATCACCCGCGAAGCGCAACAAAGTATTTAGTGCTGTACCAGACTCTTAAGCACAATTCAGCGAGTTAATTCTGTTCTTGCCTAACGAAATTGATTAAGTGCATGATAAGCATTGCAAACCGAAATAGGCTATGATAAAATACCTTTTGTACTCGCGCCGGAATGATGGAATTGGCAGACGTGACGGACTCAAAATCCGTTGGTAGCGATACCGTGTGGGTTCGAGTCCCACTTCCGGCACCAAGCAAAAACCCCCGAAACAGCTGAGCTTTTCGGGGGTTTTGCTTTCTTTATCGAATTTACAATCCATAAAACGAGCAGGCAAATGGTTTTTCTCTCCGTTATGTCAGTTTTTTCTCTAAACAGACGAGCTGAACATCATTGATTCCGTTAAATACGCAGTGGATAATTCCTGGTTCGCTGTAACCATGCTTTTTATAGAGCGCCCGGGCGGCAGTATTGATTACGTTGGTATCCATACGTAAGTAATGGCATCCGTTCTTTAAGGCATACTCTTCGTAAAAGCAAATAAACTTACTCCCAATGCCCCGTCCGGATGCATTCGGATCTACTACCAACGTATGCAGAACCATGACCTCAGAGTCGGGTGCACTGAATGCCCATTGACAGTTTGCATATTCCTCTTCCTGTTTTTGATTGATTCTAGCTGCCGCGAGTATGCATCCATCTTCTTCAAAGACGAATAAATCGCCTTTTTCCAGAGCATCCAGAGCAGTTTCTTCTGTGGGATAGATGTTTTTCTGCCACCCAGTATGCGCCTTTCCTTCCGCCTCAAGGTTTAAGATTTTATCGTATATCTTTACGACTTCAACGATGTCGTTTTTGATCGCACACCGAATCATAAGGTTACCTCCTCTATTTGTACTAATATGGCTGTATTATCAGTATTATTGCACAAACCATATTCGTAGGACAAGTAACAGAACAAATTGATAGGGTCATGCCAATATCCCCTGCCGTTTTCATCGCCTGTTGTCTTTCCGATTTGATATGTGATACTATATCCATAATAGTTACATGCGGAAGGAACTTATCCCATTGTCAAAGACCTGCCTCGCAAAAAAGGTAACTGCTTTGAAACGAGTTACACCTTTACTGCTCTTTCTATGCATTCTGTTTGCACCTTTATCATCACTTGCAGAACAGCCAGGTAACTTTGCGTATACCTATCCCGAGGCAGACAGTACGAGCGCGGATTTTTCCGTGCCGTACGACCCGCTGCTAGAAAACAGCGATATTATTCCTATAGAACGCCATGCGGATGATTCTGCCGGTTCATTATGGAATAGGTTCTCTCTGTTTGCCCTCACACCTCAGATTGTTCCTGCCGAATATTCTTATCCAAGGGTACTGCTTTCTACGTCTCATGCCAGTGTGGATATCGTATTTTCAGGCAACTACTGTATTTACGATAATAGCGGCCAGCCGGTTTTAATCCCGGATCGTGGAGTTGTATATACCCTGTCCTATTCATCTGGAAATGTCTCGTTTTCGCTTGCTGACGCGGTGCTTTATTGCGGCGATCAGTTTGTGATTTCGGAACACACGCCGCCCAGCGGCCAGAACTACAATTCCTTCAGCGTTTACAATACCCGCTACAACTCCAACCTCTCATACCGGGGCAGCCTCGCCGTATACGCATCGCTTGATTTAACACAGGGCGTATATCTCATCAATAGCGTCTACATGGAGGATTACCTCTGTGGTGTGGTGCCGTTTGAGATTGGTGAAGGCTTCGGCTCGGCGGCATTGCAGGCACAGGCTATCGCCGCCCGAAATTTCGCATACAACGCTATTACAAGTTCAAATTCTTACGACCTTGTGGATACCTCAGCCGATCAAGTCTACAAGGGCATTTCCAATGCGCTAAACTCTTCCGCCGCTGTCGCCGCTACCGATAAGTTGCTTCTCACCTACGATAACACGGCAGTTGAAATGTTCTATTCTGCCTCTAATGGCGGCGTAACCGAAATCCCGTCTCACCGCTGGACAAGCGAGGATATTCTTCCTGAATACATTGAAATCAAGGCCGATCCCTATGATCTCAAGTATGGAAGAAACTACGGTTCCAACGCTTACCTTGAGGAAATTTCGGTTCCAAAGGCCGGTCTTGACAGCGCCGGTGTGCTGAAGGCGATGATCAAAAGCGCCTATTCCCTCACTGACGCAGAAGCAGATACAATCGTGCTCAGCGCTGTGACGCTCACTGCCGACATTGCGGATGAGAATTACCGCAGCGTATACGAAGCGAATAAAGGCGCAGGCGCATACTTCTGCTCTCATTTTGCTACGCTTACTGCCACCTGTACCGGCACATACACAAAGGATGGTATTGGACAATCCCTTGACTCAACAAATATCAGTATCAGCGCATCTACACTTGAAAACGGCAGCTTTGGATTCCAAAACGAAAGCCTGAGCGGTTTCTGGCTAGAGGATCAGGGCAGCGCATACTCCATCCGACATGGTCGGTATGGCCATGGTATCGGGATGAGTCAGATCGGCGCGCGCCAAATGGCGGCGGAAGGTCTCTCCGTTTCACAAATTCTGACGTTTTATTACCCGCATACATCGCTAGCTGTAAGTCCCGACTTTACAGAACGTCAGGATCTGACTGCACTGCCTATACTCACAACCAATATTCGTGCTGTGGTGTACGTTAGCTATGTGTATTGTCGCGCAAATACCGGTTCTCTCACGCTTGGTGTGGTAAAATCGGGTACTGCCGTTGGGGTTACTGGGGAGAAGGATGCGTTTTACAGCATTACGCTTGACGGCAAAACAGGTTATGTGCCCAAGACTGCATTTACACCCGTTTATGGCAGCGTCACCATCGCAAACGTTACGACATCCTGCAATGTACGCAGTGAACCTTCCACCGCCGGTGGCAGCGCTACCATCATAGGGCAGGCCCCGCTTGGTTCAAGTTACACATTGTTGCAGGCCGACGCCGCGATAGGCTGGCACAAAATATCCTACAACGGCCAGATTGCATACATATCCGCCACTTATGCCCGCCTAGTGGCTAACAAGGGAACGGTGATTGGCAGTTATCAAATCATCGTAACCCCGCCTTCAGGATATACCGACGCTGTTCTTTGGGTGGACGGCGTGGCCGTTTACGGCACAAATACGAGCGGCGTTGTGACTGCCACCATCCATGAAACTACCGCAAAGACAATCGTCATGTACAAACTGCGCTCCAGCGGGACTCCACAGGAAATGTTTGCCTGGACATTGTCGTACTCCCCTTCCGCTGGTTATACGGCAGCTCCCCTGCCATCTTCCATGCAGAACCTGCTTACCTACCACGGCTGTGCCATCCGTGTAACGGGTAATACAGGGCTGCGTTTTATTAGCGGTATTGATCAGAACCTGCGTTCACAGTTGCTTGGTGCGGGGATAGAAGGTTTTCGTCTGATAGAATATGGTACCGTGGTCATCAACAACAACAGCATCGGCGTGTATCCATTCACAAAGGATGGCGTTGCCGCAAAATACGGCCGCTCCTATTGGGATGCAAGCAACGACTACCACATCAATATCACCGACGGACGCATTCAGTTTGCTTCGGTTCTGGTGGATATTCTGCCGAGTAATTACAACTGGTATTACGGTTTCCGGCCCTATGCAATTATAGAAAAGGATGGCGTACAATACACCCTGTATGGCGGGCAGGTATCCCGCAGCATGTACCACGTTGCTAAGCAGATTATCGCTGCGGGTGAGTTTACGCAGGGATCCTCCGCTTACGATTTCGTTAACAATATCGTCAAGTCTGTAGAAGGAAACAAATAATATGAAGCTTTGGAAGAAACTGCTTATCCTATATACGGGAATGGCGCTGCTCTTTGTTTGCGCGGCCTGCGCCCCCGCCACAGACATAGAAAACACATCACCGTCCATTGTGATGGAGGATGGCACGGTCATGCCCGAAATGCGTATATCCAATGGGATGCTGGAATATCTGGATGAAAGCGGTGCATGGCAGCCGGTTGCAAAGCTTTCAGATCTGTATCAAAAATATGTGGTATCTAAAGAATTGCAGCCAACCTCTACGCCGACACCTTCCCCGACGAGCTCGCCATCTCCTACTCCGTCTCCTTCTGCTACACCAACACCCGAGCCGACACCCGAACCCCCCCAAAACCCAAGCCCAAACCAAAGCCCACGGCTGCGCCCAAACCCGCTTCCACCCCTGACACAATCAAAACTCCTGCCCCGACAAATACTGGGACAGGTGGCGGAGGATCTTCTGGAGGCGGATCCTCAGGTGGTAGTTCTTCCGGAGGTGATACTGGCGGTTCATCCGGCGGAGACACCGGCGGCGGTGGCGGAGACGGTGAAGATATCAGCGGCGGCGGAGATTGGAGCAACGGGTACGATTGATGGCTTCAATACATAAGAATAGTATTTCGCAATGTCTGTTTGATTAAGTTAGGCCCTGCTTTGCTACTTCAAAGCAGGGCTTTACTTACGATTTGAATGAATGTCACCATAATGCGTAAAGCTCTTTATATATGATATAATGTATGAAACAAAGCAACATAATCGAAGACTAAAACTTCAATCATTTCAGCCAGTTTCGCTCCTGCAAAATATTAATTGTGGATGGTCTTTTTGAAAGATTATTCCGAAAGGTTCAGAATGAAAGGAACTATCGCCAATCCCCAGGGTGACCTGCTTGCCTTTGGAGATGCCCCAGTTTTGTATGTGAATGACCGTAGCGGCTACCTGTGTGAACGGCCTGAAGTGATTGCGGAACTGCAGGCGGGAAAAATGGGCACGCTGCTGGCGTCGTTATACCTGGGACTGGAAAAAGGCGCTCCTGTGTTCAATGCCCAACTGATGCGCCATGAGCTTGACGAGGAAAAACTATTGCCGGTTTTAGTGGATCAAGTCATGCAAGTTCCTAATACTTTTATCTCCATTGATACGCGGGACCCAAAGGTTGCCGAGGAATGCCTGAAGCTTTATAGCCCCGGCAAGGCATTTTGCAACTTTATCAATGGAGAAGACGAAAATCTAAAGACCCTGCTGCCCATCGTGGCAAAATACGGTGGTGCAGTTGGAACGGCTCTTGTTGATGATAAAGGCATTCCCGATACTCTCCACGAACGTCTTCGGGTAGCGAAGAAAATCATAGACGCAGCCGAGAGTCTGGGCATTCCCCGTGAAGATATTGCAATGATGCCGTCTGTCTGCCTGCCGGCATATGCTTTGGCAGTGCCCGTCTTTCACTGGAAACCATGCGTGCTGTGGAAGAAGAATATGGCGTATCCACATTGCTTGGCATCAGTAATGTAGGGCACATGATGCCTAACTCCGGTGTTTTGGAGACAGTGTTTTGTATTTTAGCCGCAGGTTATAACCTCGGGGTTGCCATGGTTGACCCGGAGATGCCTCATTTCGAATGGATGCACAATAGTGTTAGCTTCCTTATGGGGATCGACGAGTATGGCGCTGGTTACTTAAATCATTATCGTAACGCAAAAAAACTAAGCAAATGAGGGCAAGGCTTTCTTTGAATTTTTTCTAACAATCTTTTTGTATCATGCGAAGCATTGAGCTGGATAGTTTACTAATTTGTACTATGCATTACCATCAGTAAATAACCGTCTATTAGCAGAAAATAGACATGCGGGAGTTTTTTCCGCAAATTTACTGAAGGAGGTACAACTATGGCCAGGAGAGGCATGATGTCGGAAGGTCTTAAACAAGTCATTGCTCAGGAATTGGGCGTTGGCGATCAGGTCGCAAGCGATGGATGGGGTTCTGTATCTTCGCGCGATTGCGGAAGGATGGTCCAAAAAGCCATTGAAATGGCTGAAAGGGCAGCAGCTTCCAGATAAATTCCGGCTAAAACAAATCCGGACTATAACAATTTCTCCTTGGTAAAGAGGGGGCCGTTTGGCTCCCTCGTCTAATTATTTATATCTAAGCTGCAAGAATATTGGCTCAACATGTCATAGCTGTTCCGTTTAAGCTGATATGTAAAAATCGTACCCTTCAGGTAGCGGTATCGCTGGCCTTTCAGTCTTCCTGTTTGCTTGTACTCATGCTTTTTTGTTACCGTCCTTTTTCTTCCAGAACATGTTAATCAAAATCATTGTTACCACGGTTACCGCAGGTACAAGAATTACAATCAGAGTGGTCTGCGTCGACACCGCATTAAGTACCGCTGGCGAAGCTGTGGTTTGTGGCATGATTGCAGCCTGCGGTCTAGGCGTGTTGGCGGGTAGATTTGGATCAGACGGATCACTGATGCAAACCCAGAAAGAGCGGTACCCGAAATAGTATTCCACATATCCCCATTGATACCCGGCAGCATCCGTATAGGCGTGCTCAATACGGAAGTCTTCCGTTATCTTGTTCTGTGTGCTTACAGTCTCTCCTGAGCCGGGATAAGTCCAGAATATCACGCCTTTCGCATTTCGCAGCGCGTCATAATCGCCGTTGTAGGGAACAAACTCATTCCCATGCTCATCGTCAAATGAAATGTGATCATAAACGAGCGCCAGATCATCCATACGTATCCAGCCGGTTATCGCGCCGTCAGAATTATATGTTTCCGCAACCGTATCGGCAGCCCGGTCATGCAGATACTGTACGACTCCCCACTCACTGCCCTGTTTATCTTTATAGGTGAACGAAACAAACAGTTCACTTCCGTTTGGGATTTCATCCGCCTTAACGCCTGACCCCGGCTGATTGTAGACGCTTGTCCTTCCGGTTCCGCCGTTTGCTTTAAAATGCCGTCCGAGTATCTCGCACTGGTCACGAGATACGTTATAAAAGCTGTCGTTCGGCTCCCAAAGCACATCCGCAGCAGCGCTTGATGCAACTAACAGCACAGATAGAAACACACACATCCCGGCCCAAATTCGTTTCTTCATACTTTCACCTCAAAACAGAATATTGAGTGTCGCCCCGATACCAAAGGAAAACAGGTTTGCTCCTAAGGAAAACAGGAACGGGCGCCGCATACCGGTATAACGCCTATAATAGTACGCCTCTGTCAAGATCACAGCAGTCTCAATTAGAATTGTTGAAAACGCCGGCTGGCAGAACGTGTAAGCCATGCAAAACCAATGGATTAAAACGGCCGGAGGATTGGTCGCTACGTTTACGGCGCAAACAAGCAACAGGTCTTTTTTCAAGCGTATGCCAATAATAGCTGCGAATGCAAGCTCCAGCACAATCGTCAGCCCAAGGGATACGGCCAGAGACAATAGAATTCCGTGTGTTGTCACTGCGTCCTCCTCAAGCCTGCATAAAGTATCACGGCAGATACCGCAACCGCTGCCGGGAATACAGCATATGTTGGAGCTTGAATACCCAGCAGCAACGGCACAAAGCCCAAGAACAGGGCAAATGTCAGCAACCCAAAGGAAAAGCCCTTTGCGCCGGAAAACACCCTCGCCAGCCCCCAAAGTGTAACGGGCATCGTAACGTTGATCAAGAACACTGCAACGGCCCCCGCAAGAGGATATGTCGGGAAAAGCAGCAATGCCGCAGCAATCGACAGCGCGGAAACAGATGCCCGTACTGCGCCCAATCGATCCGCCAGTAGGCCGCCTGTAGCCTTACCGAACATTGACGCCAGAACCAAAGCCGCAGGGTAAACGCCCTCTCCCTTCCATGAAAACGGAAGAGCCATTCCCATATAGGAACGCAGGCATACCACGAGAAAAAGACAGGCCATGCAGAAGAGCGCTGGCATATGCTCCGGCGAAGCAAGTGAAAAAGGAATGTGATCCGCACTTTGGCTTCCGTTTTGCACTAGCTTGGCGAGAAAAAGCACCACGGCAAGTGCAGCCAGCAGCAGACAAACCACGGTCAGCGGATAGCCTCCCTGCCTGCCCGCATTGTACCGAGAAAAACGCCTAATGCGCCGGGAGCAACAAATATCCACAAGGGCCCGGCGGATTTCCCGCTTCTTTGAAGTACCGCTATGCCCGCGCCGATATGAAACAGACCGTTGCCTAATCCGGCGAGGACTGCGATAAACGGTGACAGCCAGCCGCCCGACATAATTCCCAACAAACAAGCTGCTGCTAGAAACATGCAAGCGAATTTCACGCACATCAAGCTTTTCCCATATCGGTCGGTAAGCAGGCCTATAGGCATCTGCAGTGCGAATGCGCAGAAATTGTACAGCAGCAGCGACAGCCGCCAGTCACCTTCATTGGGCAGTGCGCCGAATATCAGCGTCGCTGAGCAAAAGTCGACAAAGAAATGTGCTAGCGCATATGCCCAAGTGATGCGATGGCTCGCATATGCACTTGGAAGACGCTGCGTGTGATTTTTGTCAGTTCCGTCCCCGTTGGTCGATAGCGGTATGGCATTCATACGATTGCATCCCATTCCCCTCACAGTTTGGAGTGAACTGGAAGATATTACTGTATATACATATGACGTGCCGCCACGGTTTCAGGTTGCACGATACGAAGGAAATGACGGTATCTCCTCTCATTCAACTACCTTAAGAGTTGATGTGCACAACAATACTGAAGCTTACATGTCTTAGTAATTTTAATCTAATTTTCATCTATTTTGCATTTCTCCAAAGCATTCTTCTGTTATGCTCACAGAAGAATTTTGGAGAAGGCGGTAGATCGTCGTGATTGGATTTTTGGGGCTTATGTTTGCATTGCTTCTGGTGATTGGGCCGGTTTGGCTGGTATTTAAACTTGTGTTCTTTGCCGTAAAGTCGGCTTTTCGGGTGGCCTTTTGGGTGGTACAGGGCGTGATATTTCTGTTATGCTTCTTATTTAGCGGCGGGCTGATTGCATTTTTAGGAATCTTCTTCCTGCTCAACATCGTTGCTCTGCCGGTTATATTACTCTGTTCCAAATGGTAATTTACTAACCATAGACAAAGTCCGACGGACTTTGTCTATGGGTTTTCTATAGTTAAAATGCCGCTCATGGCGGAATTATTTCACAAATTGAATCCACCATACCCCATTGGGTTTGTATATCTTTTTCGCCCTTTTATAGCGATGCTCCTGTCGCTTCGCCGCAATATGGCAGCAGGAATACGATACGCGTGCCAATCTCCTTGCGGCTGAGCAGTTCCACATGGCCCCCATGGCGATCAACGATCCATTTGGCGATGGACAGCCCCAATCCTGTCCCCCCCGTTTTACGGGCACGGGATTGTTCTGACCGGAAGAAACGGTCAAATACATGGGGCAGATCCTGTTCCGGTATGCCGACGCCGTTGTCCGATACCGACAAGGCGACATTGCTGCCATCACGCTTCACACCAATGTGGATGCGTTCGCCTGCAGGGGTATACTTAATGGCATTATCAACGAATATTCGGAGCGCCTGCTTGATAAGATGTGCGTCGCCGTAGACAGTAAGCGCCGGGCTTATAGTAGAGTCATAGGTATGTGCTTCGTCTATCATCTTGGTTTCTGACAGCACCTCCTCCGCAAGGGAGGAAACGTCTACAAGCCCTGTATTGAGCCTGATTGAATCGTTGTCGCTGCGGGCCAGGAAAAGCAATTGTTCCACCAGATCCTGCATGCTGGCTGCTTCGCTTTTGATAGCATCGATGGATTCCTGCAAAGTCTGTTCATCCTGCTTTCCCCAGCGATCCAGCATGTTGGCATAGCCCTGTATCACCGCGATGGGTGTACGCAGCTCATGTGACGCATCGGATACGAAACGCAGCTGGGATTGATAGGCAGCATCCAGCCGATCCAGCATCTCGTTGATGGCGTTGGCAAGCCCCTTCAGTTCCTGATGCTCATCTGCAATGACAATACGTGTATGCAGCCGGTTTTCAGTGATGGTATTTAGAGTCCGGATTGTACCATCAAGAGAGGGGCTATCTACTCTCTGACGGTTCTGCTCGTTGTCAATGGTACGGGCGGCTGTGAGGGTCAGCTCGTAGATGGGCTGCAGCGTGCGGCTTACTGAGCGGCTCACCGCAGAAATGCCGTTTATGAGACTTATGAATTGCACGATCAAAAGTGCAGTAAAGCATCCAAGGAATATACGAACCGGCCGATACCAATGATACGTGAGTATCAGCAGTTGATTGGATTGAGGTGTTGGAATTGTGACCGTATAAGTGGCCGAATTCAATCTGCTCAGAAGCGTTGAACCGGTGGGAAAGCTGAGTTCTCTTGTAGTATCCGGTGGAATTGACGGGTTATGTTTCATCAATTCCGTCTCAATCAATCCGGGCAGGCTGAAGCCCTTAGGCTCTCCCTGACCGTATTGATACTCCCAGTCTTTAAGGAGCAGCTCTGTACCTGACTGTTTTTGGAGCCTTGGACTTATTTCTATGGCCTGCCACTCGGTCCAGATTGCCAGACTGAGCGCAAAAAGGAGCACCAGAAGTACATCCAGCCAGAAGGTGTGTGCAAGTGAACGAAGAAATTGATTGCCGGTGAGCCGCCAGGTAAGAGAGGCGCCACCTTTTTTTTGTTTTACTCGGGGCGAATTGATTTTCATGCCTCCCCCTCTACATCAGCCTACTGTTCCCGCAGTACATACCCTACGCCACGAACCGTATGGATATATCTTACATCGAAGGTTTCGTCAATCTTTTGCCGCAGGAATCGGATATACACGTCCACGGTGTTAGTCTCCCCCTGATAGTCATATCCCCACACCCGCTGCAGCAGCACATCTCGGGTGAGTACGAAACCCTTGTTTTCCATTAACAGCTGCAACAGATCAAACTCGCGCTTAGTCAAATTCAGTTCCACATCGTCCATACGGGCGATATGCCTAGCCGCGTCAAGGGATAGCCGCCCAATCCTGCTTGCCTCCTGCTCCGGACGATTTTTGCGCAGCGTCACACGGATACGGGCCAACAATTCCTCAATGGCAAAGGGTTTCGTGACATAATCGTCTGCGCCGCTGTCGAGTCCCGTCACCTTATCCATGACCGCATCCCGCGCCGTAAGCAGTATGACGGGAACAGAAGAGCTTCGCCGCAAGCGGCGAAGCACCTCGAGTCCGTTCAGTCCCGGCAGCATCACATCCAACAGTATCAAGTCGAAGTTACCCGACTCGGCAAGTTCTAAGCCGGTGCGGCCATCCGCAGCTTTTTTGATATCATAGCCCTCGTAGGAGAGCTCCAGCTCCACAAAACGCGCAAGTTTCTCCTCGTCTTCTACAATCAGGATGCGTTCTTTCACCGGCTATTGTCCTCCCTGAATTTTCTTCCTTTATTCAGCGCGCTCTTTATTTTTATCCGCCGCTTCCCTGATGTCCGTCTTAATGGTTTCCGCTGCATTTTCGGCCGATTGCATTACCTTATTTACAGCCGTTTTTTCTACTTCCTTGCCATGGAAACGGTAATGGCACCCGAGAAATAGGCCGATGATCAGCAAAGGAATGACAAGCCAGAAACAGAAGACCAGCAGCAGAATAAGCACAAGAACAGGCATGGTGATGATCTGGCTGTCACCGCGCTGCACATCAAACCGATTTTCGCAGCTCTTCACAATAAGGCCGCGTATCCAGCGAAAGAAGCGGCCCATCAGCTCAGAGAACGACTCTCCCTTCGGTTCGCTTGAATGAACGGTTTGCGCCGTATCGCTCTGCTTGTCTTTCTGCTCATCCTTGGACGAATAGAAGCCGCCGTGTTCGGGCGGATTTACCTTCCCTTGCCGCTCCAGATAAAGCAGAGCCTCTAAGAGATCGTCACCGCAGGCGTCCAGAGCCGCTTTTGCTTCGGCGTAACTTACATTTGCTTTTTCGCGAAGCTTTTCGACATGTTCCATTGTTGCCATGTAATATTCTCTCCCCTTCTCGTACAGTCTGTTTGTTTGTTTTGGTATCCCTATCATACGGCGGCATGATAAAGATGCCCTTTATCCCGCATTAAAGGGGGATTAAAAAGAGGTGGCAATTTACATCATTATAGTATCACAAATTCAATAGCGGACAAGTATTTGTCTGATAGTTCCCCGCCTGCAATCTTTCTTTGCGTATCAACCTTCACCTTGCCCGAATACAATGTCTAAAGCCAAATAGGGAGGTATGTTCTATGGATCCGCTAAACTATTGCGCAAACATTGCCATGTGTAAAATCAAACGGACCTTTACCTACAACAACACTCCCATGCTCACGCTTTCTATCCTCTACCCCAAAGTCACCTTGTGCTATTGCCCTTACGCGCAAGACAGCATAAACTTCCAAATTCAAGCGCAAGTCTGCAGCTTTTTGCATTATGTATCCAGTGATTTATTCCAGCAGGCTGTTGCCGCATATAAGGAATCCCAGGAAAACAAGTTACCATTTCGCCTTTATGAAGCTGTTTTGAACTATGAGATTACCTACAATCAGGATTGCCATTTAAGCTTGTACCGGGATCAATATACGTTTACTGGCGGCGCTCATGGCGGCACAATCAGGTCATCAAATACCTGGAGCCTTTTGGGCGGATGCAGCCTGCCGCTCTCATGCTTCTTCCCTGCTGAGCAAGATAATAGCGCGTTGTTGATCGACTATATAACAGAACAAGCAAATAAAGATATCGCGCAAAATCCCGGAATCTATTTTGAAGATTATCCGACCCTTATTGCGAAATACTTCAATGAAGAGAATTATTATCTGACTTGTTCCGGCTTTGCTATTTACTTTCAGCAGTACGAAATTGCGCCCTATTCGACAGGGATTGTCGTATTTACAATCCCATATACGGATTCATCGTGCTGCACATAAATATTTCCGCCATGATCAGCGGCGTGGGATGCCGCAGGAGCGCAACATCCTAGCCCGTTTTAACTACTGAACGGCTGCCGGAAACCGGCAGCCGTTCTTTTTTGTTATTTGTTTTATGTAATGCTTCAGCTGCAGCGCCCTTCGCGTGTCATACGTTTTTGGCACTGCATTTCCTGCACTATCATCAGGCACTCACCAAAGCGCTGGAAATGCACCACTTCGCGCTGCCGCAAGAAGCGAAGGGGATCGATGATGTCCGGGTTATCCGTCATATTCATAAGGTGTTCGTAGGTAGCGCGCGCTTTCTGTTCGGCTGCCATATCCTCTGTCAAATCAGCGATCGGGTCACCCGTACACTGTACATAGCTTGCGGTAAATGGCACGCCATCCGGGTTTACCGGATACACTCCATGGTTGTGCATGGTATAGTATCCAGCCAGGCCAGCTGCTGTCAGCTCAGCCATGCTTGCGCCGCGCATGCACTGATAAATCATCGTTCCAATCATTTCCCAATGGGCTAATTCTTCCGTGCCGATATCATTTACCGTTGCACGGCAACAGTTATTTGGCATGGAAAAACGCTGTGTCAGATAACGAAGGCCGGCGGCAAGTTCGGAATCCGGGCCGCCATACTGCGCCATCAGCAGTTTCGCCATTCGCACATCAGGGCAGGTAATCTTCACAGGGTACTGCAGTTTTTTCTCATAGATCCACATAGCAGAGCCTCCTTACAGTTGCCACGGCCACTTCGAACAGACCCAGCACCCGACGTCCGTGGGAGAGTGTCCAAAACCAAGCAGCGGCCCATAACATTCCTCATATTTTCCGATCAGTTCTGCGAGCTTTTTGCTGTAGCAGAAATAATCGTCACGCGCATCCTTATCCTTGGGATGCGTATCCAGGTAAAGGTTCAGTTCGACACAGACAAATTCACATTCGCTGATCTTCATCAGAAGGGCTTGTTGCTTTGCATCCATGGTCCTGCCTCCTTAACTCATATAAGGGCGCACGAGTTCGGGGAACAGTGTGCCCTGACAGAGCGCTTCGTTGGGACAATATCCCGCTTTATACATCTGATCTGCGATATACGCGGTGGCGAGAAGGCACCCCTGCTCCTCGACGCATGTGTCACCACAGCTTTTGCATGTTTCGCAGGCGTAACCTGCCACAAGAGTATTCTTCACATCCAAAGGATTCAATTGGCAGCCACATGGTTTGAAGCAGCAGCTACCCATCGTATTCTTTTTTTGGTACATATGGGTTTTCCTCCTTGTTTGCATCGGGCATTCGGCCGCTAAGACAGGCGCGCGGGCGACCGGCATCTGCTGTATGGTATGCCAGTCTCAGGATATTGGTGAGAGCCAGATGCGGCTTAACGCTGCCGCAACCTATTTTTATATGCGCCAATATGCTATACTTTCTAAACATGGAAAAATATTATTGTAGAGGAATATACCAATGCTTAATGTGGATAACCTGACAAAAAAATACGGGAAAGTAATCGCTAACGACATGCTGACATTTTCCGTCCCAGCCGGAGCAATTACCGTTCTTGCCGGTCCGAACGGCGCTGGTAAATCGACTGCCATCAAAGCCATGGCAGGTCTGCTTCGTTTTTCGGGTAATATCACAATAGATAACCACCCCAACAAATCTGCCGAAGCGAAACGGATATTGGGCTATGTGCCGGAGAGCCCCGCGGTTTACGGGTTATTGACCGTGGA
This sequence comes from uncultured Oscillospiraceae bacterium, assembly GCA_964440115.1. Classification (GTDB taxonomy): domain Bacteria; phylum Bacillota; class Clostridia; order Christensenellales; family CAG-138; genus JAEWWD01. The sequence goes on along the minus strand of CAYTPV010000006.1, from coordinate 226,336 downwards.
CGAGCATATGGAATTCATCGCGCGCGCCTATGATCTCAACGATGGCTGGAAAGCCCGCGCAGATGATCTGATGGATAGATTTGAACTGCAGGATAAGCGAAAAAAACTGGGCAAGGAACTGAGCAAGGGCATGCAGCAAAAGGTAAGCCTTTGCTGCGCGCTGCTGACACAGCCCAAAGTACTGCTGGTCGACGAACCGATGGTGGGTTTAGATCCCCATGCAATCAAAGCGCTCAAGCAGGTGATAACGGAAGAACGCGATAAAGGCACCGCCGTGTTGATTTCCACCCACCTGCTGGACAGTGTGGAAGATATTTGGGACAGGATTCTGATACTCGTACAAGGCAAGATCGCCGCAGAACGAGACAGGATGCAGATGATCAACAGCGGAGAATCGCTCGAGGATCTGTTTTTTGAAGTTACGGAGGGCGGCAAATGAGAGCCATCTGGTATCTGTGGCGAAGATCCATTCGAAACGGTATTCTGCAGGTACTCAAAAAACCTGTCCAGCTGATACTTTATCTCCTGCTTGCCGTATTTCTGATTTGGTCGCTGACTATATCGTATACGCAAAGCAGTACTGCTGCCGTGCGGAATGTACACGGCTATGCAGCGGCACTCGTTGGCGTATTCCTGTTTATTGCCGGATTATCTATTTATAACGGTCTCAAACAGGGTACAGCTCTTTTCTCTATGCCGGATGTCGGGCTGCTGTTTACTTCACCCGTCAACCCGCGCACCATATTGTTGAGCGGTATTGCAAGACAGGCTGGCATTATGCTGTTTGCCTCCGTGTTTTTGCTGTTTCAATATCCGAACATCCGACGTTTGGCGGGACTTGACGGAATGGCACTGCTGGGGCTCATGGTGGCTTACGTCATTCTTGGCATCACACTCCATATTCTATCCGCGTGCCTGTATGCATACAGCGCCGGGTCTCCCGCCAGAAGAAAGCGTGTCAACAATGTGTTTAGCGCATCGTTCGCTGCGCTTCTCATACTGTTTGTTTTGTTTTTTATACGGAACGGCAATTCGATCCGCGAATCTCTGGCATCCTTTTTTGGTTCGGATGCGTGGGATTATGTACCCGTAATCGGCTGGTCGCGGGGTCTTGCCATTGCTATTACAGAGTACCGGCTTTGGGGCGCTCTCCTTTTCGCAGCATTGATGTGCATCAGCGCGATATGTTTCACTATGCTGCTTCAGCGTACAGATATGGATTTCTTTGAAGATGTACTCGTTGCAGCAGAAAGAGCAAGCCAGATAAAGGAAGACGCAAAAGCCGGCAGGCTCTCTTCTGCCGCAGGAGAAACGGTACGAAAAGTCAATCGTGAACAAGGCCCGTTGTGGGGGAACGGTGCTCTCGCTTTTACCGGCAAGCTGTTTCGCGAGCAATCGAGGAGCGGAGTACTGCTTTTCGATATCACCACGTTGAGCGCTGCGGCTTGCCCGCTGCTGAGTATGATTGTCTTTGACGCGGATATGCTTGCCCATGCAGGCCTCTGGGGCGTATTTGGCATGACGGCGTGGGTCATGATTTTTCTGAATTTGAAAAGTGGAATAGCAAAGGAACTAAACTATCCGGTTCTGTATCTTGCGCCGCCCAGCGCATTTCGCAAGCTCATTGCCGTACTTCTTCCCCAGACTATAAAGGCCGCTGTTGATGGGCTGGTATTTGGCGCCCTCATTTTCATTCTTCTGCATCGTACGCCAGCGGAGAGCCTTGCTGCGTGGCTGACATATGCGAGCATTTCCATACTGTATACGGCGGGTATGGTGCTGGTAGAAAGAATACTCGGAAGCAATCGCAACACCATGCTTATCATGTTCGTGTATATCATGCTGCTGTTGCTTCTTGTTGTGCCAGGCATCGTTGTGGCTTCGATTGTTTTCGGAACAGGATCACTTGGATACCTCCTGTTTGCGGCCTGGAATGTTGCGATCTCCCTGCTGCTAGTACTTTGCTGCAGAAATGTTCTGCATAGTATGGATATCGCCTGAGGTGCAGTATTGTGTAAAATTGTCAGGAATGACTGCTTGACATTTTTGCACATATGTACGATAATGGCAACAATTCGATAGGGTAACCTTTCGAATTGGATAGAGGCGCGAATCTCATCAGTACCAGGAACGAGTTCCTCAAGGAACAAAGAAGTTCTGCGAAAGGGTGATTCGCCGAAGCGGTGTGTTGGCTTGAGCGGCACGTCGCTGGTTGACGGGAAAAAATCTCGTCGACTGTCACAGTCCCCCAAACGGGGAATTGTGGAGCGCTATCTTCGGTTTTGCCAACAACACATAGCTTTGTGTAACAGGCGGCTGGAGTTTGTGCTCCGGCCGCTTTTGTTTTACTACTCTATTTTTAGGAGGAAAGAAAATGAAGAAGATCCTTGCTCTGCTGCTCATTCTGAGCATGTGCCTTAGCCTTGCGGCCTGTGCAGCGCCCGCTGCAACGCAAACTCCGGCTGCAGAAAGCGCCGCACCCGCTGCCCCCGTCCAAACCGCCGCGCCTGCTGATGCCACGACAGCGCCTGCGGAGGGTCCCTTCCGAATCGGCCTCGAATGCAACTATGCACCTTTCAACTGGACGCAGACAGAAGCAACCCAAAGCAGCGTCCCCATCTTTGAAGGTGGATATGCGGACGGCTACGACATCCAGATTGCCAAGATCATCGCGCAGGGGCTTGGCCGCGAGCTGGAAGTCCACAAGATCGAATGGGACGGCCTCATCCCTGCCCTTCTTGCCGGTAAGATCGACGCCATCATCGCAGGTATGAGCCCGCGTGAGGATCGTAAAGTAACTATTGATTTTTCAGAACCCTATTACACCAGCGACCTCGTCATCGTCGTAAAGAAGGACAGCGCTTTTGCTTCCGCAAAGAGCCTTGCCGATTTCTCCGGGGCGAAGATCGTTGGCCAGCTCAATACCGTACATGATACTGTGATTGATCAAATTCCGAACGTGCAGCACCAGACACCTATGGATACATTCCCCGCCATGATCGTCGCTCTGACCTCCGGAAAAGTGGATGGTTATATTTCCGAACGTCCCGGCGCTATGTCCGCCATTGCCGCCAACCCGGATTTAACCTATGTGGCTTTCGAAGCGGGCAAGGGTTTTGAGGCTTCCCCCGGCGATATAGCCATTGCTGTCGGCCTGCCCAAGAATTCCGACCATACCAAGATTGATGAGATCATCAAAGGAATTTCGGAAGAACAGCGGCTTGAAATGATGCAGACCGCTCTTGCAAACCAGCCTTTGGCTGAGTAACTCCCGCTTCAAATCTGCTGCAGGAGAACTGTTCCTGCAGCAGATCATTTTTGTCTGATTCGCTGCAGGAATTGCGGCCAGGCCGTGCTTATACAGTGCGGCTGAAAGTATGTTGGAGGTGTGACGCATATGCCCACTACATTTTTCGGCTGGGTTGGACTTTTATTAGAAAAGTACGGCTCCTTATTTCTCAAAGGTATGGGCACAACCATGCTTGTGGCCATCACAGGCACCATTCTGGGGTTTGTGATTGGCTTGCTCGTGGCTGTTGCACGGGCTATCCCGTTACGGCCAGAGGATGGCATACATAAAAAGGTACTCATTAAAATAATGCGCGCCATACTTTCAACATATATCGAAGTATTCCGCGGCACGCCCATGATCGTGCAGGCGATGGTCATTTACTATGGCGCACAGCAGTATATGGGGCTTGATATGCCTGCACTGACAGCGGCAATTGTCATCATCTCCATTAACACAGGAGCGTATATGGCGGAAATCATACGCGGCGGCATTATTTCCGTGGACAACGGACAAACAGAGGGCGCACACTCGCTCGGCATGACCCACTGGCAGACAATGTCAAATGTCGTGTTGCCGCAAGCTATACGAAACATCATGCCATCGATCGGCAATGAATTTGTCGTCAATATCAAAGACAGCTCCGTACTGAACGTTATCTCGGTGACGGAACTCTTCTTCACCGCAAAATCCGCTGCCGGTACTTATTATAAATATTTTGAATCGTTCTTTATTGCGGCGGTTATTTATCTGATACTCACATTTACCACCACGAGAATACTGCGACTGATTGAAAAACGAATGGATGGGCCTAAGAGCTACACCATCGTGCACGGCTCGCAGACTGACGTAAGCGCAATACTCAAGCCCAAAACAGCACAGGAAGGCGGTGCACGATAATGGCTTACAACATTGAAGTGCAGCATCTTAAAAAGGACTTCGGCGCACATACCGTTCTCAGGGACATCGATTTTTCCGTTTCTCCCGGGGATGTGGTCTGTATTATCGGTGCGTCGGGTTCAGGGAAAAGTACACTCCTGCGCTGCATCAATCTGCTGGAACGGCCTACAGGCGGGTCAATACTATTCCACGGGAAGAACATACAGGACCGCAGTTTTCAGGTTGCCGAGTATCGTGCGCGGGTTGGCATGGTATTTCAGCAGTTCAATCTTTTTTACAACATGACTGCGCTGCAGAATTGTATAGTTGGGCAAATGAAGGTACTCAAGCGAAGCCGTGAGGAAAGCGAGCAGAAAGCAAAGCTGTATTTGGAAAAAGTCGGCATGCTTCCCTATTGCAACGCAAAACCCGGTCAGCTATCCGGTGGACAGAAACAGCGCGTTGCCATCGCGCGGGCACTGTGTATGGACCCTGAAGTACTGTTGTTTGACGAACCGACATCCGCACTTGACCCGGAAATGGTTGGCGACGTACTCATTGTCATGCAGGATCTCGCGAAAAGCGGCCTGACCATGCTGGTGGTTACGCATGAGATGGCTTTTGCACGGGATGTGGCTCATCGAGTGGTATTTATGGATGAAGGCGTCATTGTTGAGGATGACGCACCCGAAGTTATATTCAATCATCCAAGCCAGCCGCGTACGAAGGAGTTTCTGCGCAGGGTGCTTCGCCCTACGGATCTGTAAAGCATATTCGAATAATAATTTCGATAATCTAAAAAGCGTTTGAACTGGGGCGGCAGCTATGCCGTCCCAGTCTTATATAATCCGAAATTATGGATAATTTTCCATTTGGAATTGACACGATACACAATATGTTGTATCATATTTTTCGTAGCGACCCATATCTTGATATTCTACAGGGGGAAAAGCATGCTCACAAAGATACGCAAGCGCGACGGGTCCGTCGTTCCTTTCACGCCGGAAAAAATCACATGGGCCATTTTTAAAGCGGCAAACGCGGTTGGCGGAGACGATTGGTCACGCGCCGAACTGCTTTGCCGTCAGGTCGTCGATATGGCCACTCTGCGCTATGGAAACACTGTCGTAGACGTGGAAGACATTCAGGATATCGTCGAAAAGGTGCTCATTGAAAACGGACATGCGCGCACTGCGAAAGCATACATCCTCTATCGCGAAAAACGCCGCGGCGCACGCGAGGCAAATGCGTTGATTGGCGCTACCATAGAGATGTTCTCAAATTATCTGGGGGACATGGATTGGCGCATCAAAGAAAACGCCAACGCACAGAAATCCATCAACGGCATGAACAACTATATCCGCGAAACGTTCACCAAGCAGTACTGGCTGCATGAGATTTACCCTGAGGAAATTCGCCAAGCGCACGTTACCGGAGACCTGCATTTGCACGATCTCGGTTTCTTTGGTCCGTATTGCGCCGGCTGGGACCTGCGGCAGCTATTAATGGAAGGATTCGGAGGCGTACCGGGCAAGGTGGAATCAAAGCCCGCCAAGCATCTGCGTTCTTTCCTTGGTCAGATTGTCAATTCCACGTTTACGACGCAGGGAGAAACCGCAGGCGCACAGGCGTGGTCGTCGTTTGATACTTACTGCGCTCCATTCATACGGTACGATAATCTGGATTTTAAGACCGTCAAACAGGCGCTGCAGGAATTCATATTCAACCTGAACGTGCCTACGCGCGTTGGCTTTCAATGCCCGTTTTCAAACCTGACATTTGATATCGTAGCTCCTGGTACGCTTAAGGATACGCCGGTCATCATCGGCGGCAAGCAGATGCAGGAGACCTACGGAGAATTCCAGCCGGAAATGGACATTCTCAATACCGCGTTCTGCGAAGTCATGATGGAAGGCGATAAGAAGGGACGCGTGTTTACCTTCCCCATCCCCACCATCAACGTTACGCGCGCGTTTGATTGGGATAGTCCCGTTGTAAATAAATTCATGGAGATTACGTGTAAATACGGCATCCCCTATTTCTCTAACTATGTCAATTCCGACCTTTCACCCGAGGATGCACTTTCCATGTGCTGCCGTCTGCGGCTGGATACCAGCGAATTGAGAAAGCGCGGCGGCGGCCTGTTTGGTTCAAACCCTCTCACGGGCTCAATCGGCGTGGTTACGATTAATCTGCCGCGCATCGCCCATCTTTCCAAGAGCTGGAGCGAGTTTCGAAGCCGCCTCTGGCGTATGACCAATATTGCCCGCAACAGTCTGGAGATTAAGCGCAAGACAATCGAAGATCAGACAAGCAATGGCATGTATCCCTATTCCGCAAATTACCTGAAAAATATCAAAGAACGTACAGGAAACTATTGGTATAACCATTTTAACACAATTGGTCTGGTTGGCATGAACGAAGCCAGCCTGAACTTCCTTGGAAAAGACCTGACCACACCGGAAGGCCAGAAGTTTGGTTTGGACGTGCTGGATTACATGCGCGAGATGATTGCGCGCATTCAGGAAGAAACAGGAAACTTCTATAATCTGGAAGCCACACCCGCAGAGGGAACGAGCTACCGGCTTGCGCAGCTGGATAAAGACCGCTACCCGGATATTATTACAGCCGGCGAGGACGTCCCGTATTATACCAACTCATCGCATCTCCCTGTCGGCTATACGGACGACATATTTGAGACTCTGGATCTGCAGGACGAGCTGCAATGCAAGTATACGGGCGGGACAGTACTGCACCTGTATCTTGGCGAACAGATCAAAGATATTGAAATTGCAAAGCGCTTGCTGCAGAAAGCCTTCAACCGATATAAGCTGCCGTATCTGTCGCTGACACCCACCTTCTCGGTATGCCCGGAACACGGGTATCTCAACGGGGAAACATTTACTTGCCCCATTTGCGGCAGACAGACGGAAGTGTGGAGCCGCGTGGTCGGCTATCTGCGCCCTGTACAGAACTACCATAAAGGCAAGCGTGAAGAATATCGTGAGAGAAGGAAATACGTAATACGCACTGAGGAGATGCCCGCAAAATGATATTTGGCGGTATGCAGCGGTGCAGCACCATTGACTATCCGGGTTATTTGAGCTGTGTGCTGTTTACCCGCGGCTGCGATTTGAATTGTTTTTATTGCCATAACAGGGCCCTGCTTGACGGCGGCGGCCCTGTTATTCCCATGGAGGAAGTACTCGCGTTTCTTGAAAAGCGCCGCGGTCTTCTGGAGGGAGTTGTGCTGAGCGGAGGCGAGCCCGCACTGCAGGAAGATTTGCCGGAATTGCTGCGCACCATAAAGGATATGGGTTTTCGCACCAAACTGGACACGAATGGGCAGCATCTGCCGGTCATTCAAACACTTCTTCGTGAAAATCTGATCGATTATGCAGCCGTTGATTTTAAAGCGCCGTTCTCGGATTATGGTTGGGTATGCGGCGATGACGAAGGCTATAACAGGGCTTATCAAACAATCAATCTTCTTTTGAAATCCGGCATTCCTTTTGAAGCGCGCACAACACTGTATCCCGGATTGCAGGAAACGGCGCTGCTTGAACTGATGCAGGCATTGCCCCCTCTCCCCCATTACCGACTGAATCTGTTTCGAATGCCGGAAACATACCTGCCTTCGCATGCGCTGCTGCTCAGACGGCCTGTGATATCCGTGAGCGACCTAATGAGACTTTCATCTGCCCTTAAGCAGGTGCAGCCCAATATTGAATGGTAACATTCATTTGCAAATGCCACTTTTTGCTGCGAAGGCAGCTTTTTTTTATTGCAATGATTTATCCATACAACATGAAAAACAAATACATGTTAGCCATATGGGCAGGCCAATATAATCATGGGATGGCATGATTATTTTATAAGGAGGAAATGGGTTGCAAAGGAAGAGTATCGTAATTATTGTGTTGCTCCTGCTCAGTTTATTAGCGGCAGGATGTAACGCTGTGCCCCGTGGTACACAGCCGCCAGAATCCTTTCGGCTTGGTGAAGATATTTTTATAGAAGGCATGGATGTTTCGCGCCAAGATATTGCATCCGCCCGCGAGATTGTACAGTCGCGCATCGATAATATAATACAATCTATGCGTTTTGACGTCGAATTGCAGGCACCCGGTCAGTCAAGAACGGTGAAAGTGAAAGGCTCAGAATTACCTATACGGACGGATCTGGAAGACATGCTGCGTGAAGCGGCGTACATGCCGCAGCACAATGGCTTACGGCAGCAACCCAGAGAACTTTCCATAAAAATGTGGCTGGATACTGATGCCGCCCAAAAGCAAATTGAAACCTTAGGGAATTCATTTTATGTAAAACCTGTTAACGCAACCGTAGAATTGGATCGTTCGCAGGATGGCATGTTCGCCTATACGTCGGACAGTACCGGAATTGAAGCGAAATCGAAAGAATTGCTGCAATTGCTTGCCAATGCCGTTGAACATAAAACGAGCGCACGCATATCGCTGCCTTATACAGTGCTCAATCCAGAGTATACGGAAGATCAGGCGCGAAGCGAACACCAGCTCGTTGCGACTTTTTCCACTTCGTTTGCCAAATCGCCTTATAACGGATCGGGACGCATGTTTAATATCAAAAAGGCTGTCAGCCTCATTGATGGAACGAAGCTATCACCCGGGGAGGAATTCGATATCAACTCCATTTTAGGGCCCCGCAACGCGAGAAACGGATGGCGCATGGCGACAGGTATCCGAGAAGGCCGGTATCAACAGGAATACGGTGGCGGCGTCTGTCAGGTCAGCACCACGCTTTTCAATGCCGTTATGATGGCAGACCTTACGATACTGGAGCGGCGACCGCACAGCTGGCCGCTGGGGTATATCGATATCGGCCGGGATGCAACCATCAGTACGGGAGGCCCCAATTTTCGTTTTGTGAACAGCAGCGACTGCGATATATACGTGCTTGCGAAAACCGATTCCCAAAAGCGAATTACAATATCCTTATATGGAAAACCTCTTCCGGACGGTATGAGCATCAAGATTACCTCTAAGCGGATAGCCTCGCTTTCTTCGCCCGGTGAGGATGTATTGCTTGATGAAACACTGCCTTCCAATACGCGCGTGGTATTCCGCGAAGCGCATAGAGGAACGAAATCCCAGACATATAAGGAATACTATGATGCCGACGGTAATCTGATACGACAGCAGCTTGCTTATGAAGATACCTACCGCTCTATTCGGGGAACCGTATATATTTCTTCCGATTTATATTATGGTACTTCTGAAAAAGAAGAGAATGAGGGGGAATTATCGGTAAAGCAATAATATAGTGCTTTCCTTTTGTACCAAGATTCATTAAAATGAGTAATGAATGCATGCGTTTGTTGGTATAAGGACATACATATCCACGCGCATTATATATTTGTGCAATATGCAAAGGAAGGAATTCATGAAGTACAAAGCCCTATTTCTTGATATTGACGACACGCTCATTGGAAACGACAAACAGATTTCATCCGGAAACCTTGCCGCTATACGCCGGGCACAGGATGCAGGTATTTTTGTTACGATCGCCACCGGACGCGGATATAAAGGGGCCAGCAGTATTTGGAAGAAGCTCGACATTCAAGGCCCCGTCATCGTGTACGGCGGTGCTTGCATCATGAATACGATAACAGATGAATCCATGTTCATGGGAAGCATCGATCCCAAGCTGATACGGGAAGTACTCAACTGCTCCAAAGAATGGGGATTGCACGCGCAGCTTTATCAGGGAGATACTGTGATTTTTGAGAAGGAAAGCGAGTTCTCAGTTCGTTACACTTCCTTTTTGAATTTGCCATTTCAGGTTGACCCGATGATTCGCGAAAAGGATTGGTACAACGTGCCAAAGGTACTTGTTTATGCCGAACCGGGCGAACAGGAAGCGGAAATGATCAAGCGTTACTCTTCCCGTTTTGCGGATCGTATGGAAGTCGCCTCCTCCAAGCCCGGCTATATTGAATTGAACCGATTTGGTGCGAATAAAGGCACAGCCGTGCTGCATACGGCAGATCTCATGGGAATACTGCCCGCTGAAACGGTTGCCGTCGGTGATAATACGCTTGACTATCAAATGATACAAATGGCGGGCTTGGGTGTCTGTGTCGGGAACGGCCAGCAGGCAATAAAGGATATCGCAGATGTTATCGCGCCAGCTTGCGAAGAAGATGGCGTCGCCTGGGTGATCGATCACATCATGCTTGCCGAATAGGAGGATGATTGTCGTATGCAAAATGTAATCATTACTGTAGCAGACTTCAGCAAATCTCTCGAATTGAGTGTTGTATATGAGGGGCGCGGCGAACTGACGATTTCGGAGAGCGAAATCAATCGCCCCGGTTTGCAGCTGACCGGATTTCTGCAGCATTTTGCATATGACCGTGTGCAGATCATTGGTAATGCAGAGATGCACTACATGCTCCAATTGCCTACCGATGTGCTGCAAAAGCGCATCAGCGATATACTTAAACGCGATGTGCCCTGTGTGGTATTTGCGCGCTCCTATGAACCGCCTGAATTGTTCCTGCAGCAGGCAAAGGAAACAAATACACCGTTGTTTTCAAGTTCCAGGCCGACCACCAAGGTCAGCCATTCCATCACGAATTATCTCGATCGTCTGCTTGCCCCTACCATTACGAGGCATGGCGTACTGCTGGATATTTACGGTGTCGGCGTAATGCTCACAGGAGAAAGCGGCATGGGCAAAAGCGAAACGGCATTAGAGCTTGTTAAACGCGGACACCGGTTGGTTGCGGACGATGTTCTGGAAATACGCCGGGTGGCCGAAAATCGTCTTTCCGGAACCGCGCCTTCCCTTACAAGATACCTGCTTGAAATTCGCGGTATAGGGCTCATTGACGTCCGGTATATGTACGGCGTAGGCGCCGTTATTCAGGAAAAGTCCATCGACATCGTCATGGAAATGGAAATGTGGCAGGACGGTAAGGCCTATGACCGCCTGGGTCTGGATGAGGAAACGGTATCCATATTGGATGTAAAAATTCCGCATATTCTCATGCCTGTGCGGCCGGGCCGCAACCTCGCAATCATAGTGGAAGTTGCTGCGCGAAATTATAGATTAAAAAAGCTTGGATATGACGCTGCCAAAGAATTCGATCGTCGCTGGATGGAAGAACTTGAGAATTTCTAATCGGGAGGACTTAGCATGCTGCATATTGGATTTGATGTCGGTGGTACAAAAATAGCTGTCGGCGCGGTGGACGACAATGATATGCGCATAGTCGCGCGAAGAAGTGTTTCCTTCCCTACGGGAGAGTCCTACCAAAAAATCATAGCACTGATGGCTTCGCTCGTCAGGGATCTGGCGAATGAGCTTGCGGTCGATGCATCATCTTTCGGGTCCATAGGCATTGCTGTTCCGGGCAGCATTGATTCTTCCTGCGAACGTGTGCTGCACGCGCATAACCTGCAGCTCCATGACGCTCCTCTTAAAGCTGAAATGAAAACGCACTTTCCCACCGTTCCTGTCTTCCTTGCCAATGATGCCAATGCGGCAGCACTGGCGGAACTGCACGCGGGCGCGTTCCGGGGCGTAAAAACCGCCGTTTTGATGACTCTCGGAACGGGGATTGGCGGCGGCATCATATTGGGCGGCAGAATGTTCAACGGCGGGTTAGGCAATGGTGTGGAATTGGGCCATATGGTGCTTGCGCACGGCGGGCCGATTTGCACTTGCGGCATGCATGGGTGTATCGAAGCCATCTGCACGGCTACCTGGCTTGTACAGCAGGGCCGTAGAAGCATCATCGATTACCCCAAGGCTCTTATCTATACGCAGGCAGACGGGGACTTAAAAAAAGTGACCGCCAAACTTGTAATCGACTGCGCAAAAGCCGGCGACGCCATCGCCAGAGACATTTTCGAACAATATGTCGATCAATTGGGATCCGCAATCACGTCCTGCATCCATATTCTGGACCCGGAAATCATAGCGCTCGGCGGAGGGGTGATCGGCGCAGGTGATTTCCTGTTCCGTCCTGTAAACGAAAACGTCCGAAAAAAATGTTTCTACGAGAAGTATTCAAGAATTGTGCCCGCAGAGTTGGGAAACGACGCGGGCATCATTGGCGCTGCCATGCTTTATCGCAACGAAACGTGCGCCGTATAACATACCTGACACTATAAAAACGGACCGGCATAGTCGGTCCGTTTTTGCGGTATTCCCAGTTATTCAGGCATTACAAGACCGCGCCTGCGGAAAAACTCCTCACGGAAGCGAGTGTAATCCGCGTTAACCACAAGTTCTTCCGGAAAATCCTGCGCTTCCAGCTCTGAAATGGACCATCCGACCTTTCCTACATTCTGCGGCGAGTGCGCATCCGAAGCGGCCACCACCTTCACCCCGTACTGTTTACAAAGCCGAATAATCTCCCTGCAGTTTTTTTCACCGCCGGGACGCGCATTGGGGGAGCTGGAATTGATCTCTACGATTTTATCATACTGCTTGTATGCGCGGACCACGCGTTCATAATCGTGCGGGAACTCCATGCTGCCGCTGTGCCCAATGATATCAACCAACGGATTTGCAGCTACGGCGCAATACATATTGGTGAAGTCTTCCGCTGTCCAGCTGCCTTCTTCAAATGCCTGATGATGAGCGGACGCTATGACGATATCCAATTTTTTTAGATAGTTCTCCGGCATATCCAGATTGCCAGCCACATCAACGATATTGGCCTCTACTCCCTTGAGTATAAACACACCGTCAATTTCATGCGGCATGTTGCCCAGCATATTGTTAAAGAACCAAAGCGGGGGCGCATAAGGCAGCGTGCAGCAGTGCTCCGTAATTCCCACAAACCGATGCCCCAGCCTTTTTGCATAGGCGGCATTCTCCGTTACGGTGCCCATTGCATGGTTGCAGGCAATCGTATGCGTATGTGTATCACCAACAATTTTCATTCGTATTGACCTTTCAATTGATAAAATTTATTACTTCCGCCGGCGTTTTGCAGGCGAGTAATCCTCGTAAATTCGTCTCTTGCGCAAAAAATCCCATTAAGGCTGGCAGCAGCTTCACATTATCTTCTGATTTTTTCATACAAAGACAGACAATCACATGAACAAGCAATTCTTCGTCACGCGCGCCCATATTTTGAAAGATAACGGGGCTGCTGGGGATGGCGATTGTAATTGCGACTTCGTTAATATGCTCCGGATATGTATGGGGAATAGCTACATTCACTTCACCGATCGGCAAGCCGGTTGGATACGCGTTTTCCCTTTCAATAAGGGCATCATAGAACGAATCCTTGACAATCCCTTTCTTGAATAGTAAGGAAGCAATCTGCCACAATACTTCGTCGCGGGTATTTCCTTCGACGTCAAGCAAAACAAGATCTTCCCGTACTGTAAAGAATATCTTTTCTTCCACGGAAATCCTCCTTGCTAAAACATCTTTTTTATTATATACCAGAGTACTTTAAAAAGTAAAACTTGACGCTCCAAATCGTACAAAAAAAGGATTGCTGTCCTTTCATGTTATGTTATCCTTTTGTTCAATATTAAACCACTTGAGACATGATCGTTTTGAATACTTGATTGACAATTGTAACTCTTATGCTATAATGGATAAGAACTTTGGACATACCTGCAAATTGCGTAGCTGTTATGCGGTCAGCATTTCAGTTATTTTTATTTATGTCATATTGCCGGGAGGAATATTTACATGTTTGAACAGCAGAAACAGGAAGTTATCAAAGCGGGAATCATGATGGATCGTTATGATCTTATTGCGCTTTCAGGTGGAAACGTGAGCGTTCGAATGGACGACGGCAGTATTCTCGTCACTCCGTCCGGTATGATCTATTCCGAAATGGTGCCTGAAGACGTGCTCGTTGTGGATCTTGACGGCAATATCATCGAAGGTACAAGAAAACCGTCCGTAGATACAAAGGCGCTGCTGTACATTTTTCGTCATCGCCCCGATATCAATGCAGTTATCCATACCCATCAGCCATATGCTACGGCGCTCGGACTTGTTCAGGATGAATTCCCCGTTGTGGTTACTACGCTTGCAAACGCTACGAAAGGCCCCGTCAAGGTATGTCCGTTCAGTTCAGCCGCAAGTCTGGATATGGGCATAGAAACCGTAAACAATTTGGGAAGTCAGTTAGCAGTTATATTAAAGCATCACGGTGTGATGGCTGTGGGCAAATCCCTCAAAGAAGCATTGTATGCCTGCGTTTATCTTGAAGAAGCGGCAAAAACGTACTTGATTGCCAAGTCTGCCGGCCCCGTAGCGGAATTGACACCGGCACAGGTGGAGCAGGCTATACGCGTATTTGATTACTATGGCCAGAGCACGCAAAACATGCCGGATGATGTCGTGAAGAAGGTTCAATAATTTTTAATAAGGACTCTGTTGTTTATCGCAGAGTCCTTTTATTATATTGGGGAACTCCAACTGCGCAAGGCATCTAAACAGTATTTTTTTACGGTGGCTTTGCGCATTATTTTATATAATCCAAGATATTAGATGTTTACCAGATTGTCACTTTGGTTGTATTGACACAAGGTCGGGATATGATACAATCATGAAAGCAAATTACTGCCGAAGACTGAAGTGCATGCTATTACTGCTTAAGGAATCGTGTTTATCTTATTTTTGAAAGATAACATTTTTCTCGCGGATGCGCCAAAACGGCACATGATCATTTTAAATAAACTCTTAAAGGAAATGTAAGCAACTACAGATTTTGGGAGGTAGTATGGAAGTAAAAGGAAATCCGGTTTCACCGGGAATAGCAATCGGCGAATCTTACATCTATAAGCCCTTCTCCCCCGTGATCAACAAATCACTTATAGCAGAAACTGAAATTGCGCCAAATCTCATTAGATACAATGCCGCAAAGGATAGTGCTGCCGCAGAGCTTAACGATATCGTAACCCGCATGGAGAAGGACGACCCCGAGAAAGCAAAGATATTCGTCGCTCATCAGGATATTCTTTCGGACGTTGCCCTCGAAGAAGAGATTCAGGATCTTGTAAACAACGAACACCTCTCAGCTGATTATGCGGTATTCAAGGTGTATGAGAAATTCATTGTGATGTTCGGCGAACTCAGCGATGAAATGTTCCGTGAACGTGCCGCAGACCTCAAAGACGTCAGAAACAGATTGCTTCGCTGCTGGGCAGGTATACCGGAAAACAATCTCGCTACATTGGATAAGCCCTATATCATTGTCGCCGAGGATCTGTTCCCTTCCGATACGGCCACGCTGGACAGGGAAAAAGTGCTGGCGATACTTACGGAAATGGGCGGTCCGACCTCCCATTCCGCTATCATAGCGCGCAGCTACGAAATCCCGGCAGTCCTCGGTGTGCCCGGTTTGATGACTACAATTAAAAACGGAAAAACAATCGTCGTGGATGCCATCACCGGAAGGATTCTTCTGGATCCCTCGCAGGATGATATCTGTACTTACGCCGAAAAGCGCAATGATTACCTTACGCGCGCGCAGGAAACAAAGCGCTACCTCGACGTAAAGCCCATGACGGCAGATGGCGTATCCGTAGAGGTCCATCTCAATATAGGTTCCGCCAGTGAGCAGGAGCTTGCCGGAAGTCAATATACCGACGGCGTCGGCCTGTTCCGTACGGAAATCTTCTATATGGAAACCCCCCAGTTGCCTACCGAAGACGCCCAGTTTGACGCTTATAAGAAAGTTCTCTCCCGTTACGGCGAACGCCCCATCACGCTTCGTACGCTGGATATCGGCGGCGATAAAAAGCTCGACTGTCTGGAGCTGCCCGTAGAAGAAAATCCATTTTTAGGAAATCGCGCGTTGCGTCTTTGTTTTTCAAACCCTGACATATTCAAAACGCAGCTGCGGGCAGCATTGCGCGCCTCCGTATACGGTAATCTTTGGATCATGCTGCCAATGGTAGCAAGCTTAGACGATATCCGTCACGCGAAGGCTTATGTTGAGGAAGCAAAAGCCGAATTGAACGCGCAGGGCATACCCTATAATCCGAATTACAAGCTGGGCATTATGGTGGAGATCCCCTCCATCGCTCTGATTGCAGATTTGGCCGCCAAGGAAGTTGATTTCGCCAGCATCGGCTCCAACGATCTCTGCCAGTACATGACTGCGGTTGACAGGTTAAATCCGGTCGTCGCGAAATACTATCAAACCTACCATCCCGCCATGTTCCGCCTGATCGGATACGTCGTGGAGCAGTTTAAATTAGCGGGCAAGCCTGTGAGCATCTGCGGTGAAATGGGCGGCGATCCCCTTTCAGCAGCCGTATTGGTTGGCCTGGGCATGCGTAAGCTCAGTATGGGGTTTGCCTCTGTTGCTCCAATTAAGAAGATGTTGGCAGGCCTGACCATTGAGAAAGCCCAGTGTCTCGCCAAACATGTTGTGACCCTTCCCACCGCCGCAGATGTGGAAAGTTATCTGCGTGAGGAACTCAAGGATTTACTTTGAGTTTGGCGGAAAACGAACAATACATAGCTGTCCGATAGAATTCTGTTAACTCGAATGCAACGATCAGCCGACATGAAACCAAGTTTCATGTCGGTTTTACTTTATTTTTGCACATTTTAATAGTATAGCCCGTTGACAAATGAATACCCGTTTACTACAATAATATTAGGTAGGCATATGTTAACTAAATTATCATTTGTAAATCTCTCTGCGAAAGGAAGTAGTTACGTTGTCAAACATCAATCTGGATACCTTTACCTGTACCTGCCCTGATCCGGCAATATCGAAAGACAAAGATCTTCTTCGCCGTATGATGGAAGGTATGATGACGGCGCGTAAATTTGAGGAAAAGGTATTTGAACTGTTCAGCAAAGGCATGGTGCATGGTACCACGCATCTTGGCATAGGCGAAGAAGCCACCGGCATCGGCACGGGTTTTGCGCTAAAAGAAGATGATTATATGCTGGCCACCCACAGGGGCCATGGCGAAGCAATCGGAAAAGGTTGCAATATTGACCTGATGATGGCTGAAATTTTGGCCAAGGAAACAGGATTGAACCGCGGACGCGGCGGCTCCATGCATATTTGCGATTACGACAAAGGCGTTCTTGGTGCAAACGGTATACTCGGCGCAAATGCTCCCATAGGCTGCGGAGCGGCGCTCACGGCGAAAAAGAAGGGATTGGACAGGATCTGCCTGTGCTATTTCGGAGATGGCGCTTCCAATGAAGGCGCTATTCATGAATCAATGAATTTGGCCGCAGTATGGAGCCTGCCTGTTGTATTTGTCGTAATCCATAACAGATACGGCATGTCAACGCCAACAGACCACGTCATGCATGAACTGGATCTCAATAAGCGCGCGGCTGCTTATGGCATGAAATCCATGGAATGCGACGGCAACGACGTCATGGATGTATACTGCACCGTCAAGAGCGCGCGTGAATACGCCGTCAAGAACGGTCCTGTCTTGGTAATCCAGCACACATACCGTACCTCCGGTCATTCCAAGAGCGATGGCAACCTCTACCGTACCAAGGATGAAATCGCCTGGTGGAAGGATCGCATGCCGGTATTGCGCTTCAAGAATTACCTGCTGGAGAAAAAATTATTTACCGAAGCGGAAATCGACGAAATGGACGCGAAAACAACCGCAATCATCGATCACGCTGTAGAATTTGGCATAAACAGCCCCGAGCCCGCTGTCGAAGATGTGCTCGACGGCGTGTATGCCGAGTAAGGGGGAGGATAATATGGCAATGAAAGAGATTACTTACGCAGTCGCGCTCAATGAAGCGATGAGCGAGGAAATGCGCCGGGATGAAAACGTGTTTTTCATGGGCGAGGATATTGGCGTATATGCAGGCGCATTCGGCGTATCAAAAGGCATGCTGCAGGAATTCGGCCCCGAGCGGGTTATGGATACTCCTATTTCTGAAACCGCTTATATCGGCGCGGGTATCGGCGCGGCGATTACAGGCATGCGCCCCATCGTGGAACTGATGTTTTCCGATTTTATGGCGGTCTGTTACGATCAGATCATTAATCAGGCAGCCAAAATGCGCTATATGTTCGGCGCGAAAGTCAAAGTCCCCATGGTCATCCGTACAGCACACGGCGGCGGCACGGGTGCTGCCGCACAGCACAGCCAATCTCTTGAGCAAATGTACTGCCACGTACCCGGCCTGAAGGTGATCGTGCCTTCTACACCCTATGACGCAAAAGGCCTGCTCAAGACAGCGATACGCGATGACAATTGCTGTATATTCCTCGAGCCCAAGCTTCTGTACCGTACCAAAGGCATGGTTCCCGAAGAAGAATATACCATCCCCTTCGGCGTTGCGGATATCAAACGCGAAGGAAAAGATCTTTCTATCATAACTTATGGCCGTCAGGTATTGATGGCGCTCGAAGTTGCTGATAAGATAAAAGCGGAAACAGGCAAAGAAATCGAAGTGCTCGATTTGCGCACGCTTTCCCCGTTGGATACGAAAGCCATTATAGCAACTGCAAAAAAGACAAAGAAAGTTGTCGTTGTGCATGAGGCTGTTGAATTCGGCGGCTTCGGCGGCGAAATCGTAAGCACCATTGCCGACAGCGAAGCCTTCTATTATCTGGATGCGCCCATCAAACGGGTAGGCGGTATGTTCTGCCCCGTCCCCTTCAATCCCAAATTGGAAAAACGCGCACTGACGGGTTCCGACCGAATCGAAGAAGCCGTACGCGAGATTCTTTAAAAGGAGGATATACAGATGGCATTCGAAGTCATCATGCCGAAAAACGGCATGGACATGAAAGAGGGAACGCTGGTAAAATGGCTTAAGAAAGTGGGCGAACGAGTAGAAAAGGAAGAGCCCCTCATTGAGATAGAAACCGATAAAATCACAATGGAAGAGCCTTCCGCGTTTTCCGGTATATTGCTTGCACAGCTCGTACCGGAAGGCTCAACGGTGCCCGTTCTGCAAACCATCGGCTATATCGGCGAAGCCGGGGAAAAGATTCCCGAATCCTCCTCCCCCGCTCCTGCATCCGGGACTGCCGCTCCTAAGGCAGCCGCGCCTGCAGCCGCAGCTTCTGCAGCACCCTCCGCATTAAAAGGCGACGGCATTCCGGCTACCCCCTACGCTAAAAAAATTGCTGCCGACAACAGTATCCCGTTGTCACAGGTTACACCTTCAGGAAAACATGGCGAAATCGTTGCCGCTGATGTGGAAGCCGTACTTGCGACGCCTCTGGCCAAACGCATTGCGGCTGACAAAGGCATTGATCTGCACACGGTTGAAGGTACCGGCATAGGCGGAAAGATTACAAAGGACGATGTACTGCGCGCCGGCATCACCGAACCCACTTCGGATGATACCGTGATCCGCATGAACGGCATGCGCAAAGCAGTGGCCCGCAATATGGCTGAAGCGTCGCTGGTGCCGACTGTCACCGAGAATATGGAAGTCGACGTGACAGAACTACTTCTGCTGCGCGCCAAAATTAACGACGGACGCGAGAATAAGCTCAGCATCAACGACTTCGTTCTCAAAGCCGTTGCAAAAGCTCTCGCGGTTCATAAGAATTTGCTGGTCAGCATGGGTGACAACGAGACCATCATTCAGCATAACCACGTCAATATCGGTATGGCCGTCGCATTGGATGAAGGGCTTATCGTTCCCGTTATTCAGGATGCGGATATGCTCAGTTTGGAAGCAATTGCCGAAAAGGCGAAAGATCTTGCTACCCGTGCCCGCAGCGGAGGGCTCGCGCAAAGCGAATACTCCGGCTCTACGTTTAGCGTATCCAATGTAGGTATGTTTGGTATCGCGTCGTTTTCACCAATACTGAATCTGCCCAACGCCGCAATACTGGGCGTATGCGCTATACGCGACGAGCTCGCTCTTGTGAACGGACAGGTAGTTGTCAGGAAAAAGATGGGGCTTTCTCTCACGTTTGATCACCGGCTGGTGGATGGCGTTCCGCCCGCAAAATTCCTTGTAACACTGCGCGGCCTGCTGGAAACCCCCATCAACACGCTCCTTTGATGGATTTCGCTCATCAACGACGATGGGCGGTCAGAGGCAGAGATACCTCTCTGCCTCTATATTAATACATAACGGAGGGTCAGTATGGCAAACACAATCTATGATGTAGCTGTTATCGGCGGCGGACCGGCAGGGTATGTTGCGGCAATCCGGGCATCCCAACTGGGCGGAAAGGTTGTACTGTTTGAAAAGGGAACAGTGGGCGGAACGTGCCTGAACCGCGGCTGTATTCCCACAAAAACATATATCAAAACGGCCGAATATATCCACAACATCAAACACGCGCAGGATCGCGGAATCAATATCGACTCGTCAGCACTTACCGTTGACATGCCCAAAGTTGTTGCCTATAAGAACGGTGTAGTAAAAAAACTCACCACCGGCGTGGCCTCCCTTCTGAAGAGCCACAAGGTTGACGTTATAAAAGGCGAAGCATCGATGGAAGACGCCACGCACATTTCTTGTGCAGGCGAACTCTACGAAGCGAAGCATACCATTCTATGCGGAGGATCGGTAGCTGGTTCCATACCCATTCCGGGCATCGAGCAGGAAAATGTGCTGAATTCCGACGCCATACTCGAAATCACCGATATTCCGGAGCGTCTTGCCATCATTGGCGGCGGCATCATCGGCTGTGAAATTGCAACCGCTTTTGCCGCGTTTGGCAGCAAAGTGACCATAGTGGAAGCGCTTGACAGAATAGCCGCCACACTCGACGGTGAATTAAGCATCGCCATTGCCCGCTCTCTTAAGGCGGCTGGCGTGCAGATTCTCACCAGCGCAAAAGTGGAACGCATTGAACAGAACGCCGGAAAACCCGTACTGGTTGTAGAAGGCAAACCGCCGATCGAAGCGGATAAGGTATTGCTCTCCATCGGCCGTTTCTCGGATATCGTGTGCCTTGGCAAACTGAAGGACCAGGTAAAAACCGAGCGCGGCAAGGTCGTTGTCGATGACGGCATGCACACCAATATCCCCAATATTTACGCTGCCGGCGACATCGTATTCGGAAAACCCATGCTGGCACATGCGGCATTTAAAATGGGTGAAGTTGCCGCCGCGAATGCGATGGGTCATTCCGAAGTGGCCAATCTTTCCTATGTGCCCGGCTGCCTGTATACCATACCGGAAGCCGCATCAGTTGGTCTTACCGAGGAACAGGCAAAGGCAAAATGTGAAATTTCCGTTGGTAAATTCTACTTCCTTGGCAATGGCCGCGCAATCGCTTCAGGCGAAACCGCAGGCTTTGTAAAGGTGATCATCAGCAAGCAGTACGGTGAGATATTGGGCGTACACATTGTGGGCAGCATCGCAACCGAGATGATTACGGAAGCTGCCGCGTTGATGAACGCAGAAATAACGGCTGAAGAAGCGGCCGCTATGGTGCATCCGCATCCCACATTCTCTGAAGCGTTTGTCGAGGCAGTTACCGACGCGCTGGGTCGCTGCATCCATCTGCCTGCAAAATCCTGACCGCTGAATAAGGTTTAACCGAAGGGGGTCCTTATGTCGATAAATTCCGATCAGAGGTACATCCTCAAGCTGAAGGCGGCATATTACCTCTATGAGAAGGATTACACCCAGGTACAGGTAGCGGATATGCTGGGTATTTCTCGAGTAACGCTTTCACGGCTTATTCAGGAAGCCAAAGAAGAAGGCATCATACGCATAGAAATCGTGGATGTCCGCAATATTGAGCTGAACATTGCTCTTGAGGTGAAAATCAAGGAGCAATATGACCTGCTCGATGTAAAAATTATCAATTGCCCTGACGACGATCCCAAAGAACTCATGAAGCGGCTTGGTCAGGCCGGCGCGCGGCTGTTTGAACAGCATGTGCGCAGCGGCATGAAGATCGGCTGCGCCTGGGGACGGACATTGGAATACCTGGTGGACAGTCTCTCGGAGAACAAGCGGATTGACTCGCTGGAAATCGTCACGCTGCTTGGCGGCGCGGGCAAGTCCTTTTCAGAAATTCAGCCGAATATCATGGCGCAAAAACTGCTTGGCAAATACAGCGGCCGTGGGTATGTTATCAATGCCCCCTGCTTTTGCCGTACACCGGAGCTGCGGGATGCTCTGATGGAAGATCCGCATATTCAGGATGTACTCGCGCGTGCCGCTCAGACGGATATCTGCCTCATTGGAATTGGCGGTATGCCCGCAATGGGCGCAAACGGTCTGGATGATCAGGAATCTATCGACGATCTTCTTTCTCATGGCGCTGTTGGCGATGTGTGTGCGAATTATTTCCAAGTCGATGGAAGCCGCTGCGACGCAGGCATCTCCCGCAGAACAATCTCCATCAATCCCGAATTGCTGCGATCTGTGAAACGTGTCATAGCAGTGGCCGGCGGTATAAACAAGGTGCAATCCATACTTGGAGCGCTGCGCGGCGGTTATGTCAATATGCTTGTTACGGATATGACAACAGCACAAGCTATATTAGCACAGACGTAATCCAGTTTTTGTGCAGCCAAATTCTTACGCCTTCCTGAATTTCAGGGAGGCTTTTTTCTATTACCCTATCATATACAATTTCTCATTTTGCTTTCACTGCGTTATATGTTATTTGTCACACTTCATACCTGTATTTAATACAATGCTATATATCCAATATAAGGAGGTGAAATATATGTCTAATGAATGGTGCTGCAGGTCTGATCGCGAACGTAAAAATGAGGTCGAAAATAATCGGATTCAAGCCCAGCTTCAGAGGCAGGATCAGGATCAGGATCAGGAAGCCGAACAAGAATCCAGAATCATTTTACGTGGAAACGGTAACAGTCACGTGGATATCGATATTGATAACGTCAGTGTTGCTGTGGCAGTCCTCGTTAGCGTGGGATTGCTGACCGGCGCGCTGGACGGCGACGCTCTTCGCACATACCTCGACCGTCTTGTTGCCCGGAAATAAGAACTGTCCTTACATAAGTGAAGACTTCTAAGGCATCGTTTCACACAACGCCGCCTTGTAATTTGAATGCCCCGACGGTATGCCGGGGCATTTTATCGAGTGCAGATGAACGCTTCGGGTAAGCCATGCAGTCACGGTTGCATAACCGTCAATCCGACGACTTGCTTTCCAGCTTAATGAATAATTTATAGGATTGTGAACGCTGTTACACCTATATTATGTTAAATATAACACCTCTCGGCTGTCGCGAATAAATTTCAGCGCTGTCAGTGAATATACATCTGCCGATATGGGTTAGCCGTATCAGCCCGCAGCACATAGAATTTATGAGCGAGGATTTCATTCATATCCAAATTGAACAGCCCGCAATATTCTTTCAGCTGCGCCGCTATATGCTCCATATCCTTCTTCTGGGCCTGGCTTGCCTTCACCTGCGCCGGAAGATCAGGCGGAAGCTCGGATGCGCGCAGATAGATTGCGCCGCCGTGTATCCCCGTGCCGCAAAAATATCCCACCGGCGTGTTTACTCCCGTATTTAAGCCGAGTACATAAATTTCACCGCCAGCCTGATATTCTCCAACGAAACTGCCCGCACGGCCACCGACAACGATCAGAGGAACTTTGTCCGCATATGCTTTCATATGCACGCCGCAGCGATACCCCGTATCTCCGCGCACATAGATTTTTCCGCCGCGCATGGAATATCCGGTTGCGTCACCTGCCGACCCGCGTACGATGATGCAGCCATCGTTCATGGTATCGCCTGTAGCGTCCTGCGCGTTTCGCTCAACTTCAACGGTTGCGCCGTCCATATACGCACCTAACGCATTGCCGGGGGTACCTCTGACCGTAACGTGTTTATCCTTAAGCCCGTTTGCGATGTATCGCTGCCCCATGCAGCCCTCTATGAGTATCTCTTTGCTGTCCGTGTCATGAAGTTTCGCGTTCAACTCGCGAAAGGGCATTCCCTTTGCGTCGATAATCATCATTGTACACCCCCAAGCTGCCGCGCCCGTTCTTTCTTGGAGAACGCCATGAGCTGCGGTTTTTCGCAAATCAGATCAAAGTCTATGCTGGATAACGGCGTCTTGTTTCGAATAAGCGCCGTATATATGCCAGTGCGTTCCACATTTCCAATAATGATAAATCCCTTGAGCAGATCATCCTGTATAAACAACCGTTTATAATTCCCCTCTGACTGGAAAATGCGTTCTTCCCCAATATAGCTTCCGGCAGTCGTCATATGCAGCCCAAACAGTGAAGTGGCATTTAACGGTATAGCCCGGTCAAAAGACATATCGCCGCCCGCCATACAGTTTCCGGCGCATTCTCCCTGCATATAGGCATTGGGCAGCAGCGCGAGAATACGATGGCTGTTTATCGTTATATCAAAACTCTCGGCACAATCGCCCGCAGCGAAAACATCGGGCAATGTTGTGGCGCCGAAGTGGTCGGTGCGGATACCACGCTCTACTTTTCCGCCCGCATCCTTTACCAGTTCGACCTCCGGGCGTACACCGGCAGCAACTACCAGTGTGTCGAAGGAAATGTGTTGTCCATCCTGAAGGGCCATATTTTTTTTGTCAAAAGAGTCGATGCTGGCGCCTAATATAAACTTTATTCCCTGCGCCTCAAGGTGTTTCTGCACGACCGCCGCACTTGCCTCGTCGAGCACACTGGGCAGCACCTGCTTCGCCATATCCACAATGGTGATGGATCCAACCTGATGGAGGATGCCTTCAGCACATTTTAGCCCTATCAGACCTGCGCCGATAATAAGCACATGGCTTTTCTTGTTTACGCTTTCCTGCAGCTTGAGCGCATCGTCCAGCGTCATAAACGTATGATATTCACCTACGGTGTCAAGGCCCTTGATCGGCGGCACGAACGGACGTGAGCCGGTTGCGACCAGCAGCTTATCATAAGGCAGCTGTGTTCCGTCATCCAAGAAAACGCTGTGCGCCTTGGGATCAATTTTCATTGCCGTCTTGCCCTTTAAAAGCGTGCAGCCGTTGCGCTCGTAATAATCCCACGGACGATATGCCATACGGTTCACATCCGTTTTGCCAAGCAGCAGATAAGAAATAAGGGGACGGGAATACACGTGATACGGTTCCCTGCCTACAACGGTGATGCTGCCTTCCGGATCAACGCGGCGGATTCCGTCGATACAGCCAACTGCCGCCACAGAATTACCTATTATTACATATTGCATGCTTCTCTCTCCTCAAACACGATCGCTTTGTTGGGACACCCGGCTACGCAAGCCGGCTGCCCACATTCGTTCTTGGTGCAGAGTTCGCATTTCTGCATGGGACCGTCGTTCGACGGCATAATAGCGCCATACGGGCAGGACAGTACGCAGGTATAGCAGCACATGCATTTATCGGTATTGATGGAGATCAGCCCATTGTTAATCGTCAGCGCGCCGGAAATACAGGCCTTCACGCACAGAGGTTCCGTACAGTGACGGCAGGCAACGGCAAAACAGATGCCGTTCTGTTCTTCAATGCGAATGCGAGGGTTAATGCGCACATCCTTCAATGCTTTTGCCATATCCGTCATACCGCTGTTGGCGAATGCGCAGTTGTATTCGCAAAGATGGCATCCCAAACACCATTGTTCGTTTACAAAAATCCGCTTCATGTTTTACCTCCTTATTCTCCGGCGTGCTTGATGCCGAGTATTTCGAGTTCCTTTTCGTTGAGACCAACGCCGCGCAGCATCAGACGGTTGCCTCTGAGCGCCTCTATGGAGTTGATGCCCATGCCGCCCATCATTTCTTTAATCTCATGCGTAAACGCCGTGATGAGGTTGCAGAGCCTCTCACAACCCATTTCAGGATTGAGACGCTTGACAAGATCCGGCCTCTGCGTGGCGATGCCCCAGTTGCATTTGCCAAGGTGGCAGCTGCGGCACAGATGGCAGCCAAGCGCAAGAAGAGCACCTGTCGCCATGTAAACGGCGTCTGCACCAAGCGCGATCGCCTTTACCACATCCGCACTGTTGCGGATACTGCCGCCGATGACGATGGAAACGTCGCTTCGTATGCCTTCCTCGCGCAGCCGCTGATCCACGCTCGCAAGGGCCAATTCTATGGGGATACCCACATTGTCGCGTATGCGCATGGGCGCAGCGCCCGTGCCGCCGCGAAAACCGTCTATGGCGATGATGTCCGCGCCGCTTCTCGCGATGCCGCTGGCGATAGCGCTGACATTGTGCACCGCTGCGATCTTTACGATCACGGGCTTTGTATAATGTGTTGCTTCCTTGATGGAATACACCAGCTGCCGAAGATCCTCGATGGAATAAATATCATGGTGCGGCGCAGGGGAAATCGCATCCGTTCCCTGTGGGATCATACGGGTTTTGGCTACGTCTCCGACTATTTTTGTGCTCGGTAAATGGCCGCCGATGCCCGGTTTTGCGCCCTGCCCCATTTTGATCTCAATAGCCGCACCGGCTTTGAGATAATCCGGATGCACGCCGAAACGCCCGGATGCGACCTGTACGATCGTGTTTGCGCCGTACTTATAGAAATCCTCGTGAAGGCCGCCCTCACCCGTATTGTAGTAGATGCCCATCTTTTCCGCGGCCATTGCAAGGCTCTGGTGCGCGTTATAGCTGATGGACCCAAAGCTCATGGCCGAGAACATAATAGGCGTGGATAACGTGAGCTGGGGCTCGGTCTTTGTGATGATCTTCCCATTTTCGTCGCGCCGTATGGTTGTCGCCTTCTTGCCAAGGAAGGTGCGGGTTTCCATAGGCTCGCGCAACGGGTCGATAGAAGGATTGGTAACCTGCGACGCATTGATAAGCATCTTATCCCAATAGACGGGATAATTGCGCGGGTTGCCCATTGAGGAAAGCAGCACGCCGCCGGAGCTTGCCTGCTTATAGATGTGGCGGATTGCCTCGCCCGTCCAGTTGTAGTTTTCTTTGAATGTATGCTCGCTTTGTACGATTTTTATTGCTCTTGTCGGGCATAACGAAACACAGCGATGGCAGTCGACGCATTTGCTCTCATCTGCCGTCATCATGTTCAGGTCTTCGTCGTATTTATGTACTTCGTTGGCACACTGACGTTCGCACACCCTGCAGCTGATGCAGCGCGACGTATTGCGAATGACCTCAAATTGAGGGTATTCAAAATCTATAGCCATTTTCCTGTCCTCCCTTTCTTAGACGACCTTCGCCATCGCTTCGTCGGTGAGCCGTACAATAACAGGCTCTCCGCCCCGCGGGGCCCACAGCTCGTCTACGTCCGGTTCAACGGCGCGGATACCGCATTCTTCGCTGGAGATATACACGCGGGTCCCTTTGCGGGCCGCTACCAGCGAGCGCAGTTTCAGCCTGTCGTTGAGCGCCATAAGACCGCCGTTGAAGCCAACAAGAATGGAGAACGGGCCAGTGATAAGAAGGCTGGCAAACGCATTTCGAAGGTATGTAAGCCTCTCACGATCCTCATCCGATTTTCTGGATATCGTAGACCAGAACGGAGCGGCGATAACGCTCGCAACTTCTTCAAGCGTTAAGCCCTGTCTGCGGGTCAGGTAATCAAGAATGTAGGAAATGACTTCCGTATCTGTCTGCAGCGTGCAGACATACCCAAACATCTCAATAAACCGTCTGTTTGCGTCGTATGAAGAAATCTCTCCGTTATGTACAACGGAATAATCAAGCATGGCAAACGGATGCGCGCCGCCCCACCAGCCGGGGGTATTCGTGGGATACCTGCCGTGCGCAGTCCAGCAATAGCCTTCGTATTCCTCCAGCCGATAAAACCGGCCTACATCCTCGGGATACCCTACTGCTTTGAATACACCCATGTTTTTCCCGCAGGAAAACACGTACGCGCCTGTAATTTTCGTATTGATGTGCATGACGGTACGCACGATAAACTCATTTTCATCAAACTGACTTGCGGCCAGCTTTGTAGGAAGCGGTTTCAAAAAATAACGCCAGATCAAAGGTTCCCCGCTGATTTGTTTCATTGGACGTATCGGAATACGGGAAAGATTGACAATATCATAATGCCGATCCATATATTTTTCGCACGCGTCTCTGCTTTCCTGCGAATCATAGAATACATGGAGGGCGTACAGTTCTTTATATTGCGGGTAAATACCATACCCCGCGAAACCTCCGCCTAGACCGTTGGACCTGTCGTGCATAACAGAAATGGATTCAATAATCTCGCGTCCGTTAAAGCACTTTCCATCTGTGTCGATGATTCCGGATATCGCGCATCCGGCTGGAATTCGTACATTTCCCTCCCACTGTCGGGGCATTTCGTCCTTTCTCATTACACGTGTCCTCCTTTGCCGGTCATCCAACATTTATACGGATACAGCGTAACACCGGCACATTATATTATATATAATAATGAATATACGCGCATAATGCAGGTATGTCAAATACTTTTTGCAAGAAAATAATTTATATAATTCATAACGCTAATAATCAGCAGATATATAATCTACAGCAATAGAACTAAGCCACTGCTGAAATACGTACATTATTCAACACAATACGTGGTATTCTCGCTTGTATTTTAACAAACAGACGAATGCATGCGGAAAATACTCTGTAATATACGGTATTTTTATTATCGTTCAAGAAAAGATAGTCTTATCACCCGCAAATAAAATGCAAGCATCATAATGCGCGCCTTCAAATTTTGCAACTTCAGAGTGCAACTTGATGCAGAAACAGCACATTTTTCATGCAAAACATCAAAAAATCCCCGCCGCAGAATGCGGCGGGGATGGACTGTAGTGATGTATCAAATATCCTGCGGCTGTGGATATCGGAAGATTTTTCCCTCATAGTTTTTCAATACGACTTCATGATCATCGATCGACATTACATACAGCGGATTGATTGGTACTTTGCCTCCCCCTCCCGGCGCGTCTATGACATACCGCGGAAGGGCGTAGCCCGATATCGTCCCTGTAAGGCTCTGTATGATCTGTATGCCGGTTTCAACCCGCGTACGAAAATGACTTAACCCCTGGCTCATATCGCACTGATAGAGGTAATAGGGGCGTACACGCGCCTTCACAAGCTTCAGCAGCAATTCCTTCATGATATCCGCGTTGTCATTGATGCCTCGTAAGAGCACGCTCTGATTGCCTAAGGGGATACCCGCGTCTATGATTGCCGCACACGCCCTCAAAGCTTCAGCCGTAAGCTCGACCGGGTGGTTAAAGTGCGTGTTAATCCAAATCGGCTGATATTTTTTCAGCATGCGCAACAGCGCCGGCGTGATGCGCATGGGCAATACCACGGGTACGCGCGTACCGATTCGGATGATTTCGATGTGGGGAATCGCCCGCAGCCTTGCGATGATGCGTTCCAGTGCTGCGTCCCCCATGGTAAGGGGATCGCCGCCGGAAATCAGCACGTCGCGAATTTTTTCATTCTGCGAGATATATGCCACCGCATCGTCAAGCTCCGATGGCGTGATAAAGCGGTCTTCCTCCCCTACCACCCGGCGTCTTGTGCAATGGCGGCAATACATTGCACAGGTATGCGTTACGAGCAGCAAAACTCGGTCAGGATATCGATGCACGACATTCTTCACCGGGCTGTCGCGTTCTTCGCTCAGCGGGTCCAGCATTTCCTGATCAGAAATGTAAGTTTCCGCAATGGCCGGCACAGCCTGCATCCGAATAGGACAGTTCGGGTTTTCAGGATTCATGAGCGAAGCGTAATACGGCGTAACCGCCATGCGGAATTTGCTCAGGCACTTCTGAATATCCGCTTTTTCCTGCTCGCTAAGCGGCAGTACGTCAGATAAATCCCCGGTGCCGGTAATGCGGTTTTTGATTTGCCATTTCCAATCGTTCCACAAGTCGTCGCCCGGCTTAACGCCGCGAAAAGCAAATGTTTCGCTATCCATGGCGTTACCTCCGGGGCAGGGTCAATCCATACCGCTTGAGCGCGCTTTTCAATACGCCGCGCACAAGTTCGGAGTATCCCATGCCGGTAAAATCCGCCAGCATGGGATAATCGCTGTATCCGGGGGCAAGTCCGGGCAGGGGGTTGATTTCAATAAAATAGAGCTTCCCTTCAGGAGAGAGACGAAAATCCATCCGTGCAAAATCCTTGCAGCAAAGCGCATCGTAGATTTTCCGGGCAGTACGCATCATCTCCGCTTCCACTTGAGCGCTTATAGACGCGGGACAATCATACCGAATGAGTGTCTTGTAATTCTGCTTGACCTGATAGCTGTATATATGGTAATCGCTGTGTTTATTCAGATATACGATTTCCATTGGTCTGAACACAAGCGTATCATCGCCGTTGCCAAGAATTCCAACAGTAAATTCCCTTCCGTCGATGTACTCCTCCACCAGCATATCCTGCCGATACTGCGAAAGGCTGCGATTTAAAAGAGTGCGTAACTCTTCCGTATTCGCCGCAATCGCTACATCGGAAATTCCCTTGCTGGAGCCTTCGGCGTTGGGCTTCACAATTGCAGGCAAAGCAAAAGCGCCGTTCCAACGACTATGCTCTCTGGAAATGACCCTATATTTCGGGGTGCGAATTTTATAGGTTGCGAGCAGCCGCTTGGTCAGCGCCTTATCCAGCGCAATACATAAAGTTGTTTCGTCAGATCCTGTAAACGGAATGTGATAATAATTGAGTATGGCGGGAACCTGTGCTTCGCGTCCCCTGCCTTTTCTGCCTTCGGCGATGTTAAAAACAATGTCCGGTCTGCTTTGAAGAAGCTTCTGAGGCAATTGATCGTTTGCTTCGAGCAGTTCTACGCTGCAGGGCTCCTCCTCGAGCGCCTGTTTGATAGCCAAAACCGTCTCTAAGCTGTCGTACTCCGCTTCCTCGTCCTCAATATCTGTCTTTGTGCCCGACTTGACGTTATAAGTCAGTCCAACTCGGAGTGGGGGCACCGCGTCGGTGTTTGCGGTCTCTTTCATGCTTTACACCATCCATTCCATTCATGTTATTCCATGATAACGGCATGAGTGTACGCGCAATTTGTATTGATGTCAATATCGATTATCAATATTTTTTGTCAATTGTTTCCCAACGCAAAAAGCAGCAAAACAGGACATTTTTCGACTATTAGAATACAGTCATATTCCGTCCTATTTGTTGCTTTCGGACCGATATAACAAGCTCCCATCCAAATGGACGGGAGCTTAAGGATTTTAGCTTTATTTGATGCATCAATCGTGTGACTTACAACTCTAGCTTCATATCTCCAAATCGAATCCATCCTTTTTTACGAAGCAATTCGCCGAAGAATAGCGTAAGCACTGCCGGAAGTATAAAATGCATCAGCAAAATGAGCCCCACTACCGTTGCAACCGGCATAGTCTGGCTCATGCTTGTCCATGCGCCAAGCTGGCCCACAAGGCAGCAAGTGCCCATTCCCGCACCGATCGCATCATTTGTCATGCCGAATACAGCCGCAGAAAGAGGCCCCAGAATAGCCGAAGCCAGCAGCGTAGGCAACACAATTACCGGCTTAAGAATAATATTGCCCAACTGAAGCTTTGCTGTGCCTAACCCTTGGGCGACCAGACCGCCCAATTTATTCTCACGATAGGAAGCAACAGCAAATCCGACCATCTGTGTTGCGCAGCCCACGGCTGCCGCACCTGCGGCAAGACCGTTCAAGCCGAGCGATATGCTCAGTGCCGCGGAGCTGATTGGCCCAGCAAGCGCCAGGCCCATAACGGTGCTCAGTATGAAACCCATAGGTATCGGCTGCAGGTAGGTCGCCTGATTGATAAATGCGCCAAGCCCGCGCATGGCTGCATCTACGCCCGGTCCAACAAATGTGCCGGTCAGTCCGCCGGTCACAATGGTTACAATGGGGACGAGAATGATATCAATGGGAGTGCGGATGAGATTGCCGCATTCCGCGCCGACAATTGTAGCAATATAAGCCCCTACCGGCCCGCCCAGTTTATAGCCGATTGCGCCAGAAACAGCGGAGGCGAACACCACCAGCGGCTTCACATTGAGTTTGTGTGCAATTGCAACGCCCACCGCAGAGCCCACCACCGGGGAACTCGCGGCAATCATTTCCGCATATGGCTTGAGCCATACGAGGATATTAATTTTTGCAAGCTGAGACAGTATAACACCGATCACTACGGACGCGAGAAGCCCGACGCCCATGGCGCTCATTGCGTCGACAAGATAACGACGAAAGGCCCGCTTAAGCCAGCCTTCTTTTTTCGTATTCTGTTTTTGTGGCATTGAGTGTTAACCTCCTACGACATTTTGTGTTCATGCATCGCTTTTGATACCTCATACATCAAAAGGCCTGCGGCCATTGACGCATTGAGGGATTCCGCCCGTCCGTACATGGGAAGGCGGACCAAAACACACAGCGCGGCGATCTCCCCTGCCACGCCGTTGCCTTCGTTGCCGATGACGATCACGCATCTGTCGGTAGGGTGCGGCAACACTTCCTGCCCCTGCAAATGTCCGCATATGCAGAAATACCCGTCATGATGCAGTGTTTGCAGCGCTTCTTTCAAGTTCCCCTGCCAAAGGGGGATGTGGTATGTGGAACCCATCGCGGCCCGAACAGACTTGGGTGAGTACGGGTCGGCACAGCCTTCCGAAAGCAATACGCCGGCGGCTCCCATCGCGTCCGCTGTGCGCAGGATAGTACCAAGATTTCCAGGGTCCTGCACGGTATCCAACGCGACAAGCATTCCAGAGGGGTAGCATTGCGGCAGTTCCATAGAGGGCGTTTTAACCGTTGCACAAATATGCTGCGGCGTGCTCGTATCGCACAGAGCCTCCATAACCGGACGCGTAACAATATACCTTGTTACATCCTCTGGCAGACCTTCAGCGAGATGCTCATGCCCTTCCTCTACAAACGCTTCGCACAGCGTCATACCCGCAGAAACCGCTTCCTGAAGCAGCTTATTTCCCTCAATGAGGTGCACGCCGTATTCCAGCCTCCCCTTACGTGAAGACAGGCTGCGTACGCGCTTTACTGTTTCATTGCTGCGGCTTTCAATGCGCATGTACTCTTCTCCCGCGATCTATTCCACAAATATATATAAAAAAGCAGGGTGACCCCTATTGGAGCCGCCCTGTTCATTTTGCCTTAGGCACGCGCGGCCATGGCGACGTCCACGAGTTCCTTGAACGCCTTCATATCCGTTACGGCAAGATCCGCAAGCACTTTGCGGTTTACTTCGACGCCGGCGAGTTTGAGGCCGTTGACCATGCGGCTGTAGGTGGTTCCGTTCATACGCGCACCGGCGTTGATACGGGCGATCCACAGCTTGCGGTATTCGCGCTTCTTCAGCTTGCGTCCGACATACGCGTAGGACAGGGATTTCATCACCTGCTGCGACGCACTGCGATACTGCTTGCTCTTTGCTCCGAAATAACCTTTCGCGAGCTTTAAAACCTTACGGCGTTTCTTAACGGCATTGACTGCCCTTTTAATCCTGGCCATTTTGCATATCCTCCCTTACTTATACGGAATAAGCTTGCGTATTTTCTTTTCTTCGACGGCGGCGATATAGCCAACCTGACGAAGACCGCGCAGGCGTTTGGTGGACTTCTTTGTGAGAATATGGCTCTTGTAGGCCTTACCGCGCTTAATCTTGCCGGATTTCGTCAGACTGAAGCGCTTTGCCGCACCCCGGTGGGTCTTGATCTTTGGCATGGGGTCGTTCCTCCTCAATGATTTTCTATCGTTTATATCGTTGCTCAATCCTGCGGCAACACTTACCGCGGCCCCCGGCATTAGCCGGATGCCATGAGCATGTTGCATTCACGTTCAGACGATCGCTCGTCGTTTACGCTCAGCGTGGATTAAGCACCATGTACATGTTTCGCCCTTCCTGCTTTGCGGGGCGCTCGATAACGCCGAGATCTTTGACAAGTTCAAAAAAATCGCTCATTACCTGCAGACCAATATCCCCGTGCGTGGCCTGACGGCCGCGGAACCGAATGGATACTTTGACTTTGTCGCCCTGCTGCAGAAATTTGATGCAGTTCTTCGCTTTGACCTCGAGGTCATGCAGATCGATGGTTGCCGAGAGACGCACTTCCTTGATATCGACGGTCTTCTGATTCTTGCGCTGATCCTTTTCGCGTTTGGAATTGTCAAAGCGATACTTGCCATAATCCATGAGCTTGCACACAGGCGGGGTTGCCTGTGGCGCGATCTTGACAAGATCAAATCCCCTTTCCTCCGCTAGGGCCTGCGCGACTTGATTTGTCACGACGCCCATCTGTTCGCCATTTTCGTCGATCAGGCGAACCTCACGGTCGCGGATCTCCTCGTTTATCATCAGATCCTGGCTGCTGATAGTGAAACACCTCCATTAATAATTTGTTTGTTCACGCAGCCGCATGAAAAAAGTGGGCGCACTTGCACCCACTATTACACGTAAATCAATTGATTTCCATGACCATGCCTGACAATTGCCGGCAGGTGAGAAGCGGGCGCTTCTGCTTGAACATGAAGATTATATAGGATATCCTATGCTATTGTCAAGCAAATCCCTATACTTTGTGGTTTAATACTTTACGCTCAGAGTTTATTCCCGCAGGATGCGCAGAATTTGGCTTCAGCAGGTAATTTCGCTCCGCAGTTTATACAGAACTTTGTCGCGCCGGCCGCGGCTTGAGGCTGTCCTGCGGGTGCAGCCTGCTGCTGCGCACCGCCGAACATTTGATTGGCCATCTGGAACCCCGCCGCCATACCGGCAGCCGTGCCCATCGCCGAACCCGCCGCGCTGTCGCCGCCCTTTTGCATGGCATCCATCATCGCGATGCGCTGATAGCGATCCAAATCTCCCACCATGGCGTAAGAAGCGTTCTGGTTGATTTTGGCCTGCACTTCTTCAGGGTAATTGACGCTTGATATGGTGAAGTTGGTAATGGCAAGGCCGGATTTGCGAAGTTCCATATCCAGATCCCCGCAGATGCCCTGCCCGATTTCCCGCGCATTGGCCTGCAGGTTGAACATATCCTTGCCTTCCTTCATGATCCACCGCATGAGCAGCTGGTCCACTTCGGCCATTACGCGTTCGCGCAGATCGTCGACGGTGAATTCCCGCTTGAGACCTGCAATTTTATCCATGAGCGCGACATAATCGCTCACCTTCATCTGGAATGTACCGAATGCCCGTATGGGCAGACCGCCCGGCATACCGGGCGTGGGAATAAGCACGCTGCTTTTTGTGCCCCATTTGACGGTGAACTCCTTGGTATTGACAAAGAGCACTTCCGCCCGAAGGCCGCTGTTGAAACCGAATTTGAAGCCCTTAAGCGTGCTTAAAAACGGAATGATCTGGCTTTCCAATTCATAGTTGCCTTCATCGGTGAAAACGCCTTCTATGCGGCCATTGTAAAGGAATACGGCATCCTGCCCCGGACGAATGATAAGCCGGCTGGATTTCTTGAGTTCTTTGTTGCTCCATTTCCAGAATATCACATCGTCGCGGAACTCTTCCCATTCCACAACATTTGCAAATTGATCAAAAACGCCCATACCAAATCCTCTTTCTGTACTGCAGTAAGCTTTATCTCTGCATGAACCAATAAATCAGCAATGCTGCTGCGATTATACCCAGCGTGACCGCAAACCCGACCTTCCACTTGCTCTTTGGGTAATTGCCCGAAACGCGCCCCGTTTGTCCGTTAACGAGGAACCGGTAGAGCTTGCCCATATACTGGTATCCGCTCATCCACATGGGCAGCAGCACATGTTTGAATTTCACGTTGAAATAACTGTCGCTGACAGAATTCACGCGTGCTTCATCGTACCGCTGTAAAATCTGTTCGCGCGCAAGGTTGTATAGCCTGCCGCGCATGTCTGCCTGCGCTTTGACATACCCATCCTCTACGCCGACTGTATATTTTTCCGCCTGAAATCCCGAAAGATACGCCATATCAAACGGCAAACATGCAGAAGTGGAAAACGCATTTGCGTTTTCTTCAAGCGGATCTTCCTTTTCACGGGCGCTCACAAGCACATCGTCAAAGAAAGCGCTGACTGTGCCGCTGACGGGATACCAGTGCACGCGGCGTTCGGTATGCCTGTCCTTGCCGCTTCCCACCGTCACATAATACACCTTACCGCCTTGGCCGGTGTAACTCCCCGTCGCATCCGCGTCGAATGTCCAGTACGGCAGATAAATCGCCTGCAATTTATCCTGCTGATACAGGTTTTTCAGAGAGTTGGGCGCAAACCATTTCGACTTGATCCATTTGCGGAACAGTTCGCCCACTTTAGGCCGGTCAACCTGAAAAGGAATAATCGCCTCCGGGCGGATACCGGCCTGCTGCCGTACCTGCAGCACCTGCGAACTGCCGCAGTAACCGCAGGCTGCCGTTGTTGCATTGCGCGGCACCACAATTTCCGCGCCGCAGCTTTCGCAGCGACGCACTTCTGTTTCAGCTTCCCATGCATCATCGCCGGGCCGCTGCAGAAATGCCATATAATCATGCTCTTCGACAACATTATCTTCCGGCTGCAGTGCTTCTTCCTTGCCGCAGTTGGGGCAACGGAAAGTCTGCCGCGGAATATCAAACTGCATAATTCCGCCGCATCCCTCGCAGTAAAAAACCTGTGCGTCCTGGTGTTGCTGTTCCATGGCCGTCCCTTTCAACGATTAATTTGATTGAAATCTGACGTCAGGTTATTTGCCAAGCTTTGCCTTGAGCGCCGCAAGTTCATCGTCGACGGCGGGGGCAGCGGTTTCATAGCGCTTCATAGCGTCATCCAATGCGTCACCGGTTTTATCGGTATTGAGTTCCGCCATTGCATTGGCTTCGTCGAGCATGCGATCCGCTTTCTGTTCCATGCGGTCGAAAGCACTGATGGACGCTGCGCTGTCGTTCACACTTTCCGTCATCTTATTGATACGGCTTTGTGCATTGGCAACGGCAACCTTGGCCTTGATGGAGTCACGGCGGGAATTGAGCTCCGAGATTTGCTCAACCAATTTATCATGCATCTGGCGCATTTTTGCAGCATTGCCGCTTGCACTGTCGTAAATCTTCTGCATGGATGCAACATTTTCAGCGGCCTGCGTTTTCTTGTTGAGGAACAGTCTCGCATCCGCATCATTGCCGGCAAGTACGGCCTTTTCGGCATAAGCCTGCAGCTTATTGACTTCGGCTACAGCCTCATCAAGAGCGCGCTTTGCGCGGGCTTCTTCCGCCATGATCCCGGCAGTTTCGGCTTTGACCTGTCCGAGATCGTCGTTGAGATCGCGAAGCAGCTGGTCGATCATCTTGGAGGGATCCTCCAGTTTATCGAGAGCGGCGTTGATATTGGAAGCCATGATATCCCTGAAGCGTTTTAATATTGACATGTATGTACCCTCCTCAATGTTTTCCTATATTGTAAGATATAGCAGACGGAAAATCAAATATTCGATTGCATATATACTTTTTATTGATGGATAATTTTGAAAATCTTCTAAGTCGCTATTGCATATTTATTCATTTCGATGTATAATTTTCGCATCATAGAAAATCTGGGAGGCAAAAGCAATGGCAAAGGAAAAAATAGCCCTGGCATATTCCGGCGGCTTGGATACTTCCGTCATTATTCCCTGGCTTAAGGAGCATTACGACTGCGAAGTAATCGCGGTTGCCGTTGACGTCGGTCAGGGCGAAGAACTTGAACCGCTTAAGGAAAAGGCCATCAAAACAGGCGCAAGCAAGATCTTCATTGAGGATGTTAAGGACGAATACGTACGGGATTTCGTTTATCCCACGCTGAAAGCCGGCGCAAAATATGAAAACAAGTATTTGCTGGGCACCTCTACCGCCCGCCCCGTCATCGCAAAGCGTCTGGTGGAAATCGCCAAGCAGGAAGGCTGCACTTCCTGCGCGCACGGCGCAACCGGCAAGGGCAACGATCAGGTCCGCTTTGAGCTGACTATCAAAGCGCTGGCGCCTGAAATGAAGATTATCGCCCCCTGGCGCTTATGGGATCTGAAAGGCCGCAGCGAAGAAATCGCCTATGCGCAGGAAAAGAATATTCCGCTGCAGTTCCGTGCTGAAGAATCCTACAGCATGGATCGCAACATCTGGCATCTTTCCCATGAGGGCCTTGATCTTGAAGATCCCTGGAACGAACCCAAGAACAGCCTTTACCTCATCAACACCGCGCCCGAAAGCGCGCCCGATGAGCCGGATTATATTGAAATCGGCTTTGAAAAAGGCGTTCCCGTATCCGTCAATGGCAAGAAGCTTGACCCTGTTGCCCTCGTAACCGCCTGCAACGAATTGGGGGCAAAGCACGGCATCGGCATCGACGATATGGTAGAAAACCGTCTGGTCGGTATCAAATGCCGCGGCGTATATGAAAATCCCGGCGGAACGATACTGTATGATGCGTTGTATCAGCTCGAATCCCTCACGCTTGATCGCGATACCATGCACTTCAAGCACCAGATCGCGACCCGGTATTCCGAACTCGTATATGACGGCAAATGGTACACCCCGCTGCGCAGGGCACTCGACGCGATGGTTGACGTTATGCAGGAAAGCACCACCGGCGTATCCCGCCTGAAGCTCTATAAGGGCAAGACTTATCATGCAGGCGTGAAGAGCCCGTACAGCCTCTACAACCCGGAACTGGCGACGTTCGAAAAAGAGCAGATTTACAACCAGAAGGATGCTGAAGGCTTCATCAATCTGTTCGGTCTGCCGCTCAAGGTAAGGGCACTGCTGGAAAAAAGCATGAAATAACTATAAGGCTTCCGCCCGGAAGAGAAGCATTTCCTTCCGGGCATTTTTCTATTATACTGGAAACGCAGTATTATCTATAAACAAGGAGTACCGGAATGGAACAGGCAGATAAAAAGCTGTGGGGCGGGCGTTTTCAAAAATCGGCAGACGCCGCAATGGAGGATTTTCATTCTTCCATATCTGTCGATCAGCGCATGGCCCGCGAAGATATACTCGGCTCACTTGCTCACGCGCGAATGCTGGGCAAACAGGGGATTATCCCGCAGGCGGATGCGGATAAAATCTGCGAAGGGCTGCTAAGCCTGCTGGCCGACTATGAAGCGGGGAAACTGACGTTCTCAAAGGGCGCCGAAGATATTCATATGAACATGGAACTGCTGCTGACGGAGCGGATCGGTGAGCCCGGAAAGCGCCTGCATACGGGGCGAAGCCGCAACGACCAGGTTGCGTTGGACTGCCGCCTTTATATGGTGCACGGAACGGGTGCCACGATTGAGAATCTGCTGACCCTGCAGACAGCCTTATTGGAAACGGCGCGCGCCCATACGCACACCGTTATGCCGGGCTATACGCATCTGCAAAAGGCGCAGCCTATCACGTTGGCGCATCACCTGATGGCGTATTTCGAAATGTTCCGCCGCGATGTCGAGCGACTGCAGGATTGCAAAAAACGCATGGATTATATGCCGCTGGGCGCAGGTGCTTTAGCAGGAAGCACTTATCCTCTCGACCGCGAGCTTGTGCGCGCGCAGCTGGGCTTTTCCGCAATTACGCGAAACAGCCTTGATTCTGTGAGCGACCGTGATTTTTGCATCGAATACGCCGGTTGTGCTTCCATTATCATGATGCATTTATCCCGCTTCTGCGAGGAACTGATACTCTGGAGTACGGATGAATTCCGCTTTGTGGAAATGGACGACGCATACTCTACCGGCTCATCCATTATGCCGCAAAAGAAGAATCCGGATGTCGCGGAACTCATTCGCGGCAAAACGGGCCGTGTATACGGCGACCTTACGACACTTCTGACCATGATGAAGGGGCTGCCTCTTGCGTACAACAAGGATATGCAGGAAGATAAGGAAGCGGTGTTCGACGCATTGGATACCGTCAACGGCTGCCTTTCCATATTCACACGCATGTTCTCTACCCTTCGCTTCAATACGGATAAAATGCTATCCGGCGCAGGCAGGGGTTTTACCAACGCCACCGACGCTGCGGATTACCTCGTCAAAAAAGGCGTACCCTTCCGTACGGCGCACGAGATCATAGGCAAGCTGGTATTTGCATGCCTGTCTCAGGGCAAGGCGCTTTCGGATCTGAGTATATCCGAACTGCGAGAAATATCCCCCGCTTTTGAGGAAGACGTGTTTGATAGCATTTCGCTCATTGCGTGTGTGGAAGGACGCAGTCTGCCCGGCGGACCTGCCCCCGAAGCTGTGGAAAAGCACATCGCGGAAAGCGCCATGTGGCTGATCATGCAGCATTCCGAATGAGCACCCGGCTTTGCCCGATTGAGCAGCAAATAGTAATTTGACGAAACGGGAGCGGCAACAAAATGCCGCTCCTATTCATTAGATACAAAAGGATTGACAATACTAAAGTGAATAAGTATGATATGAATAGAAGTTAGCATTAACTAACTTCGCGAAGAACTTGGATGTCAGGTGTTTTTCAACCTCATAAGGAGGGATGTTTATGGCAACTTATATCATTTCAGGCATACTGCTCATCGTCGTTGGACTCGTTATTGCACGTATGATCCGGCAGAGAAAGCAGCGAAAAAGCTGTGGAGGCGGGTGTTCGGGCTGCCCGTACAGCGGACGCTGCCAGAAATACAAAAACTAAAACGCATCCGGCAATTGCCGGATGCGTTTTATCTGATATTAGTTTACCAGAACCATTTTTTCTTCGTATCCGAATACGAATGGGTGATATGCATGGCGTCGCAGAACGGCATCATTTCTGAATGCCCGCAGCGGCAAAGCACCACGCGATTTCGCACCTCATATGTTTCACCGTCGGCAGCCTCAATCGGAATACCGCCCTTTACAAACAATCCGCAGCTCACGCCCCGGTCAGGATCCTGCAGGACTTCTATAGCAGGTTCCAGCACGGGTTCAATCAACTCGCCTGTAGCTTTATCCAACACGGCGAGTCTGCCTGCCGGGCACTCCGTGGCTGCTTTGATGGCAAGCTTTCTAAGTTCGGGGTCATTGGAGGCTTCCGCCAGATCCCAAGCGTCGCCCTGTTCCGTATGGCAGAATCGGGCAAAGGCACACCGCCCGTCATCCAGAAGATCCACCGTCTGCCCTCTGTAACGTGCGGCGCGTTTCGTAAAAGGTGCCCGCGAGGCCGTTTCTGTGCCGACAAAATGGGCATGCGCATGCGCGCCGTCGCAGAATGGCGGCGTCTTGGTTTTGCCGCAGCGGCAAAGCGTATATGTCTGCGCCTGCTTGAGCTCGCGTCCGTCTACGTAAAAGTAATCCCTTCCGCGCTGCTCAATTATCTTCTCCCTCAGGGGAACGCCGCCCGTCACCACATACGGGCCGTCCTTCATGATCTTTATACGATACTTCGATTCGTCCATTTCTCCCCCTAATTTACCCACGCGATACGCATCAGATGAGGCCATTATCCGGCCGCAGCAACCGACAGAACAACACATAAATTGCACTGCTCAACCGATTTAGCGCAACCTGCACATCCTTGTTTCCTCCGCATTCTGCCGATGCGGCAGCGGCAAGCTCCGCTTCGCGTACATGTGCCCGCAGCTGATTCAGCATGGCAGGCACCTTACCCATTGCATAAAGCGGTTCCGGCATTTTTATCGTCCGATAACAGGCGTGAGAGGAATCGTGCAGAGCATCCGGAGTCATACCAAACAGCATATCGAACTCGAACGTTTCTCCTTTTACGTCGGCAAGAATCATATTCTGCAGCAATGAAATCAGTTCATTGAGTTGAACAGCCAAAGCCTTTTGTCCATGTGCACAGGCTTCAATCTGCAGCAGCACCGTCTCGGACTGAAGCGTATCCAGCTTGCCGCGCAAAGCTATGCGGGGATCTGTCTTGGGCACCAACTCTTTGCCATTCAGATGAGTCATGTTTTCCGGCTTGTTCATATCCCTCCCCCTCCCATATAACCAGCATCATTTTATAAGAGCAAACTCTGGCCCGCCAATATCGGCGGGCTGGTCAGGCCATCTATATACCTCTAGGCAGAAATGCTATGCAACAATTTGTGCAATATAAGGCTTTCAATATGTCATTTTGCAGCGACATGTGCGGTGCAAAATGACACCTTGGAGCGTAAGTTGACGCGACAGCTTTCCTGCGCAAGCAGGAACCGAGCAGCAATTTACGCGGTGAACTCGAAAAAGTGGAAACTTCCACTTTTTCGACATACTGTCCGGCCCGCCAATATCGGCGGGCCGGTATGGATTCATTTCATTATACAGGAAATACATCGGCCCGGTAAACAGCCGCGTCTCCCAATTCTTCTTCTATGCGCAGCAGTTGATTATACTTCGCAACACGGTCGGTGCGAGAAGGAGCGCCGGTTTTGATCTGGCCGGCATTGACCGCGACCACAATATCCGCTATCGTGACGTCTTCCGTTTCACCAGACCGGTGGCTGACCACGGCGGAGTAACCCGCCCGATTTGCCGTGCTGATGGCATCCAGCGTTTCGCTGAGCGTGCCAATCTGGTTTACCTTCACCAGTATGCTGTTTGCAACACCAAGTGCAATTCCCTTTTTCAGACGCTCGGTATTTGTAACGAACAGATCGTCACCGACCAGCTGCAGCTTTTTGCCCAGACGTTCCGTCAGCAGCCTCCAGCCTTCCCAATCTTCTTCTGCAACTGCATCTTCCAATGAAATGATCGGGTATTTTTCCGCCAGATCGACCCAGAAATCAACCATTTCTGTCTTTGACCTGCGTATGCCGGATTTCCAAAACAGGTAACTGCCGTCTTCCTGATACATTTCTGTAGAGGCAGCGTCAATGGCCAGCTTAAAATCTTCACCCGGCATATAGCCCGCCTGATCTACAGCTTCTAGTATCAGCTGAATTGCTTCTTCATCGGTCTTCAAATTGGGTGCGAAACCGCCCTCATCCCCAACTGCCGTTCCATATCCTTTTGCGGAAAGCACTTTCTTGAGCGTGTGGAACACTTCCGTGCTCATCTGCACGCATTCGCGGAACGTTCGGGCGCCTACCGGCATGATCATAAACTCCTGAATGTTCACGCTGTTATCGGCGTGCTTCCCGCCGTTTAATATGTTCATCATGGGCACGGGAAGCTGCCGTGCGTTGCATCCTCCAATATACTTATACAGTGGAATACCTGCCTGCATTGAAGCAGCTTTGGCCGTAGCGAGAGATACCCCCAGTATGGCGTTCGCGCCAAGCTTGCCTTTGTTTGGGGTGCCGTCCATCTCGCGCATCAATGTATCGACGGCTACCTGATCCCGCGCATCCATACCGCAAAGCTCCCTAGCGATGGATTTGCTGATATTCGTAGCCGCTTTGGTAACGCCCTTGCCCATATACCGTTTTTTATCGCCGTCGCGCAGCTCTACCGCCTCAAATGAGCCGGTAGACGCGCCGGAAGGGACCGCTGCGCGACCCACCGATCCGCCTGAGAGGCGCACCTCCGCTTCTATAGTGGGATTGCCGCGGGAATCGATAATTTCTCTTCCTTTTACTTCAACAATTTTAAACATATTGTTTTTTGCTCCTTTCCAATCGGATGTGCCCGTCGTGCTTAATATACACAGAATGCCCGCGTTTTAACAGCGCTGCGTTAGGCTACGACATAGCCTTCATCAGGAAGCACCGAGCAACCAAGTAACGCCCGTCAATTCGTTTGACAGACTATCGCATTCCTCCAGTTGGCT
Source organism: uncultured Oscillospiraceae bacterium (assembly GCA_964440115.1). GTDB lineage: Bacteria > Bacillota > Clostridia > Christensenellales > CAG-138 > JAEWWD01. The sequence goes on along the minus strand of CAYTPV010000006.1, from coordinate 182,627 downwards.
GCGTATATAACCGTCAAAGATATGCGATAATTCGGGGTGCATTCGTTTGAGTTCCTCCGCCCGGCGCTCGATATGGGACTGGTTATACTGGTTAGCCTTTTCAAGCGCCTGCATGTCCGTCCTTAGTTCGCCAAGAACGGCAACTCCCGCATCATAAAACGCATGCAGCCAGTCGCCCAACGGATAGCAACCGGAATCCGACTCTTCCGGTGCATAAGCATCATCAATAACAATCAGCCCACCCCTGCCGACGGTCTGCTTCAGTTTTAACAGTGTCGAAAGCGGATCGCCCAATACATCTCCAACGGCAATATACAACACGGCGTCGTAATCACGTTCTTTCTCCACCGCCATTCCGATATCTCCGATTTCAAATTCACATAACGCCTGTACACCATGCTTAACAGCATTCTCCCTCGCAGCGGCAATGAAATCGGGAAGAATGTCCACACCCTTTACACAGCAGGAAAACTCTTTTGCGAGACGTATCCCAACTGCTCCCTTGCCGCACGCAAGGTCCAAAACCTTCATTTGCTTATATTCGCATGCATAAGGCTGCAGCAGTTCGATCACATATTCGGGCATGCCGCCCAATTCCCATAAATCCTGCAGAAGATACGGTAAGTAGGGGTTCAATTCCGCAGTCTGGGCGCTTAATGACCTTGCAAGCTTGTCCTCCATTTCAGACATGACAATCCCCCCCTTTTCTTCAAATCAGACTGTTTGCATCATTTTCCGTAGTTCAGATCCAGCACGCAAAACACTCTGCTTGAATCGTATGTTGTCCAATTGTAGGAACCTGAAGTAAAGCGTCTGTGTTTGTACCAGCCAGACATCCAGCTTTCTATATTACTCTGCAATTCTTTGAGTTGGGTGTCAGTTTCCACGCGGGCCAACACAAGCTTTTCCCCACGCTCATATGCGGCGTCAAGAGCGCCGTACAGAGCTTTTTTAAGATCCACCCCATCAGAAAAGAATGTCCCGCTCTGCACATAATAGTTTGCCTGATTATCATCACAGACAGGCAGCTGCAAGCCACTGTATATTTCGTCTAGGCTTCTGCTTGCATACATCTCACTGTCCGTCAGATTAAAATATGCGTAGCTGCTTAACATGGGCAATACGCCGTCCGAGTCATCCCATGTGGCATCCATCTGGTAATAATGATCCCCGATTTTTGCGACATTCCAGGCATGTTTTTCGGGTTGTGAAGCCTTTCCATCCTTTATTGTCCAAGCCTCTCCGGTGAGGATAAGGCACGGCATTCCCGCGGCACGTAAAGCCATGCACAGCGCTTTGCTGTAGCCTTCACAACGTGCCTCCCCCAGTACAAGCGCTCCATATGCCGTCCCGGAGTATACGCCGTCTTCACGATACTTGCAGTTTGTGATTAACTGATCATAAATATGTTTTTGCAATGCATATGCGTCGGGCCATTTTGCCTTCTGCAGCCATTGCGACAATGTACTTTGAATTTTTTCGCAGGCCTGTTTGTATTCCGTCTCACTGAGGATATAGTTGGGCTTTACGGAAAGCACCTGATCGGGCATATCCTCCCTGACATAATACGAATAATCCCCGCTGATCTGAAACAGCTCAGGGCAATCATAGCTTAAAATCCACATGGCATCGCTGAGCGTTTTCTCATCCACCGGCTCGGGGAATTTTATCTCAGTTTCAAACGCCATGATGCTTTGATAGATTCCAATACAGAGCTTCCGCTGCTCTTCCGGCATACTTTTAATAAAGTATGTATCATCTTCATTCGGGATTCCCTGTTGTATCTGCTTCTCCCACTGTGTTTGCGCAGCGGACGGCGTAGGCTCCAACTGCGAGGGCACCGGCGTAGTTTTACGAATGACGGTATTCGGCAAAGCAGAACAGGCGCTTAACAATATGGCAAGCGCCGTTACAACCGAAAGTATACCGTTTCTCCAATGCCTCATGCCCCGCTCCGTTTCTCGTTCATTGTCGCAATATCAAACTCTTATAATAATGCAGCAGCCTCCGCTACATTGCGTACCGGTATCAGGCTGGCGCCCGACACAGCAGGCAGACTTTCGGAGCGCGGCACGATGATGCTGGAAAACCCCAGCCGGACGCATTCGCGTATGCGTTTTTCCATCTGCGAAACTACGCGTACCTCGCCTGTCAGCCCGACTTCGCCAATGGCCGCGATGTTCTTTTCCATCGGTTTATCCTTATAGCAGGAAGCCACGCACAATACAACGCCCAAATCGGCCGCCCGCTCCATAATCCGCAGACCGCCGACCACATTCAGATAAACGTCTTTATCCGATAATCTCAGCCGCGCTTTGTTTTCCATCACGGCAAGCAGAAGCGACAGCCGCCCCGCATCGATGCCCGCAGCCGTGCGGCGCGGCGATCCGAAGGCCGTCTGCGCAAGCAGTGCTTGCACTTCCGCCATCATGGGACGCGTACCTTCGAGCGCGCATACAACCGCACATCCGGGCAGATGCTGCCCCGAAAGAAACAACCGGGAAGGATCATGCACCTGTCGCATACCGCTGTCGCACATTTCGAATACGCCCACTTCGTTGGTAGAACCAAATCTGTTTTTCACGGCACGCAGCAACCGAAGATCAGCGTGCCGCTCGCCTTCAAAATACAATACGGTATCTACCATGTGCTCCAATATTCTGGGACCTGCAATAGCGCCATCCTTCGTCACATGACCGACAATACAGACTGCTGCACCCGTTTGTTTTGCGATCCTTGTTAAAGCGGACGTAGCCTCACGCACCTGGCTGACACTGCCCGCTGTACCCGGCAGTTCCGGGCAAACCATAGTCTGAATGGAATCGATTACGACAAAGCCCGGCCGCAGCCGCTGTATTTCCGCCTCTATCATGGAAAGATCCGTTTGCGCGAGCAGAAATACGTCGGAACCAATCCCCATGCGCTCTGCACGCATTTTGATTTGAGCGGGCGATTCCTCGCCCGATACATACAATGCTTTGCCTTTGGAAGATAAATGCGCCGTTACCTGCAGCAGCAGCGTTGATTTGCCAATTCCCGGATCTCCGCCGATCAGCACCGTCATGCCCGGTACCATTCCGCCGCCCAATACGCGGTCCAATTCCTCCATACCGGTACCCGTTCGGCTCGCCGAAGCAGAATCAACCTCGCTTAACAGCTGCGCCTGCGCAAATGCGCCCATAGGGCGCACTTTAATTGCGGCACTTTCCACCAGCGTATTCCAGCTTCCGCAGCCCGGGCATTTGCCCAGCCATTTGGTGCTTTCATAGCCGCATTCCCCGCAGAAAAATACAGGATGGGCTGTTTTTGGCATACATCCTCCATTTGTGTAAGACTACAATACCGAATGAGCTTATTCGATTTTGGCGAACTTCATGATATCCCTCTCGCGGGAAGTAACGTCCATCCAAACAACCACACCGTTCGATACGCCCAACAACTGCGCACGCTCGCGATCTGTCGGCGTTATGACAGTGCTGGTACCATCGTCAAAGAAATATACATATATAGCTTCATTCTTGCTGTATGCAGCAAACGTATTGGAAAGACCGTATTCCACAATATCTTCCGCAAGAAGTTTTGGCGGCTGTGCATTCCGAGTCCAATACAGGTCGTCACCTTCCCCGTGGCTGCCGTTGCGCCAGATCCACTGCTTGCCGTTGGTCATGGGATCGTGAACGTAGGTTTCAGGGGCATATACGGAAGTTTTCCCGACATTGCGCTCTACGCTGTATATCGCGCTCTTAGGCGCTTCATTGAGTTCAGCTTCAGTGGTGTTGGGATCGGCCTCGGCATAAATAATCTGCCCGTTACTCATGGAAATACCTGATTGCCCGTAAGCCGTGTTGCTGAACAAATGCACGGCAACATTTTCAAGCGAGTTCAGGTCGCACACAAATAGCTTATCCATGCGGCTGCCTGTACGTTCCATCCATGCAATCGTGTCGCCATCCAGACTCAATCTGGGCTGCCCAGCATAAAACTGCTTTACTGTTTTTGATGCCCCGGAGGATAGCTGTATTGCCCGAATAATTCCTCCGCCTGCCGCATCGGAATCAAGATAGACAAGCCATTTATCATTCAGAACCGGATACACATAATCATTGTTGGTAAGCTCCGCCTGTACCTTCTCAAATGTGCCTGCCTGCATATCCAGCATAAACATCGCGTCCATACGCACAGTTTTATCCACCAAACGTCCGGCGGTAAATACAAGTTTATCGCCCCACGCGCAGGGATCTGCAAACCACTTATAATCATCGTACCCCGTCAGTACGACTTCATGCTGCAGCTCTGCCGGGTCAATCCGCGTTACCGGATGCGGCGTTGGCGTGGGCCGCGCTGTCGGACGTGGCGTGGGCGTAGGCTGCCAAGGCGGCTGATAGGATATGCCGAGTTTAGGCAGTAAAGCAGGAAGCGCTACAAACACAATGAGTGCAATAGCGCCAAGTATACTTACCACTGTAGCGGAAAAAGCCAATATTGGGCCTGCGTTGGTTGCTTTGAGACTGGTCCGCTTTCGCCGTATTCTGCTTCTTTTTTCCCTTCTGGGCATATCTCTCTCCTGAACAGCGCATGCTCGCGCTTGTTAGAGTATATCACATAACGAGAACGCCGGACAACCGCCTGTGAACATACGCTCCGTGCTCGGTTGCAGGCAGGCATGTCCTATGGTATAATGACGGCGTTATGTGAACATGGGGAGGGCAAATCATGGCGCGTACCGCAGTGATTGCGTTTGAAGGTATCGATGGCAGCGGAAAAACCGTTCAGCTTTACCATTTGGAGCGCGCCCTCAAAAAGCGCGGTATGCTTGTGGATACCATGTCGTTCCCAATGTACGGCAGCTTTTTCGGGCGTGAAATCGGAAAGTATCTGACAGGTTCAGAAGGTGTCAATGCCTGCGACGTGGATGGCAAAAGCATGGCGCTGTGGTTTGCTTTGGATCGCTTTGATGCCTTTCAGGGATATTCGGACGGCGCGGTGGATGTACTGCTGATTAACCGTTACGTGCTTTCCAACGCCGTTTACCAGAGCATCCGCGACTGCGATCTGGATAAACCGGACCTTCTGGATTTTGTACTGGAGCTTGAATACAACCATTTTGGCATACCCATGGCGGATGTGCACATTTTTCTCGATGTAAATATTGAAGAAGCCGGCGCCAACGTTTACCGCAAGGGATACCGCGATTATGCGGGAATGGAAAAGGACGTGTATGAATCCAAAGCCAGCCTGCAGAAACGTGCACGAGCGAAATATCTCGAATACGCCAATTTGCTTGATAATGTGCATGTTATCCCCTGTATGCATGGCGATCAACTCAAAAGCGAAAAGGATATTGCAATGCTGATTGAGGAAGACCTCTTCCGCACCGGCATACTATAACAGGATGTAAGTTTCATGGGTATTTTTGAAGTCCGACAATATTTTGAACGCAACAACATCCCGGAAGAAATCCGTGAATTTTCAGTCTCCAGCGCAACGGTGGAACTTGCCGCGCTCGCGTTGAATGTTGAGCCGCAGCGAATAGCCAAAACGCTCTCTTTTGAAAAGGATGACGGCGCAATTTTGGTACTCGCGGCTGGCGATGCCAGAATAGACAACCGGAAATATCGCGAAACTTTCGGATGTAAAGCAAAAATGCTCTCCCCCGAGGATGCCTTGCGTCTGATTGGGCATCCTGTTGGTGGAGTTTGTCCGTTTGCGCTCGCAACGCCGGTTAAGGTATATCTGGACCGATCTCTTTGCCGGTTTGATGTAGTATACCCTGCCGCCGGCAGCCCGGCATCCTGCGTTGTCATAACGCCGGAGAGGCTGCTTGAGGTGACTGGCGGCGAATGGGTGGACGTTTGCAAGATCGCAGAAGATAGTGCAGAGGCAGTGTAGCCTGAAAATATTTTAGTTACAAATAAATATTTTTAGCAAAATGCTTGGGAAGCATTTACAAACCTGTTCAAATGGGCTACACTCATATTAAGGAAACCATGGCACAATGGCGTGCCTTTACAACTACAGTATATAGAAATGGAGCAAAGCATCATGATTGACTTGACCGTGAATCGCAGTAACCTTCAGCGTACCATTCAGAGAGCGCGCGAAAACAAAATTGTTATCCCCACACTGGCACAAATGCGCGATCCGAAGCTGATCCCTGACAAAATCAAAGAAGGCCTTAAGCATACTGGTCTTTGGGATATCAGCCCGCTCAACCTGTTCCGTATCTCTTGGCGCAACGAACCCAAGATGAGCGGCGGACTCTATGGCGATGTCAATACGCTGGAAATCCCCTCCGCTCTGAGCGGCGTGAAGGCCCGCATCGTGGTTCTGACCGGCAAATGGTTCCCCACCGGCTGCCACAAAGTTGGCGCTTCTTTCGGATGCCTCGCTCCGCGCCTAGTCACCGGCCAGTTTGATCCCACCTATCATAAGGCAGTTTGGCCCTCCACCGGCAACTATTGCCGCGGCGGCGCTTACAACTCCAAGCTGCTTTCGTGCGATTCTATCGCCATACTGCCTGCGGAAATGAGCCGTGAACGTTTTGAGTGGCTGTCCCGCATCGCCGGCGAAGTCATCGCAACCCCCGGCTGCGAAAGCAATGTCAAAGAGATTTTCGACAAGACATGGGAACTGCGCAACACGCGTGAAGATGTCGTGATATTCAACCAATTTGAAGAAATGGGCAACCATCTGTGGCATTACACCGTCACCGGCAAGGCCATCGAAGATGCGTTCCTTAAACTCAAGGGCGAAAATGACCGTCTGGCAGGTATGGCCTTCACCTCCGGCTCCGCCGGCACGATGGCCAGCGGCGATTATATCAAGGAGAAGTACCCGAACGCCAAACTCGCCGTCGGCGAAGCGCTGCAGTGCCCCACGCTGCTCAATAACGGCTTCGGCGGCCACCGCATTGAAGGAATCGGCGACAAGCACGTCCCCTGGGTGCACAACGTCAAGAACACCGACATGGTGGTCGCGATCGACGACGATGACAGCCAGAACCTCCTGCGCCTATTCAACGATCCTACCGGCCGTGCGTTCCTGATGAGCGAGCTTGGTTTGGATGCCGCGTTTATTGAGAAGCTCTCGCTGCTCGGTATTTCCGGCATCGCGAACGTACTCTGCTGCATCAAGATGGCAAAGTACTACGAACTGACTGAGAACGACGTTCTCTTCACTGTCGGAACCGACTCCGCCGAGATGTACGGCTCCCGTATCGCGGAACTCGCAGAACGCAACGGCGAATACAGCGATGTTAAGGCTGCTGCAGATTACTATGGCCATATGCTCAGCGTGCGTACGGACACCATGGAAGAGCTTACCTACGAAGCCCGCAAGCGCGTGCACAACCTCAAGTACTATACTTGGGTTGAGCAGCAGGGCAAGACCGTGGATGAACTCAATGCGCAGTGGTATGATTATGACAACTACTGGGGCGGCATTCACAAGCAGGCCAAAGATGTTGACGCGCTTATCGATGCGTTCAATGCGGAAACCGGCGTTCTTGCCAGCCTGTAACCATCCATTAGAATCACCAAACTCCCCCGGCTGTGCCGGGGGAGTTTTCTTTGTTCGCTTGCGATTGTAAATAAATAGCCGGTCGGAAGTAATCCGACCGGCTTATGACCATTATTCGTCCAAATCCACGTCTAAATCTTCTGACTGCCGCTTCAAGCGTTTGCCGGTTTTTGCGGGCTTTTCATCTTCAATTTCCTCGTCCTCATCCTCAAAAACCTCTTCATCACGTCTGCGGAACCATCCAAAGAGTCCACGGCGAGGTTCTTCTTCCTCTTCGTCATCTTCTTCAAGGTCAACAGGCTGAGGTTTTCTGGGGATAACCGGCTGAGCAGGCTGCGCTGCTTTTGCAGAAGCCGTTGCTGCAGCTACCGGTGCTGAAACCGCGGCGGCGGGCTGTTCCGGCGTGCTGCCTTGCGCCTGCTGAGAAACCGTTACATTTAATTCAGCACGATTTTGCGCTACCATTTGCTGATAGTTCATGAGGAAGCGCTGGACATCCTGCAGCAGTTCATCCGCGTACTGTTTTGCGCCGTTATAAACCACCTGCGCATTGCGCTCCGCATGCTGCTGCAGAAGCTCGGCTCTGCGCTGCACTTCCATCATGACCTTGTCTTCCGCTACGCGCGCTTCGAATTCTTCCTCCGCTACAATGCGTATTTGCTGCGCTTCCGCAACGGATTGCTTATGCAGCTCTTCGGCTTCCCGCTGCGCCTGCTCCACAACTTCTACCGCTTCCTGGTTGGCATGCTCCAGCAGCGTATCGGCTTCGATCAGCACACTGTTGGCGCGGCGGATATCCTCGGGGATCGTAACTTTCAGGTCGCCAAGAAGATCGAATATTTCATCCACATCCACTACCCTGCGGCCGCCGCCGCCGAGTTTGGGGCGAGGCGCGCTTTCGAGTGTTTGCTCAATCTGAGAAATAATCGTAAATATCCGCAATGATTGCTGATTCTGTGTGCTCATCGCTTTGTCAACCTTTCTGTTATCATACTTAAGTTTACCGCCGGGACCAGCCCTTCTATCGTGCCACCTAACGAACAGACCTCCCGGACAACACTTGAGCTCAGATAAGAGTGCTCGGGTTCGGCCATAAAATACACGGTATCGATATGCGGGGCCAGCCTCCTGTTCATAGATCCAATCTGAAACTCATATTCAAAATCCATGACCGCTCTGAGTCCGCGAATGATATGGCGGGCGCCTATCTGATCGGCATATTCCACCAACAGGCCGTTGAACGACCCCGTATCCACATTGGGTATTCCTTCCGCTTCCACGGCGGCTGCAATAAAAGCAATTCGTTCTTCAACTGTAAAAAAGGGCTTCTTTGCGGAATTGACCAGTACCGCAACCACAACGCGATCCATAAGCGCCGCCGCGCGGCGAAGTATATCCATGTGTCCCGCTGTCAGCGGATCAAAACTGCCGGGGTAAACGCCGATATTCAACCTAAGGAACCTTCCTTTCCCGTTTTCCCAATAAAGAAGCTAATTCCTGTATCCCCGTATTTCCGCGTATCGACACGTTCGATCGACACTTCAGCATGCGGAGCATCCTCCCACGCATGCTCCACAACCACCCTGCCTCCCGGCGCAATAAGTCCTTCACGAAACAGAGCAATAAGCGCCTGCTGCGCGCCCATTTTATAGGGCGGGTCAAGAAATACGATATCAAATGCCTGTCCGCCCGAAAGGCGTCCAATGGCCGTCATAGCGTCAAACTGCATGAGTGCTGCTCGCCCGGTAAACCCAAGAGAGTCGAGATTGCGGCGGATTAAGTCGCAGCAGCCGCGATCCGCATCGTTGAATACCGCGAATGCCGCTCCTCTGGACAGCGCTTCCAATCCAAGACTTCCGGAGCCTGCAAATAAATCCAGTACACGTGCGCCTTCCAGCGAAAACTGCAGAATGCCAAACAGCGATTCTTTTACGCGCCCGAGTGTAGGCCGGGTATTTCGTCCCTGTGGGGTCAAAATCTGTCTCCCGCGCGCCGTACCGGCGATAATGTGCACCTGCGTCCTCCGATGAATACCAATTTTTCGCCTATCATTGTATCACAAATCGACCTCCATGCAAACTTAAAACATTATCTGAGCAGCCACCCTCGCAGCTTCACGGCTTCGGGGACTAAGATATCGTGTCAGTCAATGACTTCCGGTACACAAAAGGTAATATATACCTTGCAACTTTATCAGAAACAGATACGTTTTGAGTGTAGACACATACAGGAGGGATTTCACATGAAAAAGAAACTGATTGCAGCCGTTTTAGCACTGACTATGCTGTTTTTATGCGCTATGCCGGCACTCGCGGCAAGTTCTGATCCTGCACCAGTGCAATACCGGATCGCAAACACCGCCGTCAATGTACGCACAGGCCCCAGCAGCGCCAAATATCAGGCAATCGGCGCGCTCAAAAAAGGGGAGGTTGTTCAATACGTCGGAAAATCCGGCAGCTGGTCAAAAATACTTTATAACGGCAAGAACGCTTATGTGTACAGCACATACCTGACCACAGTGCCTGTTATGTATCGGGCGGCCACAACCGCCGTCAATGTACGCACTGGCCCCAACAGCGCGAAATACCCCGCTATCGGCTATTTAAAGCAAGGGCAGTCGGTGCAGTACATTGGAAAATCCGGCAGCTGGTCTGTCGTATCTTACAAGGGAACCTTGGCTTATGTCTTCAGCAAATACCTTGTAGAAAAATCAACCGGCACGGTTAGCAAAGAAGTGAAAGCCAGCGCCGAAAACGGCAGTCTGAAGCTGGAACTGATATTGGATAAGGGCACATATAAGGCGAACGAGCCTATCAAGTGCCGCGCTATCCTTAAGAACATCAGCAGCCGCAGCAGCATTGACGTATACGGCACGCAGCAGCTTGTGTACTTCCCCATTACCGGCGGCAACTTCAACGGCGAATACGCAACAACTTTGGAGCTCATGAAGACCACCGTCAAAAAGGATAAGCCTTTAACGTATAAGTTTGTTAAGGCCGGCTGCGTAAGCCCCGATGCTGATAAGGACTTCGCGGATGATTACTATGCTGACCCCGAACTGCGCCTTCCCGCCGGTACCTACCAGATCAAAGCGGAAATGCAGTATTCGCCCAACCTCGAGTCCCCCGTTCGCACGCTGACCACCAATGTGACGATAACCGTGAAATAACAGCATAATACACAAAAGCGCCGGATCACTCCGGCGCTTTTACATGTCGAAAAAGTGGAAGCATCCACTTTTTTGAAGCTCACCGCGCAAGTTGTAGCTCGGTTTTCTGCTAGCGCAGTAAAACTGTCGCTTCAACTTACGCTCTAAGGTCGCGTTTGTGCCCATAGGGCCAAACGCATAGCTCCTTGATGAAATCCCGAAAATGTAAGCATTTCCGGGGAAGGTGTCATTTTGCACCGCACAACCAATCGCCTGCAAAATGACATATTGAAAGCCTCATATTAAAAAATGTTACAGCCGACTTCTACTAAGAGGTTTTTGACAGCCAAAAGCGCCGGAATGCTCCGGCGCTTTTGTTAGTTCTTAATGTTAAGAGGCGCTTTCCCCAGACTTCAGCCGTTTTTCTTCGCGCAGTTTCAAAAGCGGCGTCTGTGTCTTGTCGATTGTCTCCTTCGTGATGGTGCAGCTTTCTACATCAGAACGGGAAGGGATATCGTACATGACATCCATCATCACGTCTTCGAGTATCGCCCGTAGGCCGCGAGCGCCCGTTTTACGGGCAATGGCCTTTTGTGCCACCGCCTTAAGCGCGGCATCCTCAAACTTGAGCTCTACACCGTCCATCTCGAACAAGCGCCTGTACTGGCGTGTAAGCGCATTCTTAGGCTCTGTGAGTATGGAAAGCAGTGCAGACTCATCAAGCTGGTGCAGCGTGACGATAACGGGCATACGGCCTACGAATTCGGGGATGAGTCCGAACTTGAGCAGATCCTCAGGCAGTATATCCTTCAATATCGCTCCGATGTCCTTATCTACATTGGACTGCACCTCTGCGCCGAAGCCCATTTGCTTATCGCCGGTACGGCGTTTTATGATGCTGTCGATACCCGCGAATGCGCCGCCGCAAATAAACAGTATATTCGTGGTATCAATTTGAATGAACTCCTGATGCGGATGCTTGCGGCCGCCCTGCGGCGGAACGCTGGCAGTGGTGCCCTCCAGTATCTTGAGCAGCGCCTGTTGCACGCCTTCGCCGGATACATCGCGTGTAATGGACGGGTTCTCGCTCTTGCGGGCAATCTTATCGATTTCGTCAATGTAGATAATGCCTTTCTCGGCACGCTCCACATCGTAATCCGCCGCTTGAATGAGCTTGAGCAATATGTTTTCAACGTCCTCGCCAACGTAACCCGCCTCCGTGAGGGAGGTGGCGTCCGCTACTGCAAAAGGCACGTTGAGTATTTTTGCAAGTGTCTGGGCCAATATGGTCTTGCCGCAGCCCGTCGGCCCGAGCATGATGATATTGCTCTTCTGCAGTTCGACATCGTCACGGGAAGCACCCGCGCCGATGCGTTTATAATGGTTGTAAACGGCGACGGCAAGCGCCTTTTTAGCATCTTGCTGGCCGATTACATACTGATTCAGGACATCCATAATCTCCCGCGGTTTGGGCACATCCGAAAGATCCACGGGCTGGGTGGCTGTATCTTCTTCAATGATTTCGCGGCAAAGCTCCACGCATTCATTGCAGATGTATACGCCCGGGCCCGCGATAATGCGATGCACCTCATCCTGGTTCTTACCGCAGAATGTGCATTTTACGGGACCCTTTTCCTCATATTTGGGCATAGTTCACCTTACCTTCTCGGGGGGAAAATCTGATCGATCAGGCCGTACTTCTGCGCTTGTTCGGCGGTCATAAAGTTATCCCGCTCGGTGTCGATCTCCACCCGCTCAATAGGCTGGCCGGTACGTTCGGCCAGGATTTTGTTCAGTTGTTTCTTAATGGCGATCATGCGCTCGGCCTGAATTTGGATATCCGTGGTTTGGCCGCGCACGCCGCCGCTGGGCTGATGGATCATGATTTCGGCGTTGGGCAATGCTCTGCGTTTGCCTTTCGCACCCGCCGCAAGCAGGAACGCGCCCATGGACGCTGCCATACCGATACAAATTGTGGACACATCACATTTGATGTGCTGCATCGTATCGTAAATGGCCATACCTGCTGTGACAGAACCGCCCGGGCTGTTGATATACAGGCTGATATCCTTATCGGGATCTTCGGCCTCTAAAAACAGAAGCTGCGCTACGATGAGGTTTGCTTCCTCATCCGTCACTTCGCCGCCCAGGAATATGATTCTGTCCTTCAGAAGACGGGAATAAATATCGTAAGAACGCTCACCACGATTGGTTTGCTCTACGACCATCGGTATTAAACTCATAAGTTTGTTCCTCCTTTTGTTGCAGGTCCTTCGCCGATTAGCGCGCCCCCAACTCAGGCAACTGCTAAAACTTTTTTAGGAACCCGCCTGCTCGGATTTCTCCCCATCCTCCGCAGGCTTTTCTGTAAACACGGCATTGGCCATGATCACATCTATCGTTTTACGAACCTGTATGCGTTCGCGGAAATAATCGTAGTCATCCTCTTTGAGGGTGGCCTTGAACTCTTCGAGCGTCGAGCCGGCACGGCTGACATAATCGGCAAGCTCCTGTTCCAGTTCCTCTTCGGTAACCTCAATGTTTTCCGCTTTGGCAACAGCTTCGAGCACGAGCTGAGTGCGCACGCGCTGATCGGCCTCGGCACGATACCCATCGCGCAGCGTTCTGACATCCATACCCATGTATTTGCAGTAATCATCCAGCTTTAGCCCGGACATGGAAAGTCTGTAGGCAAGATCCTGCAGCATGTAATCCATCTGCCGCTCGATCATAGCGTTGGGCACTTCAAACTTTGCGTTTTCAGTCGCCTTGCGGACTGCCTCATCCTCCATCTCGGCTTTGGCGCGCTCGCTGTTGCGCTTTTCAAGTGCGGTTCGCTTGTCCGCGCGAAGCTCGGCGAGCGTATCAAATTCGGAGATATCCTTGGCAAATTCGTCATCCAGTTCCGGCAGTTCCTTCTTCTGAATGCCTTTGATGGTTACTTCAAATACGGCGGCTTTGCCTTTGAGCTCTTCAGCATGGTAATCTTCGGGGAAGGTAACGGTAATGTTCTTTTCCTCACCCTTGTTCATGCCTACAAGCTGTTCCTCAAAGCCAGGTATGAACCTCCCTGAACCGATATCCAGCGTCTGATCCTCAGCTGTACCGCCATCGAACTTCACGTCGTCCACACTGCCGGAATAATCCAACAGCACGCGGTCGCCCTGCTCTACGGGACGTTCCATCTCAACAAAGCGGGCGACCTTCTCGCGCTCCTGATCGATGATAGCATCGATCTGCGCATCTTCCACAGTATACGCCCTGCTCACTACTTCTATACCCTTATAAGCCCCAAGTGAAACTTCCGGCTTCACAGCAACTTCTGCCGTAAACACGATACCATTCTCAAGACCGATGCTTTCAATGGAAACATCCGGACGGTCAACGGGCTCAATTTTCAGATCTTCAACTGCTTTATCGTAAGCATCTCCATAAACAAGCTCAAACGCGTCCTCAAAAAAGACGCCCTCGCCATACATGCTCTCGATAACCTTGCGCGGCGCCTTACCCTTGCGGAAACCGGGGATATTGTACTTTGATTTTGTCTTGATATATGCCTGCTGCAGCGCCTCGCTGAAAGCTTCTTTGCCGATTTCAACAGTAAACTTCACTTTGCTGTTCTCGAGTTTCTCCACGGTTGCCATCCTAGTCCTCCATGTTGTATATTTACCTGCGGCCTAATCCGCATACCTATCCAGTATCCGAACTATAGTAGCATATACCCGTTCAGATTGCAACCCAAAACAAGGAATGGTACAATGAAAAGGTAATCAGAGGGAAAATTCCGTTTTGCACCATTACTCAGCCCATATAGCCGGTTTACGCAGGCAACGCAGAAGGAGGCGCCCTCATGTCAATTCTCCCGATTATGCAAAATCATATACTCCTGCTGGACGGCGCAATCAGCACCATGCTTGCACAGTCCGGCATTCTGCACAAAGAAGAATGCCCAGAACTGCTCAACGCCACCCATCCAATGGATGTATTGGATATCCATACGGCCTACCTTGACGCTGGCGCGGATATCATAACGGCTAATACGTTCGGCGCAAGCACCCTGCGTCTTTCCGTATTCGGTTTGCAGGATCGCATGGAGGAACTCATACAAAGCGGCGTATCGCTGTGCCGTGAAGCTGCTGCCGGTCTAGGCCGGACAGTTTATGTAGCCGCGTCCATCGGTCCTACAGGAGAGCGTATTCAAAACGCACCCTGTATGCCGCAGCAGATATATGATTCCTTTTTCCAGCAATGCACCATCGCAGCAGCTGCAGGCGCCGACATTCTCCTGATTGAAACCATGAGCGATTTAAGCGAAGCCCGCCTTGCGCTGCTCGCTGCCCGCGCTGCTTGTCAGCTGCCCGTGTTCTGTAGCTTTACACTGGAGCCGGATGATAATACTTATGCCGGCAATCCGCCTGAGGTGCTAGGGCTTTGCTGCGCAAAATTGGGGGCCGCGCTTTGCGGGGTAAACTGCGGATTGGGTCCTGAGGAATTGTTTTTGGGATATTCACGGCTTGCGGGTGCAAGTCCGCTGCCCGCTTTCGCCATGCCCAACGCAGGGATTCCTGTCGATGGCTCCTATTCATTATCCCCGGACGATATGGCGACCGCCATGCAGCCCTATCTCCACAGCGGCGCAGCCGCTATTGGCGGCTGCTGCGGGACTACGCCCGCACATATCAAAGCGATTCGTAATCTGCTCAATGGTTTCCACGGGCACGCCCGTCAGGCCACTTCCGATGCCGAGGCGATCTGTTCCTCTTGCGTCCGGCTGCCGCTTAACCAATTGGAACCCTTTGAGTTGTTGACTCTATCCGGGCTTTCCACTAGTCAGGCAATCGACCGAGTATCAGCATTAAGTAAGGATACGAAAGCGCTTCATCTCGACCTCGCGGATTTACAAGCTGACGCCATACGCGATATACTCATTTCCCTGTTGCCTGAGATCAGTAATATCCCCATTGCCTTTCATGTACACAACGCTGAGCAGGCACATGCTGCGCTGTTCGTTTACCCCGGCATTGCCGCCGTATATGCACACAGCGACGCTTACAGGGTTCATAAGGCAGCCGCGCGCTACGGAGCAGAAATTGTAGACTGACTTTCCAGTTTAACAAATCAAATGCTGTAGATAGAACACAATCCGGCGAATATTTCGCCGGATTGTGCGTTTTGCAACTGCTTATAGGTTTACAGATTGCCCTGCTTTTCCTTAATGGTAGCCTGCGCCGCAGCCAAACGCGCGATGGGCACGCGGAAAGGCGAGCAGGATACGTAGTTCAGGCCGAGCTTATGGCAGAATTCGATGGAAGAAGGATCGCCGCCATGTTCGCCGCAGATGCCCAGCTTGATTTCAGGGCGCACCTTGCGTCCAAGTTCGCAAGCCATTTGCATGAGCTTGCCAACGCCATCCTGATCAACGCGTGCGAAGGGATCGGATTCGAATATCTTCTTCTTATAATAATCATCCAAGAACTTGCCAGCGTCGTCGCGGCTGAAGCCGAACGTCATCTGGGAAAGGTCGTTGGTGCCAAACGAGAAGAATTCTGCAGTCTTTGCGATGGTATCCGCAACGAGAGCAGCGCGCGGCACTTCGATCATGGTACCCACGAGGTAGGTAATGGTGATCTTGCGCTCTTCCATGACCTCGCGGGCTGTCTTATCGACGACCTGCTTCACGAACTGGAACTCCTTGGAGTCTCCAACGAGAGGGATCATGATTTCGGGAACGATATTCAGACCGGTTTCCTGCCTGACTTCAATAGCGGCCTCAATGATAGCACGTGCCTGCATCTCGGCAATTTCAGGATAGGTAACCGCAAGGCGGCAGCCGCGGTGGCCCAGCATGGGGTTCAGCTCATGCAGGCTGGCAACGGTGGCTTTGAGTTCGTCAAACGTGATGCCCATTTCATCTGCAAGCGCCTTGATGTCCGCGTCCAACACGGGCAGGAACTCATGCAGCGGGGGATCCAGCAGACGGACGGTAACAGGATACTCGCCCATCGCCTTGTAGATACCTTTGAAGTCGCTGCGCTGCATGGGCAGAAGCTTGCCCAGTGCCTTACGGCGGCCCGGTTCATCCTTGGCAACGATCATTTCGCGGATAGCGGGGATACGACCTTCGCCGAAGAACATATGCTCTGTGCGGCACAGACCGATGCCCTGCGCGCCGAATTTGACAGCCTGCTCTGCATCGTGCGGAGTATCGGCATTGGTACGCACCTTAAGCTTGCGGGTTTTATCGGCCCAGCCCATTATGGTGGCGAAGTTGCCGGAAACAGCAGCTTCCACGGTGCTGATCTTCTCACCGTAAACATTGCCGGTAGAACCGTCCAGAGAGATCCAATCTCCTTCCTTGAAGGTCTTGCCTTCGGCGGTGACGAACGTATGGTTCTTTTCCACAACCGTAATCTCGGAACAGCCTGCTACGCAGCAGGTACCCATGCCGCGCGCGACAACCGCCGCGTGGGAAGTCATACCGCCGCGGGCGGTCAGTATGCCTTCGGAAGCGTACATGCCCTCGATATCTTCGGGGGAAGTCTCAAGACGAACCAATATGACCTTTTCACCGCGCTTGACGGCATCAATCGCGTCTGCTGCGGTAAAGTATACGCGGCCGCAGGCTGCTCCCGGGGATGCCGGCAGGCCATGCGCGACGGGTTTGGTCTTCTTGAGCTGCGCGGTATCAAAAGTGGGATGCAGCAGGGAGTCAAGAGAACGCGGATCGATCTTGAGCAGGGCTTCTTCTTCAGTGATCATGCCTTCGTTAACGAGATCGACGGCAACCTGTAAGGCGGCGGCAGCGGTACGCTTTCCGTTACGCGTCTGCAGCATGAAGAGCTTACTGCGCTCGATGGTGAATTCCATATCCTGCATGTCGCGGTAATGCTTTTCGAGCGTCAGCGCGATCTTGGTGAATTGGTCATACACTTCGGGCATGATCTTCTTCATTTCGTCAATGGGCATCGGCGTGCGGATACCGGCCACGACATCTTCGCCCTGCGCGTTCATCAGGAACTCGCCGTAAAGCTTGTTTTCTCCGGTGGAAGGATTGCGCGTGAACGCAACGCCGGTACCGGAGTCATTGCCCATATTGCCGAATACCATGGCCTGCACGTTGACGGCGGTACCCCAATCGGAGGGGATGTCGTTCATGCGGCGGTATACGATAGCACGGGGGTTGTCCCAGCTGCGGAAAACGGCTTTGGCGGATTCGAGGAGCTGTTCCTTGGGATCCTGCGGGAAATCATGGCCCTTTTCTTCACGATAGAGCTTCTTATAGCGCTTGACGACTTCCTTGAGGTTATCGGCAGTCAGTTCCGTATCCAGTTTGCAGTTGTTTTCATGCTTGACTGCATCGAGGATTTCATCGAACTTCGCTTTTTCCACTTCCATGACGACATCGCTGAACATCTGGATAAAGCGGCGATAGCTATCGTAGGCAAAGCGCGGATTATCGGTCAGTTTCGCGAGACCTTCTACGGTTTCGTCATTCAAGCCGAGGTTGAGAATGGTATCCATCATGCCCGGCATGGAAGCGCGGGCACCGGAACGCACGGAGCAAAGGAACGGATTACTCACATCGCCGAATTTCTTGCCAGCGACTTTTTCAAGCTTTTCAACGGCTTCAAAAATCTGCTTTAAGATTTCATCATTGATGGTGCGATCGTCTTCATAGTACTGCGTGCATGCTTCTGTTGTAATCGTAAATCCAAACGGTACGGGGAGGCCTAATCCTGTCATTTCGGCAAGGTTTGCGCCTTTGCCGCCTAAAAGGTTGCGCATTTGCGCATTACCCTCGTTGAAAAGATATACGTACTTGTGAGCCATCTAATTTCCTCCCATACAAAAATATTTATGCGGATTGTACAAATGCTTCATTTTGTTTCGTAAAAATCGCAGGAATTCCTGCGCAAAAAGCGAAACGTTCGCTTTAAGCCTAATTATTATATCCCGCCCACCCGAAAAAGGCAATAAAAAATTGGTTTTGTGCAGGATTTCCTGCATGTTCAGCCCGTTCGCAACAGTGGTTTGAGTGCTGCGAGGGGTTTGCTTTCCCGTTCGAACACATGGGCGCAATATTGTTCCAGCAGGGTGTGCAGCTCATAGCGAACACTGTCCGGCAATCGGACGCGATCCATATCTTTATCCTCCATCAGCAGCATACGACGCATTGCCTCAAGCGTCAGGCAGGAAACGCTGTTTGGAGCGCCTTCGAGTTTTGCGCAGTCATCGCACAGCGCGCCGCCCGTGCGCGGGTCGAAGCACACCGTATGCATCGTACGAAGATCTGCGCCGCAGGCTGAACAGTATGTAATCACCGGGCAGAACCCCGTCGCCTGCACATACCGGGTTGCAAAGCACAGGCCGATATCCAGCGGCTCGGCTTCACCATAACACAAAAAGCTCAGTCCGTGATACAGCAGTGAAAATAAATCAGAATTCGACTCCCCCTCCTGTACTGCATGCTGTGAAAGTGAGAGCATCATGGACCCTACGGCAAACCGATCCATATCTTCCCGTATCGGATAGAATGTTTCCCTGACGTCGCATTGGTCGATCGAATACCTGTCCTTCCCGGCAAATATCTGAAACTCTCCGAATACAAACGGCTGCGAACAGGCAAGCAGCGGACTTTTCGGCCTTCTGCAGCCTCTTGCGCGTGCATCAATACGTCCCATCTCACGCGTGAACAAAGTCAGTATCCGGTCGTTGTCTTTATAATTCACATACCGGGTAACGATTCCCGTCACCGTCAGATACGCCATACTCCCCGCCTCCCCCGAACCAATCACATGTGCAAAATGCCGCTTTACGCGGCATTTTCAAATCATACCGCTTGCAAAAATGAGTTTCGGTCAGCGGCAGCAACCAATTAGTCCGGCTGCTTGTTTTCCTGGGTCAGCATGGCGCGATATGTCAGATATGCGCCAACTGCCCCCGTTTGCGAGAATTCACGCCAGGCTTTCTTGACTTTTGTTTTTTTCATCGCAAAGCGCCCCCTTTTGCCGATTAGTTTCGCTTATTCTGCCACGCTTTACGCATTCCCATGAAAAGCAAATTTCGGCAAAGGGCCGCTGCGCTATTCGTAGCCCAACTCACGCAGCGCCGTTGTACTGTTGCGCCAGTCTTCACGCACCTTTACATACAGCTGCAGGTTAACCTGCGTGCCCAGCATCCATTCCATATCTTTCCTGGCAGTCTCGCCGATTCTGCGCAGCATGGCGCCGCCTTTACCGATGACAATGCCTTTGTGTCCGTCTCGTTCGCAGTAAATAGTAGCCCAAATATCCGTCATACTGCCGTCTTCGCGCACAGACATTTTATCCACTTCTACGCCTACGCCGTGCGGAACCTCTTCGCGAAGCAGCAGCAGTGTCTTTTCACGGATCAGTTCGGCGCAGATCACGCGCTCCGGAAGATCCGTAACCATATCGTCAGGAAAATACTGCGGCCCCTCGACAAGGTATCCCCGAAGCAGTTCCTCGAGCGCCGCCACTCCCGTTCCATCCTGTGCGCTTACACGGATTACGTGGTCAAAGCACGCGGCTTCCGATAGAAACGATTCTGCTTCTTCCACCTGCGACAGGGAAGCGCAGTCGATTTTATTAATAACACCTATCTTGGGCGCTTTCGCCTGCTTTATCCGCTCAACAAGCGCCTTATCGCGCTCACGCAGCCCGTTGACCGGGTCCACCAGATATAATACGGCTTCCACTTCGTCCAGCGCAGAATACGCGACACGGCGCATATACTCGCCCAATCGGTTCTTTGGTGCTGCGACACCGGGCGTATCCAGAAACACCATCTGGTAACCCGTCCGGGTCAGTACGCCGGTGATTCTGTTGCGCGTCGTCTGCGCACGGGGAGATACGATAGCAATCTTCTGCCCGACCAACCGGTTCAGAAGCGTGGATTTGCCTACATTGGGGCATCCGATGATGGAAATAAATCCGCTTTTATAAGAAGCCGCTGTCATTTTATCTCTTTCCCCACAAACGGATGCGGCAGCAGTGTTTCAAGAGAATACAGCTGATATTTTCCGCTGCGGTTTGCACAAATAATGGGCATTTCCGGCTCACAGAATTCCGAAAGTACCTGCAGACACACCCCGCACGGTACTGTCGGCTGATCGCCTGTCGATACTATGGCGATTGCATCGAATCCGCGTTCCGCTTCAGATACGGCTTTGTATACAGCGGTGCGCTCTGCGCAGTTAGTAGCGGAATAAGAAGCATTTTCAACGTTACAGCCCAAATAGTACGCGCCGGACGCCCCTTTCAGGCATGCCCCCACGCGATATCCGGAATATGGCGCATAGGCGCGGTCCATGGCTTCATTCGCCAATCGCAGAAGGTTCTTTATCTCCAATTCGTGTATGGTTCGATTCATCTGGGCAATCCCATCCTTTCCAGTATCAGCTTCTGTTCCGATATCATAACAGTCTCATCCTCAGGCTCTATATGATCAAATCCAAACAGGTGCAGCATGCCGTGCACCGTAAGAAACGCAAGTTCTCGCATGAGAGAATGTCCGTATTCTTCAGCCTGTTCCGCCGCGCACGACGGGCAAAGCACGATATCCCCCCAAAAACCGTCAGAAGGCGTCTGACCCGCTTCCACAGACGGAAAGCTCAGTACATCCGTCACTCTGTCAATGCTTCTGTATTCTCTGTTTAAAGCTTGTATCCGCGAAGGCATCACAGCAAGAATATCCACGCTGCCCCGTTTATTGTGCGCAGTCAACGCCGTATTCGCAGCATTTTCTATACACGCAATCTCTTGCGCGCTTAAAGCGTCTGTTTCATCATCCAAACGTATCACGCTGTGCCTCCCTTATCCTGCAATTCCGGATACGCGATGCGCTCATGCAGCAACCCGCTGAACGTGCGCAGGAAGCTTTGCTCAATCATGTATAACTCCCTAAGTGTGAGCGGCGCTGCGGAAAGCTGACCGTCATCCATCTTACTTTTCACAATTTTCTCTACCGTTTCCTCCACTGCTTCCCGCGACGGAGAATCAAGGGACCGAACCGCCGCCTCGCAGCTATCCGCCAGCAACACGATCGCGCTTTCCTTGGTGCTCGGCCGAGCGCCCGGATAACGGTAATTCTTTTGGGAAACGAGCTTGCCTCCGTTCTCATGCACTGCCTTCTGGTAAAAATAAGCGGCCATCGTAGTCCCATGGTGCTCGAATGCGATCTGTACGACAGCGGAGGGCATTTTATGCTTGTTCAACAGCATTACGCCGTCCTTCTGATGCGCGAGAATTATGGCTGCGCTCTCCGCGGCAGGCAGCGTATCGTGAATATTATCCCCCGGTTTTTGGTTCTCCTTGAAGTACAACGGCCTGCGCAGCTTCCCAACGTCATGATAATATGCGCCAACGCGCGCAAGCAAAGCGTCCGCGTCCACAGCCTCCGCCGCGCTTTCCGCAAGCGCCGCAGTCATCATAGAATGATGGTAGGTACCGGGCGCTTCCGTAAGAAGCTGCCGCAGCAACGGATGATTGGCATTGGAAAGTTCCGAAAGCCGCGCGCTCGTGGCAACATCAAAAGCGTTTTCCCAAAGAGACAGCGAACCGACTACCAGTACGGCAGAAAGCACGCTGCTGCCCAGTGCCCACGCTGCGGAAATTAATATCTCGCCGAGTGCCCGTCCATCCATCACGTATGCGGAAACGATCACCAGCGCAGCCGCCACTCCTGAGAAAAAACCGGCTGTAATGATTGTACCGCGTTTTTCGCAGCGGCGCAGCAAATAAACGGCTACCAGCCCTGAAGAGAGCATGGAAAACATCATAACGGCGGACTCGAAGCCTAATAGATCCGAGCCCCTGCCCCCCGCTATCCAACCTATGAAAACAGCCAGCAGCACATTTGCTGCCATCGCGGTACGTCCGTCCACCAGCAGCGCAATGAGCATGACGCCAATCAGGCCCGGCGTGATACGGGCGTCCATTCTTTGCAGCCCTAAGGCCAGCAGCGCTGTTAGTGTGAGCATGACGCTCAGTATCAGCATGTATTTACGGCTTGCCGCAACACGCCGCCTGTACAATACAAGAAACGCTGCGAACCCTGCAAACAGGCAGATCAGGAACAGTGCGGCGCCCACATCCAGCATGGTATCCGACCGGCCGGCCCGCACTAAATCCAAGTCGTAAAGCAGATCATACTCCAGCTTGGAAACGGTTTCACCCTGCCGCACGATTACATCGCCGCGCTTGACCTCGACCGGCTTCACTGCAGCGGCGGCCTCATCGCGGGCAAGTGCCGTCGCAGTTTCATCGGGAACAAAAGTCGGCTTGAGATATGATTCCAATACCTTCTGCCCTATGGCTTTTAAAGTATCCGACAGGGTAGTTGCATTCAGTTCCTGCATAAACGCCGTCTTGCGGGCTGTAAGCAGCCGTTCTTCCAACCCGTTCTGTAAGGATACGGTTAGTTTGGGCAGCACGGCATCCTGCAGACGCTGCAGCTCACTATCCTCGACCTGCAGCAGCCACCAGCCTTCGTCAATAGAAAGCGGCACAGAAAAACGAGCAAGAAGCTGCTGCAGATCCTGCTCCGAAAGCAGTTTCTGCCATTCCGCTTTGGAAAGTGCCCCATCCGCTTTTATACCGGTACCGGAAATGCGTGCAGCGCGCAGCGTATCAGCCTCCAGCCGAAACGCGTCGATATCACTGAAGAACTTTGCCGCACCCTGCGTGTATTGGTTTATGAGAGACTGATCGAGCTTATAGACCGTCTTAGTCCCGTTGCGCGCGGCTTCCTGAAGCGCTTGCGTTGCAGATTCATCCACAATGGAGCGCGGTGCGGTGAACGTTTGTTCCGCTTGCGCGCCCACAGCAATATCATATCTCTTTGGTGTCAAAGCGGCCAAGGCTGAGAGATAAAAAACCACAAACACCAGTGCCAGAATGATGGCTGGTATGAGCCCGATCCGTTCTTTATTCTCTGCTTTATGCGCCATGCCATCCTCCTTTGTTACCGCGTTCAATTCCTCCGCTTCTCATAAGCACGGATGATGCGCTGCACAAGATCGTGCCGTACGACATCTTTGTGTGTTAAGTAAATCTGTGAAATGCCTTCCACATCCTCCAATACCCCCAGGGCATGGATCAAACCGCTTTTTCTATCCTGCGGAAGGTCGATTTGCGTGATATCGCCCGTTACGACCACGCGGGAACCCTCGCCAAATCGCGTCAGGAACATTTTCATTTGCTCGATTGTACAGTTCTGCGCCTCATCCAATATGATGTAGGCGTTATTGAGTGTACGTCCGCGCATATACGCGAGCGGAGCGACTTCCACAGCGCCTCGTTCTAGCAGGCTGCGATAAGACTCGCTGCCCAAAAAATCGTTGAGCGCGTCATGCAGCGGGCGCAGGTAGGGGTCCACCTTGTTCTGCAGATCACCCGGCAAAAAGCCAAGCTTCTCCCCCGCCTCGACTGCCGGACGCGTAAGAATAATTCGGTCGACCTCTTTATTCTTAAACGCAAGAACGGCCATTGCCACCGCGAGATAGGTTTTTCCCGTGCCGGCTGGCCCAACTCCAAATACAAGATCATATTCCTTCAATGCCTGCACATAGCGTTTTTGCCCAAGCGTTTTGCATTTGATCTGCCGCCCGCGGTTGGTGATGGCAATTACGTCTCCCATGATCTGTTCGATCATGTCGGCATTGCCCTCTTTGGCGAGATCCACAGCATATCGAATACGGCTGCGATTGATGGGCTCCCCTTTGCGCAGCATCTGCAGAAGCTTGTCCAGTACAACGGAGCATAGCTCCACGGCTTCCGGTTCGCCTTCCACGCGTATGCTGTCCGTAGCGGTGCTGATATGCGCGCCGGTTTCGGCCTGCAGTATTTCCAGATTTTCGTCAAAAACGCCGAACAGCCGTATTTGCTCGTCCATTGATTGTACAGGAAGCAGCGCTTGCGTCCGCAGATCCGGACTGTTGAGCTGTTCCTCCTGTGTTAAGTTCATCTCAGTCAATCGATGCCCTGCCTTTCCGGGATGGTATCGCAAGGTGCGGTTTATTGAGGTTCCAGCACTGCACTGTTCAGCGAACGCGTAACGCCTATCTGCTCCTGTGTACAGATTGCGACTGTCGCTTTTATACTGCCGTCCGGCAGTTCAACCGCTTCACTGCGTTTTTTTAGTATACGCGATTCTTTGGGCACTTTGTCAAGCGCCTGCAATTCTGCGCGAAAAAGCGCTTCGGCCAATACATCCTCTTTAGGCGCCGGTACCTGCTGCAGTGTCAACTCATAACAATCGCCGCTCAGGAACTGCACCGGCAGTATTAACCCCGTCATTTTCTCCTCGCCCGAAGTGGCCAGCTCGTAGGCGTCAAACGGCTGTGATGTGCGATACACCGGCAGCCCGGCAATCAACAAAGAACGATACGGCACACTCTGCCCGCTGCGCATCAGCTTTTCCTGTTTGCAGGGCAGGGTGACGCTTTGCGTATACCATACCTGCGCCAATACCTCGCCTTCGGCGTATACCAGCATTTGCTGCCCGCCCTCACGCGTAATATCTCCCCGAATAAGAATGTCGCCTGCCCGGACCGCATCCCCCGGAGCAACGCTCGATTTTCCGGAAAGCGCCGTCACGCGCTCAATAATGCCATCCTTTTGCGCTACCACATTGGTGGGCGAGCTTTTGTCCGGTCTTCCGGGGATAGGCTCAGCTTCAACTACCTGAATACACAGCGTAACGCCTTCTACGCGCGCTCCCGCCCATGCGATACGTTCATCGAAGGAGCGAACGATCTGCCCAAGTGCGGAAGTTTCCACACCGGATCTCGGCATTCCCGGCTGTACCTTTGCTGAATCCAGCGCGCGATAAATAACTGCTTCGGGTACGCGCGTACAACCTTCCACATGAATATTCCATATGCGTGTCTGGGCAGCAAGGATTGCAGCGAAGCATAGTATCGCTCCTGCAATCAGAAGCTTACGAAAACGAAACCGCGCAATCACAAACGGCATGCCGTGCCGTTCAAGTATGTGTATGCGACAACGCGCGCCTCTTCTGAGCGCGCGCAACTGCATAAAATCCTTTGCACGGATCTCCGCCGTCATACGGGCGCGGCCTTCACGGTGTACGTTCCACACCGGCATACCCGCCTGCAGCATGCGGTTGAGCATGCGCTCCAACCCCAAGCCATCTAGTCGTATCATAACATATCCGCACAGAGAATTCCACATGTTATCCACCCTTAGCGCTGTTCCTAGTTCGTATACTGCGCACCTGCAATTTTCCCCCGAACATACGCGCGACCTGCCGATAGTTCCAAAAGCTCCAATTCCTGACCGGATATATCCAGAATTCCTTCATGCGTCATTAGGCGAATGCTTTCGGGGGTGTACTGAAGCACGCCCTTATGGTTTTCCACCAAAAGGTCGCTGCGGCCGACCATCGTGAGTTTGGGCACCGTCGGCTCCGTTTCAACGGGAAGATCCAATACACCGAGCAGTGCTCGCTGCCATTTAGATTTCTTATGCGGCTTTACCTGC
The DNA here is from genome assembly GCA_964440115.1 of uncultured Oscillospiraceae bacterium. Lineage (GTDB taxonomy): Bacteria > Bacillota > Clostridia > Christensenellales > CAG-138 > JAEWWD01. Next base: position 156,437 of record CAYTPV010000006.1, on the reverse strand, counting down.
CGCTTACGGTAAGGACGTTTTCCTGTCACCTGTTTCACCCCTTACCCACAAGCTATGCGAATTTTTCATGAAATAGTCAGGGTATGCTAAGCCCGTTTTTATATGGAATATTATTCCTTATTGCGCATCGGAGAATATGATACCCAGATTTTAAGGCATTTTTGCAGATTCAAGCAGCCGCAGTTTCGTGCGAAGGGTCGGATAAAAAGAGCGGCTTAGGCAATGATAGAAGTACCGAAGCGAACTCAATGAAAAACAGGGGGATATCTCTTATGGCGCTCAACAAGGTAGAGATTTGCGGTGTGGATACCTCCAAATTGCCTGTGCTGACCCAGAAACAGATGCGTGCTTTGCTGCTGCGCGTCAAAGAAGGGGACACCGCCGCACGCGATGAGTTTCTTAGGAGCAATCTCAGACTTGTGCTGAGCGTTATACAGCGCTTCGCCAACCGCGGCGAGCAAATGGACGATCTGTTTCAGGTCGGTTGCATTGGGCTTATTAAAGCGCTGGATAATTTTGATCTGGCACATGATGTGAAGTTCTCCACATATGCCGTACCTATGATCATAGGGGAAGTGAGAAGACACCTCCGCGATAACAACACCATACGGGTAAGCCGTTCACTGCGCGATACCGCTTATAAAGCGCTTCAGGCGCGCACGCGGTTGATGGACGAGCTTTCTCGCGAACCGACCGTCGCGGAGATCGCTAAGGATCTTTCCATGTCCGAAGAAGACATCGTATTTGCGCTTGACGCGATACAGGACCCCATCTCTCTCTACGAACCCATTTATCACGACGACGGGGATGCCATTTTTGTGATGGACCAGATCGGCGATACCAAGGTCAGCGATACGATGTGGCTGGACACAATCGCTATTTCGACGGGAATCGACCATCTTGCAGACCGTGAGCAGCGCATACTCCAGATGCGATTCTTTGAGGGAAAAACGCAGATGGAAGTTTCCCGTGAAATCGGCATCAGTCAGGCGCAGGTCTCACGATTAGAGAAGAACGCCCTCAAACACATGCAGAAATTTGTTTAATTGATTGCATAAGAAAAATAACCGCCCCGCGTATTTCGCGGAGCGGTTATTTATTATGTATTTCAATTATTCCATACGCGCGATTTCCTTGCGCAGACGTTTGATTATGCGTTTTTCCAGCCTGGAAATATAGCTTTGCGATATGCCAAGCATATCCGCCACCTGTTTTTGGGTGCATTCACGGTCCGCGTTAAGCCCAAACCGAAGCTGAACGATTTTCTGCTCGCGCGGCGTAAGCTTTTGAAGCGCTGCAAGCAGAAGTTCACGGTCAACTTCGTCCTCAATCCCCCGCCCAATCAGATCGTTCTCGGTGCCGAGGATATCCGACAAGAGCAGTTCGTTGCCATCCCAATCTATGTTAAGAGGTTCATCCAGAGATACCTCCATCTTCAGCCTGCAGGTACGCCTCAGGTGCATGAGTATTTCATTTTCAATGCACCGAGAGGCGTAAGTAGCAAGCTTAATGCGTTTTGCGACGTCGAATGTATTGACTGCCTTGATGAGTCCTATGGTTCCGATGGATATTAGATCTTCAATACATACACCGGTGTTCTCAAATTTGCGCGCTATATATACCACCAGCCGCAGATTGCGTTCAATCAGCAAATGCGGTGCCAGTTCGTCGCCGGCGGAAAGACGCACGATCCATTCCTGCTCTTCCTCCGGCAATAATGGAGGGGGCAAGGTTTCCCCTGAGTGTACATACCACACGCCCTTGGGTCGCCGAAACAGAAGCCTGCTTAACCATGCGATAAACTTACGCACCATGCATTTCCCTCCTCTTAGTTCCATAACGCCGAATATCCGGCGGCGGCAGCGCGCCGCTGCCCAGCAAAGCATCAGCGCCTGCAATTTGCTGTGGAGAACGGGCAACCATCACATCCATATCTCGCCACGAGCCGTTAAGCAATATTTGAGCCCGCCGCACCCTGCGGGCAATCAGTTCTCCTTCGCCGCTGATGCCGCAGTAACGAACGGGGTACCCTGCTTCAAACACGGGGCAACGGTTGAGCAGTACAACGGGCAACCCGGTGACCGGCTCCGTCAGCATATTCCCTGTATCCAGCAGCGCAACCATATCTATTTCACGTTCGTCCAGCGCAATACGCAGCGCTACACGCCCTTCGCGGATGCGAGCCGCCGAACGCATGCTTCTGAGCATTCGCGGTGTAAGCGCAGCCAGCGCCAGTGCCAGTAAAACCGCGCGCAGTGCCACAGGCGCAACAACTACATTGCCTACCCTCCCGGATAATGAGCTGCTTTGAGGCCAAAGCAGCATGGCGGACATCATAATGCCGCCCAATATCATAGCGCACAGCAAAACACACAGTACTCCCCTGAGATAAGCCTGCCAGCCATCAAAACGAAGCCCCAGCGCAAGAACACCCGCAAACGCAAGCTTGGGCAGCAGCGTAAGCATTACAGGCCACACGCTCAGCGCCAGCATGGCAAAAACCGCCCCTAGCGCGCTTAACGCAATGGCAGGCGCTACGCGCATGCGCAAACCGGACAGCGCCGCGGCCAGCATCAGCGTAACAGTGTTCATCAAAGTATTATCCAGCAAGAACCACTCTATGGAAATGCGCATTGGTCCTCCGTTTGCGGCAATAGGACAAGCATCAGCCGCCTTCGCTTGAGTGGACACAGTATAGCATACGTATCTTGTAAAAATTGTAGAACGATTGAATGAAATATATGCGAGATTTGCATGAATAGAGGGCGAAATAAATAAAACCCGGAACTCCAAATATGAAGCCCCGGGCGTCCCTTGATCAAATTGTCTGCAATGATTTACAACGGTTTTTTATGCAGTGTAAATCGGAAGCAGGCTTCGCCGTCACAGTTTTCGGCCCATATCCGTTCTCCAAGAAGCTGCATGATCTCACCGGCTATCGCAAGGCCAAGCCCTGTGCCCTGCTCCGCGTGGGCGGTATCCGCTTTGTAAAACCGCTCGAACAGATGCGGGAGATGTTCCTGTGAAATCACACCCGTATTGCAGACGCTGATAATCCACACATCCTCGCTGCTCTTGGCCGAAAGCGTAACTACGCCTTCATCCGCCGCATATTTCACGGCATTATCGAGCATCGCAACCAGCACCTGCTCCACACGGTCTTCGTTTGATATGACCACGATGTCATCTTCAGGCAAATCCACCGCAAAACGCAAATCGCTGTCCGAGGCAATTGCATCAAAACGCTCCGCCATTTCCAAAAGCAGAGGATGCATTTGAAAAGTTCGTCTTTCCAGCGCCACACCGCCGGACTGCAGCCGGGAAAGCTCCAGAAGGTCGTTGATCAACCGGGACAGACGCATGCTTTCACGCAGGATATATCCGTAATACCTTGCTTTATCCTCTTCCTTCTTCACAAGGCCGTCGTTGAGCGCGTCAGCTAGGCTTCGAATAGAAGATATCGGTGTGCGCAGTTCATGGCTGACATTGGCGACATAGTCGCGGCGGGTCTGTTCCAAGCGCACTTCTTCCGTTACATCCTGTATCAGCGTAACCGCACCAGCAAGGCTTTCGCCCTGCCCTTCAATATGGCTGACTGTAAGCTTTAGTTCGGCTACGCCGTTCGATACCGTGTGGGATGCGCTCTCACCTTGTTCAATTATAGAATAAATCTGCGGCCATAGCGCACGCAGCTTCTCAAACGCTGCCTGCGGAAGCTCCGATTCGATACCTAGAAGCCTGAAAGCTGCCGGATTACAATGTGTTGCAGCTCCGGTGCTATCCAATGCGACAATGCCTTCACGCAGTCCATCCAGCACGCTGCGCAGGCGATTTCTTTCGAGCACAAGGTCTCCAATCGTGTGGGATAATGCCGACGACAGCTCATTGAGAGCGCGGCCGACCTGTCCAACCTCGTCATTGCGTTTTTCTTCCGCACGCACAGAAAAATTGCCCTGCGCCATTGCCCGTGCGGACTCAGACATTTGCATAAGCGGCTTGGTGATGCTGCGCGTCCCAAAATACGCCGGCAGAAGCAGCACGCAGAAAGCCACGCTGACACTGATTAGCAACGCCATATTCATGCCGTTGAGAGCGGCGTTTACCTCCATCAGCGGCTTGGTTAAGAACACGGCTCCTTCAACAGAACCGTCAACGCCATATACCGGCGTGCCGACGATAAGTCCAATCTCCGACGAAGAAGTGACGATGACATCCGTTTTCCCGGCAAGCATATCCGAAACATACGCGGTCAGCAAATCGTGCACCATGTCACCTTCACGCCCGTTTGTGCGCGCAATCACATCCCCGTTCGCATCAAATATGTGAACCGTTGCATCCCACAGCGATTTATCACTGTTGAGCATTCGTTCAAAGGATTTCGCGGATAATTCACCGCGCAGATACTGCCCCACCATACCGCTGATAAATGCGGCGCGCGGGACCATTTCATTTGCCTTTATTTTGGCAAAAACATTGCGGCTGGTATAAGTAAACACGATGCCGGTGAGCACAGCCGTAAATATGAGCGTCACCAGCATAAACAGAAGTACTTTTCTCAGAAACCCGCTTTTCATTGACCGGCCTCGAATTTGTACCCAACCCCGTAAACGGTCTTGATACCCCAAGACACCTCATCCTGCGGCAGCTTTTGGCGAATGCGCTTTATTTGCGTATCTACCGCACGCGTATCTCCGAAATAATCATATCCCCATACGAGGGAAAGAATCTGTTCCCGTTCATATACCCGCCCCGGATGCGAAGCTAAAAGATGCAGTATTTCAACTTCCTTGGGTGTAAACGGCAGCGTCTTTCCATCGAATCGCACGTCATAGCTGCTGGCGTTGATCTCCAGTCTGTCAAACCGCAGTATCTGTACCGGCTGATCATGCTGCTGACTGATGCGCCTGAGGACAGCCTTAATGCGCGCAACTACTTCCCGCGCGCTGAAGGGTTTCACAATATAATCGTCCGCCCCTAGTTCCAATCCCAATATGCGGTCGATTTCCTCGCCTTTGGCTGTCAGCATGATGATCGGTACGCGGCTGGTCTGGCGCAGCGTGCGGCAAACCTCAATGCCGGATTTTCCGGGCATCATGAGATCCAGCAATATGAGACTGGGGTTTTCACTCTGCGATTTTTCCAGCGCCTGTATGCCGTCGTACGCGGACGCGTAAGTAAAGCCTTCGCTTTCCAAATAAATCCCCAGCGTTTCGTGAATGATCCTCTGATCATCACAAATGAGGATGTGCGGCGCTTTCTGCATGTTCATCACTCCTGATTTTTCCTTAATTTGATTATAGTATCCTCTTTGCAGGAACACAACGTATGTGCGCGCCTTGTCATAATTGTACAACAGTATGACAAACTTAAAGCAAAAAGCCGGCAAGATCCGCTTAGATCTGCCGGCTTTATCGTTCTAAAATTCGCTTATTTATCGCTTCTGAGCATGGTTGTCTGTTCCGCGAAGCTCATATCCAGCATACGCGCGGTAAACTCACGTTTAAACAGATTGCTCATGGGTGTGCGGTCGTGAATAATCTTGACAGACTGCGCAAACATCGGCGCAGCGGATATGATTTTGATTTTATTGGAGAGTTTGGCTTCAGGGCAATCCACCGTGTCTGTCGTGATAAGATATTCAATCGGGCTCTCGTCGATTCGCGCGATACCCTTTTCGTTGAGCACGTTGTGTGAAAGAGCGGCGAATATTCGTTTGGCGCCCTTATCCTTCAGACCATGCGCGATATCGATGAGCGTGCCTCCCGATATGGAGAAATCGTCAACGATTAGACAGTTCTTGCCTTTTACATCACCGATAATCTCGAGGATTTTGGCGTTCTCATCATGACCGGTGCGGATTTTGTCGCCGATCGCAACGGGTCTTCCAAGTTCACTTGAAAATTGACGTGCACGCTTGGCGAAACCTGCATCGGGTGATACCACGACCAGATCGTCGTCTACCAAACCCATTCTGCGAACATATTCGCAAAGCAGCGACTGCGCATACAGATGGTCAACCGGCTTTTTGAAAAAGCCCTGTACCTGAGGACTATGCAGATCCATTGTGATCACGCGGTCGGCTCCGGCCAGCTCTATACACTCTGCACAGACGCGTGCGCGGATGGATACGCGAGGTTCATCCTTTTTGTCGCCCTTAGCATAGCTGAAGTACGGTATGATTGCAGTAACGGAATCCGCGCTGGCGCGTTTGAATGCATCTATCCAGAACAGGAGTTCCACCAATTCATCATTTGGGTGTCTTGCAATAGGCTGTACAATGTAAACATCTTTATCACGAATGGATTCATTCACTCGTACGAACGTATTGCCTTCAGAAAACATGATTGTTTCCGCATCGCCCAACTGGGTACCCAGATAGGCACACATTTTTTTAGCGAAAGGCAGACCGGTACGCCCCGCGAAAATTTTGATGATCCCCCCGCCCGAATACATGACGATTTTTCTTCCTTTCTTTCTGTTGCACTCAGTAGCGCCAATAGGAATACGCTACGTCATAGCGCACGATGGTCGTTTGCTTCAATGCAATATACCACAACATGTCCATTGTAGCATTATATCAGGCTTGCCGCAAAGCATCAATATAAGATACAAGCATGACATAAGCCATGTTAATGGTAAAACTACCGTCCTTTTCTTTTGAGGAAAAACTCTGCTGTCTGCGCAAGGCAGGAAACATCGCGCCAAGCGCATCCTAAAGGCGTGCCCTCTCTGTTTTTTCCGTGAAAATCGCTGCCGCATGTTACAAGCAATCCGTATTGCGCCGCGAGTGAAAGAAACGTTTGAGTCTGCCCATGTGTCGAAGCAGGATAATATGCCTCAATGCCCATCAAACCCGCTTGTGTGAGTTCATCAACCAACTGATGCGGGTTTGCGTGTATATGGCAAGGATGCGCCAATGCCGGAATTCCGCCGGCGCCGCGCAGCAGAGCAATCGCTTCCGGCGGCGTCAGCCGTGGCTCCGTATAATACCCAGGCGCCCCTGACAACAGAAAATCCTTAAACGCATCCGTGATTGTAGATGCATAACCCGCATCACAGAGCGCAATAGCGATGTGAAGGCGAGTGGTATTTCCTTCGGATTCCTTAAGATACGAGGCGACATCGTATCCTGCAGCACGAAGCTTGTCCAGTATTTTTTCGTTTCTGCGCCGCCTGCGGATCTGTATTTCCAAAAGGGCCTCACAGAGTGCGGAATTATCCGGATCAACGTCGAGTCCAAGAATATGCAGTTCAAATGGGCTCTCCGTATCGAGCTCCACCGATGGAAGCACCAATATTCCATGTTCTTCACCGGCCTGCATGGCTTCCGGAACGCCGGTCATCGTATCGTGATCCGTAAGCGCCAGTATATCGATACCCGCCTTCGCCGCCATGCGCACGATGGCAGCAGGCGTATAAGTTCCGTCGGACATAGTGCTGTGACAATGCAAATCCATGCGCGGACTCATTTAGACTTTGCCTCAACCTTCTGCATAAACCTCGCCGAATCCACAATAAAGCGTTGGTGCTCCGCAGAGCCTATCTGACCGGCTTCATCAAACGCTTCGATATGGAAGGTCAGCGCCCGCCCATCCAGACCGATAAGTTCTGCCTGCGCCCAAACACGCATACCCAATGGGGTTGCGGCTGTATGCTGCATGTCGATGCGCGTTCCAACTGTTGTTTTTCCCTCTTCAACCGCTCCTTCGAGCGCTATGCAGGCAGCTTGCTCCATAAGCGCGACCAGACGCGGCGTAGAGAATACGGGAAGCAATCCGCTGCCCCACGCACTCGCCGTGCAGCCTTCATCCACAAGCAGCTCAACTTTTCCCGTGAGTCCCAGTTTCAGTTCCATGAAAAATCCTTTCTGAATTATAAATATTCTCCTGAAAAAAGCCGCCCCACGCGCTGTATGCGCAAAGACGGCCTTTTTGTTACTATTAAAATACTCTATTCTTGATCACCAGTCTGGCTGCCGGGCCATTCCGGCTGTGCGAGAATCCGTTTGTCGCTGATGTCATCACCCCGAGAGGCTGTATCCCCATTTGTACCGGATGGCCTTCTGCCGGGTACTTCCTTTGCAGCCGCTACATCCACGTCCTCGCCCTTATACAGTCGTTCGAAAACATCTCCGTCTATGCGTTCATGCTCAACTAGGGCATTGGCTACCCGCTCAAGCGCCGGCATATCTTCTTCTATACAAACTTTCGCGCGAGCATACTGCGCATCGAGTATACTGCGGATTTCCTCGTCTATCCGGCTTGCCACTTCTTCTGAGAAATTGCGCTGATGTCCCCAGTCTTTGGCGATGAATACCTCGACCTGTCCGCCCAGGAACATGGGGCCGACTGCATCCGTCATGCCGTATTCCACAACCATCTTGCGAGCGATGTCCGTTGCACGCTGCAGATCATTGTACGCACCGGTGCTGATATCTCCCAAGCGTACGGATTCTGCTACGCGTCCGGCAAGCAGCATGGCGATTTGATCCTCCAGCTTGCTCTTCGTTACATGCATCATATCTTCCTTGGGTAGCGTCATGGTATATCCGCCCGCCATGCCGCGCGGTATGATGGATACCTCATGCACAGGATCGCAGTTGGGAAGCTTGAGTGCTACAATCGCGTGGCCGCTTTCGTGGAAAGCCGTAATGCGCCTGTCGGCATCAGTGATAACGCGGCTTCGTTTTTCGGGACCAACCACAACGCGTGTAACAGCTTCTTCCAGCTCTTCCATTGTAATCACTTTCTTTGCTGCGCGCGCGGTCAGTATCGCTGCTTCGTTGAGCATATTTTCAAGGTCTGCTCCGGTGAAGCCGGGCGTACGCTTGGCCAGAACGGACAAATCCACTTCGGGCGCAAGCGGTTTATTGCGTGAATGAACGCGGAGTATTGCTTCACGTCCCTTGACGTCAGGGTAATTGACTATAATCTGCCTGTCAAACCGGCCGGGCCGCAGCAATGCCGGGTCCAGAATATCCGAACGGTTGGTAGCCGCAAGAACGATGATGCCTTCGTTCGGGGCGAAACCGTCCATTTCCACAAGAAGTTGGTTGAGTGTCTGCTCGCGTTCATCGTGTCCGCCGCCCATGCCGGCCCCGCGCTGACGGCCTACCGCGTCGATTTCATCAATAAATACAACGGCGGGCGTACTCTTCTTGGCGGTATTGAACAGATCGCGCACACGCGAAGCGCCAACACCCACGAACATTTCCACGAAATCCGAACCCGAAATGGAGAAGAACGGCACTTTGGCTTCACCCGCAACAGCTTTTGCGAGAAGGGTTTTGCCTGTGCCCGGAGGTCCAACAAGCAGCACGCCCTTGGGAATGCGCGCGCCGATATCGTTGAAGCGCTTGGGATCGCGCATGAATTCCACGACTTCCTTGAGCTCTTCCTTTTCCTCGTCGGCACCCGCCACATCGTCAAATGTAACCTTGTTCTGCCCTTCCGTCTGCATGCGCGCACGGGACTTGCCAAAGTTCATGACCTTGTTGCCGCCGCCCTGCTGCTGCATCATGAAATAGTAAAATAGGCCGAGCGCTCCGAACAGCAGGATATAGGGCAGCATCATCTCCAGGAATGTAGCTTCACGCGGCAAATTCTCCTGATAATCAAAAGGATAGTCCGCAGTAGAGACTTTATCCGCAGATAACTCCGGCTTCAGTTCGGAAGTGATAATAGCCATATCGCGGTTAAACGTATCGAGCGAGGGTATCACCACTGAAAAGTCTGAACGGGAAGGCAGGTTTTCTTTTTTCAGTTGGCTGTCACGGTATATGCCTACCAACTCACGAACGGTTACCTGTACCGCCGCCACTTTATCCTGGCGTACGGCATCCAAAAACTTGCTGTACTCCAGTTTTTCAGGCGCAGCATTGCCATAATCAAAATTAGTCGCCATCAGAATAATGGCAATTAATATGACCAAGTATATCAAAGGGGTTCGAAAGCTTCTTTTCACTAAAAATCCTCCTAGGGTACAGCCACATAGGCTTCACCCCGTAAATTGCATTACAACAGGGTTTAGCCGCCCCGTCGCCCATTTGAATAGTTTATCACACAGATATTCGGCATTCAATCACCGCATTGGGTAAAAAAAGCAGTAATTGAGGCTAGTCTGTGAAATTTACTTGGCATAAACCGACGGCTTGAGCACACCTACATAGGGAAGCTGTCTGTAGCGGCCCTGATAATCCAAACCGTAACCAACTACGAATTTATTCGGTATGATAAACCCACAATAATCCGGCGATATATCGCACTCACGACGTTCGGGTTTGTCCAACAGGCAGACAACGCGCATGCTTTCAGGATTGCGTGATTGCAACAGCTGTGTCAGATGGTTGAGCGTAAGCCCGCTGTCCATAATATCTTCCACTATAAGTACGTGCTTGCCGGTAATGCTGGTATCTACATCCTTCGCAATTCGTACGATGCCCGAAGTCTTCACGTCATTGCCATAGCTGGAAATACCCATAAAATCAATCTGGCAGTGTATTTTCAGGCTGCGGGCCAAATCTGCGAAGAACATTACGGCGCCTTTTAATATACAGATGAGCAAAACTTCCTTACCCTCATAGTCGGCCGATATTTCGTCAGCCAATTCCTGAATACGGGCATGAATCGCCTGCTCATTCAGAAGTACTTCCTCCATATCATCCATAAAATTAACATGCATTGTGTTTACCCCCTTGTATTATGTGTAATTCTCTGTATCGGATACCTCCGGTACAGCCTGATTCAATCTGGCAAATATTCTATTCGCAGTATGAGGGTTGTACGCTCATCCACACATACCTGCTGTGAAACCGTTCCACCCGGAAAAAACAGCACATTCTCGCCGCTAGCTAACAACGGTACATCTCTTTGCGTGCGTGAAACTTTTTTATCGATTAAATATTCTTTTAATTTTCGTCCGCCCGGCGCTCCCAATGGAAAGAAGCGATCGCCCGGCCTACGTCTTCGCACAACCATATCAGAAAACAATTTGTCGGCGTCCACATACGCCACATTCGTCTTTTCATCCGTACGCATCCGGTCAGCTAACCCTGCTGTAAAACGGCCATCCGGCGTAATCGTTTCCCCCGGCCAAAGAAACGGAATTTCAAACGGCTCAGGAGAGGATTGACACGGGCCGATATGCAGTACACCGTAACTAATTCGTGCTTCCATTTTGCAAGGCAATTCCATACGAGCGCCTGTACGGGCCTGCAGCAAAGCACAGACACTGTTGATTCCGCCGCGCTGCATATCGTAAAGCGCGCCCTCACGTTCAAGCGCGATGCGGATTGCCCTGCTTTTGATCGGCATAGGCAGATCCACAAGTTTACTGCAGGAATAGCCCCCATCCGGAACCTTAGCTTTATTGAGCGCAGTTTCGGCCTGCACATGCAAAAGAGCTTCGTCTTCTGACAAAAGCTCCGCCATTCGGCTGATGGTTTCCGCAATGGATGGGTTGTAATCGCGCTTAATGAACGGTAGCAACTCCAACCGTATGCGGTTTCGCAGGCAGCAGGCTTCCATATTGCTTTCATCCGTACAATAGCTTAACTGCTGCTGCGCAATATACGCCAGTATTTCTTCACGTGATGTCGTCAGTAGCGGACGCAGTATATCATCCGAGCACACCTGCATGCCGCACAAGCCAGCAAGGCCCGCTCCCCGAAGCAAATGCAGAAATATCGTTTCCGCCTGATCATCCCTGTGATGAGCTGTAACGATATATGCAGCGCCGCAGTTTTGTTTCGTTCGCCGCAAAAAATCATAACGCGCGGTACGTGCCGCTTCCTCTAATGTCATATCCTCGGCTTTGCTCAATGCTATTGCGTCGGCACGTTCTTCAAAAAGCGGAATATCCCATTGGCCGCACAATGTCCGCACATACTCTGCGTCATTATCCGCATGTTGCCCCCGGATGCCATGGTGCATATGTGCGGCTGAAAGGTTCGTGAGTATACCGTCCGACTTAAGCCGATATAGAATATGGAGCAACGCTACTGAATCCGGCCCGCCCGATATTCCAACAAGCAAGCCGTCTTTCCCATCGGCGCAATTTTTTTTGAGCGCAGCACAAACGCGCGTCACAATAGTATCTTCGCCCATACTACGTTTATGATACGCGCCTGTTCCTGATTTGACAAGTCTTGCACGATTTTTGTTGTGCTTAGTCTTTGAGTACTTTTTTCATAAACGTTTCCGTAGATACACCGCTGGGCCGGTTATAGCGCCCCAACCGATACAAGCTAGCCGGATTGCGTTCGATGTAATTCATCCTTTCCCGGCAAGTCATCGTAAGGGAAAACCCCAGTCTTCGCAGGAGCGCTTCGCTGTCCTTATCCCATTCCCCGAACGGATATGCAAAGACTGCAGGAGCGATACCGCAATGTTCCAGCAACGCTGTATTTTGCAGCTCAACATCATGGCAAACCACTGTTTCATAATCCGCTTTACTTTCTCCTCGCTTGCGTGTTACCCCCTGACGGCCGTTCTTGGACGAATGCAGCGCATATGAATGGCTCCCAATCTCAATGACCCCTGAAGAAGCAAGCGTACAAATATCGTCCCAGGTCAAATGTGCATAGGTCGGATTTTGATCCATGCGTTTTGTGGCTTCTTCAGTATAGCTTCCAACAATGGAAACCACAGCTTTCATGTGCAGACGCTTTAATATGGGCAGTACGTAAACAAGATTGTTGTAGTATCCATCGTCAAATGTAATCATTACCGGCTTTTCCGGCAAATCTTCTTCTCCAGCGGCGTATTTCATAAGATCGCTGGGCAGAACGGCGGTATACCCGTGATCAACGAGGTATTGCATATCCCTTTCAAATTGTGTCGGGGTGATAACGTAGGCTCCTGAGCGCTGCGGGTCTTTGAGTACACTGTGGTACATCAGCACCGGAAGCGCCAGACCGGTCTGCGCATCAGCGCGCATCGTCTCCACTGCTCCGCCTTCGCGAAACAGCAGAGTACCCACCATGGCCAAGCCAAGCATCAGCGCCAGCATCAGCGCACGGACTCTGAGCAGATCAAATGCCCGTTTCATGATTTACTCTCCCTGTGCAAGGCCATCGGCCCGCCTATATTCCCCTGTCAGTGCGGACTTCTCCACCGCCATACGGGAGCGTTTCAACAGTTGAACAATATGATACACATCCACCCAAATTTGATTCACGCCGTCGACCTGACTTTCGTCAAATATCAGCTGCAGCCCAAAATGGAGATGCGGTTTTTTTATGTTATTCACGTTCTCCTTTCTGCTATAGCCAGTCATGCCCAAATATCCGATAACATCCCCCGCGCATACTTCATCCCCCTGCTTGAGATCCTTCACATATGGATGATCCTTGCGTAGATGCGCATAATAATAATATCGCAGGCCGTCGTGGCTGCGTATTCCGACTCTCCATCCGCCGTATTGATTCCAACCAAGCGCCTGCACAACGCCGCCCTCGACCGCTATAATCGGCGTTCCTACAGAACCCATGAGATCGTTGCCCAGATGCAGCCGTTTATAGCCGTACGTTCGCGGGGTGCCGAAATCATCGTAATGACCGTATCCATACCCCTTTGCAATGGGTGAATACACTTTCAAACCATAGCAGGTCTTCGTTCCGCCTCCTTCTGCAACGGTTTCGTACTCGCCTACGAAACCGCCCAGAACAGCCGTATATGCTTCCATATAATATTTGTAATAGCGCATGTTCTGCGTAATATCCGTAAGTTTTTCTCCCGTCCTGAGCCGTTTCACCAGCGAATCCATAGCAGCGCTTTGTTTGTCTTGCTTAAAAGCGCCGCCGTTTTTAGCAGCCGTATAGGCTAACAACTCAATCCAATTCAATTTGACAGCTTCGTCATTCTTATGCGATTTCAGGTCGTACTGCAGTGCCTGATCGAGCACTTCAAACGGTACGTTGAAATCCACCCAATGAATATAATCCTTCTTTTCTTCCTCTGGAATACTCTCCTCCTCGCCGCCGGAAGAAGAAGACAGCGCAAAGCTCAAATCCTGCCCCGAAACCGTTAAACATACGATAGCGGCGATTAATACGAAAGAAACCGCACAAAGAATATATCCCGTGCGCCGCAGCGAATTTCGATTTTCCTTTGTTGCGATACGACTATGAAACAACAAAAAGCATCCGCCTCCTTATGCCCCTACATGGAACATATGAAGCGGATGCCCGTCGCATGAACGCTCTATTTGAAACCTTACGACAGCATAACTGTAATGACAAGCATTCCGACGAATCCCAGTGTCATAATCAAAGCGATTGCCATGCAAATGACTCTTGTACTCTTCTTCAAGGCGTTCCCTTCCTTCAAATTATTTCAAACAAATGGCGTGATTACTCCAGCCATAAAAGCCGCATAATACGTCAGATATTGTATCATACAGCGTACGCACACGCCACAGCTATACTGTGAACAATTGCGGCAAAAGAGAATATGCAAAATGTTCGTGTTTTTATAAGCAATTCTTAGATGCATCATTCGCCATATTGACATCGTTAATAGTATACGATATGCTGTTTGATGGTCAAACTCGCAATATACCAAGGAGAGGATGTCAAGAATGCCGGAACGTTATGATGTGGTGATCGTAGGCGCAGGTCCCGCGGGCATATTCGCTGCATTGGAACTGACCAAGTTAAAGCCGGGCGCAAATGTTCTGCTCGTTGATCAGGGGCGAAGGCTCAGCCATCGTACGTGCCCCGCCCGCATTACCGGTAAATGCGTGAACTGCAAGCCCTGCGCTATTATAAGCGGCTGGGCTGGCGCCGGTGCATTTTCTGATGGAAAGTTATCCCTTTCCTATGAAGTGGGCGGCAATATTACGGATTATATGCCGGCTAATGAGGCGCAGGCTCTCATCGATTACGCAGATGGTATCTATACGCGATTTGGCGCGCCTGAAACCGTGCATGGCCGCAATAACCCCAAAGTAGGCGAAATTGCTTACGAAGCAAGCCGCCATAACATTCATCTGGTCCGGTGCCCGGTACGGCATATGGGAACAGAATATTCCGCTTCCACGCTGCAGAACATGTATGACGCTCTTGATCAAACGCAGGGCTTTACATTTATGGAGCAGACGACCGCAAAAGAGATACTCGTTCAGGATGGAAAAACCACAGGCGTTGTGCTCCAGAATGCAAAGGGCGAACGCATAACCATAGAGTCCCCCTATGTCGTAGTAGCGCCCGGCCGCGGCGGAGCCGAATGGCTCACACAGGAAGCTGCGCGGCTTGGCATTGAAACGCGCAATAACGAAGTCGATATCGGCGTGCGTGTTGAAGTACCCAATTCTATAATGGATCATCTGACCCAGCAGCTTTATGAAGCCAAACTGGTGTATTATTCGGATACGTTTGAAAACCGTGTACGCACGTTCTGCATGAATCCCGGCGGCATCGTCAGTGAAGAGCATTACGAGGGTGGTATTGCGGTCGTCAACGGCCACAGCTACCATGAGCAGGAACGCCGCACACAGAATACGAATTTTGCGATGCTGGTGTCCACCCGCTTTACGCAGCCGTTTAATCAGCCCATTCGCTACGGCAACTATATCGCACAGTTGGGCAACATGCTGACCGGCGGGGGCATCATGGTGCAGCGTCTGGGCGACCTGCTTCAAGGCCGCCGCACGGATTTGTCGCGTTTAAGAAAATCCACTACCATACCCACGCTGACCACCGCCGTTCCGGGCGATCTTTCGTTCGTACTGCCTCACCGGCACCTGACCAGCATTATCGAGAGTCTGCGCGCATTCGATAAAATTGCGCCGGGTTTGTATTCCAAGAACACACTGCTGTACGGTGTGGAAGTGAAATTCTATTCTTCCAAGCTGGCGGTGGACAACCACTTTCAGACGGCGATTTCCGGCCTGTTCGCGATCGGCGACGGTGCGGGCATCACCCGCGGGCTCATGCAGGCAAGTGTCACAGGCATTGTGGTCGCACGTGATATTGCCGAGAGGGAATAGATCAGAACAACACATATGGCGCCGCATACTATGCGGCGCTTTTGTATTTCCGTTTATAATAGCAAATCCCGCTCGTATAACGCATTGCGCCTGCCGCACATGTAAAAAATATTGTAAAATACAATAGTAAACAAATACTTCGATATCAACCTTGCAAAAGGAGCGTCAATGAAAGAAGCAAAACAAAACAAGCTATGGCCTTTGTTCATGATATTTTTTAAAGCAGGTACGTTCACATTTGCAGGCGGTCTTGCTATGCTGCCAGTCATAGAACGCGATGTTGTGGAAAAATACCAGTTCATGTCCAAAGATGATTTTATGGAATACGCCACACTCGCGCAGACTCTGCCGGGTGTCATCGCGCTTAATTGCGCGTGTCTGGTGGGAAGAAAAGCAGCGGGTTTGCCCGGTATGCTTGCTGCCGCGATAGGTTCTACAATATCAGCCTTTGTGCTCATGCTGGCCGCCACCATTCTTCTGCAGTTTGTGCCGCAGCAGGGACCGATGGTTGGCGCATTTACAGGAATCCGTGCTGCATCTGCCTCACTGATTTTAGCCGCGGCATTTTCGCTGGGAAGGCACAACATCAAAACCACATTTTCTATCATTATGATGCTTGCCTGCTTTACAGCGGTCACATTCCTGAGCGTCAGTGCGCCCATTGCCATTCTGGCCGCCGGGTGTGCAGGATTGCTGTATGAATACATAAAATCCCGCAGGAGAAAGGAGGTCAAACAATGATTTGGATTGACTGTTTGCAGTTATTTTATATATTTGTGAAAATCGGCGCGCTCGGTTTTGGCGGCGGATATGCGATGCTTTCCATGATTATGGCCGAATCAAGACAGCTCGGGATTACCATACAGCAGTTTGCTGATCTGAACGCGCTGGACATGATTGTGCCCGGCCCTATCGCAATCAACGCGGCAACTTACGTAGGTTACCTTAACAACGGATTTTGGGGATCACTGTTTGCCTCGCTCGGTGTCATGCTTCCTTCATTCATATTCACCATCGTCGTTATGAAGTTTCTCTCTCATTTCAGCGACCGTCCCTTTACAAAGGGCTTTCTGAGCGGCGTCAAGCCGGCTGCCGTTGGCCTCATTGCCGCGGCCAGCGTCACTATTGCCTCGGGCGTACTGCTGCAGCAAGGTGCAAGCATATCTTCATTCTTTGCCAATCCTCTGGGCACCGTTTCCTTGTTTTCGGTTGCAGTGTTTGTCATTACGGCGGTAGCTGTTATCAAATACCGTGCAAATCCAATTGTGCTTACTGTTATAGCAGGAATTGCCGGCGCTATTCTGTGCCGTTAACACCCGCTCCTGAATTGATAGAATTACAGGGATTTTTTCGGAAGTCCCTTTTATTTTGCCTTGATATATACTTTTTGCCATTGTAATAGTATGAAGTATAATCCATGGCTTGCCGCGTGTTTCGGGCGAAGCAGTACCATACTTTTCCGGTATGCGTTCTCGTAAATACGGGAGTGAAGTGTTTCTCATGCGACTGGATATGAAGCCCTCCCAAAGAGACCAAACGCGCTGGCCGCAGAAATGGAACCCGATGAAAGTACCCCGCATCATCATTGGGTTTTAGAAAGGTTGAAGCAAGATTGTCGAATGTATATAAAATCTGTGTTTACGCCATATGCAAAAATGAGGAACAATTTGTAGACCGGTGGATGGACTCCATGCAGGAAGCCGATATGGTGGTCGTTACCGATACAGGTTCCAACGACCAGACTGTGAACCGTCTGCTTGCCCGCGGTGCCATTGTATATACGGATATCATCAAACCCTGGAGATTTGACTTAGCCCGAAACATTTCCCTAAGCCATGTTCCGGAGGATATCGATATTTGTGTTTGTACAGACCTGGACGAAATATTTAATCCCGGCTGGCGGGAGCAACTGGAGAGCGCCTGGTCTCTGGACGCTACGATGGGCACGTATCTATATAATTGGAGTCATCGTCCGGATGGTTCTCCCGACGTACAATTCCGCTATTTTAAAGTACACAAGCGCAAAGGTTACACCTGGGTGCATCCTGTGCATGAATGCCTGCGATGCGAAAACCCTCTTGCAGAAAAGAAGATTTTTATACCGGGGCTTGTACTGCATCATTACCCCGATTCAAAAAAATCCCGAAGTTCCTATCTCCCACTGCTGGAACTCGCGGTACAGGAAGACCCGCTTAGCGACAGAATGATGTTTTATCTCGGCAGGGAGTATTTCTTCAAGGGCATGTGTGAACAATGCGTGCAGACGCTGGGAAAATACCTTGGGCTGCCGTCATCAACATGGAAAGAAGAGCGAAGCGCAGCCATGCGCCTGATAGGCCGCTGTTTGGACAGAATGAACAATCGGGCAGAAGCAATCGGCTGGATGTTCCGTGCGATCGCGGAAGCCCCGGATATGCGCGATTCATACGTCGCCTGTGCACAGCTCGCGTATTCACAGGCGAACTGGCCTCTGACACTCTGTATGTGCGAGCTTGCACTGCGAATCAAAGATAGATCCCCAACCTTCATCAACGACGGGTATGCATGGGATCATACGCCGCACGACTTACTCTCCATTGCATGCTTTCAGTTAGGAATGTACAAACGAGCGTATTTAGAGGCAGAACGGGCGCTCGCAATGAGTCCCGGCGATGGTCGTCTGATGAACAATCTGAAGCTTATTGAAGCAAAGCTTGCAGCAAATGGAAGACAATAGCAATACGCCGTCGGATTTAGGTAAACCGTCGGCGTACTTTGTTTTCAGCTAATGGGATAGCTATCTTTGACGGATAAAATCGCTTTGAACACTTTTGATTTGATTGCCCCGAAATCATCCGCAAGCCGGGAGCTTAATCCATAGCTTGGCTCAATCCGCCCTGCCTCAATGCCGATGATACAACCTCCCGCTATATTTGCTCCCCATTTCAGAGCATCGGTCAGGCTCATATTATGAAGGGATAGCAATTCCGCTGCCGAACCCATATCCTCCAACGGAAATACCATTACGCTGCCCGGAACACCGCCTGTGACTACCGCGTCAAGCAAAATGACGTAATCACCTGTCATAATCTGCGAAAGCGCATAGGAAACATCTGTTTCAGCCGCAATTGTAACGATGTTTTCCTTACGCAGATCGTTCATGAGAGCGTCTGCAAGCATGGGGCCAATCCCGTCGTCGCACATCAGCCGGCAGCCAATCCCGATCACATGAAAACGGGTTACGGTACAACCGTCCATACTTTCGTCTCCCTGCCCGGTATATGTACATGCGTCGCACAGGACATGCAGGGATCATATGACCGCACGATCCTGCCCAACTCGACCGGATTGTTTTCATCCGCAATAACGGTGCTAAGCAGCGATTTCTCGGCAGGGCCAATAATCCCGCCAGCTTCCGAAGAAAAATTCCAGGCCGAAGGCGTAATAATCTGATAGAACGACAACAGTTTATTTTCGATTTTAAGCCAATGTCCCAGCGCGCCACGGGAGGTATCCACCAGTCCAACACCATGCCCCGTTTCAGGTACATCGTATTCGCTTTGCAGGACGACACCGGGAATTAGATTGTCTACGAGCGTACCCAGGATGTTTGCAATCTTACGTGATTCCAGAGTTCTCGCTATAATCCTGTCCATCGTGGATATGCCGTTATTATATTCCCCAGCGAGCCAAAGCCGTGCAAGCGGCCCTACTTCCATAGGATAGCCAAAGTATCTCGGAGCTTTCACCCATGAATAAGCGGACGGCTTTTTTGCATCAGGTTGTACGACGACCTCGGTCGGCGTGTAAACTTCAGGGCCGTTATACCAGGCGTATTCTGTTGACTCAGTTATACCGTCGGGGTCCAGCGGCCGAACCTCGCCATTCAGGTACGTCGAGGGATCCACATATAATGTTCCCAATGATTTATAGCCGTCGAAACACCCATACGTCATCAGTGCATGATATCCCTTTCCAATCTCAAAATAATCGTTATAATACTGTGCGATTGCATATGTATCCGGAAGCATGCTGGATTCAATAAACGTAATAATCTCATTTAGCATGGACTTGAGTTGCATGATGGCTTCCATAGTTGCCTGCACGGATACGCCCCCAATATATATCCCGTGGGTATGCGGCGCCTTGCCTCCAAATACTGCCGTCATGGTATGCGCAAGCCTGCTCATGGCAAGAGAATCAAAATAGTGCTTGGCAATGACCTGATTCATTGCTTCAGGTAATCTATAGTCCCCGCCGTATGTCTCAAACAAGGGCGCAACATTGGGAAGTTTCACATAATCCGGCACAACAAGCTGATAAAAATGTCTGATATGGTTTTGCAGCATATCGCATCCGACAGTGATATCTCTTAAATAGTGGCCTTGTTCTCTGGGCACGACATCCAAAGCCTCCTCCAAGGCAACAGAAGAGGCTTCAGCGTGCGCGGTAGAGCAAATACCACATATTCGCTCTGTAAAATAGACGGCATCAAGAGGCGATCTGCCCTTGAGCATCAATTCAAACCCTCGAAACAGCATTCCGTCTGTCCGTGCTCCCGTGACGGTATGATTTTCAACCGTAGCCTCAATCTGCATAAAGCCGCTGATCCGCGTAACGGGGTTCACCACAATTCTCGTCATTTGTTTCCTCCCCCTAACGCCGCATTATAACTGATAAACGGCTCCATAAGATCTGGAAAGCCAAATTGTGCGCATCCGATACAGGGCGTCGAGTCCTGTACTGGCCAGTTGATACGCTCATTCCACCTTCCGATTGGACAATCCGTTCGGGTAATCGGCCCACGGCAGCCCAACCTGAACATGCAGGTCGGTTCGCCAAGCCGCGTAGCAAAAATGCCGCTGTCGAAGAACGAACGCCGCTCGCATCTGTCGTGTATCAGAGGGCCATATACAATTGTGGGCCGGTCCAGCGCATCGAGTTCCGGCATGCCAAAGAGCAAGATATAAGAAAGCGTCGTTAAAAACCATCTGGGATTGCAGGGACATCCCGGAAGTTTAATGACCTTTTTGCTTACAACCCGTTGAACGCTGAGGCTTTCACTGGGATTTGGAGAGGCGCCGGAAAAACCCCCGTCGCATGCGCACATGCCTACAGCGATGACATAGGCTGCTCGCTCACCAAATATTCTTACCGCATCATAAGCTGTCAGCATCTGCCCATCATGCATACCGATAATAGTATACATTCCGTTATCCTTAGTGGAGACGGCGCCTTCGATAACAAGAATAAACTCATCATCCAAAACGTCAAAAAGCTGTTGCATCGCCTGCTCGCCGTCCTTCACGCTCAGGGTGTTGTTATATACAAACTCCACCATATTTGTGAGCAAGAAGGATATATCAGGGTATTGCGCATTCATCAGGGAAATAATATTACCGGAACAGCCGGTCAGTTCCAACCAAACCAGTTTTTTGCGCGGCAGGTTCCCAGCGGAAAACTCGTCCTGCAACCGGCCAAACAAATCCAGCGACATGGTATATGCGCACTTAGACTGAGGTATTTCCACCAGTATCAAGCCTCCCAACTTCCTGCAATCTGCTTAAAATAATAGCCTGATTTGCATGACATGCTAAAAACTCTTCCGTCAGATCCTGCCCCGCCATCATGCCAAAATGCGTAGCCGCAGCCCATGCCGGAACATCTGACATGTTATATACAACGCCATTTACCGCAACATAGGCCGGAGTTCCATTCTTTCCGTTGTTTTGGGCAAGCTGATCCGGCGTAACGACGGCTTCCGGCACATCCTGCTGCGCGAATACCGCCTTTACGTCTATGTTACGCTCGGTCTGTGCCAGAATATTGATCAAGTCCCACATTCGGCCATTATAGTTTTTTATCCTGCTCAAAAGGCTTGATTTTGATTCCTCTGATAGCTGGTTGTCTAAAAGATCCAGCATATAATAAATATCTCCGAGCAGGGTATCGATTTGCGTCAATGTATCATTCATATCAGTACCCGCATCCTATAGAATTGATAAAGTATATTCGAGCAGAAAAGCAATATGCGGGCAAATCCTTATTTCCGCTACTACTGCATACAAAAATCGCCCCGGTTGATCCGGAGCGATGCATAAACAGATATTCGAATTTTACAGAAAAAGACTAAGCAGTATGACAAGTATGACGCCCGGCACTCCGAACGCCCCCGCAATCAGGGCATTGAGGGGATTAAGCGCTACCGTAAATCCGAAGAGAGTGCCGCCGATTAAGTTGATTGCTGCCAAAACGATGAAACCGATCAAGCTGTTGATAAACAGTTTCCCCAGCCACTTGAGCGGCACTACCAGCAGCAGAGCCAGTACATACAGTACCAGCAATCCGGCCGCGAACGCGAGCAGCAACCCTATAAACTGCATATTCCATCTCCGCCATCATTCTATTATATATCCGATCATATGCAGTGCCCGTCCAGTATATGCGGCACATCATTGATTCAAGTGAAAGGAGCCATCTTCTTTACCGGCGCTGCGCAGAAGATATATGTATCGTTTTTGTGCCGCTTCCATTCCATATACTGCATAATCAACCAATTCAGGATCGACAACGCTTTCAAAATAAGCCGCTGCGGCTTTCCATTCATTCAGCGCCTGCTGGATCTGATCTTTTTTCAGCCTAAGCTCATCATTGGCGGGGGCAATAGGTACGGATATGGAAGGCGGCGTCAACTCGAGCTCCGCTTCCTCTTCCTCAGCGTGGAAAAGCCATGCGTAGAGCCTGTCTAACGCTGAGCGCTTTTTGTGAGGACGGGAGGAAGTTACGGGACTCTGCGGCCCAACATACTCTTCTCCCGGTTCCACGTTATCGATATCCAGCGATTCGTAGTGATTCCAAAGCTTCTTCAATGAGAAAACCTCCTTTGCGAAACACAGGTTTCACAAACGAGTATTCCCATAAAATAGGTATCATAATCCAGAAATCAGGCAGTCGCCCACGAA
Source organism: uncultured Oscillospiraceae bacterium (assembly GCA_964440115.1). Lineage (GTDB taxonomy): Bacteria > Bacillota > Clostridia > Christensenellales > CAG-138 > JAEWWD01. The sequence continues at coordinate 133,509 of CAYTPV010000006.1, read as the reverse complement.
ATTCGTACCTACGCCAAAACGCGCTTTGCCCATTCCTGTGCAGTCGGCAGCATGCTTTTCACACTGATCTTGCCAACACTCGGCGCTTGCTGCACAAAAAGGCGCTTAAAATTACCGCCGCTGCGCGAAATTGTCTCTTTCAGCCGCTTTTCCAGCTTACCGGGAACGCCGCTGCTCAGCTGGGTAACAAACGCATATACAGTTTTACCGCGCAAAGAGCAGTTTTTAAGAAGCGTATTCATAGCCGGAGGGATCGCACCCGCCCATACCGGCATGCCCAGCAGCACCACATCCGCGTCTGTAAGATCGGGAAGCGACTTCACTTTAGACCCAAGCCCGAAAGTAGCCTGAAAACCGCCTGAAAAGTATACCTTTTTCCCATAGCGCGGCTTTATTTCTTCCAGCAGAAACACACCGGTATCCATTGTTTTGGCAAGCGCAAACGCGCATGCCGCAGTGTTGCCGGATAATGAATATGCCACGATAGCAGTCTTCAAGAATATTCCTCCTCATTGATGTTCATTGCGCAAATACAGTAAATGCGCCGTCTCGATAGCTCCAGTCCGCCCAATCCGCAGGGGATTGTGAGGCGGAAGGCAATCCGTCGACTCCCTGTGCAAACCACAGTGTATCATCGGATATGAAAAGCAGGCTGTTTCCATCCTCCCAATTGCACAAGGAATACCACCCTGTCTTTGCAAGCAGTATTTCCCCAATTCGGGATTGACGATCCTGTTTAGACCACTCACCCCTGAGCACATCATGCTGCAATGTACCGCTAAGCGTGCTCGAATCGCTGAAATCGCAGGTAAATGTGTACCCTTGCTGTGTTGCTTCTATATCTCCGGTTCCTTCAGACCCGCCCACCAGCATACCGCTCCAGCCAGCTGCTGTTTCGCCGCTCTGGCCAAGACCAGTCAGCGCAAAAAACATCTGCTGCAGCCGCTGCATGTGCTGCGAGAGAGCCAATGTTTTATCCAGCATCTCAATGTTCTGGCCGGAATCTGCTTGTGCGTCCAGTTGAAAGAAACACGGTTCCCCTGCCTGCTCAAACCTGTTCCAGAATTCCGCCAGAGGGTTTTCCAATTCGGGAGCGGAAGAAACCTGCTGCGGCGTAACGGCCGGCGAAGGCGTCGCCTGCTCCAGCGGTGCCTGTGCGACAGTACAGCCGTACATCATGGCACTGCTGATCAGTGTGACGAAAAGGACACGAGTAATCCCCGTACAAACCTGCAGCTGCAAGTATTTCAACTTGGTTCGCGCGCATCCGGAAACTCTGGCAATAGTATCCCCCCAATTCGTGCAATAAACACCCGATCGGAGCATTCTGTTGCGCAATTTGATACCTTGCCTCACGCTATTTTGCATCCTGTTCGCCCACACTCTAACCGTATACTTGCTATGCTTTACAGCATCAATGCCAGCCGCGCTGCGATGATGAAAAACAGCTATTCACAGCTTCAGCGGATTTGTCCGCTTCCCCGTAAGACATATTTAATGGTCGTCAGCTCGTTTAATCCCATGGGGCCTCTCGCATGCAGTTTTTGCGTGCTAATGCCAATTTCTGCGCCGAATCCAAATTCTTCCCCATCTGTAAAACGGGTAGACGCATTCACATATACGGCGGCCGCGTCCACTTCATTCAGGAAACGCTCGGCTGCGGCATAATCGTTTGTCACAATGCATTCGCTATGGCGCGTACCGTAGCGGTTGATATGCGCAATGGCATCGTCCAGTCCATCGACAATGCGCAGCGCAAGTATATAATCCAGATATTCCGTAGACCAATCCTCTTCCGTCGCCGCTTTGATGCCGGGCAGCAATGCGACTGCGCGTTCACAGCCGCGCAATTCCACGCCGCGTTCCATAAGAGGCGCAACAATTTCCTGAAGATGCGCCTCCGCGACATCCCGCTGTACCAGCAGCGTTTCCATAGCGTTGCAGACAGAAGGACGAGACGCTTTGGCGTTGTATGCGATCGCGGCAGCCATTTTGATATCCGCCGACCGATCCACATAAGTGTGGCAGTTTCCGACGCCGGTTTCTATAACGGGTACCGTAGCGTTCTGCACGACGGATTGTATGAGACTCGCTCCGCCGCGCGGTATCAGCACGTCGATATAACCGTTGAGCCTCATCATTTGCGTAGCGGTCTCGCGGGATGTATCGCGAACGAGCTGAATGCTGCCCTCAGGCAATCCGGCTTTATACCCCGCTTCGGAAATAACATCGACGACAGCGACATTGGAATGGAAGGCCTCTGACCCACCGCGCAGTATTACCGCATTTGCTGCTTTGATGCATAAGCCTGCCGCGTCAGATGTAACATTGGGCCGAGCTTCATATATAATGCCTACTACCCCCAACGGAACACGGCGTTTGCCGATGGATATTCCATTGGGCCGCTTGGTAACAAAGTCCTCGGAACCTATGGGGTCGGGCAATGCCGCTACCTTTCTAAGTCCGTTCGCCATTGCGGCAATGCGTGCCTGAGTCAATCTCAGCCGATCCAGCATGGCCTCCGGCCGGCCGGCTTGTGCGGCGGCTTTGATATCCAATTCATTCTGTTCGAGTATTCGGGATACGTTCTGCTCGAGCGCATCCGCCATGGCGCGAAGCGCCTGATCCCGAACGGGAGACGGCAGCGTCATCATTTTGTAAGATGATGCTCTTGCAGCGCTTGCCTGTTCCAATAATGTCATAACTCCGCCCCCTTCTTTATGCATGATAGTATACAGCCTGCCGTACATCCGCGCAAGGCGGAATGAACCCAAAAACTGCTTTGGACACATAACAAATGCCATGCTCATCGGGCATGGCATTGTACAGTTCTTAACTAGCTGACCAATTTAACTTTCAGCGTTTTCCAGATAAGCGTTCACTTGCTCGAGATTGTCCAGTATGATACCCTCTTCTAGTTGGGCCACTACATCTTCAGGCAATTCGGAAACGTTATAATTGAGGGTCGTTACTTTTTCCTCATCATAATTCGTTGCATCTGTCTGTGAGATACTGAGATTTCCTGACCCATCAATAAACAACGAAACATGATCGGGGCAGTATCGCTCAATTTCGCGTTCTATCACAGCCTTCTCACCTGTCAATTCAAGCACGCGCGCATCAGGGTATTTCTTCGTAATATCCTCCAGCGTACAGCCTGTCAATTCACCGCCGGTTTCGTGCTTTTCCCGCGTATGCCCGCAGAGCAGGAATGTATACCGTATTGTAACATCCGTTGTCGGCAGTATGCTCTGCTCGCCTATCTTACTCACAGGCTCCGCCGCGGGAGCCACGGTTGGCGCGGGTGTCGGAACCGGGGTTGCGCGGGTATTGCCAAGCGCATATCCTCCCCAGACGCCAAGCGCGAGAATGAGTACCATATACAACAGCACCCTGCCGTTCTGTTTCAACCACAGCATGACGTTTCACCTCCTGAGCGCATGCAGCTTTGGATTATGTATGCCCAACCCCTTCCAACTTGATACCCGTTGGAGTATAATAGCCTCAGCAATTATGATACGGAGGGCCTTTTATGGCGAAAAAGCCTTACATGGAGAATATTGTGGAAGAAAAGTCGCTTTGGCGCGACCGCAAGCGCATACTCGGCATGCCGCTGAGTTTTACCGTGTATGAGGTCGACAATGATCGCTTTACCACGCGCAAGGGCTTCTTCCGCACGGAAACCAATGAAATCCTGCTGTATCGTATTCTCGACATTAAACTGGTGCGCACATTCGGGCAAAAGTTGTGCGGCGTAGGTACCATCACGCTGTATTCTGCCGATCAATCCAACAATACATTTGAAATTAAGAACATCAAAAAGCCGGATGCGGTGCGCAAATTCCTCAGCCGTATTGTGGAGCGCGAAAGGAGCGCCAAAGGCCTTACCGGTCGTGAAATATACGGTGCCGCAGGCCTGATGCAGGATGCATCGCATGCGGACGGGCATGTGTTCGCCGACGTGGACGGAGACGGAATTCCGGATTAATTTCATGCTGCTGAATATAGTTTCTCTGCTGTACTTTTGTGTTTTTATCGCCGCCGGACAGGCTTTGTCACGCGCTTGTTTCGCACAGGAACGAACGCTGATCCGCCTGATGATGGGCGGCGTTTTTGCGTTGCTGATGCTGCTGTGGCTGCCCGCACTCGCGAGCTTTGCATTCGGCTTCAATGTGCTTTCTCAGTGCGTGGCGCTTGCGCTTTGCTGCGCGGCAGGGCTCGCGGGTTACTGGGTATCCCGCAAAAATGAGCTGCTGCGTTCAGGCATTTTGCAGGAACGGCCAGCGCTTTACGCGCTCGTTCCATTGTTCGTACTTGGCGTATATCTGTTTTTCACGCATGTACTCAATCCGCAGGGCGGCGCGCTGCATTCCGGGCAGTCCACATTTGGTGATCTGCCGCTGCATCTGGGTCTGGCCTCGAGTATCGCCGTACAGGGCATGTTCCCTCCGCAATACTCCATATTGCCCGGAGTCGCTGTCGGTTACCCGTTCCTTTGCGACAGCATCAGCGCCACTTTCCTTGTACTTGGGGCATCTCTGCGTTTTGCCATGCTGCTGCCTTCGTTACTCGCATACGGACTCGTACTGCTTGGCGCGTACTGCTTCTTTGAGCGCTGGCTGAAAAATGTCAATACCGCCATATTTGCTACGCTGCTGTTTTTTATTGGCAGCGGATTTGGTTTCTGGTATTTTCTTGACCTCATCAAGCAAAACCCCGATGCGTTCTCCCGCATATTCACGGCGTTTTACAATACGCCAACCAATTTCCCTGTGGACGGGCTGCGTTGGGTGAATACAATCGCGGACATGCTGATCCCCCAGCGGGCTACGCTGTTCGGTTGGGCGCTGCTGTTCCCATCGTTGTATCTGCTGCGCAGGGCAGCGTTTGAGGAAGAACCGCATCTGTTCGTCTATCTGGGCGTTATCGCCGGATGCATGCCGCTTGTACATACGCATTCCTTCCTCGCGCTTGGTATGGTCAGCGTTATCTATCTTTTGAGAGCCTTCATACAGAAACAGCCTAGGGTTGTTCTAATGGGCTGGCTGAAATATGGGCTGATCGTTGCCGCGCTTGCGGCTCCGCAACTGCTGTTGTTCACATTTAAACAATCCAACGGCTTCCTGAAGCTTCATTTCAATTGGGGCAACGAGACAGATTCATTCCTGTGGTTCTATATTAAGAATTGGGGGCTATTGTTCCTTCTTCTGCCGGTGGCTTACTTTCGGCTGCCTAAGGAAGACCGCGCGTTTTATAATGGTGCGCTGCTGATATGGTTTCTCGCGGAATTCGTACAGTTCCAGCCTAATCCATACGACAACAATAAGCTTCTGTTCATCTGGTTCGCCTTTACCTGCGGTATCGTGGCAAAATTTCTGGCGGATTTATACGCGGCGCTCAGGCAATTTCCTGGCCGAAGATATCTGGCCGCATGCGCGATCATTCCTTTGTTCCTCTCGGGCGTACTGACACTGGGCCGGGAATGCGTAAGCGATTATGAACAATTCAGCGCAGATTCGGTGCAGGCAACCGCGTTCATTCAAACCAATACGGCTGCCGATTCGCTGTTTCTGACCGCGACAAATCATAATAACGCCGTTTCCTCGCTAACCGGACGAAATATTTACTGCGGTACAGGTTCATATCTTTTCTTTCACGGCGTCGATTACGAATCGCGTGAACAGCAGGTGAAACTGATGTTTGAGCATCCAGAGCAGTGTTTTGACGCGCTGCGGCAGCAATACGGTATCGATTATGTTTGGGTAGGCGACTACGAACGATATACCTATGCCATTGACGAAGATTACTTCGAACAATTCCCGGTGGTATATGAGAACAGTACGATCCAAATTTACGATGTAAGAAAATAGAACAAAATCGGGCGCTCTGTTCATGACAGAACGCCCGGCAATCAAGCTTTTATTCCAGCCCCTGTATAAACCTATACAGGGGTTTTAATATTTGAAACCCTTCTTTGATTTCGTCGACCAGTTCCGGGCGCATGGTATTTATCAGCTCGTCTGATGAGAAGCAGTAGGAGATGCTGCGCTTGTTCAGCCATGGCTGCAATTCCTGCGGCGCATCCGGGAATTTGGGGCGGCGATACTCTTCGCCGGATAGTTCAAAACGTTCCTTCAGTTTGTTATCATTGACCAACTCAAGGAACCGACTGGGTCGTGCCAATATCCGTTTGCGAATTTCCGCCATATACTGCGGCTGCGGGCAGTACATACCCATGCCATAGCCGTAGGAGGTGCGTTCAAATTCCGCGTAGAGAACAAAGCTCTCTCCCGTTGACATGCCATGATATTTATACGCCAGCCAGGAATGGTCGCGATAGGGCGATTTATCCTTTGAATATCTCGTATCCCGGCGGATACGGGATACCACCGACGACGGCCGTACATTGAAAGAAGGATCTATCTCCTGCGCGGTCTCAGTTAGTTCCTTCGCAAGCTGCAGCATGGGGGTTTTGACTACTTGCTCATAACGGCTGCGGTTTTCTTCATAAAACGCATGGTTGTTTTGAAAAGCCAGTTCCCAGAAGAACCGATAAGTTTCCTCCGTCAGGCCAGTAAACGCTTGCATACTAGGATCCTTTCTATGCTTAGGTAATCCAGAAAGAAGGGAGGCTTACGCCCCCCTTCTAATAAAACAAACTATTTATCCTCGTCAATGGGACGTACGCGATGCACGCGGTTTCTGATTTCCGGAGAAGCCTGCGGCACGGGCGGCGGCTGCGGGGGCGCAACCTGCGGCTGCTGCGGTACAGTTCTTTCCTGCGGCACTGTTCTTTCCTGTGGTACAGTTCTTTCCTGTGGTACAGTTCTATCCTGCTGCACGACCTGCGGTTGCTGTTGCACCGGATCAGACCGGAGCGTCTGCTGCTGTGTTTGAATGCCGGCAGCACGTCTGAACGATTCGCCGGTCGGCACCGAACGCACTGTGTTTATAACGTCGTCTTCATCGTCTTCATCATGAAGCGTAACCTGCATGCGCCTCCCGGTAGCACGGGGCTGCGTACCAATGCGAGAATGGGACTCTTCCTCGTCATCCTGCTGCATTGCTGCATTCCGACGACGCTCGTATATGGAAAGTGCCAGAAGCGCAATTCCGGCGACCGCCATCAACGCGGCCAGCACGATCAGTACAGTGATCAATGTACCGCTCATCCCGGTTTGAGGCTCTTCCTCCCCATTGTCTTCGGGAACAGGGGTGGGAGTAGCTTTCACTTCATGTGCCGCCGTCAGTGTAGCTTGAAAAGAATGCTGCGCGCCGGAAGGATCGGAAGCGGTCAGCGTAAAATGCAATTCCCGCGGTTCGCCCACAAGAAGCTCTTTTTCTACAACCGTTTCGCCAAGCTGCAGAATATCCATTGTCTCCAGCGTGCCGAGTTCATCCTCCGCAATAACGGCGTTTGTCATTTCCACGTTGGAGTTGTTTTGTACGGCAAAGCGCACCTGCAGGCGTCCGCTTTCGGACAGCGGCTGCTTTGCGGTTGCGGTCAGGGAAAGGGAAACGTGGCTCGGATCTACGTACGGCCATACCTCGTAGCTCTCTGTTTTGCCCAGCTGTGTGGATTGCCCCTGCTCATCCTCGCCAGTAATGATAAAGGATACGTTTCTAAGGGCAGACGGATTGGGAACGAGGTAGGCATCCAAGGTCTTTTCTCCGCCCACGTCCAGTTTGAAGGCTTGGCTGTTGACTTTCCCGCCCAGCTCATCCGCTACGCGAATGCCGTTGATCGCCTGATTTCCCGTATTGCGCAGCGTCAACGTGAACGCAACCCCATCGGGCGTTGGATCGCTCTTGACTACGTCCACTTCCAGTTTCGCTACCTTGAGTACCTCGAGCGTAAGCTTGTCGGGGAGCATATATGTCTTGCCTTCCCCGTTCAGCTTATATGTAATGATGGGCTGGCTTACAGCATCCTCTTTGCCTAACGTATACTGGTACGTGACTTTAAGCGGCTGGCTGCCCGGCTGCAAAGTCAATCCCGTCGCAACAGGCGACTGCTTCAGGCCGCTGTCCGTAATGGAAATATTGGTCATTTCCACTTCGCCGGGATTATTCAGCGTATAGGTCAGCGTAATTTTGTCGCCTTCCTTGCCGGAAGTCTTATCGGCAGTCCTCGTCGCAGTCATTTCCAGCGCCTGCTTGGGACCTTCCACGGTTACGGAGACAGACTTAGACCGATGGTCACCGTTCTCAGTCCATGCAAGCGTATAGGATAGAGGCTGTCCGAGCATATCGTCAATTACCTGAACATTCGGCAGGTAAAAGGAACGCTCACCGCCCGGTGCGACCACAAGACCCTGCAACTCCTGAGATCCTGTAAGGCCATATCCGCTGATATTGATATCACGCATTTCATAAGCGGAATCGTTGGAAATGGTAAAGCTGATCTTTACCGTGCCCGCAGATTCCAACTGCTGAGGATCTGAGGTAACCACCACTGCGGCAGCAAGCGCTGATGTGCTCACCGCCAGCACCACCGCAAGTATGCAGATGGCTGAAATCACTCTTTTCATAGAGTTCAAGGCCTCTCCTTTACGAACTACGGCAGCAATAGAGTATGTATATACTCCGATACTTCCGTAAATGCTCCTATTTTATACGCGAGTGACCCAGCCGTGCGTATCCTGAATATCGCCAAACTGGATACCTGTGAGCGTATCGTAGAGCTTTTGTGTCAGCTTGCCGATTGCGCCGCCATTTACGACGATGGTCTTATCCCTGTAAGTCAGTTCGCCAACAGGAGATACGACCGCTGCTGTACCGGTGCCGAACGCTTCCTTCAACGCTCCGCTTTCCCCCGCCGCAATGAGTTCATCGATGGAGAGCTTGCGCTCTTCAACTTTGACGCCCATTTCAGCAGCCAATGCGAGCACGGACCGGCGGGTGATGCCGGAAAGAATGCTGCCCTCGAGCGGCGCGGTGGTCAGGGTATCGTTGATGAGGAACATCATGTTCATGGAACCGACTTCCTCGATGTACTTGTTTTCTCTGCCATCCAGCCACAGCACCTGATTGAAGCCCTTGGCTTCAGCGCGTTCTGCCGCCTTCAGACTGGCCGCATAGTTCGCGCCTGTCTTGATAAAGCCGGTGCCGCCCTTGACAGCGCGTACATATTCATCCTCCACGAAAATGCGCACGGGCGACAATCCGGTGGAGTAGTAAGCGCCCGAGGGCGAACAGATCACATAATAAATATATTTATGCGCCGCGTGCACGCCAAGTGCGTTTCCGTCCGCAATCATGGTCGGCCGGATGTACAGGGTGGCGGGACTGTTGGGTACCCAATCACGGTCCGCATCCACCAGCGCAGAAATGGCCTGATAATTAAATTCCGGATCGATGGTCGGCATGCACATGCGCTCAGCACTTTCGTTGAGCCTGCGCGCGTTATCCATCGCACGGAACAGAAGGATGTCGTTATTGCTTGCGCGGTATGCCTTGAGTCCCTCGAAAATTTCCTGTGCGTAATGCAGCACAGGGCTTGCGGGGTCAAGCGAAATGTTCTGGTACGGCTGAACGCGCGGGTTGTGCCAGCCCTTGCCGGTCTCATAGTCCATAATGAACATGTGATCGGTAAATACCTTGCCAAACCCCATTTTGGTCTGATCGGGTTTCTGTTTGGGCGAAGTCGTCCTTGTGACGCTGATCTTCATGTCATAATCCTCCGTAGAAAAAGAATATCGTGCTATCCGCCCCCCATCGGACGGAACAACCATACTTATTCCATGCTGCCGGGCGGGAACGCACCGAAGCAAGCCCCCAATTCCCGAGGGCGCACGCGGCCATCCGAACGCTCTACCACAGCCTTCACGAACGCATCCCGCTTATCTTCCCGCACGATGAGTTCCGCCTGTACGTTTTCTGCAAAACGTACCGAAATATCAGAACCTTCCCTGCGCAGCAAGGGCTCCAGTGAGCCCCAGCGTCCGTATTCGGTCTCGATCAGAAACCGCATGCACGGCTGCATGTCTACAAGTCCTGCCGCTTCAATGGCTTCCGCCGCAGCTTTTGAATATGCCCTCACCAGACCGCCGGCCCCCAGCAGTATGCCGCCGAAATACCGCGTCACCACACACAATACGTCCGTGACGCCTTTGTGACGGATTGCTTCCATCATGGGCAATCCGGCGGTTCCGCCCGGTTCGCCGTCGTCGCTGTAGCGGGCACACGCCGCATCCGGGCCGATGGAGTAGGCATAGCAGTTGTGGGTGGCATCCCAATGCCGCTTACGTATGCTTTCGAGCAGATCGAGAGCCTGCAGTTCTTCCTGCACGGGATAACACCAGCCTATAAACCGCGATTTCTGTATCGTCAGCTCAATGCGGGCTTCTTTTGATACAGTCCGGTACGCGCGCATTAATCCAGCCGGAACCGGCAGAAACCCTTCTTGCCTTTGCGCAGTATCACGCCGTCTCCTGCAAACTGCGCCGCATCAAGCGCCGCGTTCACGTCGCTGATTTGCTCTTCCCCAGCAAATACCGCGCCGCTCTGAATAAGCCTGCGCGCGTCGCTCTTGGACTTCGCGAGGTTTCCCATCACGAGGAGATCGGGCACTTTAAGGCCTGTAGCCGCAATATCTTCGCTTGTCAGCGAGACCGTCGGCATATGCGAAAGATCGCCGCCGCCGGAGAAAAGCGCTTCCGCCGCAGCCATTGCCTGCTGCGCCTCTTCTTCGCCGTGTACCTGTTTGGTCAGCTCATAGGCAAGCACGCGTTTTGCTTCGTTCACATGCTCATCCCGAAGCGCGCCTAAACGCCGCACTTCCTGCATGGGCAGGAAAGTCAGCAGGGATAGGCAGCGCTCTACATCCGCGTCGTCGACGTTGCGCCAATATTGGTAGAAATCGAACACGCTGGTTTTTTCTTTATCCAGCCACAGCGCGCCCTTTTCCGTTTTGCCCATTTTACGGCCATCGCTGGTCGTCAACAGCGTGCAAGTCAAAGCATACGCGGGCCGCTGCTCCTTACGGCGAATAAGATCCGCGCCCGAGAGAATATTGCTCCATTGGTCGTCGCCGCCCATTTGCAGCACGCAGTTTTCCGTACGGTTCAGATGCAGGAAATCATAGCTCTGCATGAGCATATAGCCCATTTCAAAGAATGTCAAACCCTGCTCCATACGGTTTTTATAGCAATCCGCGGCCAGCATGCGGTTTACGGAGAACAGCACGCCTATCTCGCGCATAAAATCCAAAAAGTTCAGCGGCAGCAGCCAATCCGCGTTGTTGCGGATGATTGCCTTGCCTTCGCCGAAATCCAGCAGGCGCGACATCTGCAACTGAAACCTATTGGCGTTTTGTTGTATTTCTTCCTGAGACATCATGCGGCGCATATCCGTTTTGCCGGAAGGATCGCCGATCATGGTTGTCCCGCCGCCTAAAAGGGCAATTGGCCGGTGCCCGGCGTGCTGCATATGCGCCATTGCCATCAGCTGTACGTAATGGCCCACATGCAAACTGTCCGCCGTCGGGTCAAAACCGATATAAAACGTGATAGGTTCCCTGCCCATCAGCTCGCGCAGTTCTTCGGGATGAGAGGTTTGCTTAATAAAACCGCGCTCCCCCAATACATCGAAGGCGTTCGTCATGTCCGTCCGGTTCCTCCTCAAACATCATGCAAGGCGGCATATCCACCGCCGCATCTAAATAGAATACCAGATTCAGTCCGCTTTTGCAATGAAGGCCGCATCCGGAAGCTCCCGCGCCACGATATCGTCGAGTATTCGCGCGGCAACGAGTATGATGTCGCGGCACTTGATTTCATCATTGCGATATTTATCCTTCAAAGGCAGGCAATCAATATCGCCCATCTCCTGCTTATAGCGATCCAGCAGTTCTGTCGTCAGTTTTTTCAACTTGTCGCTTTCATGCGCGCGCTCGTTTACAAACAGCACGCCCAGTACCATGATCGCGCCGGTCAGCGCGCCGCAGACATCGCCTATCGCCATGCCGCCGCCGAAACCCGCGGCTGTCTTGATGGCTTTCGCGTCCAGCCCAAGCCCATACGCCTGATTTGCGCCCACCAGCATGTGTTCGGCGCAGTTCCAATCTTCTTTATACAGGAACCCGTTTTTGAAATAATCGTAAAGCAGCATATTACTTTTCCTCCGGCAGCATGGAAGTGCAGTGCGGGCAGCGCGTAGCTTCCTTGGCGATTTCTACGCAGCAATACGGGCATTTGCGCGGCGACGCGGGCGCAGCCGCAGTCTCCTGCTTTTTCGGGCGTTTGAGCTTATTGATCAGCTTCACAAACAGGAATATGCATACGGCGATGAGCAAGAAGTCAATAACCGCCGTTATAAAAGCACCGTAATTGAATGTGGCTATTTTTGCGGCCTGCGCGGCGGCGATGGATTCATATTGTTTGCCGTTCATGGCGATGAACATTTTGGAAAAATCGAGATTGCCGGTCAGTATGCTCAGCACCGGCATAAACAGGTCGTTGACAGCGCTTGTAACGATTTTTCCAAACGCGCCGCCGATCATAACGCCGATTGCCAGATCCAGAACATTTCCCTTAAATGCGAATTCTTTAAACTCTTTCCACATATTCGTACACCCCTTCATATACTTACCAATATAGCACAATCCCAAATGCAGTACAACGCAATAACGGGCCGGCTTTATTCAGCCGGACCGCAATTGCTTGTCAAAAAAAGTGCCTGCGCCTTCACCCGAATGGCACATTCGGGTATTTATCAAGGAATGATATGCAGCTATAGGCTGCATAACCAAGGGCCGCGGCCGGCGGTTCCTGAAAGGAAAGCCTTGGCACTGCAAGGCTTTTCGCTCGCGTCGTACATGCAGCCGCTCGCGAAGAAAACTCCCGGGAGGCGGAACCGCACGCCGCCTGAGGCGGAAGAAGTGCGGCGGAAGCCCAGTGAACAAGGAAGTGCAAGGAAGCGACTTAAGTTGCGACGATGCACGACCTTTGTGAACTGTGTATGCCCCCCCGAACCCCCAAAGCTTTTAGCAATATGTAACGGTCCGGCTTTGTCAGCCGGACCGTATTATTGATTTATAACATTCTATTTATTTGGCAACATGCCAGGTAATGAACGCATATACCTTTATTGTGCTGCCGCCTGCGGGGCAAAATTGTTGTAAATCCGCAGGGCGTAGACACTTTTGCTCGCAACGTCATCCTCCGTATAGCCGGAAACCGCATTCCCCACCACAAACTCTTTGCTCACAAGCTGCTCATCGGTGGGCGGAGCGTTGGGGCCAGGGATGCCATAGAGTGTATTCTCATCGACTTTCACCCAGAGTTCGCCAACTCGGAAGGACTTCCCGTCCGCGCCTACTTCATCGATGATACCGTCGATATTTACTATTGCTTTACCTTCAACGGGCGGGGTAGGATTCTGTTCCGGTTTTGCGCCCAGCTGCCATACCAAAACAGCTCCCGCCAATATCACAAAAGCCGCGATAGCCACAATCCATTTCCTGTTCATGAATAACACCTCTCGTTTTTATTAAAATAGAGTATTTTCTCCATCTTCGCTTATATAACGTTTCAAAATCGCTCCGGTTGTCAGGAATATTATGTATATTGAGCATGAATTCGAGCGTCATAGCAAAAGCCGGCGGAACCCGCCGGCTTTTGCTGTGTAACCTGTTTATGCTTACTCCGAACGGATCGCCGTCAGCGCCGAAAGCCGCATGGCGCGGATCGCCGGATACATGCCGCTGATCAACGCGACCACCACGGAAAACAGCAGCGCACCCATGGAAAGATACAGCGGTATGACGCTGGACATGCCAACGGATTGCAGCACGGCTGTATTGAGAATAAAGGAAAGCCCGTAGCTGAGCCCCAACCCCAAAGCGCCGCCGAAAAAGCCGATGTACGCCGCTTCCGTGAGAAACAGCATAGCGATATTGCTCATGCGGCAGCCCAATACCTTGATGATGCCTATCTCGCGCGTGCGTTCATATATACTCATCATCATGGTATTCATGATGCCTATGGCCGCCACCAGCAGCGCTACGCCGCCGATTGCGCCGAGCAGCATCTGCAGCTGCTTCGCGCTGTCCTGCGCAGCCTTGAGTGCGTCCTGCAGACTCGATGCGCCGTAACCCATATCCTGAATCTGTTTCTGAACGGTGAGCACGTCGTCAATTTTATCGCATTTCACCCAAATCTGGCTGTACTTCTTGGGATCGACGCTCATAAAGTTTTTGTTTTCCTTGGCCAGCTTGCGCAGCGCGCCGATATCCATCAGTGAGTAATAGGCATAGTTATTGCCCTCGTCAGCCATAACGCCAACCGGTTTGATATCGTATATCTTACCCTTCTGTACTGTGGGATCGCCGCCGCCGCCCTGATCGCCATAAATATTCTGGTAATCGAACGTCATCTGAAAGCGGGAACGCTCCAGCGTCAGTTTCGGATTGCCATTGGCGTCCACTGCCTGCTTGCCGGTCTTGGGGTTATAGAAATTCTGCAGCGTCCAGCTTCCCAGCACGATTTCGTATTTACTGCCTGCTGCTTTAGGCATGCGTCCATCCCTGAGTTTAAATCCGAACTCTTCCGCCTTTTTGAGATCCACACCCATGATGGACAAATCGGAAATATACTGCCCGCTTTTAATTGCCCCCCAAGACTCCAGCATGGGCATAACTGCCGTCACGCCTTTGAGCTGCTCAAACGACAGCACGCTTTTATCATCCAGTACGACTTCCTGCGGGTTGCCGCTGACAAAGCTGCCTTCCTTTGCCTCCATCATGCGATACGCGTTTACCTGTATGGTGGTCAGGCTGCCCGCCTTTTCATAGGTCTCGCGGAAGGATTCGTTGATGCCTATGCCCAGAGACACCATGACCACTATGGACGCCGTGCCGATGACCATGCCAAGCACCGTCAGAAAGGCCCGCAGCTTGCGACGCCACAGGTTCATAAAGGCCATGGACAGCAGATCCAGAGTCGTCATACGTCCTCCAGCTCCCTCTTGCGGCGCTTGCGGCGCAGTGTCTTAAGCAGGAAAAACAGACCGCCCAGTACGACTACTCCGCCTGCAATATACACCCAAACAGGCGTAGCGGGTTTGAGCTCTTCTTCCATGCCGGGCTTAAATACGCCTTCCCCTTCCTCCGGGTTGGGCATGCTGTTTTCCATGACGTTGAGGGTGAACGGCTTTTCTACGCGCGTTTCCTGCCCATAAACATCTTCGTAGGTAATGATGACCTTGCCCTCGATCTGGCCCGCAGTAGAGGGAATGACGTTGAAATCCGCACGCATTTGGCTGCCTGCCGTGATATTGCCCCCGAAGTACGCCTCTTCCATTTTCAGCCCGTCGCCTTCTACATTGACCATGCAGTTATACAGCGAGGCTTTGCCCATATTGTACAGGCTGAAATTGATAGGCGTGCTCTGCCCGAGCATGGCGTCCCCGTATACAACAGGGTCGTCGATACGCACGCGCATGCGCTGTGAAATGGGAAGTGTGATGGTTTCCGTCGCCTCATAGGTTTTAAGCGTTTCTGAGCTTTCATAGCCAAACTTGACGGAAAGTGTATGCGCCTTATCCTCCGCGTCCGGCGAGGATTGCATTTTCAGTGTTTTTTCCACGCTGCCGCCCGCGGTAATTTTATCGATATACAGCGTGTTGCTGCCGTTATTTGCGGGTAATATTGCGCCGCCTTCGTTGGAAAGCGTGATCTGTATGTTCTGCACGGCCTCCTTGGAGGACGTATTGCGTATGGTAAAGCTCATCTCGAACTGCTCGCCAGCAAACAGGCGGCCGCTTTCCTGATCCTCCGGCTTGGCGGGTTTCACGGAATAGGATTCGACGATGATTTTGGGCGTGGAAGTGATGGCGACACCGTCTCCATCCGTAAGGCTGGCGACAGCGCCCTTCACGACTGTGACGAATACGGAAAATGTGGCGGTTTCGTATGCGTCCTTTGCGTAGTTGAAATAGACGGCGTTGAACTTGACTTCCTTGACGCCGCTCGTCACCTTGCTGGAAAGTTTGAATGTGTAATCAACCTCCGCAAGCTCGCCCGAACGAAGATCCGGCGCTTTGCAGGTATAATCCACCGCTTCGATGACGAACGGGAAACTATCCAGCGTGGCGGAAAGCACAGGTGAAACCAGTATTTTCGTCACCTTTGACCTGGAGCGGTTCAAGATAGGCAAACGGATATGGATGGTATCCCCCGCGTTGCCCTTGGGGGCTGGCACGATAGCACCGGTCGGATCAGCAGAAGATAACATGAGTGCGATCGTGCTGTCTGTTGGTGCAGGTGTTTCGGTCGGTTCCTCAGTAGCTGTTCTTGTCAATAAGAAAGTCTGACTAATTGGATTTCCTACAGCAAGCTGAGCAGCAATACTCACTGGGAATGTTCCTGCTGACGAGCCCGATGCAGTAATAACTATTGAAAATTCTTCGCTCGCACCGTTCGCAATTGTCTTGCCTTTACTTGGTGTCGAAGCAATAACTTTCAGTGTACCCAATTCATCTGAAATAGAAGATGCTGAGAAATCGGAGACTGTAATATCGTCGCCTGAATTATTATTCACAACAAGTTGTACTATAGCCTTATTATTAACTAATTGAAATGATGAGCCAGAGCTCGAATATTCTATCCCAGTCTCTGCCGCCATCGCCATATTCGGCAGCGCCAGTACTGCCATCATTAGACACAATAATAGTGCCGCCGTTCTTTTTCCCCACATATATCCATCCTCCTGCAAACTGATCAAACAGCTTCTATTTCCTTAGATTTAGTGGCCGCGAAATTCTCGTTGGTATCGATGCTGGTTATCTGCCCGTCCAGCAGATGTATGGCTTTATCCGTAAACGCGGCCATGTTGGGATCGTGCGTGACCATGATGAGCGTTTTGCCTCGTTCACGCGCGATATCGCAGATCAGCCGCATGACTTCGTCGGAAGTCTTGCTGTCGAGGTTGCCGGTCGGCTCGTCCGCAAACACGATATCCGGGTCGCTGATAAGCGCGCGCGCAATACCTACGCGCTGCTGCTGACCGCCGGACATCTGCATGGGCTTGTGGTTCATATGCGTTTCCAGCCCCACCGCCTTGAGCATTTCTTTGGCCCGCTTCATGCGCGCCGATCTTGGCATGCCGCGAAACGCCAAAGGCAGCGCCACGTTTTCGAGCGCTGTGTAATACGGCATGAGGTTGAACGACTGAAAAATAAAACCGACATTCTTCTGCCGGAAGCGGATGAGCTCGCTTTGCGTCATACGCTCAATATGCATGCGGGAAATCACGATTTCCCCCGAGGTCGGATGCTCCAGCCCCGCCAGCACGTTAAGCAGGGTGGATTTCCCAGAGCCGGAACGCCCTACTATGCAGCAGATATCCCCCTTATCGAGTTCAAGATCCACACCGCACAGGGCGTTAATCTCCACTGTACCCACCCGATAGACCTTTGTTACCTTTCTGAGTTCGATCAGATGCGCTTGTTCCATGCCCCTCCTCAACCGTCCGACACTGCCGGCGGCTTTCCTAATATTGTTGAATTCACTTGAGGCACTGTTTAGTCTGACCGTGTGCTTTCACACAGCCTTTTTAAATAACGTTTGTATAGGGATATTGGTTTCAGCTTTTTCGTAATATTTCCATTTTCTTATTTAAATATATCTGTTCATCATTATACCTTTGAGGATACCGCCCAGACAAATAAAGATTTTATGAATATCTGACCTGTTAGAATATTGACATTCTTCGATATAGAGACTATTCTATATAAGGGTTTGTAGAAAAAATAACATAACATATTACTGCCCGCAGGCAGAGCAGAAAGGAAGCGTATCGATATGATCAACATGATAATCGACGGCCGTCCGGTACAGGCAGAGGATGGCGCATCCGTACTCGAAGCGGCTTACGCCGCGGGCATCCGTATCCCCACGCTGTGCAATTTAAAGGATATCAACAACATCGGCGCATGCCGTATGTGTCTGGTAGAAGAAGCGAAAACCGGCAAGCTGCAGGCATCCTGCGTGTTCCCGGCATCCGAGGGCTTGGAAATCAAAACGGCTTCCCCCAAGGTACTCAACGCACGCCGCGCGGTGCTTGAACTCATACTTTCCGATCACGATCGTTCCTGCCTCACCTGCAAACGCAACCAGACCTGCGAGTTGCAGGCGCTAGCGGATGAACTGGGCATTACGGAAATTGAATTTGAAGGCCAGCACATCGTAAAGACGATTGATGAGCTCTCCCCCTCCGTCGTGCGCGACAACAACAAATGTATCCTGTGTCGCCGCTGCATCGCGGCCTGCGAAAAAACACAGGGCGTATATGCTATCGGCATGCAGAACCGCGGCTTCAAAACGCAGATCGGTTCCGTGTTCAACAAGAGCCTCAACGATGTCGCCTGCATCAACTGCGGACAGTGCATCGTGGCCTGCCCCACCGGCGCGCTCACTGAAAAGGACGCCACCAAGCCCGTGTGGGCGGCTCTTGCCGACCCGACCAAGAAAGTCATATTCCAGCCCGCCCCCGCCGTGCGTTTTGGCATAGGCGAAGCGTTCGGGCTGCCCACCGGCACCCGCTGCACAGGCAAGCTGGCCGCTGCACTGCGCCGCCTCGGCGCATACAAAGTGTTCGACGTACAGTTCGCCGCGGACCTTACCATTATGGAAGAAGGCACCGAGCTGCTGCACCGCATCAAGGAAAGCGGCGTGCTGCCCATGATTACCTCCTGCAGCCCGGGCTGGGTGAAGTATTGCGAGCACTTCTACCCCGATTTCCTGCCCAACCTTTCCACCTGCAAGAGCCCCAACCAGATGCAGGGCGCGCTGACCAAGACCTACTTTGCGCAGAATAACGGACTTGACCCGAAGGATATATTCGTGGTGTCCATTATGCCCTGCACCGCGAAGAAGTTCGAAATCATCCGCCCCGAAATGGGTCGCGACGGCTACCGTGATGTAGATGCAAACATCACCACTCGCGAACTCGCCGCCATGATCAAGCTGGCGGGCATCGATTTCGCGAGCCTGCCTGATGAGCAGTTTGACGATATGCTCGGCGACTCCACGGGCGCTGCCACGATATTCGGCGTAACCGGCGGCGTTATGGAAGCGGCTCTTCGTACAGTAGCGGATATACTGGCCAATCAGGATCTGCAGAAAATCGAATACACCGACGTGCGCGGCTTGGAAGGCATCAAGGAAGCCACAGTAAGCGTCGGCGGACTGGATATCAAGGTTGCCGTTGCCCACGGCACGGCCAACGCAGGCAAGCTTCTGGAAGCCATCAAGAGCGGCGAGAAGACTTACCACTTCATCGAGATAATGGGCTGCCCCGGCGGCTGCGTAAACGGCGGCGGTCAGCCGATCGTGGACGCGCGCAAGCGGTATGAATTCGACCCGAAGACGACCCGGGCAAAGGCCACCTATGAAGAGGATAAGGATATGCCCTTCCGGAAATCCCATCACAGCCCGGCCATCAAAAAGATCTACGCGGAATACCTCGGCGAACCCGGCGGCCACAAATCCCACGAGCTGCTGCATACGCACTATGTCGCACGCGACAGGTACGAGAACAAGACAAAGTAATTCAGCACTTCAAAAACGCCCGAAACATTTGTTTCGGGCGTTTTTTGTTCTCGTTCACTTTTCAGCGGTATACGCCGTCCTTTTCTGCGAAGCATCCGTAATAAATACGACCCGCTGCATATAGGAGAGCACATTGACACCCAGCAGACGCAGCAGTACAAGATACAGCAAGATACACCCAAGCAGGCTCAGGAACATTGCCGTCAGCACGGCAATGCCCTGATTGACCAGCCCGAGAAATGCCAATCGTGCGCAGCAATACAGCACAATCGCGCACGCGACGGGTACAATGCCCGCGTGAAATGGGCGCGGCCGCGTTCGGGTGGCGCGGTGCAGGCAGATAAACCCCGCCACCACGCGAAATAGATCGCCGCAGAGCATGCCTGCTATATAGCCGTATACATGCAGCTTGGGCATGGCCGTCCATATCCAGACCAGCGTCAGCTGCAGAACTTCGCCGATAGCAGCAAGCAGCAGCACCTGTTTCTGCCGCCCGATGCCGTTCAATATACTGATGGTCAGCCCCAGATAATATGCCGTGATTGCCTGTATAGCAAGCGCCCACACAAGGGCAGGCGGCGCTGTCTGTCCAAACAGCAGCGCGCACAGCATGGGCACAAAAGGCAGCAGCATGGCGGTCGCAGGCAGCGCCAGCAATCCCACAGCCTCTATACCCTTGTTGATTTTTCGCGTCAGGTCCGGAAAATCTCCGCAAGCAACACTTGCGGAAATACTGGGCATCAGCAAAGAACAAAGCGCGCTCACGAATGCGTTGGGCAATATCAACACCGGCATTACCATGCCCGAAATAAGCCCGAGAGAACTCACCGCTTCCGCCCGCGTGTATCCTGCCAGCATCAGACGCGAAGGGAAAATGACGACCGCGGTCGAAGAAAATACATTGGCCAGCAGCGAAGTTAGCCCGGCGGGAACGGCTATCTTCAAAAAGCTCCTCCGTATGCCTTTTGTTTTGGGAATCTTGTCTTTTTTTGCGCGCGCAAACCTAGAGGTAAAGGAAAAACTCAAAAACAGCACGCTGTATATTTCGCTCAGCGTCATGCCCAACAGTATGAGAAATGCCGTCAGCCCATGGTCGCCATTGATATATGCTTTTAAGAGCATCCAAACGAGTGTGATGCGCAGTATCTGCTCGCCCACCTCGGATACAGCGACGTATCGTACCAACCGCGAACCCTGGAACGCCGATTTGAGGATATTCTCAATGCCTGTCAAGGATATGCAAAGCAGTATCATCCAAAGCGCATTCGCTGTGCGCGGATCGCCAAGTATACGCCCTGCTATGAAGTCCCTGAGCGACAGTATGGGAAGCGCGAGTACCATCAGCAGGGTAAGAAAGCAGGCAATCGCAAACCGTACCGTTTTGCGTATGCCCGCATAATCCGAGTGCGCATACAAATTTGCTGCCATATGCGTAGTCGCAACGCAAAAGCCTGCTACGCAGATAGACATTACAATGGCGTATACCTGTATGACCAGCGTATAGACGCCAAGCCCTTCGGGGCCTGCCAATCTGCCGAGCAGCACACGGTAGGCAAACCCCAGCAGCAGCAGTACCGTATTCGAAGCCGCCAGCATGGCCGCCTGATAGAAAAATGATCGCTTATTGAACAATGCAGCCGCTTCCCCCTCTATAGAGATACATGCGCGCGATTATTCATGTATATGGGAGATGCTGCCGCGTCATACGGCAATGCGAATGTTTATCAAATTTGAAAATGCCAGAAAAACGACCGCATATGATGCGGGCGTTCAGTCTTTTCTTAAGCAGAGCTTAGAGTCTATAGCGTTTTAAAGGATTCGAGCGTTTGAACAAATTTGGGCGCATCGATCATCACACCGGATCGTCGACAGGTTTCTTCCGTAAACCGGCGCGGCGTACATGCCTTTGCGCGGCTGTCGTATATAAGATAAGGCACTGGCTCTCCCCCGTGTCCGCCGGTATCCGAGAAAGTGAAATGATCGGATGCGACACCCATAACAAAATCACCTTTTACTGCTTCCAGAAGCGCCGGGAAAAATACGCGGTCAATATCGGCAACCAATCTGGCTTTGCCAATGGGATCGCGTTCATGGCTGATATCGTCCGTCGCCTGAATATGGATATACACTCTGTCAAATTCTCCGTTGAGCGCATACGCCGCCTTACGGGCTTTTTCGAGCAGGAACTGCTCAAAGGGCTGCGCTTCATCCGTTGTGAAGTTGGGTATGCCCGCTATCGCGGTAATGCCCATGAGTATGAGCGTTTCGCCGAACGTGCATCTGCCTTCCTCCGCCTTATCAAACTCAGGGACTACAGAATCTCCCCAGAACCAGATGCCGTTGGCGTGCGTGCCATTGCCGCGCAGCAGTTCATACGCGCGGGCCTGCAGCTCATACAGCGGCTGCTCCTTTTTGCCTTTGAGAAACGCAGAGATAGGCTGCCCAATGATATCGTGCGCGGGCGCAAGCTCCAGCGGGAAGAGACCGGCTCCCCCTTCTATCTCGAGAATATTGCGGAATGTACCGACATTGTGAGCTATATACGGTGAGCGGAAAAGCTCACGCGTCAGCAGATCAGTGAGCGGCTGCGACTGCTCGGTGGGAATATCGTGCGCGCTGTAGCTGACGATTTTAGAGTTTAAATAGCTGTCCCCTTCAAACTCAACAAAGTTCATGCGAATATACAGATTGCCCACGATTGTGGGAACGCCGCAGCCCGCCGCTTCAATGGCCGCACGGCCGCGGTATTGCCTAGGGTCAAGCCCCATCAGCGACATGTTCGCGACGGCACTGCCAAGCTCCAATCCCTCGGGTATGGTCAGCATACAGCCAAGCTGCGATCGGGATGAGATGCTGTCTAGATTAGGGGTATTTGCATATTCCAGAGGCGTTTTATGATCCAGTTTGGCGTTGGGCCGATCCGCCACGCCATCAAGAACGACTGTAATGCGCTTCATGATACACTCCCGTTTTTATACAATACGACATGCGCCGGTACTTCCGGTTCATGATAGTTATATATTATATCATATATTTCGCGCATTAAGGAATAGCTTTTGTCGGATGTTGTTATTTTAAGGTTTCATTTACCCGGCAATACGCATACATGCAGGTATATATACCTGCATGTATGCGTTGCCGTATTTGTTTTTAATGCTCCACTTCTTTTTCAAAATGCTGATAATCTTTGACTGTCTTCCAATCCCCGCCCCATTTCCATCCGCGCTCATGAAAGAGTTTATAGCATACATCGTTTTTGTCGATCTTGCCTTCAAAATCACGCGAACGGTCGGCATATGTTTCGGCAGTATCTGGGTCCACATTATTACCCTTTACATAAGGGTTCAGTAACGGATTTACATCAATGGCCATGCCATAGCTGTGCAGTGAGCGTTTTTTCGTGCCTTTTACAACCCTGTAGTTGAAGCCCGATGTATTGTTGGCCTCCATGGAAGTTTCGTCGTCGGCATTGAAATCATCAATCAATTTCACAGAAGCAAGCGGATACTTCGCTTTGTAAAGCTCATGAAATATCTCCATGACCTCATCTGCGAGCGATTTGTGCATAATCATCTCGCCCTGCCGCACCTTGCCGTCAAAATCGTAATACAGCAGCCGGATATAGCGAAGATCCGCATACTGAATACCAATTTCGGAGTCATCCTCTGGATAGCTGTTTCCCGTAATTCTTTTCTTAAGGGCATTGTCAAGCTTTTGATATGAAAAACCATCCGCCAGCATGACCCTGTCTTCATTCTGATTTTGTGCGGGTGGTTTTTCAGCGGCCAGCGCAACGCCGGGGCCGGGCGGCATTGTCTGTTCCGGCACGGGTCCGCCAGACCCGGAGCATCCTGACAATGCAAGTACAATGATAGAAATAAAACCGATGTATCTTTGAAAGCCTTTCATAATTCCCCCATCATACTTTCCGTTATTCAATGATTAGTCTACCTTTTATCGGGGTTGTTTATGAATGCGTTTCGCCGTGCCGGATAATTTCCAGAAAACGGTACACCCTAAACGATATATTCCATATTGACCGGGGAAGGAATCGATTGGGAAGCATTATTGAACAAAGCATTCATAGAAAAGAAGCATGGGATAAGGTAACGGGGCGTGCGCAATATGCCGATGATATGCCAAAAACTGGCGTTTTATGTGCACGGCTGCTGACAAGCTTGCACGCACATGCGAGGATACTGGATTTAGATGTAAGTGTTGCCCTTGCCGCCGAGGGAGTAAAAGCAGTGATCACCGGCAAAGATTGCCCGCAATTGTTTGGGCCTTTGCTGAAGGACAGGCCGGCGCTTGCACTTGACACTGTACGCTATGCGGGCGAACCCGTCGCTATGGTTGTGGCGATTGACGACCATACAGCGGAACGTGCGGCAAGGATGATCCGCGTGCAATACGAACCTTTGCCCGTTGTATTGACGCCGACTGAGGCGCTTGGAGGAAATGCACCTCTCCTGCATCCCAAAATATGCAGCTACGCAGGGCTGGTTACGGGCGTCATTCCTGAGCAGGGAACGAACACTGCCTGCAGGTTTCGCATTCGGAAGGGGGATGCGGACTTAGCATTTCAATCGGGAGGGGTAACTGTCCGAGAGAAGTTTTTCCTTCCGCCCTCCGATCATATCGCCATGGAAACGCGCGCAGCGCAGGCGGAAATCGCCGCCGACGGCGCAATATTGATTACGACCTCGTCGCAGGCGCCTTACACCGTGCGCGCGCAAATTTCGGAGGTATTCCGTATCCCCGCCGGAAACATTCAGGTGCGCGTCCCGTTCGTTGGCGGAGGCTTCGGCGGCAAGGCACCCGTGACGCTTGAATTGCTTGCATTTATTGCATCAAGCCGTGTAGGCGGCAGGCCTGTCCGTCTTTCCATTCCGCGCGAGCAGGATATGGCGTCGGCCCCCTGCCGCATCGGGCTCGAAGCGGATATCAGCCTTACCGCCACGACAGATGGTTTTCTTCAAGCGGCCAGAATGACGTATTGGCTCGATTGCGGGGCGTACACGGATATTTCGCCCAACATGACAAAAGCCATCGCCGTGGATTGCACAGGCCCTTACCATATCGACAACGTAAGCTGTGATGCGCTATGCGTCTACACCAACCATACCTATGCTACTTCTTATCGCAGCTTTGCGCATGAATCCTACACATTCTGCATTGAACGAACGATGGACTCTCTAGCCCGCGCCTGCAAAATAGATCCGCTGGAGCTGCGGTTGAAAAACGCGATCCGCGATGGGAGCACGACGCCGACACAGGTTCCCTATTCGCCGTCCGTCGTAGGCGATCTCAAACAATGTCTGGAAAAGCTGAGAGGTATCAGCGGATGGTCCGGCAGCACAGTTCAGGAGATTAAGCCAGGCGTCGTAAAGGCATGGGGCGTATCCTGTTTGTGGAAAACGGAAAATCCGCCTATCAATGCGGTATCCGGCGCGGTACTGACCTGCAACAGCGACGGCAGCTTGAATTTGAACACAGGCGTAGTGGAGATCGGTTCCGGCAGCAAAACACAGCTTGCTCAAATACTTGCGGAAAAGCTGCAGATGGACACCGGGCAAATCCATGTAACTATGCCGGTAGATACGCAGCTGAATCCCGAGCACTGGAAAACAGTGGCGAGCTTAACCGGATATATGGCAGGCAGTGCCGTGATGCGCGCGGCTGACGATTTGATTGCGCAGCTTCGTGAAAACGGCGCGCAGGCATTCGGGTGCCCGCCCGACGAGATCGAAGTGACGCGAGGGCGTGTATACCGGCACAGCAATCCGCAGGATTTCATCCCTTTTTCGGAAATCGTGAACGGGTATACGGGAAAGAACGGAGAGTCCATCGGCGGACCGGCCATCGGCAGGGGCGGGTTCATGCTCAAAGACCTCACCACACTCGATAAGAATACCGGCAAGGGCAAAACCGGCCCAGCTTGGACGGTAGGCGCACAGATGGTAGAAGTGGAAGTGGATCTCACCGATTATACCTATCGCCTGTTATCCGCCTGTACTGTGATCGATGTGGGAAAGGTCATCAATCCCGACGCCATGCGCAGCATGATAATGGGCGGCATGGCGATGGGGATGAGCATGGCCAGCCGCGAGGCATACGCCTATGATAAGAATGGAATATTGTGCACGCCTAATCTGCGCACATATAAGCTGATGCATATCGGGCAGGAACCTCAATACCGGGCAGAGTTCGTTGAGACTCCTCTAGACGATTCTCCTTACGGGGTCAGATGTTATTCCGAACATGGCATCATTGGAATACCGGCGGCGCTTGGCAATGCTCTAAGTGCTGCCTTTGGAAAGAATATCAATCGCCTGCCTCTTAAGCCGGAATTGCTGTGGTCGATCTGTACAGGAGGAAATGATGATACCGATTGATTTTACCTACTGCCGCCCGGACACACTTGAGGAAGCTGCACAAACACACGCCCAGTTGCTCAAGGACGGGCAATCGCCTGTTTACTATGGAGGCGGAAGCGAGATCATTACGATGTCGCGCTCAGGCAGTATATCGCCCGGGGCCGTCATAGATATTAAGCGTATTCTCGAGTGCAATGTAATGGAAATAGACAAAGAGTATCTGGCGATTGGTGCAGCAAACTCCCTATACAGAATAAAAGAAAGCAAACTGTTTGAGCCGCTTGGGACGACATGCGGACGCATAGCCGACCATACCAACCAATGCCGCATCACATTGGGTGGGAATTTGTGCGGTACGATTCAATACAGAGAATGCAGCCTCGCGTTGATGCTCTGCGACATGAAGCTTTTGCTGTTTGGTCCCGGCGGCATGCGAACTGTCGCTATGGAAGACGTGTTTGACGGCCGCATGCGGCTAGAAGAAAGCGAATTCATCGTTCAAGCCCGCATACCCGCATCTGTGCTGCAAACGAAGTATTTCCACGTTAAAAAGACTGCGCAGGAAAAACTGGATTATCCCTTGCTCAGCATACTGGCATTGGTTCAGGATGATCGACTTCGTATAGCCATCTCGGGTATTTGCACGTTTCCATTTCATAGCACACAGATTGATGAGGTATTGAACAATCGTGCCGACCCCATTGCAGACCGTATACAGGCAATACCGCCTTTCCTGCCAGGCGAAATCAAAACGGATTCGGAAGCCTCCGCAAATTACCGTCTGTTTGTACTGAAACGAACATTGTCCAATCTTCTGGAGGAATTTGAACATGGTTCGGTATGATACGAAAACAGTGATCGATCTCTATGTAAACGGTGAAAAGCGAAGCGTACTTGCGCGGCCAGCCGACCTGCTGCTGGATGTTCTGCGCGATCAGCTTGGCCTGACCGGCGCGAAGCCAGGCTGCCGCAACGGAGATTGCGGCGCATGTACAGTGATAATCGACGGACTGCCCGCAAAATCCTGCCTTGTTCTGGCGGTGGAGGCGGAAGGTCATTCCATACATACTGTTGAAGGCCTTGGCGGAACTGCGCATGTACAAAAAGCGTTTGTTGAGAAAAACGCTTTTCAGTGCGGATATTGCACATCCGGCTTTTTAATGGTCTGTCAGGCTCTAAAAAACACATATCCTGTTTTACCAGAAGAGTATATCGTCGAAGAATGGCTGCAATCCAATATTTGCCGCTGTACAAGCTATCAGGAAATCAGGGAAGCCGTTCGGATGTTATACGAATTGGGCTGATACGATCGCACACCCGTAAGAATATACGGCGGACAGAAAATAAACAGGGGCTGTGAACAGCCCCTGTTTCAAAATTTTCCGTCCGGTTTCCGCACTTCCGTTCGGTTGCCCTACCCGACCGGGGTGCGGATATAATGTACAAAGTAGTTCGTTTAAGTGTCTTTAAGGAGGAAGAACAGTCAATGAAGAATACTGTTGTTTCCCGGACGGAAAAGAGATAATCTTCTTGCTCTTAGCCTCTTCGCAATATTATTGTAACACCATATCTGGTGGTTTACAACCCCGTCAACAGGGTTTTGCAGGCATATTTTGTGTTTTTTGGCGTTTCAAATGAAAACAAATTATGAACTGGGACTCAAACTTTCGTAAAATGCCGGAGTGAACGAAGAATCGGCCGCCTCTTCTTCCTGCAAAAGCACATTTGTAAATCCGAGCTGAAGGCAATAGGAAACCGCGCGCTCATATTCCCGCGCTGTCAGACGCCTGTTGAGAGGAGAAGGCAGCCCATCCGTCATAGGCGTATACTGACGCATCAAAGAAATCCATGTATCCTTTGGGAACGCCTCACTGATATAGTCTAGCACTTTTCGCGTTTCATCCAGGCAGCCGGGTAAAACCAGATGGCGTATGACAAAACCGGATACGGCAATTCCATTTTCATCGAGACGCAAATCTCCCGTCTGCCGGTACATCTCCTGAAGAGCGGGCGCGGCGAACGCAAAATAGTCCTCCGCGCTGGAAAACTTTTTGCTCACCATTGGTGTTACATACTTCAGGTCCGGCAAGTAGATATCGATCAGGCCGTCCAACGTTTGTAACGCCTCGACGGCTTCATATCCGCCCGAATTGTACAGCGTCGGAATGCGCAGACCGCGCTCCCTTGCCTTTTGGATGGCTGGCCGAATGGTGGAAATATGCGGCGTAGGCGTCACAAGATTGATGTTGTGCGCCCCCTGTTCCTGCAGCATAAGAAACAGGTCCGCCAAATGATCCGCATCGCATTCCTCGCCTTTTTGCCTGGCGCTGATATCGGCATTCTGGCAGAATATACAGCGCAGACTGCAACCGGAGAAAAACACCGTCCCGGAACCGCGCTGACCGCTGAACATAGGCTCTTCCCAAAAGTGAAGCGCTGCGCGCGCTACGCGCGGCAATGCGCCAGCCCCGCAAAACCCTATCTGTACAGTACGGTTCACAGCGCATCGGCGCGGACAGCACACACATCCCTCCATAGGCACCTCCAGCATCGAATACGCCCTGCATTGTACAGGAAAACCGCATAAAGTGCAAGAATACGAGAAATAGATTTTGGCGGAAAAGAACAATCGAATAGAAAGCTCCCGGCATGCCGGGAGCTTTCTCTGCGTACTTAGAAATGACTATTTAATTTCGTAAGTGATGCTGGCCTGTACGGTTACTTCCAGCGTGCCCGAGGAAACAGGCACGGAGGCAGTATCCATTGCGGCGGCTTCCGCCATGGGGGCAGCATACCGGTAGTTGTTGTTGGGCGCGGAAGTGCTTACCCCGCTGTCCTTAACACTAAGTACCCGAACGATCTGCGCGCCGGTGGTTTGCGCCATCAGCTTTGCTTTGGCGTCCGCATTTGTCAGCGCAGCCTTCATTGCCTCAAGTCCTGCGGCATCCGGGTTCTCCAGATCGAATTGCAGGCTGTATGCCTGATTCATGCCGGCCTTTGCAGCTTCGTCCAGCAATGCGCCGATCTTATCCAGATCACGAACGGTCACTTCAACGGTGTTGACAGTGGTGTAGCCCGTTACGCGCTGCGTATTGTCTGCGTACGAATACACGGGGTTGACATTGTACTGCGAAGTATAATAGTCCTTCTTCTCAATGCCCATCTTTTCAAGCGCCTGATACAATCCGGTCATCTTCTCCAGGTTTGCGGCCTGCGCACTTTCCGCGGTTTTAGCGTCGCTCTGTACACCCAGCGTGATATAGGCGATATCCGGCTCCACTCGCACGGTTCCCTGTGCCGTCACCTGTATCGTATTTGCGGGCGTCTGGTCTTCATTCGTTGTCGCGGGCAGTGTGACGGGCTGGGCGACCGGCTGTGTCGGAGCGAACGCCTGTTTGCTCAGCAGCACCGTAGAAAACCCTGTCATCAGCACAAAAACAACTGCCAGTGCGATCAGTATTCCCTGTACTGTCTTACTCATATTGGTCAACCTCCTCTGTTGGTCCCTCTGTTGTTTGGGTACCCTTAATACGCAGCACAGTACATGCTAGTTCCATTGCTGTTCACAGTATTTTGTTCCAGTTCACTCATGCTGCTAAAACATCCATCACAGCGATTACTGCAGACATACAAAAGGAGCTGACTGCGGATGCAGTCAGCTCCCTGTAACTTTTGTTTACTGCCCCATGTCGTTTCGGGCTGTTTATTCTTCCTCTTCCTCTTCGCGCTTAGCCTGCTCGATGATCTTCTGCGCGATGTTGCCCGGCACGTCCTCGTAACGGACGAACTCCATCTTGAAAGATCCGCGGGCCTGCGTCATAGCACGCAGATCGGTAGCATACTTGAACACTTCAGCAAGCGGTACTTCCGCGACGACTTCCTGACCGTTTTCGGCGGGGTTCATGCCGATCACGCGGCCGCGGCGGCGGTTGATATCGCCAATGACGTCGCCCATGTATTCATCGGGCACCAGAACGTCCAAACGATAGATCGGCTCGATGAGCGCGGGGCTGGCCTTGGCGCAAGCTGCTTTATAGGCAAGGCGGGCAGCGGATTTGAACGCGACTTCCTTGGAATCGACGGGATGGTATTTTCCGTCGAACAGCGTCGCCTTTACGCCGACCATGGGATAGCCTGCCAATACGCCGCGCTGCAGAGCTTCACGCGTGCCCTTTTCAACAGCGGGGACATATTCCCTGGGAACAACGCCGCCGACGATGGCGTTGACAAATTCGAAGTCGCCTTCCGGGAGGGGCTCAAAGCGCATTTGAACCACACCAAACTGACCGGAACCGCCCGTCTGCTTCTTGTGCTTGCCTTCTGCTTCGGCAGTGCCGCGGATTGTTTCGCGGTACGCGATGCGCGGGTCCATCAACTGGGCTTCCACGTTAAACTTGTTCTTCAGTTTGGCGCAGATAACATCCAGATGCATTTCGCCCAGACCGCTGATCAGCACGTCGCCCGTCTCGGAATTCTTCTCAAGAGACATCGTGGGATCTTCTTCTTTGAGACGGTTAAGGCCGGCGATAACTTTATCTTCTTCACCCTGCTTCTTTGCGGTGACCGCAAGGCTGATGCAGGGCTGCGGGAATTCGATAGCCTCGAACTGCACGGGAGCGGCGGCATCACACAGCGTATCGCCGGTATTGGTGTACTGCAGCTTCGCCATGGCGCCGATATCGCCAGCATTGAGGCGATCGACGTTTACGAGCTTCTTGCCGCGCATGATATACACCGTGCCGGGCTTTTCTGAGTGTTCAGCGTTCGTATTGTAAGGCGAAACATCAACCGAAAGCGTGCCGGAGTACATTTTGAGTATGGAGATTTTGCCTACGAACGGGTCAGCCACTGTTTTCATGACCTGTGCGGCCAGCTTGCCGTCTGCCTTGATTTCCACGGCAGCGCCGGTCTTCGCGCTCTTGGCGGCGCGCGGCTTTACCTGATCGGCAGTAGGCATATAGTGCAGCAGATTATCCATCAGCGTACGTACGCCGATATTGGGCTGTGCGGCACAGCAGCAGACGGGGGTCACGATGCCGGCGCGCACACCTGCGCACAGACCCGCAACGATTTCTTCCTGCGAAAGTTCTTCGCCTTCGAAGAATTTTTCCATGAGGGTTTCATCGCTTTCCGCTGCGGCTTCGATAAGAGCCTCGCGAATGCTTTCCGCATCGCCGGAGAGCGCTGCGGGAATGGCTGTTTCCTTTTCGCCTTTGCCATCGAACAGCTTTGCCTTCATGGTAACGATATCGACATATCCTTTAAATGCGCCGCCTTCCACGATGGGAAGCTGTATAGCAACGGCGCTGGGTCCGAACTTATCGCGAATTGCGCCATATACTTTCATGAAGTTGGCATTTTCGCGATCCATCTGGTTGATGACCATCATACGCGCTTTGTTGGACCTCTTGCACATATCCATGGCCTTTTCCACACCAACCACGGGACCGGAAACCGCACCCACTACGATCAGCGCCGAATCAGCAAGTGTCATGCTCTCTACGACTTCGCCGTAGAAATCGAAGAAACCGGGAGCGTCGATCGCGTTGACCTTGGTGCCGTTCCATTCATAAGGCGCAACCGCTGCACCAATGGATATCGTGCGGCGTGTTTCTTCCGGGTCATAGTCCGTAGTAGTGGAGCCATCCTCCACACGGCCCATGCGATCGAGCAGTCCGGCATTGAAAAGCATAGCTTCTGTCAGCGTGGTTTTTCCCTCGCCGCCATGCCCAAATATGCCGATGTTGCGGATCTGGTTCGCAGTGTATTCTTTCATTCGTGCCGTTCCCCCTGTATCATTCGGTATTTCTTTATTTGACGATAAAAAAACGTACAGCCCGGACATTCCAACAATTGCATGTCCAATTTGGCGCATGCATATCGTAGAAAGGCAGTCCCCCGGCCGCGCGCCCATTTTCTATACTATTGTATCAGCGCAATAAGGCTTTGTAAACGATTTTTGAGGCCCGGGTACCGCCGCGCACGCCGTTTTTTATGGTCCGCAGCAATTATTGTTTGCATGCCCCGCACCGATATGCGATAATGTACGGGACGCATTTTTGCATCGGGAGGAACTCCATGTTTTTTAATAAACCAAAAGAAGAGCCTCAGGCCCCCAAACTGCAGGGAGAAGATTTCGACATGTTCCCCAAGATGGAGGGCTATAAGTATTCCAAAGAAACTGCGGATGATCAGGAACCCGCAGAGGAAATAGCACCTCCCGAGCCTACGGAATTCCAGAAAAAGCTGGACGCCCTGACCCCTGAAAAATGGAAGCAGTATCAGATACTCGCAGGAACCGTGCTGGGACTTCTTTGCTCTTTGAGTCTGGGCGTTTTAAACAGGACAAAAACATTTGGCAGTTATGGCTTCATCATCGCCGTGGTGCTCGCGCTGTTCGTCCCGAATTTCGTTGAGAAAAAGGCCGGGCGTAAAATACCCGCTCTGCGCACAGCGCTTATCATTACCATTGTCATATTCCTGGGGTTGTACATGTTCTATGGCATGGTCATCAATCCGGACTTCTTTAAAACAACGCAACAGTAAATCAGAACGAATATTTTAAGAGCAGACGGAGTACCGTCTGCTCTTTTCATGTGACTCCAATATTGATAAAAAAGCCATTGTTTACGGACGTCTTGCCGCTAATCATCCCACTGGCTGCGATATTTCTCCATAATACCCCTAAGCAGCGTTGCCTGCGCCGGCGGCGTATAGGTAATGGCGTTTGCCCCGGCTTCTATTGTCAGCGCGATGCTGTCCACCGTTACGCCGCCCGTCGCGATAATGGGAACATAGGGATAGGCGCTGCGTATCTGACGCACAATCGCCGCTGTATTCGGCCCGCCGGATACATTGAATATATCTGTTCCCGCTTCCAACCGCGCCTTTATATCCGTATGCTCGGAAACCACCGTAACGAGTACCGGAATATCAATTACCCGCTTTAGCCCCTCGATGGTCTCATTGGGGGTAGGCGCGTTGACAACCACGCCCATAGCGCCCTGAAATTCCGCGTCCTGCGCGATGTTGATCGTCCGTTTCCCGCCTGTAATGCCGCCTCCCACACCGCAGAACACAGGAACGTCCGCCACCGTCATAATGGCGTGCGTAATGGCAGGCTGCGGCGTAAATGGATATACTGCAATGATTGCGTTTGCGTTGATGTTTTTTATAATGGCAACGTCGGTCGTAAATGCCAGCGATTTGATCAGCTTGCCGAAAATACTGATTCCCGTGGCCTGCTTGATGATTTCCGGCACCTTGATCATGTGGCTGCGCAGAGTGCCTTCCAATTCAGGCACATAGCGATGATCTTCCATGATATCGCTCCTTCCTGATCGTTATAAAGTGCAGCAATCTCCCGATTGCGTGTAAAAAGCAATCCAAAAACCAATTAAACCATCACTGGTTAGTGTGTACTTAATTCTGCCTGTGCCCTGCTGTTTCCTTCCTGAAAATTGCGTCTTTTTTGTAAAATTCGTTGATCAACCCGCGTATCTGCGTATTTCCTCTAAAATACGTGAATTTTCGCCTTGCTTCGTCATCGTAGATCTATCCGCGTTGAAATATCGATGCGTATATGCTAAAATGACGTGAATTTGCAGCAAGGAGATTACCTATGAAGCTGATTATCGCCTCCAACAACGCGCATAAGGTAAGGGAAATTAAAGAAATACTTGGCGGATATTTTCCCGAGATCTGCTCGCAGCACGAAGCCGGAGTAACGCTTGAAGTTGAGGAAGACGGCACGACTTTTGCGGAAAATGCGATTAAGAAGGCGGAACAGACCCTTTTGGCCTCCCCCGGGTTTGACGCAGCCCTTGCTGACGACAGCGGATTAAGCGTAGATGCGTTGTACGGCGCACCGGGCGTATACAGCGCACGTTACGCGGGAGATGGCCACGATGATGCTGCAAACAACGAAAAGCTTCTGCGGAATATGCAGGATATCCCGGATGAAAAACGCACCTGTCGATTTGTTTCCGCCGTCGCGCTGGCCAGAAAAGGGTATCCTACGATATGTGTGGAAGGAACATGCGAGGGAAGACTCCTGCGCGCGTCTGCAGGCACATCCGGTTTCGGGTACGATCCCTTATTCTACTACGAACCGGCCAAACTGTCGTTTGCACAAATGGGAGCCGATGAGAAGAACGCGGTCAGTCATAGGCGAAGGGCCCTTGCCGCGTTGCAAACTCTGCTAGCAAAAGAGAACGACCGGTAATTCCATTCTTAACTATTATATATATGAAATTCATCCAGAAACAGACAGTCCGTATTGTATACGGCTGTCTGTTTATATTATACTGATATATAAGTATTCGACACAAATCGCATCACATGAGCAGCGCCGGAGAATACAATGAATGGCACAAAACCTGAAAAGCAAACTGTTAATGCCGCAACCTGGCAGAAGGCGTTTTTGTTTTGCGGAACGCTTTTGATTTGCACGGTCGTTTATTTGGTTGTCAACTCCGTAGGCAATAACCGCTCCGCCGCCAAAGCCGCACTTGTCACGCCGTCTCCGCAGCAAAGCGCTGCGCGAACACCCCGGCCTGGGCTCAGGCAGGCAGTCGTATTGGATCGACTCAAAGAAGCCGGGTTAACCGTACAGCAGAACGAAGACAGTTCATTTTCGGTTTCTGCTGACAAGGGAACATCCCAGTATTCACTCAAGCTATACTTGCATGACGGTTACGTTCAGGGTTTTTCGTTAACTTTGCCGGCTCTCCCGACATTTAAGGCATCGAAAAAGGTTGTGTCAGCCGTGGAAAAAGCAGCTGCGGAGCGAATAAAGGAATTGGCCGATCAGCAGGATACGCAGCTTCGCGATATAGTGCCCATATTTTTAAGCTCCCTCTCTGAGGATAATTACTTCTCTCCTTCCGTTTCACTTGCGTGGGCGGATTTGGCCATAAAGACCCGAGACAGTGGCAAATCCGCACAGGATTCACAACAGGGATTTTCGTTTTTCTCATCACTTGATAAAGACTCGTCATTAACTCTCAGCGCCGATCTGCAATGAATACGGAAAAGGCTCCCTACTTTTACAGCCGCCCGTTTGTGATTGCCGCGGGTGGACTTGGTATGGGCATTGCCGCGGGCCGTCTTTTGATAGGTCCGCCTGCGTATTGGGCGGCGGTAGTCGGGCTACTCGCCGCACTTATATTGCATCTCGCGAAAATACGCCGTCTACCCTTTCTTTTACTGGCATTCGCGATAGGGCTGTTGCGCTTACAGTTTGCTTATCCGGCGCTGCCGCAGCCTATACAAACCTGCGAACTGACCGGTCGGATCGCGCAAACTCCAGTCAGGGGCAATGCAAGCTGGCGCATTGTTCTGGATAACGCGGAATGCAACGGTTATCCAATTGACGGCTGCGTATTGTTGACCCTGCCTGATAAACAGAACAAGTATACGCCGGATTATGGGCAAACACTGCACACGACTGCTTCCCTTTCCCTTCCGCAAGGGGCGCGCAACGAAGGCGGACTGGATATGCGGTTTTACTGTTTCACGCAGGGTATTTCCTGCACAGCGTTTGCGGGGGATGGTATCGCTTCATTTAAACATGGAAAAACGGGCCTGTACGGTTCGCTACTTTCATTGCGCACACATTCCACAAAACTGCTTGTCGACATGCTTGGCAACGATAACGGCTCGCTTGCCGCAGGCGTACTGCACGGCGATACGAACGGCATACCGGACGACATACTCTCGGATTTCCGTGATTCCGGCTTGTCCCACCTTCTGTCTGTATCTGGGTTGCATGTCTCTTTGCTTGCCGGAATTGTTCTGTATTTCATGAGGCGATGCCGCGATGGCGTTCAACTGTCTGCTATTGCGCTGTTTGTGTTATTCTACAGCGCGTTTACCGCCTTTTCCGCACCTGCCGTAAGAGCGGCGATCATGGTCGTCTGCCTGCAGCTCTCCGGGGTGTTGATGCGCAGGAATGACCCGCTTTCCTCCCTCTCCCTTGCATTCCTGATCATACTCATCGTATCCCCATTCTCATTGTTTTCAGCGGGGTTTCAGCTTTCCTTCTCAGCAATGGCAGGAATATTTCTGCTGTATCCCTCTCTGTCAGCCGCACTATCCCGCTTACCCCGCCCTGTCTCAGAGGCAATCGCTTTGAGTCTTGCTGCCAGTGCGTCGACTCTGCCCGCCACTGCGGCGCATTTCAACCGCATGCCGATACTCGCCGTATTCGCTAATCTTCTTGTGACGCCGCTCGCAGCGCTTTCATTGGTACCTTCCGGTATTGCGCTGCTGGTGCATCCCATCTGGCCTGCGTTAGCCAACAGCATCGCACAGATTGCAGGCGTAACGCTTACGCTCATTCGATCGATCGCCTTTGCGGCGGCGCAGCCAGGCGTGCTGAATATTGCTTCGCCCACATTCGGAGCAGCTGCTCTGTATTTTTGTGCGCTTTTGATTATTTCACCCTACTGCCGGGCACAGCTGCAGATCAAACGTCTCCTATTTGGCATGAGTTCCGCGCTATGCCTTCTGCTGTGGCTATACCCCGCGCTCTCCCGCCCGGCTGTATTTGCGACGGCGTTGGACGTGCCGGATGGGTACGCCGTACACATTCATGCGCCGGATAAGGATACACTTGTCGGTACTCTGCAGGCACTCAACAGCTCCGACGTGAAAGAGTATTTGGCATACAACGGTCTTACAAAGTTTGATATACGCGTAAGTGAAACAGACGGGGTTGAGATTCAGATCGGCAATAGTCATCTCAACTTATCTCGCGGATTGGTGCAGACAGATTCCACGCTTTATACTCTGGAACAAAACGGGCAGATACGGTTTTATGAACAGAATGGCAAACTTCACGCCCTTGCATATGCCGAAGACGAGCGATATGCTATACTGATGGAACAACCCCGCAGGAAAGTCAACCTGGAGGAACTATGGACCACAACCGCTTTTTCGAACTGATTCGATCCGGTGCCGTATCCGGATTGTATCTGTTCCACGGAGAAGAAGAATATGTTAAACAAAGCGCTCTTTCTCAGTTGATCGAGCGCATTGATCCTGTATCGCGCGACTTTAATATGCAGGAATTCGAAAAACCAACATTGGAAGTCGTACAGGCCGCATGTGAAACGCTGCCCTTTTTCGCAGAAACCCGGCTGGTGATATGCAGGGAGACGATCGAAAGCGAAGCCAAACGGCTCATCACATACGCGCCCTCCATGCCTCCTACGACAACGCTCATTCTTTACATGCGGGGAAAGTGCCCAGCCGGTATTCTGAATGCAATGAAAGGCACAGAGCGCGATGTAGCGTTCGATCACTTAAGCGAACAGGACGCGGTGCGCTTTGTCATGCAGCGCCTTCGCAAAAGAGGCGCGCAGATAGAGCCTGAAACCGCCCGCATGTTGGTGGAAATGGTGGGCATTGAAGTGCATGGACTGCTTAACGAGCTTAATAAAGCTGCCGATTATGCAGGATCGCAGCCCATTACGCCCGATATTTTGCGCGCGTGTGTAACGCCCAACCCGGAGTTCAAGCGCTATCAGGTATTGGACGATTTACTTGGAGGAAAACAGGTTGCAGCTTTGCGGGCGCTGCGCCGCATGCTGCGTGACGGGCTGGAAACCCCATTCGGGTTGGCATATTTCTTTTCCGGACAATGCAAAAATATGCTGGGGATGCGCATGCTGCTGGATTCAGGAGTACGCGAATCCGACGTTGCAAAACGGCTTGGTCTATACAGCGGACAGGCACGCGCCGCCGCCGCAGGTGCAAAACGGCTGTCCGCAGAACAGCTTCGTGAAGCGGTGATCGCATTCAGCACAATTGACTATTTGCAGGTGAGCGGAAAAGCACCTGCGGACCGCATACTGGAAATGGCTGTCTTGCGATACTTTTGCGGCGGCTCCGGAAAATCTGCCCGGCAGACTTCATCCACTATTTCATGATGATCACACTTTTATCACGACGCGATTAACCAAGGCTTGATGCATATACCGCAGAAATTTTCACTGCTTGCGCTTTAAATCATTTACGATGGCACGCAAGCGCTGCTGCTGGCCTGCGTCAAGCAACGGAAGAAGTTTTTCGGCCATTTCGCTTATACGTGCCTGACTTACGTTGCCATCATTGACCTTGCGGCGCAGCTCGTCGTACAGCTCCCCCTCGCTTTTTCCCTGGTACTGCTCTACAGCATGCTGCACCTGCTCAACGGCAGCAGGATCTATGCCCTCCATTTGCCGTGCGAGATCAGGAGTATTTTTCAGGCTGCGAAGATCTTTCCGTTTCATAACACCAAACTCCTTTGTCTTGTTCTTAAGCATCATATGCCATCTTTGCTTGTCTAGTGCACAACCGGGACGGCGGCGCATATGATGCTATAGATTTGAGCAGATCAAGGAGGTGGCCATATGCCCAGATATGCGCCCCAATCGCTTCCCATGGGCGGATCCCGCCCTCAGCAAAGTCAGCAGCCAACAGAGGATATTGAACAGCAGCAGGATACCGCCAGCAATTTGGCCGTTCATCCCGCCGTATCGCTCGGCCAGCATATCCGCCGTGAGCGTGGCATGGAGGGCGTCCGCGGCTATGTAGTAGCGCTTCGGGAATACCTCCAGCCCCAAGAGTATCAGGAATTGTGCAGATCCTTGGGAGTGCCGACTGATTTACAGCCCAGCACACATACGAAACAGCCTCAGCAGCAGGCAGTTTCCGAATCGCCGCAACCCGTGCAGAACAACAACAATCAGATGATGCAGATGCTGCAAATGATTATGGCTTTGCAGGGCGGCGGTATGGGCGGCGGTGGATTCAATCCGCTTGCACAACTTATGGGCGGTATGTCTGGCGGCATGCAAGGCGGCGGCATGGGCAACAATATGGGCGGTATGGGTGGCGGACAAAACGGCATCAACCCCCTCTTGCTGGCGCAGCTGCTAAGCGGCATGCAGCAGAAATAATTCCCATTCCGTCTCTGAACATGTCATGTTACATACCTGCGGATTGTATTTGCGCGCCGCTAAACTGCAGCGCGCAATTTGCGGTTGCGAAGCCGCCAATCAAACGGTATGATAAACAGATGAACAAGGACGTTTGGGGGATCGCACACTTGAATAACGCATTGAATTTTTATTCTTCATCGGCCATCGGCTTTGACAATGAAAAATACTTAAATCTGCAATCGCAGCATATCAGGGAACGCATAGAGCGGTTTGGCGGAAAGCTGTATCTGGAATTCGGCGGAAAGCTTTTCGATGATTACCATGCATCGCGCGTGCTTCCCGGATTTAAACCGGACAGCAAAGTCAACATGCTGCTGCAATTAAAGGAACAGGCGGAAATCGTTATCGTCATCAACGCCGCTGATATTGAAAAGAACAAGCGCAGGGGCGACCTCGGCATCACCTACGATATGGACGTGCTGCGGTTGATTGACGCATTCCGAGGCATCGGATTATATGTCGGCAGCGTAGTACTCACACAATACGGCGGTCAGGCAGGCGCCATATCTTTCCAGAAGCGTCTGGAAAACCTGGGAGTACGCGTATTCCGTCATTATGCCATCCCCGGTTATCCGGCCAATGTGCAGCTGATCGTAAGCGACGAAGGATATGGCAGGAACGAATATATCACCACATCCCGCTCGCTCGTAGTCGTAACAGCGCCGGGGCCGGGCAGCGGTAAAATGGCCACCTGCCTTTCGCAGCTTTACCACGATCATAAACGCGGAATTCGTTCCGGTTACGCCAAATTTGAGACATTCCCCATCTGGAATCTGCCGCTCAAGCATCCCGTCAACCTGGCGTATGAGGCTGCGACAGTTGATCTTTGCGACGTCAACATGATCGACCCCTTCCACCTTGAAGCATACGGCGTTACCGCGATTAATTATAATCGCGATGTTGAAATATTCCCGGTATTGAGCGCAATATTGCAGCGGATTGAAGGAGAATCTCCCTATCGGTCCCCAACGGATATGGGCGTCAATATGGCAGGGTATTGCATCTGTGATGACAACGCCGTGCGAAGCGCAGCGCGCCAAGAGATTTTGCGCCGCTACTTTGCAACGCGATGCGATCATAAGCGCGGCATGCTGGGGGATGACGCTGTTTATAAACTGGAACTTCTGATCAATCAATCCGGCGTGAATATGGAAGAGCGCCCCGTTATCAACGCAGCGCTTGAGCGTGCGGAACAAACGGGAGAACCCGCGGCTGCTATTCAGCTATTGGATGGGCGCATTATCACAGGAAAAACCACGCCGCTGCTCGGCGCTTCAGCCGCAACGCTGTTAAACGCGCTCAAGGCGTTAGGCAATATTCATAAAGAGATATTGCTGCTCTCCCCTATTGTAATCGAGCCGATACAGAATTTAAAACTCTGGCATCTGGGCAACAGCAATCCGCGTTTGCATACGGATGAAATCTTGCTGGCGCTTTCGATCTGCGCTGCCACCAACCCGACAGCAGCGCTTGCTCTTGCTCAACTGGACAAGCTTCGCGGCTGTGAGGCGCACACAAGCGTAATCCCCGCACAGGTAGATGAAGCGACCTACCGCAAGCTGGGCGTTCATCTTACCTGCGAACCCGTATATCAGACGAACAAACTGTATCATAACTAACCCCTAAACCGACGTCAAATCAGTCATTACCCAAGCAAAAAGAACCATCTTGCGACGCAGATGGTTCTTTTCATTAGCTGTAAATCATTCAGGCGGTTATTGTATGGTAATGCACTGATTTGGACAGACTTCCACACAAGCTTTACAGGCCGTGCACTTCACAACATCAATCACTGCGCAGTTATCCACAACATGGATCGCGTCATACTCGCAAGCTTTTTCACAGCGTTTGCAGGCAATACATGCCTTTTTGCAAACATCTTTTGACGCGCGGGCGGTGTCGGTATTGTGGCACCGAACCAAAACTTTCGCTCCCTGCGGCTGCAGGCTGATAACATTACGCGGGCAGGCTTTTACACATAAACCGCATTGCGTACACTTATTTTCATCAATATACGCTATGCCGTCCTTCATCTCAATCGCGCCGAATTTACATGCACGCGCGCAATCCCCCAAGCCAATACAAGCGTACACACACTGCTTTGGCCCGCCGCCCAAACTGGCGGCCAGACTGCACCTTTGATACCCGCCATATGTGTATCGATCTTTAGCGGCATCCATCGTGCCCTGGCAAATTACGCGCGCAACAGAAGGCTCTTTCATCTCGGCTTGTACATGCATGATATCCCCAATAGCCTTGGCTGCCTTTACACCACCCACCGGACATCCATTGGGCAGTACTTTCCCCTCCACAACAGCGCGCGCAAATGCATCGCAGCCTGTGAATCCGCATGCGCCGCAATTTGCTCCGCTTAAGCAACCACGAACCAAGGAAACCTTTTCATCTGATTGGACCGCAAAGCGTTTGTCAGCGACATCAAGCATGAATCCAAACAGAGCCCCTAATACCCCCATCACGAGGATGGCATACCCAAGTATTGCTAAATCCACGTTCTATCCTTTCTCGGCTACTTTACCAGACCTGAGAACCCCATAAATGCGATGGACATCAATCCAGCCGTTACCAAAGTAATCGGAAACCCCTGAAGAGGTTTGGGAATTTTCGAGATTTCCAGCCGTTCGCGCACGCCTGCCATCAGCACAATCGCGAGAAAGAAGCCCAATGCACTAAACGTACCGTTGCAAACACTTTTTAGCAGATCGTACTGCCCATTCATATTGAGCACTGTTACACCCAACACAGCACAATTGGTGGTAATCAGAGGCAGATAGATCCCAAGTGCTTTGTAAAGACTTGGACTGCTCTTTTTGATGAACATCTCAACCAACTGCACCAATGCAGCGATAATGAATATGAAACTGACTGTACTCAAGTACGTCAATCCAAGCGGGAACAGCAGCCAAGCGTACACCGCCCAGGTAAACAGGCTGGAAAGGGCCATAATGAATGTCACGGCCATACCCATGCCGACAGCCGTTTCGACCTTTGTGGATACACCCAGAAACGGGCAGCAACCCAAAAAACGGGAGAAGATAAAGTTGTTTGTCAGCACGCAGGCTACCATGAACAGCAGTACATCCCCTACGCTTTGAAATCCCTGCAGCGTCATACGCGTGCGCCTCCCTTCTCACCATTTTTCTGCTTCTTGTTTTCTGCAGATTGTGTCAGCAAATTGATCAGCCCCAGCAGCAATCCGAATATAATGAATCCGCCCGGCGCCATGACAACTATCAGCATTGGTTCCACGGATGTGCCGAACACTTGCGTACCGAATATTGAACCGCTGCCAATAAGTTCCCTTACCATGCCCATCAGGGTCAAAGACAATGTGAACCCGATGCCCATTCCGAGCCCGTCGGCCGCGGAACGCAGTGTGCTGTTTTTCCCGGCAAACGCTTCCGCGCGTGCAAGTATGATACAGTTCACTACTATGAGCGGTATGAATATACCTAGGCTCTTATATAAGGCTGGAAGGTAGGCATGCATAAACAGCTGCACTGTTGTAACAAATGTACATATGACAACAATATAGGTTGGAATACGTACTTTATCCGGTATCAGATTACGAATCATCGAAATAATGATATTGGAACAAACAAGAACAAATATGACAGCCGCGCCCATGCCAATACCGTTGATTGCGGTTGTGGATACGGCCAGTGTGGGACAAGTGCCAAGAACCAGCCGGAATACCGGGTTCTCTGGCAGTATGCCATTAAAAAACACGCTGGAAAGCTTTTTCTCGTTCATACTTCAGCCTCCTTCA
Organism: uncultured Oscillospiraceae bacterium; assembly: GCA_964440115.1. Classification (GTDB taxonomy): domain Bacteria; phylum Bacillota; class Clostridia; order Christensenellales; family CAG-138; genus JAEWWD01. The sequence continues at coordinate 90,807 of CAYTPV010000006.1, read as the reverse complement.
CAGGAAAGCAAACATTCATTTTACGCATTCGCTTTCACCCCTCCGACCGGCTTGACTGAGCCATATACTCTGGGTTTGATCGATCTGTCGATGAGGGGGGTCACGATATTCATCAAAAGTATCGCGAATGTTACGCCCTCGGGATAAATGCCATATGCGCGGATAATGGAAACAATCAAGCCGCAGCCTGCCGCAAATATCGCTTGTCCGCCGATCGTCATGGGACTTGTTGCATAGTCCGTTGCCATAAATACCGCGCCGAACATCACGCCTCCGGACAGTATTGCTGAGAGCGCGTCGCCATCGAATGTGAATGCCCCCTGCGGCCCCAATATCCATGTGCAAAGCGCCGTCACGCCAATGAATATCACGGGCACATGCCCTAATATTGTCCCTCTTATCACCATGTAAAGGAATCCCAGCAATATGGCTGCTTTGCAGACTTCGCCTATGCAGCCGGGGATATTGCCAAGAAACAAATCCATGGTGCTGCCGGGTTGCATCCCCGCGAGAGGTGTTGCAGAGGATACGGCTTCTACCGAATTAAAATATGTAGGCAGCGTCCAGGCTGTCATGCGTACAGGCCAGGATGCCAGCAGTACGGCTCGCGCAGCCAGCGCCGGGTTCATAAAGTTATCGCCAATACCGCCAAAAAGCTGCTTTACGATAATCACCGCAAAGAAACTGCCTATCACAGCCAGCCACCAAGGCGCGGAAGCAGGAAGATTCAAACCGAGCAGAAGTCCGGTGACGGCTGCAGAAAGATCACCGACACGCACAGGTTGTTTTGTAATCAACTGCCAGAGGTATTCGGATAACACAGCGGATGCGGTGCTCAATATAAGCAGAACGGCAGCCTGCATTCCGAAGTAATACACGCCGACTAGCGTTGTGGGTACGAGCGCAATCAAAACGTCCAGCATAAGTCCGCGTGTATGCGCAGAGCTATGTATGTGCGGTGCGCAAGAGACTTGCAAATTCATATCGCCTTACCCCCTTTTCTCCGCCAGGGCAATCATATCCTTGGCATTTTTAAATGAAGAAGCCAGCTGCAGATGCGCAGGGCACGCATAGGAACAGCTGCCGCATACAATGCAGTCCGGCACGTTATATTCTTTTGCCCGGTCATATTCGCCTGCATCCGCATAGGGTTTGATCAAATACGGTCTAAGGCCTGCCGGGCATACTAAAACGCAGCGACCGCATCGTATGCAGGGGGATTCTTCAAAGAGTTTTGCTTCATCCTGATTATATACGACGATACCGTTGGTGGCTTTCGTCATGGAAACGGTATCGCTGGGTGCACATATTCCTGTCATGCCGCCGCCCGCTATAATCTTGCCGGGTGTTTGAGAATACCCGCCGCAGGCATTGATGGCATCTATAAAAGACGTTCCAATTCTCAGGCGCAGATTGGATGCCTCTTTCACGCAGCCGGTTATCGTTGTAATTCTCGATATTAAGGGCTTCCCTTCAGTAATAGCATCTGCAATTGCTGCAGCTGTACCAACGTTAAGTACGATGGTATGCACATCGATCGGCAGTTTCTTTTGCGGGACTTCTCTGCCGGTGACAGACTGTATGAGCTGTTTTTCGCCGCCCTGCGGGTACTTGGTCTGCAAAGAAAGTACTTCCACGCCATCGCGCCCGGCAGCCGCTTTTCGCATGCTTTCAATCGCTTCAGGCTTATTGTCTTCAATGGCAATGACACCGCGCTTGACGTTGAGCGCACGCATGGCAGCCCGCAGCCCGTCGACGATCTTTTCAGAACTTTCCAACATCAGCCGGAAATCGGATGTCAGATATGTTTCGCATTCGGAACCATTGAGTATGATGGTATCGCAATACTGCCCTTGACGCAGCGAAAATTTCACGTGCGTGGGAAACGCGGCGCCGCCCATGCCGCAAATACCTGCATTCTTGATGGCAGGAACAATCAGGGAAGGATCCACCTTTTCAACGCTGCCCAGACCACGAATATCATCGACCCAGTCATCCCGCCGGTCATTTCGAATGGTAACGGTTGTCATTGGCCGTCCGTTGAGCTGAAGCGTATCGGATACATCCGTTACTTCGCCGGATACGCTCGCATGTACGGGAATACCCAAAAAGCCCACCGGTTCCCCTATTACTTGCCCAAGGCGTACGAGATCGCCTTTCTGAACTAAGGGCTTGCTGGGCGCACCCAAATGCATGCCCATCAGAATACAAACCTTGTCCGCTGTATATTCTCGTATGGGGACATTCCGGGTAGGCAGTTTCCCTTCATGTTTTTCACGCAGCGGGTGAACGCCTCCCCTGAAGCTGTACTTTGGCAAAGCCTGCACCATCCTTTCTCAAACAAAGGGCATATCCTGTATTCTTCCAAATACGAAAAAAGGGCATACCCCTTTCATCAATTAAACAGTTTTCTGTCAAAAAGAACGTAGGAGTAAATAAGCATAAAACGTCTTTTTTCTTCTAGGGTAGCATAGCATATTTTTTATCAATCTGCATTACCTAATTTGCGGTATAATCTCACAAACCGCGTACACGCTAATCTCATGCGAAAAAAAAATCAGGTATCCAAACCAATCATAATGGCTGCGGCTGTTTGCACGGGAATTGCAAACGGCCTTTTTGGAGCAGGCGGAGGCATGCTTGCGGTAGTCGTTTTGGAGCGTCTGTGTCAGCTTGAAAGTGAGAAAGCCCACGCCACGGCACTGATGGTCATGCTGCCGCTTTCCATCGTGAGTCTGTTCGTTTATTTTCTACGGGGATCGCTTAGCTTTGATGTAGTCCCGGCCGTAGCGCTCGGAATGCTGCCGGGCAGCTATCTTGGGGCAAAGCTGCTGGGCAAGCTGCGCTCGGTTTGGATTGACAGATTGTTCAGCCTGCTGATGCTTGCGGCGGGCATAAGGCTTGTTCTATGAACTGGTTATGGTTTATACTCGCCGGGCTTGCGGCCGGTTTATTATCGGGTATGGGCATGGGCGGCGGCACTGTGCTCATACCTATTCTGACGCTGCTTTTAAGTATGGATCAGCACGCAGCGCAGGGCGTCAATATGATCGTATTTCTGCCGGGCGCCTTGCTTGCGCTTTGGATACACCGGCGGGACGGACGGCTCGCCGTAAAAGAAGGACTTTCTCTGCTGCTATGGGGAGTAATCGGAGCGGCGGCAGGTGCATATATTGCCACCTGTTTGAGCGCCGAATGGCTGAAAAAGGCCTTTGGCGTATTTCTGATTGCTCTGGCTTTTGTCCAATGGCGGAGTTCCGGTAAAAAAAAGTAGGCCGTCGGTATTCCGGCAGCCTGTTTTATACTATTTTTCGGTGTAACCTTCAACTAACATCATATCCGCATCGTATTCCTGCACATCGGCATAATCCCCCAACTCGCTCATAGTATGATCTCCCGAGCTGAGTATATCGCCTGTTACACGCCCCGTTCTCGGAGATGGTTTTGTGCTATATAAAAATACCGGATTGCGCATCATCGCCGCCTCTTCCAGAAGGCCAACGACCTTTTTCACCTGATCGTCAGGTATATGAGCAGTAACGCCCACGCTGCCGCAGGCAACATAGGATTGCAGAAACCGGACGTCAAACTTGCCAATCTGCACGCTGGTATATACAACGTCATGATCGTCATCCTTTTCCCATACGGGCAAATACCCTCGCGTGATGAGATATGCCTCTATTTCGTGCGCGTTCATATTTTTCTCCATTATCGCAGTAACCCAACCTTCACATTACCTTCTAAATATCCGGCTCATCCGTCAGGTAATATCGCCGCTTGCCCTTGGTGATATTCCCGTATTCGATAGCCTCCGTCGGACAGCCGCAAATACATGCCATACAATGCGTACAGCGTGCCCCCCACTTTGGCAGCCCGTCTGTTATTCGGATGTTATTGAGCGGACAAAGATCCTCGCATTTTCCGCAGCCAATACAGGCGCTGGTGGAATGAAAGCCTCTGGCGCCGACCCAGGCAAAAAACACAGGGTTAAACAGGCCGCTTTGCAGCTTTCCTATCAATGACGCCGGTTTTTCAATGAGCAACTCACGTTTTTGTATTTTGTGCGCAATTTCTCTGATTTGCGGCAAAGCCTTTTGGAGTATTCTTGTTTCCTCCGCCCGATTGGGCGCAGAATATAAAACAATATAATTCTCCGGCATAATGATCTTTGCTAGCCCCGCGAATTCAAACTGTTTCTGTTCACACAGACTTGCAAGATACTTTGCTGCATCCCCCACGCCGTCGCCGCAGGTCAGAACAAAATAGGCAGCATGACTGCCTTCAAGCTTTGTATGAAGTATAGTATCATAAACGATTTGAGGCATGCGCCAACCGTACGTGGGCGTTATAATTACGAATGGACGTTCCGAATGCAAAGGACGAATGTCGCCATTCTTTATTCGATCGTTCAGGCAAACAAGTTCATCGCCCGTTTCCTTTGCGATTGCCCGAGCCACAAACCTGCTGTTTCCCGTTCCGGAAAAATAAAGGACCATATTGCCTCCTTGAACGAATCGATGATGCTGCATACCATCATATCACAAGTATTCCATTTTACACATATTTTCCCTGCATTAATATTTGTTTATCATATATTTAAACCGGATTTGAGTTAGTTGCACCCCAAATCTAATAGCATTAATTCTATGATTTTAGAAGCCCGGCATTACTTGCAGGACGGTAAGATTTATACTACTATAAAACAAATTCAAAATACTTTCGAGCGGGTGAATCGGATGAAGCATACCGATCCCAGTACTCTAAGGAGTAAAACCTACCAAACCCTGCGAACGAAAATCGACACCATGGTTGCCGGCAGCAATCGTTTCGTGCCGGAAGAGGATATCGCGCAGGAACTCAGTGTAAGCCGTTCGACTGTCCGCGAAGCCATGCAGCGGCTGCAGCGGGAAGGCCATATGACCTCAAGAAAGGGCAAGGGCAACTTTGGGCATCCTTCCGTTTCGTCTCTCACGCAGCGAATCGATTTGACTTCGGATTTCATGAAATTGCTCGATAACGGAAGAGATCCCGTCGTATGCCGCTGCCTTTCCTATAAAGAGTGTGAGCCAAGCGCCCCCATGCGTGACCGGTTTTCTTCCAATGCAGCCCGTGTATTCCGCCAGTACTGGCTATATAGCGTATCGGACGCGCCCATGATATTTTGCCGAATCGAAACACCCCGCGATTTATTTGTCAGGCCTCCCTTGCCCCCGCTGGAGCAATTTCATTTCCTGCGCTGGCTGGAAGAATACTGCGGAATTGACGTCGCTTACTCCTCTGCCCACTTTTCCTGCGCTGCTGACAATGAAGCCGGTGAAGCCCTGGGGCTCGAAGCAGGCGTGAACATGCTAAGATGGCAGGAAATCGTGTTTGATCTTCTGGATCGGCCGATCTCTTTCGCGGATATCTATTTCCACCCGGAACGCGTGGATCTTTCGATGGTTCTGAAGTATTGAAATGATGATTATTGGGGTATCCGGACGCTCCATTATTCATTTATCATTCTGTATATATGAAATTGCATATAAGGCTTGCAATGAAATGAGTACGTACTTATACTGATTGTCAGGATAAGTACGCATTTCTTTTTGGAGGATCAAACATGGCTGCAACCGAAAACCATCCCATATTGGGGCAGCGTCAGCGTCAAACGGGCTCATTCTGGTTCGACGGGCGCGAGCTTACTGGTTACATTGGCGAACCAATAGCCGTTTCGCTTGTCGAAAACGGCATACGGGCGTTTCGCACGACGGAAAAGAAGCATGAACCGCGCGGGCTGTTTTGCGGCATCGGCCAATGCAACGACTGCGTGGTAGTCGTCAATGAAATTCCCAATGTACGCTCTTGCGTCACTCTGCTGGAGGAAGGCATGCGCGTTGAAACCCAGCAGGGCTTCGGAAAGGTGGGTACGACATGGTAACGGATATTTTAGTGGTAGGCGCGGGCCCCGCCGGTCTTGGCGCTGCCATAGAGGCCGCGCGAGCGGGGGCACATGTTCTTATTGTGGATGAAAACAATGCGGCGGGCGGCCAATTGTATAAGCAGATTCACAAATTCTTTGGTTCCGGCGCGCATTACGCAGGCTGCCGCGGGTTTCAAATAGCGGATATGCTGCTCAAAGAAGCAATGGAACTGGACGTGACGATATGGCTGAACAGCAGAGCATTGGGCCTGCTGGACAGCGGTGCAGTTGCTGTACAAAAAGAGGGCCATATTGTAGATGTCAGCGCAAAGAAGATCATACTTGCGACCGGAGCGAAAGAAAACGGGCTGGTATTTGAAGGATGGACTTTGCCCGGTGTCGTAACGGCAGGCTGCGCGCAGACGTTCAGCAATGTACACCGGGAACTCCTTGGTAAAAATATCGTGATTATAGGCTCGGGCAATGTGGGTCTTATCGTAGGGTACCAGCTCATGCAGGCGGGGGCGCGCATACAGGCACTCGTGGAAATTCAGCCGCAGATCAGCGGGTATCAGGTACACGCAAATAAGCTAAGGCGCGCGCAGGTGCCGATATTCCTCTCCCATACCGTTACAAGAGCCATGGGCGACGGATGCGTACAAGCTGTGGAAATCGCGCGGGTGGACGAAGCATATCAGCCTATTTCAGGAACAGAACGGCGCTTTGATGCGGATACCGTGCTGATTGCTACGGGCTTGAGTCCGCGCGCGGAAATCGCTTCCATGTTCCGCTGCCAAATGACATACGAAGGCAAATTGGGCGGTCTGCTGCCGCTGCACAATCGCTTTCTGGAATCATCAACGCAGGGCGTATATATCTGCGGTGATCTTTCGGGTGTGGAAGAAGCAAGCACCGCTCTTGATGAAGGCAGATTAGCGGGGCTGCACGCAGCCATGTCCGCCGGATTCTTACATGATGACACGGCAGAACGCATGGAATGCCTGCAGCATAGCCTGGACGCGCTGCGGCAGGGCGAGCACGCCCTCCCGCGGTTCGCCTGCAAAGAAAGAATATTCGAGAAAGGGGGCGCCGCCTGTGGCTGCAAATAATCGGAAGGGACTTGTTATCATCGAATGCCCGCAAAATATTCCCTGCAACCCTTGTGTGGATGCTTGCAAAACCGGGGCAATCTGCAAAGAGAACCTCAACGCCCTGCCAGTGTATGATGAAACAAAATGTACCGGCTGCAGGCAGTGCGTGGCCGCCTGCCCCGGTCAGGCGATATTTTATCTGGAAGAAGATTCCGACTCCGCCTATTTGACATTTCCGTACGAATACCTGCCCCTGCCTCAGAAGGGGCAGCATGTTACGGCGGTGGACGCAAATGGCTGTGAATTGGGCATGGCGACGGTGGAACATGTAACGATGATTAAGTCATATAACCTCACGCCGCTCGTTACCATTCGCATGCCTTTGCCCAATGGACGCGGCGCGCGCGCCATCATACGCATACAGGAGGATAACCTGAATGGATAAAGATCAATTGACCGTATGCCGCTGCGAGGAAATCAGCCGCGAAGAAATACTACAGGCAATCCGTGACGGGCACCACACGATAGACAGCATCAAAAAAGCTACCCGTGCGGGCATGGGCGCTTGCCAGGGACGTACCTGCTCGAAAATCATTCAGGGGATTTTGCTGGAACAGGGCGTGCGCACACCGGAGAGCATATCTTCGGGAAAGGCGCGCTTCCCCATCGTTCCCTGTTCGGTCGACACATTTTCAGGGGAGGATGCATGATGCAATATCAGGCAATCGTCATTGGCGGCGGATACTTCGGCTGCTCCATTTCGCTGCATCTTGCCCGGGCGGGCGTACGAACGCTGCTGCTGGACAAAGGAGAAATCGGCTCGGGCGCATCCGGAGCGAACTTCGGCAACGTGCAGGTGCAGGATTGCAACATGGGCTTGAGTTACGAGCTCACACTGCGCGGGTTTGAGCGCATGCGGCACATGGAAGCGGAACTTGGCATGGAAATAGGCTACCGGCCGCAGCCATCGCTGATAGGCGCGGAAAAGAAGGCGCATATCCCAGAGCTTCGCAAACTGTACGAAGAAAAGAAAGAAGCGGGGCTGGATATTCGCTGGGTGGAAGGCCGGGAACTACGTGATCTTGAACCCAACCTGAAGCCCGGCACCGTGCTCGCAGCCACGTATTATGAGCAGGGTTCCATATACCCGTTCCGTTACCTTTACGCTATGATAAAAGCTGCCCGCGCGTATGGGTTGACTGTTCTGGAAAACGCACCAATCGACTCGCTTCTACTCGAGGCCGGAGCGTGCAAAGGCGTGGTATTAACAGATGGGCAAACGCTTCGCGCCGAGCATGTAATTGTCGCTGCCGGTGCAGGCACGCGCAGACTTTGCGTTGGCGCGGGTCTGGACGTTCCGGTATACTCCGTCAAGGCGGAGGGCCTCGTTACAGAGCCGCTCAAGCCGTTCTTACGCACATACTATTCCTCTGCCGCGTTCTTTGCTGAAGCGCATAGTCAGGAATGTGCTGCTACGACGCTGTGCATTGGCCAGAGCCATTACGGAAACCTGCTCATCGCGGAAACAACGAAACCGCATCAGTGGGTTGGCGACGCGCATCAGGACGCAACCTCACTGGAGCACGTGCGCAATATCCGTGAGCGGCTGCTGACGTTCTTCCCTGTATTGAAAGATATTCAGGTGCTCCGCAGCTGGGTCACCGCATCACCCTATACGGATTCGTGTGAACCAGTGCTGGGAGAAAGCCTCGTACCCGGCCTCATACTTGCTTCAGGGTTTAAGAGCGCCGTGATACTCTCCGCCGTCGCAGGCGAGATTGTCAAGGATATCGTCTGCAAGGGAAAGAGCGAATACGACCTGACGCCGTTCCTGTCGCAGGTAAAACCAATCGGGCAATAGCGAAAACTGCATTTTTATGTTCACAAGACAGAAGCCCGGTTTCCGGGCTTTTGGCAATTCGGCATTCCAAATTAGGCTGCGGATGCGAGAATATACCCTACGAATGAGAACAGCGCAAGCAGGAGTGGAATAAGCAAAATGATCAGTACAAACGGATGCCTCTTCGTTTCAGGCCGCCGCGCCTGCGGGTTCTGCTCGCCAAGCCGCTTTAATTCCAGTATGGAAAAACCCCTGCCTTCATATTTTTCACGAAGCAGTTCAAGCAATGTTTGCATACTTCCATAGGTAATATACAGATCGCCCGTTTTAATAAGCTTCCCGCAATAGAGATAAAAATAGATTTTATTGTTGCTTGATCCTCTTCGGCCCGTCGAATAGGCATGCTGAAAAGAACGGATGTCTTGATGATACGCCATCTGGGTCCGCGCCGTAATCCCTTTTCGTACAATAACCCTTTTATTCGTGATGATCAGGTTGTTTCCCGTATAGCTGATCAATATCACAAGTATGATCGGAATAAACACAAGAAACCCAATGATACCGGCAAGATAAGCATCCTTTGGGTTTATGCCTTCGGCGCTTTGGAACAGATAGCGATAAAACGGCGTAAAGAATATTCCCGAAAAATATAACCAAATTGGGGCAAATAGGAACAGAAACACAATCGGCATTTTGCTTTTCTGCAGTTTGTAAATCACAGTTTCATCCGCATCAAGACGATTGGCCATAAAATCCCCCTCAAAGGCTGAAATTGCTTTATATCATTATACAACCGGGAGAGTGTGCTCTTGATTATATAAAAGCATATATCATTTTGAATATCGGTGCAATATAGCACAAAAAACAGTGCAAAGCCCTGCCATAATAAATGGCAGGGCTCTTAACCGATTCACTATACAACTAAGCCGTTAGTTTGCCTGATCTTTCCGCTTGGGCACCGCCGCAAAAGACATCAGCGCGATAGCTGCGAGCGCATACCCCGTCAGGGAGATGCCGCCCGTCTTAGGAATACCCAGCGGGATATCCGCATTAGGTTCTTCAGAAGAAGTCGCTTCCACGATAATGGTGAATGAATAGCTGTTCAGTTCATCTTCGTAAGCAATCTCAGTGCCTTCCGGTTCGGTAACGATCCTGTATCGGTTGGCGTTTGCAAATGCGCCATTCCAGGAAGCGGAAGCAACCTGCGAAGAATACCCTTCCGTCAGAAGCAGACTCTGTTCCGATGTGAAAATAACGTTTCCCTTTGCATCCTGATACACCGTTTTAACGGGTATGGAGCGCGTTTGGCGAAGTGCAAACGTAAAGGGTGCGTAAAGATAATTACCATCATCGCCAATCAGCTTATATTGATGCAGACTTTCGTCAGTCGAAATACCGGACAAACGAGATAGATAATAGGTATTCTCCGCACCATTTTCCGAAAGCAAAATGACATTGACAGGCCCAACCGGCGCAAGAAGGTCATTGCCGCCCCAGCCGAACACGCGCTTAGAGGTAATATGCCCGCCTTCAAGCGTGATCTTTGAGCTCAATGTGATACCGGCTTTTTCGCTGCCTGCAAAAACAGTGTTCACAGAAGTAGTATCACCGGACACGGTGATATTCGTCTTTCTGGAATTGCCAGTTTTGCTGCCGCCATAGATTTTACCTGTCTTTGAACCGTTTTCTATCGAAACGGAGGGCCCTGCGTCACCGGTGACATTTCCAAGTTTGCTGCCGCCATAAACGTTACCAGTTGTGCTGTTATCAAGGACTACATCCGTGCTTTTGACTTCGCCCTTGTCACTGCCGCCATATACTTCTTTAACAGTGCTATCTGCGACCGATACGGAAGTACTTCCCTGAATATTGCCGTTTTCGCTGCCGCCATATACAGTGCCGCCAATCGTCGAATCTTCTATCGTAACAGCAGAATCGCCATTAACATTTCCGTTTTTGCTCCCGCCATAAACCGAACCGTTTACGGTGCCGCCGGCTATTACGACTTCTGTGCTGCCTGAGATATCAGCTCCGTTGACAATTCTGCCCTCGCTGCCGCCATAGATGGAACCCGTAACTGTACCGCCGGTAACAACAACGGAAGTGTTGCCCGATATATCGGCGGAGTCCCTCAGAGTACCCGCTCCGCTGCCGCCATATACGTCTTTTACCGTTCCGCTTTCAATGGTTACCGATGCATCCCCGGTGATATCCTTTTGCTTGCTGCCGCCATATATGGTGTAGTTCTTAATGCTTTTTCCCGCGTCACTGTCGCGTACCGCACCCGCTTCGTCAGATGTGACGATTGTCTTTTGTGCATCCTCAGCATCTTCCCGTATCACAATCGAATGACCATTTGCATATACGGACTTTTCCGCATCATCGATATCAACGACAGCAAGAGCCGTTGAAGATAAAAGACACCACACAAGCACCCCCGCAATAATTGCAGCCGGCTTCTTTTCCATACTGCTTTTCTCCTTTGTTCCAGCCCCCAAAGGGATGCAGCGCAGGGCCCATACGATGCTATTATCACCTTTGACGCTGAATATGTGCTTTCCAGTATGTCATAAACAGTTCATACATGGTACTGATTTGTAATGGCTCTATATGTAGAAATCGGTAAATCAAAAAAGAACAGTTTATACGGCCTATCCATATAAACTGCTCTATTAACCATTATGCTTTATACCTTATGCAAAATATCGCTCCGGTACTTGCATGTACTTTGCTATTTCGGGATTAGACTTTAGCGCCTCTATTTCCTCATTGGTCAAGATTTTGAATTTATCCCGCTGTGCGTCGACTGTACAGAAAAAACCAAAGGGTTCGTTCCCGATATTGATCAACTGATGTGGAGCAAATGGAGGAATGACAACCAAATCCATAGGTTCGGCATCGAATATCTGATCGTTGACGATGACCTTTCCCTTGCCGCGTGCAATCACAACCACATGAACATGCTGATGCTTTTCTAAAGTAGAAAAGCCGCCCTCAGCACATTCAAAATATCTTAAATGGAAAGCGGTGTTCTTCCCATTCTCAACAAGATTTTGCCTGGTCGTCTCATGGAATGTCACGGGGCCATCCCCATCGGTCGGTTTGTAATCGATTTTCTTTATTCCGTCCCATTCAAACTGATTGAACTTAAAAAAGCAGTCACTCATACCCTTACTCCTTTCAATTATTGCGCTATTGTAATGATTACCGGCGTTGCATTGGCGATATTGTCGCTGACGGGGCATCGTCCTTCCACAATTTTGATCCATTTTTCCAGAGTAGCGGCATCCGCATCGGTATCCGGCTTCATGCGCACTCTTACTTCCTTTAAGCCTGTCCTTTCCTCATCCGACATACCCATGTACTTCGCCGGATTCAGAACACCCTCGATTTCAATTTCCAGGCCTCTTAACTCAAACTCCATTTCCTTGGCTACCATATGACTGACGACATTCAGACATCCCGATAAGGCGGATAACAGATATTCCACCGGGTTGGCGCCTTCATTTGTCCCGCCCAGCGCTTTGGGTTCATCGATGATCATCGTGAATGTCTTTGCCCGTACAACTGTTTTTGTTTGGTTTTCACTTTTGGCCGTTACTCTTAATCTGGTATCTGGCATGTTTCATTGCTCCTGTAATTTTGTTATTCTTTATTTCTCTGCGGGTATGTATGCCGCAGTAACTTTGCTCAGCATTTATTATAAATCATGACCGCCGATGATATGCTGGTATGTTTAAACCCGTAGAACAGGGTCAGCCAGCCAAATCCCAGCAGTATCCCTGAAATGATATAGGGCCTTAATAAATGGAAAGTCACTTTGCCTTCTTGTTTTCTTTTCATAACGGCGAAAAGCACCGGCAAAGCAATCAATGCCCTAAGAAAAGCCAAACTCAAAGCGGATAATGGGACGGACCTTGTAAAAACACCCAGACTCCCCCATAAGATCATAACAAGAACCAATTTCAGCCTGTTCATGGGAAGCTCCTTATATTTGCTTCGTTGAGTCTATCGCAAATAATAAGCAGCTGTATTGTATGAAATTGCGCTTATGGTTTCATCTGTTCGGCATAATATGCCGGTGTTATGCCATACATCTTCTTAAACTCGCGAATCAAATGCGACTGGTCATAGAACCCTAGATCCTCACAAACATCAAATACATTTGCGCCCATACCCAACAGTCTTTTTGCTTCGGCTACCCGAAACTGTAAATGGAACGCAGCTGGAGTGGTCACATACAGCTTTCTGAAATTTCGTATGATAGTAAATCTGTTTAACCCGGATACTTCCTCAAGCATATCCAATGTGATTGCCTCGCGTACGTTACCCAAAATATAATCATGAATTGTCTCAATATGAGTAACCATATTTGCAGCTGCAGAATCACCGGTATCCTCATCGCCAAATTCCAGCAGAAGATCAATCAGTATGTTTTCCAGTGTATCCTGATTTTTCTCAAGCAGCAGCTGTTCAATAAACTCTATCAATTTGCGCGCGCGAGGTCCGGTCAGCTTTTTTGCCTGACGAAAGCTGACCACATCGCAATAGTAGGTAGGATCAACAAACAGCATCTCGTACGCCCAGTGCTGCATATCCTTCGGCGCGCATCTATGCGTCATCAGCGGCGGTATGATTACGCCGTCGCCTGCCTCAAATTGAAGGGTGTCATTGTTCAAGGTTAAATCGGTCGATCCTTCCACGATGTATCCCAGAGAAAGCTCGTTATGGACATGGGGTTTGTACGCATGCAATATGCTCCTGCAGCGCTTAATTTCCACACCTCTGATGATGCTCCGGCTGAATTCCATGAAACTTTCCCCGTCGCATTTGCGATCTCTGATCTCTGCAGACATCTTAATCTGACCTTTCGTACAAGTATGTCGTAGTTGGTGCGAATATTCTAGCGGCAATAGTATATGTAGGCAACTAAACTATATCAAAGAGGTTATGATGAAACAATAACTATAATCAACAACGGCATATAGCTCTTCCTCGCGGCAGTATGCGAACCTATTACCACATTGAAGCTTAGTTGAAGCATTTATGCCCGACTATACATCTGATGAGCTAACAGGGAATTGCCGGAGTATGCCATACGTTATTTCATCCGAAAACCGATATACCTGTCTCATGAATAAATCATTGTCTTCGATCCACTTCTGATAGTCTCCCGAAATAATATCAACGATCTGTTGTTCCGTACTATTGATAATTTGATATATCATGGCCTGCAATATTGTCCTGTCCCAATAAATGTTAAGGCCCAAAAAAATATTAACCAACTCGTCGCCGATGCCGTAAAGTATATTTCTCTGCTGTTCAATCAGATCGATATTATTATCTCTATATGCTTCGATGAGTGTTTCCAAATTCCGAATATAACGTAAGTAGTTTGCGCTTAATCTGCCCACTACATCCTCCCCGTAATACCTGCCGAGGAGACTGCTATAGTCTACAGCACTGCTTAATAAACGCTTCTTAATCGCTTCTCTATCCGGCGTGCCGAATAAAATACTTCGAATGAAAGCCACAATCCATCTATTCGTATCCGACCAGAATTCGCGAATAATATTAGAGATTTCTACGGGGGCCGGTAAAGAATGCACGCTGGTTGACGTTATCATTATATAACCTCTTCTCTGTTATACATAGTTCATTGTATTCGCATAAAAGAGGCAATAGATTTGACCTAAATAATTATGATGACCCCACGTTCGTCTAGATAGATAGCCCCGCTTACAGCGGGGCATTTCAACAAACGGCTTCGATGACTTCCACTATGGTACGACGAGCGGAAGTGATTTCCATATACAGGGCCTAATAAATCTTGTGCATCAACCAGTCACGATGGCGATCGTGATGGTGGTGGCGGTGGTCATGACGACGGCGGTCACTGGTGTCATAACCGAAGGGCCCCGTATACCCTCGACCAAAAAACCATGGCATAGAATCAGCTCCTTAACTAATGAATGTATACTATACTATTCAATCTATATGGGCATTGTGAAATGACACTATGCGGTGGCTCAAGACGCAAGGCTTCAAATCTGGAAGGGTATTCGTTGATAGGATTTGAGAAGTGGAAGCTTCTGTCACAGCGGTTTGAACGGATAGCCAATTATCCACCCGGTGAATAAAAAGACTGCCGCAGAATTCCATATATGAACTCATCTGCCAATCTATATGCAACATTCATAAATCTATCGTATTCCTTTAGATCCGCTGAATAATCGTTATATATTATACTGATAACTTGATTTTCAACTGAATTAATAAATTCATAAAACAATTGTTGGACAACGGCTCTATTGTAGTAACTATTTATGATCGCGTAGCTTTGAGAAAAGTTGTTTGCCAGATATTGAAGATTCATTCTGTGTTGAGCTATAGCATCTTGATCGTTATTTCCATATGCATCAATCAGTCGTTCAAGTTGATATATAAAATCCAGAAAATTTACTTGTACCTGATTGCCCACATCTTCACCATAGTATGGAATCAACAACTCCCGCAGCTGAGCAGCAGTTTTTTTCAGCCGTAAATCCACCGCGTCTTTGCTTTCCTGTACGCCAACGTTGAACAAGGTACGAGTTATGTAAACCCTGATCAAACGTATCATATCTACCCATATTTCGCGAACAGAATTGGAGAGCTGAACTTGAGGTGGTAAAAACCGCTTGTCGATAGCAGAGCCTTCCACTAAAATCATCCTCTCAATTAGACCTATGGCATAGTATGCGTAGCGCCGGGCAATTAATTGAGCAATCATACAGGAATAAGCCGATAAGGCAAAATGATAAGCCCCATCAACAAAGCACGGACCGCCCAAATGTGAAACTGCTTAAGACAGCTTATAATTCTGTGCATCCCAAAGGTATCTATTAGTAATACAACCATCCTGCATTTGTAATGACATAAGTTACATTTTGATCATTATTTCATATTATGTATACTGTTTATGACACCATTATTCTAGTTGAAAAGGGCGAACCTGTTTAAAGTCAGCAAAACCGGTATGATCGTCAGTCTGCCGGGAAACAGATACACCATTCATTGATACAAAACAGGTGGATCATAAATTCCGATGACGGCATATCTTTGCGTCTTTTGCCCTACCGGAGGAATCTGTGTACGTAAGAAAAGTATTCATTCTGTTCCTTGCTGCTGTCTTCATACTGGCTATCTTGCCGCATAATGCTTTAGCGGCAGATCCTGCCCAGGGCCGTATCGTAAATTGCGTCACCGGCGTAAATGTCCGAACAGGACCCGGCAGCGGCTATTCGAAGCTTGGCTTGGCGCCCAAAGGCGCTATATATACAATACTCGGCAAATCGGGCTCATGGTATAAAATTGATTACCAAGGGTCGATAGGCTACGTTTCATCTTCCTACGTCAGCCTTGTGAATGCAGTGCCGACTAATTCTGCAACGAGTACCCAAACAGGCAAAATCGCAAACTGCACAAGCGGCGTAAATGTTCGAAGCGGGCCCGGTTCGGGATATGCAAAGCTGGGGATTGCGCCTAAAGGCTCGCTCTACCCCATTCTGGGCAAGTCAGGCTCATATTACATCATCCCTTTCAATGGAACTAAAGGATATGTTTATTCTAGTTATATTTCGGTAATCTCTACTCCAACGGTAACGCCTGCTCCTGCTCCATCGCCGGCATCTGATCCGACGGTTGCTCCGACATCCACTCCAACGCCATCTCCAACGTCTGCGCCTGTGCTAACACCCACGCCTGCACCGACCCTCTCCCCCGCTCCTTCTTCGACGCCGTCTACAACCACGTCATCGACGGTGAATAGCAAGATTATTGCAGGATATTATGCGTCATGGGCGGCTTACTCGGGATATACGCCGAACAAAATTCCAGCCGGCGTTACACACGTAATCTATGCTTTTGCTAACATCGGATCAGATTTAAAAATAAAGATGGGCGACGCTACAATTGACCCCTCCAATTTTGATAAGCTAAAGCAACTCAAATCGCAGCGGCCAAACCTCAAAACACTGATATCCGTTGGCGGTTGGACATGGTCGGATAAATTTTCAGATACCGCAATGACGGATGCCCGCCGTACGGCTTTTGCGGACAGCGTGGTGACATTTATTACGCAATACGGCTTTGACGGCGTGGATATCGATTGGGAATACCCTGTGAGCGGCGGACTTCCCACCAATATCACGCGTCCGGAGGATAAAACCAACTTTACTCTACTGATGGCAAAGCTGCGGGAAAAGCTGGATGCAAAGGGCGCACTGGACGGCCGGCAATATCTGCTCTCGTTCGCAGGCGCCTCGGGTACGTTCTACACAAAGAATACTGAGCTTGCAAAGATTTCGGACTATGTGGACTTCGCTACCGTCATGACCTATGATATACACGGCCCTTGGGATAGTCTGACTGATTTTAACGCGCCGCTGTATACTCCCTCAGAAAACTCTCCGCAATATAAGTGGAGCTGCAACGCCGCAGTGAAGTTATGGGTAAGTGAAGGATTTCCCAAGACAAAAATGTTAATGGGGATCCCATTTTACGGGGTAGCTTACAACGGAGTAGCAAATGCCGGTCACGGTCTTTATCAGACATTTACCTCGGGTTCATCAAAATCGTATGATGTAATAAAATCTTCTTACCTGAGCAATCCGGCATTTACGCGTTATGAACACCTTGACGCACTGGTACCATGGCTATTTAATGGAACGACATTCGTTTCGTATGACGATCCACAATCAGTTTCCGCAAAAGGCAGATATATTAGGGATACAGGACTGGCCGGAGCAGCGATATGGGAATTGTCACAGAATGTTGATGGAACATTATTCAACTCGCTCAAGGAGTCGGTGCAATAACCATGCTTAACGGGCGCTAAATCCTCTAGCGAAGAGGCGGAGGCATAGAACGCTAAATACCAATTCGTTATGGCTTTAATGAATGAGTTCTTATCGGAGTTGCCCCGACGCCGAGTTGTCGTTGGGGCTTTTGCTTTTCCAATTACAAAGTTGCTGCAGGATAAAAAATGCACGATCAAAACAGAATAGATATACAGAACGACGGTGATTAGGGAAAGGTGAGGAACAATGAACATAGTTGATAGAATACAGGAGCCGGACTTAAAGGTTATTCAGGCTTTATATAACAACTGGAAGGAAACAAAAAAAGGTGATCTGAGCTTTGACACAGACAGCTGCAGCCTGCAATCTGTTGTCAATGGATCCGGGCTGTCCGAAAACGAGGCCAAATCTCATTTGGAAAACTTACAGGGTTTAGATTTTGTCCAACTCGACGGGGCAAGGGTGAAATTATTACCAAGCGGTATTAAGTACGCCCAAGGCCAATTTGATATGATCCATTAAGTCCATTTTGATAAGAAACCCACTTTGCTGTTTTCCCGAAAACGAGAAGCTTCGGGATTAATTCTACCTAGGTAAAAGAATCAAGCATAGGATTAGAAATCGTTATTTACCGCCATTTGGCGTATTACATGCTTCATTAAATCGAGATTTTCAAAGGTTAACAAAAGGCTCCTATCATTTTAGGAGCCTTTTCAATTGACACCCAATACGCCAAACATCCAACAAGAGCAAAGCTCAGCGGGCGGCGCCTTACTGAGACTCCTTACATATTGGATACGGCGAATTGCTTAAATTCCATGATACCCCTCCTTACCAAGCTTACTATTTGTTATGCCCAGATACTAGGGATATTCCTATTGCCGAATGCTGTATTAACTTCATATATTACAGGCTCCATTACCAGAGGTGACGGACTGACTAGATTATACAGGCGCATCGAAAAACTGCCGAAGCATACCATATGTAAATTCATCAGCCAACCTATATGCAATATTCATAAACGCCGCATATTCTTCAATATCTCTTACAAAGTCTTGATCTATTGCACTAATGATTTGCCTCTCAACAGAATTTATCAATTTCATAAACAATGCCTGAATAGTAGCCCTGCTTAGATAATTGTTTATAACAGCATAGCTCTGAGCATATATATTAGCAAAATAGTAAAGATGATTTCTATGCTGGGATACAGCTTTTTCATCATTATTTGCATATGCATCAATCATTTGTTCAAGATGATAAATATAGTTGTAGAAATCTCTCTGTACCTGATCGCCAATATCATCGCTATAATATTGGACAATTAAACTCCGCAGCTCTTGCGCAACCCTTTCCAAATCAGCGTTAATTGCATCCTTGCTAGCTTGGCCTCCAACGTTGAAAACAGCGCTAACAATATATCCTCTAATTAAGCGATTTATATCTACCCAGATCTTGATGATGGTATTTGATAGCCGCACCTGTGGGGGAAGAAATCGCTCAATGATTGGCTGCTCCATCATGACTTCCTCTCAATAGATCTATTGCATAGTATGCTGGCTTATATAGAATTAGGCTTTCACTATTTTCAACTGTGTACGGGGTGAAAACCAAGTCACAGGTATTGAACCATTAAAAGCAAGTCTGACAAGGTAATTTGAAATTATCTGCCCATGTGCGAACGTCTTATAGACCGAAGTAATACTTTTTATGAACCGATCGCGTAAGACCATAGTCAATGATAACGGGTTTGCCATTGATCGTCCCCCAACTTGATGGCCTGCGAAGGTCACTAAAAACTAGGCCGTTTTTTTTAATTGCACTGTGTATTTGCGGGATTTGCTTAAGTTCATAGTTGTTATTTACACCAAAATACCGCCACACGGGAGAATTATCACTATGCCGATTAGCCCTTTCCATAATGATCATGTTAAGACTTGGTGAGGCAGCAACAATAGGAGCAAATAATTCGTTACTCCCACTTTTATATATTTGGTACTCGGCTTCATTTTGGGCAAGTCCTTTTCTGTTTCGAGCAATTTTGATCACATAA
This sequence comes from uncultured Oscillospiraceae bacterium, assembly GCA_964440115.1. GTDB lineage: Bacteria > Bacillota > Clostridia > Christensenellales > CAG-138 > JAEWWD01. The sequence continues at coordinate 71,081 of CAYTPV010000006.1, read as the reverse complement.
CCATTACCAAGGTCAAATATTTGCCTTCCCGAACCGGAACCGAGAAATCGATAGGAGTGTTTACGAACGTTCCGATTAATTTCTTGAAAATCAAATATCATATTAGTAGTAATCCAGGGCTGCTAGCAACTATATATTTGGGGCGGATATAGATTGTGCAGTATATCAGATCCTCCTTCTTCACGATATGCACAAAACATTGCAAATGATATAAAGGGCCTCTAGCCTAAAAATTACCCCAAATTAGCATTAATACCCATCAGCAGCTCCCCGTCGTCAACAGGAGTGGAGAGACAAACTTTAACCCGATACCCTAGGAGGTAACAGGTTTGATAGAAATAGAGATTTGGATTCTAGTGTCAGTTGCCCCTGCCTACTCCCAAGCAAAAGTAACGATGCATGCGCACTACCTTGCCGTTTTTCTATGGACGTAAGATGGTTGCCCAAAAAGAAGTACCCTTTAAACTCTTTTGCAAATGAAAAGTCCCGAAACCCTAGAAGTTTCTGGACTTTTTGTTGGTCTTGGTGAGAAGATTTGAACTTCCGCTGCCCAGGGCGCGCGACCGTTCCGCACTGCTCGCGGTACCCGCGCGCCCGTTCGCGGCTGCCAAACAACCACCGGCTGTTTGGCTCTCCGCCGCTCACCCCTTGAACCCCATAGAAGTTGCCTGCCCAAAATATTCACGCTATAATAGGGCGATTTTTACGGATAACGCCTAACTGTCTGGCTTTTTCGATTTTCACTATTTTCAATTTTTCAGCCATTTCTGACGCAATGGATGTACAAAGGATGTACAATTCATGTACTCATCGATGCTTTTGGCCGCCCAAGAAGTCGATTAGCAGCGCCTTCGATGCTCTTTCTTTCTCTTCCGAGAGGTGGGTATAGAGTTGCATCGTCATCACCACATTGCTGTGGCCAAGGTACCGCTGAGCCGTTTTCACATCAACGCCGGCGTCATACAGGAAGGTTGCGTAGGTATGGCGCAAATCGTTAGAACTCAGGTTGAAGCGAATTCGTGCGGCGGCTTCGGCTTCATTGAGTGCCTTTAACATCTTATCCGCTTCTTCTATCTTCCCTTCCTTGCGCAATCTTTTCACGGCATCCGGGATCTTCTTCCTTCTCCCCTGCTGCGGCACCATAGGCTCACCGTTAGCCCCGGCCTCCATCACTAGGCGGAAACCTTCAAAGCCGCGATCAAAGGCTGCCTGTGTCAACTGCTTGCCGTCTATCGATTTGCAGACATAGTTCAGTTCTCTTTCCTTCTTTTCAGATGGTGCCTCTGCTATCTGCGCTGCTTTAAGCGCCCGAGAAAGAACCGTCGGCATGGGGACGTCACGGTTGCCTGCCTTTGTTTTTGTCTTTCCGTTTTTAACCTTGTTCATTTCAAAGTGTGCTGCACGCCGCACATGGATAATGTTCTGTTTAAAATCTATATCACCCCACGCGAGACCGATGATCACCACTGTCGCGCAGATCGCATCTGCAGTATGCATCACCCTGATCGGCGTGGCCGGCGCATGGCTGACCGCTAAGATTGGCAAGCAACAGCAGCTCGCTTCCGTTAAGGCGGCAACCGAGCAGGTTGTCGAAGCTGCACAGCTCACCGTGGGCGAGCTGCAACAGACCATAGTCGAAAAGCTCAAGGCCGCCGGCGGTGGTAAGCTCACCCAGGCTCAGGTAGCGGAGTTGGGTGAGCTACTCAAAGCCAAGACGTTGCAGAAGCTCTCCGCGCCTGTCATTGACCTGCTGGCGGCCGCCGCCGTCGACGTGCAGGCGCTGATCACCGGCGCGGGCGAGGATTGGATCGGCAAGACTAAAGCGGCTGCGTAGAACGGCACAGGAGACAACAGCCCCGTCATCTATGCGATGGCGGGGTTAGTTGTAGAGTGTCCAACGGGCAAGCCTGCCGAGGAGCAGCCGTTCGAACTTTCTGTAAATCGCAAAACCAGTGGTTTACCAAATTCTACTCAACTTCAGCCAGCACCTGATTAAGAGCATTCATATCTACAGGCTTAGACATGTGTTTGTTAAAACCTGCATTCACTGCAAGCTCAATATCCTTCGATCCCGCGTATCCTGTTAAGCCGATCATGTAAACTCCCGCAAGTGCAGGGTCGCTTCTTATGCGCTTAGCTACCTCATAGCCATTGATACCTGGCAGACCGATATCGCAGAATATAACATCAGGGGTAAACTCTTTTGCTTTTGCAATGCCATCCAACCCGTTACGCGCAGAAATGGCTTTGTGCCCAAATTGCTCAAGCATCGAACAAAGGATTTCGGCAAAATCGGTATTGTCCTCAATGCACAAAATGCGAAATAAACGGGAGGGCGTCCCGGTGGAATGTTTCTGCCCCTGATCATTTTCTTCTCCATAAGAAATCGGCAAGAGAACAGTAAACTGCGTCCCCTTTCCCACTCCTTCACTAAAAGCACTCACACTTCCTCCATGGAGTTCCACCATGCCTTTTACAATAGCAAGCCCCAATCCAAGGCCGCCATTGCTTCTGTCTATTGAATTATCCAGTTGCACAAAAGGCTGAAATACATCGAGCAGGATTTCCGTATTTAACCCAATCCCGTTATCTTTTACACAAATCACAGCCTGCTCTTCTTGCTTGTAAACTGACAAAATGGCCGCGCCGCCCGTTTTTGTGAATTTTACGGCATTGTGCAGCAAGTTTCCGATAACCTGTGTTAAGCGAGCCGCGTCTGCATCCAAAAACAGAGGATCGGGAGTAATATCGGTTTCCAACCGTATTCCCTTTTCCTCAAACTGACCTTTATAATCATCAACTACTTCGGCAACCAATTTACATAACTCTACGCGCTGACTTTTTAGTTTGATTTTATTCATGTTTATTCGTGTAAGATCCAGCAAATCATCAACCAGCCGGCATAGTTGTGCCGACTGCCGTTTCATAATTTCTTTCGTGCTTCTTGTCTTTTGGGAGTCGTCGGTCAGTTCAAGAAGTGAGACGCCCGCCATAATCACAGCCAGTGGATTTCTAAGCTCATGCGATAACATACTGATAAAGTCGTTTTTATTTTGATCGGCTTTTTGCAGTTCTTCCACTAACGCTAAGGCGCGTTGCTCGCTTTGCTGGAGAGCCTTCTCCATACGCGCCCGCTCGATAACATCCGCAGCCTGTCGGGCCAGCAAATCAAACATTCGCAGTTCGCGTTCATTGAATTGGTGCTTGGTTTTATAATGGGTGGATATAACGCCAAGAAGATTGCCGGCACTGCTGACCATTGTAGTAGATTGTACAGACACGATTTGTTCAGCCAACACGATCTGCATGTCAGGCGTTCCCATAAAGACCGAGTTTGATAACACATCTTCAGTAATAATGCGCTTATTTTGTTTTAGGGCCTGCCAATAAGCGTTTTGCGTGAGCGTAACACTATCAAAATGCTCCAGATATGGTTTTTCAAATCCTGAATGGATTAATAGCTTGAGGCTGCCCTTCTCTTTATCTAATACTTGAATGCTTCCTTTATCGGCATGGCTCATGACTATTGCCGCTTTGAGAATTTCATGATATATGCTTTGCAGATTGTCTTGGCGTATAAATTGTGTGCTTATGGCATGCAGATTGTTGAGAGCTGCAACCTCCGCAGATAAACTGTCTTTGATTGCCTTTAGTTCTTCATCCCTGAGTTTTCGTTCAGTGATATCGCTCAATGCGACCCGGCAAATCGGCACGCCATCTGCATCCGAAAGGGTGATAGAAGCCAGGTGCGCCCAAAATACCGTGCCGTCTCTTTTTCTCATCTTCAGTTCGTATGCCTGCGGTTTTCCTGTCTCAAAGAGCTCCCGTTTGTGCAGGTAGTAGACATCCTGATCTTCTTTAAATATAAACCGGGAGATTGGCTGGTTAATAAGTGCGCCGCGTGCCACATCCAGAAGATTTGCGGCGGTCAGATTGGTCTCCAGAATCAGCCCTTTTTCAGAAATGGTGCAGTAACTTACTGGAGCTAGGTCATAAAGATCCAAATAGCGGGCCCGGGCGTCTTCCAACTCCGTCTGCGCGCGGCGCAGCTCATCATTTTGCATCTCCAGTTCGATTTGATGCACAAGAAGCTCATGCAGCTTCTGGCGTGCTTCTTCAGCAGGTATTACTTCCGAATACTCGGGAGAGCAATCCCGTCTTTTTGGGGCGATCTCTTGCGCCTTCTTACGCAGTTCCGGCAATAAACCTGCATTAGACTCGGGCGGTGTGGGATTGCTATCCGTACTTTTCATGATGTATCTCTCGTTTCACGGTTCGCTTACAATACTAATATCTTTGTTGCTGATTTTCACGAATATCACATTGAATCACTTTGTGATTATTCACTAAATACACGCTGCTGATGAACTCCACATCGATCTGCCGCCCATCGGCAGTTTCAAGCGGAAGATTATTGTAACGGACATATTCCTCCTCTTGTAACTCAATAAATTTCTGTTTATTCGCAATAATATCATGAAAGAATCCAATATCCCAAATCGACCTTTTTGTAAGTTGCTCCTCCGAATAGCCCAGCATATCAACCAAAAATTTGTTTACCTCCACGATCTTTCCCGTGCTTGCATCGAGTATGAGTATCCCGTGCTTCGCCGCCTCAAATAAGCGGCGAAAGCGAATTTCCGAAACAGCCAACGCATCCTTCACCGATTTCATCTGCGTAATATCTACAAAAGTGATCACGGCGCCCTCAATCACGTTTTCAGTGGTGCGATAAGGCCGAATTCGCATGATGTACCACTTGCCCTCCTTTGTCTGAACCTCCATCTCTTTGTGATTCAGAGTGCAGAGCACGGCTTGAACGTCCGCCACCAAGCTGTCATATCCAATCAGGTTGGAAACCAAATGTGCCACGGGCCGCCCCACGTCGCTCAGGATCAGATTGATGATCTCGGTAGCGGTTGGGGTGAAGCGCAGGATGCGCAGTTGAAGATCTACAAAAACGGTGGCGATGCCAGTACTGGTCAGCATGTTGTTCATGTCATTGTTGAGTCTCGACAAATCCCCCACCTTGGTCTGTAATTCGGTGTTGACTGTGGCCAATTCCTCATTGATGGATTGCAGTTCCTCCCTAGATGTTTCCAATTCCTCATTGGTCGATTGCAACTCTTCGTTGATGGACTGCATCTCCTCGTTGGAGGAGCTCAGCTCTTCATTGGCGGTCTCCAGCTCCTCGTTAGCGGCCTGCAGATAGTCTTCTTTAGCGCGAAGTTGTTGTCTGAGCGTTTCAATGTGCGTGCTGCCATCCAACAACTGTTCATCTCTTGCCAAAAATGCGGTTGCAATCGCCGGGTCTGAGTCGGGCGCTTTTTCCAATACGACCAGGTACAGCGGTGTTTCATGGTTTCCGGCATAGGTTTTATCTAACGGGTGGATGGTAAGATTGACCATTGTAAAATGATCGTTTGTCTTTACATGCAGGCCAAAGCAACGCACGGTTTCATTTTTCTCCGCAGCCTTATGCAGGGAGGTGGTCAGCTCACGCAATAATCCTTCTCGGGCCATCTTGAGGATATTGTTGATATCGGACACGCCGGGGGCCGGTTCCAAATACATGCCGGTGCGGCCGTGCAGGTAGAGAATATCGCCGCGTTTGTTAACGAGCGCAGCAGCCAGTTCTTCCTGGTGCAAAAGCGCTTGTTCTGCAATTTCACGCAGCGACAGCTTCACCGGGAATTCCATATTCCCTGCGATCCACGAGGGGATGGGCGCGGCTGCCGTCATGAGAGAGGGGAACCTGTCGCCGGCTATTCTATGTGCGCTGTGAAAGTCTTCTTTGCGCTCAAATAGCCTGGATTTGCGATCCAGCGCAACGAATAAATTCTCATGGCCGCTTACGTTCTCTGAGCTGCCCAGAAAGAGTATGCCACCCGGGTTAAGAGCATAGTGAAACAGGGAAATCAGCTTGTTTTGCATGTCCTTGCTCAAATAGATCAGAAAGTTGCGGCAGCTGATGAGGTCAAGTCTGGAAAAGGGCGGGTCTTTGATCGCATTCTGTTCGGAAAAGATGAGCATATCGCGAATGCCTTTGCTAATGCGGTATGCACCGCCATCGGGCTCGGCCGTAAAATAGCGCGCGAGTCTGCCTGGGGGGATATCCGAGGCGATGCTGGCAGGATACACACCGGCACGGGCTGTGGCGATCGCATGGCTGTCAAGATCGGTAGCGAATACCTGTACGGGGTAGCTCAGCCGATACGTTTCCATATGCTCGTGCAGAAGTATGGCGATGGAATAGGCCTCCTCGCCTGTAGAGCAGCAGGGCGACCAAACACGTATGGCAGCGCCCGAGTGCTTGTTGGCAAAAAGCTTCGGGATGACCTGTTGTTCGAGTACCTCGAAGGCGTCGGGATCTCGAAAGAAATTGGTCACACCGATCAGCAGGTCGCGAAAAAGCTCTTTCACCTCGGCGGGGGAGTTTTGTATATACCTAACATAGTCGTTTATCGTTTGAATCTGTTGGATGGCCATGCGCCGTTCGATGCGCCTGTATATGGTACTCGGCTTATACTGCGAAAAGTCATTGCCGGTTTGGGCGCGCAGCAAAACAAATATTTTCTTCAGTGCATTGTCAACCTTGGGTATCGGCGCAGATGCGGCCAGATGAAGAGTACCAAAAGCGTGCGTTACATAGTCTATCAGTTGCCTGGGCATCTCGGCCACCGGGAGCACATAATCCACCATACCGGTGGCAATGGCGCTGCGGGGCATACCGTCGTGCTCGGTGGTATCGGGGTCCTGGACGATGACCATGCCGCCCTCGCCCTTGATAGCCCTAACACCCAAAGTTCCGTCGCTGCCTGTGCCCGAAAGCACAATGCAGATGGCCCGTTCATGCTGGTCCTGCGCCAAGGTGCGGAAGAAGTAGTCGATAGGCAGACGTTGGCCCCGCGGAACAGAGGGTTCAAGCAGGTGGAGCACACCATTCAGAAACGCCATATCGCGGTTGGGTGGGATGATGTAGGCGCAGTTGGGCATAACCTTCATGCCATCTTCCACTTCGAAAACCTGCATGCGGGTATAGCTCCGGATGAGATCGGTAAGGAGACTTTTGTGATCCGGCGCCAGATGCTGCACCAATACAAAGGCCATGCCGGTATCAATATCGGCAGGCATGCTGGAGAAAAAGGTTTCAAAGGCAGCCAGCCCGCCGGCCGAGGCGCCCACGCCGACGATGGGGAATTTCCCCTGGCCATCCTTCGTATTTGCGCTTGCGGCCTGCATGTCCCCGGCTTTGCTGCCTGAAACCAGCATTGTGCTTGCTGCGGCATTACACACTGCATGCAATGTCTTTGTTCTATATCTTCGTGTTGGCATGATGGCCTCCTGCAGGTCGCCGCTTAGTAGTAAACAGAAATGATTAAGAACTATCCTTCTATGCATTGCAATAGCCGCAGTTTTTGATTGCACCGCTGAAACAAACCAGATCAATAGAACTTTTTTCCATGTTACCCTACATAGAGTATATCACATTCTTTGAACCACAATGAAATATATATAGCAATACGACAGCAGGCTTTAGCCGCGTTTCGAACCGGATGACCCAGTATAAATCTACCATAAAATAATTCAAATATTCGACAAAATCTGATACGAATCGATAAATTAACCTAGAAATATCGCGTATCCTCTCTGGCTGTTCACTGTGATTGGAAAGCAACATGTGATAATGTAGATTAAAGTATATAAAAGGAGGAAAGTATGTCGCGAATTAAAGTGTTGATTTCCGATGACTCCAAAGACTACGCAACTTTATTAAGCGATTTTTTGTCATTGAATTCCGATATTCAAGTCGTTGGTATTGCGGAAGATGGCGTTCAGACCATTGAGATGTTAATCAAGACAACTCCGGACGTGTTGCTTTTGGATCTCATTATGCCAAATGTGGACGGTCTTGAAGTTTTAAGGCAAATAAACAGTCATTATGGCAGCCACCTCTCGGTTATTGTAATATCTGCGCTTAGCAATGAAGAGATTATTAAAGAGGCATTTGCACTTGGCGCGAAACGGTATTTGGTCAAGCCTTTTGATCTGACATCGGCAGCTACGAAAATCACGCAAACGGAAATTCTATATCATTAATCGGGTTAAAAAATTCGGCGGCATCTTCCATTATTGATAGTAACGCAGCATCTATTTGAGACATATCCTGTTTCCATTTTGTCTGATACAAAAAATCGTAGATACTCTCGTACAGTACAAGATGAGAAGTACAGAGGCTTCGGTAAGTGTACAATGGCTTAACCCGTCACCGCCTGTTTTTGAGCGCCGATTTGTCTAGCAGGATTAATCCCTACTCTCTTAGCATTGGTAACGCAGAATGCGCTGCCACCATGCCATTTTTTCTATGGATGTCAAATGGATGTCAAACAATCAGACGAGCTTATATTTGCGAGAAATAATAAGTCCCGAAACCCTAGAAGTTTCGGGACTTTTCTATTGGTCTGGGTGAGAAGATTTGAACTTCCGGCCTCTTGAACCCCATTCAAGCACGCTACCAAACTGCGCCACACCCAGATTACCCGCCGCCCTCGCAGCAAGGACAATTATACTAAATCACATTTTGAATTGCAAGATGTTTTTTACGGCCCAACCCCAAGGATTTTTCAATTAGCTCATAAAAACGGATTGACATATTACACGAAATATTCTTAGTTAGCCATTTCTATAAGCCCAAAATTGAACTGAAGCTTAGTAAAATCAGATGTTTCGTATGGGTACTATCATTGCTCCAAATATCAATTCAAAAGTTCTTTATTGCCTTCCAATTCGTGAATATATTTTTTGATATAACGGCATAGCACGCGCTTCCTCCCATATGGGTTGCTGGTGAATGCCTATATATGAAAGAAAACCATGCCAAACAGTGTAATCGTGTTTTCTCCGTTGAAGTACCGCAATCCGCATTTCTCGGACATCGCCGCAACATCAACGCCATAGGCGGAAACGGAAGGCAGCATCTGCTCGGGATACAGACAGGGTTTGTTGTCTTGTGCGGTACACTGCTCACACAACGTACACGCGCCAACAGATAGATGCAGTAAGCTTTCGGGCGGGCATCCATCCTGCAGCCGCCTCGCAATTTCGTCATGCTCACGAACAGCATCCTCGAACCCCTGCTCTTCAAACGAAGGCGAAACAGCATGGACTGTAATGTAAATGAGTGCCCTGTCATATGCCCTAGCCTGCCCGATCAGCCCATTGATATCACCGGCATGGGGCGGACAGGCCCAGTTCCGGTTATAGCTGCCGCAAATATTTTCTTCGCAGGCCGACCGAAATTTTTCGTCAAAAGGAATCTCCCGGACATCCATTATGGAAGCGTCTCTTGTGCCCGCAAAAAGTGCAAGTTCCAACCACTGCTGATCCGTCATACAATCCCCTCCTCCCCTTTCATGCAATCATATCACATAAGTAAAATAACAAAAACCCGGAACAACGTCCGGGTTTTAGATTTTACTCGTCTTCTATTTTTGCCTTTTCTTCATAGCCGTTACGGCATTACCGGCTGCAATGAGCACCGGGTCCCAAACGGGACTGAACGGGGGCGCGTATGCCATATCCACTTTTGCGATCTCCTCCGGCCCCCACTGCATTTGAATGGCGGCTGCGAGCATATCAATGCGCTTTGCGGCACCAGCCGCGCCGAATATCTGCGCGCCTACCAGGCGGTTGCTGCCCTCCTCAAAACGCAGTTTCACGACAGCAGGCCCAATCCCCGGATATCCGTGCGCTTTGGTGCGGCTATTCACAACCGTTTCCCATGTTCTCATACCGGACCGCTCCGCTTCCAGCTTGCCAAAGCCTGTGCGCGCGGATTCCCGTTCCAGGATTTTGAATATGGACGTCCCTGCAATTCCTGAGAATTCAGCATTGCCGCCTGCCGCGTTTTCCCCCGCCGTCTTGCCGCCCTTGTTTGCAGTTGTTCCGAGCGGAATAAAGGCATCCGACCCATCCACGATATGTTTTGCAGCCGTGCAGTCGCCCGCCGCATAGATATCGTCTAAATTCGTACGCATGCGATCATCCACCGCAATGGCCTTGGCAACCGTCAGTTCAATTCCGGCCGCCTCAGCAAGCTCTGAATTGGGTCTCACGCCAAGCGCCAGCACGACGATATCCGCATCAAACGAACCATGTTCGGTGATCACGCGCTCCACCCTATCCTTGCCGGAAAATGCCATTACACCGTCGCCCGTAACAATCGTGATGCCTTCCGACCGCAGGTACTCCGCTGCAAGATTTGCGATATCGGTATCGAACGTATTGAGTATTTGCCCCGCCTTCTCGACGATTGTGACGTCACAGCTATAGGAAAGCAGTGTTTCCGTCATTTCCAGCCCGATAAATCCGCCGCCGACAACAACCGCCTTTTTCGGCTTCTCTGCTTCCAGAAATGCTCGAATATAATCGGCATCCGGGATCTGCTTGAGCGCAAAAACGCCTTTGAGTTCTATGCCGGGAATTCGCGGTACGATTGGGCGAGCTCCTGTCGCAATAACAAGCTTGTCGTATGACTCCCAGCTTTGAACACCGTCCTGCATGGCGATGAGCACGCGCTTATGTTCGGGTTCGATTTGAAGCGCCCTGCATCCGGTATGCACATGCACACCCTGCTCAAGCATCTGCTCCGGCGTACGCGCAATCAGATCATCCCGCGCGACCGCGCCTTTTATATAATAAGGAAGGCTGCAGGCGGAATACGAAATATACTGTTCATCGGTGTATACATCAATCTGCATCAGAGCGGCAGTACGGGCCGCTTTCGCAGCGGCGCTCATACCTGCGGCTACACCGCCGATCACGACAAGGCGCATACCGAATTACATCCTTTCCTATTTCCGGCCGTACTTTTCAATAACGCCCAGATCCGACATGATGGAACGAAGCTCATCCACCTTCGGCCCCTGCAGATCCATATAAGGCGCACGAACCGCACCAACCGGCACGCCGAGTATACGCAGAGCCGCTTTGATCACGATGGGGTTGGAGAACCAGTACAGCGCCTTGAGCAGGTCATAATACTTAAAGTACAGCGCAACGCTTTCCTCGCGCAGGCCTTCAGAAGTCCACGGGCGTGCCATCATTGCCATTTCTTCAGGTATAATGTTACCGCCGATATTGGCCGCACCGTTTCCGCCGATCGCAAGGGTGGGAAGCAATATGGAATACTTGGGGTAATCGCAGCAAAGTATGTTCAGCCTGTCGCCGCAGCGGCGTTTCACTTCTACAAGCTGACCCACGCTGCCCATGGCTTCCTTATCTACGACGAAATTCTCGCATTCATCCGCAAGGTAGGCTATAGTTTCGGGTTCAAGATTTACGCCGGTGCGGCTGGGATTGTTGTATACGCCCACCGGGATGGACACCGACTTCATGACGGTATGCAAGTATTCCTTCACGGCAGCCTGCGGCGGAAGCAGATAGGGCGGCACAGTGAAGATTAAGCCTTCAGCGCCTTCTGCCTGCGCGAACTGCGCCATGGCAACCGTCGCTTCCGTTGTCGTCATGGTTGCGCCAAAGAACACGGGGATCTTTCCCGCACAGATCTTAACCATCTGCCGTATGATTTCATGCCGTTCGTCCAGGCTGAGCATGGTGGCTTCTCCTGCCGAACCCAGACAAAACAGCATATTGGTTTTGAAATGCACATGGCGATCCACCATTTCACGGAACACGCCGAAATCCACTCGATTATTGGCGTCAAATGGCGTAGGTATGGCAACCCAGGAACCGCTCGGTTTGATCATTTTACTTTCCTCCAACATCCGTATATTTTTGCGGTATCATCCGCATTCAAGCATTACCTTTAGAATTTCCCTGTCAGTAGAGCGCATACCGTTTTTCACGATCTTTGCGATATTATCGATCGTCTCTTCCACATCATGTCCGACAAACCCATCTCCCGCAGCAAATGAAAAACCCTTTTCCGCAAGATCCAGTGCCAGGAATGCAGCTGAGACCGAGGAGGCAATCTTGGCTGCGCAGGATGCCTTTGCGCCGTCACAGACAAGGCCGGAAACATTTGCAAGCATATTCACTATTGTGGCGCCGATACGAGCGTAATCAAATCCCATTAAGTACGCAATACCTGCCCCTGCGCCGCACGCGGCGCTGACGGCGCCGCAAAAAGCCGAAAGACTCCCCATATTGCTTTTGATCCGTATTGAGGTCAGATTACTGACGATGAGCGCTCGATACAGCATTTCCTCTGAACAAGCCATTGACCGCGCCATCATCAGCACCGGCATTGATACCGTTATGCCCTGATTTCCGCTGCCCGAGTTGATCACCACAGGCATCTCACACCCCGCCATACGCGCATCGCTGCCCGCCGCGGCATATGCGATGGCGAGCGCCCTTGCATCTTCCTGCTGCGCGTGAGAGAGTATCAGTCTGCCAACATTGGCACCATACTTGTTGCGCAATCCTTCTTCCGCAATGCCAAGATTACACTCAATTTGCCGCTGCAGCAGGGGTTTTATTCGATCAAGCTCGGCGGCATCCGCGAAATCAAGAATTGCACTTATGGTCAGGTCTTCTCTTTTGGATTTTACATTCAAATTGCAATCCTGCTGATGCATAATTTCGCCGTTTTTTTCAATTTTCACGATATTGGTATGCGTATGCATTATCGTTACCTGGGCATAGTCCTGCAGCTTTCCTGCCGTGACGCATATTGCAAGCGGTATTTCTGAATCATCCAGCAATTCCGTCTTACAAAACTGCCGGTTTATCAAATCGGCAGCTTCCTTTACATCCTCTTTCGTTACGCCGCGAAGAACTTCCAGCATCAGATCAGAATTGCCCGCAATTGCACCCAGAACTGCCGCTGCCGCAACACCGGTCAGCGTTCCGGTTCCCGGTATGATCACACTCTGAACATTCTTGAAAATATTGCCGCTGCAAGCTACCGTTAATCGATCCGGTTTGCAGCCAAGTACCTTTGCCGCCTTTGAGGCAGCATAGGCAATCGAGATAGGTTCTGTGCAGCCCTGCGCCAGCACAAGCTCATCCGAAAGTATGGAATAATACATATCAAACTGACTCTGGTCTGCCATAGGCATTGTCCTCGATGCGTTTTCGTATTTGTATTTGTCTTCTTCCATTATAATAGCCAGTGACAGATGGGGCAATTACGCATGCTATCATCTTTTTGTAGCGTATGCTACAAATCACTGTTTGACTATGATCAGCACCCTTGTTATGATAGATGGGGATGAAAAATTTGTCATAAAGAGGGCCTCCATTTTGAAAGCACCGCCATCCTGCGCTGCATGTACAAACAGCTTTTGCAAAAATCTGCTGCCGGACACCAAAGACAAAATATGCCGTTCAAGAAGCTGGGTGAATTATTCCAGAAAGAATCAACAGGCATTTTTCCTTGAAAACAGACAGATATTGATATTAGAATCCGGATGTATTATTGCCTTGAGGATGGATGAGAAGGCCAGACAGCAAAGTGTCGACCTGTTAGGATCGGGCGACCTGCTCGGTATTGTAAACGTATTTAATTCGCAAAGTCAGCGGGAATACTTCCAGATCATGCCCTTAACCGATTGCTCAGGTTGTATGCTGCCAATTTCGGTAATGGAAGCGCTGATACTTGAACATCAGGATCTGTGCAGAGCGTTTATCGCCCAGTTTTCCAGCCGGTTCTCACGAGTCGTGGATAATCTTATGATAAAGACACTGGATTCTGCAGAAGATCGCGTTGCGAATGCTGAAGCGTTGTTCCTTACGCATGGTATTGCAAAATACTCTCATGAAGATTTGGCGTTGCTTGCCGGACTCAACAGGGTGACCGTTACAAGAATTCTTAATCAGAGGCGCGGCATTACATAAGCGCTGAAAGTACGAACCATACGTTCAGAGTTCAAAACGTATGCTGATGCACGACTTTACTGGGGAGAGTTACATGGATGCTAAGACTTGCGGCTTTTTAGCAACAAACATGCGTGAAAAACCCAATATTTCTACGGCAGATGAATTATTTTGCAGCAAACTGATTATCAAAATGGTATTGGAAGTAGAAGACAAAATCAGCAAGGGCTGCGATTCTTTTTTATCCGGGCTTTTAACTGAAACCGAACTGTGGTTTGCAGAGGCAATACTGGATTTAAAACATGCATATACCAAAGAGAATTTGAAACTGCATATCCTTTTGCCCCCGCAAAAGGAGTACAGGTTCAGCAAACCAAAAGATGATATGCTGTTTCGACGAATACTTTCAGAAGCTGACGAAGTCATATCTCTTGAGTATCGGGAAGGACAATGCTTTGAGGAAGTATCCGCCAGATACATGCTGCATAAAGCTTCCCATTTAATCGCAGTAAGTGACATGCAAAACAAACGCATCTGCGACTCTATTGAAAGCGCCTGCAACAAAGGAATATCCGTTTCCATCATCAAGCTGAACAAACTGCCAAAACAGATTACCGTTCGCGGTCTGACGATTGTCCGCTAAGCGCCACAATAAGAAGGAGGTTCTGTAATGTCAAAGCATATCAGGGTGTTGATTGTAGACGACAATAAAGATTTTACCTGCATCCTTCAAGATTGTCTCAATGCCTGTCAAGACATTGAAATTGTTGGCGTTGCGGAAAGCGGCAGCCAGGCGTTTCGAATGGTGAAGGATTCCCAGCCGGATGTTTTGCTGCTGGATATCGTAATGCCCGCCATGGACGGTTTTGAAGTGTTGAAGCAGCTGTCCAATACAGCCGATAAGATGGCCATATTTGTGATGTCCGCTTTGGGTAACGACTCGATTGTACGCAACGCTCTTTCGCTTGGAGCACATGCGTACTTTCAGAAGCCTTTGGATATCAATGCGGTTATTTCACGCATTCATTCTTTCGCACATTGAACGCATAACCAAAAATTGTTTCGTTGATATACTGCCCACGTTACACTTGCGGCAAAGAATGGAGCACGTACATGGCGGCACTGTATACAACCGAATGCGCATTTCAATATCGGGAAACAAGCAACTCCGTCCATCTGGGGCCTGTATTGCAGGCTATCGGAAGCATTTTTTCTCCGCTAATACATGAAAGCATCAGGATCTGCTACACAGAAGTCGATGAGCAAAAAAGCGAGTTGAGCATGTCCTGTATATATGTATCCCCCGATATGCCCCAAATCTGCGGAAAACAATACCTTTCTCAGATTGATACACAAGCTTTGCTGCAGGAATTAAAAACCGGCAAAGTTATCTGCATTGAGAATACGCTAACAAACCCTCTCATGAACGGTAAAGAGCAAATATATCTCGCTGCAGGTATACGATCCGAGTTGTTATACCCGATACTGGCTGATAATCGGATTGTATATGTGTTTTCTTTGCACAGAAACGATATACACGCATGGACTGAACAGGAAATCACCGCGTTCGCAAATGCAGCACTCAATCTACATTTTCATGTTAAACCGTATGAATGTATCGCCTTTCATTCGCATTTGATGGACTGTATTAACGAAGCTATTGCTGTAATTCGCAGCCAAGGAAGAATAGCCTTTTGGAACGCTGCCGCTGAGAGAATGTTTGGATACACCGCAACTGAGGCTATAGACAGAGGGTTCGCGGAATTGTTGAAGCTGGACAAGACGATCCCTGCATACAGCCAAGCAATTGATGGACTGACATCCGGAAAGAACGGCAGTTGTATTCTCGAAATACTATGTAGGCATAAAAATGGCCAGATAATTTTCGCCGAAATATTTGTAAGGGTTTTTCGCAATGAAAATGGAAAATTTTTTGAAGCCATTGTTTCTTTGCACGATATCACCGGCCGACGCAGCATGGAAGCTGCACTGAAAAAGCAAACGGATTCGCTTTTGCAAAGAAACCATCTCCTTGACCTTTCCAATGAGGCCATTTTGATTTGGGAACTTGGCGGTAAAATTACCTATTGGAATAAGGGAGCCGAATTAATCTATGGCTATACGAAAGAAGAAGCGATTGGGCAGGAAAGTTGGGCACTACTAAATACAACTGTGCCTACACAGAATGCCCATTTGGAAACCTTACTGAACAAAGACGGCCTTTACTGCGGCGAAATAGAACAAACGACCAAAGATGGGATTACACTAATTATCGAAACAAATCAGCAGGTCATGCTCGACGCGCACGAAAAGAAGCTGGTGCTGGAAATAAACCGAAATATCACTGAGCGCAAATTGGCTGAAAAGACGATTAAGCGTCAGAATACCATTCTTACTTATATCAAATTGATTCACGAGCAATCGTCTGCGTGCCAGACATTTGATGAATTATCTTTGGCGTGTCTCCACATTCTTGAAGACGCTACTGGGAGTAAGATCAGCTTTCTTTCGGAAACAGGCGAAGAAGGGACGGTTCGCAACATTGCGCTCAATCATGCTAGTCAGTATTCCTCAGAGCATACCTGGGCGGGTGATCAATTGTCGCAGTCTTCGCTTATACATAGCTTACATGGTTCCGTAATACTCAAAGACAAAACAATAATGACAAACAATTCCGTGGTAATTCCCGGGACTCAGTATTTACCGAGTAGTCATCCAAATATTCTCCGTTTTATCGGTGTCCCCTACTCATTAAACAACAAAATTAGAGGTGTCGCCGCGGTAGCTAATAAAGAAACGGATTATATAGAGGAAGACTTGGAAATATTAGAAGCTTTAACACCTGTGATTATGGAGTCGATACAAAGAAAACGCACAGAAGAAGCTCTTCACCAGAGTGAGCAACATGCTCTTTCGCTCGTAGAAGAATTAAAAAACATTGATACCAAAAAAAATATATTTCTGAGCACGCTTTCACATGAGCTAAGAAATCCGTTATCAACAATGACCGCAAGTATACATTTACTAGATTCGGCACCGGAAGGCAAATGCAATGAAAATACAAAAGTCGTCATGAAGCGGCAATTGAAACAGTTATGCTGCCTGGCAGACGATTTGCTTGATTATACACGAATTCAGAACAACAAAATGAATTTGAAGAAGATTAAAACCGACTTGCGGGATCTGATCATACACATTGTTGAAGATTATCAGACGCTGTTTTCCGAGAAAGGTTTTCAACTTGTCAAGGATATTCAAATCGGCATTCTATATTTGAACTTAGACCCCATCCGGCTAACACAGCTCGTAGGCAATCTGCTTGATAACGCACTAAAGCACTCCTGCAAGAACGGGACAGTTTTCGTAACCCTCTCAAAGACAAGTTCAGAAGCTGTAATTTGTGTAAAAGACAATGGTGTTGGGATAAGACCTGACATGCTTCCGCGTTTGTTTCAGCCATTTATTCAGAAAGAAGTAACCCCGGACCATAACAACAGCGGCCTTGGTTTAGGACTGTCTATAGCCATCGGCATAGCACAGCTTCATGGGGGTACTATTACAGCCTATAGCGACGGTATTGGTACCGGAGCAACGTTCAGCGTACATCTGCCTATCGAATCAAACAAAGCACACTCTGATATTCCATTACGAATGGAAGCAGATATAAGAATTCTGTTGATTGACGACAATCTCGCGTACCTGCAGATGCTGTGCGGAATGCTTCGTCACGCCGGATACTCAGCTGATTTCGCAGTATGTGGTGAGGATGGTTTAAAAAAAGTCTCGGAGTGTATACCCAATATCGTATTCTGCGCCGCCAGGCTGCCGGATATGGACAGCAGCCATTTCGCATATAAAATACGTAACGAATACTCATTGAGTAATGTGTTTTTGGTAGCGTTAGCAGGCAATAAAGATCAAGCAGCGCTATCTTACAGCATCCCAGATGGATTTGACACATACCTTGCGATGCCCGCCGACATGCAATCGATTAAAAAATTGATTAACGAAATACCTTCCCGGGACAATACTCCCCATTAAAACAGCAGAGCTTTTTTACAATGCTACTTGCATTCTTTTTTAAAATGGTGTATAGTAATTTTCGCGGTCAAGGACGGGGCATTAGCACAGTTGGTAGCGCGCAACGTTCGCAATGTTGAGGTCGGGGGTTCGAATCCCCCATGCTCCACCAATTCGTTCGCAGGTTTTGATACAATGAAAACCTCCAGAGTTTCTGGGGGTTTTCGGCGTTTTGGGGAGCATTTCAGGGCTAAAATGAGGTATCTGACGTGAAGGATTTGGAGCACTGGTACGGAGGTTGCATATATAGTTGCATTTTGAACGAGAGTTCCATAAATTTCACTTTTACTTGTACCATAATTAACATCAATTCAAATGTTTCAATCTCCCCAGCAAATAGGAATGAGGGCTTTGCGCTGAGTTAAATATTATCAGGTTACAGGTTTATGCGGCAAGTAACAGTGTAAATATAACTACAATATTGAGGGACTAGCGACTTAGCAGTAAGAGGATGCTGTATGGAAATTTGCAGCGTTTGACACATTACCGATGATCTATAAGCAGGGATTTCTGGGTTCTGACCGTTGTCGCTGCAATTTAATTTTGCATCCGTTTTCTATACTGTAACAACAGCGAAAGGTTTGCCCCTGTTATCCCGGCACGCGTGGCTGTATAAGACGTAACAGTTAACTTTGGGGGTGATATTATTAAGAACTTTCACAGAACTCTAGGAATAGGATTATGGCTGATTATTGGATCCGCAGTATTGTACTGCATTCAAATTTTTATCTTTCATGCACCGAGAGACACGTCCTTTTACTTGCTTCAGGATTTAGGCTTTGTTCCACTTCAAGTAATTATTGTTACTCTCGTTCTGGACAAGTTGCTGACTGCAAGAGAAAAGCAAGAAAAACTTTTGAAACTGAATACCGTCATAAGTGCGTATTTTAGTGAGCTTGGCGCTTCAACGATCTCTCTTATCTCTGAGTCAAATATAAATCTATCTGACTTGCAGAAACATTTAAGAGTGGATACTCGATGGGATGAGGCTGAATTTCGGAAGGCATCAAACAAGGTAAGGGATTTTGAATTCCAAGTCGATTGCACCTCAGGCCTGCTCTTATCATTGAGAGAGTTCCTGCATGTGAATAAACCTTATTTGCTGCGCATGTTCGATAACCCAAATCTTTTGGAACATGATGCCTTTACGGAAATGCTCTGGGCGGTATTGCATGTCTCTCAGGAACTGGAATGCAGGGAAAGCTTAGAAGGATTGCCAAAAAACGATATAGCCCATTTGTCAAACGACATCATGCGAGCGTATCGCTTGCTTATAATTGAATGGTTATGTTACATGAAGTACCTGAAAAAAGATTATCCATATCTCTATTCACTTGCAATTAGAAAAAATCCGTTTGAATGCAAGCGTTCTGTGATTATTGAATGAAGCTGGGTGGAAATGGAGTTATGGTCGCATGTATAACCTAGCCAGGGTTCCAAATTGCTTTTTTGCTTTAATCGAAGCAGTTTAAATTAATCAAGCAATTTATACCTGAGATCGGCTATAATATGATCAAAAGAAATCACTTTTCTTGAGGAGGAGTATAATATAAATACTTTCACCCGATCGATTTCACAAATATTCCGCGGAGCAGTAAAGGCTGTTCAGACGTTTCCATCTGCGATTGCCTGCGCATTTGCATTCGCGGTTGTCACGATGTTCAGAATTGAACTTGATTGGCCCCAACAAGAAGCATACAATTTATTATTCAACAGTCTGCAATGGTCTTTGGCAACAGGGGCCCTATTTGGCCTAACAGCTATCACGGCTGCCCAGAGCCGGTTTAACCACAAGAAAGCTTTTCTGTTGGCCAATTTACTTGGTGTCGTAGCTGTGATTATGACCTTCCTGGCGCTCTATTTGCCTGGAGGTACGGACACAGGCTCATCGTATGCCATGCTCCCTGTCCTGGCTACGATCCGGGTCAGTATGTCCATGCTGATCAGTGTACTTATCTTTATTGTCGTTGCCAGTTTCCCCCAAGACCAATCCGATATTCCCCGCTCTCTTTTCATGTTTTTGAAAGCTTTCTTTATTGCCCTGATTTACGGGTTAGTGATAATGGGCGGAGCCTCCGGGGTTGCTGGTGCTATTCAATCACTTTTATATCATGATATGAGCAGTAAGGTCTATATGTATATCGGGACCTTAGCAGGTTTTCTTTCTTTTACTATTTTCCTTGGCTATTTCCCGCACTTCCGTAAAGGGCAGATTGACCCACACCGGGAAGTAGCCCAGAAACAGCCTCGGTTTATCGAAATACTATTTGGGTATATCCTAATCCCAATCATGCTGGCCTTGACTGTTGTTCTTCTGCTTTGGGCAGGTCAGACAATCATTACTGGCACCTGGTCTGAATTTACTCAACTATCGAGTATCACAGCTTCTTACGCACTCGGCGGTATATTGCTTCATATTATGGTCACTCATCATGAATCTGCTTTAGCAAAAATTTACCGTCGCATTTATCCAGTCACTGCGCTGGTGATCCTCGCCTTTGAAGCCTGGGCATTAGTCGACCAGGTCAGTAAATATGGCCTTAAGACTGCCGAATATTATTTTATTCTTGTCTGGATTATTGCGGTGACGGCAGCCGTTTTATTGCTTGTATTAAAGGCTAAAGCCCATACTTGGATCATCGCTCTAACCTGTTTTTTGGCTGCCTTCTCGGTTCTGCCGGGCGTAGGCTATCAGGCTCTGCCAGTCGCAAGCCAAGTGTACCGGCTGGAAAGCTTGCTGGTCAGCCAAGGTATGCTTGAAGGCGGACAAATTGCCCCTGCAACCACTGAACCCGAGCGGGCTGTTAAAGAAAAGATTACCGATGCAGTGAGCTACTTAGTGAATACCCAGGATGCGGCGCTTCCGACTTGGTTTGATAAACGCCTTGGGGAAAACGAGGTATTTGAAACTAAACTTGGCTTCTCCCAGACCTGGCCGCAGTCTGAGGATAATGTCCCTGGCGGTTACATGGGAATAAACTTGATGTTGCCAGCCGGAGCTATCGACATCAATGGTTACCGCTGGATGGTTAACATGCAGGATAACCAAGGAAAAGGAGAAATTACGGTCACGGTCAATGGCGACAAGGGCTTATATGAGATCACATGGACGGCTAACCGCCCTAACGGTATCCCATCTTTGAAGGTTGCGCTGAATGGCCATGTGATTATTGAGCAGGACCTAAGAGCTTATCTCGGCCGAATTGAAGAGGTCTTCCCTCTCGGACAAAATACGCCGCCTTCGGCGACCCTCGAGGATATGAGCCTGGCGCTGGAAACTCCTGAAGTTAGCGTCTTACTTGTCTTCAGCAATATTGATGTTTACTTCGACCCTAGTCAGGATACTACCAATTATTGGCTCAACCTGTACGCACTATATCTGCAAGAGAAATGATGCTGATATAAAGCGTCCGGCGTCGTTTGCCAAACCAAATAGCGGCATGATGGGCGGTGTAGTTCAACATTGCCATGGCGACGGGCTCGGCCATTTGGAAGTTTGGTGAAGAAGATTCAAGCTGAAGGTGGGCTCGGCCTTCCTACTAGCTTGAGTTTTTTTTCGTACGACCATAATAAATTGCAATACTTGATCTTATTGCCAAACTACGCAACGGCTTCTTGTTTGGCTCTTCGCCATAAACATAGCCTTGTCAGCACATTTGAGTATATCTTCCTCTGCTTTTACTTCCTCGTTGTCACAAATTCCAATGCTCAGAGAAAACTGAATACTCGTTTCGTCATCAAGAATGACAATACTCTGCTCAGCGGCTTCTAAAATTCTCTTGGCTATTTCCAAAGCTTCAATTCTGTTTATACCGGTCAGGGCATAATACCAGACTGCCGGGCAGATATATCGTAACAATCGGAAAGTTGATACGTGAACCCTCCAGAAACGCGGTTTTCAAAAGACCAAATAAGAAAATGAGTCCGGTCGCGACCATCACGAGTATCACCTGACGTCGCATATTTTTTGCAATCTGTCTGGAAAACAGAAAAAGAATAAGCAGCGAAGAAAAAGCCAGCGTATAATTATACGCAACAAAGGCCTTTCCGACAGGCGTTGAATGCACAGACAAAGCCTTGCCAAACAGCGGACTGTAACTGACAATATAGCCGTATCGCATAACGTGTGTTTTTGAATCCGTAAATATGAGCAATATGGCAATTATCGGTACGATCAGTAAAAGAGGCAGGTACTTTTTCATCCGGTCATATCTGGCGTACTCCACTGCAAAATATACACAGAATACGGGAAGCAGAAATACACCGATCTGCTCAAAGTTTCTCCAGAAAAGCATTCCCTGCTCCGTCGGGGAAAGCAGCTCCATAAGCGAACCAGCCGACCATAACGTTACAAGACGATCTGCAATAAAAAGGCCCGGGTTCCTGCGACGCTGGGATTCTTTTTTGCATGTATAAAAATTGCGAATAGTATTGCCAACGAACATCCTACCGTAAAAGCATAAGCGAATTCCACTTGAAGAGTTCCTTTCAGCCAATAGGAGCGCCGGAAAGGCCGCCTTGTATATTATACCTGATACTACTATATATGTCATAACAAAAAGCGCTCTTAATAATTGAAAAAGAGCCTTGAATTCTAACATTCAAAGCTCTCTGATACGATCTGTACTTACAGGTTCAAATATGCTACTCCACCGTAATGACAGAAACCGGGCAACCCTCCTGCGCTTCGATTGCCCTTCCCTCCGCCTCCGGCGGTACGGTTTCCTGATAAACTTCAGCCACGCCGTCATCCCCCATTCGGAATACCTCGGGGCAGGTATCGGGACAGAGCCCGCACGAAATACAGCCGCTTCTATCCAATGTCGCTTTCATCATGTTTCTCCTTTCAGCATCGAACGACTTATTGCTATCTTAATTATCAACAATCAGGAGGTTAATCAGACAGTTTTCTCATTTTATTTCAACAAAGATTGCGCCTTCGTTCAAGTCAGGCCTAGTTAATGCTAACAAAGCCGACAAATATGCCGAAATATCTACTGATTCGATTTATTTGCTCGCCAAACGGAGGACGATATATGGAATTATATCCGTATCCTGTTAAGCAGCGTTCAAGGGGCGTAAGTGCGATCATCACCGCAATTGCCGGTTACATTCTATTTTCATTCTTCTTGCTTGCAGGGCTTTCAGATCAGCCGTTTACTCCCGCCGCTTTTGTGTTGCTTTCATTTTTGATGATGCTTTTGTTTCTCCACGGCCTCGGACAATTCAAATCCGGCAACGGAACCGTAGAATTATCGGATGAGGGCATTGCTGTCCAAAAAGGGGGCAAGCGAAAACTTATCACATGGACGCAAATGAGCAGCATTCGCATGGGCGGTTTACTGCGCCCTGCCATTATCGTACAAGGCAAATATAATAAACTCATCTTATACAAAACCATGGATGCATACCTCGTATTCTGGAGCCGTCTTCATCAAATGACTGACAATTTGCATATTTCAATGCCCTCCATTCAAGCCGAGACATTTACCGTACGATGCAGTGCTCCGCAGACAGGAACATATACAACGGTTCTGTTTTTAATAGCCATTTCACTTGCCGCACTGTTTTATCTAGGTAGGATACAGATTTCGATTTCGGTGTTTCTGCTCGCGCTGATATTGCTGCTTATTCCGGCCGCATTCTGCCTGTACCTGCTGCTTCGCGGATTGAGGAAATATCACTTTTCGGCCGATGAAATACACTGCCGCTCGTTGTTTGAAAACTGCAGGTATGCACATGATCATATAAAGCAGGTTTCTCTGGAATCCGCAGGAATTTATTCGTTGATAACGGGTTGGCGGCATCGCGGCCCCGCCATGACTTCGCAAGCGCAATACTCTGCATCCGGAGGTCTCAGGCTGCGCATAATGACCGACGACGGAGAAATTGTTATGGATGAGTCGATGACACGATTTCCGCTTGAATTGGTGTACGATGCCGTGAGGACACACTACAGTATACATGGAATAGTAAAGGCCGATGCTGCCGAGGTAACATCATGCTGCAAATAGCGAATTGGACAGCATCTGTCAATCAGTTTGCCTGGCAGATCATACAGAAACTGCCCGCCGAAAACTGCATCCTGTCGCCGTTCAGTTTGTATTTTTCTCTGCTGCCATTTCTTTATTTGGGAAATATAGAAGATCAAGGCCGTCGATATGCTCATGCAAAAGCATTCGCATTCAGCGATGTTTCCGACGACGTACATAGCTTTGCTTTTGCCCGCGCTCTATTTGCACATAAGTACATAGCATTGAGTCAATCGCTACTGGAGTGCGCCCGTCAATTTGAGATGGATATCGAATATGTGGATTTTCAAGCTGCCGACCACTGAGAAACTAAACAATTGGGTTTCTTCACATACCAAAGGGCTCATACCTTCGCTGGTCAGTGCATCCCCTCCCCTGACAACGCTCGCGATTGTGAATGCCCTGTATTATGGCGATAGCTTTATAGAACCGTTTGACTCTGCCTTAACTTTTGCAGACATGTTCCACGGCGTTTCCGGCGACCGCGAAGTCACGTTTATGTGCCGATCGGAGGTTTTATATGCCGAAGTTGATAATCTGCAGGCAGCCATGCTCCCGCTAAGCGGCGGAGGTGCGCTTTGCATATTCCTTTCACAAGAGCCTTCTCAATTCGGTTTTCCCCGGTCTCCAGACGAATTTTGTAGCATCGACTGGAAACGATGCGAAGGAGAATTGATACTGCCACGCTTTACATTGACACAAGATCAGGATTGCTCGGCATTACTGAATGATTTCGGCATCCATGAAGCTTTACATACTACTAGCTGGGGACCGTTTGAGACAAATGCACCAACTTGGGTCGGCGCAATCCTGCACAAAGCACTTATTCAAGTGAACGAACAGGGTGTGACTGCAGCGGCGGCATCCGCAGTCTGCATAAGCGGCGCTGTGCCCCAAGAGAATGCTCCTTCGTTTCACATGGTCTGCAATCGGCCGTTTTCGTTTATGCTCATTGATCGCGATGAACGATATTCCCTATGTGTACTATTTGCAGGACATGTCGCAGATATTATGCAGGAAAATATGCAATGATCGAGCGACGCTTTTATTCCGGCGTTATATGTGTCGCGGTTAGCAGACGGTGAAATGCCTTCACCAGAAATTTGTCCCAAATATATTGGAAATCTGGAGATTTTCGAAACGCCAGGAAAAACAGAGTATTGGGCAGAATTGCACAGATCACTACTTTGCCTGCAAAGCCAAGTATATGTGTTCCGTCAATCCATGAGGTTGAAATGTATGTGACGCCACCAACAACAAGCGCCAGCATAAGATACAAGGCCTGTTTTGCAAAATATGCAGTCGCATCTTTATGAAAATAATCCCGTAGCAGTATAAGAGGTTCAAACCAGAAATTCGTACATAACCTCGATATTGCGGTAGCAAACAATATGCCGCTTAGCCCGATTGCTTTACCCAAAAGAAAAGATAGGATAATGTTCAATGCTGCCGTGCATAAGAATACATATTTCGTCTGCCGGAACATGCCTGTTCCGTCTCTGAAAATCCATACAGGGTTGAACAGCGCCACCATGTAGAAATTGATAATGATTGCAGCAACAGTTGCGGTGTCCAATACATTTCTGCTGCCAATCCAAAGCGTAATAAAGTCATTAAAAAGTATGGTTAGACAGATTGCACAGAAACCCGCAATCCAGTATGCCATCATATTCATGCTGGAAAATATGGTGTATCTGTTACCGTTATCATCCGTAGCGTTCAGATTCCCAACGCTTGCATTTACAGATTGAAAGATTATCCCTATAAACACAAGCAGCGCGTTTATGATCATGAAATAGTTGGAGTAATACCCAACCCATATCGTTCCGATCAGCACGGATATGATGATATTATCTGTATTATTGAGAATGACCCCTCCGATCCTGTATAGAAACAGAGATTTTACATTCCCAATCAAGTCCTGCTTATCCTCAGCGCTCAAGGCTTCAGGCTTACGCAGGCAAGGATACATCCGCCCCGCCTTCCATGAAATAAACACATTGCTTCCCAGCGTGCAAAATACCTGTATCACGAGATATCCTATGAAGTCCCGGAATACATACAGGTAGGCAATCTGCAATGCCGTCTGCAGTACATAAAACACAAACGTATTTATCTTTGTGATATACATCCTTTGGTCGGCATTAATAATGGTCGACTTATATGCAAAGAAATAGGACGTTACTGAGTTAAAAAGGAACAACAGGTAGTATATCGTAATATGGTCAATGGGATGATCAGACTTTACCAGCACAGGCAGGAATGGAACCAGAATACCGCCGGATACCGCCACAACGAGAGCAACAATCCGATACAGTTTTTTATAATAGTGCATCAGCGCAGCAATCTTTTTTTGATCATTCAATGCGAGCGGCCTGTACAGGGCGAATGTCATGGCGCTTCCAATGCCAAGCTCCGCCATGGAAAGTACCGATAGTATATTGGAAAACAAGCCGTTTATACCCAGATACTCAGCGCCGAGAATATGTATAAAAACAGTACGAGAAACAAAGGCCAGCGTCAAAACCATTAGCTGGTTGAGAAGTCCGACCGACATATTCCGAATTGAATGTACCGTTCTGGATTCTTGCTGCATTTTATTCTCTTATGGATCATTGATGGTAACACATGAAACCAATAATCCTTATCTTGATAATAATTAATTATAGCCCAGATCCCTTAAAAAGCAAAACAAAGCTGTGAAATGTTCACACGATAGCCTGTTTCCTCCGTTCGACGCAATGCCGAATATCCTTCCATTTGGAATATGCCATGCTCATGAATAAGCGGGAAGCTTGATCCATAATAATGATGCCCCAGATATACTCGATGGGCAACCCCCAGCTCCAACAGGCCAACATGGAAAGCGGCACGCGAAGCAGCCATATGCCTGTAAACGCAATGTACATGGGCGCCCGGATATGCCCCGCAGCCCGGATAACGCCGTTATACACCTTAGTTAATACCTGCGGTAACTGCGCAAATCCCATCATGACGACATAGGTAGCTCCCAATCGCTGAAGCTCTACTTTATCCGTCAGCAGGTTCATCATGGGATTGGCGAACAAAAACAGCGTGGCGGAAGCAATAATGCCCGTAATCAATCCCATTCTCGTTAATTGACGGTAATAGCTGCGCAGGAGACCGCCATCCTTTTCCCCTATCGCGCGTGAGGACAATGTAGTAGACGCAATAATAAACGCATCCGACGGCATTTCCGTTATAGTTTCCGCCTGCAGTCCAAGCTGATAGGCTGCATAATGGTTGGTGCTGTAATCAAGAATTACCCGGCTCATTGCCACAGCGGAAAACTGCCAAAATACGTTTTCAAGAGCCGCGGGTACGCCCGTGGCATATATCTGTCGAAGTTTCTCGCGATCAAGTTCGAAAAACCGCTGGCCGTGCACATGCCGCCTGAGCGCGCCGCCTGGGCGGTATAAAAGCAATAGTCCAAGCAAGGCTCCTGCCATTTGGGAAAGCACGGTAGCGAAAGCGGCGCCAATTACGCCGAAACCTTTAAAGCCGTCAATTCCGAATATGCATACATATCCAACACCAACATTGACGATGTTGAGTATGATAGCAATCATCATGGGCGTTTTGGTATCACCCTGCCCATTGAAAGCAGACGCATTAAACGTACTAATGGCCATAAAAGGAATTGCCCATGCGCTGATACGCGAATAGGCAACGACTATTTCAATCAGCACAGCGTCATTCGTAAAGAGTCTCGCGAATGTCCCTGAAAAAAGCGCAAACGATGCGGCCATCAGGCAGGCGGCAGGAACACCGGTTAAATATGCCTGCTCTACAGATCTGCGGTATTTTCCAAACGCTTGCTGGCCAACGTATGTCGCCGTCACAATGGTCACGCCTATGCGCAAGCCACGATATATCGCATAACAGATATAGTAAAAACGATTGCTGATGCCCTGCGCAGCGATATCATTTGCCAACAACCGGCCAACCATGGCCGTACAGACAAGACCTGCCGCCAACTGCAGCAGGCTTTCCAGCATGGACGGTATGATGATGCGCGTAATATCGCGATTGATACTTTTCACGGGCAGCGAGCCGTGTATTGAGGTTTCCGTAACAGCCTCCGATTGCCTGCTTCCTTAGCGTCCGCAATATTTCACGGCCGTGAAGCTTAGCTGTTGATTTTATACCGTTCCTATTCTATCATGAATTTAAGATAACAAGAATTAATGTTTTATCATTCGTTGCATTACGATTTGTAAGAGATGAATTATATGGAACTATTAAAATACGAAGCCTTTTTGAAGACAATTGAATGCGGTCAGCTGACCAAGGCAGCCGAAGAACTGAATTATACCCAGTCAGGTATCAGTCAGCTTTTAAGCAGACTCGAGCGCGACTGGGGAATATCTTTGCTGCAGCGCGGCAGGTCCGGCGTAACCATCACGTCGGACGGCGCAATGCTGCTGCCATACATACAGCAGGTATGCAGCGCGCAGCATGAGCTTATGAACATGGTCAGTTCACTCAAAGGCCTGCAGACGGGCCTCGTAAGAATAGGCGTCTTTTACAGCATTGCCTCGCATTGGCTGCCGCCCATCATCAAACGGTTTGAAACGGCGTACCCAAACATAGGCTTTGAAGTGCTAAACGGCACGTATTCCCAGATTGAGGGATGGATATTGGAAGGCCGCGTAGACCTTGGCTTTGTTCGGCTGCCCACCAATCCGGCTCTTTCAAGCGTTTTTCTCGCACAGGACAGGCTTTTGGTCATCATGGGCGAAAACCACCCTATGGCAGGCTGCGGAGTATTCCCGCTTGAACGGCTTCCCTCCGAATCCTTTATTCAGCTTGATGAAGGGGAGAACAACGAGAGCAATGAAACCCTACGGCTTTTTTTGCATCATAAAATCATGCCCCATGTCCGGTTTCATGCCGGCAACGATTTTGCCGTGATGTCCATGGTGGAAAACGGACTTGGGATAAGCGTATTTCCCGAATTGGCACTGCACCGCTCACCCTATCGACTCATCAAAAAAGAACTCGACCCGCCCGCTTACCGGGAGCTTGGCATCGCGTATCGACAGAAAGAACGTATGCCACCCATTGTACTTCGATTTCTTGAATGCGTTCAGGAATTTGTAGGCCAGCGTTCCATGGACTTAGAAACGCAAAAGACATAAAAAATCTCCGCCGCAGGCACGGCGGAGATACTCCTTCTTATAAGGTTGACAAACTCGCGCCTAATCCACTTAGAATATTCCGAGAAGCCCGCCTGCAATGGCGATGCCGGCGACAATGAGCAGAACCCAATAAGTTGCCAGCCCTTTCTTAAGCAGCTTATAACAGCCGAGAGTCAACAGCAATGCAAGCAGGCCCGGCAGCAACACGTCAAAGAAGCCTGTCTGCAGCGAGAAAACGGCATCTGCGGACTGCTGGATGCTGATGGCACACTTCACGGAAACATAATTGGATACCAGACCGCCCAATACAGCACAGCCCAATATGCCCGCACCTGTAATCACTTTGTTGATAATGCCGCTCTCCATGATGTTCAGTATGGCTTCGCTGCCTTTGTTGTAGCCTAGCAGCAGCAGCCAATACCCATATGCATAATAGATTGCATAGAACAGTATTGAGTAGAGTATGGGTGCGCCGACATTTCCGTCTTTTGCGAGGCCTACAAACATCACGATCATCAGAGGAATAACGACTGCCTGCCAGATCGTATCGCCGATACCTGCGATAGGCCCCATCAAGCCGGTCTTAATAGAGGTGAATGCCTCGTCACCAAGTTCGGTTCCGCCGCGCTTCTGTTCTTCCATTGCGGCGACAAGTCCGATCACGGCCGAGCCCGTTGCATTCTCCGTATTGAAGAACTCCACATGCCTGCGCATGGCGGCTTTCGTGCTCTCAATGTCCCCTTTATAAAGCCTGCTGATAATAGGCGACATGGCGTGCAGGAAACCGACGCCTTGCATACGCTCATAATTGTAGCAGGACTGGAAGTAATACATCCAGCACCACCATGCTTTGCGCAGATCCTTTTTTTCTAAGAGTTTACCATCTGCAGCAGTTATATCTTTTTCAGCAGCATTCTTAGAGAATACAGTGCTTTTCGTATCCTTCATCCCGACATAGGTGATCGCTATGCATAGGAATATCAATCCCAGCGGCAGCGTGCCCAGCTTCAGGTATGCCGCGCACAGAAAGCCAAGGAAGAAAAACACCTTTGCTTCACCTTTGAATATGGAAAGCAGCATCATGCCGATACCAACGGCGGGAAGCATGCCGCCGATAATGCTCAGTATGCCTAGGAACCTGCCGCCGAGGCTTGCAATACCGCCGGCGATATAGTTCGCTCCGTAATATGCCGCAAAGAAACACGGCAGCGCAGTAATTAGAAAAAGTATGATTTGCGGCATCAGAATGTTTGCAATCCATACCTTCTCGGGTTTGCCTTCTTCTGCATATTTATCCGCCATGCGGACAAACACCGAATCGAGCGTCAATCGTCCAACCCAAACGAGTGCGCCCAGCAGTCCGAGCGGTACGGCGATGGCGAGCGCCGCGTTGGTTTCCAACCCGCCGGTAATCGCAAGTGCTGTACCCAGTATGCCCGCAAGCGACATATCCGCCGGCATGGAACCCCCTGCGCTGATAAATCCAATGTACATCAGGTTAATTGTGGCACCGATCATTGTCCCCTTTACTGGGTCTCCGAGTATGATGCCGACGACAAGACCTGCCACCATTGGACGATATATGATTGCGTAGTTCCCCAGTCCCCCGAACGGCCACGGGCTGTTTGCGATGTAATACAGCAATCCAATCAGTAAAGCTTGTAGAACCGTCAATTTTCAACCCTCCCACAAGAATTTTTTGACATTGACCGGAATTTCGCCAGGAACCAGCTGATACAGTACTTCGATACCTCCTTCTACCATGCGTCTGATGGAACTCACTTCTTCCTGACTGGCAGAGACATTCTTCGTGAAGCGGTTTCTGCCGGGCTTAGCGCCCATACCGCCTAAAATAATTGTTTTAATCCCAACACCGGCACCAACAATGGCTTCCATCTGCTCCGGTCCTTTGGTGAGAAGGATAAGGTTCTCTTTTGCAGGGTTCTCCTGCTTCAGGTAATCTATTGAATCGTGCACGCCGAGTACTTCAACGCCGATTCCCGGAGGAGCGGCGGCTTTTAGTAAGCGTTTTGTGAACGCGTCCGCCATCAACGAGTCGT
Source organism: uncultured Oscillospiraceae bacterium (assembly GCA_964440115.1). Taxonomy (GTDB): domain Bacteria; phylum Bacillota; class Clostridia; order Christensenellales; family CAG-138; genus JAEWWD01. The sequence continues at coordinate 39,905 of CAYTPV010000006.1, read as the reverse complement.
CTGCAATGAGTATGCTGGTTGCGCTGGTGGTTTTTGCCCATGCCGTGACGACCTGTCCGTGTATCAACCTGTCATCTATGCGGGAAAGAACGATATTTCTCATAGGTCCTCCTGTGCCATCAGCGCGTTGACGTCCAGTATTGTAAGCCCGCTGACATCCATCAGTTCTGCGCAAAGAGCGTCGATATCCAGTTCATTGCGCAGCGTGAGCGCTTCGATCAGCAGCGCGAGATTAACACCGCTGATATGCCGGAAGTCATACTCCTGCATCAGTGACCCTGCAACATTGAACGGCGTACCGGACCGGATATCCGAGAACAGCAGGATATCCCCGTCTTTTCGATGTTCAAGCTCATCTTGCAGCTGGTCCTTGAATACTTCCGGAGCCTGCGATACATCAAAGCAGAGCGCAGCGGCATTCTGCTGGTGGCCTACAATCAGTTCGGCGCTATTAAGCATTGCGGCAGCAAGATTGCCGTGTGAAACAATCAATATGCTGATCACTGGAGCATCCCCTCTCCAAATTGTGTCATTACAGCTTTGTCAGTATCGTTTTCGCAGTGGTTGTATCGGTGATGAGCGTATGGATAAAGCCGTTTTTTGCTGCGGCGATGATTCCATCTGCCTTGTTTTCGCCGCCAGCCAGGCAGATCACATTTTTGATATCTTTCAGGCCGGATAGCGGAAGAGAAAAATGATTGTAATACGCAGAGGAATCGAATACGTTCCCTTCGCTGTCAAAATAATTCGCGAGTATATCTCCTACGAGATCGCTTTGTGCAATGCTTTGCTTGTACTCGTTGGAAACTTCTGAAACCAAAAAATCTCCTTCCTTGAATGGCGGCCCCAACCCAATCACAACGGCATCAAGATCCGCCCACAGCGTTTCCAGCGGTTCGTCCCGACCCTTGCCGGTCAGAGATGCTCCGTTTTCCCGCATAACGGGAATATTGGTATAAAAGCTGGCCGCTCCGAATTTTTCCGAAAACCTGTTCACGATGACGTTGATTTGGAGGTATGGACTGTTTTCCCCCGAAATGCCGATTAGCGGCACGAACGCCATATGATTGGTAACCTCCGTTTGCGGAAGCAAAAGCGATGTCTGATACATGGTGTAGCCCCATCCGATGCCCACCAAATCAGCGCCACGCAGCAGATCCGGAAGATATTCAGCTGCTACCGTAGCAATATTGAGTGAAATATCCGTTCTGGCACCCTTCTTAACTTCGGGAACAGATACAAGTATCGCCTGAGTAAGGCCAAGTTTGGTACAAAGCTCATCTTGCAGTCTGGTCAACGACTCTGCTTTACGCATCTCTACCTGTATGGCGACTATTCCGCATTCACGGGCTTTGGAAAGCATGCGCGATACATGCGGCCTCGATATGCTTTCTCGTTTGGCAATCTGCTGCTGCGACAAACCATCCAGATAATAGCTTTTCGCTATGCGATACATCGCTGTATAGTCCGTTGAATCCGCCATAAGATCGCCTCAATCTACCAGAATGTACAAATGTACATGACAAACGTACTTATTTATTAGTATGATACCGCGCGTTAAATATGCTGATATATGCAGAGTCCATATACATAATCTTGGCGTTTCTTTCCAACAATTTGAATATTCATCCGAATTTCATAACCTGAGCCGGCTGCACGATTTACGCACATCCGAAGCATATGGTATAATCGTCGCATGAAATTAAAGAGGCTTTTAAATAAGGCTACCGCCAGCCATAACAGTACAGTCGGGTTCGCTCGTGATAAGAGTACTTTTCCGGTTAAAAGAGGCTTTTTGTCAAAAGAATACCGGCATTATTTGCTGTTGCTGTATCTTCCGGTGTATTTGGCTGCCTTTTTTCTGCTGGAGCGGCATATTAAAACCGATTACTGGGTGTCGTATTGGCCCGCTTTGGACGACAGGATACCGTTTGTATCATGGTTCGTTATCCCCTACTATATCTGGTATCCTTACATCATCCTTACCGGTGTCTATTTTATGTTCCGCGATATCCCCGCTTTCACCCGGTACATGTACGGCATTATCATTGGCTATTCATTGGGATTATTAATATGCGCGCTATTCCCGAACGGCCAGAATTTACGGCCTGTTTCCTTTAGAGAAGACACTCTGTTTACGCGTATGGTACAGGCAATTTATCGTGCCGATACGAATACCAATGTTCTGCCCAGCTTCCACGTGATCGGTTCATTTGCAGTCGTTTCGGCAGTTATGAACAGCACAAGCATGCGAAATAGGTACTTTCAGGCATTCATGATCATCACGGCAGTGCTGATCTGTGCTTCCACCGTGTTCATAAAGCAGCATTCCATACTGGATGTTTTTGCAGGATTGACAATCAACCTGCTGCTGCATATCACTCTTTACACCATCCCGAATAGATCCGGCAGAAAAAAAGCGCTTGTAAGACAAAGCAATACATAATATTTCAAAATATTTTGGATTCATTTGTATATTCGTGTTATAATACACGCAAACATAAGAAATGGGGATGATACGCTATGGCACCGGAAATCGTCCTGCATAATTTGATGGAGGATCTCGTCAGCAATAAGCTGGATTGTCTGATGCAGCAGTCTGGAATATGCTGCTGTGATGCGTGCCGTGCGGATGTCATGGCGCTTACCTTGAATAACCTTCCTCCCCGTTATGTTGCTACCATCAGCGGCGATGTTTTTACCCGATTTGATACCACGAAACCGCAGGCTCAGGCGGATATCACAGCCAAAATCATATGGGCGATATCCATTATTCAAAGCAATCCGCGGCATCAGATGGCAGAATAGTTTTCTGCACGAAGACATGGCAAAGCCCTTCACATATGCTGAAGGGCTTTTTTCGTTATTGCATTTTTAAAATGACGCCCACTATTGCTTCAACTATATCTTAACCTTGTGACTGAGGCTGAGTCTGCTGCGGTTGGGTTTGCGGCGGTCGCGCCTGTTGACGCGGCTGTAACTGAGTCTGTGGCTGGGTTTGCTGCGGTTGGGTTTGCTGCGGTTGCGCCTGTTGACGCGGCTGTGACTGAGTCTGTGGCTGGGTTTGCTGCGGTTGGGTTTGCGGCGGTTGCGCCTGTTGATGCGGCTGTAACTGAGTCTGTGGCTGGGTTTGCTGTGGTTGGGTTTGCGGCGGTTGGGTTTGCGGCGGTTGCGCCTGCTGGCGCTGCTGCGATTGAGGCTGTTGTGACTGCGTCTGTGGCCGTGTCTGTGGCTGAGTCTGTTGCGGCTGAAAAGGCGGCTGCTGCTGTTGCGGTGCTTGCGGCGGCTGCGCTGTGACCGTAGGCTCCAATATTGTCAGTGTATTATTGATTGTGTTCATATTGATCATGGCGCCAATAGGCACTGTTGCCTTGTATTCTCCGTGACCAGATGCCAGATTGGTCATAAGAGGTTTGCCCAGAGGCATGATTACTTCCGAAATCAGGTTCTCATAATCTTTTCCATAGGCAGGAGGACAATTGCTGCATTGTCCCATCAAAATACCTACGCAATCCTCGAATTTGCCGGCCAGTCTTAGACTGTTGATATATCGATAGACGGTATTAATTGGCTCATGCGTATCCTCCAGAAACAGGATGCGCATTCTTGTATCAATTTCATATGGCGTCCCTAGGGTATCTACAAATGAAGTCAGATTGCCGCCAACAACAGGAGCGGTTACATTCCCGGGAACTCTGCTTATGAGATTCATCCCGGGAGGGTTTTGTATTTGGCGTGGGGCAATATTCGTAGAGACTGCGGCAAAAAATTGATTGAAATTGTACGCGGGAGTATCCGGTTTAAAATCGATAAGCATTAGGCTGTGAAACGTAATCAGGTTGGAATACTGTGTCAGCACATTAAGCAGTACCGTGACATCGCTGTATCCGCTGATAATCTTGGGGTTTAATGCAATGAACTCATAATCCAGATACGGCAATATACCGGCTACCCCCACGCCGCCCCGCGTAGGCAATATGGCTCGAACAGCAGGATTTTGGAACATTTTCATGAGATCGGAAGCCCTTTGCTGCTCTGTCGCCGCTACAAATCCCATATAGGAATACGCATAATCCCCAACCACAACATTGAATCCCATTTGCCGCAGCGTAATTATCCCCGAGTCGATGACCGCGGGTTCCAGTGGACTGCCCAGCGTGACAATCCCTATTGTATCCCCTGCTCGAAGTATCGGAGGACGTGTCGCCATATTGCACCTTCCGATTGTCTTTTTTAGCAGTATATGAAGGTGTTTTCCTGTAACATGTTCACTTGTATGCACTTTGAAAAGAAATAGACAGATTTGGTGCCATTATGTCAACGTGCAAAGATGGGAGCCCTTTCGGGCTCCCATGAAAAACGATTTATGTTTGTCCCACTTCTTTGCTAGAAGATGCGATAGGCGCACACAAAGTGGCCGGTCCAGTAGGAGGAAGAACGAATATCGCTGGTCGTGATGCGCACCTGTCCTGCGCTGGACGAAGCGTCGATCATTTTTCCGCCGCCCAGATAAATGCCTACGTGCCCACGGTAACTGATGACATCGCCCGCCTCCAGGCTGTTCATGCTGGAAATACGCTGGTACTTCGTCGTTTTCTGCCACGATGCGGATGTCATGTAGCTCTGCGATACGCCCGCCTGATTCAGGCACCAGTATACAAAGCCTGAACAGTCGAATGTGCTGGGACCTTTGCCTCCACGGACATACCTGCTGCCAATTTTGGATCTGGCGATTTGGAGGAAGGTATCCACACTCGCGCCGCCCTTGATCACTTCGCCGCTGCTGCCGGAACTTCCGCTGCTGCCGGAGCTTCCTGAACTGCCCGAGGAACTGCCGGAACTTCCGGAGCTTCCCGAACTGCCGGAACTGCCCGAACTCCCTGAGCTGCTTGCCTTTTTCGCGCCGGACGACATAAGTACGCTCATGGTATTCTTGCCGACTTTGCCGTCCATTGACAGGCCGTTGCGGTCCTGAAATGCGCGTACGGCGTTTTCAGTTCCCGAACCAAAGTACCCATCGACGGTTTTTAAATAATTCAGCTCTTTGAGCCGCTTCTGAACGTGTTCTACATCAGCGCCCTTCATGCCCATCATCAGGGCATTCGCCTGTGCATCACTGGACATCAGAAGCTCAATTGTCTGAGGGCCGAGGTACCCATCTGCAATCAAACCGTTGCGTTCCTGAAAACGTCCGACTGCCGTCTGTGTATCAGCGCCATATGTGCCGTCAACATTGGTGGTCAGGTATCCAAGCTTCTTGAGTTTATTCTGGTATGTTTTGAGTTTCTCGCTTACCTCGCCGCGCTCAAAGAAGTTGGCCTTAGCCTCCTCACTGTAGAGCATTTCACGCGTTTTTTCGCCGATCGTGCCGTCCGCGTCTAAACCGTTGCGTTCCTGGAACTTCTTCACGGCGGCTTCGGTTTCCGTGCCGAAGTATTCCGTAGCCTTATCAAGGTAACCGAGTTCTCTTAAACGAAGCTGGAGTTCCTTGACGTCCGTTCCTTCTACGCCGATGGATACAGAGTATTTGGTCGCCTGATCGGACATTAACAGCGTGTAGGTATCCATGCCCATACAGCCGTCTATCGTGAGATTATGCTTGCGTTGAAAAAGTTTAACAGATGCTTTGGTGTTAGGTCCATAGTATTCGGTCGGTTCATCCTGATCCATATAGCCCAATTCCATCAGGCGGGCTTGAATCTCCGATACTACCGGCGCTGTCATGCCTTCTTTTAGAATGGTGTTGGAAGGATGCGGTTCCGGTGTCGGAGTGGGTGCAGGGGAAGCCGTAACCGTCGGTGACATGGCGCTCATTCCCTGCGCACTTGCTCCCTGCGTTCCGGAGCTTAGCGTCTGTCCGCCCAAATCCATTACGACCTGTTCCGGGTTTGGGGTAGTCTGGGGCGCTGTCACCTCCGCGGGTTTGTGGTTCTTTATCGCCATCCCAATGCCAATCGGTACGCCAATGATTAGAATAAGCGCAACAAACAGTGCAGTGATCGCCCTCGGCGATCGTCTTTTCAACTGTGTAGCATAAGCGCCAAGTACGCTGCGCGTACGCGCTACGACCGCCCGCATACGTACCCTTCGGGTACGTCCCGCTACACGGCCTTTGGTAATACGCTCTGCTTTGCCAGTCAAGCCCCGTCTTGCCCAAAACGCGCTTGCCGCCCGGCGTGTTGTCTCACGTTTCATGTGTTATTCGTTCCTTATTCGCCCCGTATTGGCGCGATTTATAGTAAGAGTATATCAATTATATCATTTGAGGTTGGGATTTGCGTGAATATTTCTTGAATTCACGCAGTCATCCCTATTTATCGATACCTGGAGCCACATGCGCTATCTTGCATATGATACGTATATACTATTATATTATGGTTTGATCGCAATTGCCTCTACATTATGATTTTACCACAATTGCTTCGATTTCGACCAGTGCGCCGGCTGGAAGCTTTGCAACCTGTGTGCAGGAGCGAGCAGGAAACTCGCCGGAAAATATCTCCCCGTATATCGCGTTGATCGTTGCAAAATCGCCTAAATCCTGCACAAATACTGTAGTTTTTACTACATCGGAAAGCGTACATCCTGCAGCCGCAAGTACTGCTCGAATATTATGCAGAGCCTGCCTGGTTTGTTCCCCAACTGTAGACGCGAGTTTACCCGAAGCCGGGTGAACGCCAATTTGGCCGGAAGTAAAAACAAGACCATTCCATAGCACAGCATGACTATATGGCCCCAGTGCGGCAGGCGCATCAGGTGCAAAAACTGTGGTTTTCATCTGCCCACCCCCATCGTAATGATAGCTATATGGTTTATTCAAATGCTAGCATGCGCTGATAATCATGTCAATCGCCCGGCTTTTGAGCGTTCCTATATGCAGGAACGGCGTGCAGGAATTTCATCATTTTATTGAAAGGTGGTCGAAAGGTTGTTATAATGGTTTTGATCGTCACTACATGAATGACATGGGAGGATACATGAACCTATTACTGAGCAACGACGATGGGGTCTTTGCCGCAGGAATCCGTGCTTTGGCACAAGAACTCAAAGAATATCATAACGTCGCTATTGTAGCGCCTGAATCTCAAAAAAGCGGCGCAAGCCACTCCATGACCAGCGTACATCCAGTTCGTGTCAGAAACGTTACTCTGCCGGAACTGCCCGACGTACCCGCTTTCGCTGTAGACGGGACACCGGCGGACTGCGTACGCATTGGCTGCACCAGCTTAGGTCTTCCGGTCGACATGGTGGTTACCGGAATCAATCACGGCGCCAACCTCGGGTCCGATGTTCTGTATTCAGGAACCGTGGGAGCTGCCATGGAAGGCGCGTTTCTCGGCAAACAATCGTTTGCCGCCAGTACTTACCCCGATAATCCGGTCGATTTTTCTGCCGCCGCGCGCTCGGCGCTTTGGACAGTAGAGTATATACGGCGGCATCCTTTGCCGCAGGGCATGATACTCAGCGTGAACGCGCCCGAACTGCCTGTATCGGAAATTCGCGGAATGCGTTTGTGCGGGCTCAAATTGCAGCAATATAAGAATACACATGTCGAATATAAAGATCCGTACGGCATGCGGTTCTTCTGGGCACCGATCGAGAAAATAACGGAATGCGAGCCGGATGAGGATACAGATGAACGTTGGGTACGCGACGGGTATGTAACACTTACTCCCATCCATTTCGATATTGCGTGTTATTCCTATATGAAGGGCATGGACGTATCTGATTTTGATATTTCCGTGCTGGGTCTGAATAAGAAGATTTCTGAAAATATCTGAAAGGAGCTGTAACCATGGAACAGAATGACCTGTTGCTGCGGCTGCAAAACCAGTTCCCTATGCTGAGCAAGGGACAGAAGCAGATCGCGTCATATATAATGGAAAATTATGATCGTGCAGCATTTATTACGGCGTCGCGCATGGGCCGCATGGTGGGTGTCAGCGAGAGCACCGTTGTAAGATTTGCCTATACGATGGGATACGACGGATACCCCGCGCTGCAGCGCGCGCTTCAGGAAATGATCCGCACAAAGCTGACCGCCATGCAGCGTATACAGCTTACATCGGATATCGATCAGGCCGATGTGCTCAAAACTGTACTCAAGGCGGATATGCAGAATATTCGCGCTACCATAGACACCGTGGACAACACGGCGTTTCAGGGCGCGATGAACGCGCTGCTTAACGCGGACCGTATTTATGTGGTCGGCATGCGCAGTGCCTTCCCCATCGCACAGTTCCTGACCTACTATTTAAATTTCATATTCCCCGGCGTAGTTACCGTAAACGGCGCTTTGAGCGACGCCTGTGAACAGATGTCCCGCATATGCGAGAAAGATGTATGCATCGCCATCAGTTTTCCGCGATATTCCACGCGTACGGTCGATGCGCTGCAGTTTGCAAAGGAGCGCGGTTCCAATACAATCGCAATCACGGACAGCATGGCTTCCCCGCTGACGCCGTACGCGGATTTCGCGCTTACCGCGCGCAGTGATATGGCTTCTTTTGCGGATTCTCTTGTCGCGCCGCTTTCATTGATCAACGCCATCATCGTAGCGGCCGGTCTCGTACGCAAGGATCAGCTCATGGAGCATTTTGATAAGCTCGAGCAGATCTGGGGCAGCCATCATGTTTATGTTACAAAGCCCCGCTACAATCAATAAGAGGCGTGCATGAAGCTTCTATTGATAAGGCACGGACAAACCGTCTGGAACTCACAGCTTCGCACGCAGGGACTTACCGACATTGAGCTGGACGAAACGGGTCGGCTGCAGTCGGAACGCCTTGGACGCAGGCTTTCACAGAACAGTATTGACGCGATATACGCGAGCCCTCTTCAGCGGGCAAAGGAGACTGCCGCCGCTATCGCCGCACCGCATAAACTTGCCGTTAAGGAACACGCCCTGCTCATAGAACGAAACTTCGGCATTTGGGAAGGAGAACCTTTCTCGTCGCTGCTGGAAAAGTACCCCGATGAAATCAAACAGTGGGAAACCGATCCCCTCGCTTATACGCCGCCGCAGGCGGAACCTTTGAGCGAAGTAATTTCCAGATGCATGGGGTTCTTAACAGAAATCCAGAACGCGCATCAGGAAGCGCAGACGGTGCTCGTCGTTGGGCATTCCGTTCCGCTCCGGTTGATGATTGCGCAGTTGATCGGCCTTGCGCCGCAGCGCATCCATAGCCTGCGTCTGGACAACGCCGCATATACGGAGCTCAGGCTGGGAAAAAACAATTCCATATTGACAGTGCTCAATGATACCTCGCACCTGAGCTAAAGGAAATGAGAATGAATGTAATCGTGATTGGCGGAGGCCCGGCGGGCATGCAAGCAGCTGCAACAGCGGCGTTGAACGGTCATAGGGTGACGTTGCTGGAGCAGAACGAAAAACTGGGAAAAAAACTCTATATCACCGGTAAAGGCCGGTGCAATATTACCAATGCCGGCGGCAGAGAAGCTTTTTTTGCAAATGTAGTACGCAACCCGAGATTTCTTTACAGCGCGTGGAACGCGTTTAATTCTGCAGATGTGCAGGCGCTCATGGAGTCGCTCGGCGTTGCTGTGAAGGTGGAACGCGGCGGCCGCGTATTCCCTGAATCTGATAAATCCAGCGATGTGCTCAAAGCACTTCAAATGAGGCTTCAGCGCTGTGGGGTGGAAACCCGCCTGAACACGCGGGTGCAACGCATAATAACAGCTGATGGCCGCGTATCCGGCGTATCTCTCCCTAATCAGGAGCTCAGCGCAGACGCCGTGGTGCTTTGTACCGGCGGCGTCAGTTATCCCGCTACAGGCTCAACGGGCGATGGATACCGCTTTGCAAAAGATCTTGGACATACATTGATTTCACCCAAGCCTTCCCTCATTCCGTTGACTACAGCTGAGAAATGGCCAAACGAACTGACCGGACTGACGCTGAAAAACGTTACTCTCCGCGCGTTTTCGGGCAATAAGCAGGTATATGAGGAATTGGGAGAAATGCTGTTCGCACATTTTGGTGTGACTGGTCCCCTCGTACTTTCTGCAAGCGCATTGCTTGATGAACCGGCGAACGCCCGGCTGGAAATCGACTTAAAGCCCGGATTATCGATGGAACAGCTTGAAAGACGGTTGCTGCGCGACTTGGACGCCGGAAAACAGAAAAACCTGCGCAATGCGTTATCGGGTTTGCTGCCGCACAGCCTGCTGCCCATCGTACTGGAAGTTGCAGGCGTAAACGCCGAGAGCAGTGCCAGTGAACTGACGCGCGCGGGGCGGCAATCGCTCGTCCGCACGCTCAAGGCTTTGCCTCTGAAGGTGACCGGCACGCGCCCGCTTGAAGAAGCGATTATTACGCGAGGCGGTGTGTCCACCAAAGAGATTGATCCGTCGACACTGGAATCAAAACTGGTACGCGGTCTGTATTTTGCGGGAGAAATATTGGATGTGGACGCGCAGACGGGCGGATACAACCTGCAGATTGCCTGGTCAACAGGCACACTTGCAGGCATGCTGGCAAGCAAATCATAATATTCCTGCTTTACGGAGGATTACATGGAACTCATACATATTGCCATAGACGGACCGGCCGGCGCGGGAAAAAGCACCATCGCGAAAGCAGTTTCAAGGGAACTGCGTATTCCCTATCTGGATACGGGCGCAATGTACCGTACACTGGCGTTGTATACAATAGAAAGCGGAGCTGATCCGCGGGACGCACAGGCTGTCGCTTCCCTCCTGCCGCAGGCGGATGTCCGCGCCGTGCATATTGGCGGCGTACAGCACATGCTGGTAAACGGTGAAGATGTGACGGATAGGCTTCGCACCCCCATCATGAGCAAAGGCGCGTCCGATATCGGCGTACATCCGCCGGTTAGAACAAAGCTGGTTGAATTGCAGCAGCAGTTTGCCTCAGAGAATTCCGTTGTGATGGACGGACGCGATATTGGCACCGTCGTCATGCCCAGCGCGAAATACAAATTCTTCGTCACCGCATCCGCCCGCGTACGCGCAATGAGACGACTTGATGAGATGCGGCAAAAGGGCGAAACTTTACCAACAATAGAAGAAATGGAGCAAACCATACTCGCACGCGATCATACGGATTCCACGCGCGCATGCGCTCCTCTGCGGCAGGCTGACGACGCTGTTCTGCTGGATACGACAGATTTGAGCATTGAGCAGAGCGTGGATGCCGTGCTGAACATCGTCCGCGGCGGACGGAAGTAAATCTGATATCTCCGATGTCGCAATGCCCGGAATTGGTACTATCCGGGTAAAGGAGGCCATATGCTCTACGTATTTTTCAAATTCCTGCTTATCCCCTTTATGTGGCTGTTTTTCCGGCCCATGATTATAGGCAAGGAAAACATGTACATCAGCGGGAAAGCAATTTTTGTTTGCAACCATGTTTCGATGTGGGACCCAGTCATGATCGCAGTGGTATCCCCAAGACTGGTGCACTTTATGGCAAAATCCGAGCTGTTCAAAACCTGGGTCGGCAACGTATTTTTCAGGGCGTTTCTGGCATTCCCTGTCAACCGGAAGCAATCGGATATGACTTCCATGAAAAAGGCCATGCGTGTGCTGGATCACGGCAAGGTGTTCGGTATATTTCCCGAGGGAAAACGAACCATAACGGGTGATATGGATGATCTTGAAAAGGGCGCTGCATTCCTCGCCATACGATCCGGCGCGCCAATCGTGCCCATGTATATCCATAGGCGCACTTACGAGGACATGCATCTGGTCATGGCAGTCGGCAAACCCATCCCCGTGGGCGATCTGGTAGCAACAACCCCGAAAAACAAGCTGGTGGATGTCGTGACGGATGAAATCAGCGATGCATTCCGCGTATTGCAGGCGAAGGTGGAGGGATAACGTGCAAATCAGGGTCGCTAAGCACGCGGGGTTCTGCTTTGGTGTCAAACGTGCGGTGGAAACGGCACTTTCGATTGCCGACCCTTATCATCCTGTTTATACGCTGGGCGAAATCATCCATAATCCCTCCGTGGTAGAAGAACTGCGAAAAAAAAACGTGCTTCCCATAGACACCGAGGAATGTGACAGCCTTTTGCCCGGCAGCACGCTGATTATCCGTTCGCACGGCGCCGCCCCGCAAATTTTCGAGAGCTGCAGGAATAACGGAATTCGTATCGTGGATGCAACATGTCCGTTTGTCAAACGTATTCACAATGTGGTACATGAAGCAGCCCTGCAGGGGCGCATGATATATATTGCAGGAGAACCGCATCATCCTGAAGTGGCGGGTATACTTGGCTGGGCCGGTGAGGGCGCGATGGTACTGCCGGACACCGAAGCTGCCCGAGCGTTGCCGGTCTCCCTGCCTCCAGCCTGTCTGGTTGCACAGACAACTATGCAGCGTGAACGATTCGAAGCTATCCGAGCTGAACTTGCCGCCCGCTGCGAGGATTTGATCACGCATGACACCATCTGTGATACGACGGCGGAACGCCAACGCGAGGCGGCAGAATTGGCCGCTCAAAGCACAATTATGATCGTCGTGGGGGGACGCAACAGCTCCAATACGCAAAAACTGGCCCGCATATGCGAAAAGTACTGTAAACATACCTATTCTGTTGAGAATCCGGGCCAACTTGTACTTGAAAAAATTCACCCCGATGATATAATAAGTATTGTTGCAGGCGCATCAACGCCGCAATGGATGATTAGGGAGGTTGTAACACGAATGAACGAACTGGAAAAAACGACGGCCGAAACCACCGAGGTGGTGGCCAATATGGCTGCGGTGGAAGCCGCGCAAGCTGAAGAAACTGAAGCTGCGCAGGCCGTAGCCACGGAAGCTCCCACGCCTGAAGCAGCGCCCTCTGCGCAGGCTGAAGCGGTCGCCGTTGAAGAGCCTGTTGCCGCAAAAGCCGCCAGCGAAGACAGTTTCGCTGAAGCCTTTGAAAAGACACTTGTCCGCATTCGCAACGGTCAGGTGCTGACCGGCACCGTCGTGCAGATTGCGGAAGGTGAAGTATGCGTCAACATCGGTTATAAATCCGACGGGTTCATCCCCAGGAACGAGTTCTCCTCCGATCCCGACGTCAACCCCGCAGACGTTGTGAAGGTTGGCGATACTATTGAAGTAGAAGTCACCAAGGTGAACGATGGCGAAGGCAACGTACTTCTTTCCCGCAAGAGCGTTGAAGGCAAAAAGCTCTGGGAAGAACTGATGACCGATGCCGAAACCGAGGGCAAAGTATTCGACGCAGTGGGCAAGGAAGTCGTCAAGGGCGGCCTGATTGCCTCTATCAATGGCGTCCGCGCGTTTGTCCCCGCCTCTCATGTTTCCACGAAATATGTTGAGAACCTTGCTGAATTTGTTGGAAAGCCCATGAAGCTTTCCGTCATAGAAGTGGACAAGTCCCGCAAGCGCATTGTTGCCTCCCAGAAAAACGTACTGCTTGCCGAGGCTGAAGCCGAAAAGAAGAACAAGTGGTCCGCACTGCAGGTCGGCACCAAGATCACGGGCACCGTACGTCGCCTGACTGATTTCGGCGCATTTGTGGATATCGGCGGTATAGACGGCCTCGTTCACGTAACGGATGTCGCCTGGGGCCGTGTGAAGCATCCTTCCGACGTGCTCAAGATCGGTCAGCAGGTCGAAGTAATCGTGCTTAATGTCGACGTCGAAAAAGAACGCGTATCTCTCGGATACAAGCAGCTTCTGCCCAAGCCTTGGACAATGGCGGCTGAGAAATATGCTGTTGGCAGCATCGTGGAAGGCAAAGTCGTTCGCATCGTACCGTTCGGCGCGTTTGTAGCGCTTGAACCCACCATCGACGGCCTTATCCACATCTCCCAGGTCAGCGTAAGACGCATCGCTAAAGTGGAAGATGAAATCAACGTCGGCGATATCGTACGCTGCAAGATACTCGATGTCAATTCCGAGGCCAAGCGCATCAGCCTGAGCCGTAAGGAAGTCATACTGGAGGAAAACCCTGATATCGCTGAACAGCTCGCTGCAGAGCGCGCCGAACGTGACCGTCAGTTTGCGGAGCGTCAGGAACAGCGCGCGGTCGAACGTCAGCAGCGTGATCAGCAGCGTGCCGCCCGTCCCGAGCGCGCACCGCAGCAGCCCCGTACGGAGCGCCCTGCGTCGGCTCCCGCATCAGCACCTTCCTTTGACCGACCTGACCGTGAGCGTCGTCCCCGCCGCAGCGAAGACGGCGATTACGAACTCCCGCCGGTACAGTCCACCACCACAAGTCTCGCGGATCTGTTCCAGGGGCTGAACATGGATGAACTGGACAACAAGGAATAACAAAGCAATGAGCGGCGGGCTGACAGCCCGCCGCACTTTTTTGCCTGCCGCACGGCAGGCGTTTTGTGTGTAAGGATATGCAGATGCTACTGCCGGAAAAAAGTATGACATATGCTGAAATGGATTTGCTTGCGCAGGAATTTGGCTTTTCCAAAGCGTACTGCCTGGGCTTGGCTCCTCTCGCACAGACATGGGATGCCCTCTGCCGCGAACGCCCACCGCACACGAACGGACTTTGTGTGGACCCTGCAGCGGAATATCCTTGGGCTTCGGCTGTTGTTTTGCTGCTGCGGGCATATCAGCCCTTCCCACCCGAATCGGAGCTGCCGGGTTACTATATTGCATCCAACGCCGGTTATCACGCGGCAAACGCGCTGTGCAAATCATTGATCGCAAAAGAATTTCGCGCGGAGCATATAGAAGTTCCCCTGCCCGCACTTGTTGTACAGGCAAACGTGGGTACCTTATGCAAAAATGCGATGCTGGATATCGATGGCTTTGGCACACGCACCGCGCTGTTTACCATCGTGACGGATGCATGCACACCGCAGACTCAACTGTCCTCACCTCCCCCGCCCTGCGGCAGCTGCAGGATGTGTGCAGACGCCTGCCCGGTTCATGCGATAGACCCCGCGACCGGATTGAACTCCAGTCTGTGCCTGCGTACTTATATGGAAAATGCGCCCATGCCCGAAATGGTGATGGAGAATATCCCCGGTCTGTTGGGCTGTGAAATATGTCAATATGCATGCCCGCGCAATCGTCCCATCGGTGTTCACCAGCCAACTGAAGCAGAAAGCGCAGCTTCGGATATTGCTTCGATACTGCGCGGCAATACCGCGCCCGCCCGGGATCTAGTCGGCAAGAATATGTGCGGCGGCGGCCGTTTACTGGCACAGGCTGCCGCGCTTGCCGGAAAAAACAAAAGAGCCGATCTTATAGAAGAGGTTCGCGCACTTTTGGATCATCCCAAACAGGCGGTTAGGGACGCGGCGCAATGGGCAGTACAAAAATTGACCGACATTTAGCAACATTTAGCATATTGCTTCAAACATTTCTTAGAAAAGCTTAAATAAACGTAACGCTTTTGTGATGAAGTGCATTTGCAGGCTTGATATACTATACTTGCAAATGAGAGTTGTTTACACCCCTTATCGTGTATAACAACAAAATCGAGCCGTCTTGCCTGACGGCTCTTTTTTTGTGTCTTGCCACCAGTTTAGCCGGCACAAAAAAAGGCCGCGAGCCTAAGCTGCGGCCTGTAGAGCTATATCATTCGTTGTTGAGCGCATCCTTAACGATGTTAAAAATGCTCTTTTTCCCGCTCTTGGGTTCACACTGCACATCTCCGAGCGTTTCAGCAAAAGCACGAAGCATGGCTTTCTGCTGGTCAGTGAGGTGTTTGGGTACGTCTACCTCCACTTTAACCAGCAAATCCCCCTTTTCCTTGCTGCGCAGTTTCTGTATTCCCTGCTCGCGCATACGGAAAACGGTACCTGTAGCAGTCCCTTCAGGAATCGTGTATTTCACAGACCCCGTCAGTGTAGGTACCTTGATTTCGCCGCCGAGCGCGGCAACGGTAAACGGAATTTTCATATCCAGATTCAAATCGAACCCGCTGCGCCTAAACATCTTGTGCGGCTTAACACGGATGGTCACGTACAGATCGCCATTCTCGCCGCCGCGATACCCTGCCTCGCCTTCGCCGGACATGCTCAAAGTCTGACCATCGTCTATACCGGCGGGAATGGTTACAACGACGCGGCTTGTCTTTTTAGTACGCCCGGAGCCGTGGCAATCCTGACAGGGTTCTTTGATCATTTGACCTGTGCCGTTGCAGACCGTACACGGGCGAACGGATGTAAAAGACCCCAGCATGGTATTCTGCTGCACGCGTACCTGCCCTGTTCCGTTGCAGGATGTACACCGCTCCGGCTTTGTGCCCGGCTTTGCCCCGGTACCCCCGCAGCTATCGCAGTTCTGCTCGCGCGGCACCTGAATTTCGCGTTTGACGCCAAAAGCCGCGTCCTCAAATGATATCGTCATGGTATAGCGAAGGTTATTCCCCGGTACCGGCCCGTTGCGCTGCCCGCCCGAAGAAAAACCGCCGCCGAACATGGTTTCAAATATATCCGAAAAGCCGCCAAATCCCGAGAATGGATTTCCACCCGCATATCCGCCGCCGCCTGCAGTCTGATCGAAAGCGGCGTGGCCGAATTGGTCGTACTGCGCACGCTTCTTGGAATCAGAAAGAACTTCCGCTGCCTCGTTCAGCTCCTTGAATCTCGATTCCGCTTCCTTGTCGCCGGGATGCAGATCCGGATGGCAGGATTTCGCCTTCTTGCGAAACGCGCTCTTAATTTCATCCTCGGTGGCGCCTTTGTTTACGCCCAATACCTCATAGTAATCGCGTTTATTCGCCAAAGGACATCGCTCCCCCCATAGATCGATATACCGCCGCGGATGTTGTTATCCGCGAACGGTATTCATTTTCACCACCAGTCTGGCCGATGGATTTCGTTTGTCATTGAAAAGGGGCGGGCATATTCCCGCCCCCCTGCTATTGTATGGTTATTTCTTGTCGTCGTCCACGACTTCATAGTCGGCATCCACAACTGTACCGTCATTATGCGGCTGCTGCGCGCCCGCACCGCCCTGCGGACCCTGCTGCTGTGCAGACTGCTGATAGATTTTCCCGAATACCTCGTAGGATACTTCGGTCAGCTTTTCGCTTGCCGTCTTGATCATGGCGATATCGCTGCCTTCGAGCGTCTTGCGCAGATCGGAAAGCGCGCTTTCAATTCTGTGCTTGTCGTCGGAACTGATTTTATCTCCCAGCTCCTTCATGGTCTTCTCGGTGGTATACACGAGCTGGTCGGCATGATTGCGGGTTTCGACCTCTTCCTTGCGCTTCTTATCTTCTCCCGCAAAGTGTTCCGCTTCGTTGACTGCGCGCTTGATTTCATCCTCGCTCAGGTTTGTGGAAGCGGTCAGCGTCACCTTCTGCTCATGGCCGGTGCCCAAATCCTTGGCGGATACGTGCACAATGCCGTTCGCGTCGATATCGAACGTAACCTCAATCTGCGGCACGCCGCGCGGCGCAGGCGCAATGCCCGCAAGCTGGAAGCGGCCAAGAGTCTTGTTGTACTGGGCCATCTCACGCTCGCCCTGCAGCACGTGCACCTCAACGGAGGTCTGCCCATCTGCCGCGGTGGAGAAAATCTGGCTCTTCTTGGTGGGGATTGTGGTGTTGCGGTCGATGAGGCGCGTGAACACGCCGCCCACCGTTTCAATGCCCAGAGACAGCGGGGTAACGTCGAGCAGGAGAATATCCTTCACTTCGCCGCCCAGCACGCCTGCCTGTATAGCTGCGCCGATTGCCACGCACTCGTCAGGGTTGATGCCCTTGAAGGGTTCCTTGCCCGTAACGAGTTTCACCATATCCTGCACGGCGGGAATGCGGCTGGAACCGCCGACCAATATGACCTTATCGATCTTCTCAGTGGTGAGGTTCGCATCGCGCATGGCACGGAACACGCACTCTTTGGTTTGGTCGATGAAGTCCGCAATGAGTTCGTTGAATTTGGCGCGCGTAAGCGTCATATCCAAATGCTTGGGACCTGTCGAATCCATTGTGATAAACGGCAGGTTGATATTGGTCTGGGAAACGCCGGAAAGCTCAATCTTGGCCTTCTCCGCGGCTTCCTTCAGACGCTGGAGCGCCATACGGTCGTTCTTAAGATCAATGCCGCTATCCTTGCGGAATTCTGCGGCAATATAATCCATCACGCGCTGGTCAAAGTCGTCACCGCCCAGACGGTTGTTGCCGTTGGTTGCGAGCACTTCGAACACGCCGTCGCCGATTTCGAGTATGGATACGTCGAACGTACCGCCGCCGAGGTCGTACACCAGAATTTTCTGGTTCGTCTCTTTATCCATACCGTAGGCGAGCGCAGCGGCGGTGGGCTCGTTGATGATGCGCAGTACTTCAAGGCCCGCGATGCGACCTGCATCCTTGGTGGCCTGACGCTGGCTGTCGCTGAAATACGCGGGTACGGTAATAACTGCCTGCGTAATGGTTTGGCCAAGGTAAGCTTCCGAATCCTGCTTGAGCTTGCGCAGTATCATTGCGGAAATCTCCTGCGGCGTGTAATCCTTGCCGTCTACGTGCACTTTGTGGGAAGTGCCCATTTCGCGCTTTATGGATGAAATGGTGCGATCCGGGTTGGCAATCGCCTGACGTTTAGCGACCTGCCCCACCATTCGTTCGTTGTCTTTAAAAGCTACTACAGAAGGGGTAGTACGACCGCCTTCCGCATTAGGAATAACGATGGGTTCACCACCCTCGAGCACTGAAACGCAGGAGTTGGTTGTACCCAAATCGATGCCTATGATCTTTCCCATGCTTGTTTCCTCCTATAAAAACATATCCTAATTCTCGTTTTATATTGATGCAGCAGCGACGCTGCGCATGCGCCTGTTATTCGGCGATTTTTACCATGCTGTGCCTGAGTATTTTCCCTTTTACCTCATACCCCTTCAGCAGTACGTCCAATATATCGCCTTCGCTCTTGCCCTCTGCCGCTTCCTTCATGACGGCTTCGTGCAGTTCGGGATTGAATGCACCTTCAGCAGGTACTTCTTTTAATCCGAGTTTACCAAGCGTATCCATCAGCATGCGCTGAACAAGCTTGATGCCGTCCGCAAAGCAGGGATCAACGCCCTGCGCGTTTAGCAGTGCACGATCAAAATTGTCCAGTACAGGCAGCATCGACCGAATACAGTCCCGCACGCCTTCTTCATAGCTATCGGCTTTGAGATTGGCGTTGCGCTTACGGTAGTTGTCGAAATCCGCCTGCAGGCGCTGCGCAATGGCTATGGCTTCCTCTTTATCCTTTTGCAGGTTTTCAATGTGCGCCTTGGCGGTGTCAAACTCCGCTTTTGTAAGCTGTATCACTTCCTCGGCCTGCCCCTGCCCGGCGTCCTTTGTTTCCTGTTCAGTCGGGGCAGGCTGCTGAGCAGGGTCTATGATGGTGGTAGTTTTCTTTGCCATGTTGTGATTTATCCTCCCGGTCTACTCGTGCCGATCCTGTTCCAAAATCCCTGCTAGGGCTTCGGACAGGCTCAGCTGCATGTATTCTAATATGGAAAGCACGCGGCTGTAGTGCATGCGCGTGGGACCGATGATTCCAAAGGAACCCATGGGCTCGTTTCCGATACGATAGGTGGCCGTAACCACGCTGCAATCCTTTAACTGCTCCTGCTCGTTTTCTTCGCCGATTGTGACGGAAAACTCCAGTGTAGCGGCTTTGCGCAGCATCTGATACAGCGTATCCTTGCCTTCGATGGCATTGAGGAATTCCTTTGCCTTGTTCATGTCGCTGTATTCGGGGTAATTGAGTATGTTCGTTGTACCCGACAGCTCGACTTTCTGCGAGTTGGAGTGTACTTGGCGTTCAATGGCTTCCATTACGTTTTGAAAGAACGCGCGTTGAGACCCCATTCCCTCGGCGATATGCAGCACTGTTTCAATGGCCACCTGATCGAGGCGCATATCGTGCAGCGCCTCATTCAGTCGTGCAGAAAAACGTTCAAGGTCAAAGCCGGTCATTCCTTCCGGCAGGCGAAGCATGACATCGCGGATAAAGCCCGTATCCGTCACAAGAACCAGCAGCGCCCGTTCAGCGGAAAGCTGTACGACCTGTATATGCTTAATCCGCACGGTATTCAGCTGCGGCGGAAGCACCATAGCGGTATATCGCGTGACTTCGGAAAGTGCGTTAGCAGTCATCCGAACCAAGCCTTCGACCTGATCGGCTCGGGCGCAGAAATACGAACGGATTGCCTTACGTTCCTGCTCAGTCAGCTGCGCGCGGCGCATGATCTGGTTTACATACAGCCGGTAAGCCTTATTGGACGGTATGCGCCCTGCCGAGGTGTGCGGCTGTTCCAAATACCCAAGCTCTTCAAGATCACTCATCTCATTGCGGATGGTGGCTGAAGACAAATTGAAATCGGATCGTTTTGAAATGGTGCGCGAACCCACCGGCGCGGCCGTCAGGATATAATCATCTATGATTGCCTGCAATATGCGCATTTTTCGTTGATCCAGTTCCATAAAGCCGCCTCCCTTCCGCGCGCCATACTGTTTAGTATGGCTCTGATGTGGTGTTAGCACTCTTATGTGTTGAGTGCTAAACACTATTAATAAAATAGCACTCCCTATTTGCTTTGTCAATATAAAGGCGTTGCTCCATTGTGACAAAGTGGAAACAAAACGACAGTTTTCCTGTTCGGGAATGTGATATAAAATAAGAAGAGAATTGACCGCCATACATTGGAGGAGAAATGTCCGGATTGTATCTGCATATACCTTTTTGCGCCGCGAAATGCCGCTATTGCGACTTTCCTTCCTATGCCGGAATGGGACATCGCATCCTAGGTTATCTTGATGCCATGATAACAGAAATGCGTACGCTTTCAGGCGACGCATGGAATGTATTTGATACGGTGTTCATAGGCGGCGGAACTCCTTCCCTGCTGTCCGGCGAGCAGCTGCAGGATTTGATGGATGCACTCAGACACTATTATAAACTTACTTCGGATGCCGAAATCACCATGGAATGCAATCCCGGCACAGTGGATGCCCATAAGCTTCGTCAATACCATGAAGCGGGCATAAATCGAATATCCTTCGGATTGCAGAGCATGGATGCAGGTCTGTTAAAACGGATCGGACGCATCCATACGCCGGAGATGTTTTTACGCTCATACCATGATGCACGGGAGGCCGGGTTTTCTAACATCAATGTAGATATCATGTCCGGCTTGCCCGGCCAAACTCTTCTGGACTATTTTGATACTATCCGGCGCGTTACGGATTTAGGGCCAGAGCATATCTCCGCATATGGGCTAATACTTGAGGAAGGTACACCGCTCCTTTCTGACGTGCAGAAAGGTATTGAATCTGTTCCCGACGAGGATGCCGTATCCGACATGCTTGATGCAGGTATGCGGCTATTGAACGAGCGCGGTTTTGATCGATATGAAATATCCAATTATGCGCGGCCCGGATATGCGTGTAGGCATAACTTGAATTACTGGAGCAACGGAGAATACCTCGGCATCGGCGCGGCGGCACATTCCGCGTGGCGGCTTCATGAGAAGAACAAGCCTGTCTGGACCCGTTGGAGCAACCCTGCGGAACTGGATGCGTACGAATCGTCTGCTGACATCCCGCTTGCCGGACGAGAGCTTACTAGGATTGAAATAAATGAAGAGGCGTTCGAAACGATCATGCTGGGGCTCCGGACAGTGCTGGGCGTATCGCTCAACGCATTCTTCAAACGGTTTTCCTGCTCTCTTGAACAATTCTTTCCATACGCTGTGAAAACACTGTCCGCAAATGGCTGGCTCCAGATTGCGGATGGATATGCGCGGCTTAGCCCCCACGGGCTCGATATGCAGAATGCCGCGCTGCAGTACTTTCTGGAGGAAAGTGAAAAGCGTCAGGAATAGGTGCAGCACTTAAATTATAAAAAGAGTACGTTTCTAATGATGGGGATTTCCAAGGGACATGTCCCTTGGGTATGGGTTCGGGGGCAAAGCCCCCGAATAATTCTCAAGTCGACAAGCATAAAAGCACCGGCTTAATTCCGGTGCTTTTAACGTTATTCCTTATCGATCACATGGATTTGCAGCGGTTTGTTCTGATTCATGGCGCGGGAGATGGCGTGCCTTGTGCCACGGGACTTTCCGTCCCATATCGCCACCACCAAATCGGCGGCGTTGACAATCAACTCGTTGCGCGCAAGCGGCGCGCGCGGCCCTAGGATGTCATATGCGGGACGAAATACCGTACACTTCAGGCCGTGTTCCTGCGCATAGCGTTCCGCCTGCGTATCGATGCCCCTTGCACCGCCGGTGATGATTTCCGTTGCTTCAGCAGGAATATATGCGGATACATCCACCTGCAGGCCGCGGGAACCTATGACCGCTACCTTCATATTGCCGCCTTCAACCGTCAGTTAATGCGCAGTACGCTCATGAACGCGTCGCTGGGCACTTCAACGGAACCGACCTGACGCATGCGCTTCTTGCCTTCCTTCTGCTTTTCGAGCAGTTTCTTTTTGCGCGTGATATCGCCGCCATAGCACTTGGCCAGCACGTCTTTACGAACCGCCTTTACCGTTTCGCGCGCTATCACCTTCCCGCCTATAGCAGCCTGTATGGGAATTTCAAACTGCTGACGCGGAATGACATCCTTTAGCTTTTCCGCAACGGCACGGCCCTTGTTATACGCCTTATCTTTATGGACGATGGTGGACAGCGCGTCGCAGATATCCCCGTTGAGCAGGAAATCCAGCTTCACAAGTTCGGAGCGCATGTATTCCTTCATTTCATAATCGAAGGAGGCATATCCGCGAGAACGGGATTTGAGCTGATCGAAGAAATCATAAATGATTTCGTTGAGCGGCAGCACATAGTGGATATTGACGCGGGTTTCTTCAATATATTTCATATCCTGGAATATACCGCGCCGTTCCTGACACAGTTCCATGATGGTTCCGACATAGGTGGAGGGCGTCATAATGTGCGCATCCACCATGGGTTCTTCCATCCACGCAATCTGCGCGGGCGAAGGCATATTGGACGGATTATCAATCGTGACCGTATCGCCGTCAATGAGCTTCACGGAATAAATAACGCTCGGTGCGGTCGTAACAAGATCAAGATCAAATTCCCGTTCCAGCCGTTCCTGTATGATTTCCATATGCAGGAGTCCCAGGAACCCGCAGCGGAATCCGAAGCCAAGGGCCGCGGAAACCTCCGGTTCGAACTTTAGTGAAGCGTCGTTTAGCAGGAGCTTATCCAACGCATCATGCAAATCGTTGTAATGCGCGCCGTCGGCAGGGTAAATGCCGCAGAATACCATGGGGTGCGCCTGATGATAACCGGGCAGAGCATGCGCGGCAGGGTTATCCGCATCCGTAATGGTATCGCCGACTTTGGTTTCTCCTACGCTTTTAATGGAAGCGGCAATATAGCCGACCTCACCGGCTGAAAGCTCTTCAACCGGTTTATGGGCGGGCGTAAACACGCCGACCTCTGTGACGTCGAATTCGTGACCGGAGCTCATCATGCGTATGCGCATGCCGGGACGCACGATGCCGTCCACAATACGCACATAGCTGACCGCGCCCTTGTAATTATCGTAATAGCAGTCAAATATCAGAGCCTTGAGTGGGGCATCCTCATCGCCGCCCGGCGGCGGCACCATACTGATGATCTGTTCAAGTACGGCAGGGACATTCTCGCCTGATTTTGCGGAGATGCAGGGTGCATCCTCCGCGGGAAGACCGATGACGTCCTCTATCTCACGCTTTGTGTGTTCAGGCTGTGCGCTGGGCAGATCTATTTTATTGATCACAGGTATAATTTCCAGCCCATTATCCAGCGCCAGATATACGTTGGCCAATGTCTGTGCCTCGATGCCCTGCGTGGCGTCCACTACGAGCACAGCGCCTTCACAGGCTGCCAACGCCCGGCTGACTTCGTAAGTGAAGTCAACATGGCCCGGTGTATCGATGAGGTTGAGCATATACTGCTTGCCATCCGAATGCTGGTAGAACATACGCACGGCGGACGCCTTGATGGTGATGCCGCGTTCGCGCTCGATATCCATGGTATCGAGCAGCTGTTCTTCCATATCCCGTTTGGAAACAGTATCAGTCAGCTCCATCATACGGTCGGCAAGAGTGGACTTGCCGTGGTCGATGTGCGCTATAATGCAGAAATTTCGAATGAGATCGCGCGAAAAGGCCATAGTACCTCCGCTGGCATTTTACTGAAATGATGATACCGTATCGGTCGCCCAAATGCAAGATATACCGTTTGCGGCGTGCTTTTAGAGTGATACAATATACATAATAAGTACATGGAGGAATGCAAAATGGACCGTTTGAGTGCCGCCGCTAAGAATTTGGAAAAGCATGGTTTCCGCGTACAGGTACTGGATACCGCCGCGCAAGCCAAAGACGTCGCGCTTACTATTATTGGCACAAGCAGCGCAGGCTTCGGCGGTTCGGTTACCGTACGGGATATGGGACTATACGAAACGCTGCAGCAGCAGGGCAATGCGGTTTACTGGCATTGGAAAGTTCCTTCATCAGAAAGCCGGGCTACGGCGGCTGCCGCCATGAATGCTGATGTATATATCTGTTCCGCCAATGCAGTACTTGAAACCGGCGCGTTGCTCAATATCGACGGAACAGGCAACCGCGTCAACGCGCTGAACTTTGGCCCCAAGCGTGCTATTGTCATTGCGGGCGTAAATAAGCTTGCACCCGACTATACCGCGGGCCTTGACCGGATCAAACGCATTGCCTGCCCCGCAAACGCCCGCAGGCTGAATTTGAAAACGCCTTGCGCCATTACAGGAGTCTGCAGCGACTGTTCTTCGCCGCAGCGGATTTGCTGCGTAACATCGCTATTGGAACACCCCACCATCGCGGTTTCAGATGTGCATGTGCTGCTGGTGCGGGAAAACCTGGGGTATTAAGAATTCTTCTTACATCCCCAGCAAATCCAGTTTGAATGCGATCTGAATCTGCAGCTGTACCTCGCTGTCATCAATATCCATCTGCAGCAGGTTTTTTATCTTTTCCAAGCGGTATGTCACCGTGTTGTAATGCGTGAACAACTGCTGCGCAGTCAGTTTGATGTTGCCGTTAAGGCTTAAGTATACCTGCAGCGTGCGAAGCAGGCTGCTGTGATGCGCGGCATCATACATTCGCAGGGGTTTTAGAAACTTATCCTTATATTCGTAGACTGCCTTATCCTCCGGCAGCAGACACAGCAGGGATAATACGCCCAATTGCTCGTATGTGATAAATGTAGAGGTGATGCCGCATCGTTCGCTGACTTCGCTGATTTTCTTTGCCTGCAGATATGCGGATGGGACTTCCCCAATGCGCGTGGGTCTGCTTACACAGAAGCTCATATCCTCCTTACCCATGATGTATTTGATGCGCTCGATGAAACTCATGAGGTTCGAAGTATCGTTCCCGCTTTCAAATATGAGTATCAACTTGCCGGCATGAATGGTAAATACGATATTCGAATCAAGATGGTTGATGATGTGGTGAATGACGTTGATATCCTGTTCCGCAAACGCGCCCCCGGATTTCGTGTTGATATTTACGATGGCAGCGCGGTATTCCTTTTCTGCGTTCAGATTCCAGCCATGCGAACGTGCCGCAATGGTGATATCGAATTCGTTGTCAAAATTATCAAACAACCAATCCTTTACAAACGTATCCTCATACTTATGCCTGATTTTCTCTATTGCCGTGGCGTTTTTCATTTCCAGCGCGAGTATGCGGCTGATGCGCTGCAGCGCCAGTATATGCGTATTGCTGACATCGCCGTTGTAATGCAGTAAAATAAGATGCATGCTGTCCCGGACGGAATGGTCCACCTTGATTACGTCAAACGCGACTTGCCTGTCGCCCATTTGTATGAATTTGCTGGCGGAATCTTCTATATAAAAATATCGGATAATGGCTTCCTGAGCGGCCGAATCAATGAGAACGCTGCTTTCCCTGCTCATAAGCAATTCCCTGCCGCTGTTGAATATAAGGATAGGGTTTCCAATCAGACGCTCCATTTCACTCAGCCATTGATCCATGCTGTCTTCTTTCTGAAGCACATCCAGCAATTCTTCCGTACAACTCTGTGTCATCCGGAAGGCATTGGTTTTGCGCTGCAGAATAGCATCCGTTACCTCATAAATGATATTGGAAAATATCGCCTGCATGGGCAGCTCAATGAGTGCAAAATCCAGTTCTTTCGCCGTCTCAATGGCTGTATCGGATATTTTGTTCAAACGGAAAGGTTTCAGGCACAATGCTGCGACTTTTTTTTCCTTAAGCGCGATAATTTTTGATATCAGCACGTCTTCGTTGTTCCTAAACGGATATCCAGAAGATATGACGACTTCGCCTTCATTCACCCAAGCTTCCATATCTGTCGATTCGACGACATTCGCATGAGAGATCGCGTTTTTCAGCCCGGAATTACTGGTGAGTACAATACAGCCCGACATGGAATTGAGCTGTATCAGATCACTGCAGCAGAATCCATCCGATGTCTCATTCATATAGCTTCAGCCCTTTACCTTTGGTGAGTATATTATATCGCGCGTGAGCGGAATGACAACTGTAATCCGCCTAAATTAAAACACTTTTTGTGTTGATTTCACAATAAAAATGCAAAAAATTTTAAAAATTTTTCATTTTCTTCGAATTTGATGCTAGTTTTTCTATTTTTTTCGGGTATTATTCTATCAAGACAGAGGTTTTATTGTGAACTATTCACGAATCATGAGCTAGATAATTGTAATTCCACACATTGTATCCTCTTTGTAAGTTTATTATAATTACGGCATCAGAAAGAAGTGGAATTCAGTTAACCAGTTATTTCATGCTGGTGTCTCAGTGATAATTGTATAATAGCCTAAAAATCATAGTATGCTACAAATAAAGAATTATCTATAGAATCATTTTAGGAGGAAACTGCTCCATGAGACGGTTAGGTAAAGTTTTTCATTCCGACGGAAAATCGGTTATTGTTGCGATGGATCATGGCATGGGTATGCCTGTTAATCCGGCACTCGATCATATTGGCGACGTTCTGCGTTCTGTTGTAAAGGGCGGCGCAGACGCTATATTGACCACCTTCGGGATTGCCGAAAAATATGCAGACGAACTGCGCAATGTTGGTCTGATACTGCGTATGGATGGCGGCGGATCAAGCCTTTACAGCGGCGACGAATGTCCCAGCATGCTGTACAGCATTGAAGACGCGCTGCGTTTAGGTGCGGATGCGGTTGCCTGCATGGGCTTCCCCGGCGCTCCTTATGAACACGCCTGCATGCAGCAGCTCGCAAAGCTCACAAGCGACGGCCGCAAGTGGGGAATGCCCGTTATGGCAGAAATGCTGCCGGGCGGCTTCAACCCCGCAGTGCCGAACTCCATTGAAAATCTTGTGATTTCCGCCCATGCCGGCTGCGAATACGGCGCCAGCATTATTAAGACCGCATACACCGGCCCGGTGGAAGAGTTTAAAAAGGTCATCGCAGCGTCCTACCAGCCTGTTGTGGTGCTCGGCGGCGCACAGACCAAAGATCTGTCTTCCCTGTTTGAATGCATTGAACAGGCAATGGCAGCCGGAGCTGCCGGTGTAGCCATCGGACGCAATGTATGGAATAATCCCGATCCGGAACGCGTCACACGGGCGCTCGTGGATCTCGTGCATAATGGAAAGAGCGCAGCCGAAGTCGGCCAGTTTTAAGGGGGAGCATCATGATACCTGAAAAAATGAAGGCCGTCGTCATCACCGCCCCGAATAAAGCGGAAGTGATGGAGCTTACCACTCCCAAACCTGCGGAAGGTGAAATACTTGTCCGTATTGAAAAGTGCCTTCTTTGCACCTGGGAACAACGCATATTCACCGGCGGCGATGTAGCGCTGCCCTTTGTACCCGGCCACGAACTCTCCGGCCGCGTTGCAGAAATTCCGGAAGGCACGCTGACCACGCTGAAAGTCGGCGATCCGGTTATCGTAAAAACATTTGACAGCTGCGGACAATGCGAGTTCTGCTACCGCGGCGACGATAATCAATGCACAGGAAAACCCAAAAAGCGGTATTACGACGGCATTCCCGGTGCGGGCGGCCTTGCACAATATCTCGCTATCGCTTCCAATCGTGTTTACGCGCTGCCTGATCCTGACGCGGATTTGGATGTCGCAGCATTTTCGGAACCGCTCGCCTGCTGTCTGCGCAGCATGGAGCAGGCTGAAATCACGTTTGGTGAGGACGTCGTCATTGTAGGCGGCGGTATCATGGGTCAGCTGCACAGCCTGCTGGCACAGAAAAGCGGCGCAAGGGTCATACTGGTTGAGCCCGACGCAGCACGCCGCGAAATGGCCACCAAAATGGGCGCTCACGTCGTGTTAAACCCAATTGGAATTGACCCCATACAGACAATCAAGGATCTTACCGGCGGCCGCGGGGCGCATGTCATATTCTTTACCGTGAATGTTCTCAAGCTTGCGGGCGATTATATTGAGGCGCTCGCAAAGAAAGGCCGCATGGTGTATTACGGCTCGTTCCATCCAAGCGGAGACGTACCTTTCAACCCCAACAAAATACACTACAGCGAAAAACGAATTACCGGCTCCTACAGCCCGACTGCAAAAGGGTTCTGGATGGCGTCGCGTGTACTCGGGTATCAACTGATCGATGTAAAGCCCTTTATTTCGGAACGATATGCCTTAGAGGCTTGCCAAACTGCGTTTGAACGCGCCAGCAGTCCGGAAACTTATCGCGTGCTGATCGATCTATGGAAGTAATGGAAAGGAATTACCTATGATCGACCTGATACTGATCAGCCACGCCGCATTGGCGGCAGGAATGCGGGAAGCCGCCGAAATGATACTCGGTGAGCAGGAAAATCTGAGTGTTTTCGGGCTATACCCCGGAGATACGCTGGACTATTTCGCTGCGAAGATCGAGCAGGCAATCGACAGCTGCGCCTCCTTGGAAAACGTGCTGATACTTTCCGACCTCAAATGCGGAACGCCGGATAATGCGGCCATGATGATGGTACTCAAGAAAGGCGTTACCTGCATGACAGGCTGTAATCTTCCTATGCTGCTTGACGTTTTGTCCATGCGCGATGAATGTTCCGTTCGCGAAATTGTGGAACTCGCAAGCAATACCGGTAAAAATGGAATTACGCATTCCGTACAGATACAGGCGGAGTACCAGAATAAAGAAAGAAGGTGCGAGGAATGAGCGTTGTTTTGTACCGGATCGATGACCGTTTGGTGCACGGACAGGTAATGGTCGCTTGGTCCAAAATTTATCAGACCAACCGCATATTCGTCGTAGATGACGAGACGTGCAAGAATCCATTCCTGTGCGACGTTATGAAAATGGCGATGCCCAGCGACTACGAGGTGCTCATATTCAATACCGCTGATGCGGTGGAAAAGATTAAGTCGGATAAATCGGACAAAAAGACAATGGTGCTCGCAAAGTCTCCCGCAGCAATGCTTGCATTGCTTGAAGGGGGCGTCGAGATAAAGGAACTCAACGTTGGTAACATCGGAAATGGACCGGGAAGGAGGGCAGTCATGCGCAGCATCCAGCTTACACCGGCGGAATTCGAAACGCTCCAGACTATGCAGCATAAGGGCGTGCGGGTTTACCTGCAGATATTCCCCGACCAGAAAGCTATGGAGCTGGATAAGGTCAAACTATAATTGAATGCGTTTATTGCGCATAGGTGCTCCAGGCCTCATTCTTTGGCCCGGGTTGTATTGGTATACTCAGAAATGACAGTAACATCTCTCGTTAATCATCAAAACACCGGTATTCATATTTTATAATGAAAGAAAGAGGGGGTAATTGTAATGCTCTGGTGGCAGGCAGTATTGGTAGCATTCTTGTATTACTTCGCTGATGCGCCGTTCTTCTTCGGAGAAGGGTATTACGTATTGCAGCGTCCCATCGTCGGGGGTTTCCTTGTTGGCTTGGTAATGGGCGATCCGGTTCAGGGCACCATTATCGGCGCCACGATCAACCTGATCTTCCTGGGCCACATGAGCGTCGGCGGTTCTATCCCGAGCGACATGGCGCTCGCCGGATATGTTGGCACCGCATTCGCACTTGCACAGCATACGACGACTGAAGTCGCGCTTGCGCTCGCAGTGCCTATCGGATTGCTCGGCGGCGTTGTTTGGGTCGGCAGAATGAGTATCTCCGCGATATTCGCGCACTGGGCCGATCGTTACGCTGAAAAGGGCGATGCCAAAGGCGTCATGCTGATGAACTGGCTCCCCGCACAGTTAATGTTGTTCATTTTCAAAATGATCATCGTTACGATATTCTGTATTGCCATTAGCCCGCTCGTAGGCGACTTCCTTGGCGGCATCACCGGCAGCCCGATTTTCAGCGGCTTGGCTGTTATCGGCGGTATGCTCCCGGCAATCGGTATTGCGCTCAACCTGCGCGCCATACTGAAGAAAGAAACATGGCCGTTCTTGCTGATCGGCTTCCTGCTTGTGGCTTACTTCAAGCTCAGCATCATTGGTGTCGCCCTGTTCGGCGTAGCATTCGCAATGATCTATATCCTCTGGAACAAGAAGAACGAGGAGGCATAAGACGATGGCAAACAAAGTTGAACTCACCAAAAAAGAAGTCCAAAAGTCTTACTGGCTCTGGCAGCTCTTCTCTCACGCAAACTACAACTATGAGCGTATGCAGGGCACCGCGTTCGCAATGGCGATGGCTCCCATCCTCCAGAAGCTGTATCCCAAGAAAGAGGATCTGGTCGACGGTCTGCAGCGCCACCTGGTATTCTTCAATACCGACCCGAACCTCGGCAGCATGATCCATGGCGCGACAATCGCTATGGAAGAGCAGAAGGCAAATGGCGCCGATATCAGCGGCGACTCCATCAACGCTTTCAAAACCGGTTTGATGGGCCCCATGGCCGGCATCGGCGACTCCGTCGTGCAGGGCATTATCATCCCCATGGTTGTAGCGCTCGGCATCAGCATCGGTATTACCGGCAATGTGATCGGTTCTCTGCTTGTAATGCTCGGTCTGCCTGCGATACTCATGGCCATCGCCTACAACTCCTGGATGCGCGGCTATAAGCTGGGCGGTTCCGCTGTCAGCCAGCTGCTCTCCGGCGGCAAGATGAAGACCTGGATCGGCGCAGCCGGCATCCTGGGTACCATCGTAATGGGCGGCCTGATTTCCAGCTATGTCAGCTTCAGCACCAAGATCGCGTTTAACATCGGTCAGGTTCCCTTCGATCTGCAGACCGGCCTGTTTGACGCCATCATGCCCAACCTCCTGCCCCTTGGTCTGACCCTCTTCGTTTACTGGCTCACCACCAAGAAGGTCAAGACTTGGCAGATACTGCTTGGCGTAGCCGTAGTTGGCTTCATCGGCGGCGCACTGGGTATATTCTAAGTCACTCAATCATCCCGCCTGACGAATTCGTCAGGCGGGGTGATCAAAAGAACTGCATGGCAGAGAGGCCAATCGAATTTCTCCCCACTTCCATTGAATGAGGCAATGATATGATAAATTGTACTGCGACTGTGAAGAGCTCCTGTGGACTGCATGCGCGCCCGGCAGCCGACCTGATGAGGACAGCAAAGAAATTTGATTCCGCCATTCGTATTGAGAAAGACGGAAAATCAGGCAATGCCAAAAGCCTTGTCGAGATTCTATGCCTTGGCGTGAATTGCGGTGACACCGTTAACATACACTGCAATGGCTCAGACGAAGCCGATGCGGCAAATGCTATTAAAACAATGATTGAATCAAATATTGAGTAACTTCAGATACCCGGTAACGGCGACTGTACACATTGTTGCCTGTTCGGGGAGTAATGCAGCGGATAGAATATCGTGATACTTTTATTGCTCTCTCCCCTGCTGTATCAGAATTCTGACTATAGGAAGATCAACGCGCTTGTATAACTCCAGGCGCTTTTTTTTGCATTTATGAACCCGGAACTCCAAAACTCTTGTAAGCAATTTTATTTGTGCAATGCTGTTCAACTTGATTTATGAAATCTATCGCTTATAATAAAAAAGAACCATTTCTTATTACCATTTTTTACTTTCTAGTTTTGGAGGCTCGTTATGTATTGTCATGCCTGCGGAAAACAAATGCCGGAGGGCTCCCGCTTTTGCCCTGCCTGCGGTGCGGAAACAGCACCCGTATTGCAACAGCAAAATATCACACAACAGTCTGCCGGAGCTCAATCTTCCAATCCTGATAGTATGCAAATTCCCACCCCAATCGTTAAGCCTCAAAAACGCAAGGGAGTACTGTTTGCGGGCGGTGCGGTCGTATTGGTCGCGATCATTATAACGGCCGTCCTGATCATCAGCAAGGCAACCAAATATCAGAATGCCATATCCTTAATGGAATCCGGCAAACTTGACCAAGCAATTGCCGAATTCACGCAGCTAAAAGAGTATCGTGATTCCGAGGATCAGATATTAGAATGCCAGAACCGCATTGCCTACAATCAGGCAGCTGCATTGAAAACGCAGGAAAAATACGAAGAAGCATATGGGATTTTCAATAGCTTGCCCAATTACGCGAATGCAGCGGATCAGGCGCAGGAATGCCAAAACTTTATGAATTATAATAAAGCGGTTGATCTGCTCGGAAGCGGAGATACGCAGCAGGCTCGGGACCTGTTTGTGCAATTGGGCACATTTCAGGATGCTGAAGAATTAGCCATACAGTGCAAGCAGAAGTTAGATTATAACGCTGCGCGCGCTTTGCTTGATGCAGGGCAGTATCAGCAAGCCCTTTCCGCTTTTCAGGCGCTAAACGGATATGCCGATTCAAGTGAAATGATGGTCCAATGTCAGCATGGGCTGGATTATGAGGCTGCAGAAACAGCATACGAACAGGGGAAATTCTATACTGCCTACACCTTATATTCCGCAATGCCGGATTACTCCGACGCTTCTGAACAGGCCCAGAATTGCATACAGAAGGATCCTAAGACCGGACAAACTTACCGCAATGATGCATATAAATCCAAATCATGTCCGTTCACCATCAAAACACCCGACGATGGTCTCAACAATTATTTGAAGCTCTATTCCGACAAAGGTGACCTTGTAGCCTGCATATTCATTGCGTCTGGTAAGTCTGCCCGCATCAGTCTTCCGGTTGGTATCTATCAAATCAAGATAGCTACTGGTAATAATTGGTTTGGAGAGGCAGAGATGTTTGGCCAACAGGGTGCTTCATATTACGAGAGCGCGGAGAATTGTGCTCTAGAGAGAAATTGGGTCTATACCTACACACTGCGCTCGCAGGAAGGCAATATTGGAATGAATTCTGTTGACCCCGGCGGCTTCTAATCGACTGCTCCTTATCGGGTATTTGCATCGCATGTCCCGAACTGTCTGCCTATCATAGGCGGAGTTCGGGACTTTCATTTTCTGATGCTTTTCTTGCCTTGCTCATTCAACTCAAGAAATTATGAAATCGTGTGCAAAATCACGCATTTTTTTCGTTGACAAACACTTATTGAAAAGTATATGATAGCTATATCCGATAGACAATTTCACAATATGAACAGCTTCAAGGCAGAAAATTATGAGCGAATTGATCATCGCCTGCTCGATGCTTGAGGATGAAGTCAAAGAAGCCATGCGGCAAACAGGCCGTATACTGCCGGTTTTATGGATTGACAGCGGTCTGCATGAGTTTCCGGAGCGGCTTAGAAAAGAACTGTCCACCCGCATCGATTCAACCCCCGAAGTATGCACCATTATGTTAACGTTTGCATTATGCGGCAATGCACTTGCAGGAATTGGCAGTAAACACGCCAAACTGGTATTGCCGAAGTTCGACGACTGCATTCATTTTTTGACTAGCTCCAAGTATCAATCCCGCGGCGAAGTGGATTGCAGAACGCTGTACTATACGGCGGGTTGGTTAAAATCGGAACGGTTCATGGGGAGCGAATACGACAGATGCCTGCAGCGATATGGTGAAAAAAAGACCAAGTATATTTACAACGCCATGCTGAAGAACTACCAATCCATTCAGTTGCTTGATACAGGGTCTTATGATATGCAGATGTGCCGACCCGTTGTAACCGAAACTGCAACCAAGCTCAATCTTTCTTACACCGAAGGCAAGGGAACGCTGCGTATACTGAAAAAGCTGCTTCTGGGCGAATGGGACGATGAATTTCTGATTATCCAACCGGGCGAACAGTTCAGTATGGAACAGTTCATTTCCCGTTAAGGAATGGAGGAACAATATGTCTGAAATCACTCTATATCTATTATCTGGCTTTCTGGGGGCAGGAAAGACAACTCTGCTAAAGCGTATGCTCGATCAATTTGCACATCTTCGCATTGGGGTGCTGGTGAATGAATTCGGTCAGGTAGGCGTTGATGGCAAACTAATCGAGAGCGGCGATATTCAGATGAGGGAGATCGACAACGGTTCCATTTTTTGCAGCTGCCTGAAGGCGCAGTTTGTCGATGCGCTCATACGTTTTTCACAAAGTCCTATCGACTTGCTGCTCGTAGAAAGCTCCGGCCTTGCCGATCCTACGGAGATGCAGAAAATTCTCAAGGATTTGACCGGCAAACTAGCTCAGACCTATCGTTATGCCGGCTCGATCTGTATCGTAGATTGCACAACTTTCCTCGATTACGCGGATGTATTGCTGCCGATTGAACATCAGATTGCGGCAGCAGATTTGATATTGCTCAACAAAACGGATATTGCAGAGTATTCCATAATAGACGAAGTGGAAAACCGCGTCAAATCTCTGAATTCCTCGGCCCGTCTGCTGTGCACAACCTATGCGCAAATACCGTTTGATGAACTGCCCTCAAGCGGTATTGAAGAAAAGAGCAATCGCCGCTGCTGCTGCAATTTCACTTGGAACCGGCCAGATAGCTATGCGCTTCGGAGCATTGATATCATTGCACGGGAACGTTTATTGGACGCCGCAGTCGCGCTTTCGCCGCATGTACTGCGCATGAAGGGATTTGCGCAATGTCAAGAGGGGCCTTTCTTTGTGGAAATCGCGGGAGGACGTGCAAGCGTAAAACCTTTTCAAAGCGAATTCCCCATTATTGGCACAGAACTCATGATATTAGCCGCAAAGCCGGACTCTGCAGCTTTACTCCAGGATATTTGGGAACAGATAACAGGCTGTGAAGCCAATATGCAATAGAAAAGAAAGCGAGGTCAGTCACGATGACTGGAAAGGAACTTATTTTTTCTGCGTTCAGACACGAACAGACACCAAGAGCTCCCTGGGTGCCGTTTGCTGGCGTACATGCGGGCAAACTGAAAGGTTACAACGCAAGAGAGGTACTCACGGATGAAGAAAAGCTCCTGAGTTCTTTGATGGAAGTTCATAAGCTATATATGCCCGACGGCATGCCCATCGTGTTTGATCTTCAGCTGGAAGCAGAAATACTGGGATGTGAACTTGTTTGGGCGGAAAACAATCCGCCGAGCGTACTGACGCATCCTTTCGAGGCGGACGACGCGGTTTACGATAAAGTCGTAGGCCCCAACGATGGACGTATCCCGTTGATCATGAGCGTATGCCGGAAGATGAAGGCTGCCGTAGGCGACACAACAGCATTGTACGGTTTGTTCTGCGGACCGTTCACTCTCGCTTCGCATCTGCGGGGAACCAAGCTGTTCATGGATATGAAACGTAATCCCGAACGCGTCCACTCGCTGATGGAATATGTCTATAAAAACGCCTGCAGCATGATCGATTTCTACGCCGAAGCTGGCATGGATATTATAGCGCCCGTAGACCCGCTGGTTTCCCAGATCTCCCCCGCCCATTTCAGAACGTTCTTATCCGACGTTTATACACGGCTGCTGGAGTATATCCGTTCCAAAGGATTGTATTCCTCTTTCTTCGTGTGCGGCAATGCGCTGCGCAATATCGAGGAAATGTGCCTGACAAAACCTGACGGCATATCCATAGACGAAAACATCCCCATGGCTACCGCCAAAGAGATTACGGATCGTTATAACATCGTCATAGGCGGAAATATCCCGCTCACAACCACGATGCTGTTCGGCAATCAGCAGGATAACATGAAATTCGTCGTGGACATGGTGGACAGCGTAGATCGGCATAACTTGATTGTCTCTCCTGGATGCGACATGCCGTTTGACATCCCCATAGAAAACACTATTGCTGTAGCCGAGACTGTGCGGGATATCGACAAATACCGCGAGTTGATCAAAAATTATGAATCTGTCGGGACAGATGTGGAAGTCGAGCTTCCGGACTACAGCGCGCTGCCTCGCCCCCTTCTGGAAGCATTCACACTGGATTCCGCATCCTGCGCAGCCTGTACATATATGTGGGCAATGGTATGTGACGCCAAAGCCGAATTTGGCAACAAAATTGATATCGTGGAGTACAAATACACATCGCGGGAAGGCATTGCCCGCTGCAAGCGCATAGGCGTGCAGAATCTGCCCTCCCTATATATCAACGGAAAGCTGGCGTACGCGTCCATTATACCCAGCCACGAAGAGCTTTACGATCAAATCAAAAAGCTATTGTAAAGCTTCCGTCCAGATTACAAAATCAGGCCAGGTACGAAATGCACCTGGCCTGTTACCTGTCCTTTTCTATATTGCTTTATATGGTTACTCATCCTCGTCCAACAAATTTATATCCCCAAAAGCAGTGGTTTTGATGAATCTATCTATGAAATAAGGATTCGTTGCCAATTCCACCGTTTGCGCGCGCCGCGCGA
Organism: uncultured Oscillospiraceae bacterium; assembly: GCA_964440115.1. Taxonomy (GTDB): domain Bacteria; phylum Bacillota; class Clostridia; order Christensenellales; family CAG-138; genus JAEWWD01. Next base: position 3,254 of record CAYTPV010000006.1, on the reverse strand, counting down.
TTTGCTTTGCTTCCTCCATGCGCAGCGTGTTCTGAAGAATGTAAGATGCGCCAATCCCCGCAGCGTTACCTATTGCGCGCGTCCGTTCCCCCATAGCGAGGGGAATTAATCCGATTGCGGCGGCGCTTTGTGGCTGTATGCTGCTGCCAAATCCGCCGCATAGTATGATCCGTGATAACGCATCGTAGTTTAACCCGCATTCGTAGAGCAAAGCGTCCATGCCGGCGCGTATGGCGGCTTTCGCCAGCTGCAGCTCGCGGATATCCCCCTGTGTAAGTGAAACGGCGCTTTCGCCGATGCGAATACTGCCGCTAAATTGCCTATCCATACGGCCGGAACTTTCAATATAACCAAGTTTACACAGGGCATCCGCAGCATCGACCAATCCGGACCCGCAGATGCTCTTCGCCTCTGCATTGCCAATAGTCGTAAATTCGAGGCTGCCATCCGATACCCAAACCGATTGTATGGCACCCGCCCGCGCATTCGATCCACAGGATATACCTGCGCCTTCAAAAGCAGGCCCCGCTGCAGTAGCGCAGCATACCATTCGTTCCGGCGTCTGCAGAGCCATTTCCCCGTTTGTTCCAATGTCCACCAGCAGGATATTTTCTGTCGTACGCGTAATACCGCTTGCCAATATGCTGCAGGTGATATCCGCTCCGACATAAGAGGAAATGCAGGGCGGAAGATAGGTCTGAACATGCTCAAACCCGTTCAAATGCAGGTCCATCCAGCAGTCGAACAGGGATTTCGGCGTAAAAGGGGCAAGTGCTAGCGACCCCGGTTCCAACCCCGCCAATATGTGAAGCATGACTGTATTGCCGGTGATGACCATCGCCCGAATGTCCTGCGAAGGTACGCCGCTGCTGTCGCACAGCGCCCGAAGCATATCGGCAAGCTGCATCCTGATGATCGAGCAAAGAGGCCCTACCGTATAGGCATTGCAGTAGTCGATACGGGATAACACATTGGACCCGTATGGCTGCTGCCGGTTTAACTCCCCCAATATGGAGAGCGGCTCACCGCTGCTTTCATGAAACAGGTATCCTACAACAGTCGTGGTTCCAATATCAAACGCTACTCCGTACCCTCCGTGATAGACGGGCTGCGTGGGCATGCTGTCCGGCACAAAATTCGCAGCAATCCTATCCTGCCCGGCCGAAAGCAATGAAACCTCGCAATCTCCCTCCACCCTGGCGAAACAGGCAAGCCGGATTCCCTTCCCCGCGTCAGAAAGAAGTTCACGTTCCCTCTCATCCATTGGAGAAAGCATGCCGCATGCGTGCACACGGCATTTACCGCAAGTATGATTTCCCGCGCAGGGAAAGGAAATAGGCACATCGGCTCGCTGAAGCGCTGCAATCAACAGCTCCTGCAATGCAGCTTCGATATTGATATGGCCAAATTCAGTTATTACAGATAGTTTCGGCATACGCGCTGCTCCTGAAAAGGGGCCCTATCCAGATCATTTCATACCCAGATATTGGCCCGATGCATTTGAATATAAATATAGTATACTGGATCCGTCACACGCCGTAAAGCTTTGGGGCAGGTCCGGTGGATGCACGCAGTACCAACTGCAGCGGATACATGATCTGTACGTACGGACGCCCCGGCTCACTCAGGCGTTTGAGAAGAACCTCCGCAGCGTGTATACCCATTTCATACGAGCAAGCATCCAATGTTGTCAAAGGCGGATTGAATTCGCCGCTGCCGGGTTCATTATCAAAGCCGATAATGGAAATATCGCCCGGTATTCTCAGGCCATTCGCCGCAGCTGAGCCAATTGTTCCCATTGCCATTGTATCTGTAGTAACAAACACTGCAGTCGGCGGGCTAGGCAGCTGCAGCAGCCGATCCATGGCCATCCAGCCCCCGCGCGGGCTCCAATCGCCTGTTTCCACGTATTCCGGATAGAACGGTATTTTAAGGGCTGACAGCGCCTGCTTAAATGCATAAAGCCGCTGTTTGCTGCTATATCCCGTTTTATCACCCTGAATAATCGCTATTCTCCTATGCCCATGCGCCTCCAGATGTTTGCAGGCACGCATGACCCCATCGTCGATATCCAGAAAAAAGGCATCATATTCTCCGCCGGGCGCGACTCGTTCTATGAGTACTTTTACAGCTTTTGCGGGCAGCAGCTCAACCGGCGGCGTGCCTCCTGTGGAGCTTGCGAATATCACACCGTCTATTCCATGGTAGTTCAGGTTTTTGCAAATGAATTTCTCGCGTTCTCTATCCTCAGCGGAGCTCGCCATAATAAGGCTGAATCGTTCTGACTCTAGCGTTTTCTGAGCGCCCGCTGCGAAATTTGCATACGCCAGGTTTTGCATATTCGGCACAATAAGTGCGACCGTTTTGCTTGTTGCTGTCTGCAAGCCTCGCGCGAAAGGATTTGGCGTATAATCCAATTCCCGGATTGCCTCGCGCACGGCTTCGAGCGTTTCTTCATTGAGCAGGTTGGGGTGGTTAATTGCCCTTGATACCGTCGAATGCGATACCCCAGCACGCCTTGCAACATCCTTAAGAGTTGCAGGCGCAACGGTCAGCGGCTTATTATGCGTTTTCATTGGTAGGGATGGTCACCTCCACAAAGTTTAGAGCAATTGCAACATTATAAGAAAGTAATTTGCATGCTTTCCGCAAACGTGTGTAGCCCGGATGCCGGTTTTAACGTCAAGTAATGCCATATTGCATCTGCACACACCAATTATTCTCTTGAATGATTATATATGTTTTTTTAAGGGAATACAACAGGTTTTCAGCCTCTAACATATAAATAAAACCCAAATATATACTCATTCAAAAATTTTTTTATATTTTTTTAGATTCAAAGAAGGAATTCTATCACTACTGTAGAAATTATTATTGCACAGAAAATGAACACGTTAACATATCGTATTTCCATTATCTCGAAATCTCGATAGCACATGTTCAGAGGCATCACTACTGAGGAGGATATCAATGTCAAACATTATTGAGCGGATCGCCGATGCAATTTACAACGGCGACTGCGACGAGGTTGCACAGCTTGCACAGGAAGTCCTCGATCAGAACATCGACCCAAACGAAGCAATCAACAAGGGCGGGGTTGTGGCGCTGGAAAAACTTGGCGAAGCATTCGACAATCTCGAGGTATTTCTGCCGGAGCTTATGCTGGGCGGCGAAGCCATGAAAGTGCTCATCGACAAGCTGTCGGTGCGCTTTGAAGGTCAAGGCGGCGGGTACCGCGGCACTGTCGTGATCGG